>CAVFCW010000004.1:0-185714 GCA_963621245.1 uncultured Prevotella sp. | reverse complement strand
TACACAGCACAAAACGTTTCACAGCAAGGAAAAGCGAACCGAAAGGCTCGCTTTTTTCTTACTCACGCTTAGCTGTACCAATTTAGCCACTCAAAAGCTTGCAAATCAAATTAAGCGGTGCTATACTGAATGTACAATATTTATATTACCTCAGGAGGGTGATTGCTATGTTAAAAAAATCCGTCAGTCTTTGCTTAAGTTTTGTTCTTTTGCTCGGTGTGCTGTTCTGTCTGCCGGTTTCGGCGAGTGCGGAAATGTATGAAGGGACAGGAAAAACTTTCGGTTATTATTTCGATGCAAGAAAAACCAAAAACGCTGTAGTATACAAGTCCACAGACAGTTATACCAAAACAATTGTTTATCCTGATGGTGAATATTCAGATAATTGTAAAATAACAAATCTAAAAAGCAACCGCAGTGGTGTATGGCTCAGAAAATTTGGTAATTCCTTTACAATTAATTCGCAATCTTTTACAGGCACGGCAAAAATAACCTACAAGCTTAACGGAAAAACACAAACTTTTAAATACACCGTCAAGAAGTATGTAAATCCGTGTAAAAGCTTTAAAGTCGGCTCAACCGAGTACGCAAAAAAATACAACAGCACAAATCAGATATACTCTTTCAGAAATATAAAAAATCAAAAGCTGAAGATTCAGGCAAACAGCGGTTGGATAATCACCGATGTTATAACCTACTCATACCGATACAGCAAAGACCCTGTATTCAATTATTACTCTCCTTATAAATCAAGCTTTTCAAAAAGTAATGTTACCTTACTTAACAACGGCTGGTCATATGTTTATGTATTTTTCAAAAACACAAGCACGGGTGCAGAAAATGTTCTTCTTTATCAGGTAAGATAAATATAAATCACTACAAAAATCACAAACAAAACCGCTCCGACTGAACCGCAAAATTCAGTCGGAGCGGTTTAAATTTATCTGTTTTAAAGTATCTTCGACAAAAAGTCCTTAAGTCTTGGGCTTTCGGGGTTCGTGAAGATTTTCTCGGGTGTGCCCTGTTCCACAACTCCGCCGCCGTCCATGAAAAGAACTCTGTCGGCTACCTCACGGGCAAAACCCATCTCGTGAGTTACGACCACCATTGTCATTCCGTCCTCGGCAAGCTCTTTCATAACCTCAAGAACCTCGCCGACCATCTCGGGGTCAAGCGCACTTGTCGGCTCATCAAAAAGCATGACCTTCGGTTTCATCGCAAGCGCACGCACAATGGCAACTCTCTGCTTTTGACCGCCCGAAAGCTGACCGGGATAAACGTTAGCCTTATCGGCAAGTCCGACACGCTTCAAAAGGCGCATCGCCTCGGCTTCCGCCTCCTCCTTGCTCATAAGTCCGTGCTTGACGGGAGCAAGAGTTATATTTTTGAGAACGGTCTTGTTGTTGAAAAGGTTAAAGTGCTGGAAAACCATTCCCATGTGCTCTCTCACCTTATTGATGTTCACGCCCTTTGCGTTAATCACTTTTCCCTCAAAGGTGATCTCTCCCGATGTGGGAGTTTCGAGAAGATTGAGACAGCGCAAAAAGGTAGATTTACCGGAACCCGACGGGCCGATTATAACAACCTTTTCGCCGGGAGCGATGTGCTCCGAAACCTTATCGAGAACTACGTTATCGCCAAAGCATTTGGTCAAATTCTTAACGTATATCACTCTTTCTCAGCCTCCTCTCGATTATGCTCATAATCCATGAAAGAACCAAAACGATTGCAAGGTAAATTGCGGCAATAGCAAAGTACGGCACAAATGCCTGGAAGGTATTTGCCTGAATGATCATTGCGCCCTTTGTGAGGTCTTTAAGACCGATAACCGTGACGATACTTGTCTCCTTGACAAGCGTAATCATCTCGTTGCCGAGGGCGGGAATGCTCGTCTTGAATGCCTGAGGAATGATAATGGATTTCATGGTGGAAGCGTAAGTAAGTCCCAAGGATCTGCCCGCCTCCATCTGGCCCTTATCGACGCTCATAATTCCCGAACGGAAAATCTCAGCGATGTATGCGCCCGAGTTTATTCCAAAGGAAAGAATAGCGCAAATCGTCATGTTGGTGTCGGAGCTTCTGGCGCTTGCCCAGATAACAAACCACATGATAAGAAGCTGAACCATGGAGGGAGTTCCTCTGATGACGGTTAAATAAATCTGAGAAACAGCGTTGAAGAAGCCGAGAATCTTATTTTTGTGCTCACCCTGCTGATCGTGAGCAGAACGGACTATCGAGACTAGCGCACCGAGGATAAGTCCGATTATGAGCGCGAAGAACGCAACTATAAGCGTAACTCTCAGTCCGCGCAAAAAATACTGGTAGTTATCCTGATAGACAAAGGTCTGATAAAGTCCTTTTTTCAGTGATTCCATTGCTTTCTCCTTTCTTTGGATGAATTTTTACTTGAAAATTTGCTACAGAATAATATAACACAAGGAAGCAGCCGAATCAATCCGACTGCTCCCTTTTTTCTGACTTTCAGTCTAAATTACTTGATGTACTTGTCAAGAATGGACTGGATTGTGCCGTCCTCCTTGAGCTCTGTGATAGCCTCGTCCATAGCGGAAAGAAGAGCCTCGTTATCCTTGGATACGCAAGCTGCATAATCCTCTGTGACATAAGCTGTGTCAAGAATCTTAAGTCCCTCGTTAGCCTCAACATAGTTCTTAGCGGGCTGCTCGTCGATAACAACGCAGTCAACCTTGCCTGAAACAAGAGCCTGAACAGCTGTTGCGCCGTTTGTGTAAGCAACTACATGATCCTCGCCGAAATCGTCGGAGCAGTAGATGTGACCTGTTGTGGACTCCTGAACGCCGATGAGATCTGCATTCTTGAGATCGTCAGCAGTCTTGATGTCGGAACCCTCAGGAACGATAATTGCCTGAACGCCTGTTGAATAGGACTGAGTGAAATTAACGTTCTGCTTTCTCTCCTCTGTAACTGTCATACCGGCAAAAGAGCAGTCAATTTTGCCCTGCTGAACGGAAGTGATGATTGAACCGAAGTCCATATCAACAACCTCGAGCTTAAGGCCGAGCTTTTCTGCAACAGCAGTTGCAATCTCGATGTCGATTCCTGTCGGTGTGTCGCCGTCATAATACTCGTACGGAGGGAAAGAAACGTTTGTGCCGAGTGTGAGAACGCCGTCTGTAACAGTTGTGAAATCGCCTGTTGCGGTAGCGGAGGACTCTGCCTCGCTTGAAGCGTCACTTGAAGCTGTGCTTGCTTCGCTGGATGCTGCGCTTGATTCGCTTGATGCCTCACTTGAAGAGCTTGATGAGCTTGAGCATGCTGTCAAAACAGTTGCAGCCATGCTGAGTGCCAAAAGAACAGATATAATCTTCTTCATTTTACTTACCTCTTTTTAGTAACCTTTCCGAAACGCATATAGTCTCTCGTTTCGCTTAAATAATAAATGAAACCTACCGAGTGAAGTAGGATTCATTTGCACATTTATTATAGCATCAAAGCGCAAAAATGCAAGCGCACAATTAAAATTTGCAAGCCGCATTTTAAAGTTTTGTATAATTAAACAAAAATAAAACAAAACCAGTGCATAATTTGACTGTATAAATTGAATAGTATACATTCCCTTGCAACAAAATTTTGATTTTATTTCAATTTCCTCATTTTTTGATGATTTTCCCCATTTCCTCGTCTGTTTTTTCAAGAATGCGTTTCATCTGCTTTTCGGCATAGACGACAAGGCTTTTTCTGAAAGAAATAAGCTGGGTTTTGTGCGAGCAGAGCTTTTCCGTGCAGTTTTTGCACGAGATAAAATCGTTTGTGTTCTCCGAAAATCTCTCGGGATAAAGCCAAACGGCGATTTCCCAGCGTATCACAAGAAGAACGCCGAAGCCCAAAAGCGTCCAAGTGTAAACGTTCGGAATAAAAAACAGCGGCGTGAACATCATGGCGTAGTCCCAGTTGTAAATGCGGCACGACGAACAGCATCGGTTTTTCAAAAACCACGTCTGAAACGGACAGAAAAACAGTATGCACACCATGTCGCACACGGAATAGGCGAGTGCAATCAGAAGAAGTATGCTCTCATCGATAAGTCCGAGCATGTAGGCGCCGCCTATAAGAGCGTTGAATATTATCCAAACAAGCGCAACTATCATCACGGCGTTGTTATCGTGAAGCTTGACATCTATCGAACCCGTGCTGTGATAATTCCTTGCAAACTGCTTTTGACTGCCGGGACTTTCAAGCTTGGCGGGAATAAAACGAAGTATCATCTCGACCATAAAGCTGACCCAGACGATAAAGAGCACGGGAGTTTTGATAAAATCCATGAGCGAAACCGTGCTTTTCTCGATTCTCAAAAGTATGTACACCACGAGAGCGAGCACAAACAGCACCGACCGATAAATCAGCCGATAAAAGTGAAACGCCGAAACGGCGGAAATTTTCCTCTTCTTCCCTGTTTTTTTACACGACATATCTGACATAATTTTCACCGCTTTCCGCTTAGAAAACCCTTTCGGATTTAATTTTATTTTAGCACAAACCGAAAAGCATCACAACAAAAAACAGCCCCCGAAGGAGCTGTCTTTAAGCAGATTTAGTTTTTATTCTCTGAGTTTTCACTCTCGTTCGGAGTTTGTTCCGTCACGGTTTCTTCCGTGGGCTGCGGAACACTCTGAGGCGTCGGAATTTCTGTGTTTACAGGACTTGCCACCGCATAAGCTCCCGCAAGAGCCGCCGCTTTCTGCTTTTTGTTGTATTTTACAAGCAGTACGGTAATGATAACAATTATAGCAATCGCACCGACAATTCCGCCGATAAGTGCCGACATAAATGTAACCGTAGCAGTAGTCGGCATCTCGAAATCTACTCTCAAGCCTTCACTTGGGTTTAAGCTGAGCAAATCCCATGTGAGGGTGAGTCCGTCGTTAGAAACGCTTGTTGCATTGCTGTTAACAATCTCCGTTCCCTTAGGGAATGTCACGCGTACATTTGCCGAACCGCCCGCACTTGCAATTGCACTATATGTGTCGTCATCTGTTTCAAACGAACCGAGAGCCGAGCGGAAAGCCGTTACCGAAACTTTTTTTCCGTCTCTCTCATAAGTGATATAATCGCTGAATTCACTCTCAAAATCCTCTGAAAGCTTGATATTTTTTCCCGTAAGTCTTATTCCCGAATAGTCACCCTCATTGTAATCCTCGCAGTCTATTCCGATAGCCGCAAGATTAGATTTCTCCGAAACTATCTCGTCTATCGAATCGGTGACTTGTTGTAAATATGACTTCATGTCAGTGTCTACTGCATATATGACATCGAGGTCGATTCTTCCGTTGCTTTTAATGGTTATGCTTGTGTCAAATTTGACGCATCCCGACAGAAGTACCGCAATAAAAACCGTAAGCAGTATAAGCGTTATTCTTTGTCTTATTCTTTTCATGATATTACCCCCTGAAATTCTGTAAATCACTCAGAAAGATCGGCTTTTGCGAGCAAGGCTCTTCCGATTCCTATCATATCGGCACAGCCCTCCTCGAGAAGCTTATCTGCCTCCGCAATTTTCTTGACGCCGCCGCAAGTGAAAACAGGAACATTCACCACATCTTTGATTATTTTGGTTTCTTCCTTGAAAAAGCCCGGGAATCTGTCCTTGGGATCTTTCGGAGTTATCACTCCGTCAACGCCCGCCGATATATCGATGAAATCCGCTCCGACCTTTTCAAAAAGCTTCGCGGCTTCCACAGCGTCCTTGGCGGTCGCACCCGTGCCGTCCGCTCTTCTGTCACAAGCGCCGAAACGAAGTCCAACAAGAAAATCGGGTGAAACAGCCTTCTTTGTCTTCTCGATTATCTCGGTAATAACTCTCACTCGGTTCTCGACGCCTCCGCCGTAATTATCCGTGCGGTGGTTTGTTACGGGAGAATAGAACTGACTTAACAAATAGCCGTGTGCGGCGTGAAGCTCGATTCCGTCAAAGCCGTATTCCTCGGCTCTTTTTGCCGCCGCCACAAAGTCTTCTTCAAGCTTTTCTATCTCGGCTAAGGTCATGGCTCTCACCTTTTCGCCTTTATTCTCGCCGTCGCTTGCGCCGAGGACTTCCGAATGAGTCCATTTTTCGCTCGCCTTGTTGCCCGCATGGCTTATCTGCTGAATTGCAAGCGTGCCTTTTTTTGCGCCGTGGATAATTCCCGTGAGCTTTTTGAAGCTTTCGGGGTTCGCCGTTCCGTCTGCCGAGAGCTGATTATCGTGAGCTTTTCCCTGAATATTCACGTAGGAGTGCTCCGTCATGATAATTCCGATGTACGGATTTTCGGCTAATTTGCGATAGTATTCTAAAAGTTTGTCCGTAACCGAACCGTCGGGTGATTTTCCCGTTGCCATAGGCGGCAAAATTATTCTTGACGGTACGGTAAATTTACCTATTTTAAATTCCTTTGTTACATTTTCAAAAGCCATTGTGAACCTCCGCCGAACTTATCATAGATGTTAATAAAATTTTAACACAGCGACATTTGTTTGTAAATACCGATTTTGAGACAGTCAAAAGAAAAACGGCACCTATTGGCGCCGTTCGATAAATTATTCCGCAAAAGCCTCTGCTTCGGCGCTTTCAGCATCGTTGATATTTCCGAGATTGAAAAGTCTGTCGAACTTATCTCCGAAAATCTTGCCGAAAATCTTAATGATATTGCCGATAAGCAAAGCCGCAATGATGCTGCCCTCTCTGACGCCCTTGAGGCCGCCGAGAAACGCAAATCCGAGAACTGCCGAAATGACAATGTAAAGAACATCGAAAACGATTTTGATATCCTCATATTTCTTGCCAGAAACTGTTGCTATTGCACGGTTCATTGCCTCACCGGGGAGCATTGCAACGCCGCCCTTGAATTGAACCCAAATTCCGAAACCGAGAATAAGGCAGCTTAAAAGCATGAAAGCAAGCTGCATGGGATAACCGCTAACGGTTAATCCGCTTATAAGCTTTGCCGAGAAATTATTCATGTAGCCGTAAGCGAATGCAAGAATTGTCTGAATGACAATTTCAATCGGATTGCACTTGCTTCTGAGCAAAAGTACCTGAATGGCAATTTGAATGACGCTGTAAAGATTGAGCCAACCGCCAAAAGACAGTGCGCCGCTGATTAAAGAAACCGAGTACGGCACGGAAGCGACGGGCGATGTTCCCAAACCGGCTTTTGTCGAAAATGCAACGCCGAGCGAAGCTATAAACAGACCGACAATAAAAATTAAATACCTTAAAACGATGTGATCTTTTTTCATTCTTTCTTCCTCCGTTAATCTATAAATTTTATCTATTGATAAAAGTATACACCTTAGAGGAGAATATAAAAAGACGCTTGTCCTAATTTCTGTTTAATCACTAAAACTTTTAATCTTCAGCCCATATATTTTTAATAAATTTAGCGGATTTTTCAAGATAATCAAGCTGATTTTTAGCCGCAAAGTGTTCCACCGTCAAAAATCCGTCATATCCGTGCGACTTCAAAATTTTGATAATGCCCTTCATATCCACCGCACCGAATCCCACGGGCGAGGCATACATTTTCTTGCCCGTGTAAGTTTCTTTGTCGAGCTCATTCTCATCAAACGGCACGAGTGCCCTGTCCTTCATATGCACGTGATACACTTTGTCGATAAAAAGTTTCAGCGCGTCAACGCAGTTTTCTTCCATAAGGAAAAAGTTTCCCGCATCAAAAGTAAAGCCGAGCGACGGTATCTTATCGAAAAAGTACTTGACTCCTTCGATTGTATTTATAGGGGAATCGATGTGATCAAAATCTTCAATCGTCACGACCACGCCTTTTTTTCTGCCCATCTCGGTAACTTCCGCCTCGGCTTCAAGCATTTTTGCAAGTTCTTCCTCTTTGTCGTCGTCCTTGACGAAAAGTCCCGGCGTAAGCTGGAGAAGATTCGTGTCCGATTTTGATATGTAATCTATGCACTCCTCAAACCAAGCCCTGTCAAACTCATGCGCAAAATCCGCATTCACATAGAAATTTGCGATTTTCATTCCATGCCCATGAATTTTTTCTGCCATTTCATCGGTGGGAACAGGCACCCATTTTTGTCCGTATCCCACATCAAATGCGGTATACCCCATTTTCTTTACTCTCTCAATCGCATCGTCAAGCGAGATTCCCGCCTGATTTGCTCCCTCAATCACATGAATATCAAAGGTTGAAAGCTTTGCTTCTTTCGTATTCTTCATTTAATCACACACCTTAATTTGATTTTATAACTTAATTCTATCAGTCTGATTTATGGTTATCAATATGGATAATTGTGGATATTTCGGCAAAAGCTTACACAAAAAAGCGCAGAGCTAAAGAAGCTCTGCGCAAACACTCTTAAAACTTTACAGCCTCAAAAGCAAGGGGAATTATTCCTCGGTATCGATTTTAATCTCTACTTCCTCTTCGTCATCAGCTGTTTTCTCTGCTTCTGCCTCGGGAGCGGCTTCTTCAGCCTCTTCGGGCTCCTCGGCTGTTTCGGCTGCCTCAGGCTCTTTTTCTTCCTCAGCTTCAGCCTCTTCTGCCTCAGGCTCAACAGTGATTTCAACCTCGATTTCGCCGTCGTCGGACTTGATTACGCCCTCTTCCTCGAGGATATCCTCATCGGTCTCGTCGTTTTCATGCTGCTCGGCATACTCTGCCTTCTTTGCGGCAATCTGCTCCTTAACCTTGTCGGAAACATTATAAACCGTGTCGAGAACAACTACGCCGGCCTCTTCTACAACCTCTGTTGTAGCTCTTGCGATGTCGCCGATGATCTCGCTTGTCTCCTTCTTTGAAGGATTTCCTCCGGCACCTGCGGCAACCTGATCGAGTGTTCTGTTCTCCTGATATCTCTTTGCGATTTTAACCGCACCTGCAGCCGCAACGCCTGCAACTGCTACGCTGATTGCATTTTTGATGAATCCCATTATATAAACCACCTTTCATGATTCTTAATCTAATAATAGTATACTCTTTGCCTAAAATAAAGTCAAAAGTATAAATTAATTTTGAATAATTTTTTAAGCTAAAGTTCAAGATCCGAAATACTTTTTATTTGACACTTAACCTTCATGCCACAAGGAAGCGGCTCTTCGTCAGGATTTACCCAAACGGCGTCAATCCCCGCGTTCATCGCTCCCTTAATATCGGAAGAAAGCGAATCGCCGACGACAAGATACGATGTTAAATCGCTGTCGCCTATATCGGCAAGAACATAGTCAAAATATCTCTTATCTGGCTTTGCAAAACCCGTCTCCTCGGAAACATACATTTTCTCAAAGTACGGCGTGAACTCGCAGTCGTCAAGTCTGCCGTGCTGAACAAAAGCAATTCCGTTTGTTACAATGAAAACACGGTATTTTCCGCTTAGTTCTTTCATCTTTTCAACAGCACCGGGCAGCAAAAACTTCTGTCTCGACAAATTTACTTCGTAAAGCTTTGCCATCTCGTTTTCGTCACCGTTCACGCCCGCTTCTTTAAGGAAATCTCTGAATCTTCCAACCATGAGCTCATTTTTTGTGCACTCGGCTCTCTCAAGCTTTTTCCACCAAGAATCGTTCACACGGTCGTAAATCTCTCCGAGGCGCTCACTGTATGGCACATCACCGATTGATTTGCACTCGTTCCACGCAAGCTCTATTGCCTTTGCCTGCGCACGCTGAAAATCCATAAGCGTGCCGTCGTTGTCCATTAAAATATATTTATACATCAGAGGTTGCCGAGATCCTTTTTCTTTTTCTGAACAGGCATGTCGGAAACATCAACGCCGAGATTGGAAAGAAGCTCCGTAGCGGCATTGTAGCCCATTTTCTTCTGTCTGTGATTCATTGCCGCAACCTCGATGATAACAGCCGTGTTTCTGCCCGGCTTTATCGGAACGGTAATAACGGGAATTTCAACGCCGAGAATTTCCGTGTACTCGCTGTCAACGCCCATTCTGTCATAGACCTTATCGGGATCCCAGTTCTCAAGACTTACGATTATATCGATATCCTTTTTGAGCTTAATTGCGCCCATACCGAAAAGTCTTCTCGCATTAATTATTCCAATGCCTCGAAGCTCAATAAAGTGGCGGATGTTCTCGGGAGACTGACCCATAAGAACATTATTGTTGAAGCGTCTTATCTCAACGGCGTCATCGGCAACAAGTCTGTGACCTCGCTTGATAAGCTCGATAGCGGTCTCGGATTTACCAACTCCACTGTCGCCGACAATCAGAACGCCCTCGCCGTAAACCTCAACCAAAACTCCGTGGCGTGTAACTCTCGGCGCAAGCTCATCGGAAAGGAACTGAACAAGCGTTGCAAAAACATCCGAAGTTGTCTGCTCACTTCTCAGCATGGGCACGTTATTAGCCTCGGCGCACTCCAAGAAATAATCGGAAATATCAAGTCCTCTTGTGAAAACAACGGCTTTCGGCTCAAGCTCCATGTAACGCTTGATTATCGAGTTTCTCTTCTCCTCGTCATAGCTTAAAAGAAGAGCCATCTCTCCCATTCCGACTATTGAAATTCTTTTATTGTCGAAAAATGATGTAAATCCCGAAAACTCAACTCCGGGTCTGTTAACTTCTGCTGTGCTGACCGCTATATCTTCCGCACTTTTCGGAAGGTAAACAGCGTCAAGATCAAGCTTCTCTATAATTTTTGACAATGCGATGGAATATTCTGCCATCATCATTCCTCCTGTCTGTTAATACGGTGGCGTTACGATGATTTTAACACATTTTTCTCATTTAATAAATAGCTTTTTGTTAAAAATGTGAAATGAATATTTTATCGTTTCTTTACATCACACAATTCCGAGTGCTTTTTTTGCGAGAGCGTCAGCCATATCGTTAAATCTGTCGCCCGAATGGCCCTTGACTTTCACAAAGCTTATCTTCATTTTTTCTCTCGCATCGGCGCAAAATTCCTTGTATGCCTTCGTTGCGTCCAAATTAGCTTTCCACTCGCCGTTTGCCCATTTTGCAACGCCCTCGTAGTCGTGAAAAATAACAATCTCGGGAATCTCGTTTCTAAGGCAGTAATTTATAACGGAAACGCTACCCATTATCTCCCCCGCAACATTTCTCATATCTGCCATTGTCGGGTCATCGAATTTCTTTGAGAATTTATATGATTTTCCCTGCCAAAAAAGCACCGCACCGCAAGAAAATTCTTTTGTTGCTTTTTTGTAACTTCCGTCCACATAAGCGACGGCTCTCTCGCTTGAATCGGGAATTTCTCCGTTAGAAACAGGCAAAACGCCCGTGTTCTCGTCTTTGCCGACAGCCAAATAAGCCTCTGCCTCCTCCTTTGAGGGAAAAGATTTATAAGCCGCCGACGGAAAACCGTCCGTCTGCGCCTTGCACTCTGCCCAAGTGAGGAAAATTCCTGTTTTTCTTCCGTTTTTAACGGCATAAAATTTCTTTGCCATTTCTACCTCTTTTCTTTCGGCAATAATTATTCAAAGCTCCACAGATATGCATTTATCTGTATATATTAAGCACATGCACTGCAAATTTTCTGCATATTTGCATAATTGTTCATATTTATTCACCTGATTTTCACTTACAAAAATCAAAATTAATCCGCAAACCTAATCAAAATTAAATTATCGGAGAATAAAAATGGAAAAAAGCAAATCTGTTTCACGATATTTCTGCACGGCGGTAACCGCACTTGCTGTTCTCGCCGTTCTTGTGGGCTGCTCCTATTCCGAGGCGGCAACGCCCGATGAAATTTCACTGAGTTCCGAAAGTAAAATTACTTATACGGACAAAGGCAGCAGCGACAAAAACAATGCCCATGCTGTTTCGCCGTCGGCAGCGAACGAATCGGAAAGCGAAAATTCTCTCTCCGACGAAGAAAGCACCGATGACGAAATTTCCGCAACTCCCTCTTCATCGCAAGAAAACGAACCCGAGAGCGAAACTTCTTCCGACTGCGAAGAAAGCTCCCAAGAGACCGACGATAACTCCGACAAGGCTGGAACAATTTTCGCCGCCGAATACGCAGATCTTTCGATATCGTCAAAAATTGCTCTGCTGAGAAGCTTTTTCCCAAGCGGATACTACTGGAACAGTCACGACTTTGAAGACACCGTGAAAAACGAGAGCAAATATCAAGCCGCTATGCACATAAGCGATGTTCCCTGTTCAAACTTCGGCAGCGACTATTGGTGCAACGCTTACAATGGCATAACAAAGAAAATGTTCAGCTATGAGGGCGACAACATTCAGTGTCTTGGCTTTGCGAGCATGATAAGCGACTTCCTCTGGGGAGAAGAAGCACCGATTTATGTTTCAAACAATATTGATGATATAGAAATCGGAGATCACATAAGATTTATAAGTCTCGAGCACTCCGTAACCGTAATATCAAAAAGCGAAACTTCGATTAAGGTTGTCGAGTGCAACAGAGATTATGATGATTGCTTAATTGAGTGGGACAGAGAAATTCCCATTTCTTATCTCATATCCCAGAATTTTGAGATTTTAAAGCGTGGCGAAAATCCTGACGGAGAGACATTTTATTTCGATGCAGACTTTTTAACTTAAAATTTCCAATATACAAATATGCACTTTTGAATATACAAAAATCAGCCGTTCAAACGAACGGCTGATAATTTTTTACAAAACAGTCTGTAATGTAATCCGTAGGATTATTCTTCAGACTTGTCCTCTTCGCTCTCGTCCTGAGTCTCTTCTTCATCGTCTTCATCCAGAATGTTATCCAGATTGAATTCCATGATTGTACCGCAGTTGGGGCACTCAAGAGAACCCTCTTCCAAGATGGACTCGCCAATCTCAACTTTGTCGCCGCACTCGGGGCAAGTAACCTCAAAGTACTCGTCCTCGTCTTCCCATTCCTCGAGATCGTCGTCATCGTCTTCGAAATCGTCGTACTCATCGTCGTCATCAACGGCGAAGTAGAATTCCTCCTCGAGATCGGAGAGATCCTCGTCAATTTCGTCTACCTGACCCTCAACCTCGCCGAGAACATCGGCTACGTCGTCCAAGTCGTTGGCAATATCGGAAAGTAACTCGCTTATTTTAAGGAGAACCTTTCCTTCTTTTGTGCTTTCATCAATTCCGAGACCCTCGATAAGTCCCTTGATGTATGCTGCTTTTTCTGTATTGTTCATAGTGATATACCCCTTTCAGAAAATATATCTAACCTTAAGCCAAATTTATAGCTTAAGCTCTTCCCATGTACTCGCCAGTTCTTGTGTCGATCTGAATCTTCTCGCCCTCGGAGATGAAGAGCGGAACCTTAACGGTTGCACCTGTCTCAAGTGTAGCAGGCTTTGTTGTGTTTGTTGCAGTGTTTCCAGCTACGCCCGGCTCTGTCTCTGTAACAACGAGCTCAACGAAGTTAGGAATCTGAACGGAGAAAACATTTCCCTTGTAAGAGAGGAGTGTGCAGGGATCGTTCTCCTTGACGAACTTGAAGTTCTCGGGAAGGTTCTCTGCGGAGATAGGCTCCATCTCGTATGTCTCTGTATCCATGAAGTAGTAAAGATCACCGTCAGCATAAGAATACTCAACGTCCTTGCGCTCGATGAAAGCCTCGGGGAACTTAGCTGTCGGGTTGAAAGAAGTTTCTGTAACAGCACCTGTTACGATGTTCTTCATCTTTGTACGAACGAAAGCGGCGCCCTTGCCCGGCTTAACATGCTGGAACTCAACGACCTGCATGAGCTTACCCTCATACTCGAAAGTCTTGCCGTTTCTGAAATCACTGGCTGTAATCATATTATATTGCCTCCAAAAGTTTTAATTTTCAAAATAATAGTATTGTTCTAATATTTTACAGTATTTTACCGTATATTGCAAGAGCGAATTTAGCCTATAATCATAAGCTCCTTGGGTGAGCCCGTGAGCGTCTTGCAGCCGTCCTCGGTAACGAGAAGCATATCTTCGATTCTTACGCCGAACTTTCCGGGGATGTAAATGCCCGGCTCGTCCGTGATGACCATTCCCGGTGCGGTTAAAGTCTCGTCAAGGCGTGAAAATCTCGGCCACTCGTGAATTTCAAAGCCTACGCCGTGGCCCAAGCCGTGACCGAAATATCCCTTGTACTCGGGAACAGCGTCAATAATGTCTCTTGCGATTTTATCAACGTCGCAGCAGCGCATGCCCGGCTTGAGTGCATCGATAACAGCAAGATGAGCCTCAAGAACTTTGTTGTAAAGAGCCTTCATCTCGTCTGTTGCGTAGCCGTAAGCGACTGTTCTTGTCATATCGGAATTGTAGCCCGCTTTCATAGCGCCCGTATCCATTGTTACGAAGTCGCCCGGAGCCAACTTCTTGTCGCCGGGAACGCCGTGCGGTCTTGAGGAATTTGTACCGAAAACAACAATGGGATCGAACGCATTGCCCTCGGCACCCAGTTTTCTCATGTGGAACTCAATCTCAAGAGCTATTTCTCTCTCGGTCACGCCCTCTTTGAGGTAGCCAAGAATGTGCTTAAAGGTAGCGTCGGTAATAGCCTGAGCGTCCTGCATTTTCTTTATTTCCTCGGGAGACTTAACCTGACGCATTGCGATGCAAGCATCGTCAAGCTTGGAATCAAGCACGGCTTTAACACCGTAGGAATCGAACTCCTTTGAAAATCTTGCGGCAACGGCATAAGTGAGTTTCTGTGTTTCGAGAAGAACCTCTTTTGCACCCGACTTCTTTATTACCTCGTTTACGCTCTCATAAAGATTTGTGAACGGGCGAACCTCGCAGTTCTTAGCCTGCTCCTCTGCCGCTTCAACATATCTTGAGTCCTGGTAAAGCACTGCCTCGTCACCTGTGATGACAAGTGCGCCGTCCGAGGACGGAAACTCTGTCAAATATCTTCTGTTGTGCGGAGTGTAAACAACAGCCGCTCTTTCAGGATGATTCTTTAAAAGTAATTCTCTGAGTCTTTCAACAGGATTTTTCATATTGTATTCCTCCCAAAATTCAATTCGAATTTTTTAATCCCTCACGGATTTTTGTCTCGTGCTTTCTTCTTAGTTTGAAGCTCCAGCCGCTTTCGGGCTCAATGGGAGTTAAAAGCACGGATTTCATTCCGCATAAATTAGCACCTATAATATCGGTATATATCTGATCTCCCACGACAAGACATTCGCTGAATTTGACCCGAAGTTTGGCTTTTGCGCGGATGAATCCCACGGGAAGCGGCTTCATTGCCACATTCACAAACGGAAGATCGAATTTTTCGGCAACAGCCTTAATTCTCTTCTTGCTCTTGTTGTTCGAAACGATATATACGCTTATTCCCTCGCTCTCGAGTTTTCTTATAAGCTCGATGCTGCCGGGAAACGGTTCTTTCGAGATGTATGAAGTTATGGTATTGTCGACATCCAGCAAAACCGCCTTTATTCCCATGCTTTTAATGAACCCGGGAGTTAAATCGGTTATTTTGTCGCGTGCCACAGTCGGCTGTCTTATGCCACTTTTTTTCACGGTTACCTCTTGCAAAAACAAAAAAGCGGGCAAAAAGCCCGCTTTTCATGCTTTAAGTATTTTTCAATTACTTATACTTTCTCTTGCGAGCTGCTTCTGACTTCTTCTTACGCTTAACAGAAGGCTTCTCGTAAGCTTCTCTCTTACGAACCTCAGCGATAACGCCAGCGCGAGCACACTGCTTCTTGAAGCGTCTGAGAGCGCTGTCAAGAGTCTCATTCTCTTTTAATCTGATCTCTGCCATTTATATCCCTCCCATCCGGCGATAGCCATGGGTAATTTTGTTATTTCATAACGTTAGTATTATACTAAAGAGGAGGCTTATTGTCAAGGAAAATTTTCTCAGTTAGCAAAAACTAATCAAACGGCAGAAAATCGGACGCCGACTCAAGCCGCCGTCCGATGAAAAATCGAATCAGTTGGAAAGAACCTTTGCTGCCTCGTAAAGATCTCTGTCAAACACTCTTGGCATATCAAGTGCCTCTGTGATGTCATAGTCGACAACTCTGTCGCCCTTGATAACAACAACACGGTTGCTCTTGCCCTCATCGAGAAGTTTAACAGCATAGTATCCGCACTTTGAAGCGAGAACTCTGTCTCGAACTGTCGGAGAACCACCACGCTGAACGTGACCGAGAATTGTAGCTCTTGACTCAATGCCTGTTTCTTTCTCGATCTTCTTTGCGATCTCGTCTGTATGGCCTACGCCCTCGGCAACAACAACGATAAAGTGCTTCTTGCCTGTCTTCTGAGCTGCCTTGATTCTGTCGATAACATCTGTCTGCATATCGAACGGAACCTCGGGAACCAAAGTTACGATAGCACCGGCTGCAATACCTACGTTAAGAGCGATATCGCCGCAGTGTCTGCCCATAACCTCAACAACGGAGCAACGGTCATGAGACTCTGTTGTATCTCTGAGCTTATCGATAAGCTCGATAGCTGTGTTCATAGCAGTATCGTAACCGATTGTCTGCTCTGAAGAAGTGATATCGTTATCGATTGTACCTGTGATACCGATTGTGGGAATTCCCTCTCTGCAAAGTGCTCTTGCACCGCGGAAAGAACCGTCACCGCCGATAACAACAAGACCTACTATGTCATGCTTTCTGCATGTTTCGGCAGCCTTTTTAAATCCCGATCCGTCAGGAGCGGCAAACTCGGGGCTTCTTGCCGAGAAAAGGAATGTTCCGCCGAGCTGAATCTTATCGGAAACACTTCTGAGTGTAAGCGGAATAAGATCGTCGTGAAGAAGACCGTTGTAGCCTCTAACAACGCCTAAAACCTCATATCCTTCGTTTATAGCTGTTCTTGTAACCGCACGAACCGCTGCATTCATGCCCGGAGCATCTCCGCCACTTGTGAGAACTGCTATTCTTTTAGCACACATTATTATTCCTCCCAGAATAAAATTAATAAAACATCGTTAAACCTCAGCCGCAAACGGCTGTCACAACTTCTTTTCAGGAGTCAATACTCCCGCATATTTTAAGCGGAACAAAACGAAATTGTACGCACCTAAAATCTGCACCTTTATTATATTCAAAATTGAATACAATTTCAAGACAAAATGCAAAAGCAACTCAAAACCGACAAATTAAACAATTTTTTTAAAAAATTTCGATTAATTTGCTCTATAAGAAAAAATAATGCTTATTTCTTCATTGCCACGTTGTTGTCACCGAGAAGTTTTTTGAGCTCCCTTATCAAAACATCGTTGACGTCCACACGGTACCTTGCAGGCGCACGGACAAGCTTTTTGTTGTCGGTAAAATAGATGTAAACATTGTCTCTGCCGTCGAATATATCTATGTACTGAAGCGCTTTTTCGTACTCACGGCACTCGTTGTTTCTCACTCTGATGTAAAGTCCCGGGTTAGAGACCGCCTTGTGTGCCCTGTTTTGAGTCTCGTTTTGAGGATTATTCTGTCTGTTTTCGCCCGAAAATCCGCCTTGATTTCTCTGAGCGGCATTTGTTTGGTTCAAATTAATATCCGCCATCGAAGATAGCATTTTAACGCTCTCGGCAACTATTTTCGGTTCCTGTTCGTCTGTAAAACTTATTCTGCCGGAGATTTCAACCGTGTCGCCCTCACGAAGCACACCTTTTAGGTTCTGATAGAGATTTGCGAACACAAGGACTTCTATGCTTGCGTACACATCCTCGACCGTAACAAAAGCCATGGTAGATTTCGATTTGGTTATTTTCTGCTTTACCGCCTGAACAAGTCCGATTATTTTTACCCGCTGATCGTCTCGGTAATATCTGCTTTCTCCGTTTGCGGAAGATATAATTCTGTCGATTCTTGCGGCGTAGCCCGAATCGTATGCGGCTTTGAATTTCTCGGCGGGATGACCGCTTATGTACATTCCCGTGACCTCACGCTCCATGGCGAGAAGTTCTTTTTCGGAATATTCCTCCTTGTGAGAAATTCTCATCTCGTCCTCAAAGTCCTGTGTGCCGAACAATCCCAGCTGACCGTCTATGTTGTTTCTTCTGTCGGACTCGAGAGAATCGTATATCATAGGCAGAGCCATCATCATTTCTCGGCGGTTTGAGCCGAGGTGATCGAGTGCACCAGCCTTTATGAGGCTCTCGGTCGCACGGCGGTTCATGTCCTTTCCGCTCATTCTTCTGCAAAATTCGCTGAAAGTTTTGAATTTACCGCCTATTTCACGCTCGCTTTGCAGTCTCGAGATAACTCCTCTGCCGAGATTTTTAACAGCCAAAAGGCCGTATCTTATGTTGTTTTCGGACGGTGTGAAGCCTGCGTCCGAATAATTGACGTGCACGGGGAGTATCTTTATTCCGAGGGCGTGGCACTCGTCCGTGTATTCACGAAGCTTGGCGGTGTTTCCGAGAACGCTTGACATAAGCGAAGCAAAATATTCCTGTGGGTAAAATCTTCTGAGATATGCTGTTTGATAAGCCAAAGTGGCATATGCCGCCGCATGAGATTTATTGAAAGCGTACGAAGCGAAACTTTCTATCTCGGCAAAAATCGTTTCAGCGGTTGCTTTGTCCACGCCTCGGCGCACGCATCCCTCGATTATCACGTTTCCGTTTTCGTCTGAAAGTCCGTTGATGAAAACGTCCTTTTCTTTTTCGAGAACGGAAGCCTTTTTCTTCGACATGGCACGGCGCACAACGTCAGCTCTTCCGAGTGAATAGCCCGCAAGCTCTCTGAATATCGTCATAACCTGTTCCTGATAGATGATACAGCCGTAGGTTACGGAGAGTATTTTCTCAAGTCTCGGGTGGCGATAACGGATTTTGCTCGGATCGTGCCTGTTCTCGATATACATATCTATGAACTGCATGGGGCCTGGACGATAAAGCGAGATAATTGCTATGAGATCCTCTATGCTCCTCGGATTTGCACGCATGACGGTTCTTCTCATTCCGGCTGATTCAAACTGAAAAACGCCGCCTGTTTTTCCGGCACAAAGCATATCGAAAACCTCGGGAGCATTCTCGGGGATTTTCTCCATGTCGAAATTTTCTTCCTTTTTGCGAATGAGCTTTACGGCGTTGTCGATAACCGTGAGGTTTCTCAGGCCCAAGAAGTCCATTTTGAGAAGGCCAAGCTCCTCAATGCCCGTCATTGTGTACTGAGTTACGACGGACTCGTCATTTTTAGCAAGCGGAACATACTCCATGACAGGCTTGTCCGTTATTACAACTCCGGCCGCATGGGTTGACGTGTGCCTCGGCATTCCCTCCACCTTTTTAGCCATATCTATTATGGCTCTCACGGAGGAATCACTCTCGTATCTCTGCTTAAGCTCACCGGAAGTCATAGCTTTTTCGATCGTCATTCCGTTTTCGGCGGGAATCATTTTTGCTATGCTGTCGCAAAGATTATACGGGTAAGCCATGGCTCTTCCGACGTCACGCACGGCAAGCCTTGCCGCCATGGTGCCGAACGTGACAATCTGAGCCACATGATCGGCGCCGTATTTTCTCACGACATAATCGATAATCTCCTGACGGCGATCATCGGCAAAATCTATGTCAAAATCGGGCATACTTACTCTTTCGGGATTCAAAAATCTCTCGAAAATGAGTCCGTATTTGAGCGGATCGACTGCCGTTATCCCTATGCAGTACGCCGCAAGGCTTCCCACTCCCGAACCTCTTCCGGGGCCGACAGGGATAGAGACGCTCTTTGCGTAGCGGATGAAATCGTGCACGATGAGATAATAGTTGACATACCCCATCTTGTCTATCATATCTATCTCGTAATCAAGTCTGTCCGTTACGGCTTTCGAGGGATTTTCGCCGTAGTGCTTTCTCAGTCCCTCTCGGCACATTCTCACAAAGTACTCTTTGTTGTCGGAGCCGTCAGGCGTAGTGAATGCGGGAAGTTTTGTTTTTCCGAACTCAAAGTCGAAATTGCACCTTTCGGCAATTTTCACGGTGTTGTCCGCTGCCTCAGGCAAATTGGGAAAAAGAGCCCTCATTTCCTCTTCCGACTTAAGATAAAATTCCTTTGAGCCAAAATCGAGAATATCCTCGTCCTCGAGCGTTCTTCTCGTCTGAATGCACAAGAGCACCTTGTGCATCATCTCGTCTTCACGCTCGACATAGTGGCAATCGTTTGTGAGCACCAAGGGAATGCCCGTTTCACGGGAAAGTCTTATTAATTGCGGATTGATATATTTCTGTTCGCTCAAGCCGTGGTCTTGAAGCTCGAGGTAAAAATTATCCTCGCCGAAAATATCATTGTAGCGAAGAGCCGCCGCTTTGGCGGTTTCGTAATCATTTGCCGAAAGGGCACGCGGAATCTCGCCCGCAAGGCACGCCGAAAGTGCGATAAGTCCCTCGTGGTGTTCTTTCAGAAGCTCCATATCGACTCTCGGATTGTTGTAGAATCCTTCGGTGAAAGATTTTGACACCATTGCAATAAGATTTTTGTATCCCGTTTCGTTTTTGCACAACAAAACAAGATGTCTCGATGTTCCGTCAAGCGCATGAATACGGTCAAATCTTGTTCTCGCGGCGACGTAGACCTCACAGCCGATAATCGGCTTTATTCCTCTCTCTTTTGCCGCCTTATAAAAGTTCACGGCGCCCCACATGACGCCGTGATCGGTTATTGCAACAGATTTCATTCCCATTTTCTTGGCTTTGTCGAGAAGATTCTCGATTCGGCACGCTCCGTCAAGGAGAGAATATTCCGTGTGAACATGAAGATGAACAAATCCGTCAGACATATAAAATCTCCTTTCAAAAGCAAAACAGTTTTTTTGTTTAGAGCAAGCTTACCACCATTAGCATGAGCGGAATCGTGACAACAGAGAATATTGTCGAGAGAGTGACCGCCGATACGGCATAGGTGTAATCCTTATTGTAAAGCTGAGCGTAGACAGCAACGTTTGAGCCCACGGGACAAGCGCACGCAATCATAACGCATGTGAAAAGTTCTCTGTAAGAGTTCGGCACGATAAAAATCGAAAGCATACAAACGGCGGGAATCAAAACAAGTCTCAAAAAGCTTACAAGATACAACCTTGGTGAAAGAAAAACTTCTTTCATATCGGCTTGTGCGAGGTATGTCCCCAAAACGAGCATAGCGACAAATGTGTTTGCGTTTGTTGCGGCTGTGATTGTGCTTTTCACAACCACCGGAACTGGCACGCCCGTGAAGAAAATAACCAAACCTATCATAAGTCCGATAATAAAGGGAGACGTGAAAATCGTCTTGAAATTAACTTTGATTTTCTCTTCCTTTAGTATCGCCGCACCGTAAGTCCACTGAAAAACGTTCAAGAAAGCAATGAATGCGGTGATAAAGAAAACCGCCTCGCTTGAATACGCCGCAATGATGAGCGGTATTCCGAAAAATCCCGGATTTGAAAAAGCCGATGAAAAATTATCTATGGGATATTTTTTGAAAACAAGCCTCGAAATTACGCAAGCCACAATCAAAAAAGCAAGCGCCATAAGAGCGCTTATTCCCAGTTCTTTTATTTTGTCAGCCGTTCTTTCCGTGATAAAGCCGTTGATTATAACGCACGGCAAAATTATATAGATGAGCAGATTAGCAAGCGTCTTTGAGCCATCCTTTGTTATAAGTCCCTTTTTGAAAAGCACAAAACCCATTCCCATAATAAGGAACATGACTATAATCTGCTTCAGTATTATCAGCGCAATATCCATTTGTTAAAACCCAACCTCTTATATTTTATCTACCGCATTTTATTTTAAAGACTGCTCGGAAAAATATATCTTGTAGTAGTTTTCCGTCAAAATCGAATTTTTCTCGGTATATCCCCAGCTGAACTCCGTTTTCACGATGTAAGTTCCGCTCTTTTCGGGAAAAATAAATTTATCCTCACCCGAATAAATCTCGTTTAAATCTTCGTCGTAGAGGGAAAAGCTGAAATCATCGAGCGTATCATCGTCACTGAAATCAACCGTGATATCCTCTCCATCATATTCAACCGTCGGCAAGCTGTCGGCTATATCCTCAAGCTTAAGTGCCCTGAAAGATTTTTCCACGCCCTTTGTGGTCGTTTCAATCACATTCGAGACCGGCTCAATGGTTTTCTCCGACGAGGTTATATACATTTGACCCTGACTTGCGTCGGGGTTAAGCGTTCTCACAATTAAAAAGACGACGAGCACTATCACAAGCGCAAGGCCGCCCATTATCGACCAGAATACCGCCTTCTGGCGTCCGTTTAATGTTTCTCTCAATTTCTTTTCCTTTCGGTGTTCAACATTCAGAACCTTGTTATAAGTTCGTCTATCTTTCTGCCGCCCGTACATTCCTCGGCAATTTTTATTATTCTTTGAAAACGGTGATTAACTCCCGAACGGCTTATGCCGAGCTTTTCGCTCATCTGCTTAAGCGTCATATCGGGATTGTTGAGGCGCATCTCGCACACGTCTCTGAGCTCCGGCGTAAGCTCCTCAAAACCTATGGTATCGTTGATAACGGCAATGGCAAGCGTCTGCTTTGCGGACGCCGAATAGGTTTTGTCCATATTCGCCGTCTCGAAATTCGCCTTGCGGTTTATGTTGTTCTTCGCTTCTTTGTACATTTTAATCTGCATGAACTCCATGCTTGCACCGGAAGCGCCGATAAACGTGAGAAAATCCTCAATTCCGCCCGAATCCTTGATGTAAACGATGAAAGAATTTTTCAGGTTGTTTTTCTCGAGTACCGCCGTTTGAATATTTAGCCCGAGAGAGCGAATAAAATTGCTGAGTTCCTGAGCCAAACTCTTGGAATAAGCCGTCATCTCGAGGTGATAGTCTCTTTTGGGGTCGGTCACAACTCCCGCAATCAAAAAAACGCCCCTTAAAAATGCCGCCTCGTTACCTTTCACGATGTTTTCGTTTATAAAAAGCTTATCTTCGCTCATGTCGAACGCATTCAAAAGCTGTTTTTTCTGAGAAATATCGGAGAGAGCAAAAACGCACTTGTGCTGCTTTTTCGCCGATTCTGTTCCCGACGCACTCATTTTCACCTGAATTTCGGGGATAACTCCCGCCAAAGCGGCACAGTATTCCGCCATAAGTCTTGCAACGGCGTTGTTCTCGATTTTTATCGAGGTTCTCTCTCCCGTCAAAAGCTTGGAAAACAGCAGCATGCCGTATCCCTCTGCCATGAAATCCGCTTCACGCTTGTTTGGAATTTTGCAAAGCTCGTTTTTGGTATCGGACGAAAACGACATACTGCCGCCTCCTTTTCGGTTAATTTTATTTTGTTATGTCTCGGTGAGTTACCGTCGACTTGATCTTCTTATCCGTGAGATGATTATAAACATACTCGGCAAAGGCAACAGAACGGTGATGACCGCCCGTACAGCCTATTGCGATAACAAGCTGACTTTTGCCCTCTTTGATGTAAAGCGGAAGAAGAAAATCCACCATATCGATTATCTTGTTTCTGAACTCGACAGCCTCAGCCTGACCCATGACGTAATCGTAAACGGGCTTATCAAGACCCGTTTTTTCTCTCAGTTCATCGATATAAAACGGATTTGGAAGACATCTCACGTCAAAGACGAGATCCGCCTCACTGGGAAGTCCGTTCTTGAAGCCGAAACTCATGCAATGCACGTAAAGGCTGTTCTCACCAGACTGCATGAAAAGCTTTGTTATCTGCTCTTTCATGTACTGCGGTCTCAAATTTGACGTATCGATAACGTAATCGGCACGCTCCCTCATGGGGTGCAGCATCTCTCTTTCGAGTTTAACCGCCTTTTCGAGCGAACCGTTAAAACTGTCGGCAAAGGGGTGCTTTCTTCTCGTCTCCTGATAGCGGCGAATGAGAATATCGTCGGCACAATCGAGAAAAAGAATTTTATATTCTCTTCCCTGCTGTTTTAAAGTTTCTATTGCGTCAAAAAACGACTTGAAAAGCTCTCCGCCTCTTGTATCGCACACAACGGCAACCTTGGGTGGCATTCCCTCGGCTTTTGAGTACATATCGTAGAAAACGGGAATAAGCATAGGCGGCAAATTATCCACACAATAAAAACCGATATCCTCAAGTGCGTCAATCGCTCTCGATTTTCCCGCTCCGGAAAGTCCTGTTATAATTACAAAATTCATGCACACACTCCCTATATACTCAGTTTGATAAACTTATTTAAGTATTCTTACCTCACACTCAAGCTCTACGCCTTTCTCTTCGAGAACCACGGCTTTAACCTTATCGATAAGCTTTAAAACATCTTCTGCGGTTGCATTATCTTTGTTTATGATAAATCCCGAATGTTTTTCGCTGACTTCGGCACCGCCGACTCTTGCTCCTTTGAGTCCGCACTCCTCGATAAGTGCCGCCGCAAAATATCCCTCGGGGCGTTTAAAGGTAGATCCAGCACTCGGATACTCCAGTGGCTGTTTTGATTTTCTCTTTCCGAGAAGCTCCTCCATTTTTGCGGAAATTCCATCCTTGGGGGCATTTTCGAGTTTGAAAACAGCCTTTGTGATAATCATATCGGAGTCGCAAAAAACGCTGTGTCGGTAAGATAAATTCATGTCGTCAAGCGAAAATTCTCCCTTTTCGCCGCTTGGCTTAAAGTACTCGCACTTAACTATAACGTCCTTGATTTCTCCGCCGTAAGCGCCTGCGTTCATATAGACCGCACCGCCGCACGAACCGGGAATTCCAAACGCAAACTCAAGTCCCGTGAGAGAATTGTCTCTTGCAAGAATGCAAAGTGACGAGAGCGAAGCTCCCGCACCGCACTCTATTGTTTTTCCGTCACCCAAAAGCTTAATTTCGCAAAATTCGCCGTCAAGCTTAATCACAATTCCGCGGTAGCCCTCGTCAAGCGCAAGCATATCCGAACCGCGTCCCAAAACAAAGCGGCGGTATCCGTTCTCTTCTACAAGCTTTAAAACGCCTTTCAGTTCGTCCTCGTTTTTAACGAAAACCATTCTGTCGGCGGGACCGCCCGTTCTGAATCCCGTGTATTTTGCAAGGCATTCGTCTTTTTTAAGCACGACGCCCTTTGAAGCACAAAAGGCGTCGAGTTTTGCATAATCAAATGTCATATTTAAAATCACTTAAAGAAAAGCGGAAGCGGCTCAAGATAGATGATGTCGTCTCTGTCCTTAGCGTCGCCCTCAGCCAAAACGGCAGCCTTTGCAACAGCCTTGGAATCGCACTTAGCAAGAAGTGCTTCAAGAGCCTCGAGAGACTCGCCTGTGGAGATAACGTCGTCAACAACCAAAACTCTCTTGCCGCGAAGCTCCTCGGCGTCCTCCTCAGAGAGGATGAGCGTCTGAACCTTAAATGTTGTGATGGACTTAACCTCAACGGAAACGGGGTTGGTCATATAAGCCTTAACGCCCTTTCTTGCAACGACATATTTGCCGCAGCCCTGTCTTGCCATTTCGTAAGCGATCGGAATACCCTTGCTTTCTGCTGTCAAAATGACATCGTGCTCAGGGCATTTCTTGAGAAGCTCTCTTGCGCAAGCCTCGGTAATCTCGACATCGCCGAACATAACAAATCCGGCAATGGAAAGCTTTTCGTTAATCGGGCAAATCGGCAAATCACGCTCGAGTCCCGCTATAGTCATGTGATAAAATTCCTTTGGCATTTCAGTTTCCTCACTCAATCATTAAAAATACAAAATCGGACACATAAGCATCCGCACAAAATTTGATTCAACCGCAAAACACAAAATTCTGTGTGTAAGCGATTGCAATCAATACAAATGAGCATAAGCTCCCCCGTCTTTCACCTCAAAAATCTGATAATACGGATTTTGTTTAAAAGACTTAATGAACCCGCCTCAAAGGGCGGGAGACATTCGTACTCTGATTATAACAAATAAAAGTTGTTTCTTCAATAACTCTGACGGAAAACAAACGGAAAAAGGGAACGCCCGAAAGCATTCCCTTTAGTGTCAAAATCATTTTCAGTTGTCAAAAGAGGTTTCGTTTGCCTCAAAAACAGCTTGCTGAGCCTTTTTCTTCCACTTGCCGAATCTGAAGAAGATAATCGTGATAATTGCACCGCAGAACCAAGAGATGAGCATTGAGAGCCAAATACAGAGAGCAGGCGACTGAGCGCCGAGGTTCTCGCCGAAAATCGTGAAGGTCGAGTTTGCGAAGAGCGACTTCAAGAGGTAAGCCAACGGCACACGAATGATAACCGTTGTGATGATTGAAATGAACATCGGAGAAACGGTATCGCCGGCACCTCTCATTGTGCCCTGTAAAATCTGCTGAACCGTGCAGAAAAGATAGCCTATACCGAGCATTCTGAGCATTGTCGAACCGAGCTGAACAACGGCGGGAGTTTCCGTGAAGATTTCCATAAGACCTCTGCCGAAGATGACGATAAGCGCAACCATAACGGCAACAAAGATAAGTCCTATTCTCATGCCGTATTTCCAGCCTGTCTCAACTCTATGCTTCTCCCTTGCGCCGACGTTCTGACCGATGTAGGTGGTCATAGCCATACCGAAGGAGAAGTTTGGCATCATGGCAAAGCCGTCAACTCTCATGATAACGGTGTTAGTTGCGATAACAACCTCGCCGAACGAGTTGATGAGCGACTGTACGACAAGTGCCGAACAAGAGAAAATAGCTGTTGTAAGTCCCGAAGGAAGTCCGATTTTTATAACGTTCAGGCAAAGAGACTTTATCGGCTTAAAATACTTAAGTCCGAAATCAAACGAATCTCTCATTTTCATAAGTCTCAAAATGACAAGCACGCTTGAAACAAGCTGAGCGATGACCGTGGCAATCGCAACAGCCGCAACGTTCTTCATTATGATGATAAGTGCTATATCGAGTACGATATTAAGTCCGCAGCAAACAAGGAGATAAATAAGCGGCATAACGGAATCGCCCATTCCTCGAAGCATACCGGATCCCATGTTGTAAACCGCACAACCTAAAAATCCGAGGAAGTAAATAACGAGGTAATCCCTTGCGCCGTCATAAACGGGGCCGGCGGGGGTATCCATCAAGGTTAAAAGCGGAGCGGTAACCAAAGTTCCCAACGCCATAACGATAACTGTCACACAGCCCGTAAGGAAAAGAATGTTTCCGACCGCCTTGGAGAGGCCGTCTCTGTTCTTGGCACCGAAATACTGGGCGACAACAATTCCCGCACCTGTGGAAATTCCCATAAAGAGCGAGAGTAAAAGGTTAAAAATAGGGCCGGCAACACCGACTGCCGCAAGAGCCGAGTCGCCGATGTACTTACCGACAACTATCGAGTCGACGGTATTGTAAAGCTGCTGGGCAACATTACCGATTAACAGCGGTATGGCGAACTTCATAAGACACGAGGTGGGATTTCCCACGGTCATATCCTGAGCGCCAAAAAGGTCTTTGAACTTACTCAATTTTTACAACTCCTCACCTTAAACATAATAAATTTCCGCTTGCCCAAAAGCAAACAGAATAAATATAGATTGCTAATGCAACCATCCGCAATTTTGATTATACAACGTCTTAACCGTCATTACAATATATTATCTAAAAATAAATTGCAAAACTGTTAGACACTTGACTGATTTTGAGGCAAAACAAAGGGCATCCTTTTTTAGGATACCCTTTAGCCGATTTATTTTGAAAAATCGTGAGCCGAAATTGCTATGCACAAATCTACGCCCGCCTCAATATCGTCCTTTGAGCAAACTGCGCTCTGAGAATGAGGATAGCGAAGAACGGTGGAGATTCCGCCGGCTTTTACGCCTGTGCCCGAAAGGTTCATGCTTGAAGCGTCCGTGCCGCCCTTGTCGATAACCTCTCTCTGCCACTTAATTCCCTTTGTCTCGCACTCGTACTCCATAGCGGCTACAAGTCCTTCGTCACAAACAACGGACGGATCGCAAATTTTAACGCCGATTCCGCCGCCGACTGTATTTGAACCCGTTAAATCGCAAGGAAGATCGTGAGCCGGAGTAACGTCAACAGCAATGCCGTAATCGGGATGAATTCTCTCGGCTGTAACCTTTGAGCCTCTGCATCCCAACTCCTCCTGAACGGTGAAAACATAGTAAACATCATTGGGATAGCTGCCGTCGTTCTCCTTGAGTGCCTCGATAAGCTGATAACAACCGAGTCTGTCGTCAAGGGATTTGCATGCGATGTTATCGTTGAGCAAATTGAAGTACGGGCCGAAATATCCGCACACATCACCGATTTTCACATGTTTCTCTGCGTCCGCTTTGTCCTTTGCGCCGATGTCGATATAAAGCTGATCCACATGGTTTTTTGCATCCTCTATGCTTCCCTCACAGCCGACAACGCCGATAATTCCGTTTCTGAATATAACCTTCTCGTTGTAAGCTGAGCCTGTCCAGTTCCAGCCCATATTGCAAACTTTAAGTCTGCCGTCAGCCTCTATCTTCTTAATCATAAATCCGATTTGATCGGTGTGAGCCGCAAACATAATCTTCTTTGCGTTTTCGCCGCCCTTGCCCTTTTTGAGAACAATAAGGTTGCCTATTGCGTCAACGGTCATCTCGTCGGCGTAAGGAGCACATTCCTTCTCGCAAATTTCTCTAACCTTTGTCTCGTAGCCGGAAACTCCGAGTTCGTCACAAAGCTTGATAAGTAATTTTTCGTCTCTCATTTTTCTTCGTCCTTTCTTATACTTTTCGTTTTATTTCACGGTAGCGACCGAGCGGAAGTATCAGCTCGCTCTCCTTTAATGTGAAGATATTCTCTACCGTAACCGTCTTGTCTCCGTCGGCTGTCGAAACAACCGCCTTATCGCCTATGCCGATGTTTTCATCGTCACAGATGTAATTGTATGTTTTGTCACTTCCCTCAAAGCTTACCGCCGCAAACCTGATAAAAAGTTCGCTTTTTTTGATTCTGCTTATTCGGTAGGTGTATTTTTTTGCACTGATAAACGCCTGAAGCTCGTCAAAAAGATAAAACTCGTGCCTGTCCATAAACGGGTTGTAAACAACATGGTTGAAAACAAATCTTCCCGTATTCATGCACCAGAAATCTCTTATTTTGTCGGCATAAAAATAAATTTCGTCCGAAAGCTCCACATGAGCAAGCTCGGGGATTGTTACCAAAGTCTTGGTCTCGGATCTTGTGCCGTCATGCTCCAAAATGGCAAGCGTCAGCTTTATCTCGCTGTCTCCTATTCTTCTGTAAAGAGCCTCAACCCGTCTTGTGCCCGCCGTTAAATTGCCGCATATCCACGGATAATCTTTCGAGATGTGATCTTTGTTTTTCTCGATAACATCGCCGAGAGCATTTTCAAGTTCTTTAATTTTTGAGTTTATGTCGGTCGCAAGCTCCTCGTCGCCGTACCAATCGGCTGTCTCCATTCTCTTCTTAAGGGCAAATTCCGCCTGAAGAAAATAGAGATACGCAAGGTAAAAATCAACGTCGCATCCTATTCCCTCAAGGTAGCAAATGCCAAGTCGGTAAGCCGCATCGGGGAATTCATAGTCAAAACGCTGTTGTCTGAAATCGTCAAAGGTAGCGTTGTAAACATCGGAATAAAGCTTGTTTGCGATGTTCGGCTGTTTTTTCACGCCGAGTCCCTTTGCAAAAATATCTCCCATGCTGTAAAGCGATTCATAGTAACCCGCAAACGCACCCACGGAGAAATATTCGTAAGCCTTTTTATAATCGGTTTCTCCCGCATAACCGTGAAGATATATGCTGCCGATAAAGTTTGCCACAAACGGATCGCCGTCTATCGCATACAAACGGTTTAAGCATTCGAGTGATGTTTTAAAATCCTGCTCGTACGCCCTGTTTCCGTGTCCGAAACAGCCCATCGCCTTTTTCTTTAGCGCAAGCTTGTTGCCATTGTCGGAAAGTCTGTCCGTAAAAATGCGATAGAACATAATCTCCTTGTCGGAGGCGGCGTTCATGGCTTCCTTCTCGCCGAATTTTTCTATGAACTGCTCCATGATGAAATCGGGATAATCCCTTTCGTCAATCGGCTTGTTTTTCCCCTCGATGTGCAAAGAAAGAAGCTCGTAACAGTTTTTGAGCGCAGAGATTGTAATGGCGGACGGCTTTTTTGCCACCGTATTTATCACATAGAAAATTACGTCTTCATCGTCCGGGCAAAGTATTTCCTGAGCGTCGGCTCCTATTCCGTCATATTTTCGGGAATTTATATCGTCCTCTGTCGGCAAAACGCAAAGCCTTGTGACCGCAAAAACATACTGAATGAAACTTCTCAGTTTGTCGGCTGGCTCCGGCATATCAAGCGAACGGCTGACCGCCGCCAGCAAAAGTCCGCACGTGAGATTTTCTTTTCTTCTGCACTTTATATCAAACGGCAAGGGTCTATTTTCGGTTATTTCCGAAAAGCTTAATCCTCCCGAAAGAAACTGTCTTATATCGTTGGATTTAACCGTGACCGTCTCAAGTTTCATTCCTTCACTAAGAACCTTGTTGGGAATGATATCGTAGTTTGTATTTTCCGTTTTGAAAATCAAATCGTATACGGCGCTTTCCTTAAAATCCTCGGATCCGAGAAGATATGCGCCTGATCTGTCGTCGGCGTAAGGCTCGTCTATTATTCCGTAATAGTTGTCGTCGGTGTCTGCGAAGTAGATAAAATCTCCCTTTTTATATTTAAGCATTCAAAAGCTCCTCTTGTAATATTATTGACCGCAGATACGCTTGATATCCGCAAAATGATTATATAATAAAGGCGCAATTTAAGCAAGAAAACGCATTTCAAAACAGCTTGTAAAGAGAGCTGTTTCTGATTATACTTAGTGCATAAAACGCACAATATCGGAAAGAAGTGAGAATCTTGAAAAGCGGAGTAAAAAGATCGGCTCAAAGCGAAAAACTGTACCGTGTGCTTATCGAGAGAAAATATCACGAGAGCATAGCGAATGCGATAGCAAACGAACTGAACACCGATTTCACCGCCGGGCAAATGCTCGGCTACTTAAGTCATTACCGAAAGCCGCCCCTAGAGGAGCTTGCGGACGAGATGCTCTCGATTCTCGCTCTTCGTGACAGAATTCAAAGTCAAAAGAAAATGGAGTACTATCAGAGCAAGGTGAACGAAAGCTATGACTTTTGGTACGACATGAATAAAAACAATGGCGACAACTGATACAAAAACGCAATGCCACCGCAAATAAAGCGGTGGCATATTGTTTTGCTCGATTTAAAGATTATTTTGGAATTCCTCGAGTACGGAATTTAATACGGCGGGATTTGCTCTTCCGCCTGTTTTTTTCATAACAATACCGATTACGGCTTTAAGTGCCGCTTTTTTGCCCGACTTGTAGTCGGAAACAGCCTTCGGATTTTCTTTAACGGCGTCGTCAAAGTAAGCTTTTAGCTCGTCTCTGCCGTTAATCTGCTTTAAGTTGTTTTTCTCAACATACTCTTTCGGATCGGTATCCGTGCCCCACAGGCTCTTGATAAGCTTTTTGCCCGTGGAGGAGTTTATCTCGCCGCTTCCCGTCATCTGCGCAATCTCGGCAAGAGCGTCGGCGCTGATTTTTATTTCAGGCTCGTCTGCGCTCGTCATGGAGAAACAATCGCCGATGAGCAGGTTTGCGAATGTCTTTTGATAGTCGGTTTTGGTTGCACCCTTTTCAAAGTAGTCGGATATTTCAATGTCGCCGACAATCATCTCGGCGTCATATGCGGTCAAACCGTATTTATCCATATACTTTTTCTTTCGTGCGTCCGGAAGTTCGGGAATTTCCGACTTCAGTTTCATAACATAGTCGTACGGGCTGATAATCGGCGCAAGGTCGGGATCGGGGAAATAACGGTAGTCGTTTGCATCCTCTTTCTTTCTCATGGAGAATGTTTTTCCCGTGCTCTGATCGTAACGTCTTGTCTCCTGAACTATCTCCTCGCCGCTTTCAATCGCCTCAACCTGTCTTTTATACTCGTATTCTATCGCTTTTTCGATGAAAAGGAAAGAGTTTAAGTTCTTCATCTCGGTTCTTGTTCCGAATTTCTCCGTGCCCTTCTTTCTAACGCTTAAGTTGACGTCCGCACGCATGGAGCCCTCCTGCATCTTGCAGTCGGAAACACCCGTGTAAAGAATGATTGCTCTGAGCTTTTTGAGATAAGCCACAGCCTCCTCGGCTGAGCGGATGTCAGGCTCGGAAACAATCTCGATAAGCGGCACGCCACAGCGGTTTGCATCAAGCATTGTGCCGAATTCCTCATCGTGGACAAGCTTACCCGCATCCTCCTCAATGTGAATTCTCGTGATGCCTATTCTCTTTGAGCCTGCGTTTGTCTCTATATCGAGATATCCGTGCTGGCAAAGCGGAAGATCATACTGGCTTATCTGATATGCCTTTGGTAAATCGGGGTAGAAATAGTTTTTTCTGTCGGACTTTGAAAACTCGGTGATGCTGCAGTTTGTTGCAAGTCCCGCCTTTATAGCATAGTCGACAACCTTGCGGTTGAGAACGGGAAGCGTTCCGGGGTATCCCAGACAAACGGGGCAAACGTGAGTGTTCGGAGCGGCTCCGAAGGTAGTCGGGCAAGAACAGAAAATTTTGGTTTTTGTCTTTAATTCGCAGTGAACCTCAAGTCCGATGACCATCTCGTAATCTTTTATCATGTTCATCTTGTTGCCTCCTCAAATGCGTAGCCGGCTTTGTAGAGTTTATCCTCTGAGAAAAGCGGGCCGATTAACTGCATGCCTATGGGAAGATTATCCTTACCGACGGCACACGGCATGGAAAGGCTCGGCACACCGGCGATGTTTATCGGCACGGTGTAAATATCGCCCAAATACATCTCGAGCGGATCGCTTGTTTTCTCGCCGATTTTATATGCCGTTGTGGGGCTTACGGGCGAGAGAATGAAATCGCAGCTCTCGAATGCTTTGTTGAAATCTCTGATGATAAGGGTTCTTACCTGAAGAGCCTTCTTGTAGTAAGCGTCATAATATCCCGATGAGAGTGCAAAGGTTCCGAGCATGATTCTTCTCTTAACCTCGGCGCCAAAGCCCTCACTTCTCGAATTTTTGTAAAGCTCTGTTATATCGTCGTATTTTTCACTGCGGTAACCGTATCTTGCACCGTCAAAACGTGCAAGGTTCGAGCTTGCCTCAGCCGAAGAAATTACGTAGTACGCGGGAAGTGCATAATCAAGGGTGGGGATTGAAAGCTCCACAAGCTCGGCTCCCATGCTCTCGTACTTCTTTGCCGCACCGAGAACAGCCTCCTTAACCTCGTCGCTTATGCCGGCACCGAAAAATTCTTTGATGATGCCGATTTTCATTCCCTTGACGTCTTTGCCTATCTCGGATGTAAAATCGCCGTATTCACGCTTAATGCTTGTTGTGTCTCTCTCGTCGTGACCCGAAATCGAGGTGAGAACAGCGGCATTGTCCCAAATGCTCCTTGTGAGCGGGCCTATCTGATCAAGAGAAGATGCAAACGCCACAAGACCGTATCTCGAAACGGAGCCGTAAGTCGGCTTCATTCCGACAACGCCGCAAAAACTTGCCGGCTGGCGTATACTTCCGCCTGTATCGCTTCCGAGGGCATAGACGCACTCGCCGGCCGCAACGGCGGCAGCACTTCCGCCGGAAGATCCACCCGGAACGTGAGAAAGGTTTCTCGGGTTTTTAGTCGTCTTAAATGCGGAGTTCTCGGTAGTTGAACCCATTGCGAATTCGTCCATGTTCACTTTGCCGAGCATGACTGCGCCGCCCGAAAAAAGCTTATCGGTAACGTGTGCCTCGTACGGCGGAACAAAATTATTAAGCATTTTGGAAGCGCATGTGGTTTTTATGCCCTTTGTACAAATGTTGTCCTTGACCGCCATGGGGATTCCCGTCAAATAAGAACCTTTTCCCTCGGCAATCATTTTGTCGGCTTTTTCTGCCATTTCAAGAGCTTTTTCCGCCGTCACGGTCAGAAAAGCCTCAATTTTATCGTCCTTTTTTTCTATCTCTTCAAGATACAGCTTGGTGAGCTCGACGCTCGAAAATTCCTTTTTTCGAAGTCCCTCGCCAAGCTCCTTTATTCCTTTACTTAACATTTTCGGATTCCTGCTTCTTTCTTATTCAAATGCCTTTGGCACGTAGATATATTCCTCTGTATGAGTGGGAGCGTTTTTAAGCATTTCCGCTCTCGTGAAATCGCTCTTCGGAATGTCGTCTCTCATAACATTGGTCTGCTCGACAACATGAGCCGTTGGCTTTACGTCCTCTATGTCAAGCTCCGAGAGCTTATCGGCAAATTCGATTATGCTCTTCATCTGGTCGGGCATCTCTTTCATTTCGTCCTCGTTTAGGCTCAGTCTTGCAAGATTTGCGACATTCTTTATATCAATCTGCGGGCTCTTCTTTTTTGCCTTTGCCGTGCCCGCTCTCTCCTCGGGAGTTTTGAACGCCTCGGCAAGGTTTAAAACCTCAAGTTGCTCCATATCGACAACGTTCGGAGCGTCCGTCAAAGGACAGCTTGCGTCCTTAATTTTTGGGAAGGCAATTACGTCACGAAGCGAATCTGCGCCGAGCAAAAGCATTGTGAGACGGTCAAGTCCGAATGCGAAACCGCCGTGCGGCGGTGTGCCGTACTTAAAGGCATTAACCATGAATCCGAAACGCTCCTCAATCTGCTCATCGCTGAAGCCGAGTGCCTCAAACATTGCCTGCTGAACCTCGGGCTTATGAATTCTTATTGAACCGGAACCGAGCTCCGTGCCGTTGAGAACGACGTCATATGCCTGAGCTCTTACTCTTTCGGGATCGGTCTTGAGGTACTTAATATCCTCCTCGTAGGGCATTGTGAACGGATGATGAGTTGCAATCCATCTGCCCTCTTCCTCGCTGTATTCAAACTCGGGGAAATCGGTGACGAATAGGAATTTATACTCGCCCTTTCTTCTCAGGTCGAGCATATCGGCTATATCAAGTCGAAGTCCGCCGAGTGTTCTTCTGACGGTAGAAAGCTTATCGGCACAGAAAAGAATGAAGTCGCCGTTTTTTGCACCAACACGCTTTATAAGCTCGTCCATAAGCTCGGGCTCAAAATACTTTGTGAGAACGGAATAAAGCTCGCCGTCGGGTCTTATGCTTATCCAAGCCATTCCCTTTGCGCCGTAGCCGAATGCCTTGTCCGTCAACTCTTCAATCTGACTTCTTGTGAAGCTGTCGCCGCCCGGAACCGAAATAGCTCTTACGATTCCGCCCTTCTTTACAACGCTGTTGAAAACGCTGAACGAACATTTTTCCGCAATGTCCGTGATATCTGTTATCGGAAGATCAAAGCGCAAATCGGGCTTATCGCTGCCGTAAACATCCATGGCGGTGTGCCATGTCATTCTCTGGAATGGCTCTTTTATGTCCTCGTGCATGAGCTCTTTCATAACATGCTTGAAAAGCTTTTCGAGGTGAATGAATATATCCTCCTGATCGACAAAGCTCATCTCCATATCAACCTGAGTGAACTCGGGCTGTCTGTCGGCACGAAGGTCCTCGTCACGGAAGCATCTTGCCACCTGATAGTATTTGTCGAATCCGCCGACCATGAGAAGCTGCTTGAAAATCTGCGGGGACTGCGGAAGCGCATAGAACATTCCGGGGTGAACTCTCGACGGAACGAGATAATCTCTTGCGCCCTCGGGAGTGGACTTTGTGAGCATGGGTGTTTCCACCTCGATGAAATCGTCGTTATCGAGATAATCTCTAACGACTTTCACAAGCTGATGACGGAACTTTAAGTTTCTTACCATTTCGGGACTTCTTAAATCGAGAAAACGGTACTTTAATCTCAAATCTTCTCTTACCTTACTGCGCTCGTCCATATTGAACGGCAAAGACGCACTTGTGGAAAGAAGCTTGATTTTCTCTGCTCTTAGCTCGATTGTACCTGTGGGAAGCTTGGGGTTATAAGTCTCCTCGTCACGGCGGCGAAGAAGTCCCGTAACCTCGATAACGCTCTGGTTTCTAAGCGTCTCGGCAATGTGAAATTCCTCCTCGCTTAAGAACATCGCGTTGAAAACAACCTGTAAGGTTCCCTCTCTGTCCTTAAGATCGATGAAGATAACTCCACCCATATCTCTCTTTGTCTGCACCCAGCCTGCACAGGTAACCGTTTTACCCATCTCTTTTTCTGTCAGTCTGCCACAGTAGTGAGTTCTGTTCATTTCCTTGTCCTTCTTTCTTTTTTCGGGCGATTTACAAAATAAAAAAGCCGCTCATCCCTTACATCTAAGGGACGAACAGCCTGAATAATCAATCAGCCATCCGCGGTACCACCCAAAATTGATCACTTCTTTGTGTTCCGCTCACTTCGCACCGACATGCGAATCCGCCTTTAACGCTGCGACTGCGTCTGAATCTACTTGCCTTAATTTTACTTCTTTCTTTCCTTTAGGGCTTTTGGTCAGCGGCTCCGAGATGTTCTTCCTCCGTACCTTTTGTGCCGCATTCCCACCGACAGCGACTCTCTTTGCCAAGCGATACGGGCTACTCTTCTCTTCATAGCCTTTGTTTGCTTTTTCCAATTTGAGAGAATTATACACTCTCACGCAAAATCTGTCAAGAGATTTTTTGAAGTTTTAAAAGCATTTTTGTGCAAATACCGTCGGTTTTATGTGCTGCGCTTTGATTTTATTCCTTTTTTTGAAATTAAAGAGCGTTCTTGTTTCATCACAAGCTCATACCGATGCATAAACACCTGTCTGATAATTTTACACGGTTTTTACACAAATTCCGCTATAATTTTACAATAATGCACTATCATATTAACTTGAAATTATATCGCAATTAATGTATAATTTAAGGTACATAATGTGGATGTTTTTCATTTACAAATTTATTATCAAAGGACAATTTTATGGAAATCCAGGAAACCCCGGTAATCGAACAGCCGGTAACGGAAAAAGCGAAAAAGAATAAGGATTTTTCGTGCTATACAAACCGCGAGCTCTCATGGCTCAGCTTTGACGAGAGATGCTTAAACGAGGCGGGCAACCCGAAAGTTCCTCTTGCGGAAAGACTTACCTTTGCGTCCATCTTCCAGACAAACCTTGACGAATTTTTCATGGTTCGCGTGGGTTCGCTTATGGATCAGCACCTCACCGACCCGAAGATAAGAGAAAACAAAACGAACATGACAAGCGCCGAGCAGGTTTCGGCAATTCTCAAGCAGGTTAAAATCCTCGAGAAGAAAAAAGCCCTTGTCTACGAGCAGCTCATGGGCGAACTTGAGCCGTACGGAATAAGAATTATCAACTTCAACAAGCTCTCAACGGCAGAGGGCGAGCTCATCGAAAGATATTTTGACGCAAATATTGCGCCCTATCTCTCCCCGATGGTAATCGGCAAATCTCAGCCGTTCCCGTTCCTCAACAATAAGGATCTTTATGCCCTTGTTGTTCTGAAGAGCAAAAAAGCAAAGTCGGATAAATCGAGAATAGGCATTGTCCCGTGCTCGAACAGCGTTTTCAAGAGACTTATCGAGATTCCCTCAAGACCGGGAACGTTCATGCTCTCCGAGGAACTCATTCTTCATTTTGTTCAGAAACTTTACAAGAAATATGAGATAGTCGAGAAATCGATAATCAGAGTTACAAGAAACGCCGACATCGACACCGAGGACGCTTACGACGAGGAAATTCTCGATTACCGTGAAGCTATGGAACGCCTTATCAAGCAGAGAAAGCGCCTTAGCCCCGTTAGACTTGAACTCTCGAGACCGCTCTCCCCGGAAACTCAGAGCGAACTTTTAAAGCACCTCAAGATGAAAGCCTCACACGTAATTAACGTGGGTACTCCGCTTGATCTCAAATTTGTATTTTCCATTCAGGATAACTTGAGAAACAAGCCCGAGCTTTTCTACGATAAGCGTTCGCCGAGAATCACAAATCAGTTAAGCCCGAAAGAACCGATTATTCCTCAGATTGAGAAAAAAGACGTTCTTCTCTCCTATCCGTTCAACGATATGAGAGCCTTCATTAAGCTTTTGAACGAAGCCGCAGAGGATGACAGCGTTGTGTCCATCAAAATGACACTTTACCGAGTAGCCGAGCGAAGCAAGGTTATCGAGGCGCTTGTCGAAGCAGCGGAGAACGGCAAAGAGGTTGATGTTCTCGTTGAGTTGCGCGCACGTTTTGACGAGGAAAACAACATCGAGATGAGCCGCCGCCTCGAAGAAGCGGGATGTAATATAATCTACGGCTTGCCGGGATACAAGGTTCACTCCAAGCTTTGCCTCATCACGAGAAACATCGGCGGCGAGGTAAAATACATCACTCAAATCGGAACAGGTAACTATAACGAGAAAACCTCCCGACTTTACACCGACCTTTCTCTCATCACCGCAAATCAGGACATCGGCGCAGAAGGCGCAAAAGTGTTCGGTGCGCTCCTCATGGGCGAAACGGTAGAAGAAATGCATCATCTGCTTGTCGCTCCGAAGTGCCTCCAGAACAGAATCCTTGATATGATGGATATCGAGATTGAAAACGCACTTGCCGGCAAACCCGCTTACATCGGTGCAAAGGTAAACTCCCTCACTGATAAAAAGATTATTGACAAGCTCATTCAGGCTTCCAGAGCGGGCGTTAAAATCGAGCTCATCATCAGAGGCATTTGCTGCCTGAAACCGGGCATTCCGGGTCAAACCGAGAACATAACGATAATAAGCGTTGTCGGCCGTTTCCTCGAGCACTCGAGAATTTACCGATTCGGTATCGGCGACGATGAGAGCATGTTTATCGCAAGCGCCGACTTTATGACAAGAAATACCGTCAGACGCGTTGAGATTGCCGCGCCTATCTACGACGAAAACATCAAGGCAAAGGTTCGCCACATCTTCGATACCGTTATGTCCGACGATGAAAAGGGCAAACAGCAGACGAGCGAGGGCCTTTATGTCGACAGAAACCTTCATCCGAACGGCGAGAAGGTCAACTCTCAGGAAATATTCTTCCAAGAAGCTTACGATGAAGAGGAAGAAGCCAAAAACGCTTCCGCTCAAAAAGCTTAACTTAACAATGTCTCGGCTTTCCTTTTTGGAAAGTCGGGATATTTTCGTTAGTTAGTCAAATTGTGGCTTGATTGTTGACTTAAAAAGAATAATATTGTATTATTTATACAATGAGTAAAAAGTATTTTAATCCAAACAAAGGATTTTCTTTTTAGGAGGAATTTGATATGTTAAGAATCGGAATGCTGACAAGCGGCGGCGACTGCCAGGCTCTGAACGCAACCATGAGAGGCGTTGCCAAGGCTCTTTACAAGAATGTCGAGGACGTTGAAATTTACGGCTTTCTTGACGGCTACAAGGGCATGATTTACGGAAACTACAAGCTTATGAAGCCGAAGAACTTCTCAGGCATACTCACCGAGGGCGGCACAATACTCGGCACAAGCAGAACTCCGTTCAAAGAGATTGACGTTCCCACTGTCGAGGGCATAAACAAGGTTGAAGCAATGAAATCGACCTACAAGAAGTTGGGTCTTGACGCTCTTGTTGTACTCGGCGGAAACGGCTCACTCAAAACAGCCAACCGTTTGAGCGAGGAAGGACTTAACGTTGTCGGATGTCCGAAAACAATCGATAACGATGTTTGGGGAACAGAAATGACCTTCGGTTTCCATTCGTCCGTTGAAATTGCCACAAACGCACTTGACTGCATTCACACAACGGCTGCATCTCACTCGAGAGTTTTCATCGTTGAGGTTATGGGTCACAAGGTCGGCTGGATCACTCTTTACGCAGGTATCGCAGGCGGCGCAGACGTAATTCTTCTCCCCGAAATTCCTTACGACATCAAAAAGGTCTGCAAGGCTATCAAGCAGAGAGAAAAAACAGGCAAGAAGTTCACAATTCTCGCTGTTGCCGAGGGCGCAATCTCCAAAGAGGACGCTAAGCTCAAGAAAAAGCAGTACAAAGAGAAAGTTGCTAACAGAAAGTATCCTTCCGTTGCTTATGAGATTGCAGATCAGATCGTTGCCGAGACAGGTGTTGAGGCAAGAGTTACCGTTCCCGGTCACACTCAGAGAGGCGGCTCGCCTTGCGCATACGACAGAGTTCTCTCCACAAGACTTGGTGCGGCTGCCGCCGAGCATGTCATCAACGGTGACTTCGGCAAAATGGTTGCACTTAAGGGTCTCGAGATTGTCGATATTCCTCTTGCAGAGATTGCGGGCAAGCTTAAGTACATCGATCCCGAGAGCGACATCGTTAAGCAGGCAAAGCTCACGGGCATCAGCTTCGGTGACTGATAACATTAAAATTTCGTTAAAATTAATCGACCGCGTCGGCAAAAGTCGGCTCGGTCGATTTTCAAATCCAACATACTTTATAGGAGAATACTGCTTTGGTTAAAAATATAGTTCGTGATGTAATGTTCTTAAAGCGAAAATCAACGCCAGCAAAGCCGTGTAAAGAAGATATTGACACGGCAAACGATTTGCTGGAAACCTTATCCGCCAACCGTGAAAGATGCGTCGGTATGGCGGCAAATATGATTGGTGTGAACAAAAATATAATCGCCGTAACAGTGGGATTTTTTAACATAATTATGTTCAACCCGAAAATCATCTCCAAAAAAGGCGAGTACGAGACCGAGGAGGGTTGTCTCTCTTTGGACGGAGTGCGCAAAACAAAACGCTACGAGGAAATTGAAGTCGAGTATTCCGATATGAACTTCAAAACGCAAAGAAAGAAATATTCCCGCTTTACGGCGCAGATAATTCAGCACGAAATCGATCACTTGAGCGGTATAATCATCTAAAATCAAGTGCTTGATAAATAAACTTAAGTTATGGTATAATCTAAACAATTTGGGAAATAAGCGTTTGCCGTCCTCTCTGTGGCAAGCGTGCCCAAGCTTAACAAAAACTGTATACGGCGAAGGACGGCGTACCTCAAGTAAGCCGAAGTCACGACCGACAGCTCCGAAAAGACGGACAGGCGATGACGACGGATTAAAGAGGACATCAACCGACGCAACATAGCTACTATAGATTCCTTTCCTTCAGGGTCAAAGAAGGAGTAAATTCAGAGAGGAAGATATCTTTGTCAGATTTATCAATTTCAAAATCAAACAGCGGCAAATTTTTTGACGTTGTAAAAAAGTACGCACACCGATATTTTGTCGAGGGAATGAGTGCCATGGCACTCGGACTTTTCTCGTCACTCATCATCGGCCTTATTTTAACTCAGCTCGGCAAAATTCCCTACCTCGGATTTTTAGCCGAAATAAGCGGAGTTCTTGCGGCAAGCTCAAACGTAGTCGGTGCGGCAATTGGCGTATCGGTCGCTTGGGGACTTAAAGCGAAACCGCTCGTTGTCTTCTCGTCAGCAGCAACCGGAGCATTCGGCTATTCTGTCGGCGGCCCCGTCGGCGCATTTGTCGCCGCAACATTCGGCGAGGAAATCGGCTCGCTCGTCAGCGGCAAAACAAAAGTCGATATCGTTGTTTCTCCGATAGTCACAATCGTAGCTGGCGGACTTGCCGGAAAGCTTGTCGGCCCCGGAGTTGACAGCCTTATGAGCGGTCTTGGTGCGATTATAAACGACGCCACAACCCTTGCTCCTCTACCCATGGGCATTCTCATTGCCGTTATTGTCGGTCTTGCACTCACTGCACCGATTTCCAGCGCGGCACTTTGCATCATGCTCAATTTATCGGGTCTTGCCGCCGGTGCGGCAGTTGTCGGATGCTGCTGCCAAATGGTCGGCTTTGCCGTTGCAAGCTTCAAAGACAACGGCTGGGGCGGACTTATCTCTCAGGCTCTGGGAACAAGCATGCTCCAGTTCGGCAACATCATGAAAAAACCCGCCATCTGGCTTGCGCCCACACTTGCAAGCGCGGTTCTCGGCCCCGTATCCACCTGTATCCTCAAAATGACCAACACCTCATCAGGTGCCGGCATGGGCACAAGCGGACTTGTCGGTCAGTTCGGTGCAATCTCCGCAATGTCGGGAAGCGTAAGCTCCGTTATCCTCGTTTTGGAGATAGTCGCTTTGCACTTTGTTCTTCCCGCCCTCGTCACCCTTGCTTTTCACTTCTTCTTTAAGAAAATCGGCTGGGTAAAAGACGGCGACATGAAACTCAGCGTATAACGCACAAAAACACGCCCTCACTTCAAAGGTGGGGGCGTTTCGTTTTGCTTGTTTTGCTAATTTAATCTACCTTAAGTTCAAATACAACTCCGCTGTCAAGTTCGTCCTTAGGTTTCTTAATCTCGATAATTTTAAATCCGAGTTTATTCACAAAGAAGTTGAGCGCTCTTCTTGCAAAAAGCGGCGTCTCGGCTCTCCATGTTTTTATCTCGGGATTTTTACTGAGCACAAACTTCCAGACGGTTTGACCTATTCCGCAATTTTGAACATCCGTTGCGAGGTAGATTTCTCCCAGAAGTCCGCATGAATCCTTAGAATTCACCCAATAGAGCACAACTCCCTTGAATTTATCGTCAATATAGACGCAATAAGCGGTCGCTTTATAGTCCACGATATACTTGGTGAGAAGTTTTTCTTCGTCTACCTTTTTAAATTTTTTCTCGGGAAGGTGATAAAGCGCAAGTTCATCTCTGAATACCTCAAACATCAACTTCGCGGCAGCGGGAATATCTTCGGCTTCACATTTTTTGAAACCAAGATGCTCATATTTTTCCATTAAATCACCTCTCAGACGGACATTTGGGACGTATATCACAATATTATAATTATAATATACTTCAAGCAGAAAATCAATTTTTTCTTGTAGTTATATGTAACAAAAAGGCGGCGCTCAGAAGAACGCCGCCAATGTTAGCTTTTGATCTAAACCAATCAGACTGTATCGAGATCCCACTCCTCGTTCAGCTTCGGAACGTCGGAGATAAGTCTCTTTGTGTAATCAGCCTTCGGATGAATGATGCAATCCTCAGCGCTGCCCTGCTCGACAAACTTGCCGTGCTCCATGATGTAAACGGAATCGGATACATAGTATGCAAGACCGATATCATGTGTGATGAAGATGATTGTCATATTCTCTTCGTCACGAAGTTTAAGCAAATAGTCAAGGATTGTGGCACGTGAGCAAGCGTCAACCATTGATGTCGGCTCATCGGCGATAAGAATCTTCGGCTTAAGCAGGAAGATACGTGCGATCATAAGTCTCTGCATCTGGCCGCCTGAAAGCTCGAACGGATACTTATTCGTAAGCTCGGCAAACTTAAGGTTAACGAAGGAGCAAGCCTCCTCCATCATCTTATACTTCTCTTCATATGGAAGATTTTTTCCGCCTTTCAAATTGATGCAGTCCAAAAGAACCGAGTCAATCTTAAAGAACTGATTGAAGGTTGCGAACGGATCCTGGAAGATAGCCTGAATGTTTTTCCAGTAGTCCTTTCTCTTCTTCTGTGTTGATATATCTCTCGGCTCACCGTTGAAGTAGATTGTACCTTCTGTAATACCGATAAGACCAAGAATCATCTTTGCGATGGTTGTTTTACCTGAACCGGACTCACCAACGATTGAGATAACCTCTCTCTCGTGGAAGTCGAAGTTAACATGTGAAACAGCCTCTGTTCTAACTTTACCAAAACCGAATATCTTAGTGACGTCTTCGCCTCTAAGTACGGACTTACCTAACTCAGCCATTAGCGTACAACTCCTTCAGATAATCTTCCTCGAACAGGCAGCGATACTCTCTGCCCGGTGCAGGCTCCCTAACAGGAATCGTATATGCCTTGCACTCAGGCTTAGCATACTTGCAACGAGGAGCAAAACGGCAACCAGCCGGTGGGTGCTTAAGGTTTGGAGGTGTTCCGGGGATAGCCTCGAGCTTATTAGCCTTCATGCCGTCCTCAGGAACGATGATGGATCCCATAAGGCCCTTTGTGTAAGGCATAATCGGATCGAAAACCATTTCCTTAGCTGTACCTTTCTCAACGATCTGTCCGGCATACATAACCATGATGTCGTCAGTAACCTGATAGAGAAGCGGAAGCTCATGTGTGATGAAGATCATGGACTTAACAAGACCCTCATGCATAAGCTGTTTCATCATCTTGATAACCATCTTCTGAGATGTAACGTCAAGAGCAGATGACGGCTCGTCAGCGATAAGAACCTTAGGTGAAAGAATTGTCGAGATAGCGATAACCGTTCTCTGTTTCATACCACCTGAAAGCTCAACTGCATGCTTCTGAAGAACGTTCTCGGGAAGACCGAGTTTCTCAAAACGCTGTCTTGCCATGTCGTAGATGTCGTTCTTTGACATACTCGGATCATGAACCTTGATAACGTCGTTGATGAACTTGATGATCTTCTGAGTCGGGTTCAAAGCGTTCATAGCAGCCTGAGGAATGTAAGCAATCTCGTTGCCGAGGATGTGCTTTCTGATGTAGTCAGGCTTGAGGCCGGAAATATTCTGACCGTCAATTATAATATCACCGCTCATGTAGTGGAGAGGTGCAAAATAGTAACCCATGAGAGAGAGTGCCAGTGTGGATTTACCGCATCCGGACTCACCTGCGACACCGAGGGATTTACCTTCCTCGATCTTAAGAGAAACGCCGTCAACAGAATAAACGTCCTCTTTCATACGGGTAATATACTTGGTTTTTAAATCGCGAACTTCGAGCATTACCTTTGCCATAATATTTTACCCCCTTTATTAGTCTCTTAACTGCGGATTGAAGACCTGGTCGAGACCGGTGTTCATAAGGTTAAGAGAGAATGTGATGAGCGCAATAGCAAAGATAACAGGTAAGAATGCCCACCACATACCCTGAGTATGTGCATTGAAGGAAAGTGCCCAGTGCATCATAAGTCCGAGGGTAGATACCTCAGTAGTTGCCGGTCCAAGGCCGAGCATTGAAAGCTGTGCCTCTGAAAGAATACCGGAGGAAATCTGAAGAATGAATGCCATTACAACATAGGATGCAACGAATGGGAGAATATCCTGAACCATGATCTTTGCGGCACTGTGACCGGAGATCTTGGACATGTTAACATGGTCTCTGTTTCTCAGTGAGAGAACCTGTGAACGAACGCTTCGAGCGGTCCACGGCCATGAGGTAACGCCCATGATGCAGGAGATAAGTGTGACGCCACGGCTTGAGCCTCCGATAGCATTGGAAATGAGGATAAGGAGAACGAAGCCGGGGATAACTGTGAACAGGTTTGTGATAAAGGTAATGAAGTTATCGATGAAACCACCGAGGAAGCCTGCCATAAGTCCGAGTGTAAGTCCGATTGCCGTAGCGATGCATCCGGCGATAAGACCTATTCTCATTGAAACAAGGATAGAAGATGTGAGCTCTGTGAAAACGTCACGTCCGAAGTTATCGGAACCTAAGATAAGAGTATACTTAGATGCGACGCTGCTTGTGTTGACGAAGGACTTCATGTTGACCTCGTTTGATTTTTCGAGAGTCTTGTCCTCAGCCTCTGTAGCAATAATGATAGCAGAATCGGAGAGCATTGTGGCAACCTTGGAGTCGATTGTCTTATACTTGTTTCTCTCTGCCTTCTTTATTGACTTGGGCATAACGTCGAAGTCATAGTACTTTTCCCAGTACTCGCATACATCGTACATATCGTCTGTTGAAAGCTTTTCAACAGCTGCAACATCCTCTGCGGGAATGTCTGCGATATATTCAGTTGTGCAGTAAGTCTTGAGCCAGTCAACCATCATCTGACGGCTTTCTGCGTCAAGTCTGTGTGCCAATCTGTTAGATGCTGTATCAACATCGAACTTAACGCTCTTTCCGTCTTGGTCAAGCTCGATAACGTCTGCTACGTTAACATATGTGCCGGGTGAAGCAAATCCGCCGTCCTTCTGGACAACGTTCTGAAGCGGGCCGAAGTCTGCGAACAGAGGCCATAAAAGTGATCCGATAAGAAGGACCATAAAGATTACGAAGCCTGCAACAAATTTAGGCACATGGAAAACATTTTTAATAGTCTGTAACATAACTTAATCATTCCTCCTAAATCTGAAATCAAGACTCCATCTGGTTTGCCTTAACACGAGGATCAATGAAGCCGTAGAGAATCTCGATTACAAGGTTTGCAATAAGAACCATGACTGTGATGATCAGTGTGCAACCAGAAAGAAGTGGGTAGTCACGACCCGTAACGGACGAGAGAAGAGCCGATCCGATTCCGGGATACGAGAAGACCTGCTCTGCGATGATGTTACCGGAAAGCATTGAACCGAAGCTCATTGCAAGACCCGTAACCTGCGGGAGCATAGCGTTTCTGAAAACGTAAAGAATGATTTTTGAGTCCTTGATGCCGAGGAAGCGGCTGTACTTAACATAGTCAGCATTCAACTCGTAAATAGACATGGATCTCATACCGATTGCCTGACCGCCGATTGTGATAAGAACAACGGAGAGGAACGGAAGCCACCAGTGTGACATAACAGATGCAAAGAATGCCCAGGATGCGTTAGGAACCATATCAAATCCGTAACCGCCTCCGGAAGGAGCAACTTTGAGCTCGATAGCGAATAACCAAAGGAGGATAGTAGCCATACCGAAAGCAGGCATGTTCGAGATGAACATCGAGACAGGCATAAGAACCTTATCAAAGCCCTTTCTGATATAAGCTGCGATACAACCTAAGAAGTTACCGACTACCCAACCGACTATGATAGCCGGAATCTGGAGTCCGAGTGTCCAAAGAACAGAAGAACCGATAATATCGGAAACTGTACGGGGATACTGGGAGAAAGATGTTCCCATATCGCCTTTAAGTAAATTTCCCACATAAAGCCAGAACTGCTGGAAATAGGACTTGTCAAGTCCAAAGCGCTGAATGTACTGTTCCTGAATCTGCTGAATTGCCGATGCGTCCGTCATACCTGCGGTTGCATTGCTGACAATAGAGGCTATCGGGTTACCGGGCATAAGACGAGGTAACAAGAAGTTAAGAATCAGAGCACAGAAGAATGTTACGACATACCAAGCGATTCTACCGCCGTAGTACTTAAGATATCCTTTCAATACCATCACCTCATAAGTCGATCGGCTCCTTTTTGAGCCAACCTTGGATTGTCTAAGCTGTTTTAGACTTCCCATACACACTGTGGAATGCTTAGGGAGAATGCGAACAAATCCGAAAAGAAAGTTAACTTTTACCGAAGCCTACGAAAAACTTAACCGAACTTGGGCATTTTCTTCTCTCACTCGAACAAACGGAAAACTTTCTTCAAAGCTTTTTCGGCTCAAATTTCACGATTGTCAAAAGCTTAAATTTCGCTTTCTTCAATCATTACAAATTGTAAGCCGTCGATATTCCTTCCCGGAATACAAGAACCAACTCTGAGCCCGTACACAAAAGGGCGCAGTTTAGACGGTGTTTGTCCTTGTACTTATGAATAATACCATTTTGTTACAAAAAATTCAAGCCTATGAGAAGCGTTTTTATGCAAAACACTGTAAGTACAAACTGTTTGACAACAAATTGTTTTATAACAACTTTGCTAAAAAATTTGTTCATAATTTTAACATATATCAAAAGTAATTGGTTACAATTTGTTACTTGTCGGCGTTTTCGGTGGACTTTTGACAGATATTGTCAAAAGAAACACTTTTTAATTTTTTTGTAGAAAAATAAAGTCCCGTTTTGTGAAATTTTACCAAGTATTATTTATATATAATCCACACAAATATCATTCATTCGGGGCATAAAAACAGACGGCAGAACCTTCAAGATTCCACCGTCCCGGCTTTATATATTCCCGACAGCACAAAAATTTGGCGGTGAAGCAAACAGCCTTTCGGCGCCTGTATCACTCAGACATCGGTAACGCAGAACAGCTTAGAAATGCGCCCTCATTGCAAGCTCCCGTATTTCCCTAAAAAACAACCGACATTCGCCTCGTGCCGTCTAACTCACTAAACGAAAACCCGCTGCCTTCTCGGGCGGTACACCTCAATTTTTGTCCAATCGAAAATATTGGTCTTTAGGTTAGGTTCCACACCTATCCTTGTCTGTATTATACAACATCAATCTCAAAATTGTAAAGCACTTGAGAATAAAACAGTATTTATAATAACTTCAATATAAACTGTGCAAAAAAGTCCGCAGTACCGAAGCACTGCGGACATTATTTTGTCGGATTACTTGTTTTTAAAATTATGATTCAGAAAAATTCTGAAATATTAGAACAACATTAAATACACACATTTAAAGGAATTTAGCCTTTAAAATCTCAGTTTTCCCTTGTTAATCAGCCTTCAACAGGTGTGATCTCATAGAGAGCTGCAATACCGTAACCGGCGATGCAGATCTGCGGCGGAATGTTAGAACCGTCGTTAGCCTCGGGGAATCCTGTCCATACGGACTCGTTAACCTCGTGGAAAAGAGCAGGTCTGTACATAAGACCGACTGACGGGCACTCTGTGAGATAAAGCTCGTTAAGTCTTGCATAAGCCTCAATAGCCTCATCGTCAGACATTGTTGGGATAGCAGCGAGGAGAGAATCAGCCTCTTCGTTGTACCATCTTGAGTAACCGTTTGTAATTCTTTCGGGGAAGTTGCCGCCCCAACCGTAAAGGGCATTGTAGAATCTGTTCCAAGGCTCTGCATATCCGCAGGCTGTTGTACCTGTCATGATGATGTCAAAGTTACCTGTCTGGAGATCCTCAACCCAAACTGTGGACTCGGGGAAGTATGTCTCGAGGTTGATGCCGATTTCCTGACCGCAGGCAGCAACAATCTCAAGGGCACCGTTCCAGTCGGACCAACCTGACGGGCACTCGCACTTAAGTGTGATCTTCTCGCCGTTGAACTCTCTGTAACCGTCGCCGTCTGAATCTGTGTAGCCGGCCTCGTCGAGAATAGCATTTGCCTTGTCGTATTCTTTACCGACAAAGTTGAGTGACTCGAGATCTGTTATCTCATTGCACTTTGCATAAAGCTCTTTCTCTGCGTCTGTGGGGTTGAAGAGCGAATGCGGAACCTCTGCGAATGAGTAGGAGTAACCGGACATTGCAGAAGAAATAATCTGATCGTAATCGATAGCATAAGCGATAGCGCGTCTGATAGCTGCATCGTTTGTGATATCCTGCTGGCAGTTGAACCAAATGGACGGAATGGAAGCATCTACGAAGTAAGGAGCCTCATCGATATATGTGGAAATATCGAGTCCCTTGTCTTCCCAGTATGTCCAAATGTTGGAAACGAACTGCTGGTTCATATCGATTTCGCCGTTCTCAAATGCAACAGCCTGTGTGTCGTTGCCCGAGAATGTGTTGTGGCAGAGATACTTAGGATGAGGAAGCTCGCCCCACATGGACTCAGCCTGTCCCCAATAGTTATCGTCTCTCTCGAAGAGAACCTTTTCATCGCTGTGAACTACGAGCGTGTAAGGGCCGGAGTGAGGAGCGTCCCACCATGTGTCGGTCTTGAAGCTCTCGTAATTATCCTTATACTCGTCAAGCTTAGCCTCGATGTAAGCTGCCTGACCTACATAAGCGTAAGGAAGATAAGAACGCATCTTAATCGGGTTTACATTGCCCTCAACAGCCTTAAATACAACTGTGTAATCATCGGCTGCTTCAACTGTCATGTACTGTGCGAAGTCTGAACCGATTGTGGAGCCTACTTCTACATGAGTGTTGTAAGTTACAACAACGTCGCTAGCTGTGACAGCTGTTCCGTCTGACCAATGAGCGTCCTTGTTGATGTGGACAGTGATCTCGGAACCGTCCTCGTTATACTCGGGCTGACCGTCTGCGAGAAGCGGATAAATCTCACCGTCGAGCATGTTGTACATGTAAAGCGTCTCATATGTCTCTACATAGGAGTAGCTGGACTGTGCCTGAGCCATACATGACGAGTTTGGTGAATAGATGTTGATGTCGTTTGCTTTTGTCTGGTTGATTCCGCCGAAATAGAGCGTCTCGTTTCTCGGTGTGGAATCGTAATCTGTTGAGCCTGTGTCTGATGTTGAAGCATCGCTTGTCTCTTCAGAAGCCTCTTCGCTTGAAGCTGCCTCGCTAGACTCTGCACTTTCTTCGGCAGACGAAGCACTGCTCTCGGTCGATTCTTCTGTGGAAGTTGAAGAAGACGAGCTGCTCGAGCCGCACGCTACCATCGAAACTGCCATGGCAAGTGTCAATACAACTGCCAAAACCTTTCGCCAGTTTTTCATGTGAAAATCCTCCATATACCTGTAACCTATCCGACAAGGTTACTACCTATGTAAGGATAATATAATAAATTGTTTACTTTTGCAACTAAGTCTAAAGTTACAAAACGTTACAATTTGTAACCATATTATATATATGGAAATTCTCATATCGTTGTAGATTTTCACTATTCAAGCCTTAATTGTATACAAATTTTCGAGCTGTTTTTTGTTTGAGAAACAATATGATTTTTAATAGTATTTGAAAAAACGGTTCTTCTTATTTTCAACTTGAAATTGCGGTATCGATAAATACTATTTGTTGATTAAATGTTACAAATTTGTAATTCTATATTACCAAATTGTAATTTTTAGGCGTAAGCACTTCTGTTTGTGCGATTTTTACGCCCACTTTTAAAAGCTTTTGACAAAACAAAAATCCCTCGGCATTTGTGCTATGCCGAGGGAAATTCATTCAATTGTTAGGTTAATTTACTTAACAGCTTAATTCTTTCGAATTATTCCTCTACAAGATAGATGTTGTAGAGAGCTGCAATTCCGTAACCGTCGGTACCAACCGTCGGAGGAACATTAAGCTCATCACCCTGCTCCGGCCAACCGGACCATACGGACTCGTTAACCTCGTGGAAGTAAACAGGTCTGTACATAAGAGCAACAGAAGGAACCTCTGTGTTGTAGATTGTGTTGAGCTCTTTGTAGAGAGCAACAAGCTCAGTCTCGTCTGTTGTTGTCGGGATAGTTGCGAGGATCTCGTCAACTCTCTCGTTGTACCATCTTGAGTAAGCGTAGGAAATTCTCTCAGGAATCTCGCCGCCGAAGCCGTACATTGTCTGGTAAGCACGAGCCCACATAGCGTCAACAGCAGCACCTGTCATTGTAGCCATTGTCATGTCGTAGCTACCGAGCTGGATGTCATCTGTGTAAACAGAAGCTTCAGGGAAGTATGTATCGATCTCGATACCGATCTCTGTACCTGCAGCTGCAACGATCTCGCAAGATGCGTTCCAGTCAGACCAACCGGACGGGCACTCTACCTTGAAGGAGAGCTTTGTTCCGTTGTACTCTCTGATGCCGTCGCCGTCTGTATCGGTGATGCCAGCCTCATCGAGAAGAGCGTTTGCTCCGTCATAATCCTTGCCTGCGAAGTTGAGAGCTGTGAGTGAACCGTCCTCGTCGCACTTCTTGAACATCTCCTGCTCGGAGTCTGTCGGGTTGAAGAGTGAGTGCGGAACCTCAGAGAATGTGTAGGAATAACCGGACATTGCGGAAGAAATGATCTGATCGTAGTCGATAGCCATTGCGATAGCCTTTCTGACTGCGGACTGATCGAGGCCTTCCTTCTGGCAGTTGAACCAGAGTGTAGGCATAGAAGCGTCGAGGAAGTAAGGAGCCTCGTCGATGTATGTTGAAACATCGAGTCCCTTGTCCTCCCAGTAAGTCCAGATGTTGGAGATGAACTGCTGGTCTATATCGATTTCGCCGTTCTCGAATGCAACAGCTGTTGTGTCGTTACCGGAGTAAACGTTGTGGCAAACATACTTCGGAACAGGGAGCTGACCCCACATGGACTCTGCCTGGCCCCAGTAGTTATCGTCTCTTGTGAGGAGGATCTTCTGGTCGTTATAAACAGAGAATGTGTAAGGACCTGTGTGAGGAGCATCCCACCAAGTTGCGCTCTTGAAGCTCTCGGAATCGCTGTTCTCCTCTTCCATCTTCTCGATGTAAGCAGCCTGAGCGATGTAAAGCTTCGGTAAATACTCCTGCATCTTAAGCGGGTTGAAGTTCTCTTCGTTTGCGTGGAAAACTACTGTGTAATCATCTGTAGCCTCTACGGAAGAAACATAGAGAGAGATATCAACACCTGTGTTGGACTCATACTTAACGTGAGCATCAAATGTTGCTACAACGTCGTTAGCTGTGAAAGCTGTACCATCGGACCAATGAGCGTCCTTGTTGAGGTGGACGGTGATTGACTTCTGGTCGTCGCTTGTCTCCCATGCGCCGTCTGCGAGGAGCGGTACGCAAGAGTTGTCAAGCATGTTGTACATGTAAAGTGTCTCATAAACGAGCTCACGAGCGGAGTCGTTAGCTGCGAGAACATAGTTGTTAGAGTTGGGTGAGAACGGGTTAGCGTCGTTCGGTGTACCCCACTGCTGACCGCCGATATAGACTGTCTCGTTTCTCGGTGTTGTGTCAACACTGTCTGCGGATGTGTCTGCTGTGGAAGTCTCCTCTGAAGCGTCTGCTGCCTCAGACTCTGTGGACTCCTCTGTTGTAGCTGCCTCTGAAGACTCTGCGTCAGAAGACTCTGCTGTGCTCGAAGAAGAGCTGCTTGAGCCGCAAGCTACCATTGAAACTGCCATGGCAAGTGTTAAAACAACTGCCAAAACTTTACGCCAGTTTTTCATTTGGATGAAATCCTCCTATAATAATACCTTATACATACAGAACCTTGCACAATAGGTTCTTACGCGTGATTTATTATAGTCTCAATCATTCATAAAGTCAACACAAATTTCACTTAAAATTCACAAAAATCGGCTCTTTTTTGACAAAAATTGATAAAAAGTGCATTAAATCGGTTAAAATCGCTAAATTCTTATTACAAATTGTTGTTTTTTCACGGCTGTTTAAAGCACAAGAATATCCCCCCGACACTTGTGCTATGCCGAGGGGATCGAAGTTAATTAAGGTTTAATTCTTTTTTTGTAAACTTATCCGAACCTAAATCTTAAGTTAATCTTTGCTTTTAAATAATCTTTAATTATTCTTCAACAAGATAGATGTTGTAGAGAGCGGCAATTCCGTAACCGTCGGTAGCAACCGTCGGAGGAATGTTGTTGCCGTCGCCCTGCTCCGGCCAACCTGTCCATACGGACTCGTTTGTCTCGTGGAAGTAAACAGGTCTGTACATAAGAGCGTAGGAAGGAACCTCTGTGTTGTAGATTGTGTTGAGCTCTTTGTAGAGAGCAACAAGCTCAGTCTCATCTGTTGTTGTCGGGATAGCTGCGAGGATCTCGTCTGCTCTCTCGTTGTACCATCTTGAGTAACCGTATGTGATTCTGTCAGGAATCTCGCCGCCGAAGCCGTACATTGTCTGGTAAGCACGAAGCCACATAGCGTCGATGCCGGCACCTGTCATGGTGTTCATGATGAGGTCATAGCCGCCTGTCTGGAGATCTTCTGTCCAAACGGATGCCTCAGGGAAGTATGTTGTGAGGTCGATACCAATGTTCTGACCTGCTGCTGCAACGATTTCGCAAGATGCGTTCCAGTCGGACCAACCTGTCGGGCACTCAACTGTGAATGCGAGCTTCTTGCCGTTGTACTCTCTGTAACCGTCGTTATCTGTATCTACGATGCCTGCCTCGTCGAGGAGAGCGTTAGCACCGTCTACATCTTTACCTTCAAAGTTAAGAGCTGAGAGTGAACCGTCCTCATCGCACTTCTTGTACCACTCCTGCTCAGCGTCTGTGGGGTTGAAGAGTGAATGCGGAACCTCTGCGAATGTGTAGGAATAACCTGACATTGCGGAAGAGATAATCTGATCGAAGTCTGTAGCCATTGCTATAGCTTTTCTGACTGCTGTCTGATCAAGGCCTTCTGTCTGGCAGTTGAACCAAAGTGTAGGCATAGAAGCGTCTACATAGTAAGGAGCCTCGTCAACATATGTGGAAATATCGAGTCCCTTGTCTTCCCAGTATGTCCAGATGTTAGCAACGAACTGCTGGTCGATATCGATTTCACCGTTCTCGAATGCGATAGCTGTTGTATCGTTTCCGGAATAGATGTTGTGAGCGAGGTACTTAGGTGCAGGAAGCTTGCCCCACATGGACTCTGCCTGGCCCCAGTAATTATCGTCTCTTGTGAAGACGAGCTTCTGATCGTTATGAACTGTGAGAGCATAAGGACCTGAATGAGGTGCATCCCACCATGTTGCGTTCTTAAACTTCTCGGAATCGCCGCCGCACTCTTCTTCCATCTTCTCGATGTAAGCTGCCTGTGCGATGAACATCTTCGGCATGTACTCCTGGAGCTTAAGCGGGTTAAAGTTCTCTTCGTTAGCTGTGAAGACTACTGTGTAATCGTCTGTAGCCTCGCAGGAAGCGATGTAAAGACCCATATCTGCGCCGGTATTCGACTCATACTTGATGTGAGCGTTAAATGTAGCGACAACGTCGTTAGCTGTTAAAGCTGTACCGTCGGACCAATGAGCGTCCTGATTGATTTTAACTGTGATTGTCTTCTGATCGTCGCTCATGACCCAATCGCCGTCTGCAAGAAGCGGAACGCATGTGCCGTCGAGCATGTTGTACATATAGAGTGTCTCGTAAACAATTTCACGAGCGGAGTCTGCCTGAGACATTGGGAAGCAGTTTGAGTTGGACGAGTAGGGATTGATGTCGTTTGCAGTACCCCACTGCTGTCCGCCGAAGTAAACTGTCTCGTTTCTCGGTGTTGTGTCAGCGTCTGTGTCTGTTGTCTCAGCTGCAGAAGACTCTGCGCCTGACTCAGCTTCACTAGACTCTTCACTTGATTCTGCCGCAGTCGATTCCTCTGTCGAAGACTCTGTTGTAGTCTCAGCGGAAGACTCGGAAGAAGATGAGCTGCTTGATCCGCAAGCAACCATTGAAACTGCCATGGCAAGTGTCAAAACAACTGCCAAAACTTTACGCCAGTTTTTCATTGAAAAATCCTCCTGTTAAACCTTATAACCTTGCGCCCTTGCCGTGCACAACTTAAAGCTCAGGCGCAACTTTAAAATACTCCCAAACCGAGAAAAAGTCAACAGTTTTTTAGCGTTTTATAATAGAGTTAAGCACAAATTTTAAATAATTGTATGCAATATGCACAAACACTAATTTTATATCTAAATTTAAAACAAATTTAGATATAAAGATTTTTCTCTTGTCAAAACAGCCAAAACGATATATCTGAAATATTATGTTTTCCAATAAAATGATTGTTATCGTACAGTATTCGAGTTCAAAATAATATTAGTAATAAATATTTTTAAATTTACGGCATCTAAATTCTATTTTGAGGGTCTTTTCTTGCATTGTTTTATTTTCCAAAAAGAAAAATTCGTCAAATTCTTATATTTTGACACTTTTGATTTTCTTTGAAACCCGAAAATCGAAAAACAGGAGATTTTCTGTTCATAAAAGCGAACTAAATTAAATACAAATTCATATAAACAGCTTTTGATACAAATTCTGACAATTTACTTTTCTAAAAGCAAAAATCTCCTCGGCACTTGTGCTTTGCCGAGGAAATTAAAGTTAACATGAGTTTAATCACTTGTGATATTTGCTTCCGTTGTTTATTGAAAACGCTCTGTAAATCTGCTCGCAAAGCATAACCCTTGCAAGTTGATGCGGAAATGTCATGGGCGACATGGAAATTCCCTTTCCCGCCCTTTTAACCTCGTCAGAAAGCCCGTGAGAAGAACCGATAACGAACGCTATCGAACTTTCGCCGCCCACCGCCTCGGCTTCAAGCATCTTTGCAAGTCCCTCGGAGGAATACGTTTTTCCCTCGATAACAAGCGGAATTATCTTGCATCTCGATTCAGCTGCATGCTTGAGAATTATCTTTCCCTCCTCGTTAAGGGCTTTTTCTATGTCCTTCTCGGCTGGATTGTTCGGAAGCTTATATTCGCTTATCTCGTCAATCGAAAACTTACAGAATGCGCTCAAACGCTTGGTGTATTCGCTCACGGCGTCACGCCAGTATTTCTCCTTTAAGTTTCCGACGCATATAATTTTAACAGTCTGCATTTCTTTGCTCCCTTAAAAAACTATTACCCGTCCGTCTGTGTTCTCTCTTCTTGCACATGTAAGCGTGAAATCGATATTTTCGTGCATGCCCTCCATTTTAAGCTCGCATGCGCTTGTCTCGTAGGCAAGCTCGGGTAAATTATTTTCGTGGCTTAAATGGGCAAGCATAAATTTTCTCGTTCCGTTTTTGATGAGCTCGGGCAAAAAAAGCGCACAGCTGTCGTTTGAGAGATGTCCTCTGTCAGAAAGTATTCTCCTTTTGAGAACATACGGATACGGGCCGTTGTTGAGCATTCTCACATCGTGGTTCGATTCTATAACGATATAATCGGAACCTCTTATTCCGTCCTTTACCTCATCGGAGACATAACCGAGATCCGTTGCAAGCGAAAAAACTTTACCGTCGGGCATCTCAACACGGTAACCGCAGCTCTCTGCACAGTCGTGCGAGGTGTGAAACGGAAAAACGCTCATATTCCCAACAGAAGTGCCGTCCTTAATTTCATACTGCGGAAACTTATCGTTAAGCTCCCCCATATTTTTTAGTGCTTCAAGCGTGCCGTGCGTGGCGTAAACGGGAGTTTTATATTTTGACGAAAAAACTCTTAAGCCCTTGATGTGGTCGCCGTGCTCGTGCGTGACAAAAACTGCCTTGACCGCTTGAGGCGCGATTCCGAAGTTATTAAGCATCTCGGTGGTCTGTTTGCAGTTTCTGCCTATATCGATAAGTATTCCGTTGTCATTCTCGCCCAAAAAGTAGCTGTTTCCGCTGCTTCCGCTAAAAAGCGGAATAAGTCTTGCCATCTGATAACCTCGCTTAATTTGCCGAATTTGCAAAAAAACAGCCTCGGTTACGCCGAGACTGTATTTTCTTTTTTATTTCTGTTTGCTAAAGACGATTTCAGCCGATTTTGTCAGCCGCAGAATCCGGCTTATGCTGAAGATATATATCTGCGCCGAGACCCGTGAGCTTGCCCACAATATCTTCATATCCACGCTGAATGTGTCTTATTTCCTCGACCGTAGTGGTTCCCTTTGCCACAAGTCCCGCAATAATCATTGCGGCACCCGCACGAAGGTCAACCGCCTTAACGGGGCCGCCCTTAAGCTCGGGTACACCCTCGATAACGGCTATTCTTCCGTTTACGGTAACTTTGGCACCGAGGCGCTTTAACTCCTCGATATATCTGAAACGGTTCTCCCAAACATTCTCGTTTATAATGCTTGTTCCGTTGGCAACGCTTAGCACCACACCGATTTGCGGCTGCATATCGGTCGGAAATCCCGGGTGCGGCATTGTTTTAACGTTGCACTTTTTGAGTGGTGTATCACGCAAAACTCTCACTGCATCGTCATACTCGTAAATCTTGACGCCCATCTCCTCAAGCTTAGCCGTGATGGACTCAAGGTGCTTTGGCGTGACGTTCTTTATGAGAACATTTCCGCCCGTAGCGGCAACGGCAGCCATATATGTTCCCGCCTCAATCTGATCGGGAATAACGGAGTAGCAAACGCCCTTGAGGTGCTTAACTCCTCTGATTTTAATGGTGTCAGTACCCGCTCCGCTGATGTTTGCGCCCATGGTGTTGAGGAAGTTTGCGACATCAACAATGTGCGGCTCTCTTGCAGCATTCTCGATAACGGTCAAGCCCTCGGCTTTAACCGCCGCAAGCATGATATTGATGGTTGCGCCGACAGTTACCATATCGAGGTAAACATTTGCGCCCTTGAGCTTATCGGCATAAACCTCAATCTGAGCGTTCTCTTTGACATCATATGTGCAGCCCAAAGCCTCGAAGCCCTTGAGGTGCTGGTCGATGGGTCGTACGCCGAAATCACATCCGCCCGGAAGCGGAGCGATAGCCTTGTTGAATCTCGAGAGAAGTGCGCCGATGAAATAGTACGATCCGCGCATCTTTCTGCCGAGCTCGCTCGGAACCTCGTAGGTATCGATAGTTGTGGGGTCTATATCAATTGTATTCTTATCAACGTAATGAACATCTGCTCCCATTTGAGTCAGTATCGATGTGAGGATACCGACGTCGGAAACATCAGGTACATTTTCGATTCTGCACGGGCCTTCCGCAAGAAGAGCCGCCGGGATAATTGCAACGGCAGCATTTTTTGCTCCGCTTATTGTTACCTCGCCGTTCAGAACGTTTCCGCCCCTGATAATAAATCTATCCAAAATTACACTTCCTATTTATATTTACTTATATACACTTGACTTAAAATCAACAATTTACAACCGAAACCATTCGGTTTACATATTACACCGAATTATAATACTACATTTCAGCCGATTAGTCAACCTTTTAGCCATTTCAAGCCTTTTTTGAGGTTATCGGTTTTTCAGTACCCTCGATAAGGCGCTTGATGTTTGCGTGGTGCTTGATTATTACGGTTGCGCCCACGAGCACGGAAAGAAGCGTGACAAGTATGACATACATACCTGTTTTGTCTCCGTGGTTTGCAAGCGGACTTTTATAAAAATCAAAGAAGAATGTGATTAGGAAAGTGAAAATCGGATAAACGGCTGCGCCTATTATCGAGCCGAGAGATATTATCTTCTTCCAAATGAACACTATAAGGAACACGACAATGACCGCAAGAAAACATCTCCAGTCGATGAAAAGCATGAGTGCCGTGCTTGTGACAACGCCCTTGCCGCCGCGAAATCCGAAATAAATCGGGAACATATGACCGAGCATACAAGCGTAGCCGGCCACGTAGCCGCTTAGATTAATATAATCGACAGAGAGCATATTTGCGTTAACCGTTACTGAAATCATGGCTCTCGCAATGAGAATTGCCGCCGCACACTTCAAAAAGTCGAGCACGAAGGTGGCAATTGCCGGGCCCTTGCCGTAAACTCTGAGCATGTTTGTCATTCCGGCATTTCCGCTGCCGTATTTTCTTACGTCGTCATGCTTGAGCTTTGTCAGAATTATCGAAAAATTGAGACTTCCGAGAAGATAAGAAATTATCGCCGAAAGAATTGCCGGAACAATAATATATGGAATGTCCGATGCATGCATAGTACTATCCGTCCTTTAGCTTATTTACTTTATTGGCTTCAAAATTACTGAGAGTTCTTTTCTCCCTTTTCTCTGATTATGAAATGAATCGGAGTTCCGTCAAGAGCAAAAACCTCTCTTATTCTGTTCTCCAAATATCTCTGATAAGAGAAGTGGAAAAGTTCCTTTGAATTGACAAAGAAAACAAACGTTGGCGGCTTTGTGCTTGCCTGAGTGAGATAGTAAATCTTGAGTCTTCTTCCCTTGTCCGTTGGTGGCTGAACCCTTGCGGTAGCCTGAGCGAGAATATCGTTGAGTGTACCCGTTGTTATTCTCATGGCGTTGTTTGCGGCAACGGCCTTAATCATCTCGAAAAGGCGGTCGAGTCTCTGACCTGTCTTTGCGGAAATGAATATAATCGGAGCGTAAGACATAAACGAGAAGTCGTCCTCAAGCTTCTTTCTGTATGCCTCAAGCGTGCCCGTATCCTTTTCAACGGCGTCCCACTTGTTTACGGCAATAATGCAGCCCTTGCCCGCCTCGTGTGCGATTCCTGCAACCTTGGAGTCCTGCTCGGTAAAGCCAACCTCTGCGTCAATCATAATAACGCACACATCGGCTCTGTCAACAGCCATTTCGGCTCTTAAATTAGAATATTTCTCGATTGAATCGTTGACCTTGCTCTGGCGTCTGAGACCGGCAGTATCGATAAATGTAAACGTACCGAATTTATTCTCGATGGTCATATCAATAGCGTCTCTTGTTGTGCCGGCAATATCCGAGACAATGCATCTGTTTTCGCCCGAAACTCTGTTTACAAGAGAAGATTTTCCTACATTCGGCTTGCCTATAACGGCAACCTTGATGTTTTCGCTTACCTCCTCGTCGTCCTCTTCGGGTGGGAAATACTGCATAACAGCATCGAGAAGATCTCCCGTGCCGTGACCGTGAACAGACGAAACCGCTATCGGATCGCCGAGGCCCAAATTATAGAACTCGTAAAACTCTGCCGGCGGCTCGCCTACGGAGTCGCATTTGTTTACGCAAAGAACAACGGGAACGCGTGAACGCATGAGCATATCCGCAATTTCCATATCGGTATTTACAACGCCCGAGCGCAAATCGGTGACGAAAACTATAACGTCGGCACTGTCCATTGCAAGCTGAGCCTGCTCTCTCATCTGAGAAATAATAACATCATTTGATTTTGGTTCGATACCGCCTGTATCGACGAGGGTAAATTTTCTTGTCTGCCATTCGCATTCGCCGAAAATTCTGTCTCTTGTAACGCCGGGTGTGTCCTCGACTATTGAAAGTCGCTGACCGATAAGCTTGTTAAAAAGCGTACTCTTTCCGACATTTGGTCTTCCGACTACCGCTACTATCGGTTTTGACATATTTCTTCCTCCTTATCTTCTCGCAAAATTAACGGCGGGAATAAAAGCACAAAAGCTCCCCGCTTTGCTTCACTTTGGCAAAGCAGAGTTCCCGTCCGATTTAAGCATTTTCAGTATATCATAATCTGCCGGGCAGAAATCGTAGTCATCTGTTTCGGCAGGAGTCATCCATTTTATTTCCGCGTGCTCCAAAAGTTTCGGCTCGCCCGAGACTACCTCGCAGTTAAAAAGCGTGAGGCGAACGGTCATATCGGGGTATTCGTGAACAAGCTCGCAGTAGACATCGTTCACCTTTAATTTAACCGCAAGCTCCTCCATGCATTCACGCTCAAGAGCCTCCTCTTTGGTTTCACCCTTTTCAACTTTACCGCCCACGAACTCCCAAAGCAAGCCTCTTGCCTTGTGGGGCGGTCTTCTGCATGCCAAAAATCGCTTTTTGTCGCCGTTCCATATAAGAGCCGCCACAACACTCACGATTTTTCCGTATCTTTCTTCAAATTCGGTCATTGAGCAATCGTCTTTCACAAAGTTATGACAATTTCAAGAATAAAATCTGTCCTTGAAATTCCAATTGGGAAATATTTATATTGATTCCCATTTTCAGACATATACATTTTGATTATATCAGATTTTGACGCCGATTGTCGATAAAAATCCGATATTTATGCAAAAAAACAGAGAAGAGGCGGACCCCTTCTCTGTCGTGCATTACAAAATCAGTAATATTACTTAAGCTTCCTTGTTGATAACCTGTCTGCCGTTGTAATATCCGCAGTTGCCACATACTCTGTGAGGTGTCTTGTACTCACCGCACTGTGGGCATTTCATGAGGGCAGGGGCACTTAACTTCCAAACATTGGAACGTCTCTTATTCTGTCTTGCACTGGATACTTTAGCCTTTGGTACAGCCATGGCTTAGCACCTCCTCTTATAATTTAATCATCTATAAGTTGTCCCAGAATAGCCATTCTCGGGTCTATTCGGGATTTACTGCAATCGCAGGTTGTCCTGTTGAGATTAGCTCCGCAAGTAGGGCATAATCCCTTGCAGTCTTCGCTGCACAGGAACTTGACAGGCATCTCGAGTATCAAATCGGAATAGATAAGCTCGTCTAAATCAAGCTCTTTATTCTCGATAACGATAAAGGAATCGTCGTCCTCTTCGTTATTAAGCTCCGTCACGATTGTGTGAGATACATCGAGACGAAGATTTTTTGTTGTTTCCTCGGCACATCTGTCACATGGTTTGGAATAAACATATTCCACGTGTGCGGTAAGCTCTGCGGAACCGGCAAACGGCTTAATCACTCCCGTCACCTTAATCGGCGACACGAACGGATAAAAACCGTCTATTTCGGTATCCTTCAGGCTGAAAGCATAATCGATATCGATTTGCTTTTCTTCATCCGCAAAAACCTTAGTTAGGTCAATACGCATAAGTCACCTCAAACCGTACTTGTCTATTATACTTACACAAAGCCCGTTTGTCAAGAAAAATTGAGGCGTTAATCTCTGTATTTTTCGAAATTTCGCCGTTTCTTCTGCGGGCACATTCAAAATTACCGACAGGGTAAGTCCTGTCGGTAATTAGGTCTTACTTAGGTAAGATTACTTTGCGATGTAGTCTGTGAGACCTGCAGGAATGTCAGCATCGTCTGCAGAAACGAGAAGAACGATGTTAACGTCCTTTGCAGCCGGTGCAAGACCTGTTACAAATGCCTCAAGCTCGCTCTCGTGGATAACCTTGAGTGTGGAATCTACAAAAACATCTGTGATGTCGTAGTTTCCTGCGAGGATACCGCAAACAAAGCCCTGAAGAGCTGCCTCGCCGCTTACGCTGTAATCATCAACGTTGATAAGGCGGATTGACGGTGCGATATCATATGTGAGCTTAGAGCCCTTCTCGAGAACGACAACGTTTCCCTTGGACTCGTTAGCAGCCTTATTTGCGAGCTCGATGAGCTTCTTTGTTTTTCCTGAACCTTTTTTGCCTGTTAAAAGAGTAATCATTATTTGCTCCTCCTAAATTTATTTACTTGAAAGGGTTTCCCCTTAAAAATCAAATGCCCTTGAGCTCGTCCTGAGCCTTGGAAATCTGAGCCTCGAGAACTTCTCTCTCAGCCTCATAGCCGGGCTTGCCGAGAAGTGCGAACATCTTCTTCTTGTAATTCTCAACGCCGGGCTGGTTGAACGGGTTGACAGCGAGAAGATAACCGCTGATAGCACATGCCTTCTCGAAGAAATAGATAATCTCGCCGAGAGTATGCTCTGTGAAGTCGGGGCACTCGAGAACTATCTGAGGTACGCCGCCCTCTGTGTGAGCGAGAACAGTAGCCTCAAAAGCCATCTTGTTGACCCAAGACATTTTCTTGCCCTCGAGGAAGTTGAGTCCGTCAACATTCTCGGGGTCGTTGCCGATGATAAAGTCTCTCGATCTCTTGTCGAAGAGAACAGTTGTCTCGAACATTGTTCTTGAGCCTTCCTGCATGAACTGACCCAAAGAGTGAAGGTCGGTTGAGAATACGCAGGATGAAGGATAAATTCCTCTGCCGTTCTTGCCCTCGGACTCGCCGAAGAGCTGCTTCCACCACTCGTTCATGAGAGTGAAACGCGGTGAGTAGGAAACGAGAACCTCAATTCCCTTGTGCTTTCTGTAAAGGATATTTCTGATAGCGGCATAAAGATAAGCATCGTTATGCATGATGTCGGGATCGACATATTTGTTCTGGGCGAATCTTGCGCCCTCCATGAGAGCGTCGATATCAATGCCGGCAACGGCAATCGGAAGAAGACCGACGGCTGTCAAAACGGAGAATCTGCCTCCGACGTTATCCGGAACGACAAATGTCTCGTAGCCTTCCTTGTCGGCAAGATGCTTAAGTGTTCCCTTTGTTCTGTCGGTTGTACAGAAAATTCTTTCCCTTGCACCCTCTTTGCCGTACTTCTCCTCGAGAAGCTCACGGAAAATTCTGAATGCGATAGCCGGCTCGGTTGTTGTACCGGACTTGGAAATCATATTGATGCAAACGTCCTTGCCCTCGCAGATCTCACGAAGCTCGTGAAGATGAGTTGAGGAGAGAGAGTTACCTGCATAGTAGATGGCAGGTGTTCCCTTGCGAAGGTCGTTGTACTTATCGGACTTCATAAACTCGATAGCTGCTCTTGCGCCGAGGTAAGAACCACCGATACCGATAACGATGAAAACGTCACAGGAATCCTGAATTTTCTTTGCAGCCTTCTTGATTCTCGCAAACTCTTCCTTGTCGTAATCAGTAGGAAGCGTCATCCAGCCGAGAAAATCACTTCCCGGGCCTTTGCCGGAAACGAGAAGATCGTGAGCGCTCTTTACCTGAGCTGAAATCGACTCATATTCATCCGGATCAATAAAATTCTTAAGATAACCTGTTTCAAGCCTTAATGCCATTATATATCATTCCTTTCGATCCTGACTGTGCTATTATCAGTTGTAAACATTTTACAATAATTAATGACATATTGCAAGGATTGATGATAAGTATTTTATAAAATTTCATATTTTGCTTAACGCTAAGCATAGTGTTTAAGCCAAATAAACAGCCAGAAAAAAGCACATATATTCGGCTGTGTGTGGCAAAAAGAACTTTGACCCATAAAAGAAACAATCAATTATTCATTTTTATGTCTGACTGAGAGCAAAAAGAAAAATCCCCGATTTTGGGGATTTTCCGTCTTGAAAACTTTTATTTTTCTTGTCTTGATTTAAATTCATCGAGGTCTATAACCTTACCGCCGTTAAGTCTCGATTCCTCTGAGGCAAGAGCGATAAAGTGGCTCTCCATACTTCTCGGAAGGCTTGTGGTTCTGTGATTCGGCTCCTCGTCATTTATGAGCATATCGACAAACTCGCTTATCATTCCGCTGTCTCCGCCGCCGTGTCCTCGAAGGTCTGCCGAAAGAAGTTTAACGTCAATCTCTTCTTTCTCCTTGCCGAATGTTTCAACCGTGATGATGTTCGACTTCATGTCGGCTGTTATCTCGCCGCCTGTGCCCATAATATGGATATAGCGGTAGCACTTATCCGTAAATGCGCACATTGTGAAGCCTATTGTGCTGCCGTCAGTCATTTCCATATTGATAACCTGATGATCGACAACATCGTTATCGCACATATAAACGCATCTGCCGTAAGGGCCGTGCTCGATTGCGTCGTAGATTTTCTCTTTCGTGGGATTAACAGCAAGAACCTCACTCATAAAGCTTACGGTGTGCTCAATGCCCGTTCCCTCGTTTGTTACGTATATTTTCTCTGCGTCAAACACGCACTTGTCCTTGGCTTTGCAACCGCCCATACAGTACGGTGTTGCGCCCTCGGGGGCACATTCTTTTTTGAAGAGACGGGTTGAACCGAAGGAAGAAATTCTCTTGCAGGTTTTGCCCGTGAGCCAGAGAAGAATGTCCATATCGTGGCAGCACTTTTGAAGAATCATCGGACTTGAAAGCTTGGAGTTTCTCCAGTTTCCACGCACAAATGAATGAGCCTGATGCCAATATGCCACGTTCTCGTTTGCGGTCACGCTGACTACATCGCCAACTCTGCCGTCATGAATCAAATCATAGAGTTTATTGTAAAATGCTGTGTATCTCAAAACATGGCAGACGATAATTCTGTTGTTCTTTCCCTTTGCGGCGTCAAGCAATTCTTTGCACTTGTGAAGATCCGGGCTTATCGGCTTTTCGAGAACTATGTCGTATCCCTTCTCGAGAGCCATAATTCCCTCGTCAACATGCTGTCTGTCCATAGTGCAAATGCAAACTACATCTGCAAGCTTCGGCTGCGAGAGCATCTCCTCGGCACTTGTGAAACACATGCTGTCGTCAATATTATACAGTTTCTTAGCCTGCTCAACCTTTTCGGGAACGATATCGGCAACCGCAACAACCTTAATTTTCTCGGGGTATAAATCAGCCATTGAGGCATATGTGCTACCTCTTGAGCCAAAACCTGCAATCGCAAAAGTAATCGGAGCTTTCATTTCATTATCCTTCCTTCTTTAACTTTCAAACTGAAATCACAAATCTGAAAGCATAATATCACTAATGCTCATACATTTCAACACTTGATTCAGGCAAAAATAAAAATAAGCCACAGAAAGCTCTGCAGCTTATTTTCATTGTAATATTAACACCTTGGTTTGATGAGGTTATAATCAGAATCTGATGTAAGAGCAGCCGAAACCTGTGTTAACGAGCTCGGCGCTTGCCATTTTGTGAGATCTTCTTACATATACTCTTTCAAGTGTGTTCTTCTTAAATAAATTAGCAATCTTTTTCATAGTGAAATTCCTCCGTTAACTTAGATTTGTCTATATGAATTTATCATAAGATATGCAAGTAATGTATTTGATATAAGGACATTTGTTTTTGTTCTGTCCTCAACTGACAAGCAAATGATAACACCTAAAGCGCATTCTGTCAACCCCCTCAAAATAGCAAAAACGGCTTAAAATCGCCCTTTTTTGAATAAAACCGACGGTCATAATTCTGATTTTGACGGGTTAAAGCGTTACAAGATTTAAGCACGTGAAACTGACCGATGGTCAAACTTCAAATTTTGCCTTTCACGCTAATTTTTAACCTCAAATTTTGCAAAATGTGTCTCGGTTCATTCAGCTTTGTGCCAAAATTTAAATTCAAAATTCATTTTGTCAATCAAAACTTGCAAAAAACACCCAAAAAAATTTTTTTTGAAATTATTTTTTCATCAATTTACGCTTAATTTGAGCACAAAAAAATCCCCGCCGTACACACAAAGATGACGGTGGGGATTGTTCTCTGATGAATTTAAGATCAGTGTGCCTCTGCTCTTATCACGGGTCTGAGCGGCTTATAAACAGCAGTCAAAACAACTGCGGAAAGCATTCCCTTGATAAACGTGAAGGGCACGTTGAAAATAAGCAAGCACTGAGCAATGGACTTTACGCCCGGGAAAATTGCCTGATAAGCCTGTAAAATAGCTTCCTTCGGCATGAAATTGTAGTAAATGGGATAAACGAGGAAATAGTTAGTCAAAAAGCTTCCCAATCCCATAACAATCGCACCGACCAAAGCGGCAAGCATAGCGGCTTTCTGAGTTCTCTTGGACTTATAAATAAGACCTGCAGGAACTACGAAAAGACAGCCGAGCATGAAGTTTGAGAGCTCGCCTATGTATCCCGTTGTTGTTCCTCTTATCAAAATGGAGAGAACATTCTTGAGAAGTTCGATTACGATTCCGGCAACGGGGCCCATGGTTATGGAGCCGATAAGTGCGGGAAGATCCGAAACATCCATTTTGATAAAACTCGGCATAAACGGCACCGAGAAATCAACAAACATAAGGGCAAAAGCCAATGCGCTGAGCATAGCAGAGACTACGAGAAATTTGATATTTGTACTTTTTTTAGTGTTCATTATTGCATTCTCCTAACTGAAATTACTTAACTAAAGATAAACGAAACGCAAATAACGAAACTGAAGTAAAAAGCAAAAAGCCCCGTAGAATAATCTACGGGGCTTAAATACCAATTATATCGTGGGATATACTTGCATTTCTTCTATCATCCGGACTATACCGTCGGTTCAGGAATTACACCTGATCAGCTCCATAAGGAGGTCGCGGACTTTACCGCCGGTGGGGAATTGCGCCCCGCCCCGAAAAAATGTTAATGTGAAGTTACGAATTACTCGTTGATAGCTGTAACAACACCGGAACCAACTGTTCTACCACCCTCACGGATAGCGAAACGGAGTCCCTCTTCAATAGCGATAGGTGTGATGAGCTCAACGTCCATAACAACGTTATCACCAGGCATGCACATCTCTGTTCCCTCAGGAAGGTTGATAACACCTGTAACGTCTGTTGTTCTGAAATAGAACTGAGGTCTGTAGTTGTTGAAGAACGGTGTATGACGGCCGCCCTCGTCCTTAGTAAGAACGTAAACCTGACCCTTGAACTTTGTGTGAGGATGAATTGAACCCGGCTTAGCAAGAACCTGGCCTCTTTCGATCTCGTTTCTCTGAACACCACGGAGAAGTGTACCGATGTTATCACCAGCCTCAGCATAATCGAGGAGCTTTCTGAACATCTCGATACCTGTAACAACTGTTGACTTCTTCTCGTCAGAAAGACCAACGATCTCAACTGTCTCGTTCATCTTGATCTGTCCACGCTCAACTCTACCTGTAGCAACTGTTCCACGACCTGTGATTGTGAAAACGTCCTCAACAGGCATAAGGAAAGGAAGATCAGACTTTCTCTCAGGAGTAGGAATGTAAGCATCAACAGCATCCATGAGCTCGAGGATCGGAGCATACTCAGGAGCATTGACATCTGTGGATGTAGACTCGAGAGCCTGAAGAGCAGAACCCTTGATGATCGGAACATCGTCACCCGGGAAGTCATACTCGTTGAGGAGGTCTCTGATCTCCATCTCGACGAGATCCATAAGCTCTTCGTCGTCAACCTGGTCAGCCTTGTTCATGAAAACAACGATGTAAGGAACACCAACCTGTCTGGAAAGAAGGATGTGCTCTCTTGTCTGAGGCATAGGACCGTCAGCAGCGGAAACAACGAGGATAGCGCCGTCCATCTGTGCAGCACCTGTGATCATGTTCTTAACATAGTCAGCATGGCCGGGGCAGTCAACGTGAGCGTAATGTCTCTTGTCTGTCTCGTACTCAACGTGAGCTGTGTTGATTGTGATACCACGCTCTCTCTCCTCAGGAGCCTTATCGATCATGGAATAATCCTCGAAAGCAGCCTGTCCCTTGAAGGAAAGAACCTTTGTGATAGCAGCTGTAAGTGTTGTCTTGCCGTGGTCAACGTGGCCGATTGTACCAATGTTAACATGTGGCTTATTTCTTTCAAACTTTTGTTTTGCCATTGGAATTGCCTCCCTTAATAGTCAAATTAATTAAGTAGTTAAAAACTGTTAGCTTAATTTTACCACAAATATGCGAAAAATCAAGCCTTATTTTTATATCCGATGGCTCTCGTGAGGGTTACTCACGAAAGCACGGATAGGAAGTTTTTCTCTTTTGAAAAGCTTGAATTACTTCTTGCTTCTCTCGGAAATGATGTTCTCGGCAACAGACTTCGGAACCTCTGCGTAAGTATCAGGCTCCATAACGTAAGCGCCACGGCCCTGAGTCTTGGAACGCATGTCTGTAGCGTAACCGAACATCTCTGAAAGCGGAACCTGAGCTGTGATCTGCTGACCGCCTGTGATAGCCTCCATGGACTGAATCATACCACGTCTGGAGTTAAGGTCACCGATAACATCGCCCATGTACTCCTCAGGTGTTGTAACAACAACCTTCATGATAGGCTCCATGAGAACCGGCTTAGCCTTGCCCATAGCCTCTTTGAATGCCATAGAACCGGCAATCTTAAAGGCCATTTCGGAGGAGTCAACCTCATGATAAGATCCATCATAAAGTGTTACCTTACAGTCAACAACGTTGTAGCCAGCTACAACACCGGACTGCATAGCACCCTGGATACCTGCGTCAACAGCAGGAATATATTCCTTCGGGACAGATCCACCGACAACGGCGTTAACGAACTCGTAGCCCTTGCCCGGGTTCGGCTCAAGTCTGATCTTAACGTGACCATACTGACCTTTACCACCGGACTGACGTGCATACTTGCAGTCAACATCGGAGTTGGAGAGGATTGTCTCTTTGTAAGCAACCTGCGGCTTACCAACGTTAGCCTCAACCTTGAACTCACGGAAAAGTCTGTCAACGATGATCTCGAGGTGAAGCTCACCCATACCGGCGATGATAGTTTGGCCTGTCTCCTCGTCTGTGTATGCCTTGAAGGTAGGATCCTCTTCAGCAAGCTTTGCGAGGGCAATGCCCATCTTTTCCTGAGCAGCCTTAGTCTTAGGCTCGATAGCAACACGGATAACAGGATCAGGGAAGTTCATAGACTCGAGAATGATGGGATGAGTCTCATCGCAAAGTGTATCACCTGTTGTTGTGTTCTTAAGACCAACAGCAGCAGCGATATCACCGGCATAAACCTTCTCGATATCCTTTCTCTGGTTAGCGTGCATCTGAACAATACGTCCGATACGCTCTTTGTTGTCCTTATTGCAGTTATAGACCTGAGTGCCGGCCTCGAGTGTTCCGGAGTAAACGCGGAAGAATGCGAGCTTACCGACGAACGGGTCTGTTGCGATCTTAAATGCGAGAGCTGCAAACGGCTCGTCGTCACTTGAATGTCTCTCTTCCTCTTCCTCTGTCTCGGGGTTTACGCCCTTGATAGCAGGAACATCGATCGGAGACGGCATGTAGTCAACGATAGCGTCAAGAAGCTTCTGAACACCCTTGTTTCTGTATGCTGTACCGCATGTAACAGGAACCATTGTGTTGTTGATTGTAGACTGACGGATAACTCTCTTGATGTCGCTCTGGGGAATCTCTTCTCCGTCGAGGTAAAGCATCATGATGTCTTCGTCCAAGTCGGCAACGTGCTCGATGAGCTCTTCGTGGTACTTATTGGAAATCTCTACCATATCCTCGGGAATATCCTCGCAGCGGATATCCTTTCCAAGGTCATCATAGTAGATGTAAGCTTTCATCTCGACGAGGTCGACGATACCCTTAAAAGTATCCTCAGCGCCGATAGGAAGCTGAATCGGAACAGCGTTACACTTGAGTCTGTCCTTCATCATCTGGACAACTCTGTAGAAGTCTGCGCCCATGATGTCCATCTTGTTGACAAAAGCCATTCTCGGAACATGATATTCCTCAGCCTGTCTCCAAACTGTCTCGGACTGGGGCTCAACGCCGCCCTTTGCGCAGAAAACAGTAACGGAACCGTCGAGAACTCTCAGTGAACGCTGAACCTCAACTGTGAAGTCAACGTGGCCGGGGGTGTCGATGATGTTGATTCTGTGTCTGTTCTTTGCAATTTCCTTCTTATCGCCGGCATTTACGAGGTCGGTATGTGACCAGTAGCATGTTGTAGCAGCGGATGTGATAGTGATACCACGCTCCTGCTCCTGAGCCATCCAGTCCATTGTTGCGGCACCTTCATGTGTCTCACCGATCTTGTAGTTAACGCCTGTATAATAAAGGATTCTTTCGGTTGTAGTAGTTTTACCGGCATCGATGTGAGCCATGATACCGATATTTCTGGTCATTTCCAGTGAAACTTCTCTTGCCATAATTTCCTCCTAAACAGCGATTACCATCTGTAATGTGCGAATGCTCTGTTTGCTTCTGCCATTCTGTGTGTATCTTCGCGCTTCTTAGCTGCTCCGCCTGCACCATTAACGGCATCGAGGATCTCGTTTGCAAGACGCTCCTTCATAGTTTTCTCTGAACGAGCTCTGGAATACTGAGTTAACCATCTGAGTCCGAGTGTCTGGCGTCTCTCAGGACGAACCTCGATCGGAACCTGGTAGTTAGCACCGCCGACACGTCTGGACTTTGTCTCAACTGACGGCATAACATTCTCCATTGCTGCCTCAAAAACCTCTAATGCATCCTTACCGGATTTCTCCTCAACGATTGCGAATGCATCATAAACGATCTTCTGAGCTACACCCTTCTTACCGTCGAGCATGATGCTGTTGATAAGACGTGTAACCAGCTTTGAATTGTACATAGGATCTGGCAAAACGTCACGCTTTGCTATATTGCCTCTTCTTGGCATAGTCTTCCCTCCTTCATAAAATGATATCATAGGTACTCGAAAGTTCAAACTCCCGCCTGGCTAAGGATCGGCATTTATATTTATATAAACGCCTGACCGGAATTTTTCCGGCAAGCCTATGGTTTGACTTAACGAATTTTGTGGACGGCAGTATTTAAATTACTTCTTACCTGCCTTCGGCTTCTTAGCGCCGTACTTGGATCTGGACTGCATTCTCTTAGCAACACCCTGAGCATCGAGAGCGCCTCTGATGATGTGATAACGTACACCAGGGATATCTCTTACACGGCCGCCACGGATCATAACAACGCTATGCTCCTGAAGGTTGTGTCCCTCACCCGGGATATAAGCTGTAACTTCCATACCGTTGGAAAGTCTTACTCTGGCGATCTTACGAAGAGCTGAGTTAGGCTTCTTAGGTGTAGCAGTCTTAACTGATGTGCAAACGCCACGCTTTTGTGGGCTATCCTGATCGATAGCAACTCTCTTCTTTGAGTTCCATCCCTTTAAAAGTGCCGGAGCCTTAGCTTTTGAGTCCTTTACACTACGTCCGTTGTGAACTAACTGGTTAAATGTAGGCAAATGTGTGCACCTCCTCATTATAAATTTTTCTGATTTATGTATGATAAACAAGGTAGAAATGAGCCTTGTTTATAGCTGTGTTAACAGGACAATCCCCTTTGTTTCGGGCGATATATACAAAAAAGTGTCCTGACGGCGATAAATTCCGTCAGGACACATAAGTATCCGTTTCTTTACCGCCCAGAGAGAAATTTTAACACAAAGAGCGGCTTATGTCAAGCTTTTTTTGGCTTTGACAAGCGGTTTTTTATATTACTCGACATCAGAAGATGCTGCGTTCTCAGCCGCGCTCTCCAAAGCCTCGTCATCGGACGGAGTGCCGCCTACCGGCTCGATTGTAACATCGTTGTAGCACTGCATGCCCGTACCGGCAGGAATAAGGTTACCGATGATAACATTCTCCTTGAGTCCGAGAAGGTGATCGACCTTGCCCTTGATAGCTGCGTCTGTGAGAACTCTTGTTGTCTCCTGGAAGGAAGCGGCTGACATGAAGGAGTCTGTTGCGAGAGAAGCCTTTGTGATACCGAGAAGTATCGGCTCGTACTCTGCATACTCGAGACCTGTCTCGCCCTGAGCAATTCTTGCCTCAATTCTCTTGTTTGCGTTGTAGATATCTGCCTTATCGACAGTAGCGCCAACGATGAGATCGGAAGAGCCCTGAGTCTTGACCTTTACCTTTCTGAGCATCTGGCGAACGATAACCTCGATGTGCTTATCGGCGATATCAACACCCTGCTGACGGTAGGTCTTCTGAACTTCGAGAATGAGGTAATCCTGAACAGCCTGCTCACCGAGAACAGCAAGAACATCATGCGGGTTGACAGAACCTTCTGTGATTCTTGTACCCTTTTCGATGTACTGACCTGCCTGAACGGTAGGACGTGTGCCGAACGGGATAGAATACTTTCTGACATCGCCGTCGTTGTTGTTTGTGACGACAACGTTCTGAGTTCTTCTGACTTCCTCAACGGAAACCTCACCGCTGATCTCAGAGATGATAGCGAGCTTCTTGGGCTTTCTGCCCTCAAAGAGCTCTTCAACTCTCGGAAGACCCTGTGTGATATCCTCGGCGGAAGCAACACCACCGGTGTGGAACGTTCTCATTGTAAGCTGTGTACCAGGTTCACCGATGGACTGAGCGGCGATGATACCAACTGTATCACCGACCTGAACAGGCTTGCCGTTGGCAAGTGATGAGCCGTAGCACTTGATACATACACCTCTTGTAGCGTGGCAGTTGAGGATGGAACGAATCTTGATTGACTTGTAGCCTGCGGCAACAATCTTCTTTGCGTCATCCTCGTCCATGAGCTTATCGCAGCTGACGATAACGTTTCCGTTCTCGTCCTTGCAGTCCTCGAGAAGATATCTTCCGATAAGTCTCTCGGAGAAGGACTCGATTGTCTCGGGACCTGATGTGATATCGGAAATCTCAAGGCCCTCGGTTGTGTGGCAGTCTGCCTCATGGATGATAACCTCCTGGGAAACATCAACAAGTCTTCTTGTGAGGTAACCCGAGTCGGCTGTACGAAGAGCAGTATCGGCAAGACCTTTACGTGCGCCTCGAGATGAAATAAAGTACTCGATGATGTTAAGACCTTCACGGTAGTTAGCTCTGATCGGAATTTCGATAGTCTTACCTGATGTGTTAGCGATAAGACCACGCATACCTGCGAGCTGACGAATCTGAGACATAGAACCACGGGCACCGGAATCAGCCATCATGTAGATCGGGTTGTACTGATCAAGGCCGTCCTGAAGAGCCTTTGTAACTTCATCTGTTGCACGGCTCCATGCGTCGACAACTGCGCCGTAACGCTCGTTATCGGAGAGAAGACCGAAGTCGAAGTCCTCACGGATCTGATCGACCTCTTCCTCTGCTTTAGCGAGGATAGCCTTCTTTTCGCCCGGAATTGTAGCATCCTGAACAGCAACGGTGATAGCACCGATTGTGGAGTATTTATATCCCTGAGCCTTAATGTTATCAAGAACCTCACTGGTAATCTCTGTGCCGTGAGTTCTTATGCACTTATCGATAATCTTTCCGAGGCCGCCCTTCTTAACGAGGAAGTCTACCTCGTAACGGAGAACGTCGTCCGGATTGCTTCTGTCGATAAATCCGATGTCCTGAGGAATAGCGCGGTTGAAGATAATCTTACCCATTGTGGTATCAATGATACCTGTGTAAGTCTTTCCGCCGTACTCGACAGTCTTTCTGACTCTTATCTTTGTGTGAAGTGTGATTGCGTGAGAAACATAGGCAACTTCAGCCTCGTTTACGTCCTTGAAGTAAAGGACAGGCTTAATGCCGGTATCAACGGTTCCTCTCTCACCTGCGTCTCTTCTGAGACGAGTGATGTCGTAGTTGACAAAGTTACTCTTGCCCTCGACGGGGTTACCCTCTTCGTCGCAGTAAACGCCCTTGTCAAGCGTGAGGTAGTATGAACCGAGGATCATATCCTGAGTAGGAACAACAACCGGCTTTCCGTCGGCAGGCTTCAAGAGGTTGTTTGCGGCAAGCATGAGATATCTTGCCTCAGCCTGAGCTTCAGCCGAAAGCGGAACGTGAATAGCCATCTGGTCGCCGTCGAAGTCGGCGTTGTAAGCCGTACATGCGAGCGGGTGAAGCTTAAGAGCACGACCCTCAACGAGAACCGGCTCAAATGCCTGAATGCCGAGTCTGTGAAGTGTAGGAGCACGGTTGAGAAGAACAGGATGATCCTTGATTACAATCTCGAGTGCGTCCCAAACCTCGGGCTTAGCTCTCTCGACTGCTTTTCTTGCAGCCTTGATGTTAGCCGCAGCGTTTGTCTCGACGAGTCTCTTCATAACGAAAGGCTTGAAGAGCTCGAGAGCCATCTCCTTCGGAACACCGCACTGATACATCTTGAGCTCAGGACCGACAACGATAACCGAACGTCCGGAGTAGTCAACACGCTTACCGAGAAGGTTCTGACGGAAACGTCCCTGCTTACCTTTGAGCATATCGGAGAGAGACTTGAGCGGTCTGTTGTTCGGGCCGACAACAGGTCTTCCTCTTCTGCCGTTATCGATGAGAGCGTCAACAGCCTCCTGGAGCATTCTCTTCTCGTTTCTGACGATGATGTCAGGAGCGTGAAGCTCTAAAAGTCTCTTAAGACGGTTATTTCTGTTGATAACTCTTCTGTAAAGATCGTTAAGATCGCTTGTTGCAAATCTGCCACCGTCAAGCTGAACCATAGGTCTGATGTCGGGCGGAAGAACCGGAACAACATCGAGAATCATCCACTCGGGGCGGTTGCCGGAGATTCTGAAGGACTCAACGCAGTCGAGTCTCTTCAAAAGTCTTACTCTCTTCTGACCGCTTGCGCCGTCAAGCTCGTTCTTGAGAGCTGCAGAGAGTGCCTCAACGTCGATTCTCTCAAGCAAAATCTTGATAGCCTCGGCGCCCATTCCTGCCTCGAAGTCGTCCTCGTACTTCTCTTTCATGGTTCTGTATTCGCCTTCGGAAAGAGTCTGCATTACGCTGAGCTCTTTCTCGGCTGCCGAACCCTCCTTGACATCTGTTACGATGAAGGAAGCGAAGTAGAGAACTCTCTCGAGAATTCTCGGAGAGATATCCAGCATAAGGCCGATTCTTGAAGGAATGCCCTTGAAATACCAGATGTGGGAAACAGGAGCAGCAAGCTCGATGTGACCCATTCTCTCACGTCTGACCTTTGAGCGTGTGACTTCAACGCCGCAACGCTCGCAGATCTTGCCTTTATATCTAATCCTCTTGTACTTACCGCAGTGGCACTCCCAGTCCTTCTGAGGTCCGAAAATACGCTCGCAGTAAAGGCCGTCTCTTTCCGGCTTGAGGGTTCTGTAGTTGATGGTTTCTGGCTTTTTAACTTCACCGTAGGACCATTCTCTGATCTGCTCGGGAGAAGCAAGGCCTATCTTAATTGAATCAAATGCATTATATTCCATCTAAGCTTTACCCCCTTCTTATATTAAATCTTCGTCATTGTCAAAGTCATCGCCGAAGTCGTCGTCTCCGGTCTGGCTGTAAAATTCTGAATCGTCGTCGTCCTCCGAGGTGTAAGAATCGTTCTCGAAGATATCGTCATTCTCGGAGTCAACCTCTCTGTAACCGTCGAGGTCGTCGGCAACGTTTGCCTCGTCAAAGTTGACGTCTGCCGTCGGAAGTTTCTCGTCCTCCTCGTAGGTCTGGCGGAGGTCAATTTCGTTCTGTTCCTTGTCAAGAACCTTCATGTCAAGACCGAGAGCCTGAAGTTCTTTAATGAGAACCTTGAAGGACTCAGGAATGCCCGGTGTAGGAATATTCTGACCCTTAACGATTGCCTCGTAGGTCTCAACACGACCGACAACGTCATCGGACTTAACGGTGAGGATTTCCTGAAGTGTGTAAGCTGCGCCGTAAGCCTCGAGTGCCCAAACTTCCATCTCACCGAATCTCTGACCGCCGAACTGAGCTTTACCGCCGAGAGGCTGCTGAGTAACGAGTGAGTAAGGACCTGTTGAACGTGCGTGAATCTTATCGTCAACAAGGTGATGCAGCTTGAGGTAGTACATAAATCCGACCGTAACCGGGTTATCGAAGTACTCGCCGCTTCTGCCGTCACGAAGCCAGAACTTACCGTCCTGAGTGAACGGAACGCCCCTTAAGAAGCTTCTCTCGTCCTTGATTCTGTTTGCCTCTGCGAACCACTCACGGATATCCTGCTCATGAGCGCCGTCAAAGACAGGCGTCATAATCTTCCAACCGAGTGCTGTGGCAGCCATTCCGAGGTGAACCTCAAGAACCTGTCCGATGTTCATTCGGGAAGGAACGCCCAACGGGTTAAGAACGATATCAAGCGGAGTACCGTCCTCGAGGAAAGGCATATCCTCAGACGGAAGAATTCTGGAAACAACACCCTTGTTACCGTGACGACCGGCCATCTTATCACCGACGGAGATTTTTCTCTTCTGTGCGATGTAGCAGCGGACAACACGCTTAACTCCGGGGCTTAACTCCTTGGAGTTCTCGCTTGTGAATTCCTTGACGGCAACAACGGTACCGTAAGCGCCGTGAGGAAGTCTTAAGGAAGTATCCCTTACTTCACGTGCCTTCTCACCGAAGATTGCACGAAGAAGTCTCTCCTCGGCTGTGAGCTCTGTTTCTCCCTTAGGTGAAACCTTACCGACGAGAATGTCGCCTGCGACAACCTCGGCACCGATGCGGATGATACCTCTTTCGTCGAGGTCACGGAGCATATCCTCGCCGACGTTCGGAATATCTCTTGTGATATCCTCAGGTCCGAGCTTGGTGTCTCTGCACTCGACTTCATATTCCTCAATGTGAATTGAGGTGTAAACGTCGTCTCTTACAAGTCTTTCGTTAAGAAGAACGGCGTCCTCGTAGTTATAACCTTCCCAAGTCATAAATCCGATAAGAGCGTTCTTTCCGAGAGCAATCTCGCCGTTCTTGATAGCGGGACCGTCAGCAAGAACAGCGCCTGCTTCAACTCTCTCACCCTTGGAAACGCACGGAATCTGGTTTACGCAAGTGGACTGGTTGGAACGAAGGAACTTAATTACTTCGTACTCGTCCATAAGGCCGGCATCGTTCTTAACCTTGATTAAATCTGCCGAAACATACTCGACAACACCGGGGTTCTTTGCAAGAACGCAAACGCCGGAATCGACAGCAGCCTTGTACTCCATACCGGTAGCAACAACAGCCGACTCTGTCTTGAGAAGCGGAACAGCCTGCTTCTGCATGTTAGATCCCATGAGAGCACGGTTTGCGTCATCGTTCTCGAGGAACGGGATACATGCGGTTGCGACTGAAACAACCATCTTAGGTGAAACGTCCATGTAGTCGATCTTGGAAGGATCAACCTCGATGAATTCGTCTCTGAAACGGCAAACGACACGGGAGTTTACAAAACGTCCGTTCTCGTCGAGCGGCTCGTTAGCCTGAGCTACGACGTACTCGTCCTCTTCGTCTGCTGTCATATATTTGCATTCTGAGGTAACTACGCCTGTCTCTTTGTCAACTCTTCTGAAAGGTGTCTCGATGAAGCCGTAGTGATTGATTTTTGCAAAAGTTGCAAGGTAAGAGATAAGTCCGATGTTAGGTCCTTCAGGTGATTCGATAGGACACATACGGCCGTAGTGGGTGTAGTGAACGTCTCGAACCTCGAACGAAGCACGGTCTCTTGAAAGACCGCCGGGGCCCAAAGCGGAAAGTCTTCTCTTATGTGTGAGCTCGGAGAGCGGGTTGTTCTGGTCCATGAACTGAGAAAGCGGAGAAGAACCGAAGAACTCTCTGATAGCTGCTACAACGGGGCGGATATTGATGAGCGAATGAGGTGAAAGCTGAGTTGAATCCTGAGCCTGAAGGGTCATTCTCTCACGGATAACTCTCTCAAGTCTTGAGAAACCGATTCTCACCTGATTCTGAAGAAGCTCGCCGACGCTTCTTGTTCTTCTGTTACCGAGGTGGTCGATGTCGTCTGTGACGCCGAGGTTCACGGTAAGGTTGAGCATATAGCTGATTGTTGCGAAAATATCGTCAAGAGTGATGTGATCCGGAATAAGATCCTTCTTGTGAAGTCTTATCTGGTTCTTGAGTTCTTCCTCGTCGCCGTCGTTCTCGTCGAGAATCTCGCGAAGAGCACGGTAGCAAACTCTCTCGTTGATACCCCACTCCTCTTTTTCTTCATCGGTAAGCTTAACGTACTTATCGATGTCGACCATTCCGTTGGAAATGATCTTCGCTTCCTTGTCGCCGACTGTTACGAAGCACTCGTATACACCGAGATCGTCAAGCTCTGCTGCTCTCTCTCTTGAGATGTACTCGCCTGCCTCGGCAAGGATCTCGCCTGTGTACTCGTCAACGATAGGTCTTGAAAGGGTCTGACCTGTAAGTCTTCCCTCAAGCTTTAACTTCTTGTTGTATTTATATCTGCCGACTCTCGAGATGTCGTATCTTCTCGAGTCGAAGAAAAGTCCCTCAATGTGAGACTTTGCGCTGTCAACCGTCGGCGGCTCGGAAGGACGAAGCTTCTTGTAAACCTCGAAGAGACCCTCTTCGTAGTTGTTTGTTGTGTCCTTTGCGAGAGTTGCCTCGAGCATGTCGCAGTCGTAACCGAATTTCTCACGAATCTCGGTATCTGTTCCAAGACCCAAAGCTCTGATGAAAACGGTGATCGGGAGCTTTCTGTTCTTATCGATACGGACGTAGTAAACATCGTTTACGTCGTTCTCGTACTCAAGCCACGCACCTCTGTTAGGAATAACCGTTGCGCTGAAAAGCTCTTTACCTGTCTTATCGTAATCCATCTTGTAGTAAACACCCGGGCTTCTTACAAGCTGAGAAACGATAACACGCTCGGCACCGTTGATAACGAAGGTACCGGAATCCGTCATAAGCGGGAAATCACCCATGAAGACCTCGGCCGTCTGAATCTCGCCGGTCTCCTTGTTGAAAAGACGTGCCGTTACTCTGAGCGGAACGGAATAGGTAGCGTCTCTGTCCTTACACTCGGTGACGCTGTAGTTCGGTTTGTCGTCAAACTTATAACCGACAAAGTCGAGAACAAGCTTGTTGTTAAAATCGGTTATGCCCGAGACATCATCAAAAACTTCCTTGAGTCCTTTTTCCTGGAACCACTTAAAGGAATTCTTCTGAATCTCAATGAGGTTTGGCATATCAATTACTTCGTCAATCTTCGAGAAGCTCAGTCTCGTTTGCTTTCCGAGGGGAACTTCCTTGACGGTAGTGTTTCCTACCTTGACGGTTTTGTAATTAGCCATTACATTGACCACTCCATTTCTTTTTAAGATTTTTTTATGGATCAATGCGACAACTTTTCTTCAAAATAACCATAAGAACAGAAATCGCAGAACGCACAAATTAAAACGCTTTTTGAGGCTGTCAAAATATTTTTCTTGCATTTTGACTTTTGCTGTGATATTATACTAACAGAGCCTCGAAAAGGCATAATATCCATATTGATACAGTATAATAGTTTAGTTGTTTTGTGAAAGTTTGTCAAGCGTAATTTGTGCAGATTTTCACTTTTTTTCTTTTAATTTTCGCTAAAAAAACTCCGTGCTTTCTCCGCGCGGAGTTTTTTGCGTTTTGTGTTGAATACTCGTTAAAAACCCGTTGAAACAAGTTGAAAACAAGGGCGTTTTTTCGCTTTTTTTCTTTTGTCAAAAATCATTGACAAAAGCCGCCACTCGGTGTAAAATGCAACTGTTCGCAAACGGAACTGTAAAGAAAAGGAACTTATATGAATAACTCACCAAACGAAAAATCACCGCAGAATCCCGATTTGATGCCCATTCCCTGCGTCGGCGGCAACGCTCTTATAATCGTGCCGTTCATGGGAGAAAAATATTACGGTATGTTCTCGGAACTACAAAAGGAAACGGGAATTTCCAGAGGAGAAATCGACGTAATAGCGTTTCTCTACAATCATCCGCAGTATCACTGCGCATGCGACCTCGTTGAGATAAGAGGAATTTCAAAATCTCACGCGTCCGAAGCCGTGAACAAGCTTGTAAATAAAGGCTATCTCACGAGAGAGCACGACAAAAACAACCGCAGAAAAATAAAACTTACAATAACGGAAGAAGCGCTCCCCCTTTGCGGTAAAATAAGAGAAATTCAAATGAACTATCAAAATATGCTCATCAAGGGAATAGACAAAGACGATCTTGAAATCTTCGCAAAGGTTTTAAGACAGGAATACATCAATCTCGGCGGAAAGCCGCACGACGAAATAGTCTGATTTAGGAGTCAAACAAAATGGCAAAAGAAACGACCTCATCGAAAAACAACAAAACAGAATTATTTGAGACTATGCCCATACCGAAAGCCGTCATGAATCTTTCGATTCCCATGGTTCTTTCGTCACTGGTCATGGTCGTCTACAACCTCACGGACACTTACTTTGTCGGTATGCTGAACGACCCCATTCAGACCGCCGCCGTCACCATTGCAGCCACGCTCCTTTTGGCGTTTAACGCAATCAATAACCTTTTCGGCGTGGGCGGCTCAAGCATGATGAGCAGAGCGCTCGGCGCAAAAAACTTTGAAGCAGTTAAAAGAAGCTCAAGCTTTTCTTTTTGGTGCTGTTTCATCTTTGCGCTCCTCTACTCCGTTCTTTTCGCACTTTTTGAAACTCCGTGCCTTAAGTTACTGGGCGCAACAAGCGAAACACTGGCGGCAACAAAATCCTACTGCCTCTGGACCGTTACTTTCGGCGCAGTACCGGCAATATTAAATGTTGTTCTCGCCTACTTCATCCGCTCAGAGGGCGCATCCTCTCAGGCGGGAATCGGAACAATTCTCGGATGCATAGTAAATATGGTACTCGACCCCGTGTTCATTCTCCCTTGGGGACTTGACATGGGTGCGGGCGGCGCAGGCCTTGCCACACTTCTCGGAAATATATGCGCTATTGTTTACTTCTTTGTTTATCTCATAAGAAAAAGAGGTCAAACCTTTGTCTGCATAAATCCAAAAATGGCAATTCCCACAAAGTCGATTGCCACAGGAGTTTTCAGCGTGGGAGTTCCGGCCGCCATACAAAACCTTTTGAATGTGACGGGAATGACCATACTCAACAACTTCGCCGCCGGCTACGGCGCAAGCGTTGTTGCCGCCGTTGGAATCGCCTACAAAGTCTATCTCGTTCCGATGCAAATCTGCATGGGCACATCTCAGGGAGTTATGCCGCTCATCGGATATAACTACGCAAGCGGAAACATAAGTCGCATGAAAAAAGCCATGCTCTTCACTTACAAGGTTGCCGTCGCGTTCCTCGTTGCCGTTGCCGTTTTGTTCTTCGTTTTCTCGGGATCGCTTATCTCTCTGTTCATGAAAGACGCCACCATCGTTTCTTACGGTTCGTTCTATCTCAAGTGCTATGCCCTCGGCATAACCTTCCTTTGCGTCGACTTCATCGGCGTTGGCTGCTGTCAGGCAATCGGCAAGGGCGGCTTGACGCTTATCTTTGCCGTCTTGAGAAAAATCGTGCTGGAAATTCCCCTTCTCATACTTCTCAACCATATCTTTGCAGAGTACGGCCTTTGCATGGCTCAGGGCATTGCGGAATTTATCCTCTCAATCGCCTCCGTAATCATTCTTGTAAACATGGTTAAAAAGCTTGAAAAAGCCGCCGCTCAAAAATCAAATTAATTGTAAAGACAAAACACGCTCCGTGACGGTTAAACCACGGAGCGTTATTTTTTATCTGTTTTTATTGCCCCTCACAACGATAATATCGTTCTTCTTGAGAATCGTGTCATTTTGCGGCATGACGGAAAGTCCGCCTCTGATAACGAGATATATCTTGCACTGTTTAAGCTCTTGAAGCTCGCCGACGGTTTTTCCGCCCTCACGGGAATCAACAAGAATTTCCGCAATATCGCTCAAATCGGAATCTCTCACATTCGTGATATTGCTTTTCTTCTGATACTGCTCGACAAATCCCGCACTTATAATACCTGTGGGAATCGCAACCGCACCGACTCCGAGATACGCGATGAATGTAGCCATTATTCTTCCGAGTGCCGTTACGGGATAAATATCGCCGTAACCGACGGTCAAAAGCGTGGACATACTCCACCAAATTCCGCTAAATGCATTTTCAAAAACAGTCGGCTGGGCGTCGTGCTCAACACTGTACATGCAAAGGCTTGAGCCGAGCATGAGTACGACCACGATAAAAATCGAGGAAATAAGCTGATTTTTCTTTTCTCGCAAAACCGTTGTGATAACGTTGAAACTGTCGTACTGAGAATTGAGTCTGAAAAGATGAAAAATTCTCGCCACACGAAGCATACGGAAAATGACCATTCCCGACAGGAAGAAAAACGGCAGAATCGTGAGTAAATCAACTATTCCGTTAAAGGAAAAAATAAATTTTATCCTTGCAAGTCTCGGCTTAAGATTCGGATAGAGAAAATCCGCCGTGTAAATTCTGAGCGCATATTCGGCGCAGAAAACTCCGAGAGTCACCGCCTCGACAAAATAAAAAAACGGATAAAATCTCACAAGCTCGTCAAATGTGAGCATGAACGTCACCGCTATATTGAGCGCAATATTCACCGCTATGAATATATCAAAGCCGCGGCTTATTCTGTTGCTCCTGTCGCCTATTTGAATTATCTTAAATATTCTCTTTCTTTTTCTGTCGCTTATCTGCTTCTTTGCCTTTATTTCGGCAGGACTTTTTTTCGTTTTCAATTACTTTACCGTTCTTCTCTTATTCTCATTCGCTAAGGCTCGCAAGCTCCGGCTCGAAAATCACTCCCTCAAGGGGATTAAATCCGCTCTCGACCGTGTTTGCTATAGATTTTCCCGTGAACTCAACCGCCTTTTTCAGCGAATGGTTTATTCCTCTGCCGCTTAAAAGCTGGCCTAACATAACCGAGGCAAAGACATCTCCCGTACCTTGGAAAAATCCCGGATATCTTTTTGCAAATGCCGTGTACATCTCGCCGTTTTCTCCCATTGCCGCCGCACCAATCTCGTCATCGCCGTATCTCACTCCCGTGAGAACCGCACACTTTACGCCGAGATTCAAAAGTCCCTTCAGAACGCTCTCGACAAACTCCGGTGTGTACGGGCCTTCCCTGTAATCGATTCCCAGAAGTCTTGCCGCCTCGGTCATATTGGGAGAAATTATGTCCGCCTTTTTGCAAAGAGACTTCACTCCGTCAGCCATTTCGTCGGTATAAGTTTTGTAAAGTTTTCCGTTGTCGCCCATAACGGGATCGACAAAGATTATTTTTTCTTCCCTGTTTCCTTTTGTGAAAGCATCGATAATATCGGAGACTATCTCTATCTGTTCGAGACTTCCCAAAAATCCCGTGTAAACAGCATCCGCCGTAAGATTCAACTTCTGCCATGTCTTGGCTATCGGCATCATGTGCTCGGTTAAATCACATGCATAATAATCGCTGAATGCGGTGTGGTTCGAGAAAACCGCCGTCGGAATTGATGCCGTCTGCACCAAACTTGAGTTCAGTATCGGAATTGCAACCGAAAGCGAACATTTTCCGTATCCGGAAAAATCATGTATTGCAACGCACTTTTTAAGTCTGTATTTGTTTTCGCTTTTCTTAACCAGTTTTTCTGACATACGCCTTTCTCACTCTCCAATAATTTCATCAATATACTTTTTGAGGTCGTCAAATCCGCCATTTGGGTAAGCGCTTATATCGACGCCGTTGTTATTTATCAAACAGTCGGTTAAAAGAAACACCCTAATGCCGAGTTTTTCGGCTGCCGTGTCCTCTGTTGCGTCATTACCTATCATCAGGCAGTTTTTCGGATCGACATTCAGCTTTTCGCACACCTCGGAGTAATATTTCGGGTTCGGCTTGCAGTAGCTGTAATTCTCGTAGGTTGTAAAAAGCTCAAAGTCGCTCTTATCAAGTCCCGCCCACTTAATTCTTCTCTCGGTTGCAATCGAGGGAAAAATCGGATTCGTGGCAAGAGCCACCCTAAAGCCTTTTGACTTTATGTAATCGACCGTCTCCTTTGCTTTTGGGTTAAAGCCGCAGCTTTCCTTTGCCGCCACAAAGTCTGTTCTGTAAAATTCCTCGAAAACGGGCATATCTTTGAGCTTATCCTCGCCCAAAACAGAGGCGAACGCCTTCCAAAACTTGTTTTTGTTGAGATCGCTTCCGTCATTTTGATGCATGGCGACAACGCCGCATCTAACCGCTTTCATAAGGCTTTGAGCCTCGTAGCCGTAAGGCGCAAGCTTTTTTGCCATTGCAGCAAAATACAGCTTTGAAAAGTATATTTCGTCCATGGGGAGCAAAGTTCCGTCAAGGTCAAAAAGTACCGTTGTTATTTTGTTTTCCATTTATAAATTCTCTCTTTCTTTTATGCGACTCTTTAAGTATTTTAAAGCTGATAGAGCATTACCATCAAAGGCATGGTAACAAGACTTGCAAGCGTTGAAATAACATTTATTGCGCTTGCATAGCGGGCGTCGTTTTCAAAAACCTGAGCCATCTGAGTGACGGTTGATGCCGACGGAGTGACGCAAGCGAGGAAAAACACGAGCAAAATTTCTTTTCCGCCGTCAACAGCCGTCCATAACGGCACAAGCTTTAATATCAAAAGTATAGTGAGCGGAAAAACTATAAGCCGCAAAAATGTTACGAGCCAAACACGCCTGTAGACAACAATTTCCTTTAATTTTATTCCGCCGATGAGCATTCCTATTACTATCATGGCAAGCGGGCCTATTGTGGAGCTTATGGAGCTGAGTGCATCCTGAACAAAAGACGGAAATTTAAACTGAGTTAAGAAAATCACTATGCCAATAAAAACGACTATCAAATTTACATTTGTAATTATCTTCTTAAAGTCAAAGCCACGGCTTCCCCTCATTTGCGAGACAAGGTGCGTCCACATAAAAATAAGCTGAATTCCCATGTAGCCGACAGAATATATAACCATATCCTCGCCCAAAACGCTTGTCACAATAGGAATAATCAAATTCCCCGCATTGGTGTACATTATCGACATATTCTCGATTACATCCGTCTTGAGCGTTTTTTCCAAAAGCTTAATCAAAACAAGCCAGAATAAATGCGTAAAGGTGGCGCAAGCCACCGTGAGCGCAAGCCCCCTCAAAACATTTGGCGTGTAATCAACCTGAAACGCATTGAGTATCGTGCACGGCACAACGGCATAGAGCATCAAAACCGACAGCGGCTTTGAGTCCTCCGGTTTTAGAAGTTTAAGGCGCACCATTAGAACGCCCACCATCATTATGATAAAAAGCGAAATTATCTTTTTTATCAAAAGTATCGTTACAGCCATTTTATTTTCCCTCGGGAATCACATGCGAAACCGCTAAAATTCTGCCTGTATCCCTGTGACAAATCACACACTCTCTCACGAAAGAACAAACAAAGTCTTCGCCTTTCTTTTGAAGGGTTTTGTAGTAGGCGTTGTCGTCGTTATAAAAAGCCTCGTTTGCCTCGCCCAAATCGTCAAAGCTCTCGAGAATATCTATATCCTCATCGTCGGCATATTCAACGGCATAACCCTCGTACACCTGCTCGCTCTCGTCTATATCCGTAATCGTGAAGGCGATAATCTCGTATTCTCCGCCCTCTCCTTTATAACTTGCCATTATTTTGACTTCCTCGAAAAAAGATAGTAACCGGGAGTTCTGTTCTCGGTATCCCTCACAAGAACCTCGGGAGCGCAGTAAAGGTAAGGCGGAATTTCTCTTATTAATCCTCTTCTTCCGTCCTCGTTAAATTTATCCGTCTTGTATGACGGATCTAAAATGCAAAGCTCGCCGTTTACAAAACCGATAACCGCAATGTAGTGACCGCCATGAGAAAACACACCGATGTGGCCCTCTCTGTCGCCGCCGACATTTGCGACAGCCATGCCTCCGTTTTGAAGGTGAGCGATAAGCTCGCCGATGTTATCCGTGGATTTATAGTCAAGATTAAATCTCTCGGCTACAAGCGGAGCCAAAAGCTTCATATCCGTTCCCGGCTCTCTGTTTGCCTTTGCCTCATATACAAGATTAATTATCTCCTCAAGCGAAGGAGTATCCATAGTCATATTATTGATAACCATGCAGACGCTGCACGGGCCGCATCCTGCTGCGGCAACATTTGAGTATTCGCCGGCACCGCCGTTATCGAGGTCGTGCTCAAACGGAATTTCTTTTCTTTCAAGCTGATTGATATAAATCATAATATTTTCCTCCGTTTCGTCCGAATAAAATAAGCAATTAGATTATAGCACCGAAATAGAGACTGTTCAATTTATATTTCTTGCCGTAAAAACAAATAGGGCTGTGCGCAATCATTAAAATTGCACACAGCCCAAATTTAACTTATTCAAAATATCAAGCGAGTATGAGATAAAGCACCGTTATTATTAGTCCCAATCCGAAAAGCATAAATCCGTAAGAAATACTTCTCTGAATAATGCTTGTGGTTTCTCTCATGTACTGATATTTCATATTCTTCGGTCGCTTAAGCCACGGAATCTTTGAGTCTCGGTAAATCGTTTTTCTCAATCCCCAAACGATGATGTCCACAAGGCTGTCGCAAATGCGGCAGAAGAACGTGAGAACATTCGGAATCACAATCAGCAAAAGCGGACGGTAAATGTAGTCCTCGGTATCCCACCACTTCGGCCAAAGGTTCACATATCTCTTGTCTTTCATCAAAAGCGGTCTGACAATCACAAAATAAACAATCGCTCCGATTGCTATCGAGATAAAAGCACCCTTCAGATTCTCAAGACTGAAATAGTTGATTTTTTCGGTTTCTCCCGAGTAGTCGAAAAAGCTTTCTCCGAGGCGAGCCGCCTTGTCCATAAATTTATACGGGAAAAGTCCCCAGACAAAAAGCACCAACGCCGAACCACCGAGCGCAAAAGCCGACTCGAAATTCATGTATTTCTTGTTCTCGTCAAACTTTTTCTGCTTTTTTTCGTCCTCGTTCTTTTCAACAAAGACGGCGACAAAAAGCTTGGTCATATAAGCAACCGTGAGGCCGCCGCTCAAGAGAAATATCCACTCCACGATTTTTGTCCAGTTGTATTTTCCGCCGAACTCGCACAAAAGTATGCTCTCGTGAAGAAGCGTCTTGCTTATGTAACCGCCGAACATCGGAACGCCGCCGATTGCAAGCGCACCGACTAGGAAAATAATCATGAGCGCAGGCTTTTTTCTTCCGAAACCGCGAATATCGTTGAGGTCAAGCGCATGAGTGTTCATGTAGATAACACCGGCAGCCATAAAAAGCACAAGCTTGATAAGCGAGTGATTGACCATGTGAAGCAGTGAGCCGTGCACGGCAAGGAAAATTTCTTCATCGAGAATATTAGCCGTGCCGATTCCGACAAGAATAAATCCAATCTGCGACATGGACGAGCAAGCGAGAGTTCTCTTCAAATCGACCGAGAAAACCGCAAGCAGAGCGCCGCCGAACATCGTGAGAACGCCTATCGCAAGTATCCACTTTCCCCATGCGGCGTCACCGAGGAAAATATTGAAGCTTACGACTATCACGCCGAAGACGCCCGACTTTGTGAGTATGCCCGAAAGCAATGCGCTAGCGGGAGCCGGTGCAACGGGATGAGCCTTGGGAAGCCAAATGTGAAGCGGAAATGCGCCGGCCTTTGCGCCGAAGCCGAAGGTGAGAAAAGCACCGGCAACGTAAAGATAAGCTTTGTTCGTTACGGCAGAAGAAGCCGAGAGAAGTTCGCTCATCTCAAGCGTGCCAAGCTTAAAGTAAAGCATGAATATGCCCATGAGCATTACAAGTCCGCCGATAACGGCTACTCCGAGATATGTTGCCGCCGCCCGAAGCGCACCGGGAGTTTCCTCCTGAGCGACCCACACATAGGATGTGAAGCTCATAATCTCGAAGAATATAAACGTTGTGAACAGATCGGACGAGAGAAAAACGCCCATCGTTGCCCCAAGCGTGAGGAGCATAAAGATATAAAATCGGTTGCGGTTGTCGTGATGAGTGAAATACTCTCTTGAAAGTATCGTGGTCATCATCCACATAAACGCCGCAACAAGTCCGTAGAGAAGTCGGAATCCGTCAAAGGTGAAATTGAGACCGAAACCGCAAATCTCACCTATGTGGCAGTAGTCTCCGTAGGTTGCGCTGAATTTGATAAACGAGAATGTCATTATCACGAACTCGGCAATCACGATTATATCGGCAAAATAATCTCTTGCCTTTTCGTTTTTCGTGCCGATTATTCCGCCGAAGAGCGCACCCAAGAACGGAAGCAAAACCAAAACTGCGGGAAGCATTGTTTTCATTTTTCCACCTCCGTCAAGAAATCACACTGCTTACAACGCTTTCGACTGCGTTTGTGAGCAAGCTCGGGCAAAGTCCGATAACAAACATCAAAACAACGAACACAAAGAGCGGAACAAGCATTCTCCATGTGGGATCGCTTATGTCCTTAGAAATTGTGGAATGATCAAAATCCTTTCCGGGGAAGAACGCACGCACGGAAACGGTCAACATGTAAATCGCCGTGAGAAGTGCAGAAATAAGAATGCATCCCAAACCGACATATCCCATGAAATTGCCGCTTGTCGTAGCCGCATGAGCCAGGCTCCACTTGCTGGTAAATCCCGCAAGTCCCGGCACGCCCATCAGTGCAAAGCCCGATATGGTGTAAACGATAAACGTCAAAGGCATTCTTCTGCCCAAACCGTCAAGCTCGTAGATATAATTCTTATTCGCACGGTGAATGACCGCACCGGCGCAGAAAAACGCAGTGATTTTAACAAGTGCGTGAACAATCATGTGGCAAAGTCCGCCCGTTAGTCCCTCGGGGGTCATTATGACAACGCCGAACATGATGTACGACAAATTCGAGACGGTAGACCATGCAAGACGCCTTTTAAAATGAGTCTCCTTGAGTGCTCTGGAACAGCCGTAAACTATCGTGAACGAAGTAAGCCCCATGAGAAGGTACTGCGCCCATGTTCCTTTCAAAAACTCCGTGCCGAAACAGAAATATGTGATTCGAACCGTGGCGAACGCACCGGCTTTAACAACCGCAACGGCGTGAAGCAAAGCCGTAACGGGAGTTGGCGCAACGCCCGCCTTGGGAAGCCAATCGGAGAACGGGAACATCGCCGCCTTGACGGAGAAACCGCAAAAGCAGAGAACGTAAACTATAAGCATCAAATTCGTTCTTGAGTCGACTTCGGTCATATCGAGAACGCCGCCGGGCACAAAGCTGTGACTTGTGCCGAACATGAGAATGAATATCATGCCGATAAACGCAAAAGCCGCACCACCCAAAGAATAATACATATAGGTTCTTGTTGCATAAACGGACTCGGGGTTTAACTCGTGAATGACAAGCGGAATAGTGACCATGGTGAGAAGCTCATAGAAGAAGTACATAGAGACAATGCCCTCGCTCATGGCAATGCCCGCAGTGACGCCGTAGGTTATTAGATAAAACCCGAAGAACATGTGCTGTCTTGAGTCATGCTCCATGTACTCGAACGCATACAAATTCGCAAACGGCCACAAGAAAGCAATTATAACCGAGAAAACAGATCCCACTCTGTCAAGAGAGAGTCCTATGGTGAGTTGTCCCGTAAATCTGAAAATGGTGATAGATCCCTCGGGACGGTTGAATATCAAAGCAAAAATGATTACCGAGGTTATAAGTGTGAATATCTCGATGTAAACATTTCTTGCCCTTGCCGATTTGAACGGTATCAGCATAACCGAAATTCCGCTGACTATCGGGATAAGTACAGCAGCTAACATCATATATGACGGCATATTTGTACCTCCTTAAAGAACGGCAGCGGAAATACCGCCGACAAAATTAATAAGCGGATTCGGAAAAATTCCGAGAAGCACGGCGAGAACCGCCATAACGAAAACCACGACCGTCATGGAATCAATTTTCTCTTTTTCCCTTTTTATTGTGCATTCCTTGCCGGGCAAAAAGCCGTTAATCGCAATCGGAAGCAGATAGCCGGCAGTCAAAAGAGCACTCAAAAGAAGCACGCACGGGCCGACAAATCTCATAATGCCGATGTTCGAGCCGAGTGCTCCCTGTGCCAGATACCACTTGCTTATAAATCCGCTGCAAGGAGGAATACCGATAAGCGCAAGCGAAGAAAGCGTAAACGCCCAAAGCGTGACGGGATATTTTTTTCCGATTGCCGTAAAGTCTGAGACGTTCGTTTTGCCCGTACGGAAAATAAATATTCCTGCGGTTAAAAACAGCGAAGTTTTTATCACGGCGTGGAAAACCACGTGCAGAAGCGCACCGTCAAGCGCGCCCTCGCTCAAGCATGACAAGCCGAAAAGAATGTAAGATACCTGAGATACGGTCGAATAAGCGAGTCGCTTTTTGAAAACTTTTTCTTTGTAAGCGAGCATAGAACCCATCAGGACGGTCATGAGTGCAAGACCCATCCAAGCGTACTGAACCCATGTTCCTCTTATGAATTCTGCGCCGACGATGTAATAAACCGTTCGGATAACAGCCAAAACGCCGCCCTTGACGATAATCGCCGAGAGAGCCGCCGAAGCGGGTGCGGGCGCAACGGGATGAGCCGCCGGAAGCCAGCCGTGAAGCGGAAGCATACCCGCCTTTGCGCCGAAACCGATGAGCATGAAGAATATCGCAATAAGCACTATGGTTCGGTTGCTTTCAGCCGACTGAAGATTGAGCGTACCGCCGGGGGTGAAAGTAAGGCTGTCCGTATTCTGATAGAGAATGTAAATTCCGTAAAGAGCGCAGTAAGCGCCGGCCATGGAATAGAAAAGATATTTGAGAGCCGCCATTATCGCCTCTCTTGTTCCGCTGTGAAGCACAAGCACCATTGAGGTGATTGTCATAAGCTCATAGCAGAAATAGAAAGTTATGAGGTTGCCCGAAAAACAAAGCGCAACTACAACGGCGAAAACTATCATGTAAATTCCGAAAAAGCGTTTTTCGTTGCCCTCGTGTTTCATGTACTTGAACGCATAGACGCAAATGGAAAGCCAGACGACAGACGCCACGGTAACAAAAAGTGCCGAAATCTCATCGTTTTTGAAGTAGACGGGAATTCCGCCGACAAAGCTGAAAAGGTGAAGTTCGGTATTCATGTGAGCCCAAGCGCAGAATATCGCTATTGCCGCAGAAACTCCGATTGTCGCAAGCGTTACGGCGTGAAGCGTTTTTATTCCGCTTTCGGGAACGCTCTTGCCGAACCAGTCCTTCGAGTGGGCGTGATCACGAAAAGACGAAACGAGGACGCATATTCCCACAACCGCCGAGAGGAACGACGGAACTATCAATAAAGTATTCATCTTCCCCTCCTTATGAGAACATGGCTAAGCCCTTGCTTATGAGATCGACTATCGGATCGGAAGCAAGACCCAAAACGAAGTTGATTACGATTAAAAGAATCATGGAGAAACTCTTTGCGGGCTGCATCTTCATGCTTATATTTTCGTAGCCTTCCGTATCGACTTTAACTCTCGATTTGTGGGCGGGAGTATAAATTCTGACAACGGTTTTCATGAAGTACACCGCATTTAAGATTGTGCTCACGGCAAGCGCAAGGAATGTGAGGAGCATTTTGTTTTTGCACTCGACACCGGCCTCGGCAAAAAGAAGTTTGCTGATAAATCCGCCGAATGCGGGGAAACCTATCATCGAGAGCGAACCCACCATAAAGGTGACTCCCGCAAGCTTGTTTCTGTATGCCGCACCGGTAAGGCTTAGGAAATCCCGCTTGCCGTTTGAAGCGTCCGTAAGTCCCGAGGCGCATATGAACAGCAAAGACTTTGTTGCGGCATGGACGAGAATGTGGTAAATGCTTGCTATCATTCCGTAGGTTGTTCCGAGACCGAATCCCATGTAGATATATCCAATCTGAGCCACGGAAGAATAAGCTATCATTCGTCTGATGTCGTTTTCTCTTATTGCGTCAATCGAGCCGAAAATCATTCCCGCTATACCGAAAACAAAGAGAACATCGACTATTTTTTCATCGTAGATTATGTCGAAGCCGATAACACGGTAGAAAATCTTGATGACAAGGAAAAGATAGCCCTTTGAGACGAGAGACGAGAGTATAGCCGCCGACGAAAGCGTGGAGTAGCCGTAAGCGTCTGGCAGCCAAGTGTGAAATGGGAAAAGCGCCGATTTTATCGCAAGTCCCGTTACCATCATGGTAACCGACACGACCAGCGGCACGTGATAGCTTCCGTTTTGAACGAGAGCCACAACAGCCGAATGAATATTCATCATGAGAAGATGTCCCGTTATGCTGTAAAGCCAGCAAAGGCCGAGCAGAACAAGACCCGAACCCAAAAGGCTCATAACCATGTAGCGTGCCGCCGCCTCGATGTTTTTGCCGTGCTGATTTACCATGATAAGTCCGCAGGCGGAGATTGTGTTTATCTCTATAAAAACGTAAGCGGTGAAAAGGTCGTTGGTGTAAACAAGGGCAAGAAGCGAGCTCAAGAGAAGATTGGCAAGAACATAATAGAGATTTGCCTTTCCTTTTTCTATCTCTTTTTCTCTCTCGAGAGAACCGCCCACCATGGAGAGCAGCATGATGACGCAGAAGAAAAATGCCATCATTGCCTCGAGAATTCCTATGCGCAGTTCGTTTCCCCACGGAGCGGAAAATCTGCCCATTTGGTAGATGTAGTAGTCTCCCGATTTAATCGTGAATGTGAGCACGCAAAAGCTCATGATCGTCACGATAACCAAAAGACATGTGTTAATCTTTTTTGCGGCTTTGCCGTTGTGAACCGCAGACGTAATGATTCCTCCGAACATACACATGAGTATGCTGAAAGACGGGAAGGACTGTACAAGCTCCATTATTTGCTGTCCTCCTCGTTTACTATCGTGCTTATCTCATCGAGATTCAATGTGTGATAACGGCGATAAAGTCTTATTGTGATCGAGAGCATAACAGCCGAGACGGAGACCGAAACGACAATGCCCGTGAGAACAAGTCCCGAAGGAATCGGATTGATATATTTGTCCGTCTGCTGAATGCCGTCCACGACAATTGGCGCAATTCTTCCCTCGATGTAGCCCTGAAGTGCCAAAAAGAGATAAATCGCAGAGTCCATAATGTTGAAGCCGATAATTTTCTTGATCAGATTTTTCTGAAGAAGCAGATTGCAGAAGCCTATTCCGAAAAGGATTACGGAAACAGCTAAAGGATAATTTGCAAGAAGTCCCGAAAGCATATTAAAGTCCTCCTCTTCTGAACAAAGCGTAGAATGCGTACATGGTGCATGCAACCTCAACGCCTACACAAACATCTATCGGGAAAATGATACCGCCCGAGAGAATATTGCCGAGAGTGCCAAGCGGAATGTGATCGTTTATTCCGTTTGCGCCGCATGTGTAGTAATAAGTTCCGATTGCGCCGTAAGCGCAAAGGGCCGTAACCTTTGCAACGGAATATACCTTTTCGTTTAGGAATCGACCGGTTTTCTTGAAGCCGAACGCACACAAAAACAGCGTGAATGCCGCACCGAGAGTTGCGCCGCCCGAAAATCCGCCGCCGGGAGAAAGTTGACCGTTCACGATGATGTAAATTCCGAAAACCATAATTATCGGAACCAGAATTTTTGCGACCGTCTGGAGTATGACGTCATTTTTCGGCTCGTAAATTCTGTCGTTGTGCTCCTCTGCCTTTCTGAGAATTTTATCGTCGAGGGCAAGCATTATCATAACGCAAATCGTTGCGATAAAGAGAACGTTGGTCTCGCCGAAAGTATCGAACGCACGGTAGGTTAAAATCATTCCCGTAACTATATTTACGGAACCTGTTTCCTGTTCGCCCGATTCGATGTATCTTGCGGCGACCTCATTGTTCACGGCTCTGTCCGCACTGCCGTAAGTGGGAAGTTTGCTAACTCCTATAAGCAGCATGACCACGATGAAAAGGCACAGCAAAACGCTGAACACACGGTATATTTTTGTGAATTCCTTAAAGCCATTGTTGTTTCTCAAATCAAACGCTTTTCTGTTCGGATCTGCGGGAGCAAGCGGCTTTCTCGGTTTTTTTACCGGCTGCGGCTTCATCTCAAGCTCGCCGACAAAATATTCCCTCGTTCCGTTAAACCAAGAAGAGAATTTGTAGGAAAAGGTCTTTTTGTACTCGCCGTCACTTAGTTTCCTTGCCATTTTCCTCTTCCTCCTTTTCTTCAGAATCTTCGGGGTTGTTTTCTATGGCGTGAATTTTCTTGAGCGTCAAAAAGAAAAGTATGCTCGTGACGCCTGCGCCGACTGCCGCCTCCGTTATTGCGAGGTCTGGCGACTCCAAAACCATCCAAATGATAGACATAACCAAGCTGAAACTCATGAAAATGAGTATCGTGTTGAGAAGACTCTTTGAAAAGCTTGCGCACACCGCACACACCACAAGAAACACAAGCAGAATAATCATAAATACCTGCATTATTCCACCTCTTTCTTTTCGTCGTCGGTCTGACCGACGGGCACGTCGTTCTCGTGAAGATCGAAAACCTTGTAGTGATCGTGGTGATGCTCGTCCGTCGTCATTTCAAGCCTTGTGATAAGGTGAGACGAAACGGGAGAAGAAAACCACAAAAAGACGATGATTATAAAAAGCTTAAGGCTTGTAAAATCAAATCCGTTTATTATGATAAGTCCGAGAAGACTGCTGCCGAGACCCAGCGTATCGCCCATGGCGGCGGCGTGCATTCTGTTTAGGACATAATTAAACTTGAAAATTCCTATCATCTGAACCACAAAAATAAAAACTCCGAAAATAAGCAGAGCCGCTCCGATGATAAATCTTACCCACTCAATAGCGCTCATCGTGCTTATCCTCCTTTCCGGACTTTCTCTGAATGTAAACTCCCATATAAACTTTTGTGAGAACAATGACCGCCAAAAAGCTTATGAGCGCATAGATAAGGCAAATATCCACAAGATAGCCTTCGCGCATTTTAACGGCAAGCACGGCAATAGCCGTGATGACAAGCGTACCGGTCATATTTGTGGCAACAATTCTGTCGGCAACGCTCGGGCCGATAACCGCCCTTACAAGGCAAAGAATTATCAGAAGAGCAAGAATTATCAAAACAACGGTAAAAAAGGCAGAAACCAAACTCATTTTTTCTTGTCCCCCTTCTTATTCATCGACTGAAGCGCCCTATCCTCCATTTTCTGAATGCGATGCACGAAATCGGAGTCGTCCATGCCCTCTGCCAAGCTTTCATCGAGGCAGTGAACAAGATACCATTCGTTTTCCATCATGACCGTAATCGTACCGGGCGTAAGCGTGATGGCGTTGGCAAGAAAAGCTCTGCCTGCGTTTGTTTTCAGCTTAGTGCGAAAACTGACTACAGCGGGTACGGGCTCCTCTTTCTGCGTGAGTATCATTTTAAGAACAAAGTTATTTGCCTTCACAATCTCTACCACAAGCACCACGGCATAGCAAAAGCCGCTAATAAGGTTTTTGTAGAGTGCAATTTCCTTTTTGATGCTGTGATCCATAAAGAAACAGCAAAAAGCAAAAACTCCGGCAGATACGAACAAGCCGAAAAGAACAATTTCAAGAGTTATGTTGCCGTTAAATATAATCCACATCACAAAAAGCAACAAATACATAAAAATACCTCCTTCATACATAATTTCTTTAAAAGCAAAATGAAAATCCGACCTTATAAAATTGAAGTCGGTAAAAATTCGGTAAGGAAAAGCATTTCCCGTTAAAATGCGATAACTTTATCGAATAATCATATTGATAAAAATTATAACATCAAATTACCACAAATGAAATACTCACGGTCAAAAATTTTAATTATCTATTAACATTTTTTACAAAAATATATGTCAAAGCCGAGAGTGACGGCTTTTTTCAAAAATGTCATAGGGAAAATATTCGGATTTTGAAAGAACAGATTTTCGCCCTCTCAAAAATGCCGTTTCTTTTCATTAAAGCGATACAGTATTCTGAATACAAAATGTAAAAATATTCTTTTTGTATACAAAGAACAAACAAAAAAGCACTCCACGCCATAAGCGGCGTGAAGTGCCTCAAAATTTATATTCAGTTTTCGAGATACTCCGTGCATATTCTCTCGGCTTCGAGAGCATTTCTCTCAATTTCCGACTTAAGCTCCGAGAGAGAAGAAAATTTCTTCTCGGGGCGTATGAAATCGAGAACGTCGAGTTTAAGCTTTTTCCCGTAGAGGTCGCCCGAATAATTCGATATCCACGTTTCGGCAAGCGGAACGTTCGAGCCGACAGTCGGCTTAACTCCGATGTTGCACGTGCCGTGGTAGATTTTTCCGTCAATGTGAACGCATGCGGCATAAACTCCGAAAAGCGGAAGAACAAAGCCACCTGGCAATCTTTGGTTAATCGTGGGAATGCCTATGGTTCTGCCGATGGAATTGCCGTGAATCACCTCAAGCGAAAAACCGAACGGTCTGCCGAGCATTTTTCTTGCCGTGACGGTATCTCCCTTTTTGAGAGCCGACCTTATCGCCGAGGAATGGATAACCGATGAACCCAGCATAACGGGCGGACAAATTTTGAGCACGATGCCGTTTTCGTCACAAAGTTTTTTTAAAAGCGTAACATCTCCGGCTGCTTTCTTGCCGAAACGGAAATCGTCACCGCACGAAATCAATCCGACGCCGCATTTTTCAAGCAGAACATCAAAGAAAAATTCCTCGGCGGTTAAATCTTTGACCGCGCCGAAGCTTATGTCAAACACGTTTTTAATTCCCATTTCTTCGAGAAAAGCGATTTTGTCGTCTTCCGTCATGAGATACTCGGTTTTGCCCGAAAGCACCTTTGACGGATCCTCCGAAAAGGTGAAAACGCTTGGCTCGAAGCCTTCCGACATCACCTGAGAGATGACCTTTTGGTGTCCGAGATGAAGTCCGTCAAATGCGCCGAGTGCCACTGCGACCGATTTATTCTTTTTTGAAAAACCGTTTAATTCTCTGTAAATTTGCATCTGTTATCCTGAGTTTTTCCTTTACTTCACATGAAGTATCTTGAGTATTTTCATTTGTTTTTCGGCTGTGTCGACCTGTCCGAGTCCGAGAAAAATCTTTCCGTCGGGCGAATAAACCCTTATGCGCTCGCCGTCCTCGTTAAATTTGAGGTGAAGTCTCTCGAGGGCAAGTTCGCCGCCGTTTAAGTATCTGTTCATCTGTGCGTTCGACACATTCACCTTGCGGTACTCCGAAAAAAGTCCGTCAAGCGGTCTTAATGCGCTTTCGATTTTTTCTTCCTCGGCAAGCATTTTAAGCTCATCGAGACTTAAAGCGTCATCTATTCCGAATCCGCAAGCACGGGTTCTTCTGAGTGCAGTCATAATTCCGCCGCAAAGAGAAAGACTTCTCGCAATATCGTCAATAAGCGTTCTGATATACGTTCCCTTTGAACAACGAACGGTGAGTTCTCCCTCGCCGCTTGTTTCGTCGTAATTATCAAGTCTTAAAAGCGATATGTTGACTTTACGGCTTTTTCTCTCGACTTCTATTCCCTTTCTTGCAAGGTCATAAAGGCGCACGCCACCGACCTGAACCGCCGAATACATCGGAGGAATCTGCTCGATTTCTCCTCTGAAAGCGACAAGCGCGCTTTGAAGCGTTTCAAGGGAGATTTTTTCGTAGTGTTCCTCGAGAATTTTCCCCGTGCTGTCAAGAGTATCGCTCTTAACGCCCAGCTTAAAGGAAGCGGAATACTCCTTGTCGGTATCGGGAAGAAGATCGGAACATTTTGTTCCTTTGCCCAAAAGTATCGGCAAAACTCCCGTAGCCATGGGGTCTAAAGTTCCCGTGTGGCCGATTTTCTTTTCGTGAGCTATTTTTCTCATGACGGCAACAGCGTCAAAAGACGTGAAACCCTCGGGCTTATCGAGTATTATAACGCCGTTCATCCTATGTTCTCCAAAGCCGCCTCGACAAGGCTCTTTTCGGCAGATTTCAAATCAGTGTCGTCAAAAGCGCATCCTGCCGCACCGACATGACCGCCGCCGCCGAATTTTTGGCATATTTCAGAGGCGTCTGCGGGCAAAACCGCACGCACGGAAGCTTTCCAAACTCCGCCGTCTTTCTCTTTGAGAGTGATTCCGACAAGAACGCCCTCAATCATTCTCGGAAGAGATGAGATAATATCCGTATCGGACTGAGTTGCGCCTGTTTTCTCACGATCCTCGTTTGTTACATCGATAACGGCAACTTTACCGTCGCCGTAATATCTGATTTTGGAGAGAACCGCCTGTTCAAGAGCTATATAGGTTTTTGTCCTGGTGTCGAAAATCTCACGGTTGATTTTTGCGGCGTCTGCGCCAAGCTCCATAAGCTTTGCGGCAATGGTATGCGTGCTCGGCTTTACGGAAGCATACTTAAAACAGCCCGTGTCGGTTGCAAGTCCCGTATAAATACAGTTTGCGGTGTCGGGGGTGATTTCTGCGTTCATCTCGGTGAAAAGCATGTACATAAGCTCGCAGTTAGACGGCTCGCCGCCGACAACCCACTCCTCGCGTGCAAACGGGACGTGAGTTCCGTGATGATCGACTGCAAGCGAAAAGAAATCGTTGTTTTCGAGATAAAGTTCGTTATATTTTCCGAGAAGCTTAGGGTCGGCTACGTCCACCGTCATGTGGTGCTCGATTTTCTCATCCTCAAGCTCTAATTTGAGTCCATCAAAGAGATAAGAGAATTTTTTCGGGCACTCGTCGCTGCAGCGGAAAGCAGTCTTCTTTCCCATGTTCTCGAGTATGTGAAGCAATGCCGATGCACTTCCCAGCGTGTCACCGTCGGGACTTGCGTGGGAATAAACGCAGATGTTGTCCCACGCAAGAAGTCTTTCGGCTGCCTCTTTTATTGTTATGTTCTTAGGCATATTGTTTTTTCCTGTTATTTGAGGTCGTTGAGCAATTTTGTTATGTTTGCACTGTACTCAATGGAATCGGTTGCTTTGAAAATAAGCTTTGGGGTGTATCTGATATCGAGTCTTGAACCAAGCTCGTGGCGAATAAAGCCCGCACCGTTTTTAAGGCCCTTGACCGCCTCGTTCGTGGCGTCGATGCCCTCCATTGTGCTTACGTAGACAGTGCAGTAGGATAAATCGTTTGTAACCTCAACTCTTACTACCGAGATCAGCTTTCCCTGAACTCTCGGGTCTTTAACCTCACGGAGAATCGCAGAAAGCTCTCTGCGAATATCCTCGGTTGTTCTGTCTAATCTGTGACCGGCCATATTTTATTACCTTTCCGATGGGACAAAGAGGAAATTAATCCTCTCTGTATTCCTCCATCATATATGCCTCGAGAATGTCTCCTGTCTTGATGTCGGAGAACTTGTTAAGAGTGATACCGCAGTCGTAGCCCTGAGCCACTTCACGGACATCATCCTTAAATCTTCTGAGGGACTTAACCTCGTCGTCTGCCACGATGATACCGTCACGGACAACTCTGACGAGTGCGTTTCTTGTAATCTTACCGCTTGTGACGTGACCGCCGATAACCATACCGACGTTGGAGATCTTGTAAATCTCACGGCACTCTGCTTTACCGAGCATAACCTCACGGATCTTCGGTGCAAGCATACCCTTCATAGCGGACTCAATCTCTTCGATGCAATCGTAGATGATTCTGTAAAGTCTCATATCAACGCCGTCACGCTTTGCGTTCTCCTCGGCAACGGGGTCGGGACGAACGTTAAATCCGACGATAATTGCGTTTGATGCGTTTGCAAGCATAACGTCGTTCTCGTTAACTGCGCCAACTGCGCCGTGAATGATGTTAACTCTTACTTCATCGTTGGAGAGCTTCTCAAGCGACTGCTTGACCGCCTCGACAGATCCCTGAACGTCTGCCTTGACGATAATCTTGAGTTCCTTCATGTCGCCGACTCTCATCTGATCGAAGAGGTTATCGAGTGTGACCTTTGTCTGAGCGTTGAACTGCTCTTCCTTCTGAGCGGTGATTCTCTCCTCAACGAGCTCACGTGCAAGACGCTCGTCGGAAACTGCGTTGAATACATCGCCGCCTGTCGGAACATCTCCGAGACCTGTGATCTCAACAGGAACTGACGGGCCGGCTGATTTAACCTTTCTGCCCTTATCGTCTGTCATAGCTCTTACACGACCGACGGAAGTACCGGCAACAACAATATCACCGACTTTGAGAGTACCGTTCTGAACGAGCATAGTTGCAACGGGGCCTCTGCCCTTATCAAGCTTAGCCTCGATAACAATACCCTTTGCCTGACGGTCGGGGTTAGCCTTGAGCTCCTTCATGTCTGCAACAAGAAGTATCATCTCGAGAAGATCGTCGATACCCATTTTTGTAACAGCCGAAACGGGAACGCAAGGAACGTCTCCGCCCCACTCCTCGGGAACAAGCTCATACTCTGTGAGCTGCTGCTTGACGAGATCGGGATTTGCTGCGGGTCTGTCCATCTTGTTGATTGCAACGATAACGGAAACACCCGCTGCCTTTGCGTGGTTGATAGCCTCAACAGTCTGCGGCATGATACCGTCGTCTGCGGCAACAACGAGGACAGCAATATCCGTTGCCATTGCGCCTCTTGCTCTCATGGCTGTGAAAGCTGCGTGACCCGGAGTATCGAGGAATGTGATGTCTCTTCCGTTTACCTTAACGGTGTAAGCACCGATGTGCTGAGTGATTCCGCCTGCCTCGCCCGTTGTGACGCTTGTGTGTCTGATAGCGTCAAGGATAGAAGTTTTACCGTGGTCAACGTGACCCATAACGCAAACAACAGGTGCTCTCTCAACGAGATTTGCATCATCGTCCTCGGAATCATCGATGATTCTGTCCTCGATTGTGACAACAACCTCATGCTCAACCTTTGTGTGGAACTCATCGGCAATAAGCTCGCAAGTATCGAAGTCGATTGTATCGTTGATTGTTGCGAAAACGCCCATCATCATGAGCTTCTTGATAACCTCGGCGCTTGTTGCCTTAAGTCTTGAAGCGAACTCGCCTACAGTTATCTCATCGGGAATCTGAATGGTGAGCTGCTTTTCTTTTCTCTGCTGAGCAATACGAGAAAGTCTCTCTGCCTCGGTCTCTCTTCTGCCCTGCTTCTTGCCCTTTTTGTTGTTTCTGTTGGTGAACTTCTGCTTTGATGCGGTTGTCTCGTTCTTAACCTTATCGAATGCAAGAGTATCGTACTTCTCGTTGTACTTGTCGATGTTGACGTTCTGAGTTCTTGTATCGATAACTCTTCTGTTGTTGGAGTAGCTGTCCTCGGACTGAACCGTACCTACAGATGCAGAACCCGAAAGCTTCATGGTCTCCTGCTTCTCTCTTGCCTGTGCGGGACGGTGCTCCTCTCTCTTCTTCGGTGCGCTCGGAGCGGTATTCTTGTTAAGCTCACGCTTTACGTGAACTTCCTTTACCTCAGGAACCTCTGCCTTTGCTGGCTGAGTCTTGTTAAAGCGATCAAAACCGTTTCTTGAGTCTCTCTGTGGTCTGTCGGATCTTCTGTCACCGCTCTGATTGTTTCTGTCGCCGTATCTTCTCTCACCATTCTGGCTGTTTCTGTCGCCGAATCTTCTCTCGCCATTCTGGTTATTTCTGTCGCCGAAGTTTCTGTCACCGTTACGGTTATTTCTGTCGCCAAAGTTTCTGTCACCATTTTGGTTGTTTCTGTCGCCGAATCTTCTCTCACCATTCTGGTTGTTTCTGTCGCCGTATCTTCTGTCACCGTTCTGGTTGTTTCTGTCGCCGAATCTTCTCTCACCGTTCTGGTTGTTTCTGTCGCCGAACTTTCTCTCACCATTCTGGTTATTTCTGTCGCCGAACTTTCTCTCACCGTTCTGGTTGTTTCTGTCACCGAACTTTCTATCGCCATTCTGGTTGTTTCTGTCGCCAAATCTTCTCTCGCCGTTCTGATTTCTTGAATCTCTCTGCGGTCTGTCGGACTTATTCTCGGACTTAACTTCTGCTTTAGCTTCAGTCTTAGTTTCTGACTTAACTTCAGGTTTAGCCTCTGCCTTAGTCTCGGTCTTAACCTCGGGTTTAGTCTCAGATTTAGTCTCTTTCTTGACAGTCTTTTTAGCTGCCGGCTTCTCTGCCTTTTCAGCTTTCGGCTCTTTCTTTTCGACCGGCTTTTCTTCCTCGTTTGCGGAAGCAAAATAAGCCTTAAATCCGTCGTTTACGGATGTATCCTGAGTGATTTTGTCGAAAACGATGTTGAGCTCGTTTTCCTCAAGCGACTGAGTTGGCTTTTTGCTTGTGTCGGTATATTTGTTAACTATATCGACAATATTTGAACTCTCTACGCCAAGGTCATTGGCGAGATCACGAATTGCGTATTTTTTGCTCATATATTTTACCTTAAGCGGATTAATTTTCCGTATCCTTTCCTGATTGTTCCGCCACATTAAGCTCACAAAGCCTTTTAAAGAAACCGCCGTCCGTGACTGCGTACACACCGGCACGCACTCCCGCATAAAAGCTTAATTCCTCCTGTGGTATTTCGGTTCTCAAAATTCTGAGATCCTTCTTATCAGTTTCAAATTTTATATTCTTAAACGTTTTTTCAGAGATATCGCATGCGACTATAACGCCGCTTGCCTTACCCGATTTCACGGCTTCCATAACCTGATCAAAGCCCCATGTAAGCTTGCCCGCTCTTCTTGAGAGGCCGAGCATCGAGAGAAATTTTTCTTTTCTTTCTGCCATTGCAAATTCACCCTCGTTTGTTTCTTACTGAGCTATTTCGGCTTCCATGGTGTCGTAAACCTCATCGGGTATCTTGCACGAGAATGCACGCTCGAATTTTTTAGCTTTTCTCGCTTTTTTCAGACACTCGGGGTTGTGGCACACATAGGCTCCGCGGCCCGGCTTTTTCCCCGTGAGGTCAAGAGATATCTCACCGCCCGTTGTGACGCCGTTTTCGTCCGTCTTTTCGGGGGCTCTGACCACTCTGACCAGCTCTTTTTTCGGCTTCATCTCGCCGCATCCCGAGCACTGGCGCAGAGGTATTTTTCTCTGTTTCATCTTACTTATTCTCCGTAGAATCCGCTTTCCGGCTTTATGTCTATCTTCCAGCCCGTAAGCTTTGCGGCAAGGCGTGCGTTCTGTCCCTTGTTGCCGATAGCAAGTGAAAGCTGGTTATCGGGAACGGTTACACTGCAAGACTTGCTTCCGTCCTCGGCTACCTCAACCGAAACAACAGTTGCGGGAGACAAAGCCGATGCAATAAACTTTGCGGGATCGTCACTGTACTCGATTATGTCTATCTTCTCGCCGCCGAGCTCCTCAACGATAGCGCTTACTCGCTGACCCTTGTGGCCTATGCATGAACCAACTGCATCGATGTTCTCGTCGTGGCTGCAAACTGCAATCTTTGTTCTTGAGCCAGCCTCACGGGAAACGCCCTTAATCTCGATGGAACCGTCGAAAATCTCCGGAACTTCGTTCTCGAAAAGACGCTTGACGAAATCCTGATGAGTTCTCGAGATAATGGCTCTGGGGCCTTTCTCTGTCTCTCTTACGTCAACAACGTAAACCTTGATGTGGTCACCCTCTTTTACGTTCTCTGTGCCGATGAGCTCCTTCTCGGGAAGAACAGCCTCAGCCTTGCCGATTTTAACGGTGAGTGCACCTGTTTTCGGGTCGATTCTCTCAACCTGTGCGGAAACAAGCTCCTGATGCTTGCTCTTGAACTCCTGCATCATCTGGCCCTTCTCGCTGTCTCTTATTCCCTGACGTATGATGTTTCTTGCTGTCTGAGCGGCAATTCTGCCGAACTGCTTTGTATCGATTTTCTCCTTAACTTTATCTCCCGGCTCTACGATAACGCCGTACTGTTCTTTTGCGATGTCGGCATAGATGTGACGGTTGAAATCCACGTTCTCGTAGTCATCGTCAACAACTGTGTAGTTGAGATAAACGTTGAAGCTTTTTCCGTCCTCGCCGTAATCAAAGCTTACGTCATCGTTGCCGTAGTTCTTCATGCAGGCGTTCTGGATTGCTTTCTCGATCTTTTCTCTCATATAATCTGCCGGAATGTTGCTGTTTGCTTCAAGCTCGGAAAGAGCGAGGTTAATCTCCTCAATCTGAGAGGGTTCTTCTCCCTTTTTCTTTTTTCTGACTGCCATTTTCTAAATCAAACCTTTCTGTTTTGTTATTTGTCTTTTTAATCGGATGGGTGCTCTGCTTTGCTTAAAAAGATTGGCAAAAACCTGCCGCCTTAAATGCGACGGTCTTCTCCATCAACATTAAAAATCGTCGTCCATGAGCACAACCGACGAGCACTCTTTTCTTGTGAAGGTTGCGCTTGTTTCTTCGTCAAGCTTAAGGACAAAATCGCCGTTTTCGAGAACTTCTAAAATCTCGCCCTCGATTTCCCTTGTGCCGTCCTCAAGCGGTCTTATAAGCTTTACCTTTATGGGAGCGCCGAGAAGTTTTTCAAAGTGCTCCTTTCTTGTAAGCTTTCTTCCGAGTCCCGGAGAAGATACGACAAAGGTGTATTCGCCCTTTATAGGATCTTCTTTGTCGAGTATCGGGTTCATCTCGTGCGTCATGTTTACGCAGTCCTCAATGCCTATTCCCTCGTCCTTATCGATGAAAATAGTGAGATTCCAGTCGGCGCCCTCCTTGGCGTATCTGACATCCCAGATTTCAAGTCCGAGTTTCTCGGCAACGGGCTTTGCAAGCTCCCAAACAAAATCGGTAGTGCTAAGCTTTTTTTCCTTCTTGGGCTTTAGTTCTTCTGCCATATTTTTCTCCTTTCGGTTCGGCTAAAAACAAACGAAAGAGCGGTGTCTCTCCGCTCTTTCGCCTTTCTGCAATATTACTGTAGTCATATTAACATCTATCTTGAGATTTTGCAAGCCTTTTTTCGATTTTTTCGCAGTTTATTGCCAAAATTCGATTAAAAATTCATATTTCCGCCCGCAAGTCCCTCAACTAAATTTTTTGTGTATTCAAGCTTTGGATTGTCGATAATTTCTTTGGGCGTGCCCTCCTCGACTATTTTTCCGTCCTGCATAACGAGAACACGGTCGCAAAGCCTTCTTATCATCCTTAAGTCATGAGAAATTATCATATAGGAGAGATTTTTCTTTTTCTTCTCTTCCTCGATTATATCCATGAGCGCAATTTGGCTTAAACCGTCCAAAGAAGAGAGAGCCTCGTCAAAAATGACAACCTCGGGATTAACCGTAAGGCACTTTGCAAGGGCAACCCTTTGGCACTGACCGCCAGACAATTCATACGGGAACATATCGGCATAATCGGGATCAAGTCCGAAATTTTCGAGGACTTTATTGACGTTAGCCTTTGCGTCCGCCGCATTCATTCCCGACTGCCTGAGCGCATTTTCGATTACCTCGTCCACGTGCTTATCAAGCTCAAAGCTCATATTGGCAACCTGATTAACGGTCTGAATCTTTCTTTGCGTTCTTCTGACGAGAAATTTCATCTTGCGGTGCGTTATGTTTCTGCCGTTAAGAATAATTTTGCCCGATGTCACGCGTCCTCTTGCGCCGATGCACTTCATCAGAACGCTCTTTCCGGAGCCTGATTCTCCGATAAAACCGAGACTTTCTCCGCGGTGAAGCACAAAGGAAACATTATCGAGAACGGTGTGGGCGTCAGTTCCCTCAAAGTCATATATTTTTGTGAGTTTTTCAACTCTGATTATTTCGTCGTTTTGCGTCGGCATTAAAAAATCTCCTTATCCGAAAGATATTACTATGATATATCATTCACGGCATGGTTTTGTTAAGCCGCCGTTAATTTTGACTTTTGAATTTTAGGCTTTTAGCGTGTTCAAAAAGACATCGATAAGCAAATTGCAGTTGTCAAAACCGGAGCGGTAACGGTTAAGGCGTGTGCCACGCTGAATATAGCCGATAAGCGTCTCGTTGAAAACTCTGAAAACATGATACGGATTCGGATCGGTTTTTATCGAGCCGTCCTTTATTCCTCTCTCGAGAAGGCTGTTATCGAGTGCCTGCTGTCTTTCTATCTCCCTTTGGTACTCCTGAGTTTCGGGCGACTCGGGGTACGGCGGCGGATAAATGGAATCAAACTGGGCGAAAAATTTTTCACGGTCGACATTCTCCATCCAGTATTGGGCGTAGTGCTTTTTTGCGTTATAAAGAAGCTCGAATCCGTTTTCGAAGTCGTTTTCGTGTTCTCTTACAAACTCAGCCTCAGCCTCGTAAATATCTTTCATGTAGCTTGTGGCAACCTTGAAGGCAATCGGCTCTATGCTCGGAAAATATCTGTAAAGCGTCGCTCTTCCTATTCCTATTTTTTCGGCAAGCTCTTTCATCTGAGTGCCGACTATGCCCTTCTCCTTGAAGGACTCCCTTGCCGCCTCGCACACCTTTATCGGTATTTCGGCAGGCGTAAGATTGGTGTATCCCATAAATTTTCATCCTTTTTCTTATGTGAAATCTGCAAAACTTATTGTACAAGAATTGTAAAATTAATTCAAGACTAATGTCTCATTAAGTCAAAAACAAATGAGTTTTTTATAATTTTTGCCGCCGGTTTACAAAACTTGCTCTTTTGAGAGAAAGAAAAAGGCCTCGGCGTAAGCCGAGACCAAATATGCGAAAATTTACGCTTTTAAGATTACTTACGGAGACCAAGCTCAGCAACAATCTTTCTGTATCTCTCGATGTCTACCTTTGTGAGGTACTTAAGGAGAGAACGTCTCTGACCGACCATCTTTAAGAGGCCACGGCGAGAGTGATGATCCTTCTTGTGAACACGGAGGTGATCTGTGAGGTCGTTGATTCTCTTTGTGAGAAGAGCGATCTGAACCTCAGGTGAACCTGTGTCACCCTCATGAATAGCGTATTTCTCGATAATAGCGAGCTTTTCTTCTTTAAGCATAATTTGCCACCTTTTCCGCAGATTATTCTGCTGTTTATAATATTTGCCCTAAGTCACAGTTTAGGGTTGGTGTTTCCCGATACCGAGACTTGGGTAGCTTTAGTATTTTATCACACGAGATAGCTTTTGTAAAGCTTTTTTACAAACAAAAACGGAGCGGACTTTTGCCCGCCCCGTATATTTTGAAGATTGAACTAAAAATTAAATCAGTTTCTTCTGTCTCTTCTGTAGTTATCTCTGTCTCTTCTCGGTCTGTCGGATCTTTCGGATCTCTCTCTTCTCGGAGAATCGGAGATTGTGTTCTCGGGAACAGCGCCCTCGAGGTCAATAAGTGCGTCTCTTCTTGAGAGGTTGAGTCTGCCCTTATCGTCTATCTCAAGAACCTTAACCTTGATGACATCGCCCTCGTTTACAACGTCACGGACGTTCTCTGTTCTCTTGACGTCAAGTCTTGAGATGTGAACAAGGCCTTCCTTGCCGGGAGCAATCTCAACGAATGCGCCGAAGTCCATGATTCTTGTTACCTTGCCGGCAAAGTATGTGCCCGGCTCCGGATCGTGAGCGATTGTGTTGATGATATCGATAGCTCTCTTGCAGTTATCGAGATTCTGACCGTTTACGAAGCAGTTTCCGTCGTCGTCGATGTTAATCTCGACGCCGCACTCAGCTGTAATCTTCTGGATAACCTTTCCGCCTGTGCCGATAACCTCACGGATCTTGTCGACAGGAACAGTTGTAGAAAGCATCTTCGGAGCGTACTCGGAAAGCTCGGGTCTGACCTCGGGAATAGCCTTGAGCATAACCTCATCGAGGATGTAGTCTCTTGCCTTGTGAGTCTTCTCAAATGCCTGCTTGATTATCTCGGGTGTGAGGCCGTCAATCTTAAGGTCCATCTGAATAGCTGTGATACCCTTGTGAGTACCTGCTACCTTGAAGTCCATATCGCCGAAGAAGTCCTCGAGGCCCTGAATATCAACCATGGTATCCCACTTGTCGCCCTCGGTGATAAGTCCGCAGGAAATACCTGCAACGGGAGCCTTAATCGGAACACCTGCTGCCATAAGAGCAAGTGTGGAACCGCAGATAGAACCCTGAGATGTTGAACCGTTTGAAGAAAGAACCTCGGAAACGAGTCTGATTGTGTAGGGGAACTCCTCAACAGACGGGATAACCGGTACAAGTGCTCTCTCTGCGAGTGCGCCGTGGCCGATTTCTCTTCTGCCCGGGCCTCTTGAAGGCTTTGTCTCGCCTACGGAGTAGCTCGGGAAGTTGTAGTGATGAATATATCTCTTGGACTCCTCGTCGTCGATGCCGTCGAAGAGCTGATTGTCTCTGAGAGAACCGAGTGTGCAGACGGTGAGAACCTGAGTCTGACCTCTTGTGAACATACCGGAACCGTGAACTCTCGGAAGAAGGTCAACCTCTGCGTTAAGCGGTCTGATGTCGTCCATTCCTCTGCCGTCAACTCTCTTCTTGTCGTCAAGAAGCCATCTTCTTACGACAAACTTCTGAGTCTTGTAGAGGCACTCCTCAATCTTAGCTTCCTGATCGGGATAGATTTCGTCGAACTTCTCGTGAACCTTCTCGTAAATCGGCTTGAGTCTTTCATCACGGACAAGCTTGTCGTCTGTATCGAGAGCAAGCTTGATGTCCTCGATTGAGAACTCCTTGATAGCCTCGAACATATCGTGATCGGGCTCGTTTGACGGATACTCAAACTTAGCCTTGCCGATCTCTGCCTGAATGCCCTTGATGAACTCGATGATCTTCTGGTTCTCGGCGTGGCCGAACATGATGCCGGCGAGCATATCCTCGTCGCTAATCTCGTTTGCGCCTGCCTCGATCATAGCGATCTTCTTATCTGTGGAAGCAACTGTGACAGCCATCTCGCTCACTTTTCTCTGCTCCTGAGTCGGGTTGATAACGAACTCGCCGTTAACTCTGCCGACGGAAACGCCTGAAATCGGGCCGTTCCACGGAATATCGGAGATTGAAAGAGCGATACTTGTGCCGACCATTGCTGCAATCTCAGGTGAGCAGTCATGGTCAACGGACATAACTGTTGCAACGATGGAAACATCGTTTCTCATATCCTTGGGGAAAAGCGGTCTGATGGGTCTGTCGATCATTCTGCAAACGAGAATGGACTTATCGGAAGGTCTTCCCTCTCTCTTTGTGTAAGAACCGGGGATTTTTCCTACAGAATAGAGCTTCTCCTCGAAGTCAACGGAAAGCGGGAAGAAATCGACGCCCTCTCTCGGCTTCGGAGCAGCTGTTGCTGCAACATGAACTGTTGTTTCGCCGTATCTGACAAGGCACTCGCCGTTTGCGAGCTGAGCCATTTTACCTGTCTCGACAACGAGCGGTCTGCCTGCGAAAACTGTCTCGAATTTTCTGAAATTTTCGAACATTACGGTTATTCCTTTCATTAAATAAATTTTTCGATAACCGACAAATTTCCTACCCAACCGCTGTTTAACAATTAAACCAATTCTCTCAGTGGAAAGAACTCGTTTCACTGCTAAACAGTAAGCTCGGCTGTCGGTTACTCTGCTAACTGATTTATTTTATCAATTAACGGTAAAAATAGCAAGCTTTTTTTGTTTGGCATAAGAAAGGCGTGCATCGGAATAATCCGTGCACGCCCCGTTTTTATTTGTCTGCTTTCTCCGCGAGTGCTCTTGCCTCCCTAAGAGAAATTCCGTTTTCGTTCGCTATTTTTGCGAGATCGTCAAACTCATACTTTTCCCGTTTGACGCCCAAGCCTTCGCTTATCTTTTTCCTCACGCCGCCAAACTTTGTCTCCACCGTCTCGAAACGCCTCGAAAGCGTGTATCTTTTGCATTCGCTTTCACGAACACCGATTGTGTTTGTGTGTTTGAACGCCGCCAAAATCACGTCTTCTTTTTTGTTCTCTTTGACGAGTATCGTGACAAGCGTGCCCGGGCGGCATTTTTTCATGGTGACGGGAGTGAAAAAGCACTCGACCGCACCCGCCTCATAGATTTTCTCCATGGCAAAGCCCAATTCTTCGGCTGTCATATCGTCGACATTTAGCCTAAGCTCCGTCACGGTATCTGCGATAAAATCACTCTTATTCATCTGTTTCACCGAGGAAAATTCTCACGCAGTTAGCCTGCTCGAAATCCTTATATCCCATGCCGTAACCGATTTTTTCCACCTTGATGACGGGCATATCGCCGAAAGACGAAGCAAAGTGCTTTAAAAGTGCCGCACCCGTGGGAGTGCAAAGCTCGGACTTGATTTTTCCGCCGTAAATCGGCACTCCTCTCAGAATATAAGCTGTAGCGGGAGCGGGAACGGGAAGCGTTCCGTGGGCGCAACGCACCGTGCCGGAACCGACATGAACGGGCGAAGCGACTATTTTTTCGGGTTTAATCATATCGATCAGAAGGCAAACCGCCGTGACATCGGCTACGGCGTCCATTGTGCCGACCTCGTGAAAATGAATTTGATCTATCGGCTTGCCGTGGGCAACGCTCTCGGCGCTTGCAATCAAGCCGTAAACTGCCATAACATCGTCCTTTACATTCTCGGGAATATCGAGGTGATCTCTGACAACATGCTCTATATCTGCCATGCCGTGGTGGCTGTGGGAATGTGCGTGATCGTGAGAATGTTCGTGGCTGTGCTCGTGTTCATGATGTTTATGATGCTCGTGGTGTTCTCCCTCACAAGCCTCGTCGTGGTGATGATGTTCGTGGGTGTGCTCACCGTGGTTATGACTGTGGTCATGCTCATGATGATGCATAATCTCGCCCTCTTCTTCACCGTTAACAAGCACCTTTACGTGAGTTCCGTTTATTCCGCATTTTGCAACTGTCGTTTTTTGAACCTCAACTCCGGGAATTCCGAGCTTGTTCATTTTCTCGATGAACTCATTTTGTTCTTCTTCGGACAAAAGCTCGAGAAGTGCCGCCGTAAGCATATCTCCCGCCGCACCCATGGAGCAATCGATATAGAGAGTTTTCACTTTTTTACCCGTGTTTGCCATAAAATTTCCTCCTTAAAATCAAAAAATACACGCCTCACAAGTAAGCATAAACCAAACAAAACCTATGACATTTGTTTCTTTGCAAGCCGCAAAACATACCGCAGCATACTCACAAATTTGTCATAAGCGATTTTCGGTCTACTCAAATTCGCATGAGCCGTGTACCTTCATAGTACCTATTTATCTTTATTTTTCTTTTCGTTTTGAGCCTTCGTGACCCGTTTGCTTTGATTATATTATCGCTTAATTTCTTTGTCAATCGTCTAACGCCGAAAAAGCGCAAAAACGGCGCTTCCGCTCGGAAACGCCGTTTAAAATCGATAATTTTGCTTTCGATGCTCAGAGAAACCAAAATTTATTTCTTCATGTTTCTGCTTGAAATAAGAGCATTGATTTTCTTGTGGCTGTCAACCAAAGTTGCGATGGAAACATCGTGGTTGAGTGCAGAAATATAGTAAGCTGTGTACTTGGAGCAATCTACCTCGTGGAACCACTCTCTTTCCTTAAGCTCGGGCATGAGGTATGTGAGGTTGGAACCGAAGATACCGTCGATAACTCCGTTCTTGTAAGCCTCGTCGAACTTCTCAAGACCTGCTGTGAAAATGGTGTATGTTGCATAGCAAAGGAATTTTGAAGCACCTGCTGCCTTTGCCTTGTAAGCGACATCGAGCATGCTCTCGCCGGAAGCGATGATATCGTCGGAAACGAAAACAGTCTTGCCTTTCATGCTCTCACCGAGATACTCGTGAGCGACAATCGGGTTTCTGCCGTTGATGACTGTTGAGTAGTCACGGCGCTTATAGTACATTCCGAGGTCACAACCGAGAGTTGAAGCGTAGTACATGTTTCTGTTGAGCGCACCCTCGTCAGGAGAAATAACCATGAAATGCTCTTTGTCAAACTGCTGGTTCGGAAGATCTTTGAACATCTCCTTGAGAACCTGGTAAGTAGGCATGAGGTTATCAAAGCCCATAATCGGAACAGCGTTGACAACTCTCGGGTCGTGTGCGTCAAATGTAACGACGTTATCCACGCCCATTGCCTGAAGCTCCTGAAGTGCAAATGCGCAGTCGAGAGATTCACGGTAGGAACGTCTGTGCTGTCTTCCGCCGTAGAGAAGTGGCATAATGACGTTTACTCTGTGAGCCTTGCCTGAAGCTGCCTGAATGAGTCTCTTAAGATCCTGATAGTGATCGTCGGGGGACATGTGGTTTTTCTGTCCGAAGTAATCATAAGTGATGCTGTAGTTTCCCACATCAACGATGAAATAAAGATCGAGGCCTCTTACGGTCTGGTTTATCATACCCTTACTGTCACCGGACTGGAATCTAGGGCAATCATTGCTGATCATAAAGGTCTCGCACTTATGACCTGCCTCGTTTGCCCATCTCAAAAGGTGGTCTTCAACCTTCTTGGCAAATTCGCTTGCTCCCTCAAGGGCAACAATTCCGATAGGCGCTACACTGCTGGCAGGGTCAAAATATTTCTTCTCGCTTGTTTCCATAAAAAATTCCTTTCAGCTATTCTATGAAAAGTCAAATATTAATTTACAGTAAAGATTTTATCACAAAAAATTTACTTTTACCACCAATTCGGTCTTTTTTATAAATTTTGGTTAATCTGTTAATACTATCACTTCTCTAGGCGAAAGTTTGATTGATTTTGCCGTTTGTGCACCGTTCAGATCTTTATAATTTCTTTTGAGAATTATATCTTTCTCCTCATCGGAGTAATTTTCGAGGAAAATAATTTTCTCTCCGCTTTCGTCCTCTCTCGAGTGTGCGGTGACGCCATAAGGCAGTTCGGCATCGATATTTCTCTCTATTTCGCACTCGTCAATGAGCTTCTCGTAAAACTCAAGAAGGAAATCGTCCCCCGCCTGAGCCGCAAGATAGTAAGCGTTTCCTTTGCCGAATTTATTCTTGGTGAGCACCGGCTCGCCCTTGTAGAAATCGCTGCCGTAAACGCCCAGAACCTCTGCCGAGTTTGCATGGATAATTCCGCAAAGCTCCTTTACTTCAAACGAACCAGCAAATCCCAATTTATCCGTCATCTCTATGCTGTTTTTGTCCTCGTCCCAAAGGCCGTCTATGCTCTCGTTCCATATGCCGAAAACATCCATAAGGTTGCCGGGCCAGCCGCCCAAGAAACAAAGATCTGTTTCGTTTACGATGGCAGAATTTACTGTCATAACAACCGTTCCGCCGCCCTCGACAAAGCTTCTTATTTTCTTGTCAAAGCCGTTTCTTATCATATAGAGCATGGGGCAAACAAGAAGTTTATAACCGCTTATATCGTCTTCCATATCCACAAAATCAACGTTTATTCCCTTGCGCCAAAATGCTTTGTGGTGAGAAAAAACTGTTTCAACATAGTGAATTCCGTCGGTCTTTGCGTCCCATACGGTTGCGCCGGAACCCTTTCTCGGGCCGCATGCGTCCTCAACCGCCCAGCGGTTTTCCCAGTCGTACACCACCGCAACCTCGGATTTTACGCTTGTGTTGTAAAGTTTGTCGTTTAAAGTTTCAAGCGTTTTGCCGACCTCGGTAACCTCTTTGAAAACTCTCGTGTTGTCGGTGCCAACATGGTCTACCACAGCGCCGTGGAATTTCTCCGTGGAGCCGCGCGATTTTCTGAACTGGAAATACTGCACCGACTGCGAGCCGTGAGCAAGAGCCTGCAAAGAGCTTGCCATAAGCATTCCCGGTCTTTTAAGCTTGGAAACAGGCGCCCAGTTAACTGCACTCGGCGTGTTCTCCATAAGTAGAAAATTCTCGTGCTTTACACTTCTCATAACATCGTGGCAAGCGGCGCTTCTTGCGGCAATCGCAACGTTATCTCCGTGATGCCACATCGGATAGCTGTCCCAAGAGACAACATCGAGAACGTCAAATTTATTGTAGTTGAGTCCGTCATAAAAGCTCATAAGGTTAGCCGTGCACGGAATGTCGGGATTAACCGCTTTGACGGCGGCAATCTCTTCGTTCATAAAATCAACGGTCTGATGCGTGATGAATCTTCTCCAGTCGATAGTGAGGCCGTGAACGGAGTTTTCGCCGTTATCAAAAGGCGGATTTATCTGATCCCACGACTGATAGCGGTGCGACCAAAATCCCGTCCACCAAGCTTCGTTCAGGTCTTCAAGCGTTTTGTATTTCTCCTTGAGCCAGTTTCTGAATGCGCCTATGCATTTATCGCAGTAGCAGTCGCCGCAAAATTCATTGGAGATATGCCAGAGAATAACTCCCGGGTGAGACGCAAAACGCTCTGCAAGTTTTGTGTCGATTTGCTTTACCTTCATGCGGTAATAAGGCGAGGTGTAACAATGGTTTTCCCTCTCGCCGCTTTTCTCGCGTCTGCCGTCACGGGAAACTCTTCTTATTTCCTCGTACTTTTCGCTCATCCAAAGCGGTTTTGCGCCCGACGGAGTTGCGAGAACGGTATAAATTCCGTTTTCGTAAAGATTGTTTATTATTTTCTCGAGCCAATCGAAATCGTAAACTCCCTCCTCGGGCTCAAGCTGTGCCCACGAGAAAATGCCGACGGAAACCGAGTTCATGTGTGCCTTCTTCATAAGCTCCACATCTTTTTTCAGTATTTCGGGGTAACTTAACCACTGCTCGGGGTTATAGTCCGCTCCGTGAATCAATTTCGGAAACCTCGGTGTGAGGGTGTATTTTATTTTTTTTGGTGTTTTTTCGTACATTTGGTGATCCTCCGCATCTATTAAATCTTATCAAATCCGAAAGCCTTGTTCTCCCCAAAAGAATCGGGCTTTTTCATTTCTGCACATAGATTATACAAACTTTGTGTAAATTTTACAATCTGAAAGTTCTTTTATCAAAATATTCAAAAAATCGATATTGCATAGCTGGTTTTGTGAATATTGTGCCAAAATTCATTTTAGGACTTGCATTTTGACAAAAATGCATATATAATAAACTCACAAATTCAGTATAGCACAATTTCATTTGGAAGTTTGCTTTTTTACTGTGGATTGTCAAATTAATTGAGTTATAAAAATGATTGAGCAACGGCGCTTTTATCCCGAATATCGTATCGGGCGTAAAAGCGTTTTTTGTTTATACAGGAAAGGAGCAAACCTTGGCTATTACATTATCTCAGCTTTGCTACAACACTGAAACTACATACAGTATGCAACTCCTTGCGGGTCAGGCGGGCACATCAAGCTTTGTCCGTTGGGTTCACCTCGTTGAGGATATTGAAGTTCCCGATTTTCTTCACGGAAACGAGTTGCTTTTTGTAACCGGTATCGGTCAGCAAAAGTACGGAAGCCTCGGCTGGCTTGTTCCTTTTGCAGAGAAAATGATTGAAAAAAACGCTGCGGGACTTTGCGTTAACCTCGGTCCGTACATCACCGAGGTGCCGAAGGAACTCATCGATTTCTGCGAGGAGCATCACCTTCCGCTTTACTCCCTCCCGTGGAGCGTTCACCTCATCGATATTATCTATGACTTCTGTCACAGAATTATCGCAAACGAGGAATCTGAAATAAGCCTCGGAACGGCATTCAGAAACCTTATCTTCTCCCCGGAGAATCAAAAGGATTATGTGCCTGTTCTTGACAGACGCGGTTTTCACGATGACGGAAGCTACTGCACAGCCGCTGTAAAGCTTATTATGAACACGAGAGTTCCTGTCGGACACGATTACCTCGGACTTAAATATCTCATGCAGAAATGTTTTGCGAGAGACGCCCGTCAGGTGAGCATGTTTACTCAGGACGAAACCTTCATCATGATATTCTACGGCATCGATCACGACACGGTTGCGGAAAAACTTTTAGCCGCCGCAGACGAATATGTCGAGCAAAATCCTATTTTTGATATAAGAATCGGATTTTCGAGCGTGGGATTCGGCTATCAGTCGGTTCCTGAAATTTACCGTCAGAGCATTTCTTCCATGAAAGTTGCAAGCATAAAATCCGTTCGTCTTATGAATTACGCCGACACGGGCGTTTACAGACTTTTGCTTGCGGTCACTCCCGCCGAGACGCTTCGCAGCTTCAAAAACGAGGTTCTCGGAAAACTCGAGGAATTCGACCAGAAAAATTACACGAACTACTGTGAGGTCTTGAGAGATTATCTCGACAGCAACTCAAGTATTCAGGTGGTTGCGGCTAAGTGTAATGTTCACAGAAACACGGTTAACTATCAGATTAAGAGAATAAAAGAAATTCTCGGTTCTGAGTTTAGCGCAGAGGACAAAATGAGTCTTCAGCTTGCGTTCTATATCTCCGATTTACTGGAGAGCTAAGAGCCCTAAAAGAAAGAATTAAAGAAGTAAAAAGAAAAGAAGAAAGTTATCGAAAAATTATAGAAGTTTGACTTGAAGTAGAAAAGAAAGAAAAGAAGATTAATGCCGATTGGCAACACTACATACTACGATTACATACAATACCCTATCATACATTACCCAAAGACACACACCCAAAACAAAGAACCGAGTCGATTTCGACTCGGTTCTTTGTTTTCAAATATATTCAGGGGATTACTTAATTTCTACGTTTGCCTGCGGCATAAACGGCATGAGAGCCTCTGCCATATTCTTGAGCGGCATGGTCTGGAGCCAAACTCTGCCGGGGCCTGTGATAACGGTGTTGAAAAGTCCCTCGCCGCCGAAAATCTTATTCTTAAGTCCCGGAACGCCCTTAATCTCAATGCTGCATGTTGCGCTCATTGCTGCCAAATGGCCTGTATCGACAACAAGCTGCTGACCTTCGCCGAGTCCGTACTCAACGACATGGCCGTCAAACTCTGCAAATACGGTTCCGTTGCCCGAGATCTTCTGCAAAATGAAGCCCTCGCCGCTGAAAAATCCGCCGGAAATCTTTTTCTGGAAGTAAATGTCAAGGTTTACTCCCGATTCGCTTGCAAGATATGCTCTCTTCTGCAAAATCATCTCGTTGCCGGGGGCGATATCGAACGCTCTGATTGAGCCGGGGAAATCGGAAGCAAATGCAATCATTCCGCCGCTGTCTCTTGCTGTGTATATATTCTGGAACATCTTGGCGCCTGAGAACATTCTTCCGAATGCCTTCTTAAAACCGCCGTTTGTTGTTGTTTTCATTTCCATGTTGGGTGACATCCAGGACATTCCGCCGTCCTGTGTTACCATGCTCTCATTCTGATCGAGCTCGCATATTACTACCGGTAAGTTGTCTCCCTGAATCTGATACTTCATAATTTGTTACCTCTCTTTTTTTAATTTTTGATTAGATGAATTTAAATAATTATTTTAGTGAAAAGTGTTTTGATTTTTTAATTTTTAAATTGTTTTAATTTTAAGATGTTTTATTTTGTCGGATACTTGCTCTCAATGTAAGTGAGAAGCTTTGTTACGATGATGACGGTGACTATGCTTGTCAGTGCCGTGTATATGATGTGTGCTGTTCCCAAACTCATGTTTTTTCTCCTTTTTGATTTATTGTTTTTGTTTTGTTCTTTACTGTGATTTTATTGTACCACCTGGAGTGGGACAAATAAAGGACATTTTATCCGTTCAATTTTTTGTTTTCTCTTCTCGCTCTGATAACCGGAAACAAATAAGTGACTATCACGAATGCTATAACTCCCGTGATGACTCTTGACGCCACCGAACTGAAGAAGTGCGCTAAACTGAAATCCATTTTTTCCTCCTTTAACCAATCAATAATCCCGTGAGCCCCACAAGAGCTCCGACTCCCGTGAGAACAACCGCTCCCACTGCGAAGAATTTAACCAAACTGAAAATTCCGTATAATCCTATAAATGCTATGGCTGAGATTATAACCACTGAAATAACTGCCATAACCAAAAGTCCTATTAACTCCATATTCTCCTCCTCTTTTTCAAACCTCGGTATGCGCTTTCGTCTTTATGCGCCTACTGTTTCTTCTTTATTCTCCGTAACTGCGTTATAAATAAGTGAAGCAATTATGTATGTGAAATATGCTCCGAATATTGCTCCCAAAACTACCGCATGAATCATAAGTTTTTACTCCTCTTTTTTAAGTTGTTTTTGTTCTTTAATGTGATTTTATTTTACCCCATCCGATAGGACAATTATCGGACAAATTTTTATTTGTTTTTCACCGATTTTGTTTTCGGTATTTTTGCTTTTCTCTCTTTCGGCTTGATGCTCACAAACGGGAGCACGCTGTCCATATATACCGCCGAACCGATTTCCTTTGTTAAATATCCTGCCATTACCATTTTTTATATTAGCTCCTTTTTTATTTACAGTACCTGAGGAAAGAAGGAATCGTTCTCACAAGCGTCCATGTATCTTCTTCCCCTCGTTGTTGTCATATCCATGCCGTAACGCATTCTTACCTCACGGTTGATGAGTGTATCCTCGTGTCTGTTGCTGCCTATTGTGTTCTCCATATGATTGTTCATGTAAAAGCTCATAACGTTTCTCCTTTTCTCTGAATTTTTGTATAGGTCTTTTTCATAATCTCTTTCTTTTTCTTAAGGCTTACTTGCCTTTGTTGTGATTTCATTATACAAATCCCAAGCGGACAGAAAACGGACAAGCTTTTTAGGGCAGAAAAAAAGAATCGTTTCCTTTTTCGGAAACGATTCTTTATATAAAACTGTTTTATTATTAATATGCTCTGAATCTGTTGTAGCGCTGCTCCAAGAGAGTATCGGTATCGAGCTTTTTGAGGTTTTTAATCTCTTCTTCAAGCTGATTTTTCATATCGGCATATATCTCGCTTTGCTCTCTCTGCTCGGAGATAACCTTTTCGACAACCTTGAGCTTTTCCATGCTCTCCGCTGTTATCTGGAGTGCCTCGGCAGCCTCGTCGGCACGCTTTGCGTCCTTCCAGATGATGCTTGCGCAACCCTCGGGAGAAACAACGGAATAGCAAGCGTTTTCCATAATCCAAACTCTGTCGGCTACGCCAAGTGCAAGCGCACCGCCTGAGCCGCCCTCGCCAACGATAACGGAAATCATTGGCGTCTTGAGTCCGATAAGCTCGTAAAGGTTCTCGGCAATTGCCTGACCCTGACCTCTCTCCTCAGCCTCAACGCCGCAGAACGCGCCTGCCGTATCGACAAAGCAAACAATCGGACGATGGAATTTTTCAGCCTGTTTCATAAGGCGCAGAGCCTTACGGTATCCCTCAGGATTCGGTGAGCCGAAGTTTCTCTTGATTCTCTCGTAAACATCCTTGCCGCGCTCGATGGCAATAACCGTGACGGGCTCGCCGTCAAGTCTTGCTATGCCCGCAACGATAGCCTGATCGTCGGAGAATCTTCTGTCGCCGTGAAGCTCGATAAAATCGGTGAAAATATTGTTGATATAGTCAGAGCCGGTAGGTCTGCCCTTTCCTCTTGCTGTTTTCAGCTTTTCATAAGCAGTCATCAGTCGGCACCTCCCACATGCATTTTCAAGAGTTCAGAGAGGACTTCTCTCTGCTCGTTTCTCGGAACTATTTTATCGATGAAACCGTGATCAAGCAAAAATTCCGACTTCTGGAATTCCTTTGGAAGTTTCTTGCTTATGGTCTGCTCGATAACTCTTCTTCCGGCAAAACCGACGGTTGCCTTGGGCTCGGCGAGAATAATATCTCCCTCCATGGCAAAGCTTGCGGTAACGCCGCCTGTGGTCGGATCGGTGAGAACGGCAATGTAGAGAAGTCCCTCATCGGAGTGCTTTCTTACAGCCGCACTTGTTTTAGCCATCTGCATAAGGGAGAGTATTCCCTCCTGCATTCTTGCGCCGCCCGAAACGGTATAACCGACTACGGGGAGCTTGTTTGATGTTGCATACTCAAAAAGTCTTGTGATTTTCTCGCCGCAAACGGAACCCATGCTTCCCATCATAAACTCGGAGTTCATGACGAAAAGTGCGGTTTTTATTCCGCCAATCTCACAAACGCCCGCGATGACGGATTCTTTCTCGTGAGAATGAAGCTTTGCGCTTGAAAGCTTTGCATCGTAGCCCGGGAAATCGAGAACATTGCTGCTGCTCATATCCTCGTCCAGCTCCTCAAATTTACCGTTGCCGATTAAATATGCAACTCTCTGGCGAGCATTCATTCTGAAATGATGACCGCATTCGCATACGTTTAAATTCTCCCAAAGCTCTCCCTCGGGAGTTTCCTTACCGCATTCGGGGCAAGTCTTTTTTGCTTCCGCAGAACCGTCCTCAACACCGGCGGCAGAATGAACCTCGGGTTCCTGCTTATCGTGTGAATTCGGCTTGAAGAAGTTCTTAAAATTAACAGGCATGTCTGCACCTCTTCTTTTGTTCTTTAAGTTAACCTTCGTTTTTTACAAGTGCAAAGCTGAAATCGGCGCTTACGCAAAGCTTGCCGTTAACATAGCCCTTAGCACTTGCAAAGTAGAAATTTCTCCTGTTTCCCGTGAGAACGCATTTTGTCTCAAAGGTATCGCCGGGCTTAACCTGTCCTCTGAACTTGACCTTATCAAGTCCCGTGAAGAACGGTGTGGAGCCCTTTACGGCATCTCCCGCAAGCAAAACGCAAGCCGACTGAGCCATCATCTCGCAGAGGATGACTCCCGGCACGACGGGCTGACCGGGAAAATGTCCCTGAAGAAAGTACTCGTCGCCCTTAATGAAGCATTTGCCGTGAGCCTCGCCGTCGACAAGCTCAACCTCGTCAACGAGGAGCATAGGCTCGCGGTGCGGTAATATATTTTTTATTTCTTCTTTATTCATATCAGACCTCTGTGTCAAACACAAATATCAATTGTACTTCTTGATTGCGATACAAGCGTTGTGGCCGCCGAATCCGAGACCGTTGGAAAGAGCAAGATTAATCTCTGTCTCTCTTGCAGTGTTTGGGCAACAGTCGAGATCGCACTCGGGATCCTGCTCGTTCAAGTGAATTGTCGGCGGAACTGTCTGATGCTCGATTGCAAGTATTGATGCAATAGCCTCAACAGCACCTGCGGCGCCGAGCATATGGCCCGTCATTGACTTTGTGGAGCTGACAACAGCCTTCTTAGCTCTCTCCTCACCGAGGGCAAGCTTGATAACCTTTGTCTCGCTGACATCGTTAAGCGGTGTGCTTGTGCCGTGAGCGTTGATATAGATATGTGTTTCATCGGGCATATTTGCTTCCTCAAGAGCAAGGCGCATGCACTCTGCTCCGCCCTCGCCTGTCGGGTCCGGTGCGGTCATGTGGTAAGCGTCGCAAGTTGAACCGTAACCGACAATCTCGCCCAAAATCTTTGCGCCTCTTGCAAGAGCGTGATCGAGGCTTTCGAGAACGAGAGCGCCCGCACCCTCGCCCATAACGAATCCGTCACGCTTGACGTCAAATGGACAGCAAGCTGTTTCGGGGTCGTTCTTAGTGGAAAGAGCCTTCATATTTGTGAAGCCGGCTACGGATATTTCTGTGATTGCCGCCTCTGAACCTCCGGCGATGATTGCGTCGGCATAGCCGTGCTTAATTGCTCTGTAAGCCTCGCCGATTGTGTTGTTGCTGGTTGCGCAAGCGGTAACCATCGGCAAAGCCGAGCCCTTTGCGCTGTACTTGATTGCAATGGTACCAGCACACATATTTGCAATCATCATAGGAATAAAGAACGGAGAAACTTTTCCCGGGCCTTTTTCCATAAGTTTTGTGTGCTCGTTGCAGAAGGTCTGGATTCCGCCGATACCGGAACCGAAATAAACGCCCAATCTTGACGGTGCGATGTTTCCGTCCTCGGCGGTTGAAAGTCCCGACTGCTCCATAGCCTGAGCGGCAGCGGCAACACCGAACTGGGTGAATTTGTCGGCTTTTCTTGCCTCGCTCTTCTTCATATATTTTGTGACATCGAAGTCCTTGACCTCACCGCCGATTTTAACTTCAAGATTCTCGGTGTCGATTCCCTTAAGAAAATCGATTCCGTTCTTTCCGTCACGAAGATTCTGCCAGAACTCCTCCACATTGTTTCCGATAGGAGACACAACTCCCATTCCTGTAACTACTACTCTGTTCATATTACACATTCCCTGTAAACTACGATTAATATAGATTATTTAACCTCTTATTCATACGGTTTCGCTTATCACATTGCGATTCCGCCGTCAACGCTTAAAACTACGCCCGTGATATACTCTGCCTCGTCGCTTGCCAAAAAGCTTACCGCATTTGCCACGTCCTCGGGCTTGCCCATTCTCTTTAACGGTATACTTGCAACAAGCGGATTGCTGTCGTCAAAGCCCGCAGTCATCGGTGTTTCGATAAATCCCGGTGCAACGGCGTTCACGGTTACGTTTCTGCCGGCAAGCTCTCTTGCAACAGACTTGGTAAGTCCGATAAGACCCGCCTTAGACGAGGAATAGTTTGCCTGACCGGCATTGCCGATAATTCCCGACGCCGAAGTTATCGAAATAATTCTTCCGCTTCTCTGGCGGCTGAATATTCTGTAGCTTGCCTTAATCATATTGAACGCACCCTTCAAATTGACATTCAAAACTGCGTCCCAGTCCTCCTCCTTCATCTTGAGGATGAGGTTGTCTCTTGTGATTCCCGCATTGTTGACGAGAATATCGATTCTGCCGAATTCCTTGTGGATTGCCTCGATTGTTGTTTTGGCTTCCTCGGTATCGGCTACGTTGCACTTATATGCGACCGCTTTTCTGCCGAGTTCGGTGATTTTTTCAACCGCCTCGTCAGCGCCCGCCTTTGATGATGAATAGATAACCGCCACGTCTGCTCCGCACTCGGCAAGCTTTATTGCTGTTGCCTTACCGATTCCGCTTGACGCACCCGTGACCACAGCGATTTTGCCGTTTAAATCAAAGCTCATCTTGTCTCCTTGTTTTTACTTCAGCTCACCAAGAACAGTTTCCAAGCTCTCGGCGTCCTGAACGTTATATACTTTAACTTCTTTATTAATTTTCTTGATAAGTCCCGAAAGGGTTTTTCCCGCACCGCACTCGATGAAAGTATCGATTCCTTCATCAATCATGCTCTCAACTATCTGCTGCCATCTTACGGGATTTTTGACCTGATTCATAAGAAGTGAAGCTATATCGTCATTCTCTGAATAGGGCTTAGCTGTAAAGTTGGAGTAAGTGGGAATCTCGGGAAGCTTCAATTCGTAATTTTTAAGCTCATCGTAGAGACCGTCTGCCGCCTCTGCCATGAACGGAGAGTGGAAGCCGCCGCTTACGTTGAGTATCTTTGCTCTGCCCTTTGCCTCGGCAACGTCAGCCGCAAAAGCCTCAAGCTCAGATTTCTCACCCGCTACAACAAGCTGACCCGGGCAATTGTAGTTAACGGGATAAACCTTGTCGTACTTTGAAGCGAGCTCCTCGACCTTTTCGTTTGAGAGTTTTAAAACAGCCGCCATTGCGCTGTCAACCTTGCCTGCAGCCTCTTGCATGAGAAGTCCTCTCTTTGTGACTATCTTCATGCCGTCCTCACGCGAGACAACTCCCGCAAATGTAATTGCGGCAATCTCACCGAGAGAAAATCCGGCTACTGCATTGGGAACAATTCCGTTTTCACGAAGTGCCTCGGCGCAAGCCAAATCGACGTTATAAAGACACGGCTGAGTGTTCTTTGTTACCGAAAGCTCGCTGAGCGAAGCGGTGAAGCACTGCTCGCTTGTTCCGGGTCTTACTTTATCAGCTATATCGAAAATTTCCTTTGCGGCTTTGCTCTTCTCGGTAAGAGATTTTCCCATTCCCTCGTACTGAGCGCCCTGTCCCGCAAAAACAAAAGCTATCTTAGCCATTTGTTTGCTCCTTTCAGCACTTCTTCTGCTTCGGTGAAGATCTCCGTGATAATCTCCTTTGCAGACTGCTCCTTATTGACCATACCTGCTACCTGACCTGCGAGGAAACAACCCTCTTTCTCGTTGCCCTCAACGGCTGCTTTTCTGAGTGCGCCGCCGCCGAGCTTTTCGAGATCCTCATCCGGCATAGAGGAATACTCTGCCTTGAAGTAACCCTTGGAGAACTGGTTCTCGATGCTTCTTACGGGGTGGCCGAGTCTCTTTCCGGTTGCGATTGTTGCTCTGTCGTTAGCCTTTAAAATCTTTTTCTTGTAATTCGGGTGAACATTACACTCTGTTGCGACAAGGAATCTTGTTCCGAGCTGAACTCCAACTGCACCGAGCATGAACGCTGCGGCAACTCCTCTGCCGTCTGCAATTCCGCCTGCGGCAATTACGGGAAGATCAGTTGCGTCCACAACCTGAGGAACAAGCGGCATTGTGTTTGTCTCACCGATGTGTCCGCCGGACTCGCTGCCCTCGGCAATTATTGCGGTTGCGCCAACCTTTGTGCAAAGCTTAGCCATACCTACGCTTGATACTACGGGGATAACTTTGATTCCCGCTTCAAGCCAAAGCGGCATAAACTTTGAGGGATTTCCCGCTCCAGTTGTGACAACGGGAACTTTCTCCTCGGCGATAAGCTCGGCAACCTCAGCGGCATACGGGCTCATGAGCATAACGTTAACGCCAAAGGGCTTATCGGTGATCTCCCTTGCAATTTTAATCTGCTCTCTCAAATAATCTGCGTTTGCATTCATTGCGGAAATAATTCCGAGACCGCCTGCCTCGGAGACTGCGCCGGCTAACTTTCCGTCGCTTATCCATGCCATACCGCCCTGGAAAATCGGATATTCGATTCCAAGCAAATCGCAAAGAGGTGTTTTTATCATATCAATTCGCATCCTTTCTTATCAGTAGGACTATTATATATTTAAATCATTAATAATTTGCTAACTTTTGAATGTTTTTCCACATATGTAGAAGAAATTTCATTCATTAAATTTTACCAACGAAGAATTGCGCCGCCGCTGTGAAGTCCGCCGCCGAAGGCAACCATCGCAAGCAGATCACCGCGCTGAATCTCGCCGTTTCTGTTGAGCTCATCGAGCAAAACAGGTATGCAAGCCGAAGAGATGTTTCCGTACTTCTCGATTGTTGTTCTGAATTTTTCCTGAGCGACCGGAATTTTTTTCTTTGCCTCGTTGATAATTCTGATGTTTGCCTGATGAGGAAGTACCCACTTTATGTCCTCCCCCGTGATGCTGAGCTTATCCATCATATTTTCCATGATTTGTCTCATCTGAGCAATGGCAAAACGATAGGTTTTTGTGCCGTTCATGTAAATGCTTACTTTCTCGACCTTTTCGCCTTGCCAGAACGGGCTTTCACCTGTCACACTGGGAACGACTATCGTCTCGTCCTCACCGTAGGTGTGAAGCTCGCTTGCAAGAAGATTATCTTCCTCGTCGGAAACGACCAATGCGCCCGCACCGTCCGCAAAGATGATTGCCGTGTTTTTATCCGACCAATCGGTGATACCGCTGAGTCTTTCGCTTGCCACCAAAAGAACCTTTTTGTACTTTCCAGTAGCCATAAAAGAAGCACAGGTTTCCATGAGGAACATAAATCCTGTGCAAGCGGCTCCGCCTATATCCATTGCGGGACAAGTGGCACCGATATCACGCTGAATCATTGCAGATATACCCGGGTTTGCGTACTCCGCCGTCATTGTGACCGCCAAGATGAGATCCAAGTCCTCCGCTTTTGTGCCGCTGTTCTCAAGCGCCGCCAAAGCCGCCTTTGTTCCCATCTGTGAGGTGTTCTCGTCTACCGAAACATGTCTTTCTTTTATTCCGACAAGCTTTGTTATCGACTTATCGTTTGCGTCTACCATTGTCGAGAGCTCGTCGTTTGTGACAACTCTCGGAGGAATGTAGCTTCCCGTACCGAGTACCTTGAAATTCATTTTTTCTGTCCTTTACTCTTTACTCAATATTACTTTTTGTAGCCCCTGAAATATTCGGTCATTCTGTCTACCGCTCTCAGGAGAATATCCTGCTGTTCATGAGTGAATTCTTTCTCGAGTTTTTCGAGAACCTCGCTCTGCGACTTTCTGTGACGGTTATAAACCCGTCTGCCGCTTGTTGTAAGACAAGCCGCCATCACTCTTCCGTCCTCAGGGTTACGCGTCTTGAGGACATAGCCCTTTGAAAACAGTTTTTTTACGCCCACGGTTGCCGACGGCCTCGATATGCTGAGTGCATCGGCTATATCGCTTATCTTAACTCCCGCACCGACGCCGTAGGCGTTCTCGTAGTTATAGATAAATCCAAGCAAATGCATTTCACTCAGGGTAAGCCCGATTCCGCTGTCCTTTAAAGCCGCCTCCTCGAGCTGGGAGATGTTCATACTGACCTCACGGAGTTTGTCGCTTAGCTTCTGAGAAAATTCTGACATATCTCTTCGCCCCTCATTAATTAATTAGTTTCGCTAACTATTTTATCACCGTTTAACAAATTTGTCAATATTGAGGTTTTTCTCACACATTAACTTTTCGGACATATGGCAAAAAATCTCATCTTATGATATACTTTACTTCAGGATGAAAAAGCAAGGAGATTTATTCATGGCAAATGATTTTCATATAACCGAAATAAAGCCCGAGAGAGCGCTTCTTGTCGGAGTTGACACCGGTGAATTTGACGCCGAGAGCAGTATGGACGAGCTTTGGGAGCTTGCCAAAAGTGCGGGCGCCGAGCCTGTCGCAACCAAAATTCAGAAGAGAGACTCCGTGAAAACGGGCACGTGCGTCGGCACGGGAATGCTTGAAGAAATAAAAGAGTTCTGCCAAAACAACGAGATCGATCTCATCATCTTTGACAGAGAGCTCACACCCATTCAGATAAGAAATCTTGAGGACGAAACCGACTGCCGTGTTATCGACCGCACCATGCTCATTCTCGATATTTTTGCCATTCGTGCAAAAACCAAGGAGGGCAAGCTTCAGGTTGAAATCGCACAGCTTAGATATATGATGCCCCGTCTCACGGGCAGAGGAACCGCACTTTCGAGACTCGGCGGAGGAATCGGCACACGAGGCCCCGGCGAGACAAAGCTCGAGACAGACCGCCGCCACATAAGAAGACGAATCGAGAATCTAAAGGACGCCCTTGCCGACGTTGAGAAAAACCGTGCGGAAATCAACCGCAGACGAGAGAAAAACGGCACGATCACATGCGCACTTGTCGGCTACACCAATGCGGGAAAATCCACTCTTATGAATTTTCTAACTGATGCAGGTGTTTTGGCAGAGGATAAACTTTTTGCCACTCTTGATCCAACGGCGAGAGCACTGAAATTACCGTGCGGAAAAAATATTATGCTTATCGATACCGTTGGACTTGTAAGACGAATTCCGCACCATCTTGTGGAGGCTTTTAAATCGACACTCGAACAAGCCGCAACCGCCGATATAATTTTGAATGTATGTGATGCAAGCTCCCCCGAGGCACAAATACATCTTGATGTCACGAACGAGATTTTGCACGAACTCGGCAGCGAATCGAGACCGATAATCCCCGTTCTCAACAAGTGGGACAAAGTGGAAAACGAGGAGATGTTTGTCTCGGCGCCGCACATTCACGGTGCGGTACATATTTCCGCTTTGAAAGGTGAAGGCATTGACGAACTTTTAGCCGCGATAGAAGAAGCACTTCCCGAAAAAAACATTGAAGCGGAGTTTTTGCTCCCGTTCTCAAAATCGGGGCTTGCCGCTGAAATAAGGCGTGACGGTACGGTTATCAGCGAAGAATACGTTGCCGAGGGACTTAAAATAAAAGCCAGCGTTGATCCGAGACTTTACGGAAAATGCAAAGAATTTGAGAGTACAACTAACTGATTTGTTTTACTTAAAGGCAGCCCAAGCTTATTTATAGCTTGGGCTGCCTTTTTTTCTTTTAGCTCTTTTGTTTTAAACAAGCAAGAAAAGATTGTTGAAAACTTACTCCGCTTACGCACCAAATCAAAATAAAAAACCCTCGAAATAACTTTCGTTAAATCGAGGGTATAATCCGTATTTAATACAGAATCGATAAGCTTATAAAACTGCTTAACCGAATATAATTCGATTAGACGAGCTCCATAATAGCCATCTCAGCAGCGTCACCGCGGCGGGGGCCAGTCTTTGTGACTCTTGTGTAACCACCGTTGCGATCAGCGTACTTCGGAGCAATCTCAGTAAAGAGCTTGTTGACTACAGCTTCCTTTGTGATGAAGGAAAGAGCCTTACGTCTGTTGTTGAGATTATCTTCCTTAGCTATTGTGATGAACTTCTCGGCCAAAGCCTGAACTTCTTTAGCTCTTGTATATGTAGTCTCGATTCTTCCTGTCTCAAAGAAGAATGTAACGAGACCTCTAAGCATAGCTGTTCTATGAGCAGTGTCTCTTCCGAGTTTTCTTGTTCCCGGCATTGATATCACTCCTTATTCCTTATAAGATTTGTCGTCGTCCTTGCGAAGGGTGTATCCGAGAGTTCCCATTTTCCAGATAACCTCATCAAGTGACTTTTTACCAAGGTTGCGAACCTTCATCATGTCCTCCTCGGACTTGTTGATAAGATCCTCAACAGTATTGATTCCTGCACGCTTGAGACAGTTAAATGAACGAACCGATAAATCGAGCTCTTCAATTGTCATCTCAAGGATCTTCTCTCTGCCGTCATCATCCTTCTCAACCATAATCTCTGCCTTCTTACCGCTTTCGGATAAGTCAACAAAGAGTGAAAGGTGATCGGTAAGAATCTTAGCAGCAAGAGATACAGCCTCCTGCGGAGTGATAACTCCGTTTGTCCAAACCTCCAATGTGAGCTTATCGTAATCGATCGACTGACCGACTCTTGTGGGCTCAACGCTGAAGTTTACCTTGGATACAGGTGAGAACAATGAATCAACCGCTAATTTTCCGATAACACCGGCAGGCATAGTTGCTTTGTTTCTCTCGCCGGAAACATATCCTCTGCCCTTATCAAGCTCAATCTCCATATAGAGTTTTGCATCCTGATCAAGTGTAGCGATATGAAGGCCCGGGTTGAGAATCTCTACCTCACTGTCGCTCTTGATGTCGCCTGCGGTTACTTCGCATTCACCCTCAGCGTCAATGATGACAGTCTTAGGTCCGTCGCACTCAAGCTTCGCGATAATTCCCTTAATGTTGAGAATTATCTCAGCAACATCTTCTTTTACGCCCTTTATTGTGGAGAACTCATGAAGAACGTCGCGGATTGTAACAGATTTAACTGCTACGCCGGGAAGGCTTGAGAGAAGAACTCTTCTTAAGCTGTTTCCGAGTGTAGTACCGAAACCTCTCTCGAGAGGCTCTACAAGAAATCTGCCGTAGTTTTCTTCCTCTTTGATCTCTTCGACTTTTATATTAGGTCTTTCTATCTCAATCATCGCGATCCTCCTTTACAATCAGCAAAAAATTGCTCAAAAAATGTCCTGAAGAAAATAATATTTCCTTTAGGGGACTTATTTTTAGGGGCATTACTTGGAGTACAACTCGACGATGAGATGCTCTTCTACAGGGAAGTCAACATCTGCACGAACAGGGAGTCTTGTGAGCTGAACTTTGAGCTCGTCCTTGTTCGGTCTCTCGATCCAAGCCGGTAAAGTAACCTCAACTGCGTCAGCACCGACAAACTTGGAGAATCTAGCGCTTGATCTGCTCTTCTCACAAACCTCGATGACGTCGCCAGCCTTTACCTGGTAGGACGGGATATCAACCTTCTTACCGTTTACGAGGAAGTGGCCGTGTGTAACGGACTGTCTTGCCTCGCGGCGTGTTGTTGCAAATCCTGCACGGAATACAACGTTGTCTAATCTTCTCTCGAGTAAGCAAAGAAGATTCTCACCGGTGATTCCCTCAGCCTTCTCAGCCTTGAGGTAATAATCGTGGAACTGCTTCTCGAGAACGCCATATACGAACTTAACCTTCTGCTTCTCGTTGAGCTGGAGACCGTACTCTGTCTGCTTACGTCTCATGGTGCCCTTCGGGTTGCGGTTAGTTGTCTTCTTGGAGTAACCCATTACTGCGGGTGACAGGCCGAGCGCTTTGCAGCGCTTAGCGATTGGCTGCATATTCTTTGCCATTATCTATACCTCCTGCTCGGTTATACACGTCTTCTCTTGGGAGGACGGCATCCGTTATGTGGGATTGGTGTAACATCCTTAATCATGTAAACTTCAAGACCTGTTGCCTGAAGAGCACGGATAGCTGCCTCACGGCCTGCTCCCGGTCCCTTTACGTAGACCTCAACTGTCTTCATACCATGATCCATAGCAGCCTTAGCAGCTGTCTCTGCAGCGGACTGTGCTGCAAACGGAGTAGACTTTCTTGAGCCGCGGAATCCGAGCTCGCCTGCGCTTGCCCATGAAACAGCATTGCCCTGAAGGTCTGTGATTGTTACGATTGTATTGTTAAAAGTGGACTGGATATGAGCAGCTCCACGCTCAATGTTCTTGCGCTCACGGCGTCTGCGAACTGTGGTAGCTTTTTTACCTTTTACTGCTGCCATTTAATGATCCCTCCGATTACTTCTTCTTGTTTGCCATTGTCTTTCTAGGACCCTTGCGTGTTCTTGCATTGGTCTTAGAACGCTGACCTCTTACCGGTAAGCCCTTTCTGTGACGAACGCCACGGTAGCAGCCAATCTCGATAAGTCTCTTAATATCAAAAGCTACGTCACGGCGAAGATCACCTTCAACTACGCAGTTCTGATCTATATAATCTCTGATTTTCTGAGCGTCATCCTCAGAAAGGTCTCTTACTCTGATGTCAGGATCTACGCCTGTGTTTGCGCAGATGTCTGTAGCTGTCTTACGGCCGATACCGTAGATGTATGTAAGAGCAATCTCGATTCTCTTGTCTCTTGGTAAGTCAATACCTGAAATACGAGCCATGCTTTTGCACCTCCATTAGTTTGACACCGGGTAATTAACCCTGGCGCTGCTTGTGCTTAGGGTTCTCACAAATAACCATGATCTTACCCTTGCGCTTGATGATCTTGCATTTTTCACACATTTTCTTAACAGAAGGTCTGACTTTCATTTGTGTGCCCTCCTTAAAGTGGGATTAAAATTCGTTTTAATTTCTTACTTAGAGCGCCACGTGATACGTCCCTTTGTGAGATCGTACGGTGACATCTCGATTGTTACCTTATCACCGGGAAGAATTCGGATGTAGTTCATTCTGAGCTTTCCCGAAATGTGAGCTAAGATAACGTGGCCGTTCGGAAGCTCAACATTAAATGTTGCGTTAGGCAGAGCTTCTTTAACGACGCCTTCAAGTTCGATTACGTCCTGTCTAGACATTTATATCCTCCATTAACCTTTTGCGTTATGATCCTTTAACGCATGTCTTATCTTCTTGTCTGTCAAAAGCTGTTCTTCTTTTAAAAAGATATTTGTCTTTTGAACATGAATATCCTTTTTGAGCTTAGGCTTCTCAAGGGTACGCCTCTTGCCGTCGCAAAGCATGAGCATATTTTTCTCTATGCCGACAACGACTAAAAACTTATCCTTTTCCTTGCCTGCTTTAGACATAACTAATTGTCCTCTTTGAAACACGTGCCACCTCAATCGTCCGCATTCGTCAGAATAACGGGGCCGTTTGTTGTGATGGCAATTGTGTGCTCAAAGTGGGCAGCCAGTTTTCCGTCGATAGTTTTTGTGGTCCAACCGTCGTTCAGAACTTTAACTCTGAAATCACCGACGTTAACCATTGGTTCAATGGCGATTACCATGCCCGGCAGAAGTCGAACTCCCCTTCCTTCCTTACCGTAGTTAGGAACGCTGGGGTCTTCATGTAGCTTTGCGCCTACTCCGTGGCCGACAAAATCTCGTACAACCGAGTAACCGCGAGCTTCGACATACTCCTGCACTGCGTGACCGATGTCACCCACCCTGTTTCCGGGACGGGCCTGCTCGATGCCTTTGAACAGTGCTTCTCTCGTAGTATCCATAAGCTTCTGAGCCTCTTCGCTCACTTCACCGCAAGCGAACGTCCATGCGTTGTCGCCATTGAAACCGTTGATAACAGCTCCTGTGTCGATTGAAACGATGTCGCCTTTTTTGAGGATCTGCTTTTTGGATGGTATGCCGTGGATGACAGTATCATTCACCGATATGCAAGCACTTGCAGGAAAATCGCCGTAACCGAGAAAGTTGGGCTTAGCGCCCGACTTCTCGATATACTCGCGAATAATCTTATCTATTTCCCAGGTTGAAACACCCGGTTCCACAGCCTCACCGCCGAGCATTAATGCTCGCTGAGATATCCTTCCGGCTTCTCTCATAAGTGCTAATTCACGACTGGTCTTAAGAATAATCATTTTATGCCTCGAGTGCTTTTAAGCAAGCCTTTGTGATTTCTTCGATTGAGCCTGTGCCCTCGACGGAAACCAATTTGCCCTGCTTCTCATAATAGTTCTTAAGAGGCTCAGTCTGACTGTGATAGTTTTTGAGTCTTGCAAGAACGGTTGATTCTTCATCATCCTTACGCTGAACAAGGGTGCCGCCGCAGGAATCGCAGATTCCTTCAGCACTCGGCTTCTTAAACATAACGTGATAAGAAGCACCGCACTTCTCGCAGACACGGCGTCCGGACATTCTTGCGACGATTGCATCATCGGCAACCTCTATATTGAGGCACTTATCGATGTCCACGCCCATGGAATCCAGAGCCTCGGCCTGGGGGATCGTTCTCGGGAAACCGTCGAGGATGAAACCATTCTCGCAGTCCTTCTCGGCTAATCTGTCTTTGATGATCTCAATGAGAACCTCATCCGGAACCAAAGCTCCGGACTCCATGTAAGATTTTGCCTTAAGTCCGATCTCTGAGCCGCTCTTCAGCGCTGCACGGAGAATATTTCCTGTTGAAATTGTTGGTATTTTATATGCTTCGCAGATTTTCTCTGCCTGGGTGCCTTTTCCGGCTCCCGGAGCACCTAAAAGGATCAGCTTCATATTATACTACTAAACTCCTCATTAGTCAAGGAATCCCTTATAATGACGCATCATCATTTGAGATTCGATTTGCTTTACGGTCTCAAGAGCAACACCAACCATAATGATGACGGAAGTACCGCCCATGGACATTCTGCCCATGCTGGTAATGTTACCGTAGATGATAGGAACAATAGCTATAACTGCAAGGAACAACGCTCCGATGAGTGTGACCTTTGCGAGGATCTTGCTGATAAACTCAGCTGTCGGTCTGCCCGGTCTGATGCCCGGAATAGTACCGTTGTTTGTTCTGAGGTTGTTTGCAATCTCGATCGGATTGTACTGAATGCTCATGTAGAAATAAGCAAATACAATGATGAACAAGAAGTAAAGAACCGAGTAAAGCCAGCCTGTTGAAGAGAATGCATTGAAGAATGCTTTCCAGAAGCCGGACTTCGGAGTAACAAACAGCTGAATTGTGCTTGGAATAGAAAGAATAGCTGAAGCGAAGATGATTGGCATAACGCCGCTCATGGTTACCTTAATAGGTAAGTGAGAGCTCTGGCCGCCGTACATCTTTCTGCCGACTACCTTCTTTGCGTACTGAATCGGAATTCTTCTCTCTGCGTCGTTCATAAAGACGATAATCCAGATAACTGCAAGGAAGAGAATTACAAACAACGGAGCGAATACGAAGTATTTGCCGTAGTTTGACGGATCGTCTATTGCAGCCTTGAAGTATGTCCAGAGCTGAGAGCAGGTTGAAGGAAGTCTTGAAACAATACCTGCGAAAAGTATGATGGAGATACCATTGCCCACACCATACTGGTTTATCTGCTCACCCATCCACATGATAAGAGCTGTGCCCGCTGTGAATGTGAGGATAATTACGATACCTGTGAATACTGCGCTGAAACCGGAAGAATAAACGGTAATGCCGCTGTTCTTGAGGTAGAAGTAATAAGCAGTACCCTGGATAAGGCCTAAACCGACTGTCACATATCTTGTGATTGCGGCAATCTTCTTTCTGCCTTCCTCTCCCTCTTTAGCAAGCTTCTCAAGTGCCGGGATGGCAACCGTCAAAAGCTGGATAATGATGGAAGAGTTGATATACGGGGTAATACCGAGTGCAAACAGGGTTGCGTATGAGAACGCACCACCTGTGAGCATGTTGATATAACCGAGTGCGGTGCCGCTTTCGTTAACGGACTGCATAAGCTCGTTAAGAGCAGATGCATTCAGAAACGGAACCGGAACAACGGAACCGAATCTGAAAGCGACGATAATCAAAACTGTGAAAAGGAGTTTTTTTCTGAGGTCTGGAATTTTCCAAGCATTTCTTAGTGTGTTAAACACCTTAGATCACCTCAGCCTTTCCTCCTGCTGCCTCAATCTTAGCCTTTGCAGCCTCGGAATAAGCACCAACCTTAACAGTAAGTGACTTTGTGAGTTCGCCGTTGGAAAGAACCTTTACATTTTTTGCGTTTCTTCTTACGATACCTGCGCTAGCAAGAGCAGCTACGTCAACTGTTGCGCCGTTCTCGAAAACCTCGAGATCTGCTACGTTGATTGCTGTCCAATCCTCAGCGAAGATATTGTTGAATCCTCTCTTCGGGATTCTTCTCTGGAGAGGCATCTGGCCGCCTTCGAAGCCCGGACGGAATCCGTGACCTGCTCTGGCCTTCTGACCCTTATGTCCCTTACCAGCTGTCTTACCGTTACCGGAACCGTAACCTCTGCCGATTCTCTTAGCCTTGGTTGTTGAACCGGGTACCTTTGTAAGCTCGTTAAGTTTCATATCAGTGCACCTCCCCTTACTTTGTTACCTTAACAAGGTGAACAATCTTGTGCACCTTACCGGCTGTCTGAGCGTTATAAGGCTGCTCAGTCTTGTCACCGATCTTACGAAGACCGAGTGAGTAGGCGGTTGCAATCTGATCTTTCTTGGCGCCGATTAAGCTTTTAACAAGAGTAATTTCCATAATTTGCAGCCTCCTTATTATAAAATCTCTTTGACGGACTTGCCGCGGATTGCAGCAACCTCTTCAGCAGAGCGAAGAGCGTTGAGTCCCTCGAGAGTTGCTCTTACAACGTTGCACGGGTTGTTTGTTCTCAAAACCTTAGTTCTGATGTCGGTGATGCCTACGCAATCGACAACAGCACGAACTGCGCCGCCTGCGATAACACCGGTACCGGGAGCAGCGGGCTTAAGAAGAACTTTACCTGCGCCGAACTCGCCGATGATCTCGTGAGGAATTGTTGTGCCCTTGAGAGAAACCTTGATGAGGTTCTTCTTAGCATCCTCAATACCCTTACGGATAGCGTCCGGAACTTCACCGGACTTACCGATACCAAAACCTACAGTGCCGTTTCCGTCTCCGACAACTACCAAAGCAGCGAACTTATAGATACGACCACCTTTGACAGTCTTGGAAACACGGTTGATAGCAACTACGTTTTCTTTTAATTCTAATGCACTTGCGTCAATTTTACTAGCCATAATATCCTCCTATTAGAAGTTCAGGCCACCCTCACGGGCGCCAGCGGCCAGCTCTGCGACACGGCCATGGAATATGTAGCCACCACGATCGAAGACGACATCTGTGATGCCCTTCTCGATTGCTCTCTTAGCGATTGTCTCGCCAACTTTTTTAGCAGCGACCTTGTTGCTTCCGTTACCCTCAAAATCCTTCTCTACAGTAGATGCGGATACGAGTGTTACGCCCTTAGTATCGTCGATAATCTGGGCATAGATGTTAGCGGATGAACGGTAGACATTAAGGCGAGGTCTTTCTGCTGTGCCAGAAATCTTGCCGCGAACTCTCTTATGGCGGCGAAGTCTTGCTGCATTCTTATCAGCCTTTGAAACCATTTAAAACACTCTCCTATCTTATTTGCCCTTACCGGCTTTACCTTCTTTGCGACGGATAACTTCGTCGACATACTTAATACCCTTGCCCTTATACGGCTCCGGCGGTCTCTTCTCGCGAACCTCAGCTGCGAACTGACCAACCTTCTGCTTGTCAGGACCATGGATGATGATCTTGTTCGGAGCAGGAACATCAATCTTGATGTCCTCTGTCTCGCTAACGTTAACAAGGTGTGAGTAACCGAGTGTCATCTCAAGGACATTGCCCTTCTTTGCTACACGGTAACCAACGCCGTTAACCTCAAGCTCCTTCTTAAACTCCTCAGTAACACCTGTTACCATGTTAGCAATAAGTGATCTTGTGAGGCCGTGAAGTGACTTGCTCTCCTTGGTATCGTCGGGTCTTGAAACAATAATCTCTGTGCCCTCAACTGCTATGTTCATCTTAGAGTTGAACTTCTGTGTAAGTGTGCCCTTAGGACCCTTAACAGTAACAACAGAACCGTCGACCTTTACCTCAACGCCTGCGGGAATATTTATAGGTTTTCTTCCAATTCTAGACATGTTATTGCCCCTCCCTTCAATTACCAGATGAATGCGAGAACTTCGCCGCCGATATTCTGCTTTCTAGCCTCACGGTCTGTCATGACGCCCTTGGAAGTAGAAATGATAGCGATACCGAGGCCCTTCATGACCTTCGGAAGCTCTTCTGCATTTGAATAGATGCGAAGGCCGGGCTTGGAAACTCTCTTGAGTCCCTTAATAACTGCCTCTTTGCCCTGTGCATACTTAAGATTGATTGTGATGATACCCTGCTTGCCGTCTTCTTCAACTGTAAAGCCCTTGATGTATCCCTCGTCAACAAGAATCTGGCAGATAGCCTTCTTCATGTTAGAAGCAGGAACTGTAACAGTATCATGCTTCGCTGACAAAGCGTTGCGAATACGGGTAAGCAGATCTGCGATTGGATCTGTAATCTGCATGATTTTGTCCTCCTTTTGCTTTCTTACCAGCTTGCCTTCTTAACACCCGGAATCTGGCCCTTATAAGCGAGTTCACGGAAGCAGATACGGCAAATGCCAAACTTTCTAAGGTAGGCATGCGGTCTGCCGCAGATCTTACATCTGTTGTACTCTCTGGTAGAGAACTTCTGATCTCTCTGCTGCTTGATTTTCATTGATGTCTTTGCCACAGTGCATATCCTCCTTACTTCTCAAACGGTGCACCCATGAGTGTTAAGAGCTCACGAGCCTCTTCGTCTGTATTTGCGGTTGTTACGAAGCAGATGTCCATTCCGCGAACCTTGTCGATCTTATCGTACTCGATCTCGGGGAAGATGAGCTGCTCCTTGATACCCATGTTGTAGTTTCCGCGACCATCGAAGGAATTAGGATTGATTCCTCTGAAGTCACGAACTCTCGGAAGAGCAACGTTGAAGAGTCTGTCCATGAACTCCCACATTTTCTCTCCGCGAAGTGTAACCTTAACACCGATCGGCATGCCCTCTCTGATCTTAAAGTTAGCAACTGATTTTCTTGCCTTACAAACCAACGGCTTCTGACCGGTGATCTTTGCGATGTCACCGCTGATGTTGTCGATGATTTTAGCGTTGTCTTTTGCTTCGCCGGCACCTACGTTGATAACAATCTTATCGAACTTAGGAATCTCCATAACACTCTTATAAGAGAACTTTTTCATAAGAGCAGGAGCGACTTCAGCTTTGTATGTTTCCTTAAGTCTAGCCATTTCTTAAACGTCCTCCTTACAGTGTCTCGCCGCACTTCTTGCAGATACGCTCCTTGGAGCCGTCCTCAAGAATCTTGTGTGCAACTCTTGTAGCCTTGCCGCAGCGAGGGCAAACAATCTGAACCTTTGAAGAATAGATAGCGGACTCAGCCTTTACGATGCCGCCTTGCTCGCCCATTCTCTTCGGCTTTACGTGCTTGCTGACCATGTTGCAGCCTTCTACGATTACCTTGCTCTCCTTCGGAGAAACAGCAAGAACCTTGCCCTGCTTGCCTCTATCCTTACCAACGAGGATTACAACGTTGTCGCCTGTTTTTACATGAACCTTAGACATTTGTTGACACCTCCATTAAAGAACTTCCGGAGCAAGTGAAAGGATTTTCAGATACTCATGGTCACGAAGCTCTCTCGCGACTGGTCCAAAAATACGTGTGCCCCTTGGGTTTTTGTCTTCCTTGATGATAACGGCTGCATTCTCGTCGAAACGAATGTATGTGCCGTCTTCACGACGAACGCCGGTCTTTGATCTTACGATAACTGCCTTAACAACGTCGCCCTTCTTTACAACGCCGCCGGGTGCTGCCTTCTTAACGGAAGCAACTACGACGTCACCTATATTAGCGTACCTCCTGCCGGTACCGCCAAGAACTCTTATGCACATAAGCTCCTTAGCTCCGGTATTATCGGCAACCTTGAGGTATGTCTGCTGCTGAATCACAGTGAGTTCCTCCTTTGCTTAAAAGCCAAATAACTCTTGTTTCTCTGCCAAAATTACTTGGCCTTCTCTATAATCTCAACTAAACGCCATCTCTTATCCTTGGAAAGAGGACGAGTCTCCATGATACGTACGCGGTCTCCGATTCCACACTCGTTGTTCTCATCGTGTGCCTTGTACTTAACTGTACGCTTGACGATCTTGCCGTACATAGGATGCTTAACGCTGTCTTCGATTGAAACGACGACGGTCTTGTCCATCTTATCGCTGACTACCTTACCGACGAGTGTCTTTCTCATTGATGTTCTTTCGCTCATTTTAAACTCCTCCTTCCTTAAGCATTAAGCTCGTTCTCGCGGATAACAGTCTTGACTCTTGCAATGTCCTTCTTAACTGCTGTTATACGCATCGGGTTATCGAGCTGATTGATAGCGAGCTGGAAACGAAGGTTAAAGAGCTCAGCTTTTAATTCCTTAAGCTTGGAAGCTAATTCTTCATTTGTGAGTTCTCTGATTTCTGTAGCTTTCATTACTCTTAATCCTCCTGTCCTTCTTTAGTTACAAATTTGCACTTGATAGGAAGCTTGTTAGCTGCGAGACGAAGAGCTTCTCTTGCTGTCTCCTCGCTTACTCCGCCAAGCTCGAACATAACTCTGCCCGGCTTAACTACTGCTACCCAGTACTCGGGAGCACCTTTACCGGAACCCATTCGAACGCCGGCAGGCTTCTTTGTTACGGGCTTATCAGGGAAAATCTTGATCCAAACCTTACCGAAACGCTTGCAGTAACGTGTCATAGCAACACGGGCTGCCTCGATCTGGTTTGATGTGATCCATGCGGCTTCTGTAGCCTGGAGACCGAAATCACCGTAAGTGACTTTATTTCCGCGGTAAGCTTTACCAGTCATTCTGCCTCTGTGGACACGACGATATTTAACTCTCTTTGGAAGTAACATTAGTTGCGGCCTCCTTCCCTACGATTATTTCTTCTGTTGTTTCTGCGCTCGGGGCGATCGTTTGCTACGTTGAGAACCTCGCCCTTGTAGAGCCAAACCTTAACGCCGACCTTGCCGTAGGTTGTGTTAGCCTCTGCAAAACCGTAGTCGATGTCAGCTCTGATTGTCTGAAGCGGAATAGTACCGTCATGATACTGCTCGCTTCTTGCGATCTCGGCACCGCCGAGACGTCCGGAGCACTGAGTCTTGATTCCTCTTGCGCCAAGACGCATGCTTCTGCCGATGCACTGCTTCATAGCTCTTCTGAAGGAAATTCTCTTCTCGAGCTGCTGTGCGATGCTCTCAGCTACGAGCTGAGCATCGAGGTCAGGTCTCTTAACCTCAACGATGTTGATAAGGCACGGCTTGCCGAGCATCTTCTCGCACTGAGCACGAAGCTTCTCGATTTCCTGGCCGCCCTTGCCGATTACCATACCCGGCTTTGCGCAATGAATGTGAATTCTGACTTTCTGAGAATCACGCTCGATCTCAATCTTCGGAACACCTGCGGAGTAAAGCTGCTTCTTAAGAACCTTACGGAGGTTGTAATCCTCAACTAATGTATCGCCGAAAGTTGCCTTGTTAGCGAACCAGCGGGAATCCCAGTCTTTAATAACACCTACACGGTATCCGTGTGGATTTACTTTCTGACCCATTAAATTTTACCTCCTCGCCGCTTATTCTTTCTCGCTCACAACAATTGTGATGTGAGAAGTTCTCTTTAAAATTCTGTATGCTCTGCCCTGAGCTCTCGGTCTGATTCTCTTGAGGATCGGGCCGGGATTGACATAGCACTGTGAGATATAGAGATTAGATGTGTTCATCTCTTTAACCTCAGCGTTTGCGATTGCACTCTTGAGTAATTTCTGGAGATCTTCGCAAGCTGCCTTAGGTGTATTCTTTAAAATACCCATAGCAAGGTCTGTGTCCTTGCCGCGGATAAGGTCGAGAACGATCTCAACCTTACGGGGAGAAATTCGGGTATATTTAAGTATTGCTTTTGCTTCCATTGTATATACTCTTCCTTTCTCTTATTTACCTGACTTTGCGCCGACGTGTCCCTTGAAGGTTCTTGTCGGAGCAAACTCACCGAGCTTGTGACCGACCATGTCCTCTGTGACATATACCGGAACGTGCTTACGTCCGTCGTGGACAGCAATTGTGTGACCTACGAAATCAGGGAAGATCATGGATGATCTTGACCATGTCTTAACAACCTTCTTCTCGTTGGCTGCATTCATTTCCTGGACTCTTTTAAGAAGCTTAGCATCAACAAAAGGTCCTTTTTTTAATGATCTGCTCATTTATATTAGCTCCTTTCCGATGCCTAATTACTTACCGTTTCTTCTTCTTACAATGAACTTGGAGCTGGACTTCTTAGGATTGCGTGTCTTGTAACCAAGAGCAGGCTTACCCCAAGGAGTAACAGGTCCCGGACGTCCGACAGGTGACTTACCTTCACCACCACCGTGCGGATGGTCATTCGGGTTCATAACAGAACCTCTGACCTGCGGTCTGCGGCCCATGTTTCTTGTTCTACCGGCTTTACCGAGCTTTACGTTCTCATGGTCAATGTTGGAAACCTGACCGATTGTAGCCATACAATCCTCGGGAACATTTCTGAGCTCTCCGGACGGAAGTCTTAAAAGTGCGAGGCCATTCTCCTTAGCCATGAGCTGAGCCATGATGCCTGCTGCTCTTGCGAGCTGAGCACCCTTGCCGGGATAAAGCTCAATGTTGTGGATAAATGTACCAACCGGAATTGCCTTAAGCGGAAGTGCGTTGCCCGGCTTGATATCGGACTCTGCGCCGCTTGTTACAACATCGCCGGCTTTGAGGCCGTGAGGAGCGATGATGTAGGACTTTGTGCCGTCCTCATACTGGATGAGAGCGATGAATGCCGATCTGTTCGGATCGTACTCGATACCGAGAACAGTTGCGCTCATGTCATTCTTCTGACGCTTAAAGTCGATGATTCTGTATTTCTGACGGTTTCCGCCGCCTCTCTGGCGAACAGTGATTCTACCGTAGCTGTTTCTGCCTGCGTGCTTGCTCTTTTTAGCAAGGAGGCTTCTCTCCGGACCATTCTTCGAAAGTGCGCTGTAATCTGTAACAGACATATTACGGCGTGAGTTCGTGGTCGGCTTATATACTTTGATTGCCATTGTTATATTTCCTTCCTGTAACTGCTTTGCGGGGCTTATTCGAGTAAGCTCTCAGAGCTTTTTGACCCCATTCGTGCCCGTACGGGCGAGTGCAGGTCTTAATTAGACCATGCTCTCGAAGAACTCGATTGTCTTGCTGTCCTCTGTGAGAGTAACAACTGCCTTTTTCCAAGCCTTTGTGTAGCCCTCATAGCGACCCTGACGGCGAAGATGTCCTCTTACGTGAACGGTGTTGACCTTCTGAACTTTTACGCCGAAAAGCTCTTCAACTGCTCTTGCAACATCGATCTTTGTAGCCTTGGGAGCAACTTCGAATGTGTATTTCTTAGACTGAATGCCTGTCATAGACTTTTCAGTGATGATTGGGCGGATTACGATATCCTGTGCTGCCATTATGCATACACCTCCTCAATCTTTGCTACGGCGTCCTTAACAACGATGAACTTGTCAGCGTTGAGGATGTCGTATACGTTAAGGGTATTTACCTGAGCTGTCTTAACTCCGGGAATGTTTCTTGCAGAAGAGATAACCTTCTCGTTAACCTCGGGGAGAACGATTAAAGCCTTCTTCTCAGAACCGATAGCCTTGAGCATCTCAGCTACTGCCTTTGTCTTGTACTCGTTAAGGTTAATCTCGTCAACAACGATGATCTGACCGTCTGCAACCTTGCTGGAAAGTGCGGACTTCATAGCAAGTCTCTTAACCTTCTTGTTAACCGAGAAGCTGTAATCTCTCGGCTTCGGAGCGAAGACGATACCGCCGTGTGTCCACTGCGGAGCTCTTGTTGAACCCTGACGAGCACGGCCTGTGCCCTTCTGTCTCCAAGGCTTTCTTCCGCCACCGGAAACCTCAGCTCTTGTTAAAGCTGACTGTGTGCCCTGACGCTGGTTTGCGAGATAGCTCTTAACCATAAGGTGCATTGCGCTGACGTTCGGCTCAATTCCGAAAACACCCTCGCTAAGCTCGATCTTCTCTACCTCAGCACCCTTTGTGTTTACTACTGTAACTGTTGGCATTGTACTTCCTCCTTTCCTTATGCTTTAACACTGTCGCGGATTACGACTGTGCCGCCGTTAGGACCCGGAACAGCGCCCTTAACTGCGATAAGGTTATTTTCAACATCGACCTTGACTACTGTGAGGTTCTGAACTGTAACCTTCTCAGCGCCGTAGTGTCCTGCCATCTTAAGGCCCGGGAAAACTCTCGAGGGGCTTGAGCAGGCACCGTTTGAACCGCCGTGTCTTGCGACAGGTCCGGAACCGTGAGTCTCTTTAAGTCTCTGGAAGTTCCATCTCTTGATAACGCCGGAGTAACCGTGACCCTTGCTTGTTCCTGTTACATCGATCTTGTCTCCTGCTGCGAAAACGTCAGCCTTGATGAGGCTTCCGACGCTGTAGGAAGAGATGTCGTCAAATCTGAATTCTTTGAGAGTCTTCTTGGGAGCAACGTTGCCCTTGTTGAAGTGGCCTGTTAAAGGCTTGTTAACTCTCTGAGGCTTCTGGTCGCCAAAACCAACCTGAACTGCCTGGTAGCCATCATTCTCAGTTGTCTTAACCTGTGTAACAACACACGGTCCGGCTTCTACAACTGTTACGGGGATGACTCTGCCCTTTTCGTCGAAGATCTGTGTCATACCGATCTTCTTACCGATGATGCCTTTTGTCATTTTTGTTTCCTCCTGTTAGGTTATTGGTCGGAGTTTATTCCGACTTGACCCGCCTTGCGCCTATCCGGTTGGTTGGAATCCCTAGATCAGAGCTTGATCTCGATTTCAACACCAGCGGGGAGTTCTAAGCTCATAAGAGCTTCAACTGTCTTGTTTGAAGGTCTGAGAATGTCGATAAGTCTCTTGTGAGTTCTCATCTCAAACTGCTCACGGCTATCCTTGTACTTATGAACAGCACGGAGGATAGTGACGATCTGCTTCTCTGTCGGAAGCGGAACGGGACCTGATACTCTTGCGCCTGTGCGCTTTGCTGTTGCAACAATCTTGCCTGCTGCCTGGTCTACGAGCTGATGATCGTAACCCTTGATTCTTATTCTGATTTTCTCTTTGACTGCCACGGAAAATCGCCTCCTTAAAATTAAATTTGTTTTAGTTTGGCGGGCGAGGGTTTTTATTAACACCTGTCCGGGTGTTCCCACCCTTGACATAAATAAAACGGAACCGCTCAAAGCGAATTCCGGGAATAACGGGCAGATGTAATCATCGACCCACGTTATAGAAACAATCGAACAAGCCGCAAAAGGCCTTCAGGTAAACTTACCTGTGGTTCCAAGCTTAAATTTTCGACTGTCTTTCGCCCGGTTTAAAATCGGACATACTCTGCGGAAAAACCGGCATCTTTCAGCCGCAACCTCCCGCTTCATCGCATATCTGTCGCAGTCACGCAAAGGTATATTACCACAACCGGGGCAATAATGCAAGCTTTTTTTGATATTTTCCGAAAAAATTTTTCGCTCGATTTTTCCCTTGTTTATCGGAAAAATCGAGCGGTTTTTCTGTTGATTTTTTGAACGTTCGCACCACAATATGATGTGTTTTTGTGGGACTATTTGCGGTTAAGCTTCTTTTCGAGCTTCTTTTTTTCTTTTTCGGCAAGTTTTGCATTGGCGGCTTCCATGCCGAGCGTTGCGAGCACTATCATACTCTCGGAATTTTCGTAGTAAATTTCGAGCATGTAATTTCCTTTGCCCTCATACGGCGAGCCTTCAACCCCCGCATGAGCAACAATCGCCTCGTCATCGAGAATATCGTATTCCCAAGAAGGGATAATTCCGAAAATTCTCCAGTTGACCATTTTTAGCATGTATCGCGTTTTGTTATGGACATAGGTTTTCTCGATAGATCCTATCTCTCTATCGTCAAAATATATCGTGTATTTCTCGCCGCCGAAAATGCTTTGCTTGCGCTCCACCTTTCCTATCTCCATATCGTTGCGGTTATAAAGCGTTACCCTTTGCAGTCGCTTTTTTACGCTCTCGTTTTTTACGTGATATGCTTTCTTTTCGTTCTCGTAAAATATATCGTACTCAAGATCCCAAGAAAAGGGTCTTTCTTTAAAAAACAATCTCATTTGATAACTCCGAATAAAATCAAATTTAATATACACAGTATAACACAAACTGCGGAAGTATGAAACCTCCGCAGTTTTTTGAAATGTAAACTTTGTATTAAGCTTATTGCCCTCAGGCTTTTTTCATATTCGCCGTAGCGACAACATCAACTCCGCTACCAAGCACATTTTTAATTATCACATCGCCGATATGCACGGGAGCGCAAACCGAAACCTTGTTTATCTCTTTCATACAGTCGAAAATTTCCGACTTCGGAATATCGCCCTTAGTTTTGACCGGTAGGGCGGGATGAACTCCGCCGACTACCGAAACCGTGCTTGTGACGGTTCTTGTCGGTGAGACGACCTCTTTTCTTGCGTAAATCTCGCCACGTTTGCAGGTGTTTCCGCTGACGGATATAATCTCGTCACCGTTCATCTCAACCTTAAGCTGACAGCCGAGCGGGCAGTTAATACAGGTGAGCTCTTTAATTTCCATACTTATCTCCCCCTTATTCATCCTCAAGCGTAATTAAAATCTCGTTTGAGTCGCCGTTTGAAATATCCGTTTTCTTTATAATGACATTTTCCATTTCACCCGGTGCAAGAATTTGCTTTTTGCGGTGAACAAGACGCTTATCTCCAAAGTAAACGCTTATGTATTTATCTTTAAACACATTTGCCACTCTGAATCTCACGGTGATGTTATCCTCGGCGTTATCGGGGTTAATAAAAACAGGCACGCTGTATCTCACGCCGTTTTGCGTTTTGATTTCAATCGGTGCTTTTTCAGGTGCGGAAAGTTCTCCTCTAATATATTTCACTGCGTTCTTTCCCGCCTGAGCGGCTTCTTCCGATACATAATCGACAAGATCGTGAACGTGGAGCACGTTTCCGCAAGCAAAAACTCCGCTTATATTTGTCTCGAGGCTCTCGTTTACAACGGGGCCGCCCGTTATTCTTGAAAGCTCCACTCCGAGGGTTTTCGAGAGTTCGTTTTCGGGCAGAAGTCCTACCGACAACAAGAGCGTATCGCAAGAATAGAACTCCTCGCTTCCGGGTATTGGTTTTCCGTCCGAGCCAACTTCCGATATATCGACGCCCTCAACTCTTTCCTTGCCGTAAATCTTTGTTACAGTATGAGAAAGTTTAAGCGGAATTCCGTAGTCATTGAGGCACTGGACAATATTTCTTTTCAGGCCTCCCGAATAAGGCATAAGCTCCGCAACAACCTTTACCTTTGCCCCCTCGAGGGTGAGTCTTCTCGCCATGATAAGGCCTATATCGCCCGAGCCGAGAATGACAACTTCTTTGCCGGGCATATATCCTTCTATGTTTACAAGGCGCTGAGCCGTACCTGCGGAGAAAATTCCTGCGGGGCGGTAACCGGGAATATTGAGTGCACCTCTGCTTCTCTCACGGCAACCCATTGCAAGTATAACCGCGTCTGCTTTTATTTGTTTAAGGCCGTTTTCTGCGCTTACGCACGTGACCGTTTTTGTGCCGTCTTCGTTCTTTGCAATATCGAGTATCATTGTTCCGAGAACATATGGAATTTCAAGATTTTCGCATTTCTCTTCAAATCTTGCGGCATATTCGGGGCCCGTGAGTTCCTCTTTAAATGTGTGAAGTCCGAATCCGTTGTGAATGCACTGATTGAGAATTCCTCCGAGGGAGGCGTCTCTTTCTATTATAAGTATATCGTCGTTATTCAAGCCGTTCTCGCAAGCCGAAGCCGCTGCGGCAAGTCCTGCGGGGCCGCCGCCGGCAATAACAAGTTTATAGCTGTCCTTAATCATTGCCCTTTACCCCCTTAGAAGTTTTTCCGACCGCAACGAACGAATTTTTCTCGTTTTTCTTTATATCGTCCAAAGAAAGTCCGAGTTCGCGTGCGAGTATCTCCATAACACGCGGTGAACAGAATCCCGACTGACATCTTCCCATTCCGGCTCTTGTTCGGCGCTTAACGCCGTCGAGAGTTGTTGCGCCCAAGGTTCTGTTTATACTTGCGACAATCTCGCCCTCACTTACTGTTTCGCATCTGCAGATTATATTACCGTATGCGGGGTTCTCTTTTATAAGCTGTGCTCTTTCCTCAAAGCTCATTTCGTTCGGTTTTTTAAGGCCCGTTCTTATGGGGTTAAAGTCCGCCTTTTTCTCTGCTCCGAGCTTTTCGGCAACGATAGTCGCTGTATATTCTCCGATTGCGGGTGAACTTGAAAGTCCGGGGGATTCGATTGCGGCGCAGTCAAAAAATCCGCTCACGCTTGATTCGCCCAGAATGAATTCATGTTTCGGAGAATGTGCTCTCAGACCGCTGAAAGATGTTATAGCCTGACGGTTCGGGAGGTTTTTAACGCTCTTTGCGGCAAATTTAAGCACGTCCGAAAGTCCGTTTGCCGTGGTATCCGTTCCCTCCTTGTCATCGATATCGTCGGCAGTCGGGCCTAAAAGCAAATTCCCATGCACTGTCGGCGAAACGAGTATTCCTTTTCCGTAAGCCGTAGGAAGCTGGAAAAGAGTTGTGCTCACAAGATCTCCGACCGATTTATCGCAGATGATATACTCACCTCTTCTCGGCTTAACCTCGATTTTATCCTCGCAAATCATATTGTGAATTTTGTCGGAATACACGCCCGCACAGTTGATAACGGTTTTTGTCTCAATGTTCTCTCCGTTTTCAAGGGTTACGATAAATCCGTTTTGGCTTTTAGCGATATTGGTTACGGCATTTCCGAAACGGAATTCAACGCCGTTGTCGGCTGCGTTCTCGGCAAATCCCAAAGTGAGTTCAAACGGGCAGATTATTCCCGAAGTCGGCGCAAGCAAAGCGGCGCAAACGCTGTCGTTTAAGTTCGGCTCTATTTTCTTAGCCTCGTCACCCGTGAGAAGTTTTAAATCGGGCACGCCGTTTTTTATTCCTCTCTCGTAAAGCTCCTTAAGCTTTGGTATGTTTTCCTCTTCAAAGCAAAGCACCATCGCCGTGTTTCTCTTAAACGGCACATCGAGTTCCTCTGCTACCTTATCCATCATTTTGTTTCCGAGAACGTTAAATTTAGCCATAAGCGATCCGTTATCTGCGTCAAAGCCTGCGTGAATGATAGCCGAATTTGCTTTACTCGTTCCCGTGCAGACATCGCCATCTTTCTCGGTCAAGAGAAATTTTCCTTTGTAACGGGATAATTCTCTTGCGACAGCCGAGCCGATTACTCCGCCGCCGATTATCACACTGTCATACATTTTTATTTAATCCTCCGCCAAATACAAAAACCATATGAAAACCATATGAACCGATATGGAAAAATGTGGAAATTTATGGTTCACATATGGAAATACACTTTGATATTAGCACAACTTTTTATTCTTTTCAATTAAGCACACCGCCAAAACGCCCTTATTTTTTTAGTGCAAAATCACAAGTTAATTTGCTTCTTCCTATTTGTTTTCTTTATTCCTCTTTGTATAAAAAAATCGGTTTGGAAAACATTCGGCTTCGCCGTATTTTCCAAACCTCTCTTTTTATTGCTTCGCTCTGTTTGTTCTGTTTTCTCTTTGTTTTATGCCACAAAATTTTCAAATATGCTTATGCAACCGTCTTTCTTGAGCTTATCGTGTGTTTCTTTGTCCCTTACCGTCCACGATACCTCTTTTATTCCGAACAGCTTTTTGCAAAGTCTTAAGCTTATATTATTCCTTGCGTGATAATCGTACGCTTCAAAATCAGGTCTCGCATAGAAATTCGACATCAGATTTCTTCCCATAAATGCCATGAACGGATTCGGCGTCTCGGGATCTTTCGATGTGAAATGCGCCATAAGCTGACCTCTTATCACTTCGGGATGATTTACCTTGAACCAATGCACTATTTTCGGGTGAAAGCTCTCTATGCAGTAAAGTCCTTTGTAGTCCTTTAATATCTCCCATCCTTTTTCGCAAAGTTCGTCTGTTTTGTCGTATCCCTTGAATTCGATTATCATCGGTGTTTTTCCGTTAACTTCTTTGAGGACATCGCTGAACAGCGGACAGGTATACTCCGTGTTGTAAAGATGTATTTTGTTAAGCTCTTCAAGCGTTAAATCGGAAATTTTTTTATCCACTCCGCAAATTCTCTTTAGGCTGTTATCGTGATGCACAACCACATAACCGTCCTTTGTCATCTGAAGATCATACTCCATTCCGTAGCCGTGTTCCACCGCATTTTTAAATGCAGCCATGCTGTTCTCGGGAATTCCTTTCTCTTTATTGTGATATCCCCTGTGTGCGTAATCCCATTTTTCAAGCTCCTTAAACGACGGTCGACCGCTTAGTCTTGGTGCGATTCCCCACAGCCAAAGCAAAACGAGGATTAACACAACAACAAATACTGCAACTAAAATTGCCATTTTTCTCTCCTTCTTTCTTATGCGATGAATATGGCTCCCTTATCGAGAGCCATATTTTGTGCGGTTATAGATTTATATCAGAGTTTTGCTAACTCCTTATAGCAATCCTTTAAAGCCGGATAAAGGCTTCTGTATACTTTATAGTACTTCTCGTACTCGGGAACGTTTTCTTCTATCGGCTGCTGCTCGGGATTTGTCTTTACAAGCTCTTCGCATGCCTTTTCCACGCTCTCGTAAATTCCTGCGCCGACTGCCGCAAGTATTGCAACTCCGAGTGCGGGGCCCTCCTTTGAAACAACCGTTTTAACGGGGCAGTTGTAAGTATCGGCAAGCATCTGTCTCCAAAGCTTGCTTGTTCCGCCGCCGCCGCAAGCGAGCATCTCGTCAATCTCGATTCCCATTTCACGCAAGACTTCCATGCTGTCACGCTGTGAGAAGCTTACTCCCTCCATTACGGCACGCAGCATATCATACTTTGTGTGGACGCCGCTGAGTCCGAAGAAAACACCGCGGCAATCGGGGTCAAGGTGAGGCGTTCTCTCACCCATAAGGTACGGAAGATATATAAGCTTATTTGAGCCAATCGGTGACTTCTCGGCTTCCTTATCCATAAGGTAGTACGGATCTACTTTCATTCCCTTTGCCGTCTGAATCTCATCTTGGCAGAAATTATCTCTGAACCACTTGAGTGAAAGGCCCGCCGCCTGAGTTACTCCCATGACGTGCCAAGCACCCGGTACGGCGCAACAGAATGTGTGCACACGTCCCTTGCTGTCTATTTTAATATCGTTAGTGTGAGCGAAAACAACTCCGCTTGTGCCGATGGTGGTGAATGCTTTTCCCTCGGTAACAACTCCCGTGCCAACAGCTGCCGCAGCATTATCGCCCGCACCGCCGACAACGATTGTGCCGGCTTTAAGCCCTGTGAGAGCCGCAGCCTTTTCGCTTATCACGCCTGTTACCTCGGGTGACTCGTATACCTTTGGGAGCAAGCTCATATCTATTTCGAGCTTTTCGCAAACCTCTTTTGACCAGCAACGGTTTGGAATATCGAGAAGCTGCATGCCGGATGCGTCACTCACTTCGGTTGCAAAATCACCTGTGAGCATATAGCGGACGTAATCCTTGGGAAGAAGAATATGAGCGCATTTTTCGTAAATTTCGGGCTGATTGTTTCTCACCCAGAGAATTTTTGAAGCGGTGAATCCCGTAAGAGCGGGGTTTGCCGTAATTTCTATAAGTCTCTTTGCGCCGACTTTCTCGGTAATCTCAGCACACTCTTTACCTGTGCGCTGATCACACCAAATTATGGAGCGGCGAAGAACGTTTCCGTCCTTATCGAGCATAACGAGGCCGTGCATCTGACCCGAAATACCGAGGCCCGCAATATCCTCATTGTTTACGCCCGAATTCTCTATAACATTTTTTATGGTCTCGCAAGCGGCATTCCACCAATCGAGCGGTTCTTGCTCTGCCCAGCCGTTCTGAGCCTGATAGAGAGGATATTCCACCGTGGAAGATGATATAACTTTACCTTTTTGATCGAATAAAACCGTTTTGGTACCGCTGGTACCCAAGTCCACACCTATTAAATATTTCATGATATTAACTCCTTCCAAAAAGCAAATAAAAATTAAATCTGCTCTTACCCTTATTATATAGTCTTCTTATGTTTTGTCAAAAAGAATTTTGAGTGAAAATTCTGCGAAAAATAAAGTCTTAATTTATCAGAAAATAATGCGTTGACTGATTAGAAATTCAAGCTTAAAATGATAATAAAGATATTAATTTATCGAACATATAAGGAGTGGAAATATGGCAAGATATAAACTTGAAAACGAGATTATCAAAATCGAAATTGACAACCACGGAGCAGAGTTAAAATCGCTTGTGCGAAAAGATAACGAAAATGAATACATGTGGAACGCCGATCCGAAATACTGGGGACGTACATCCCCCATTCTTTTTCCGTTTGTCGGCGCGGTAAAAAACAACTGCTACAAAGCAAAGGGCAAGACTTACAAAATGGGTCAGCATGGATTTGCAAGAGACGAGGATTTTGAGCTTTGCTCTCAGACAAACGACTCCCTTTGGTTTGAGTTAAAATCAAATGAAAAAACAAAAGAGAAATATCCGTATAAATTCACACTTAAAATTGGATATAAAATTGACGAAAACAAACTAAGCGTAATATGGCGTGTAGAAAACGGCAGCGATGAAATTCTTCCGTTCTCAATAGGAGGTCACCCCGCATTCAATAACCGTGAGGGAAGCAAGCTGCTGTTTGATAAGGACGGTGAGATAAAAACCAGAACTCTTGAAGGCGGTTTGGCGGGAGATGGAATCGAAACGTACGAACTGAAAGACAAATATCTCGATGTTACGAAAGAGCTTTTTGATAAGGACGCTTTGGTGATTGAAAATCAAGATGTTCACAAAGTTTCGCTATGTGAAAAGGACGGAACACCTTACCTCACATTATCGGCGGATTGTCCGCTTATGGGAATATGGTCGCCTGTGGGAAAAGATGTGCCGTTTGTGTGCATTGAACCGTGGTACGGCAGATGCGACGGCATTCACTTTGACGGCGAATTAAGCGAGAGAGAATACGGAAATCTGTTGAAGCCGAATGAAGCGTGGCAAAGAGAATACAGCGTTGAAGCTATAAAATAATGTTTTTCTCCGACTTTTCCCAAAAAAGTCGGCGGGGTTTTAGGGGCAGAGCCCCTAAGAAGAGCGTAGCGATAAAAAGAAACAAGGTTTGGAAAACACGGCGCAGCCGAGCATTTTCCAAACCGATTTTTTTACTCTAAGAGAAATAAAAAAAGCTAAGCAATATGAGCTTTCCCCTCTCTTTTGCGAAAAGCGAGCGGGGTGAAAAGCGTAGCGACAAAAGAAACAAGGCTTGAAAAACACTCAAAGCGAGTATTTTTCAAGCCGAATTTAATATATCTAAATGATTTAGACAAGCATTAGAAGAGTTCCGCCGACTATTCCGACAAGACCGACCGAAGATTTTACGGTAAGCTTTTCTTTGAAAACAACGAACGAGAAAAGAATCGTGACGAGAATGCTAAGCTTGTCAATCGGTACAACTACGCTTGCGGGACCGGCCTGAAGTGCCTTGTAGTAACAAAGCCAGCTTGCTCCGGTTGCAAGGCCCGAAAGGCAAATGAAACCGAGTTCGTTTTTGGGCGTCTTTTTTACATCGGAAGATTTTCCCGTAACAAAAACCATAACCCACGACATAAGAAGAACTACCGCCGTGCGGATTGCCGTTCCGAGATTTGATTCCACTCCCGTTATGCCGACCTTGCCGAGTATTGCAGTAAGGCTTGCGAAAACAGCAGAACCGAGCGCAAACCAAAACCACGCAAAGCTTTTTCCGCCGGACTTCTCCCCCGTGCTTTCCTTTTTCTCAATCATCAAAAATGTTCCGACAGCTATAAGCGCAACTCCGATTCCCTTGGTGAGCGAAACTCTTTCGTGGAGAAATATCGCCGCAAGTATTATCGTCATAACCGTGCTCGATTTATCAATCGGAACGACCTTGTTTATGTCGCCTAATTGAAGCGCCTTGAAATAACAAAGCCAGCTCGCTCCCGTTGCAAGTCCCGAGAGAATCAAAAACAAAAGCGTGTTCGCGCTTATATCGCCTATCGTTCCCTGAGAACCGACAACAAACACCATGATCCACGAGAAAATCAAAACAATTATCGTTCGTATGGCTGTTGCAACGGTTGAATCTGTTTCGCGTATTCCGCATTTTGCAAGAACCGCAGTCAAGCCCGCAAACACAGCAGAACCGAACGCAAAAAGTATCCACATACTCTTCTCCTCCTTTTGCATACAGATACGATTAAACTATATACCCGATGTCATCTGTTGTAAAGCTTTACCGTGTTAAATTTAGGTTAAATATAATCTAAGCTGTTGAATTTCTATTTAACTTATTTCGAGATAATCGGAGCATACCCAGCCGCTAACGGGAGAATTTATCTTCATCCAGTTGCCGTACCTGTATTTTCCGACTACATTTGTTCCGCATTTAAGTGCACGAAGTATTTTGGCAGAGGTACTCGGAGATGAGCGCACATTAAGTCCGACGTTTGGCACGACAGTATAATTTCCGTTAATTTCTTCGAGAACCGAGCAATAGTTTATTGCTGCAAAGCAGTTTTTGAATTTCTTTGGGTAACTGAGTTTTCCCCACACAAGATTACCGACGCTTTTGGTCTCGGTAATCTTTATTATATCTCCGAATTTCAAAATGTCTTTTACTGGCGTGTTTTCGCTTGCCCCCTTTCTAACATTAAGACCTATATCAGCCGTAACAACCATTATCGTTTCGCTCTCCGACTTCTCCGCTTTGCCCGTATCGCTCTCAAACCATGAGCTTTCGGCAAGGTTGCAGTCGCACGGATACGGCATTCCGTCAAGCTCCGCATGGTTTGTAAACTGCCACATAAGCGCGTTTCCGTCATAATCGAAACTGTCATTCCACTGTGCGATCCATTTCTTTGTTTCCGACAATCTCTCATTTTCAAAGCGGTTGTTTATCCAGTTTAATGAAGTGTATATTCCCGATGAATAAGATTTTTTCTCAATTTCACGGCAAAATGCAAGCGCAATATCCGTCAAAACAGTTTTGTTATCGGGCAAAACATCGTCTTCAAGGTCATACCAAACGCCTAAAGTGACATTCTTCCCTTTTATCAGCGACAATGCGTGACTTGCTTCATCCTCAGCCGCTTTAATACTGTCGGCATACGAGTAAAGATAAACTCCGTACGGTATCCCGTACTTTTCGCACTCGTTTGCGTACCGAGTGAATTTCGAGTCCTCTTGATTCGAATAATTTCCTCCGTAACCACAACGCATAATCACAAAGTCTACGTTCTCTTTAAGTTTCTCAAAATCAATATTTCCGTTAAATTCCGATATGTCGGGGCCTCTGAGTTTTTTCATAATATCTCCTTTCAAGGCAGTGATTAATTTTCTTTTCACTCATCCCCCGTTATCGGCTTATATTTCCCTCAAAACGGAAACAAACAAGAAAAAAGCTCAGAAAATTTTTCCGAGCTTTTAGCGCAAAGTTATTTATCTGTGTTTCTGTTAACTGAAAACCGATTGAGATTACATATATTTTTTAAGGAAAGCAGAGACATGCTCCCAGCACTTATCGGGTTCTAAATCAAACGACTGTGCGTGAGGCGCTTCATCGATTATAAGGAGTTCCTTCGGTGCCACGCACGCCTCGTAGTTCTTTCTTCCCATTTCAGTCGGCACGAAAGTATCCTTTCCGCCGTGAATGAACAGAACAGGCCTCTCGTTCTTTTTCAGAACATCGAGTGTGGATACGCCGTCTATATCAAAATCGGCTATAAGCTTGCAGTAGAATTTCTGCGTGAGCATAAACGGAAAATCCGGCAGATGATAGTCGCCGTGCAAAACGCTTCTGAATTCATCTGACGGTGAGGTATAACCGCAATCGGAAATACAGCACTTAACCTGCTTTGGCAAGTCAAGTCCAAGAGCCATTGTGACAGTTGCGCAACCCATGGATACTCCCGAAAGTGCTATCTCGACATCATCGCCGAGCCTTTTGACTATTTCCTTTGCCCACAAAAGGCAATCGTATCTCTCTTTTATTCCAAAAGTGATATACTTTCCCTCGCTGTTTCCGTGTGAGCGCTGATGCGGCAAAAGTGCGCTGTAACCTGCCTCGTGGTAATACTTAAACGATACCGCAAAATCATTGTTATAGAAGCTGTGGTAGCCGTGAGTCATAAGAATTATCTTTTTGCTCATTTTGCCGTTCTCGTCATAGGCGGGCACAAATCGACCCCAAAGCTTTAAGCCGTCATCGGATTTTATTGTCCACTCCTCATAAGGACACGACTCTATGTACTCTCTGCCCTTTGCGAGAACAGGTTCTATTTTCACCCAAGGATCGTTCGGGTTATCCATTTTCTGCGGTTTCGGCTCCACTCTTTTAATCGAATACGAGAAAAAGCCATAGCCTGCCGCAAATATAAGCGCGACAATCGCCAAAACAACAATAACCGCTATCGTTATCGGATTCATTTATCTCTCACACCTTTTTAATTTAAAATTAATACTCGTAATCGATTGAAATTCCGCTCTCACGTACAGAATGAACATAAGGCTTAATCTGAGTGCAGTGGAATTCATCGTTTGCATAAACGGTCAAATCCTCTTTTGATGCAAGTGTGACCTCGAGAATTACATCGTAAGATCTCTTTGATCTGAGAAAATCGGGATAAGCGACAACATCGATAACGCAAGGCACATTGCCTTTCATTGTCATGAACTTATCGCAAAGTGCCTGACAGTTCTCAGGTGTGGGATCTTTAAGCTTATTGAAAAGAACGTGTTTAACCATAATATTAACTCTCCGTATTTATAGATTTATGTGAATTAATTGTACCCCACCGTGTGGAAATTATCAATCCGTTTTTTATTAACAAACAGCTTTTTTGATACTATGTTTCACGTGAAACACATAAAAAAACAGATCGATTTTTCACCGACCTGCTTAAAATTAATCTTCTTTTGATTCAAGCTGTTTTACGAGCTCAGCCAAATCCTCTTCGCCGTAAAACTCAATTTGCAGAACGCCTTTTTTTCTGTTGCCCGTGACGGTAACTTTTCTGCCGAGGTGCTCGCCCATAGCAATTCGCACTTCCTCAAAATAGTGGTTCTGCTTTTTGGGCTTAACCTTTTTGGGCGCGGAGTTCTCTTTTTTGACAAGCTTTTCGAGCTCTCGAACGCTCATCTGCTCATCTGCGGCTTTATCCGCTATGCCGACTATCTTGCTCTCGTCCTCAAGACCCAAAAGCGTTCTGCCGTGGCCCGCCGAAAGCAATCCGTTTTCTATCATCTCGAGTACGTCCTCGGGAAGCTTTAAAAGTCTCAAAGCATTGGCAACTGCCGGACGGGATTTTCCCACCGATTTGCTTACTTCATCCTGAGTGAGACCGTAGCTCTCCATGAGCATGTTTATTCCTCTTGCCTCTTCAATCGGAGTGAGATCTTCACGCTGCAAATTTTCAATAAGAGAAATTTCCATGAACTCTCTGTCGTCCATGTCTCTTATTATTGCGGGAATTTCAGTAAGACCGGCAATTCTTGCAGCTCGCCATCTTCTCTCGCCGGCTACCAACTGATAACCGCCGGCATATATCGGACGAACCAAAATCGGCTGAAGCACGCCGTGCTCAGCTATGGAATTTGCAAGCTCCGTGAGAGTTTCGGGGTCAAATTCTTTTCTCGGCTGTTCCCTGTTCGGCTCTATATCATTTATTTTAATATTAACATTTTCGCTTGTCTCATCGATATTCTGAGCGAAAATTGTATCAAGACCCTTTCCGAGTCCGCCTTTTTTCATACGCATTTCCTCTTACAGATCTCTGTTGTTCTCAAGTATCTCTTCCGCAAGCTTCAAATAAGCTTTTGTGCCCTTTCCGCTCTTGTCGTAGTAAAGCACGGGCATTCCGAATCCGGGAGCCTCCGAAAGTCTTACCGAACGGGGTATCGAAGTTGAGAACACCTTTCTCGGGAAGAATTTCTTAACCTCTCCCACTACCTGCTGAGTGAGATTAAGTCTGCCGTCATACATTGTGAGGAGAACGCCCTCAATATCAAGTCTTTCGTTGTACTGTCTCTTAACTCTTCTGACGGTATTCATAAGCTGAGAAAGTCCCTCGAGAGCATAAAACTCGCACTGAATCGGTATGAGAATTGTGTCCGAAGCAACAAGCGCGCCCATTGTGATAAGTCCGAGTGACGGCGGGCAGTCGATAACGATATAATCGTAGTTTGCACGAATCGGCGCAAGCGCATTTTTCATAATCTGCTCGCGCTTTTCCTTGTCTGCAAGCTCGATTTCTGCCGCAGAAAGATCCATGCTTGACGGAATGAGAGAAAGATTTTTGAACTCTGTCTCAATCACTGCCGATGCGGCATCGGATTCCTCCATAAGCACGTTATAGCTTGTTACTTTTACGTTTCTCTTGTCAATTCCGAGTCCCGATGTGGAGTTCCCCTGCGGATCGATATCTATAAGAAGTACTTTTTTACCTTTTTCTCCGAAAGAAGCGGCTAAATTAACAGCGGTGGTTGTTTTTCCCACTCCGCCTTTTTGATTAGCAACTGATATAATTTTTGACATATTTTTCGCTCCTGTGACCGATTTTTCCGAATTTTTATGATTTTTCTTGCTTTTTTCGGAATTTCCATCGTTTTATTTTCTTCAACCTGTTTATTTTATCATATTTAAAGTTCAATAACAACAGATTACAAACAATATGAGATTAGAAAAATGCGCTTTTTTCTTCCTCAAAATTGTTTTTATTGCTCTTTTTTCTGTTTTTTAGCAGATTTTTCAAAGTTTTATTTCTCAAAAAGTAAAATCGCCTCCGTTTGGAAGCGATTTTGATAATTTATTCGATTTAGCGAAATATCAGACAATTGGGTCTTTTGTTATCTTGTTTCCGTGTCTCGGATATATTTTCGGTGTGAAACGGAGCTTTTGCAGAATGGCAATTCTTCTCTCGCTCTTCTCATCGTTCGGCAAAGTGAAACTTTCTTCTTTCTTAACCTCACAGCCGAGCAGAGAAATCGCTCTTTTGGCCTCTGCCATTTCTTCCTCGAGTCCGGGACCTTTCATGACGACAAACAAGCCTTTCATCTTTATAAGGGGGATGCAATATTCACAAAGGGTATTCATCCTTGCCACAGCTCTTGCGGTCGCAATGTCGTAGCTCTCCCTCATTCCCTTGATTTTTCCTGCCTCCTCGGCTCTCTTATGCACAAACTCGGCTTCGATTCCAAGCTCATCGCAAACGGCTTTCAGAAAAACAAGTCTCTTATTTAAACTGTCGAGCAAAGTCAGTTTCACATCGGGGCGCATAATCGCAATCGGAATGCCGGGAAATCCCGCACCTGTTCCGACATCGATTATCTTTGCGTTTTGCTTGGGACTCACCGTTTTAAGAAACAGAAGTGAATCGACAAAGTGCTTTACCACGCATTCGCTCGGATCGGTTATTGCCGTAAGGTTTATTTTCTCGTTCCACTCAAGGAGCATTTCAAGATATTTTTGAAATTTCTCAGCCTGAGCCTTTGTCACTTTTACGCCGACTTCTTTCGCCTTTGCAATAAGTTCATCTTTTATATCGGGTACAATCACGGTGTTTTCGGTGATTGTATCGTTAGTTTTTTCTTCTCTTATTTCCATTTTACCTCTTATATTGTCATCATATTATCCTCGGTTTTTGCCCGAAAGCCAAATGAGCAAAACGCTTATATCGGCTGGGCTCACGCCACTTATTCTGCTTGCCTGACCGACATTTTCCGGCTTAACACGATTGAGTTTTTCTTTTGCTTCAAGACGCAAGTTCGTTATCGTGTTGTAGTCGGTGTCCTTCGGAAGTTTCTTGTTTTCAAGTCTTCTCATCTCGGCGATGTCCGCCTTCTGCCTTTTTATGTATCCCTCGTATTTGAGTTCTATCTGAACGTTCTCAAAAATGTACTTCGGCAAGTCTGGACGGTTAACATCGATTGCTGTCAAATCGTCATAACTTATCTGCGGTCTTCTGAGCAGTTCAGAAAGTCTCACGCCCGTTGTGACGGGTGATGTTTCACGTGAAACAAGTATAGAATTGAGCTCCTCGGACAGGGAAAAAATCGTGTTTTCCGCTCTCTCGATTTCTTCTTTTTTGAGTCTTTCTTTGTTCTCAAAGTGAGCCCATCTCTCATCGCTTATAAGTCCGAGCTTTCTGCCAAACGGCGTTAATCTCTCATCAGCATTATCCTGTCTTAAAATCAGGCGGTACTCGCTTCTCGATGTCATCATTCTGTAAGGATCGGTGCAGCCCTTTGTGATGAGATCGTCAATAAGAGTTCCGATATAAGAAGTATCTCTGCCGAGAACAAAACTCTCTTTGCCGAGCGCTTTTTGAGCAGCATTGATTCCGGCAATAAGCCCCTGAGCCGCAGCTTCCTCATAGCCGGAGCTTCCGTTAAACTGTCCCGCTCCGAAAAGTCCGGGGAAATCTCTGAATTCCAAGGTTGAATTCATCTGAACGGGGTCAACGCAGTCATATTCGATAGCGTACGCCGACCTCATAACTTTAACGTTCTCCAAGCCTTTAATGGTTTTGTAGAACTTTAACTGAACCTCTTCCGGGAGTGACGAGCTCATTCCCTGTAAGTACATTTCTTCGGTCTCTTTTCCGCACGGTTCTATGAAAAGCTGATGTCTTGGCTTCTCTGAAAATCTCACTACCTTATCTTCAATCGATGGGCAATATCTGGGACCCACTCCCTCAATCATTCCAGAATAGAGGGGCGATTTATGGATATTATCCATTATAACTTTTTTGGTGTTTTCGTTGGTCCAGCTGACATGACAAACCACCTGATTTTTAAGCTTTTTGTCCTCGTTGTCATAGGAGAACGGAACAACAGGATCGTCACCCTCCTGAACCTCGAGATCAGAAAAATCGATTGATGATTTGAGCACTCGAGCGGGAGTCCCCGTTTTAAATCTTCTGAGTGACAAGCCGAGTTCTTTCAGCGACTTTCCGAGGAAGGCCGCGGGGAACATTCCGTCGGGACCGCCCTCATAAGAGACATCTCCGACAAAAATTTTCCCGCCGAGAAATGTGCCTGTTGCGATTACAACGCTTGCGCATGTGTAGAGTGCTCCCATTCTTGTGAGGAGAACCCATTTACCATCATCGTTTCGAGAAATATTCACAACTTCGGCTTGTTTGAGGTCGAGGTTTTTTTGCAGTTCCATTTTGTGCTTCATCACTCTGGCATAATGGTTCCTGTCAATTTGAGCACGAAGCGAGTGGACTGCGGGACCTTTTCCGAGATTGAGCATTCTCGACTGCAAAAATACCTCGTCCGTGGTTTTCCCCATCTCTCCGCCAAGGGCGTCAATTTCCCTCACGAGATGACCCTTTGCTGTTCCGCCGATTGAGGGGTTGCACGGGCAGTTGCCGACTGCATCCATATTAATGGTAAAACAAACGGTCTTTGCGCCGAGCCTTGCGGACGAAAGCGAAGCCTCGATTCCCGCGTGTCCCGCACCGATTACGGCAACGTCGTACTCACCAGCAAAATATGTGTTTTTAGTAAATTTTTCAAAAGTGCTATCCATATATTGACCCACAATAATTATTTTTCTTTCTTTTTGTCAAATCTGAAATTCTGCTTGATATTTATTTTCCGACGCAGAATTTTTCAAAAACGGAAGCGACAATTTCTTCGCTTGCCTTTTGTCCCGTAAGCTCCAAAAGTGCCGATACGGCACCCTCGCAGCTCACCGTTACGGCGTCGAGCGTGAATCCGTTCTCAAAAGCAGATTTTGCCTCTTTGACCGCCTCAAGCGCCTTGAGTGCGTCATTTTTCTGTCTCTCCGAGTAGAGAACTCCGCTCGTGAAATCCACCTCGCCCGTGCCAAAAATCTTCTCGACGGTCGATTTGAGCTCCTCAATTCCCTCTCCATTCAAGGCACTTATATAAACAATATTATCAAAATTGTTTTCAATATATTCTATATCGATTTTACTTTCGAGATCCGATTTATTGATTATCGCAACGGACGGAATGCCCTTTATATCCTCGATTAAACCGACATCCTCGCTTGTCAGCGGTGCGCTGGAATCGAAAACCGCAAAAATAAGCTCCGCCGATTTCAGCCTGTTTTTGGCTATCTCAACGCCGATTTTTTCAACGGGATTGTCGGTATTCCTTATTCCGGCCGTGTCGGCAAGTCTTAGCGGAATATCGCCAAGCATGACGCTCTCCTCGACAACATCTCTCGTTGTTCCCGCTATCGACGTGACAATACTTCTCTCGCATCCCGAAAGAAGATTCATGAGCGTGGATTTTCCCGCATTCGGTTTTCCGACTATGACGGTAGAAACTCCCTGACGCAAAATTTTTCCCGCATCAAAGCTGTCAATCAGCTTTTTTAGCTCTTTTTCGGCAGAAGAAAGTCGCTCGGACAACATCTCGTCATCAACCTGAGGAATATCGTCATCGGGATAGTCTGCCCAAGCGGCGAGATGCGAGCCGAGATCGATTAGCGATTCCGTGATTTTCTCGACTTTTTTTGAAAGTGCGCCGTCTTTCACACTTAGCGCCGCACGTGCCGACTGAGAACTCGAAGCATTTATCAAATCCATAACGGATTCCGCCTGAGCAAGATCCATTTTTCCGTTGAGAAAAGCCCTTTTTGTGAACTCGCCCGCCTCGGCAGGCCTTGCGCCGCAAGCATACAAAGCTTCAAGAACTTTTCTCAAAACGAACAAGCCGCCGTGGCAGGAAAGCTCCACGGTGTCCTCCCCCGTAAAGCTTCTCGGCGCGACAAAATTAAGTGCAACGCACTCATCAAGTTTTTCGCCGCCGACAGAATACACACCGCCGTAAAGAGCCTGATAGCCGCCGATTTCGGTCAGCTTTTTACCGCCCGCCGAACGGAAAACCTTATCCGCAATCTCTCTTGCTAACTTACCCGAAACCCTTATTACGCCTATTCCTCCCGGAGCAAGCGGCGTTGAAATTGCGGCTATCGTGTCGCTGTTTTCTAAGTTATCGCTTATATTTTCGTAAATCTTATAATCGTTATTCATTCTCAAGTGTTTATATTTATATCTCTGATATATTTCTAATATTTCAAATATCACGCATATGGCATATAGTTTTAAACAGATTTTTTCGTAACTTTTATCATATGAAAAAAACGTGATATTGTCAAGAAAATACGGTTTTTCCAAGGCAATCCGAATGACTTTTTCTTTCGGTTTTTCGTGAGTTTTTCTTTTAAGTGATTTTTCGTTTTCGATTTTTAGCTTTTTTCAGCTTTTTCGAGTCTGTTTTTTATATGATTTTTACAATAAATCAAGAAACTCAAAAACTATATATTGTTGTTTGTGAAAGTGAGAAATTTCTAAATCGTTTGTATGATTGGCACACTAAATCTTGTGTTCAATCTCTTTCGGTTCTATAACAGCCGTTTGCAAACCCAACAAGTTCAAAATAAAACTGCCGTATTATTCAAAGCAAGTTTTGCCCGACAATCAAATTATCAGTCACCGATGCGAGACTTTCGGTATTGTGCGGTGCTACCGTGTTTTTCGCTCGATTTGGGAGAAGCCCAATTCTAAGCAATGCAATAAGCAGATTTTTAAAGGACAAAAACAATGCGACAGATTATGGAGAACATTCCGCCCTCATTATAATCAGCCTTTAAAGAACCTTTAAAGCACCAAGAACCTCGCCTAAACGCTTTAACGGCTCATTTGTATACCTATGAAAACAAGCTCATATGCCCCCCCAAACAAGCCTTACAACAGGCTTTGAGCCAAGCTAGCTTATAAGAATTCTCTCTGCAAAAAGAGCCCCAACGATTTCTCGTGAGGCTCTCTGATTTAATATTTGATTTAATATTGTTTGCAAATTACTTTGTGAGCTCAATGCGGCCGTAGAGCGGTGCGTCTACTACCTTTTTGCGCTCTGTTGTTGTGTCGATAGGTGCCGGTGAATACGGTACCGGTGCGGTCTCGCTGATAGCAGGATTGATTCGGTTATCGTACTTTCTCGGAGAATTTCTTCTGTCACCGTTGTTTCTTCTTGGGCCGCCGCGTCTTGAATCGCCGTTTCTTGGGCCGTTTCTTCTGTCGCCGTTTCTCGGGCCGCGGTTATTGTTGTAGCGACCGTTTCTGTTATTGTAGCGCGGTCTCTCGCCGTCTACAGGGCCGACAACAACGTGTCTTGCGAGATCCTCGCCTTCAGACCAGGACTTAGCGCCCTCAATCTCCTGAACAGCCGTGTGAATGATTCTTCTCTCGTATGGGTTCATCGGCTCAAGAGAAGCATTTCTGCCTGTCTTGACAGCACGAATAGCCATCTTTTTGCCAAGGCTCTCGAGAGTCTCTTTTCTCTTCTCTCTGAATGAACCGACATCGAGTGTGATTCTGTAATAGCCGGACTTATCCTCGTCCTCGGGCTTGTCCTGATCGATAATCTTTCTCTGATTTGAAGCAACAAGCTGAGCAAGAAACTGGAGAGAATCGAGAGTCTCTCCTCTGTGTCCGATAATGAATCCGATGCCGTCGCCCTCGAGTGAAAGTGCAGCGCCTGCCTCGTCCTCTGTGACGGAGACAGTTACATCGCCGAGATCCATGCCCTTCATAATATCCTCAAGGTAGCTTTTTGCGCACTCTGCGGGAGACGGAACATAAACCGCCTTAACCTTTGCGGGACGGCTCTCGCCAAAAAGTCCGAATTTTTTCTTGATCGGCTCCTCGATAACTTCAACTTTGGCGTCCTTTACGCCCAATTCCGATAATGCTTTTTCGGTAGCCTCTTCGATTGTTTCACCTGTCGTGATAACTTCTTTAATCACTTTTCTTCCTCCGTATCATGTCTCGTAATGTAAAACCTGTAAAAATATTTCATGCCGCGGCTAAGGTGAATAAAGAGGTAGACGCCGCAGCTTTGATGCAAACTTTCGAAAATATTGTATGATATTTTGAATAGGATATATTTCTATAAAAGAAATATATCCTATTATTGTTCAAATATTGAATTATTTGCCGCTGCCTATGTAATCGTTGGAATTATTCTTCTGATTACCCGAAGACTTCGACTTTTTCTTGGATGTGTTCTTGTTCTTCTGATTATTAACCTGAACCTGATTGTTCTGGCTCTCAATCTTTGCGGCAATCTGAGCCTGCTGATCCGCGCTAAGCGGCTTCAAAGCCATATCGCTGTTGGACATTGAGACGAAGTGCTGAGCCTCGTTCATAGCCTGAACGTGGTTTACACTGAAGAAATTCTGAACGATGACCGTCTGTACAAATCCGAAAAGTGAAGAAACAATCCAGTAGAAACCGACGGCTGCGGGCATGATGTATGCCCAGTAAGCGGAGAGAAGCGGCATAAGATAAAGAGTTGCATTCATGCAGCCCTGATTCTTCTGGCCCGATGCTCTCTGCATATAGAAAGTGGAAAGCCAATAGGAAATAACGCAGAATACGGGGATGAGCCAGAGCAAATCGCCGAATGCGGATCCCTTCGGAGTGCCGAGAAGGTCGATTCCGAAAACCTTGAATCCCTTTTCAAAGGACTCAATCTTAGCAATATCGCCGTCTGTGAAAAAGCTTCCGATGCTGTCCTTGAGAACAGACCAGTTCTTGACGATTATAAGCTGGGTGTAATTTCCCGTGCTTGTAACTCCGGGAATTTTTGCGACATACTCGGTAGCCTTTGTGATAGCGTCCGACGCAATGTGAAGAGTATTGCTCAGCGGATAGATAACCGAGTAGTAAATTCCGAGCATTATCGGGAAAGGAAGAAGTGTGATAAGGCAGCCGGAATACGGGCTCATGTTCTCTTTGTCATAGAGCTTCTGAAGTTCCTCGTTGTACTTTACTCTGTCGTTTCCGCACTTTTTCTGAAGTTCCTTTTGCTTCTCTGCCATTTTGGCCTGCTTTGCCATGTTCTTCTGCTGGCTTATCGCAGTCGGGAAAAGTACGATCTTGATAACGAGCGTAAAGAGAATAATCGCTACGCCGTAGTTCTTAAAAATGCAGTAGAGGAACCATAAGAGGTAACCCATTATGTTTCCGAAGAAGTTAAATAATGCAACCATTGAAAATAAATTTCCTTTCCGGTTTATTGCTTTTCAATTTTGTCGGAGTCTGCGCCCGGATTTTCTTCGGGAATATCCTCGCCGTAAACCCCCATATAGGAATGATATTTGATTCCTTTTTTAAGATTTTTTCCCATAAACCTCTCGGGCACGGGATCGTATCCGCTCTTTCCGAGAGGATTGCACCTCAGAATTCTCCAAGCTGTGAGCAGAAGTCCCCTGAAAGATCCGTAGCCCTCGATGGCGTCAAGACCGTACTGAGAGCACGTGGGATAATATCTGCAAACGGCTCTGCCGCCGAGTGCGGCGTGGCCCTTGCGGTAAAATCTTATCATGGCAAGCAGAAAGTTTTTCATTCCGCCGCCTCGCCGACCGATGCGGATTTTTGCGTTTTCGCAAGATCATCCGGGAGCTTAATAAGCATATTTCTCTCATTAAGCTGTAAAAGAAGCGTTCTTCTTATGTCCTCGGTCTTTAGAAAGGGCGTTTTGCCCCTTGCAACCAGGATGAAATCATATCCGCGGCGAATATAAGGCGAAGCCTCTCTGAAAGCCTGCCTGATTATTCTTCTGGATCTGTTTCTTTTTACGGCATTTCCTATTTTCTTGCCCGTCGTGATGCCAAGGCGGTTATAAGAAAGCCTGTTTTTGCTGTAGTAAATTACCACCTGCGGAGTCACAATCGACTTCGCACGGTAGTACATTCTGCGAAAAATCCTGTTTTCACATATAGGTATAATTTTTTCCATAATACTCGGACTCATCCTTATTATGTTTGCCAAGTTTGTCCACATAACAAAGAAAGGTCACCACGCCGGGGTGACCTTTAAGGCAATTATCAATAAGATAAGCGTGCTCTTCCCTTTGCTCTGCGGCGTGCAAGAACCTTGCGGCCGTTCCTTGTGGACATTCTCTTTCTGAATCCGTGCTCCTTCTGTCTGTGGAGCTTCTTTGGCTGATATGTTCTCAGCATATCGAAAACCCTCCTTTCGGAAACTAAGTCGTGATTCAAGGCAAAATTTCACCTAAGCCTTGCAAGAACTGATTATACCTTAAAATATCGGTGCGTGTCAATATCATTTTAAGCTTTTAATGGGCGAAAAACAAGTTTTTTCAAAGAATACTAAAGAAAAAGACGAGAGTGCATCACATTTGTGGCGAGCAGCCGGTGCTCATCTGTATTTGTAACTAAATTTTATAAATTTCACTGCATAATTTCTACTTTCCGAAAATGCATAAAAATTTGAAATGAATTCCATTTTATGCTATACTGTCTAAGATAAGATTATAAAGAAAAGTGCCCTCAAAATTCAGAATAAGTTTTTCTGTGCTTTTCTATATGTTGTGAAGTATACAGTGATTTTTGTTTCTGCGTGCTCACCCTCCTCAAACCACAATATGTAGAAAAACACAGAATTGGATTCGGGAGAGCGAATTTCTTTACCGTCTTCAAGTTTTCATAAAATTAAATCAAGGAGTAATGCAAATGGATTCATTCGAAGATACCTGGAAAATAGTGTGCGATTATTGCCGTTCCAGAATGACCGAGGTTGCCTATAACACTTGGTTCGACAAATTAAGCCCGTATGAGCTTGATTTCACCGAGGGCGTCGCAATAATCGAAGCACCGAACGCCTTTCACGCAAATATAGTCGAAAAGGTGGGTGCCGATCTTTTAAAAGAAGCCTTCGACAACATATTCTACGGCAGCATCAAATATAAGATAATGACAAGCGAAGAAATTCGCGAACTCGAGGTAAAAAAGGGCAAGATTAACTCTGCTGAAGAGGACGAGCAAAAAAATGAGGTCTCGGAAGGCGAGCAGATGACCTTCTCAAACTTCATCGTCGGTCAAACCAACCAGCTTGCACATGCAGCTTGCCTTTCGGTTGCCACAAACCCTGCCAAGCTCTACAATCCCCTCTTTATATGGGGAAATTCGGGTCTCGGAAAAACTCATCTTCTCAACGCAACCATGTATGAGCTCAACAAGAATTTCGATAACCTGAACATAGTTTACATCAGTGGTGAGAATTTTACAAACGAGCTTGTCAACGCAATTCAAAAGGGCACAACCAACGCTTTCAGAGAGAAATACCGCAAGGTTGACGTCTTTTTGGTCGACGATATTCAGTTTATCGGAGGAAGAGAATCCACGCAGGAGGAGTTCTTCCACACATTCAACGAGCTTTATAACGCAAGAAAGCAAATAATTCTCGCATCTGATCGCCCACCGAAGGATATCGCATACCTCGACGACCGCTTGAGATCGCGATTTATCTCGGGGCTTATCACCGACATTCAGCCGCCGGATTTCGAGACGAGAGTCGCAATCATCAACCGCAAGGCCCAAACCCTCGGACTTGAAATTCCCCCGAGCGTCTGCGAATTCATAGCATCAAAGCTAAAAAGTAATATAAGGCAGCTTGAGGGAGTTGTAAAAATCCTTAACGCGTACCATGTCATGGACGGAAAAACCCCGTCAATCTCAACGGCAAACCTCGCCATCAATCAGATGCTCAACGATTCTGAGGAAAACGAAAAGAGCGTCGATCAGATTATCGCCGAGGTGGCAAGAACATATAACGTATCCGTAGAAGACATAAAATCCTCTCGCCGCCAGGCAAGAATCAGTTTGGCAAGACAGGTCTCCATGTATGTGATTCGCGAGGTAAAGCAGCTATCGATGGAATCCATCGGCGAAGCTTTCGGCGGCCGTGACCACTCGACGGTCGTATACGCAATCCAGGTCATTGAGGAAAAGATGAGACGCGATCCCAGCACAAAGAAGACGGTCACGGATATAATCAAGGATGTAAGATCAAAGTAAGAAGCATTTTGGGCAAAATGTTTGCAGTTTAATCTCCGGCACAAAAGCCGAATTCGAGCAGCTTTAAAACAATAATCGGCAGCCTCTGTTCCGCCCACAAGGAACATGGGGTTAATTTTTGAGCCAAATTATTTTCCACTTTTTCTCAACTTTAAACAGAGAATTTTCAACTGGATTGTTGAGAAAAATTACAGCTGTTTCATTCTCGACTTCTTTCAACAAGTAGCTGTTGACAATTTTTGGTTCAAACGGACGGCCGTTTTGCCCTTTTAAATAACTTTCAACTTTTCTTCGTCCCCTACTACTAATTCTAAATCAATATTTATTCATAATATATACTGAGCGGCTGTCCGCTCTTTAGTAAGACCAGCTTTCAGAAGAAATCGCTTTGCAGGATTTTAAAGGTCGCTTGCAAGACTGTCCTCGAGCGAAGAACAGGTGAGAAAGATGATATTTTCAGTTAATACCAAGGAACTTTCCGAGGCTGTTTCCAACTTAGGAAGAGCAGTTGCGGGAAAAACAACAATCCCTACTCTTGAGGGAATACTTATCGTAACAGATGATAACTCAATAAATATGACGGCATATAATACCGAGCTCGGGATGAAAACCAAGCTTCAGGCAACCGTAAAAGAAAGCGGAGCAATAGTTTTATCCGCAAGACTTTTCACGGAGATCGTCAGAAAAGCACCGAACGATACGATAACCGTATCCGTTGACGGAAAGAAAATCGCTACTATAGAATCGGGCGATTCGAGCTTTACTCTTATAGGAATGGATCCGGATGAATTTCCCGAGCTTCCCGATGTTGAAGAAAATTCTTCTTTCGGCATTGACGGAGAAACACTCAAAAGCATGATAAGACAAACAATTTTTGCGGTAGCGGAATCGGACGCAAAGCCCGTTCATCAGGGCACGCTGTTTTCGCTCAAAGACGGCGTGCTGGAGCTTGTATCCGTCGACGGTTTCCGCCTTGCGCTCAGACGTGAAAAAGTAAATGTTCCGAGCGAGGCTTCATTCGTCGTCCCGGGAAAAACTCTCGGCGAAGTCGTGAAGCTTATAAAAGACGGCACGGTTGAAATCTGCCCGGGCAAGCGCAACATCATGTTTAAAATTGACAACTACACCGTTGTATCGACTATACTCGAGGGAGATTTTCTCGATTATCATTCGGCTGTTCCGAGAAATTTTTCGACAACAGTCTCCATTAAAACAAGAGATTTTATAGAATCGACCGAGAGAGTTTCGCTTATTATTTCCGACAGATTAAAAAGCCCCATCAGATGCATATTTGGAGAGGCCGGCGTCAAGCTCTCTTGTACCACAAGCGTCGGAAAGGCTCACGACAGAATAAATGCGCATATAGAAGGCAATGCTCTCGAGATGGGCTTTAACAACAAGTATCTTCTCGACGCACTTAAAAACTGCGAGTGCGATGAGATAAAGCTTTCTTTGGGAGGCCCCTTGAGCCCGATGGTCATCACGCCAAAGGATTCTGACAGCTTCCTCTTCCTCGTTCTCCCCGTAAGACTTAAAACAGAATAATCTTTTGAGATCGGAGTGCGTTTTGCTTTTTGAGAGTGAAACCGCACTCCGGCAACAGTTAAGAAAATGATGAAAAAAGAAGAAATTGTAGAAATCGATACCGAGTTTATAAGACTCGACAACATGATGAAACTTGCAGGCGCAGTTGATACCGGCGGAATGGCAAAAAACGTCATTCAGTCCGGAATGGTCAAGGTAAACGGCGAAACCTGCACCATGCGCGGCAAAAAAATGCGTGACGGCGACAGCTTTGAGTTTGAAGGAAACAGAGCTGTTCTCAAATCAAGCTTTAAGGCTTAAAACATTTTATGATAATCGAAAAAATCAGCTTCAGCGGCTTTCGAAATCTTGAGGATGCCGCCATTTGTCCTGCGCCCGATATCAATGTGATTTTTGGAAACAACGCTCAGGGAAAAACAAATCTTTTGGAAGCGGTTTGGCTTTTTACGGGCGGTCATTCGTTCAGAGGCAACAAGGATTTTGAGCTTTTGAAGATAGGTGCTCGGGAGAAAAAAGCGAGGCTTGACGCTTCGTTTTTCAGCGAGGGACGCTCTCAGACGGCTTCGCTTATTTTGAGCTCACCAAAATCCGGCGTTGTAACAAGATCGAGCGTGATAAACGGAATAGAGAAGAAAAACGGATCTTTTCTTGTGGGAAAAATCTGTGCAGTGATATTCTCTCCCGAGCATTTGCTCTTGGTTAAAGAGGGCCCCGGAAAGAGGCGTGCGTTTATCGACGGCGCAATCTGCCAGACCAAACCTTCTTACACAAAAATATTATCCCAGTATAACCGCTCCCTAAGCCAGAGAAACAGCCTTTTGAAGTCGCTTTACGGAAAGCCCGAACTTCTCGATACTTTAGACGTTTGGGACGAGAGAGCGGTTTATTTCGGTGCGCGTGTAATAGCGGAAAGACTTTCTTATATTGAGAGGCTTATTCCGAAAACCGAGGAAATTTACCGGGGGATTTCACGAGACCGCGAGAAAATCGGCATAAAATATTTGGTTTCGGGGTTTGATTTGAACGAAAAAAGCGATATCGACAGTATATCGGAAAAGCTGAGAGAGGCTCTTTTGTCGGCAAGACAAAGCGATTTGAGATTCGGTCACACTTCCGTGGGGCCGCACCGTGACGATATAGATTTTACACTTGACGGGTTGAGTGCGAGAACTTTCGGTTCTCAGGGCCAGCAAAGAAGCGTTGTGCTTGCCCTTAAGCTTGCAGAAGCTGAAATACTCGAAAAAGCAGTCGGTGAATCGCCGATTGTTCTTCTTGACGACGTTATGAGCGAACTTGATTCTTCACGCCAGGATTATCTTTTGAATCACCTTGAGAACAGACAGGTTTTTATCACCTGCTGCAGCCCCGAGACGGTGAATCTGATGGAAAAAGGAAAGCGTTTTTACGTCGAAAACGGCAGGATAGAATAAATGTATTTGCATTTGGGCGGCGATACCGTGATAAATACTGACGGCATTGTCGGTATATTTGATTTGGAAAACACCAGTATTTCAAAGCACACAAAGAAATTTTTGGCCAGAGCCGAAAAAGAAGGCAGAGTTGTGAATGTTTCCTATGAGCTGCCGAAATCTTTCATCGTGACAAGCGAAAACGGATGCGAGAAAGTTTATATTTCTCAGCTTGCGCCGTCCACGCTTTCAAGAAGAATGAAACAGCCCTATAATCTAACCGCGGATGTTTCACGCCTTTAAGGGGCGTTCTTTTTAAAAGTGTTTCGGTTGTAAAAATGCCTTGAAATTTTGACATAAAGCTAATAAAGAGTTATAATTATACTCTGGGTGCAGATGTTTTCCGCCTTGAGAGTAATATCCGCACATGAAACGTATTTTTACCTAAAATAAAGTTAATCTGCAAATTAATCTAAAGATCTTACTTTGATCGGAAAGGAAAACAGATGCAGCTTATTGGAGTGCCTATTTGCCCTTATTGTCACAAAAGGGTGAATATGATAAGAGTTTGGAACCTTAAAAAGCACGGAGAATACCGTTGCCCGAGATGCCACGGTATCTCTAATATTTACCTCTCGCCTCTCATCTATGTTTTTGCGCTGATTGCGATAGCGGCGGGCTTTTTGGTTTATTTCTTTGCGAGATTCATAACGGAAACCTTAAGCCTTATGACCATGCTTTATGTTTTTATCCCCTTTGCGGCATTTTTCTTCATAAGCCTGTTTATGGTTTATCTTGAAAAGCCGGAAATCAAGCGTGTGAGAAAAACAACCGACGGCAGATTCTTCGATGAGGACGGCAACGAGCTTTCCATGCGCCACGGCAAATTAAAGCCGACGGGAAGAAAAACAAATTACGAGCCCGAGCCGCAGAATAATTTCATAGTTGACGATTCCGACTCCTACGGAAACGACGAGTATTACGATGACGACGCCGCATACGATAATTATGATACTTACGATAATTACGACAGCGACGACGGATACGACAATTACGACGAATATTACGGCGAAGAAAACGGCGGTTACGACAACGATTACAGCGGTACCTATGAGGACGATGTGATTACGCCTCCGAGCGTGGATTTACCCATGCCCGTGAGCGACGATTACAATTCCGCTTCAGCCGACGAAGAGGCTTTTTATGCCCCAAACGGCGATGCGGACAAGCCTGTCGGAAAGAGCTTTTCAAGTCGTCTTTGACAATAAGAGAAACACTCTGCTTTATGCGATTTGTGCGGCAAAGCAGAGCGTTTTCCGATTTTAAAAACCAAGATTCAAAAAGAATGAGAAAATCAAGATTTGTCTTTGCGGCTTTTTGCGGCAAAAAGAATCTTTAGGCAAAGCTTTTCTTTGCTTATATCCAGGAGGCAGTAATGGCAGAAAATATAGAAAATACAGAAAACTTCGAAGAGCCTGAGTATGAATCCGCAAAAATAAACATAATCGAAAACGGCGAGATTGACGAGTCCGTCACTCACGTTGACGAGGTTTATGACGAAAACCAGATTCAGGTCCTTGAGGGACTCGAGGCGGTAAGAAAACGTCCGGGAATGTACATTGGTTCAACAGGCCCCAGAGGTCTTCATCACTTGGTTTACGAGATCGTAGATAACTCTATCGATGAAGCGCTTGCGGGTTACTGCGACAAAATAGAGGTCAAAATTCACGAAGGAAACGTTATCACGGTATCCGATAACGGAAGAGGAATTCCCGTCGGCATTCAGTCGAAGACAGGACTTCCTGCAGTTCAGGTTGTTTTCACGGTGCTTCACGCAGGCGGAAAATTCGGCGGCGGCGGATACAAGGTGTCGGGCGGACTTCACGGTGTCGGTGCGTCTGTTGTAAATGCGCTCTCCACTTGGCTTGAGGTTGAAGTAGTTTCCGACGGTGAAATATATTTCCAGAGATATGAGAACGGCGGAAAATATATCGGCGATCTCGAGCACCGCGGAAAAGCACCCGAGGGCTACAAAAAGAGCGGCACAACCGTCAGATTCAAAGCGGATCCCGAAATTTTTAAAGAAACCACCGTTTATGACTACAACACTCTTGCCACAAGACTTCGTGAGCAGGCTTTCCTTAACGGCGGAATTAAAATCGAACTCTCAGACCTCAGAAATAAAGAAGAACCCCAGACGGATGTGTTCCACTACGAGGGCGGAATTTCAAGCTTTGTCGAGTACATCAACAAGAAGAAGGGCGCAGAGGTAATTCACGAGAATATCATGCACTTTGCCGCAAGTGCAGCCGACGGAAACTCCATGGCGGAAATTGCCCTTCAGTACACGGATTCCTATAACGAGCTTATTTTATCTTTCGCAAACAATATTCACACAACGGACGGAGGAACCCACGAGGACGGCTTTAAGCGTGCTCTCACCTCCGTTATGAACAAGTATGCGAGAAAGTACAATATTCTTAAAGACAACGACAAAAACCTCTCCGGCGAGGACGTAAGAGAGGGTCTTACCTGCGTTATAAGCATTAAGGTCAAGGAGGCTCAGTTTGAGGGCCAGACCAAGGCTAAGCTCGGTAACACCGAGATAGGCTCGCTTGTTTCGGGCCTTGTAAACGAGAATCTCATGACTTTCCTTGAGGAAAATCCCGCAGTTGCAAGAGCCGTGTTTGATAAGGCTATGGCTGCTTCAAGGGCAAGAGAAGCCGCAAGAAAAGCAAGAGAATTGGTAAGAAGAAAATCGGCTCTTGAGGGCAACAGCCTTCCAGGAAAGCTTGCCGACTGCCAGTCGAGAAACCCCGAGGAGACAGAGATATACATCGTTGAGGGAGATTCCGCAGGCGGCAGCGCAAAGGGCGGCAGAGACAGAAAGTTCCAGGCGATACTTCCGCTTTGGGGTAAAATGCTCAACGTTGAGAAATCGAGACTTGATAAGGTTTACGGCAACGAGAAGCTTATGCCAGTTGTCACGGCGCTGGGAACTGGCCTTGGAGAGGAATTTGACTTAAGCAAACTTCGCTACGGCAAGGTTATCATCATGGCTGATGCCGATGTCGACGGTTCGCACATCAGAACTCTTCTTCTCACCTTCTTCTATCGCTTTATGAAGCCGCTTGTTGAGGAGGGCCATGTCTATTTGGCACAGCCTCCGCTTTACCGAGTGACAAAATCGAAAAAGCACCACTACGCTTACTCTGACGAGCAGAGAGACGCTCTCATGGAGGAGTTTAAGTCCGGCTATGAGATTCAGCGTTACAAAGGTCTTGGTGAGATGGATTCCGAGCAGCTTTGGGAGACAACTATGAACCCCGAGACGAGAATTATGCTCAGAGTTGACGTCGGCGACGCACAGAAGGCGGACGAGATTTTCACCGTTCTTATGGGCGACAAGGTTGAGCCGAGAAGAGAGTTTATCGAAAAGAACGCTAAGTACGTCACAAATCTTGATATTTAATTGGAGAGAATAGATGGAGACAAAAGACGAATTAATTCAGGGCAGTACCATAGACGTTGACCTTTACGAGGAGATGAAAAACTCCTTTATGGAGTACTCCATGTCGGTTATCGTCTCGAGAGCCCTTCCGGATGTCCGTGACGGACTTAAGCCGGTTCACAGAAGAATACTTTACACCATGTACGAGAACACGCTCTGGCACGACAAGGCATACCGTAAGTGTGCCGATACCGTCGGTTCTGTTCTCGGTAGATACCATCCGCACGGCGACGCTTCCGTTTACGATGCGCTTGTAAGACTTGCTCAGGACTTCTCGATGAGATATATGCTTGTCGACGGTCACGGAAACTTCGGTTCTGTTGACGGCGACCCGCCGGCTGCTTACCGATACACCGAGGCGAGAATGTGCAAACTAAGCGAGGATATGCTTGCCAACATCGACAAAAACACAGTCGATTTCATGCCGAACTACGACGACAGACTTGAAGAACCGCAGGTTCTCCCGTCTCACTTCCCAAACCTTCTTGTCAACGGTTCTCAGGGAATTGCCGTCGGTATGGCTACGAATATTCCGCCTCACAACATGGGCGAGGTTATAGACGGCCTCTGCTGCGTTATCGATAATCCCGAGGCAAGCCTCGATGATATCATGCAGCACATCAAGGGCCCCGATTTCCCGACAGGCGGAATTATCATGGGCAGAAGCGGTATTCGCTCGGCTTACGCAACGGGCAAGGGTAAAATTACCGTCCGTGCAAGAACGGAGATAGTCGAGGAGAAGAACGGCAGAAGCAAGATTATCGTTTCCGAGCTTCCCTATCAGGTCAACAAGGCAAGACTTATCCAGAACATTGCCGATCTCGTCAAGGAGAAGAGAATTGAGGGCATAACAAACGTTGAAGACCATTCCGACAGAAACGGTATGCACATGGTTATCGATGTTCGCCGTGACGCTTCACCGCAAATTGTTCTCAATAAGCTTTTTGCATTCACACAGATGCAGACAACCTTTGGAGCTATTTTGCTTGCGATTGTTGACGGCGAGCCCAAGACGCTCACTCTCAAGCAGATACTCGAGGAGTATTTGAAGTTCCAGGAGGAAGTAATTTACAGAAGAACCCAGTTCGATCTCAAAAAGGCTAAGGACAGAGCTCACATTTTGGAGGGCTTGCTTGTAGCGCTTGACGCAATCGACGAGGTTATCAATATACTCAGAAATTCCAAGTCCATTCCCGAAGGCAAGGAAGCCCTCATGAACAGGTTTGCCCTCGATGAGGTTCAGGCTCAGGCTATCGTTCAGATGAGACTCGGAGCACTCACAGGTCTCGAAAGAGAGAAACTTCAGGACGAACTCGGCGAGCTCAAGGCTAAAATCGCTGACTACGAGGATATTCTCGCAAGCGAGCCGAGAAGAAGAGCTATCGTTAAGGACGAGGCTCTTGAGATGAAGAGAAAGTACGGTGATGAGAGAAGAACAGAGATTGCCGCAATCAGCGGTGAAGTTGACGTTGAGGATCTCATTCCTTACGAGGACTGCGTTGTCACAATGACGGAGTTCGGCTACCTCAAGCGCCAGAAACTTGACGCATACAAGCTCCAGAACCGCGGCGGAAGAGGAATTTCCGGCATGTCGAGACGAGATGAAGATATAGTCAAGGATATGTTTATATCCGAAACTCACGATAACATTCTCTTCTTCACGAGTGCGGGCAGAGCGTTCAGACTCAAGTGCTACGAGATTCCCGAGGCATCACGCCAGTCACGAGGAATGAACGTGACAAATCTCATTCCGCTCACGGGCGACGAGAAGGTCACGGCTATGCTCACTGTCAAGGACTTTGACGATTCAAGAAGCATCATTATGCTCACAAAGCACGGCGTTATCAAGAGAGTTGAGCTCTCGGCATTTGCAAACATCAGAAAGAACGGACTTAACGCCATGATGCTTGATGAGGGCGATACGCTCGGTTGGGTCAAGCTTACGGACAACAACACCGAAATTATTGTTGCCACAAAGCACGGCAAGGCTATCCGCTACAACGCAACCGAGGTTAGAGTTATGGGCAGAAATGCTCACGGCGTAAGAGCACTCAAACTTCTTGGTGATGACGTCGTTGTGGGTCTCGCAACAACGAGCGAGGGAGAATATTTGCTCACGGCATCCGAGACGGGATTCGGAAGAATTTCACCGATAGACAATTACCGCATCACTTCAAGAACGGGTCAGGGCATAAATAACTATCCTACCGATAAGTTCGGCGATGTTGCGACAATCTCAATGGTCGATTTGAGCGACGATCTCATTCTTATTTCTCAGGACGGTATCATCATCAGAATTGCCGCAAATACGATAAGAATCGCATCGAGAACCTCCAAGGGAGTTAAAATTATGAAACTTCAGGAGGGCGATAAGCTCATGACGCTCACAAGAACCGCTCATGAGGATGCTGAAGATAAGGCTGACAGCGAAAACGGCGAAGCAAACGCCGAAGAAACAGCCGAAGTCGAAGTTTCAAAGCAGACGGCCGATTTGCCGACTGCAAAGAACGATTCCAAGTTAGACGAGCTTTTGGAGAGAGCCGAAAAGGATCTCGAAGATCAGAATAACGAAGAATAATTTTGATTTAAATCAATAAACGCAAAAACAGGGAGTTTTCAAACTCCCTGTTTTTATTTTGCTTATGAATTCCAGCTGATTTTTACGAGTGCTGCGTTATCGCTGTTGTATCCGACATGGTGCCATTTTTCACTGCTTGACCAAATTGCAAGATTGTAAGTGTCGTTTGTCTTATCGGTGAAGTGGAGGTGACCGGAACCGTTGAAGAGTCCGCTGGGGCCTCTGCCGTGAACTCTGATAACCCAAGGCATTGTGTAGTCGATGATGTCGCCGATGGTTCCGCTTGGGTCGCACTCGTATGATAAAAAGATCTGATCGATGTATCCGCCGTCATTGAACTTGATAATATCCTTGAGCGGAACGCCTGCAATCTCCTTGAGAGGATGATCTCTGTCAATTGTTACGCCGTCCTTCAGAACTATGGTTCCGCTTCCGTCATCACAAATAACAACGGTTGCTTTATCGTCCGAGAAAACTCTTCCGCTTGCCGCTGAGGCTTTTGTGGAGGTGAGTCCGATTGTTGCTGTGACGAGAAGTGAGAACGCCAATACTGACGATAATATTCTGCTTACGAATGAATGTTTTTTTGCCATTTTAATCTCCTAATTTTATGTTTGTTTTATGTTTTTGATTTGTTTGTTATTAAGAATTCCAGCTGATAGTTTTGATTGCGTGGTTTGAGCTGTTGTATCTTACGTAATGCTGGTAATAAGAGTGTGACCAAATTGCAAGATTGTAAGTGTCGTTTGTTTTATCTGTGAAGTGAAGGTGTCCCGAACCGTTGAATAAGCCCTCGGGGCCTCTGCCCGTAACGTAAATGATGTAGTTGTAAGGTGATTCGTTAATGCCGTCACGATCGAGTGTGTATTGGTCGCCAATGTAATCGGTGTAGTATTTGTCGATGAAGCCGCCGTCATTGAATGTGATGATGTCCTTGAGCTGAACGCCCGCAACTTCTGTGAGCGGATTATCTTTTGTGAATTCGTAGCCGTCATTGAGGGTTATGCTTCCGCTGCCGTCATCAAAAAGAACAACCGTTGCTTTTTCGTCCGAGAAAATCTTTGCGCTTGCCGCCGAAGCTTTTGTCGCACTCAAGCCTATTGTTGCGGTTACGAGCAGTGAGAATGCCAACACTGCCGATATTGCTTTGCCGAGTAATGAATGTTTTTTTGCCATTTTAAATCTCCTTATTTTTTATGAATTCCAAGTGATTTCTACGATTGTTGGGCTGGTGCTGTTGTACTGAACGTAGTGTTCGCCGTGGTCATGAGACCAGATTGAAAGATTGTAGGTGTCGTCTGTTTTATCTGTAAAGTGAATGTATCCGAAGCCGTTAAAGAAACCGCTGGGGCCGCAGCCTTCAACTTTTACGACGTATGAGTAAAACGGGTTTATTAATTTTCCTTCAAAGCGTCTTTGAGGCTGTTTCTCTGTATAGAATTTATCGACGTATCCGCCGTCATTGAATGTGATGATGTCCTTGAGCTGAACGCCTGCAACTTCTGTGAGCGGGTTGCTTTTTGTGAAAGAAACTCCCTCTTTGATAATAATGCTTCCGGTTCCGTCGTCGTTAAGAACAACAACTGCTTTGTCGTCCGAGAAAATTTTTGTTGGGATTGCCGCCGATGCTTTTGTGCAGCTCAGTCCGACTGTCGCCGTGACGAGAAGTGCGAATGCAAGGACGGATGAAATAAGTTTTCCAAATAATTTTTTACTCTTCAATGTAGTTCTCCTTTTTGGTGAAATTAGTTAAGTTTTTTTCGTAGTTTTCTTTGATAAAAACATCGCTCTCGATGTCGGTTGTCAAATCTATGTAGTACCATCTGATGTGGTCTATCGCAAGCTTTACTATGAAAGCGAGCGTAAGAATAAATAATACTGTGATTATCATATAAATCCCCTTTTGAAAATGTATTTTTGTTTTTCTACATTTCGTCTGCCCTCTCGGGGCCGCTTAAAGCACCGAGAACGCATATGATAAAACTTAAAATTATTATTGTAATCGGTGCTGTCATATTTTTTCTCCTTTGTTTTATTAATTTAACAGTTGCCCGATAGCCACGAGCATGCGCCTGAAATTGAAACCACTGCCATAAAAATCATTGCGGTTAAAATAAATACTTGCATCTCTTTCTTCACTCCTTTTGTTTGTTATTTTCTTTTCTTTCTTTTTCGTTTAGTCCTTTTCAAAATCTCTGTCTTTTTGTGTTCTTGACTGTGATTGTATTCTAACAAGTGAAGCAGGACAGAGAACGGACAAATAATTTTAAAAACAAAAAGGAAGAATTGCCTCCCCAAAAGAGACAATTCTTCCCTATTATTTTATGTTTGTTTTTAAAGTGTTACTTCTACCTTGTCGCCAGTAACATTGATTACCGTTCCAAGCTCATTTTCTTCCGCTACGCTTCCGCCCGATACGGATTTGACGGAGGAAACGTTTCTGAGAACTATCTTGAGATCGGAATATTTTCCGCTAAGCGTAAACACAAGCTTTCCGCCCTCGTTCTTTCCGACAGCCTCAAAGAGTTTTTCGGCGTTCACATTGCAAACCTCGCACTTTGCCTCGCCCTTAAGCTCAAAGACGTGGAGCTCGGTAGCGTGTGAGTAGTCGTATTCGGGTTTCTGATTGTTTTCGCCGAATGCGATGATGGAATTCTCCTTTGCCATAAGCGGCAGACTGAAGAAATCGTGGTTCTCCTTGTACCAAGCGCCGCCCTCAACCTTTTTGTTGGAGAGAATGTTGGTCCAAGTGCCCTTCGGGAGATAATAGTCGACGTCGCCGTTCTCTCTGAATACGGGGCATACCATAATGCTGTCACCGAGCATATACTGCTTGTCTATCGCGTCACAAGATTTATCGTCAGTGAATTCAAGGACGAGAGCACGCATTGTGGGAATACCTGTTTTGTGGGTTTTAACAGCCTCTGTGAAGAGGTACGGCATAAGTCTGCACTTGAACTCGGAGAAGTATCTCACAACGTCTACGCTTTCCTCACCGAAAAGCCACGGCACACGGTAGGAGTTTGAGCCGTGAAGTCTTGAGTGAGTGGAGAGAAGTCCGAAAGCCGCCCAACGCTTGTAAACGTCGTTTGGTGCCGTGCCCTCAAATCCCGACATATCGTGGCTCCAGAAGCCGAATCCCGACATACAAAGCGAAAGTCCTGCTCGAAGTGACTCGCTCATGGAGAGATAGTTAGAAGAGCAGTCGCCGCCCCAGTGAACGGGGAATTTCTGACCGCCAACGGTTGCACTTCTTGCGAAGAGGCAAGCGTGATTTTTGCCGTAGAAGTCCTCGAGAACCTCAAAAACAGCCTTGTTGTAGAGGTAGGTGTAATAGTTGTGCATGAGAACCGGATCGGAACCGTCATAATAAACGACATCTGTCGGAATTCTCTCGCCGAAGTCCGTCTTGAAGCAATCAACGCCCATTTCAAGCAGACGCTTAAGCTTTGATTTGTACCAAGCAACGGCGTCGGGATTTGTGAAATCGACTATGCCCATGCCTGCCTGCCAGAGATCCCACTGCCAAACGTCGCCGTTGGGTCTCTTGAGAAGGTAGCCGTGCTCCTTGCCCTCCTTGAAAAGCGGAGATTTCTGCGCAATATAGGAGTTTATCCAGACGCAAATCTTAAGTCCCCTATCTTTCATCACCTTTATCTGATGATCAATATCGGGGAACATTGCCTTGTCAAAATCAAAGTTACACCACTCGTTTTCTTTCATCCAGTAGCAGTCAAAGTGGAAGACGGAAAGCGGAATGTGTCTTTCTTCCATGCCGTTTATAAAGCTCATGACGGTTTCTTCGTCATATTTTGTGGTAAACGAAGAAGTGAGCCAAAGGCCGAATGTCCATGCCGGCGGAAGCGCGGGCTTGCCCGTGAGATTTGTGTAGTTCACGAGAACGTCCTTCATGTCCTCTCCGCCTATGACCATGAAGTCGATGTCCTCGCCGGGAATTGAGAACTGAACTCTTGTAACTTGCTCGGAGCATATCTCGTAGCTTACCATATCGGAGGAGTTGACAAACACGCCGTAGCCCTTGTTTGTGATGTAGAACGGAATGTTTTTATAGGAAATTTCGGAGCATGTTCCTCCGTCTTCGTTCCACATATCGACTGACTGGCCGTTCTTAACAAACGGAGTGAATCTCTCGCCGAGACCGTAAACATTTTCGCCCAAATCGACGTCAAGCTGGGTTCTCATAAACGGGCCGTCGTTTGTTTTCATGTAGGAAATCATGGCGTGACCGAACTTGTCGCCTATTTCCGTAAGTTTTCTGTCCTTGTAGTAGTAAGTGAATGAAGCGGGATTTTTCTTGATGACAAGCTTTGTTTCGCCTGATTTGATTGTAAGTACGTTTTCTTCTTCGCTTACCTCCAATTTTACCTTTTTGTCCTCAATTTCAAATTCGGGCACTTTTCTTCCCGAACCCATGAAGTGATAGGCCTTCATGCGGATGATGTTTTCCTGAGGAGAAGAAATAAACATCTCGATTACGGGGCCGCCCATCGCTCTCTCATCCTGATGATACGGCACGCTGTAAAGGTAAACCTCATTTTCTGTTACCTTTACCTCTCTTATCTGGCATACGTCATAGTTCTCGACGCCTTCTTTGTTTAGCCAGTAGCCTTTTGTGAATTTCATTATCAACACTCCTTACACATTAATTTGCGAAAAGGCAAAAAACATATTGATTTCAATCGTTATTCTTGCCGAGTTCACAATTTACTTTTATAATAGTAATATAGAATGATTTGTCAATCGTTTGACAAAATAAATGTTTAAATTTATTTTGAACCGCTATAAACTATCTTTTTATATATTTAAAATATGATGCAGAATCAATTAATGTTACCGGAAACAATAATAGTAGAGCCCGATCCGAGGGAGAACGAACAGAATTTTTACCTTTTGCTCGGAAATCAATTTAATCAATATCCGAAAATGAAACCTTGCGACGCCGTTAAACTGGTGTTTCAGGGGCTTTTCGGCGGCGGACACCTGATACAGGATTGGTTTTATTGCCTTGAGAGAATCGAGAGCGACGGCTCCAACCTGACAACCGAGCAGTACATGTACCCCGAGGTTGAGAGAATTTCCGATGAATACTCGAGAATGAATCTTTCCGTTCTCTCGAGACTTCCTTATGATGTTGTGGGCAGAATGTTCATGAAATCAAATGAAGCCGAGGAGAAAACGGCGGAGAAAAAGGAAGCGTTTCTTTTCTGTCTGCAGCTGATAAAAGATATGAGCGAAAAGGGCGAAACGCCGTTCACGTACAGAGAAGCGGCGGAGTATATCGACGCATACATCGACGAGGTAAACAAAACGGGCGAACCGTTTGCCCCGCATCACTCTGAGGAGTATGTGAGGGCTTATAAGCCGGCTTATCGTGTTGTAAAAAATATCTACTGTGATAATCTTGAAATTTTCGTCAGACTTTCAAGGCTTTATTCGAGTGGAAATTTCTCGTCCTGTGCAATCGACGGCATGACCGCAAGCGGAAAAACCAAGCTAGCCGAGATTATTTCCGGCATTTTCGAGTGCAATGTTTTTCACACCGAGGATTTCAGACTTCCGCCCGTGATGAGAACGAAATCCGCCATGCACGGCTTGACGGACGATTTCGACACCGAGAGATTTAAATCCGAAATAATCGATCATTTACAGGATACAGAGAGTTTCTCATGGGGCGTCTACAATCCCGAAAAGGGTAAATACGACAAGAGAAAAGCTGCAGCTCCCGAGAGGCTCAATATCATCGAGGGGCTTTATTCCATGCACCCGAAACTCGGAAAGTATTACGATTTGAGCATATTTGTCGACTCCGACGATGTTGTTCAGGCGAGAATTTTGAGTGCACGATACGGCGCCGTAGGTTACCGCCAGTTTGCCGAGGCAAGCATGGTTAAGGAGAAAAAATATCTGGAGGAAAACAATATAAGACTTTCAGCCGATATAGTCACGAAATGCGTCGGATGATTTTGAAATTTTGGGAGGGCGGATAATCTGCTCTCCCCTTTTTGCTTATTTTTTGCGTATATAAAGCCGATTTTCGCTAAATTTATCTTGACTAATGCCATTTTCGCCGATATAATTCAAAAGCGTGTGCCGTGAAAAGAAATTTTCCGAACGTGCGCACAAATCAAAAGAAAAGAGATGAGATCATGACTTCACTTATTATCACATTCGTTTTGGGATTGTTCTTCATAGCGGGTGCGCTTGTAGTAAAAGTAGTAAAAGACAAGGAACGCCTTGAAGATTTTTCCGTGGCGGCGGCACTCGGTGCGCTAGTTTTTATTTCCGTCTTTGATATTATTCCGGAAATTTTCGAAATATGGAGCGGCTCAAAGCTTATTTTCGCAGCTATTTTTGTTGCGCTCGGCGTCGGTATTCTGATGGGACTTGACCACTTTGTCCCCGACCACGACTCCGACGAGCTTGAAGAAAACATGGTTCACATCGGCGTTATGACGGTTATGGCTCTGTCTCTTCACAATATAGTCGAGGGTATGAGCGTTTACAGTATCTCCTCCGCTTCGCTTTCGGGCGGAATTTCCCTTGCCGTCGGCGTCGGACTTCACAACATTCCAATGGGAATGCTCATTTACTCCACTCTTGACAAAGAAAGGCTCTTAAAGAAGAGAATCGTTCTCTCCTGCGCCGCTTTCTCAACGTTTGTGGGCGGACTTCTCATGTACTTGATGGGCGAATTTATGAACGAAACAATAGAATGCGCCCTTATTTGCGTGGCTCTGGGCATGGTTATTTACATCGTGTTCTTTGAGCTTTTGCCGAATGTCATTCGCGCAAAGAAGTGGCTTCGCAGCGGCATAGGCTTTGCCGTCGGAGCTTTAATCGTATTTCTCAGCATGATGTTGGGATAAAAACAGGCATCCGTTTTCGTGACGGATGCTTTTTGTTTGTGTGATTTTTGATACTCAATAAAAAAATTCACAAAAGCTATTGACAAAAGCTCACGGATTGTTTATAATAACAAAGCTTGATAAAACGGTGTCGTTGAGTGACCTGACTTTTTATCATTAAAAATGGCGGTTTAGCTCAGTTGGCTAGAGCATTCGGTTCATACCCGAAGTGTCGTTGGTTCAAATCCAATAGCCGCTACCATACGGCCCGGTGGTCAAGAGGTTAAGACACCGCCCTTTCACGGCGGTATCACGAGTTCGATTCTCGTCCGGGTCACCAAAGGCCCAAATCAGATTTGATTTGGGTTTTTTGATTAGAGACCTAAATTTAACCTCTTAAACCGGAAAGCCCTGTCTGATCGTTTAAGGCAGGGCTTATTTTTTTAATAAAATATAATTTTATGATATTTCTGTTGTGAAAGGATTACTTATGAAAAGCTTACGTTCCTTCCGTGTTAAGAAAATTATCGCTCTCCTTCTTGTTGTATGCCTGAGCTTTGCTCTTACGGCATGTACAACAAGCACTTCTTCGGGTTCTTCTTCCAAGCTTACCGTTAGCGACGAGGAGCAAAATCCCGAGATGAGCTCATATACAAACGATTTTGACGGAATTGTAAATTACCTCAAGGACAGCGAGGTTTTGGCCGGTGACGCTCAGGAGATGGCTGCCGACTTTATCGGTGCCGTAAACGGCGGAAAATTCACTTTCTCATATGAAGGAGCATCGGTAACATGCGAGATTTATGAGTTCGACCTCGATAATCTTTCCGCAAAAGCCGAGGAAACAATCGCTTCCGTCAAGGAGAACGGCACATTCCGTTCGCTTAACGAGGACGTTAGCGCTACCCTTTCCGACAGCGGAAAGTTCCTCATGATCTATAAGAGCAGTGCTTCCTCAAAGAACGAGACTCAGAAGGCAATGACCGAGAGAATAAACGAGAAATTCTCGGGCTTTGTCGGCAAATAATTTTAAATTGTCTGAACCGCACTTAACCGTGCGGTTCATTTTTTATGCGTCTATATATTTACATTTGATTGAATTTTAGTTATATTGAGAATGTATTTATCATAAGGGAGGATTTACTTCAATGAAAGCTATCGATTCCGAAGTAAAAAGAGTGTGTGAAAATTACTTAAAGGAAGACAAAAAGCTCTCGGAGCTTTTTAAAAACTGTTATCCCAACACCATGGATACCACCGTTAAGCGCATAAGCGACAAAGATACATTTGTTATCACGGGAGATATTCCCGCTATGTGGCTGCGAGATTCGACCGCTCAGGTTCGCCATTATCTGCCCGTCGCAAAGCACGATGATGAGGTCGCCGATGTTATCGAGGGGCTTATCAACCGTCAGTTCAAGTGCATTGCCATCGATTCCTATGCAAACGCATTCAACAGCGAAGCCAACGGAATGTGCTGGCCGGTTTATGCTGCAAAAATGTACGGCGAGACAAACGGCGAGCGTGACACAACAGATTTCACATCGGAGTGGATTTGGGAGAGAAAATACGAGATAGACTCCCTGTGCTACCCCGTTCAGCTTGCGTATCTCTTCTGGAAAGAAACCGGCAGAACCGCTCAGTTTAACGAGCAGTATAAAAAGAGCACCGAGATAATATTAAATCACTTTAAGCTTGAGCAGGATCACTCAAAGAGCAAATATTTCTTCGTTCGTGAGAATTGCCCACCTACGGATACTCTCACAAATGACGGAAAAGGCGCACCCGTTGCTCCTTGCGGAATGACTTGGTCGGGATTCCGCCCGTCCGATGACGCTTGCACATACGGCTACCTCATTCCCTCCAATATGTTTGCCGTTGTAACCCTCGGCTACACAGCAGAAATTGCACGCGAAATCTATCACGATGAAGTTTTGGCTTCTAAAGCCGAAAAGCTTGCGAGTGAAATTGACGAGGGAATTAAAAAATACGGCATAGTTGATCATCCGAAATTCGGAAAAATCTATGCTTACGAGACAGACGGCATGGGAAATTACGTGCTTATGGATGACGCAAATGTTCCGAGTTTGCTCTCGATACCGTATCTCGGATATTGCTCTGCCGATGACGAAATATATAAAAACACCCGTGAATTTGTTTTGAGCAGCGAAAATCCGTATTATTTCAAAGGAACAGCCGCTCAAGGCGTCGGTTCACCGCATACGCCCAAGGATTACATCTGGCACATTGCACTTTCTATGCAGGGCCTCACAAGCGATAATCCTTACGAGTGCAAAATGCTTCTTGAAACATTGAAGTCAACCGACGACGGCAAAGGATTTATGCACGAGGGCTTCCATAAGGACGATCCCTCAAAATTTACCCGCCCGTGGTTTGCGTGGTCGAATTCCCTTTTCTCCGAGTTTGTTTTGAAGTGTATAGATGATAAAATGTTCGGATAATTGAAAATAATATAAACCAAGGCAGATTATCGATAAAAAGATAGTCTGCCTTTGCTTTGTATAAGGGAGAAAATAAACGCTTGTCCCCTACTTTGTAGCAATTTGCACAAATAGCTAAGAAATTAACTATTAAATAACAACAAAATATAAATTCGAAAATAAATTTATAAAAAAGCTTGACTTTAAAAGCAAAATTTAGTATACTGGCAAAGCTGTCGCAAACGACGGCAATCAAACTGAATCGAATGTCAAAGTAATTTGAAAAAGTTCAAAAAACCACTTGACAAACGGAGTTGAGTTTGATAAAATAGACAAG
>CAVFCW010000003.1:0-220710 GCA_963621245.1 uncultured Prevotella sp. | reverse complement strand
CCTTAGCATTAATCTTCTTTGAGCTTTGTTCAGTTTTCAGGGTTTCATCCCTTTTATATGCACCTTTAGCTCAGTTGGTAGAGCACCTGACTCTTAATCAGGGTGTCCAGGGTTCGAGTCCCTGAAGGTGTACCAATATGGCCCGTTGGTCAAGTGGTCAAGACGTTAGCCTCTCACGCTGAAATCGTGGGTTCGACTCCCGCACGGGTCACCAACATATTCCTTCATAGCTCAGTCGGTAGAGCACGCGGCTGTTAACCGCGGTGTCGTTGGTTCGAGTCCAACTGGAGGAGCCAAAAAGCCGCTGCAAGAGATTGCGGCGGCTTATTTGATAACGGAACATTAGCTCAGTTGGTCAGAGCTACCGGCTCATAACCGGTTGGTCCGGGGTTCGAGTCCCTGATGTTCCACCAGCACTGTAATTCGTTTGAATTGCAGTGCTTTTTCTTTTGTGGTAAAATCAATAAAACTCTTTGAATGGGGGATTGATATGAATAAATACGATATGTGTGTGATGTGTAACGACGGAATACTCAATATTCGCGTTGGTGCAATTATCCAGAAGGATAATAAAGTTCTTATGGTCAGCAATCCAAACGCCGATTATTGCTATTCCGTGGGCGGCAGAATTAAGTTCGGAGAAACTGCGTCTGAAGCGGTTGTACGTGAAGTTTTAGAAGAAACAGGCGCAAAACTGGCAATCGACCGCTTAGGTTTTATTCACGAAAATTATTTTTACGGTGACGATTCTTCAAGGCTTGGTAAATTGATTTATGAGATTTCATTTTATTTCTATATGAAAGTTCCCGAGAATTTTGATCCGAACTGCTCAAGCTTTACGGAAGATGACAGTAAAGAGTATTTAAAGTGGGTTTCTTTGGACGATAATGTTAAAATTTACCCTGAATTTTTCAAAACGGGACTATTAAATCAGGATGATACGGTTAAACATATCGTTACGGATGAAAGAAATCAGGCATAAAGAAATGCACCTATTTTTACTATAGGTGCATTTTTATGTGTTCAGTTGTTATTTTTGCTCGGATGCGGCAGAAGAATCTGTTTCGCTTTGTTCATCTGATGAATCCGACTGCTCGGCAGAGGTGTTATTTTCTATGTAATTCCATTTGATTGTATAGGTTTTTCCTATGCTGTCTCCGATATTGGTAACATAGTCTTCAAGAAGTTTTTGTGCACGCTGCTGTGCGTTTGCAAGCAAAGTAGTGTCGCTTTCGGCTGCTTTTTTCATGGCCTCCTGTGCCGCCTTAAATGCTTCCGTTTGATTTTCGGCTTCTACAGGAGCCGAATCCTGAGCAATGATGAAGGAATCCTCGTTTAACGTATTTTCATCAACTTTGCATCCAAAAACTTCGGCTGACGGAATTGATATGGAAACTGTATCATCTTCAATTTCCATTGTGACTAAAGAAGTATCAATACCAACTGTGACTATTCCGGCATATTCGATCCAGAACTTTCTGTCCTTTTTCCACCATAACGCACCGGATGCGTCATCTTGAGTATATTTGGCAACATTATGGAAGTAACATTTCATTGTAGCCAGCTCGCAGATAGATTTCATCTGTGATGCTTGCGGTTCTATTTCTTTTCCGCTGTTCTTGGAGGAACACGAAGTAAGTGAAAAGCTCATTACAGCAAGAAGTATAAACGCGATAATCTTTTTCATTTCAGCACCTCCCGTCAGCATATTTCAAGCTCATATTCGGAATCCAAACTGCTTAAAAACGGTTTAATCAGTGCTTCCGTTATATTCTGTGCGTTCTCTTTTGCAAGCTCATAAATCGCATTCTCGCTGTCACATTCGGTTGTGACATCCTCTATGCATTTCTTGTAGGCTTCTTCCGATACGGTGCTGTCATTTGATTTGCTGTTCAGAAATATGTAATCCATAGACTCGATATCGACCGTAATATCTGTTATTTTGATTTCAGGCAGCGTTACGGTTATGATTTTTTCTTCATCGTTGACGCTGATTTCAACTTCCTCAAAATTAATTCCCGCTTTGACTGATGCGTCATAAGAGACATAGTAGTCGATTTTTTCTGGATTGTCAGCATTTGTGACTTTGGCTACTCCGTTATAAATCGCTTCAAATGTGGATAAATCACTCACATTGAGAATTTTTTCCAGAGTAGATGTCGAAATTATCACCGGTTTGGATTTCTTTGAGCTCTGAGTGATAAATATTGTAGAGCCAAGCACAACCAGCACTGCTATGCCGATTGCAATTAAAAATGTTTTTTTTCTTCAGTAATTTTCCCATATTACTTCCCCCGATAGATTTTTTAATGTATCCTGATTTAAGAGTTAAATAAAGTTTGTTGTTCACCTCCGATTGTCTTTTTAAATTAATCAGAATTTACTTATCAAAAGTATGATAATTTAAGTATACATCAATTAAATTTCAATGCAATATATTGATACATATATATATATATATATAATTTGGAAATTTTTCGTCTTAACAACAAACCCCCTCCCAATACGAGCCGTGTATCGGGAGGGGGTTTGTTATAAAATATAATTTAATCGTCTGCGGGATTCGGGGTCTTTTTGTAAAGAGCAATGCTAAGCGAGAAGAATATAATCGCTATCATGTACATGCAAAAAAGCGAGAGATAAAATCTTGTCGCACCGAAAAATTTGAACACAAATCCACCCGCAAGATAACCGATGAATGATGCACCCGCCGTGGCGGCGCCGTAAAATGTGTGAGCGGTTGCTTTGAGTTCCTCTGGTGCAAGCTTGTAGAGGTAGTGGGATGTGGTACCGATTATTATGCCGTTGCCGAATCCAATAAGCGATGTTATCAGCGTTACGCTTATGAGATCGTGTGAGAAAAGTGCAGTCGAAACACTCTCGACGGCAAGTATGCCTATGCCCGCAAGCAAAATGTACTTGAGCTTGAAACGATTTCTCAGCCTGTTGATGCACAGAAGTATCGGCACTTCGGTTAGGGCTCTTATCGCGCTTACCAAGCCGAAATTATCAAGGCTTATGTTTCTCGCTTCCATAAGGTAAGAGATAAATCCGAATTCGCAGTTTAGCGGAATATAAGCGATAACCATAAAAATAAGGAAAGTCACGTAGTGATAATTCTTGAAAAGCTCTTTCGGATTTAGCTTTGCGCGCTTCTTTTTGACAACCATTGGATTTGGGAGCGTGAGTATTACGATAAGGCACGGCACGGATGCGATAAGATACATAATAAACGTGTATTTTACCGTAAATTTGGGTACGAGAATGAACGAGAGGAGCAGACAGCCGAGCGTGTAGGCGAGTGAGCCAATCGCACGGTTTCCGCCGTAATTTACGCCCTTTTCCGTGCAAATTCTCACGGTGAAATTATCGTGCAGTGTGCATATTGAGCCTTTTGCAAAGTTCATTATCGGAAAATAGATGAGGAACATCACCGATGCGAATTTAACGCCCGTGGGTAAAAATCCGATAATACCGTAAAGCACCGTACTCATTACAAGACAAATGATAAAGGTAAGTTTGACGGAATTTAACTTATCGGAAACCATTCCCCAAACAGTCATTGCAATTATTGCGACGACTGAGCAAAGAGCGTTGAGAACGCCGATATAGGATGAGTCCATGCCGTTGTTCTGAAGGTACACCGTCTGATAGGTGACAAACGACCAGCCGAACCAATAGAAGATTTCCATCAAGAGTACTTTGATGCTGTAAGAGAGTCTTTCCATACTAATTTCCCCCTTATATAATTTCAAGAGAATGATACACTTTTTTACGGCTTTTTCAAGATATATTTCTGCAAAATATTTTTTTAATTTTGAAGCATCTTTTTTCACAAAATAAACAAGCCCAAACTTATCAATGCGACTGTACCGATTGAAATAAACGCCGGTTTATGTTAGAATAGAAACCGATAATGTGCGGATTATGAATTGGAGAAACAAATGATATACACAATCACGCTGAACCCGAGTCTTGATTTGATTTTAGCTCAGGATAAGTTGGTTCTCGGCACAATAAACCGTCCCGAATGCAAGGGCTTAACAGCCGGCGGAAAAGGAATAAATGTGAGCCTTATGCTTTCGTCCCTTGAAATACCGTCTGTCGCTCTCGGTTTTGTCGGCGGTATGAGCGGAGCAGAAATAGAAAATCAGCTTAAGGAAAAAGGCATAGCATGCGATTTTGTCAGGCTTGAAAGCGGATTTTCACGAATAAACGTTAAAATCAACGCAGAAGAAGAAACCGAGCTCAACTGCATGGGGCCTGTTGTCAGTGAAAAATCCCTTAATGAGTTTTTCTCGAAAATCGAAGAAATTCCGTGCGGCAGCTTTGTAACTCTTTCCGGCAATATTCAGCCATCGCTTCCAAACGATATTTATTCTTACATTATGAGCCGTTTTGAGGGGAAAAATATTAAAACGGCGGTGGACGTTGCGGGTGAAAAGCTTAAAGATCTCTTGAAATTCAAGCCGTTTGTCATTAAACCGAACAATTTTGAACTTGAAGAGTTTTTCGGTGAAAAAATAGAGGACGAAGAGCATTTGATCCGCCTGGGAGAAAAACTCAGAGAACTCGGCGCTTCAAACGTGATTATCTCACTTGGCGCGAATGGCAGCGTTCTTGTAAGCGAAGACGGAGCGGAGAAATTCGGAACAGCAAAGGGCGAGGTTGTCAACACAACAGGCGCAGGCGACTCGATGCTTGCGGGATTCATTGCGGGAATAAACCGAGGATACACAAAGCACGACGCCATGCTTCTTGCCACGGCTTGCGGTTCTGCAACAAGTTTTTGTGCGGGAATAGCCGACAGAACCAGCGTGAATAAGTGTTTTGACCTACTCAAAGAGTCCGAATAAGAGAAACAAACGCCTTTATTTCACCGTTTGAACGGTTTATTTTAGTCCTGATATCGGATAAAATGAAGATACCGAATATTCAAACGGAATGGGAAGGGGAAAACATATGATATGTCCAAAATGCAAAATGACGTTAGAGGGAACACCTAAGTTTTGCCCGTACTGCGGTTCTGCAATCTCGAAGGGAAAAGGCCTTTTAAGCGACGACGACTGCCCTGCTACGGATCACACGGACGCAGTTATTTTAAAACCGGGAGACTTCAAGGAGAAATCCGGCATAAAGGACGATGTCGGTCTTACATTTGCCGAGAAAGAACTTTTAAACGAGAGAAACAACTCGGAGTACAAGGAGTACGAGCAGAGGGACGATCGGTTCGACTACTTTGCAAACGACACACGCTACAATGATTTCTCGAGATTTAATTTCGATCAAAGCGCCTATGCACCGACCGAGCGTGCGGTTTCTTACGATGAAAGAGAAAAAGCCGAGCAAAAGGAGCTTGATGAGCTTAATAAATCGAGAGCCGAAAAAAGTGCGGAGATTATCCGTGAGGCTTTAAAAAAAAGCTCAAATACAAATGAAACACCCAAAGAGAAAAAAATAAAAATCAAGCGAACCGATACAACCGTATCTTGGGAGAAAAACAGAAGAACAAAAACACGTTCCGTTACGGCAAAAAAATTAAGCATATTTTTCATTTTTCTCGTTGTACTTTGCTTTTTTGTTCCAGCAATATTTGAGGTGATTGAGAGTATAGACAGTACATGGTCTTCCGTTTCGTCGGTCTATGACCCCGATGAAATCTATTTAGACTATGAACTCAGCAAAATTGCTTATGCTTTTTACGATTACGACTATAAGTCGCTCATGGAACTCAGCTTTGAGGGCAAAGATATGAGCAATGAAGCGGTTGAGGAAAAAATCAAGCTCAGTAAGTTGTCGGGCGGCGAAAAAGTACTCTGCAAGGAAGAATTCAATAAACTTCAAACTGTCGGCGGCACGGATTTTGACGGCGATTGGTCGGATATCACTCTTCAATATGTCAAGGCGACAGATTTCGGCACATTTGAGGGCTACGACGCCGTTACCGCAAAGTGCAAGCTTGGATTCACTTCGGACGGCAAAACCAAAACAAAAGATTTTTATATCAATTTTGTCGATTGTGACGGATATTGGTATTACATAACAGAAGAAATCGAAAAATAAACGGAGCATACTATGAACGATAAAATAAAGAAAGCACTTGTCACGGCTTCCGATATAAAGGACGGCGTGAGTGAGTCTATAAGAAAAAACGGCATTATCTCAAGACTTAAAACAGTCATTAAATGCGAGAGAATTTCTCTCGAGAGAGAATACGCAGAAATAGGAAGATACTACTACAATAATCTTCGTGCTCAGAATATTCCCGAGTGCGAGGAGCATTGCAAAGAAATAGACGAGAGCTTAAAGCGTGTTATAAGCGCCGAGGAGCACCTCGACAAGCTTTTAGAAAAGGAGTAAAAAAATGTCAACTTCGGTAACAAAATCGGTTTCATGTCCGAATTGTGCTGTTCCGCACGACATGGAAATTTACACGAGCATAAATGTTCTCGATAACCCCGAGCTCAAGGACAGAATACTAAGTGAGGATCTCTTTGATTTCAGATGCGAGCGTTGCGGTTACACCTGTCAGATAACTTATCCGCTTGTTTACCACGATCCCACACTCGGATTTATGGTTGTTCTTTATTCTCAGGGACAAAGCGGCAATACGGCAGAACCGCCCTCATCACTGAGAAATGTTGTAAAGAGAAGAGTCGATTCCCTTGCAAGATTAAAGGAGAAAATCCTTATATTCGATTCCGGTTTCAACGATGTTGCAATCGAGCTTGTCAAGAACGCGCTTTGGGGAATTATCACAAAGACTTATCAAAACACAGATGTGGACTGCTATTTCTCCAAAAAGGAGGTTGACGGCTCACTCGAATTTGCGATATTCCTTGCCGGCAACGATCAGCCCGTTTACCACACTATAAAGGGTGAAGTTTACGAGCAGAGCGCCGAGGTTTTGCGTTCGCTCAATTTCACGGAAGAAAATGATTTTCTCGAGGTGAACCGTCAGCTTGCCGAGACGCTTCTTGCCGAATACAAGGAGGTCTGATGGGCTTTGCGGTTTACGGAAGTGCAGTCGGCAATATAATTGCCACGCTGTACTTTCTTCTCTTTCAGGCTGGCGGAGCGCTTATTTCTTTCAGTGTTCTGCGTGAAAAAAGCTTAGGGCAAAGGCTGCTTGTCGGCAGTGTTTTTGGCTCTGTCATGCTCCAGTGGCTGCCGATTCTCTTTGCTTTTTTCCTCGATTTTACCGTGACGGCGCATCTGCTCGGTGCGGTTCTTATGGCGATAATTTGCGCCGTTGTCTTTCTGAAATTCGGCAAAGGAAAAATCAAAGATCTCAAACCGAATTTTGATTTTTCCGTAAGCTTTGTGATAATTGCTTTCACGGCGGCTGTATTTTTCGTGCTTGTCTTGAGCGGCCTTGAGTTCAGAAACGGCGAGGTCTATTCAAGTCAGGCAACCTACGGCGATATGGCAATGCACCTCGGTTTTATCACAAGCATAGCAGAGCAGAAGATTTTTCCACCCATGTACTCGATACTTCCGGGCAATAAGCTTGGCTATCCGTTTTTGTCGGACAGTATTTCGTCCTCGCTTTATGTTTTTGGCTGTCACTTAAAGCTTGCCTACTGTTTGCCGATGCTTTTTGCCGGACTTCAGGTGTTTTTAGGTGCATGGATGCTCTTAAAAAGCTGGCTTAAGGACAGAGCAAAAGCACTTGTGGCATGGGTGCTTTACTTCTGGTGCGGCGGACTCGGATTTATTTTCTTTTTGCCTTTTTCGGGCACGGGAAATTTCACGAGAATTTTCACGGAGTTTTACGAAACGCCGACAAACCTTGTGGACAACAACATCCGCTGGGTAAATGTGATAGTCGATATGCTTTTGCCGCAAAGGGCAACGCTTTTCGGCTATGCGGTTCTTTTCACGGTGCTGTATCTTCTGCATGAGGCTGTTTTCGGCGCCGACAAAGGAAAGACGAGGAATTTTATTCTTTGTGCCGTTCTCGGCGGAGCACTGCCGATGATTCACACTCACAGCTTTGTTGCGCTTGCGCTTATAAGTGCGGTTTGGGTGCTTATAGGGCTTAACGTCAATTTAAAGAGTATAGTTCCGAAAGCCGTGTTCGGATTTTTGCTTGTTTTCTTTACGCTTTACAGCCTTTTGATATTTGGCGAAAACCTTCGTGAGTCCTCGGTTAATATGACCGTGTGCCTTGCGGGCGCAGTTCTTTTTGTGGCGGCAATCGTTCTTTCACTTGTTCTTTACGTGAGAAAGAACGGAATAAAAGATCTTGCTCTCACTTGGGGCGTTTACCTTTTAATCGTTTGCATTTTGGCTTTGCCTCAGCTTTTCACTTGGACGTTTAATCAGGCTTCGAACGGTGGATTTATCCGCGGTTACTTTAACTGGGCAAATCTTTCGGATACTTACATTTGGTTCTACATTAAGAACATGGGCATTGTTCTGATAGCTTTTGTTATCGGCTTTTTTACAAGCGGAAAAGAGAATGCCTTTACTGCGGCTCCGTTCATGCTCATTTGGTTTATTGCCGAGCTTGTGGTGTTCCAGCCGAACACTTACGATAACAACAAACTGCTTTATGTCGGTTACCTGTTTGTCGTTGGTATTGCGGCTGAGTTAATGGTAAAAGTTTATCGCAAGATGAAAACAAACCAAGCTGTTAAATACGCCGTTTCTGCGGTCGTTATGTTCTTCTGCGTGATTTCTGCCGTTCTCACGGTTGGCAGAGAGCTTTACTCGGAGTATTGTCTGCTCGATTCCTCACAGGTTAATGCCGCCGAGTTTATTGCAGAGAATGCAGATCCCGACGCTACCGTTTTGACGGACGACCGCCACAACAACGCCATTGCCGTTTTGACGGGAAGAAACATCGTTTGCGGTTCGGGCAGTTATTTATACTATCACGGCCTCGATTATTCAGAGGAGTATTATGACGAGAGAGCTATGTATGAAAGTCCAGCCGAGAATTTGGAGCTATATGAAAAATACAATGTCTCTTTTGTAGAGGTTTCAAGCTATGAAGAGGCTGCTTTCTCGGTTGACGAGGACGAAATAGCATCGCTTTTTGAATTGGTCTATTCAAACGGCGACACAAGAATTTACAAGACCGGAATTTAAACATATGAGTGATTCAAGATTATCTGATATTTCATACATAAGAGAAGTTATGGAGAGGCACGGCGTTAACTTTGCCAAGAGTCTCGGACAGAATTTTCTTATCAATCCCACGGTTTGCCCAAAGATGGCAGATTTGAGCGGTGCGCGTGACGAGGCTGGTGCGATTGAAGTCGGCCCCGGCATAGGCGTTCTCACTTACGAGCTGAGCAAAGTGAGCAAAAAGGTTGTGAGCATAGAGCTTGACAAAAGACTTCTGCCCGTTTTGGACGAGACGCTTGCAAACTGCGACAATGTTAAAATCGTTAATGACGACATCATGAAGATTGACCTCAAAAAGTTAATTGACGAAGAGTTTGGCGGAGAGAAGGTTGCAGTTTGCGCAAATCTTCCGTATTACATAACTTCACCCGTCATCATGAGACTTCTCGAGGAGAAACTGCCGATAAGCTCCATAACCGTTATGGTTCAAAAGGAGGCGGCTGAAAGGCTTTGTGCCGAGCCGGGAACAAGGGCTTGCGGTGCGGTGAGTGCCGCAGTCAGATATTACGCCGAGCCGCAAATACTTTTCCGAGTAAATCGCGGAAGCTTTATGCCGGCTCCGAATGTGGATTCGGCGGTTATAAGACTTAAGATTTTGGATGAGCCGGGCGCAAAAGTGAGCGATGAAAAATATTTCTTCAAGCTCATAAAGGCGGCTTTCGGTCAGAGAAGAAAAACTCTCACAAATTCGCTTTCTTCGGGACTCGGCGTTTCAAAGGAGACGGTTAAAAATGCTCTTGCGGCGCTTGGACTTAACGAAAGAGCGAGGGCGGAGGAATTGAAGCTTAGTGAGCTTGCGGCTTTATGCGAAGAGCTTGGAAAGGCGGAAAATTAAATGGTAAACAAGATAGAAAAGCTTGTCGGTTTCGTGCTTTTAATCTCGGCGGCGGTTCTTGCGGTCATCGGTATGGTGGCGGGGCCGCTCGGCAGCAGCGTTGTGAGCCTCGGCGCATCAATTTCCGCTGTAATTATTGCACTTGCTTTTATTATTTTCGTTTTGCTTGAAAATAAAAAATTCTGAAAAACAAAGGACGGAGACATTCTGTCCTTTATTTTTATGTGCAAAGCTGTAAAAATATTCATTTCTGTATGAATATTCTGCTTATTTTATTCGCTTTAGGCTGATAGTACTTTTATTTTTGGGGGAGTTATGTTATAATCACAGGTAACATTGCCCTAAGCGTTTATTCGATTGGTGCAATTAAATAAGAGGCAGAGTAATATTTTGTCTCATTTAAACAGAATTTGAATTAGGAAAGAGATTTTTCACATGCCCGAACTTAAGGTTAGAGAGCTTGCGAATAACATTACAGCAAGAAATCTGATAGATCCGAAATTTAAGACGGTCAGAATAAGCGTGAATATGATTGTTCCGCTTGATAAGGAATATGCCGCATGCAATGCACTCATGCCGTCGATAGTATCACGAGTAACAAAGGATTTTCCCGATTACAGAAGTCTTTCAAAATATTTGAGCGCACTTTACGGAGCTTCGCTCTCATCGGGACTTTCAAAGATAGGCGATAACCAGATATTGACCGTTGCAGCATCGGGAATAAGCAATCGCTATGCTTTTGACGGCGAGAACATCGCCGAGAGATTGACAGAGCTTATTTCTTCGGCTGTTTTCGATCCGCTCATCGAGGACGACGGATATTTTCCCGAGGACAGTATCCGCCAGGAAAAGCGTCAGCTTTTGGAGACCATAAACGCAAATTACAATGACAAAAAGTCGTGGGCAAAGCGCCGTGCACTCGAGATTTTCTATGAGGGCGAGCCCGCCGCAATCAGCCGTTACGGCACGAGAAAAACCGTCACGGCGGTCACCAAGGAAAGACTTATTGAGGCTTGGATTAAGCTTATGCGCGAGGCAAGGTTCGAGCTGTTTGTCAGCGGAGACTGTAACTTTGATTCGGTTTGCCGCAGTTTCAAGGGATTTTTGGAGTACGACAGAGATCCTGCTCACATAACAAACAAAATCACGCTCTCGGCCGGCCCGTTAAAAGAGGTTTGCGAGTCGCAGAGAATTTCCCAGTCCAAGCTTGTCATGGGCTACCGCACGGGAGTAACTCAGGAGGACAGCATCCCCACAAAGGTTATGAGCGTTGTTTACGGCGGTTCGCCGAGCTCTAAGCTTTTCATGAACGTTCGTGAAAAAATGGGACTTTGCTATTACTGCGGTTCGAGAATAACCGACGTCAAGGGAGCCATGTTCGTTGAGTCGGGAGTTCAGAACAAGAACATCGACGCCGCAAGACAGGCAATCAGCGACCAGCTCAAGGCGGTTCAGGACGGCAGATTCACCGAGGACGATTTGACTTACGCAAAGCTTGCCATGATAAACTCCTACAAGTCGATTGGCGACTCTCTTTTTGCAACGGAAAACTGGTACATGAATCAGGTTTTCAACGTGGAGACCTTAACGCCGGACGAGGTTGCAAGGCGTGTGGACGAAGTGACGAGAATAGATGTAATCGAGGCGGCAAGAAAAGTTCAGCTCGATACCGTTTATGTTCTTAAGGGGGAGGATGAAAATGGCTGATTATAAGCTCAAGAGAACCGATTCCAAGAGAACGGGCGACTATTATCTTTCATGCAAGCACCCGTCGGGGCTTAACATATATATTTATCCGAAGACGGAATTCAGAACGACATATGCGATTTTCGGCACGCATTACGGCTCGATAGATTCGCAGTTTAAGAGAAGCGACGAGGAAATGCCGACTAAGGTGCCGGACGGAATTGCGCATTACCTTGAGCACAAACTGTTCGAGAGTGAGGACGGCGACGCATTCGAGAGATACGCAAAGACGGGTGCCAATGCAAACGCTTACACAAGTTTTGACCAGACCTGTTATCTTTTCTCGGCTACCGAAAATGTTTACGAGAGCCTCGAGATACTTCTCGATTTCGTTCAGAAACCGTATTTTACCGAGGAAACCGTTGCTAAGGAGCAGGGAATTATCGGTCAGGAGATAAGAATGTACGACGACGATCCGGGCTGGAGAGTTATGTTCAATCTTCTTGAGGGAATGTATTTCACTCACCCGATAAAAAAGGACGTTGCCGGAACGGTGGAGAGCATTGCTCAAATCACTCCCGAATATCTTTACAGATGCTACAACACTTTCTATAACTTAAATAACATGGCGCTTGTGATTGCGGGTAACATCAATCCCGATTTGGTGCTTGAGATGTGCGACAAAATGCTTAAGCCCAGCGAGCCTGTAACCGTAAGCAGAATTTTTGACGAAGAGCCGGACGAGGTTGTAACTCACTACAAGGAGCAGAAACTTTCTGTCGGTATTCCGATATTCCAGTACGGCTTTAAGGAGGATGTTTCCGGCGGCTCTGCGGACGAGAAAACAATCGCTGTAACCGAGATTTTGCTCGAGATAATCGCATCGGACGCTTCACCCTTGTTCCTAAAGCTTTATAACGAGGAGCTCATCAACGAGGCGTCATTCGGCTACGATTTCTTTGAGGGCGACGGATATGCCGCAACGATATTCAGCGGCGAGAGCAGCGACCCCAAGCGTGTTGCCGAGGAGATAAACAAGGAGATCAAACGCCTTCGCAAAGAGGGAATTGACGAGAAAGACTTTGAAATTGCAAAGAAATCACTTTACGGAGTGAATATTCAGGGCCTCAACTCATCGTCATCGATTGCGAACGCAATGATTTCACTTGAATTCAGAAACCGTGAAATTTTCACCTACATAGATTCTTTCGCTTCCATAACGCTCGAGGACGTTGAAAACAGACTTAACGAGCTTATGCGCGAGGACAAGGCGGTTCTGAGCGTCATTCTTCCGAGTGAAGAGGAGATTTGAGAAAAAAGCACCCATATTTGAAAGGCATTACCATGAATCACAGCATATCATTCCCAAAGTTGGGATTTGAATTTAACGTAAACACCACCGCATTTTCCATCGGTTCGTTCTCCGTGCAGTGGTACGGAATAATCATCGCCTGCGGCTTTATGCTTGCAATTCTTTACGGCTACGCCATGGCGAAGAAAATGAACATTGACCGTGACAAGTTCTTTGACGGAATAATCGTCGGTCTCATATGCGGAGTTATAGGCGCAAGACTTTATTACTGCATTTTCTACCCCGGAACAAAATACATCGATAATCCCCTCGAGATTCTCAACATCAAAGAGGGCGGCCTCGCAATTTACGGCGGTATTATCGGTGGACTTTTGGGCGGCGGAATTACATGCAAATTAAGAAAGCTCAAGGTTTTGCCTTGTATCGATGTTGCGGTTGTCGGCTTCACTATCGGCCAGTGCATAGGTCGCTGGGGAAACTTCATTAATCAGGAGGCATTCGGCGGCTCTACCAATTTGCCGTGGGGCATGCAGTCGGACGCAACCGAAAAGGTTGTTGTCGGCCCCGTTCACCCGTGCTTCCTCTATGAGTCGCTCTGGATGCTTTTGGGCTTCATTGTCTTACATCTTTTCACGGTACGCAGAAGAAGATATGACGGTCAGACAACTATTTTATACATGCTCTGGTACGGCGTGGGAAGATTTTTCATCGAGGGACTCAGAACCGATTCTCTCACCGTTCCGGGACTCGATTTGAGAGTTTCTCAGCTTATCAGTGCGGCTATAGCACTCACGGCTGTTGTTCTTTTGATTGTTTTCAGAAACAGAACTTCGCTCAGCGGATGCGGTTCAAAAGCAGTTATGGAGCTCAACGGTTTGAGCCTTGTCGGCGGTGAAATCGTCGAGGCTGTTCCCGACAAAGAAGAGAACACCGTAAAAAAGAGTACAATCTTTGCTGATGAGGACGAGTCGGACGGCGAAAATTCTTCCGATGAAAAGACTGAAGAGACCAAAGAAAATACCGATGACAAGGCTTCATCGGATGAAGTAAAAAACGAAGATAAAGAAGAAAAGAAAGAAGAAAGTGAAGAATAAGCTTCACAAGAAAGAGAGAAGAAGACAATGGCTACCATTATTGACGGTAAGGCAGTTTCGGCTGCCGTTAAAAAGAGGGTCGCAGATGAGGTTGCTGTACTAAAGGAACAGGGCGTTTGCCCCGGTCTTGCAGTCATTCTCGTTGGCGACGATCCCGCCTCACAGGTTTATGTGAGAAACAAAAAGAGAGCATGCGAGGCTTGTGGAATTTACTCCGCAGAATATAAGCTCCCCAAGGAAACAACAATGCCTGAGCTTTTAAGCCTTATAGACGAGCTGAACAACGACGATAAGATAAGCGGTATACTTTGCCAGCTTCCGCTTCCGAAGGGGCTTGACGAAGAGGCAGTTATTGCAGCGATAGATCCCAGGAAGGATGTTGACGCATTCTCTGTCGGAAATGTTGGCAGAATAATGATAGGAAACTATGCGTTCTTGCCGTGCACACCTGCTGGAGTTATCGAGCTTATCAAGTCTGTCGGCTACGATATGAGCGGAAAGAATGCTGTTGTTCTCGGCAGAAGTAACATCGTGGGAAAACCCATGGCAATGCTTTTGCTTCACAACAATGCAACCGTCACCATATGTCACTCAAAAACAGAAAATTTAGCTGAAATTTGCAGAAATGCAGATATCATCGTTGCGGCAATCGGCAAGCCGAAATTTGTGACCGCCGATATGGTTAAGCCGGGAGCGATGATTATAGATGTCGGTATCAACCGCACCGAGGACGGAAAGCTTTGCGGCGATGTGGACTTTGAGCCTGTCGAGAAGCTTGCCGGCTACATAACTCCCGTTCCGGGAGGGGTAGGGCCCATGACTATAGCGACGCTCATGCAGAACACTCTGAATGCTGCACGCTTGCAAAACGGATTGATTGATACCTAAAACGACTGCCGCAAACCACCGGCAGAACTCAAGTTGTGCGTTGGCTATTTCGCACAAAGGGTAAAGGGGTAATTTAATTGTTAGAGAAGATAGTTTCTCCGTCGGACGTAAAAGCTTTGAGCGAAGATGAAAAGCTTGAGCTTTGCGCAGAGATAAGAAAAGAGATAATAAAAACGGTATCGCACAACGGCGGCCATCTCGCATCGAACTTGGGCGTTGTGGAGCTTACGGTTGCGCTTTTTTCCGTTTTCGATTTGGACAGAGATACGATAGTTTGGGATGTCGGTCATCAGAGTTACACTCACAAGCTACTTACGGGACGCTACAAAGATTTCTCGGGACTTCGCACAATGGGTGGTATCTCGGGATTTCCCAACCGTGACGAAAGTCCTTACGATCATTTCACAACGGGACATTCCTCGGCGTCCATTTCTTCCGCTCTCGGAGCGGACTGGGGCAGAGTGCTTCAGGGCAAAGAGGGCCACACGATTGTCGTAATCGGCGACGGTTCGCTCACGGGCGGACTTGCTTTTGAGGGCCTTGACAACGCCGGCAGAATTCACCGAAACTTTATTGTGATCGTGAATGACAACGAGATGTCCATCTCGAAAAACGTGGGCGGACTTTCAAAATACCTAAGAAATCTGAGAGTTACTTCAAGATACATTGAGGCAAAGAAAAACACTGAGGGTGTTCTTGACAAAATTCCGGTTCTCGGTGATCCTATTGCAAAGCTTGCTAGGCACATGAAAGAGAAGGTAAAGAGCGGAGTTGTCGACTCCAACATATTCAGCGACCTCGGTTTTGAGTATTACGGCCCGTTTGACGGCAACGACCTCGAGTCGGTCACAAATGTGCTTAATGTCGTCAAAGATTTGAACGAGCCCGTTATTATTCACCTCAAGACAAAAAAGGGCAAGGGTGCATATTTTGCCGAAAATCAGCCGAATATCTACCACGGTGTCGGCGGATTCGAGCTTGAAACGGGCAGAGTTGAGCCGAGCGGAAAGAACTTTTCTTCCGTTTTCGGCGAAAAGCTTTGCGAGCTTGCCGAGCGGGATGAGAGAATTTGCGGCATAACGGCGGCAATGGCTTCCGGAACGGGAATGCAGAAATTTACCGAGGAATTCCCCGGAAGATTTTTCGACGCCGGAATCGCCGAGGGCCACGCCGTAACATTCAGCGGCGGTCTTGCCGAAAAGGGGATGTTGCCGATTTTTGCGGTTTACTCAACTTTTTTGCAGCGAGGCTACGACAATATACTTCACGATATTTCGCTTCAGAATTTCAAAGCCATGCTGGCGGTGGACAGAGCCGGAATAGTCGGTGAGGACGGAAAAACCCACAACGGAGTTTTCGACTGCGCTTACCTTCGCACCATACCGAACATCAGCGTTTATTCGCCAGCTTATTATTCCGAGCTTGAAAACGTCATGGAGAAATATCTCACGGACGACAGCTTGAAATTAACAGCCGTCAGGTACCCGAGAGGCTCCGAGATGTATATGCCCGAGGACTTTAAACCGAGTTACGGTAATTTTGATATTTACGGCGATGAAAACGCCAAGATAACGTTGGTAACTTACGGCAGAATTTTCTCCCAGTGCTGTCTTGCAAGGGAGGAGCTTACAAAAAGCGGAATAAATGTAAAAATAATTAAGCTCAACCGAGTGGTTCCGATAGACGAAAACGCTGTGAAGGCGGCTCTTTCAAGTGAGGAGATTTTCTTCTTCGAGGAGGGCTACACCGTCGGCGGAATAGGCGAGGGCTTTTTCAGCAAGCTTATGCTTGAAGGCTACAAAAGCGGCGCTCATCTTCACGCTATCGACGAGGGATTTGTTTCGCACGGCCCGATGCTCGAGGTTTTAAGAAAACTTGGTCTCACATCGGAAAAAATAGCCGAAGAGGTTTTAAAAACCGTGAATAAGGAGAATTAAATGGCAGAAAAGAAAAGATTGGACATACTTCTGTTTGAAAAAAATTATGCCGCAAGCCGTGAAAAGGCTAAGGTCATGATTATGGAAGGTCTTGTCTATGTAGATAATCAAAAATCCGACAAACCTGGAACCTTGGTTTCCGAGGACGCAAAAATCGAGGTAAGGGGAACGGCGCTCAAGTACGTGAGCCGAGGCGGCTTGAAACTCGAGAAAGCTATGGCAGAATTTCCCATTACGCTTGAGGGAAAGGTTTGTATGGATATAGGCGCATCAACGGGAGGTTTCACCGACTGCATGCTTCAAAACGGCGCCGTCAAGGTTTATTCCGTCGATGTCGGCTACGGCCAGCTTGCATGGAGTCTTCGAAACGACGAAAGAGTAGTCAACATGGAGCGAACCAACGCAAGATATTTAACCCACGAGCAGGTGCCGGAGGATATTTATCTTTCGAGCGTTGACGTCAGCTTCATTTCGCTCAAGAAGATTTTGCCCGCAATTCGTCCGCTTTTGGCAGACGGCGGCTATGTGGTTTGCCTTATAAAGCCGCAGTTTGAGGCGGGCAGAGAAAAGGTTGGCAAAAAGGGAGTTGTGCGCGATATAAACGTTCACAAGGAGGTTGTCTCCGATATTTGCGGATTTGCTCTTGAAAACGGCTTTTCCGTTCTCGGACTCACGTTCTCGCCCGTAAAGGGCCCCGAAGGCAACATCGAATATCTCGCATGGCTTCAAAAATCAGAAGAAACAATATGCTTTGAGGGCTTTGACCCGTCCAAGGTTGTAGAAAGCTCTCACAATACGCTTGGGTGACTTAAAATGAAAGTAGCTCTTATTCCGAATCTCGACAAGGTTGGTGCAGAAAAATGCACGGCTCAAATAATCGATGTGCTGAGAAAAAGCGGCGACGAGGTTTTCGTTCACGGAAATCTTGCTGATAAATTTCCGGGAGTGCAAACTCTCTCGCATCACTATGAGCTTGCGGCAAAAAGCGACGTGATAATCACAGTGGGCGGCGACGGAACAATTCTCCATGCCGCAAAGCATGCAGCGGCTTTCGATGTGCCGATACTCGGAATAAACATGGGCAGACTCGGTTACCTTGCGGGACTTGAACCCGACAGCATCGAAAAAATTCCCGAGGTTATAAGGGGCAGCGGTCAGGTTGAAGAAAGAAAAATGCTGAGCTGTTCCGTCAACGGAAATCCGCTTCCGTACTTTGCACTGAACGACGGTATCATCTCGTGCCGTGATACCAGAGCGATTGATTTTACGGTTGATATAAACGGCTGCGGAGCTTATCCGCACCGTGCCGACGGAATAATCGTTGCAACGCCGACCGGCTCGACCGCTTATTCGCTTTCGGCGGGAGGCCCGATTGTCGATCCGACTTTGAACTGCATGATTTTTACGCCGATATGTCCGATGTCGCTTTATGACCGTGCGGTTATTTACAGCGGGAATACAGAGATTTCTGTCAGAATAAGGGACAGAGATCACGGAAAATTTATGCTCACGATTGACGGAAACAAGCCGATTGACATAGACGAAAACGATGTGGTCAGTTTCTCTGTCGCAAAGCGCAGCATACGATTGATAAGAATGGGAAAAACAAGCTTTTATGACGTGGTGAGCCGAAAGCTTATCGCGCGTTAAGGAGAGATTTTATGAAAACAGGAAGACACGCTAAAATTCTTGAGCTTATCAGAGATTATGATATCGATACTCAGGAAGAACTCATGAACATTTTAAGGAGCAACGGCTTTGATGTAACTCAGGCTACTGTTTCGAGAGATATTAAAGAACTCAGACTCGTAAAGAGCATGGGTCCAAGGGGAAAATACCGTTACTCAACAAGCCGTGACGCAAGCTCCGATATGTCCTCAAAATTCTATTCGCTTTTTGCGGACTCCGTTGTGAACGTAAATTACGCCCAGAACATACTCGTAATAAAATGTATGACGGGAATGGCTCAGGCAGTTTGCGCATCGATGGATTCAATCGAGTTTAAAGGCATAGTCGGAACAATCGCAGGCGACGATACAATTTTTTGCGTGTGCAAATCGACAGAGGAAGCAAAGAACCGTCAGGAAGAGTTCAGCAAGCTCATTATGCAGTAACAGGGTGGTGAGAGTGTGCTTTCCGCTTTATATATCGAAAATATCGCCGTCATAGAAAAAGCTTCCATCGATTTTGAGTCGGGATTTACGTGCCTGACGGGTGAGACCGGTGCGGGTAAATCTATCATCATTGACGCAATTCATGCCGTGACGGGAGAGAGAACCTCGAAAGACCTCATAAGGAGCGGCACCGACAGCGCCCTTGTTTCGGCGATGTTCACTGGACTTAATTCTGCCGTGACCGATAAGCTTGACGAATTGGGAGTTCCGCATGATGACGACGAGTTACAGCTTGTCAAGACGATTAAACCGTCAAGAAGCACGCAAAAAGCAAACGGCGTGCCCATTACAGCGGCAATGCTCAAGGAAATAGGCAACACGCTGATTAATATAAACGGCCAGCATGAAAGCTATGACCTTATGAATACCGAAATTCACGGGAGATATATCGACGCTTACGGCGGTCTTGGAGAACTTCTCGGCGATTACCGCAAGGAATATGACAGACTGCGTGAAATTCAGCGTGAGCTTGAAAAACTCAAAATGGACGAGAACCAAAAGGCGAGAAGAATCGATCTGCTCAAATATCAGATTGAGGAGATTGCCGCCGCAGACATTAAGCCGGGTGAGAAAGAGGAGCTAAACAAGCGTGCCGATCAGATTCGTCACGGCGAGCAAATCACCAATGACGTGACCGAGGCAAAACAGCTTCTAAACGGCGATACCGATTTTGAGGGCGCAATCGCTTATGTTTCCCGTGCGGCAGTGCTTGCGGAGAGCGCTGCAAGAAGTCACTTGCCATTGACCGCAACAGCCGAGGAACTGCGAAATGCAGAGTATCTTTTGGAGGACGCCGAGGCAGAACTGAGAAGTTTTGCCGATTCGTTTGATTTCGACCCCGCAGAGCTTGACGAGATTGAGGAGAGAATAGATCTTCTTTACCGCTTAAGCCTAAAATACGGCGAGACGGAACAGGATATTTTGAATTTCCTCGAAAATTCAAGAAACGAGCTTGAATCGATCGAGCTTGCAGACGAGAAAACAGAGATGCTAACGGCAGAATTTGAGTCGGTAAAAGAAAGGGCGATTAGCCTTGCAAAGCAGCTTTCCGAGAAAAGAAAGGAATGCTCCTCAAGGTTCAGCCAAGAAGTTAAGAACCAGCTTAAATTTTTGAATATGCCGAGCGTTGAATTTGCCGTCAGACAGGACAGAGTGCCGCTAAACCGTTTCGGTTGCGACGACATGCAGTTTATGGTCTCGGCAAACTCCGGTGAGAGCTTAAAGCCGATGTCTAAGATTGCTTCGGGCGGTGAACTCTCGAGAATTATGCTTGCCATAAAAACCGTTCTCTCAAACGGTGACAACATCGACACGCTCATTTTCGATGAAATCGACACGGGAATAAGCGGCGAGGCGGGAAGAAAAGTCGGACTTAAGCTTAAAGAGGCGGCGGCTTCAAGACAGATAATCTGCATCACTCACCTTGCGCAAATTGCCGCCATGGCAGACAACCAAATGCTCATAAGAAAGAACGACGACGGAAACCGAACAAGGACAGAAGTTAAGCTGTTAGATCACGACGAGAGACTCAAAGAGCTTGCAAGAATAATCGGCGGCGACGAAATAACTCCGCTCAAGCTCAAAATGGCAGAAGAAATGCTCAAAAATTAAAGCTTAATTTTGTGCTTGACAAAAATGAAAATTACCGATATACTGAATTTTATAAAAGCTATGACGGAAAGAAGTACGGCGCAAGCTTCAGCAAAGAGATTCGGCGGTTGGTGTAAGCCGAAGAGAAGAGCACCCGAAATACATTCCCGAGCCGAGCTCTGAAAAAGAAGTAGGAGTTTCCGCAGGCGAGCGTTAAAGCGCAAAGGTATAAGAAGTTATCTTCTGTACCTGATGAGGCCGTTTTCGTAAGGAAACGGTAAACTGAGGTGGTACCGCGTAAAGAAATTTATGCCCTCTGCATTTTGCAGGGGGCTTTTTTTATTCCCAGTCCCCTGATAAACAATTTGAAAGGACGTGTTAAAATGGGAATTTATGAAGAGCTTCAGGCAAGAGGTCTGATAGCACAGGTTACGGATGAAAAGAAAGTAAGAGAGTTGGTCAATGCCGGTAAGGCTACTTTCTACATCGGATTTGACCCCACGGCAGATTCACTGCATGTAGGTCACTTTATGGCGCTTTGCCTTATGAAGAGACTTCAGATGGCCGGCAACAAGCCGATTGCTCTTTTGGGCGGCGGAACCGGTATGATCGGCGATCCCTCCGGTAAATCCGACATGAGAAAAATGCTCACAAAAGAGACTATCGATCACAACATCGAGTGCTTCAAAAAGCAGATGTCACGTTTCATCGATTTCTCTGACGGCAAGGCTCTCATGGTAAACAACGGTGATTGGCTTTTAGATCTCAACTATGTTGACGTTCTTCGTGAGATTGGCCCGTACTTCTCTGTCAACAATATGCTCAGAGCCGAGTGCTACAAGCAGAGAATGGAGAAAGGTCTTTCTTTCCTCGAGTTCAACTACATGATCATGCAGAGCTACGACTTCTACAGACTCTACACCGATTACGGCTGTAACCTCCAGTTCGGCGGCGACGATCAGTGGTCGAATATGCTCGGCGGACGAGAGCTCATCAGAAAGAAACTCGGCCTTGAGGAGCAGGATGCAAAGGCTCAGGCAATGACAATCACACTTCTTCTCAACTCTGAGGGAAAGAAGATGGGCAAGACCGTATCGGGTGCCGTTTGGCTTGACCCGAACAAGACAAGCCCCTACGATTTCTACCAGTACTGGAGAAATGTTGACGATGCAGACGTTCTCAAGTGCATCAGAATGCTCACATTCTTACCTCTCGAGCAGATTGACGAGATGGATAAGTGGGAGGGTAGCGAGCTTAACAAGGCTAAGGAGATTTTGGCTTACGAGCTCACAAAGCTTGTTCACGGCGAGGAAGAGGCTGAAAAGGCTCAGACAGCCGCAAAGGCACTTTACGGTGCGGGCGCAGCTGTTACTGACAATATGCCCACAACAGAGGTTGAGTTAACTGACGGAAGCATCGGACTTCTCGATATTCTCGTCATTTCAAAGCTTGCTCAGTCCAAGAGAGACGCAAGAACTCTTGTCACACAGAATTCCGTTTCCGTCGATGACGAGAAGGTAAACGACGTGACAAAGAGATTTACCGCTGAGGACTTCGAAAAGGGCTACATCGTGGTCAAAAAGGGCAAGAAGTTCCAGAAAATAGTAATTAAATAATAATCACTTAAAATAAAAAGCGATGCTGTTTTTACGGCATCGCTTTTTGTTTTATTCCGGGTAAATTAAGTGGCTTTCGTCAATGCCGTAAAGGGTTCTGCCCAAATACTGCTTTGCGATGTAGTGCGCCATGTTAAGATTCATATCGAGGTAATTTCCGCAGTCTCTCGGACTTGCACCGGGAATTTCTCCCTCAAAGTCACGCACAAACTCGAACATCGAAGTTACCAAACCGACTATATCTTTGGATTCGAGGTCGCCCGCAAGAATGAGATAAAATCCCGTTCTGCATCCCATAGGGCCGAAATAGACGATTTTATCCTGCCAATCGGGTTCGTTTCTAAGATAAGTTGCGCCCAAGTGCTCGATTGTGTGAACCTCGGCGGTGTTCATAACTGGTTCGTCGTTGGGAGATGTGATTCTGAGGTCAAAGGTCGTGACGGTCTCCTTGCCGATGTGATCTTTTCTCGAGACATACACGCCGGGTTCGAGAGCAATATGGTTTATAGTAAAGCTTGCTATTTTTTCCATGCTTTAAGCTCCTTTCTTTTTCGTTTATTTTATGACAAAGAAAATCAGAAGTCAATATCACAGAAATAACTATTGACAAAGTGGGCTTTCGGTAATATAATTCAGTTGTAAATACCCCATAGGGGTATATTTAAGAGAGGAAAACTTATGGAAGAGAACAACAAAAAATGCTCATGCTGCTGTTCGTGCGATGACGGCAAAACAACGGAGCGTACGAATGAAGAAATAAAAAAGCTGATGAACAGACTAAGCCGAATCGAAGGTCAAATAAGGGGAATTAAGCGCATGCTCGAGAATGACGCCTACTGCCCCGATATTTTAACTCAGTCGGCGGCTGTCACCTCGGCTATGAATGCGTTCAGCAGAGAGCTTCTTTCCAATCATGTGCATCACTGCGTTGTGAGGGACATCAAAAACGGAAAGGAAGAAACGGTTGACGAACTTATGGACACGATTTATAAGCTCATGAAATGAGGCAAGAATGAAGCAGTATAATGTTACGGGAATGAGCTGTGCCGCATGCAGCTCGAGAGTCGAAAAGGCGGTATCTTCTGTTGATGGCGTTACGTCTTGCTCCGTGAGCCTTCTCACGAACTCCATGGGAGTTGAGGGCACGGCAAGCGACAGCGCGATAATAAAAGCGGTAGAGAATGCGGGCTACGGCGCATCCTTAAAGGGTGCCGCAAAGATAAGCGGCGAAGAGGACGCACTAAAGGACACCGAGACACCTAAGCTTAAAAGAAGACTTATAGCGTCGGTAGGATTTTTGTGCGTGCTGATGTATTTTTCCATGGGCCACATGATGTGGGGCTGGCCGCTTCCGTCCTTCTTTGAAGGGAATCACGTAGCCATGGGACTTGTCCAGCTTTTGCTGGCGGCAATCGTTATGGTTATAAACCAAAAGTTCTTTATAAGCGGTTTTAAGGGACTTATTCACAAAGCACCCAACATGGATACGCTTGTGGCACTCGGTTCGGGCGCATCGTTCCTTTGGAGCGTTTATGCGCTGTTTATGATGACGGACGCTCAGGTTCACGGCGGTGCCGATGCGGCTATGCCGTGGATGAACGAGTTTTATTTTGAGTCGGCGGCAATGATACTTGCGCTTATCACGGTCGGAAAAATGCTCGAGGCGAGAAGCAAGGGCAAGACGACGGACGCACTCAAGGAGCTTATGAAGCTAACGCCGAAATCGGCAAATATCGAGCGTAACGGAAAAGAGATAACCGTCAATATCTCGGAAGTTAAAAAGGGCGATGTTTTTGTTGTCCGTCCCGGTGAATCAATCCCCGTAGACGGAGTTGTTATCGAGGGAAGTTCGGCGGTGAACGAATCGGCACTCACGGGCGAATCCGTTCCCGTAGACAAAGAGGTTGGAGATTCGGTTTCTGCCGCAACAATCAATCAGTCGGGATTTATCCGCTGTGAGGCTACGAGAGTAGGCGAGGACACAACTCTTTCTCAGATTATCAAAATGGTTAGCGATGCCGCCGCAACGAAAGCTCCCATAGCAAAAATTGCCGATAAGGTTTCTGGAATTTTTGTTCCCGCAGTCATATCGATAGCAGTCGTGACGATAATCGTTTGGCTGCTTGTCGGTCAAAGCGTGGGTTATGCGCTTGCAAGGGGAATTTCCGTTCTCGTTATAAGCTGTCCGTGCGCTCTGGGACTTGCAACGCCCGTTGCAATTATGGTCGGAAGCGGAAAAGGTGCAAGAAACGGCATACTTTTCAAGACGGCTGTTTCTCTTGAGGAGACGGGAAAAGTTAATATAGTCGCACTCGACAAAACGGGTACAATAACAAAGGGCGAGCCTCAGGTTACGGATATTCTTCCGCTTGACGGAATCAAAGAAACCGAACTTCTCCAAAAAGCCGCCTCGCTCGAAGCAAAAAGCGAGCATCCGCTTGCAAGGGCGGTGCTCAAAAAAGCCGAGGACGAAAAAATCAAACTCTCGGAAACAGAGAATTTCAAGGCGCTATCGGGCAACGGACTTGAAGCCGTTCTCGGTGGCAAAAAGCTTGTTGGCGGAAGCGGAAAATACATCTCGTCTGTCGTATCGGTTACGGATGACATAAAGGAGAAGGCAGAAGTTTTTGCAAAACAGGGAAAAACTCCGCTTTTCTTCTCGGAGGACGGAAAGCTCATAGGAATAATCGCCGTGGCGGACGTTATCAAGGAAGATTCTCCGAAAGCGATAAGCGAGCTTCAAAATATGGGCATAAGAGTTGTTATGCTTACGGGTGACAACGAGCAGACCGCAAAGGCGATAGCGAACGAAGCGGGCGTTGACGAGGTTATCGCGGGAGTTCTTCCTGACGGAAAGGAAGCCGTGATAAGAAAGCTGAAAGAAAGCGGAAAGGTTGCCATGGTCGGTGACGGAATAAACGACGCCCCGGCACTGACAAGAGCCGATATCGGTATTGCTATCGGAGCGGGCGCAGATGTTGCGGTTGACGCGGCGGACGTTGTTGTTATGAAGTCAAAGCTTACGGACGTTTCGGCGGCTATAAGACTTTCAAGAGCAACTCTCACGAATATTCACGAGAACCTTTTCTGGGCATTTTTCTACAATGTAATCGGTATTCCGCTTGCGGCGGGTTGTTACATTCATCTCTTCGGCTGGACACTCAATCCGATGTTCGGTGCGGCGGCAATGAGCCTTTCAAGTTTCTGCGTTGTGACAAATGCGCTTAGATTGAATCTTGTCAATATAAGAAGTACAAAGCATGACAGAAAGAGAAAATCGAGTGTAAAGCTGATTGAAGTGAAGGCGGAGGAAACCGAGTCGGCTCCCGATATTCTCATAAAAGTTGAGGGTATGATGTGCGGCCACTGTGAGGCAAGAGTTAAAAAGGCGCTTGAAGCACTCGATTTTGTAAAGGAAGCCAAGCCGAGTTTTGAAAAAGGTACGGTGGAAGTTACACTTAGCGCAAATGCAAACGAGAGCGAAATGAAAAAAGCGATAGAAGATAACGACTACAAAGTTTTATCTTTTTCATACAAAAACAAAAGTAATACGGAGGAAAACAAAATGACAAAGACCATGAAAATTGAAGGCATGATGTGCCCTCACTGTGAGGCTACCGTAAAAAAGACACTTGAGGCAATCGAGGGCGTTGAAGTCGCCGAGGTAAGCCACGAGAAGGGAACAGCCGTTGTCACACTTTCGAGCGAGGTTTCAAATGAAAATTTGAAGTCGGCAGTCGAGGGAAAAGGCTACGATGTAACCGCAGTCGAGTAATATTATCAAAATCAGTCAAAAAGCTTTGGGCGTTTCAATGCCCAAAGCTTTTGCTTTTTGAAAAGAAAAATATCTTTTTAAAATTAAACTCTTGTGCTATACTTTTATTAATTTAATTTGCAACACAATATTATTTGTGTTGGATTTAAACTAAGGTGTGACAAGGAGAATAATTATGGTAAGTATAAAGGAATACAGGGGCCACATAAGAAACTGGGAGGCTCTTTGCGACGAGCTGAATATTTCAAAGACACTCTCGAGAGAAGAGCGTGAGGAGAAAATAATAATCGCCGCATATGAGAAATTCGGCGGAAATATGGCTCTTCACATGCACGGAATGTTTGCTTTTGCTCTTTATGACGATGAGAAAGATGAGCTTTTCTGCTTAAGAGATCAGTTTGGAACAAAGCCGTTTTATTACTATCTCACCGAGGACGGAAATTTGCTTTACGGCACAATGATCCGTGACATCATGGAAAAAGAGGGCTTTAAAAAAGAGCTGAACGAAAAAATGCTCCAGATTTATCTCTCACTGACATATGTCGGCGGTGAGGATACATTTTTTAAGGGCGTGAAAAAGCTTATGCCCGGCCACTTCATGACCTTTAAGGACGGCAAAATAAAAATCACTCGCTACTGGAAGCCGGAATTTCACCCCGACGAGAGCAAAAGCCTTGAGGATTGGGCGGACGAGATCCATACCACCTTGCTCAGCATAATGAAAGAGGTAAAAACAGCGGACGAGACCGCCGAGTCTTTTTTGTCGGGCGGAGTTGATTCTTCTTATGTTTTTGCCGTCTCGGACGCAGAAATGTCCGATTCATGCGGTTACGAAGAGGAGCGTTTTGACGAGTCACCGCTTGCACGCAAAACTGCTGAGCTTTTGGGCAGAAAAAATTCGACTTTGATTATAACTCCCGAGATGTTCTTTGACACCGTGCCTTACACCATGTACAATATGGAACAGCCGCTTGGTGATGCGTCTGCAATCGTTTTTACTCTCGGATGTAACGCCACGGCAAAGCACACAAAGCTTTGCTATTCGGGCGAGGGAAGCGATGAGCTTTTCGGCGGCTACAATATGTACCGCAACGCAGAGCGTTACGGCTACAACCTCAAAAATTTCTATGTCGGCAACACAAACATCATGAAAGAGGACGAGAAAGAGAGAATACTCAAAAACTACGACCCCGAGTATCTTCCGATTAATTTAGTCAAGTCGATTTACGAGGAGAACGAGGGGATTGATCCGCTTTCAAAGATGAGCGACGTCGATATAAGAATTTGGCTCGAGGGCGATATTTATCTCAATGTCGATAAAATGAGCACGGCGGCGGGGCTTGAAATAAGAATGCCGCTGACGGACACGAGAATTTTCGATATAGCTTCACGCCTTCCGTCAAAATACAAGGTGAACGAAACCCAAAACAAGGTGGCATTCAGAACAGCCGCCGCAAAGGTTCTTCCCGAGGAGGTCGCTTTCAGAAAGAAACTCGGATTTATCGTTCCCATAAGAATTTGGATGGCGGATTCGAGATATAACGGCGATGTTGTGAAAAAGTTCCACTCCGATGCGGCTGAAAAATTCTTCAATACCGAAGAAATCAACAAGATTTTCGACGCTTATGTCGGTGGAGACAGCGACCTTTGGCGCAAGGTTTGGACGATTTACACTTTCCTTGTTTGGTACGAGGAATATTTTGAAAAGAGGTAAGGAGCAGAAAAATTATGCTTAAAGTAATCGGTGCGGCGGCAAGCGACGACAAGAAAGTTTACGTCTATTTGTCCGACAACACGGTAAGACTTTTCGACTGTAAGGATTTGGCGGAAAGCGGCGAATTTGAAAAACTTAATGATGAAGAGTTTTTCAGGAACAGAGTAAACGTAATCGGCGGAAAACTCTCTTGGGATGTTTCCGGGGTATTCGATCCGCAAAAGCAAATATCCGTCGAGACGGAGCAAATTTTATCAAGTCCCGAGGTCGGCGATCCGCTCGATATGTATTCCGATGAGGACGGCAACGTCTACATGAGATATATGCCCGAGGTTGTCAAGGTTTTGCCTGCTGCAAATTTCGAGGTTTATGCATATTTCAGCAACGGATGCATAAGACTTTTTGACTGCAAACCGATTTTGGAGAACGCAAGCGAGAACTCTGCGTTCTATCCGCTTCGTGACGAAAAATATTTCTACGACACCCTCGATTGCCTTTTGGGAACGGTAGCTTGGGATATTGCCGGAAATCACGACGAATCAAAATGCGTCGATGTAGATCCGTTCTTGGTTTACGAAAGTCCTTGGGTTTTAGACCCCGAAGAATAAAAATTAAGCTTGCACTTCGCGGTGCAAGCTTTTTCTTTTGAAATGAAAACGGGAGAGCAGTTTCGCTCTCCCGTAAGTCTTTTTATTTTATCAGCCGAAATATCTCTCGAGCAAGCCCTTGAGTGCTTTGCCGTGTCTTGCCTCGTCTCTTGCCATCTCGTGAACTGTATCGTGAATAGCGTCAAGACCGAGCTCCTTAGCACGTGCAGCAAGCTTAACCTTGCCCTCTGTTGCGCCGTACTCTGCGTCAACTCTCATCTGAAGATTCTTCTTTGTGCTGTCTGTGAGAACCTCGCCGAGAAGCTCAGCGAACTTTGCTGCGTGCTCAGCCTCTTCGTAAGCTGCTTTCTCCCAGTAAAGACCGATCTCGGGGTAGCCCTCTCTGTGAGCGACTCTTGCCATAGCAAGATACATACCGACTTCGCTGCACTCGCCGTTGAAGTTCTCGCGAAGACCGTCGATAATATCCTGAGGTGCGCCGTTAGCTACGCCGACAACGTGCTCGGCAGCCCAGCTCATCTCGCCCTCCTGCTTTGTGAACTTGGAAGCGGGAGCTTTACAAATGGGGCACTTGTAATCCTCCGGAAGAGTGTCGCCCTCATAAACATAACCACAAATCTGACATACATACTTAGCCATAATAAAATTCCTCCTAAAAAATTAAATACTGTCAAAGTTATATTAACGCTTATGCGTTATCTGCTTTTTCTTCTATGAGTTTCGCCTTGCACTTGGGGCAAATTAACTTAATTGTTAAAGCGTAACTCTCAATTTCACCGCCGAGCTTTTCGCTCAGATACTTTTGCATGTCTCCGACATCCACATCAAAGACGCTTCCGCACTTCGTGCAGAACGCGTGGTCGTGCGCTCTTATCGTCTTATCGAATCTGTCGGGCTCTCCCGTGACGGGAACTCTTCTTATATCGCCGCTCTCAACAAGATTGGTAAGATTTCTGTAAACACTCGCAAAGGAAATTCGCACGCCCTTATCTTTGCAAAGCATGAATATCTCTTCGGCGCTCATGTGTCTGTCGGAGTTTTGAATTAAATTCAAAAGTTCTGCCGCAAGCTTGGTCATGTGCCTTTCTCCTTCCGTGTTTCTTACTGTCACAAGTATACACGAGGGGTATAGGGTTAGTCAATACTAATAATGAGAATTATTCTTATTTTTATTTTATGCATAAATTTTTACCTTTTGTTTGGGTATTTTGACAAATAAGAGTACAATTTCTCGCCCCGTGGGGAATAAGCAGTGCTATTTCCCCTAAGTATTTGTTGAAGTGAATTTGTTTATATGATATATTAAATTCGTACCACGAAAGGAGGAGATGAAGTGGTAAAGTGGATTTGGCTTGCGGTTATAGTCTTGGCACTTGTAATTGAGGCTATGGGCCCGCAGATAGTTTCCATTTGGTTTGCCGTGGGCGGCGTGGTGGCGTTTATTTTGTCGCTTTGCGGTCTCGGAATAAAAGTACAGCTCATCGCTTTTGTGGCAGTGACCGTTGTTTCGCTCATAGCGACTAAGCCGATAGTCGCACGTTTGAGAAAGACGGACAACACCCCGACAAATGCCGACAGATACATCGGCATGGAGGGCAGAGTTACCGTGCCGATTAACGTGATAGAGGGAACGGGAAGAGTTCTCGTCTCGGGAAGCGATTGGTCGGCGGTAAGCGATGAAGACATACCAAAGGGGGCTTTGGTAAAAATCGAAGCAATTGAAGGCGTCAAACTCAAGGTTAAGAGGATTGACGGGAAGGAGTAAAAATGGCAGCTTTAACAGTTTTTCTTGTACTGCTTATAGTAGTGGTACTGGTAGTAATTTCAAATATCAAGGTGGTGCCCCAGGCTCACGCATACGTGGTCGAAAGATTGGGTGCTTATCACGTTTCATGGCAGACGGGCTTGCATGTGAAAATTCCGTTTATCGACAGAATCGCAAAGAAAGTAAGCCTTAAGGAGCAGGTTATCGATTTCCCGCCCCAGCCTGTTATCACAAAGGATAACGTAACCATGCAGATAGATACAGTCGTCTATTTCCAGATTACAGACCCCAAGCTCTATACTTACGGCGTTGAAAGACCGATATCGGCAATCGAAAATCTTTCGGCTACCACACTTCGTAACATAATCGGTGAAATGGAACTCGACCACACCTTAACATCAAGAGACGTTATCAACTCCAAGATAAGAGTTATTCTCGACGAGGCAACAGACCCGTGGGGAATCAAAGTAAACCGTGTCGAGCTCAAGAACATTATTCCTCCGAGAGAAATTCAGGAGTCCATGGAAAAGCAGATGAAGGCAGAGCGTGAGAGACGTGCGAAGATTCTTGACGCTGAAGGCGAAAAGAGATCTGCAATCCTTATTGCAGAAGGTCAGAAAGAGTCCGCTATACTTAAAGCCGACGCTATAAAGGAAACAAAGGTGAGAGAGGCTGAAGGTGAAGCCGAGGCAATCAGACAGGTTCAGAAGGCTCTTGCCGACTCAATCAAGATGCTCAACGAGGCATCGCCCAGTGATGCCGTTGTTGCACTCAAGAGCCTTGAGGCATTTGAGAAAGCGGCTGACGGAAAGGCAACAAAGATTATCGTGCCGTCAAACATTCAGGGCTTGGCAGGAATGGCTACCAGCATAAAGGAAATAGTTTCCGCCGATACAAACGTAAAAGAATAAGAGCCTAAAATCACGGGGAAAGAAGTAAAATTCTTTCCTCGTTTTTATGCCCGAAAATGTATACTTTATGTTTTTATCGAAATATATTGACAAGGGACATAAGCAGTATTATGATATGAAACGATCAAAACTTAATATGGTCAAAGAAGAAAACAGAGTAGATCTGAATGCGTGAAGTGCCGAGTGAACGGGGAGTTGTCGCTCGGACGAAAAGTATTCTTGCGGTAATCAGGTCGCATCCCGCTGTTTTAACTCGGAGAATCTCCCTGTTAAACCGCGGTGTCTAACAAGGAGGTATTTTTATGTCAGACACCAAAAAGCTCTTATCCGTCACAAACCTTTCTATTCTTGCCATGCTTATTGCGCTGGAGCTGGTTCTGAAAACCTATCTTCAAGTCAATTTTTGGAATATGCGTTTCAGCTTGGGATTTTTGCCCATTGCGATTGCGGCAAGAAGATACGGCGCACCACATGCGGCGATAGTAGCGGCGCTCGGCGATATAGTCGGCTACTGGCTTGTGACATTCAGTTTCGGAGCATACAATCCTTTGCTCACGATAACCTATGCGATGACGGCGGTCATCACGGCACTTTTTATTCATAAAAAGTGCAGCGTTAAGAGAATCATCTCTTATGTTCTTATTAACAGCGTGGTGTTCACGATTTTCGTGAATACTTATTGCCTTTTCCTGCTCTATCATGATTTTTACAACATGACTTATGTGCAGATGCTCGTTATGAGACTTCCTCAGGCGCTTATCATGGGAGTAATCGAGTGCGTCACCATGTGCCTCATCTACAAAAAGGCAGACAATATAATAACAAAAGATTTCAGGTAAATTTTACGGCTTCGTTTTTGCGGAGCCGTTTTTTTGCAAAAAAATCGTGAAAAGCTCCGAACAAATTTTATTTTTCGGCTTGCTTTTTTCTTTACAATTTGTAAACTCGGGTCTATAATGAAAAGGTATGGTATATACATATTTTATTTTGGAGATTTATATATAAATGAAACACGATTATTTAAAGAAAATCATAGTTGCCGCCATGATAGCGGTATGTGCCGTTTCGTTTGCCTCCTGTTCAAAGGCGGGCGGTGAGGAAGCCGCTGTTTCTACGGGAAATGTCGTAAGCACCGTTTCGGCTACGGCTACGCCAAAGGCATATACATTCCCAAAGGGAAGCACCTACGGCGAGCTTAACATAGGCGGACTTACCTTGGAGGACGCAATTTCTCAGGCGGAGAAATATTGCCGTGATCAGCTCAACAAAATCACCGTAACGGTTCAGTTTAACAATCAGAGCCTTGCGATTACGGGTGATGGATGCGACATTACATCCAACAACGCAAAGGATGAGCTCACAAAGGCAAGCAAGACAAGCGAGAAAGCCACAATTGCCTGCACTTATACTTGCGAGACAAACGACGCAACAAAGGAAAAACTCAAGGAGTTCAGAGATTCCACAGAGATTAAAGCCGAGAACGCAACAATCACATCGTTTAACTCACAGACGGAGAAGTTTAAGTTTAAAGAAGGTTCTTCCGGAAAGAAGATAAACGTAAAGAAAACTCTTGTGCTTGTCAACGAGCAGTTCGCAAAGGGAACAAGCGGAAACGTCGAGGCTAAAACGACCAAGACCGATCCCGAGGTGACCGTCGATATGCTCGATCAGAAGTACGGACTTATTTCTTCGTACTCCACGGAGTCCACCAACACCGAGAACGGTAACCACAACATGGCTCTTGCCGCTGATAAAATCAACGGTACGGTTTTACAGCCGGGCGAGCAGTTCTCGTTTAACGATACTGTCGGTGATTCCACAACGGCAGAAAGCGGATTCTTACCCGCAAACGGTATTGTGGGCGGCGTTCTCACACCTGTTTACGGCGGCGGAATTTGCCAGACTTCTTCCACGCTTTACATCGCATGTCTTTATGCGGGACTTCAGATTGATTTCAGAGACTGCCATCAGATGCCGTCTTCTTATGTTCCGATCGGACTTGACGCAACCGTAAGCTACAACGACCTCGACTATAAATTTACAAACAATATGGACACCACAATTTATATTTGCGCCGGCATGGAGGGAACAACCCTCACGGTCAAGATTTACGGTGTTCAGCCTGACGACTGGGATAGCATTACGGTTGATTCTTGGACAGAAGAAACGCTCTATCCCGACGACGGAGTTGTTTACGAGACTGATTACAGCCTTGCACAAAATCAGGTAGAGCTCAAGGCTTCTTATATGCTCGGCTACAAGGCTGAGGCATCGAGAACCTACTACAAGAACGGCGAGGAACTCTATACCGAGCAGCTCGGAGAGTCGGTTTACTCACCGAGACAGACCACCTATAAAGTGGGTCCCGGCACCGATACCTCACAAATTGTGGACGGCGTTTATGTCGGTTCAAACCCTTACACGGGTGACAGCACCGACAGCACGGATAACAACAGCACCGATTACTCTACGGCTGATGACAACAGCTATTCAGACAGCGGCTCTGACGCCGTTATTCCGGCAGAGTCGGACAACAATACCTATTACGATGATACCGCGAGCACGGATACTTATTATGACGATACTACCGTACCCGACGGAACTCAAATAATGGGCTAATATATTTTCTCTATTTTTCTGAAAGGGGAAGACCCGACATATCGATTATGCCGGGTCATTTATTTATTATGAAGGACGGATTTGTAAGACTGGCGGCAGCTGTGCCGAGCGTCAAGGTTGCCGACTGCGTATATAATACGCAGGAGATTAAGAAAATGATTTTTGAAGCTGCAGAAAATAAGGCGGCGGCAATCATTTTCCCGGAACTTGCCGTTACGGGCTACACTTGTCAGGATCTTTTCAAGGACAGAACTCTCGAGGGTAAAGCTCAGGAGTGCTTGAGACAGTTGATTGAGGAAACAAGCGACTGCGATATTTTGGTCGGCGTTGGTATGCCCGTGCCGTACATGGGTTCTCTCTATAACTGTGTGGCTGTTTTTAAGTCGGGAGAACTCTTGGGTCTTCCCGCAAAAAAGAACATTCCGAACTACTCTGAGTTTTACGAAATAAGACATTTCACGCCCGCAAACGGCACGGCTTATATTAATTTCTGCGGATTTGAAGTGCCGATGGGCGAGGACATAGTTTTCTGTTGTGCAAACAACCCCGATTTTTGCTTGGGGTTTGAGGTCTGCGAGGATATTTGGATAGCTTCTCCGCCGAGTGTAAGGCTTGCAAAGGCGGGCGCAACCGTTATAATGAACGCATCGTGCTCCGATGAGATTATCGGCAAAGCCGATTACCGCCGAATGATGCTCGGCGCCTATTCGGGCAGACTTCTTTCGGCTTATGTTTATACCGATTCCGGATTTGGCGAGTCCACCCAGGATATGGTTTTTGCCGGCCACCGACTTATCACCGAAAACGGCGGTATCGTGAGCGAGAGCGAGCTTTTCACATCGGGCATAACTTACGGCGATGTTGACGTTCAAAAGCTTATTCAGGAGCGCAGAAGAATGAATACGTGGAGCGATGACTGCGCCGACAGTGCCACTGTCGTTTCATTCGACTATGAGGACGAGACTTTCTCAGATTTCGAGACCGACAGATTTATCGATCCCAAGCCGTTTGTTCCGAGCAATTCCGACGCACTCTCCACAAGATGCAAGACGATTTTACAGCTTCAGTACACGGGCCTTGCCACAAGACTTAAACATATAAACGCAAAGACCGCCGTTGTCGGACTTTCCGGTGGACTCGATTCCACCCTTGCGCTTCTCGTTATGGTTAATGCATTTGATTCACTCGGACTTGACCGTGACGGAATTAAGGCGATTTCCATGCCTTGTTTCGGCACAACGGGCAGAACAAAATCAAATGCTCAGACGCTCGCAGAGAAACTGGGCGTAAATTTCAGAGAAATTCCCATTCAGGCGGCTGTAAATCAGCACTTTGCGGATATCGGTCAAGACCCAGAAAAGCTCGATGTAACCTATGAGAACTCTCAGGCAAGAGAGAGAACTCAGCTTTTGATGGATATAGCAAACAAGGAGAACGGAATAGTTGTCGGTACGGGAGATTTATCGGAGCTTGCGCTCGGTTGGGCTACTTACAACGGAGACCACATGTCGATGTATGCGGTAAATTCTTCGATACCGAAAACGCTCGTGCGCCATTTGGTTAAGTACACCGCCGACACGAACGAAAGCATAAAAGATGTTCTTTACGATATACTCGATACTCCAGTAAGCCCCGAGCTTTTGCCGCCGAAAGATGGTGAGATTTCCCAGAAAACAGAGGATCTCGTCGGCCCCTACGAGCTTCACGATTTCTTCCTTTACAATATGCTTCGTTTCGGCTTCACGCCCGACAAAATTTATCGTATGGCGCTTAAAGCGTTCGACAAAACCTACGACAGCGAAACGATTAAAAAATGGCTTAAAACCTTTTACAGAAGATTTTTCACGCAGCAGTTTAAGCGTTCTTGTCTGCCCGACGGCCCTAAGGTCGGATCTGTCACGCTCTCACCGAGAGGCGATTTCAGAATGCCCTCCGACGCTTGCTCAAGAATTTGGCTTGAGATTATAGATACGCTTTGATTTTTGAGGTGAAATATGAGAGTTTTATCGGTAATTTCTCTTAATGACAAGGACAACGGACTGATTTGTGCCGCCGTCCCCGAGTATGAATATATTTTTGACGAAAATCCGTCAAAGGAGCTCATGGAATCCGCAGATATCATTCTCGGATGCCCCAATCCCCAAATGCTTCCTTCTTGCGGTAATTTGAAATGGCTTCAAACGGCATCCGCCGGTGTTGACGCTTACATAAAGTCGCTTCCAAAAGGAGTTATGCTCACCAACGCAACGGGCGGTTACGGCCTTGCCATTGCGGAGCATATGCTTGGCATGTACCTTGAGCTTATCAAAAAACTTAACGGCTACCACGATCTTCAGAGAAAGCACGAGTGGGGAGATTTGGGAGAGGTTTCGTCCGTTTGGGGTTCTACCGTTTTGGTTGTCGGCCTCGGCGATATCGGAACTGAGTTTGCTAAGCTTTGCAAGGCTATGGGCGCATACATCATCGGCGTGAGAAGAAAGGACGCTTCGCCGTCGCAGTATGCCGACGAGGTTCACTTAAGCGAAGAGCTCGATTCTCTTTTGAGCAGAGCCGACTGCGTTGCCGTTGCTTTACCCGGAACTAAAGAAACTGCGCATATGTTTGATGAAGATAAATTTGCAAAAATGAAAAACTCTGCCGTTTTTCTCAATGTCGGCAGAGGATCGATTGTCGATCAGGACGCACTTGTGAGAGCATTAAAGAACGGCGAAATATTCGGTGCGGGTCTTGATGTTGCGGATCCCGAACCGCTCCCCAAGGACGATCCGTTGTGGGATGCGGGAAACGTGATAATCACACCGCATGTATCGGGCGGATTTCACCTTGAGCAAACCAAGAATCGCATAGTTAATATCGTGATTCAAAATCTTAAGCGATTCAAAAACAGCGAAGAGCTTAAAAATACAGTAGATTTCAACACAGGATACAGAAAGTTATAATGATATATTTTGATAATTCCGCTACCACGAAGGTATGCAAGGAAGCCGCCGACAAGGCTTACAGCATGATGACAGAATGTTGGGGAAACCCCTCGTCACTTCATTCTGTCGGTTTTGAGGCGGAGAAAGAAGTAACAAAAGCAAGAGAAATAATCGCACAGAAAATCGGCGCAGACGAAAGTGAAATTTATTTCACATCAGGCGGAACCGAGGCAAATAATCTTGCTGTGCTCGGCGGTGCAGACGCAAGAAAACGCAGAGGCAACAGAATAGTGACGACGGCAATCGAGCATCCGTCTGTTTTGCGTGCCGCAGAGGAGCTCGAAAAGCAAGGCTTTGAGGTAATTTTCTTAAAGCCCGATGCAAGCGGTCAAATTCCCGAGTCTGCCGTTTATGAGGCGGTCAACGAAAAGACGATACTTGTAAGTATGATGGCTGTAAACAACGAGACGGGAGTTAATTTGCCGCTTGGCGCGGTATCAAACGCAATAAAGCGTGCGAACGCACCCGCTTTTTTCCATGTGGACGATGTTCAGGGATTCGGCAAAATCAAGATTAATCTAAAAAAACTCGGCGTCGACATGATGACAATCAGCGGTCACAAGGTTCATGCGCCAAAGGGCGTAGGCGCAATTTATATCTCAAAAAAAGCAAGGGTTAATCCCCGTGCATTCGGCGGAAGTCAGCAAAAGCAAATAAGACCCGGCACGGAGCCCGTGCCGGCAATTTGTGCATTCGGCGAGGCGGTAAGAGTATTGCCTGACGAGAAAGAGGAGCTTGCACTTGTGACGGATATTCGTGACAGACTTTTAAACGGTTTGCGAGAAATGCCCGACGTCGTTATAAATTCGAGAGACGATGCGTTGCCGTACATACTTAACTTCTCGTGCGGAAGTGTGAGAAGTGAGACCATGCTTCACTTTTTGAGCGAAAGGGATATTTTTGTGTCCTCGGGCTCTGCCTGTTCCAAGTCGAAACCGAGCCATGTTTTGGCGGCAATGGGATATTCGGCGGACAGAATAGACAGCTCGATAAGAGTAAGTTTTTCACGCTACAATTCGCCCGAAGAAGCGGATATATTTTTGAAAACTCTGCGGGAGGGTCTTGATTCTCTCGCTCACAGATAGGAGAAAAAATGCAGGAAGTTATTTTATTAAAGCTCGGAGAGATAGTTCTCAAGGGACAGAACAGAAGAACCTTTGAAGAAACCCTCCTGAAAAGCATCAGAAGAAGAATCGCCCCCAAGGGAGAATATCAGGTAAGCGTTGCGCAGTCGACAATTTATGTCGAGCCGATGAGGGACGATTGCGATCTTGATTGGGCAGAGGACAGAATATCGAAAATATTCGGCGTTGTGGCATACACAAGAGCTTGCATCGTACCAAAGGATATGGCAGAGATTCAGAAGGCGGCCGTCGAGTACCTCGCAGACGAACTGAATGCCGCACGTGTTTTCAAGGTTGAGAGCAAGCGTGCCGACAAGAAATTCCCGTATAAGTCGCCGGAAATCTCAAATGAAGTGGGCGGCTATATTCTCGAGAATTATCCGCACATTGCAGTTGATGTTCACAATCCAGATGTAACCGTTCGTGTTGAGATAAGAGAAAAGGGCGCATATATCCACGCAGATCCCAAACAGGGCGCAGGCGGAATTCCCGTAGGAACGGGCGGAAAAGCATCTATCCTTATAAGCGGAGGAATCGACAGCCCGGTTGCCGCATGGATGATGGCAAGGCGCGGAGTCGAGCTCACGGCAATTCATTTTGCAAGCCCGCCGTACACCTCAGAGAGAGCACAGGACAAGGTGGAGCGTTTGCTTAAAAAGGTGAGCGAATATGCCGGCAGAATACCTATGTATATCGTAAACTTCACTGAAATTCAGGAGCACATCAGAGACGATTGCCCCGAAGAGCTTTCAACCGTCATCATGAGAAGATTTATGATGAGAGTTGCCGAGAAAATTTCAAGAGAAGAGCAGTGCCACGCGATAATCACGGGCGAGAGTTTGGGTCAGGTTGCATCACAGACCATGCAGGCAATAGAGTGCACTGACGCTTGCGCAAATCTTCCCGTTTTCAGACCGCTTATCGGCACGGACAAGGCGGAGATAGTCAAGACGGCACAGAAAATCGGAACGTTCGATATTTCAATCGAGCCGTTTGAGGACTGCTGTACGGTATTCACGCCGAGACATCCGAGAACAAAGCCGACGCTCAACCTTCTTATGGGAGCCGAGAAAAATCTCGATGTTGACGGTCTTGTAGAGAGATGTATGGCAAGCTTGGAGAAAAAGTACATCGATTTCAGGAGGTAAGCATGACCTGTGAAATTATTTCTGTCGGAACAGAGCTTTTGCTCGGAAAAGTTGTAAACACCGACACAACGATAGTCGCAAAGGAGCTGTCGGGAATAGGAATAGATTTGCTTTACGCCGCAACTGTCGGCGATAATCCCGAGAGACTGAAAAAAGCGGTCGAGGACGCGCTCGAGAGAAGCGATCTTCTCATAACAACGGGAGGCCTTGGACCGACAGGAGACGATCTCACAAAGGAGACGGTTGCCGCCGTTTCGGGCAAGAAACTTGTTTTTCATCAGGAATCTTACGACCGCCTTGTGGCTCAGTTTCCCGATAAGCCGATGAGCGAGAACATGGTTAAGCAAGTTTGGCTTCCCGAGGGATGTGACGTACTTCTCAACGATAACGGCACCGCACCCGGCTGTGTTTTCAAAACTGACAAGGGAAAAATGGTTATGATGTTCCCCGGCCCACCGAGCGAACTCACACCGATGCTCAAAAACTACGCAATTCCTTATCTTTTAAGCGGTGATGAAGAAATAATCGTTTCTCATAACATACACGTTTACGGCAAGGGCGAAGCTCCCGTTGCTATGATAATAGCCGACTTGATGGAGGGAACGAACCCCACCGTTGCGCCGTATGCAAAAGAGGGCGAGATGTTTGTCAGGGTCACGGCAAAGGCTAAAAGCGAAGAGGCGGCGGACGAAATGATCGCTCCGATAATCGAGGAGATAAAATCCCGTTTGGGCAACTGTGTTTACAGCATAGACGTTGAATCACTCGAGGAGCTTGTCGTCAAGGAGCTTTTGGAAAAGGGCAAAAAGCTTGCGACAGCCGAATCCTGTACGGGCGGACTTCTCGCAAAGAGAATTACCGATGTGTCTGGTTCAAGCGCTGTTTTCGAGACGGGATGCGTAACCTACGCAAACGCCACGAAAGAGAAACTTCTCGGCGTTAAGCACGAAACCCTCGAAAAGTGGGGCGCTGTGAGCGAACAGACCGCACGCGAGATGGCAGAGGGAATAGTGAAGCTTTCGGGTTCCGATATAGGAATAGGAATCACGGGCATTGCAGGTCCCGGCGGCGGAACAAAGGAAAAGCCCGTAGGTCTTATCTATATCGCTTTGTCGGACGGAAAAAATACTTATGTCACTGCAAGAAAGCAGTTTGGCAGAAGAAAAAATCGTGAGTGGCACCGTTTTTGTGCCGCATCTCATGCGCTCGATATGGTGAGAAGATACCTTGAAGGACTTCCCGTTGTCGAAGAATTTTGATTTTTACGCATAAAATAAAGCGTGATAAGTTTTTACTTATCACGCTTTTGTTATGCCTGTTTTAAGTTTGCCTCGGTCCACTTGTATTCTCTTAGTTCGCCCGAACAGCTAAGCTCGGGGAAGTTCCACTGGCGCAGAACCTCGTAAACGCCGATTGCAACGGAGTTTGAGAGGTTGAGACTTCTGCACTCATTCATCATGGGTATTCTTACGCATGAATCGGGATGCTCGAAAAGGAGCTTTTCGGGAAGTCCCGCAGTTTCTTTTCCGAAGAATAAATATGCATTGTCAGGATATTCCACGTCAGTATGGCGGTGCTGTGCCTTTGTGGTGAAGAAATAGAACGCGCCGTCGGGATTTTTCTCGAAAAATTCATCGAGAGAATCGTAGAATGTTATATCCAAATACTGCCAGTAGTCGAGACCCGCACGCTTTAGTTTTTTGTCGTCAATTTTAAATCCCATAGGGCCTACAAGGTGAAGTCTTGCGCCCGTGCACGCACATGTTCGTGCAACATTACCCGTATTTTGCGGAATTTCGGGCTCAACCATAACTATATTTAAAGTTGCCATAGATAATACCTCATATAATATAAATTTGTGGAATAAAGCTTTCGTTAACTTGACGAAAAGTTCCAAGACAGATTTCTCGATTGTTAAAAACAGTTTATTGAATATGTGACAATGGAGGGAGCTTGATTTGTGCACGGTGACGAAAACATACCGATTAACTCGGCGATTATGGAATAATGTTATTCTCATGGGAGAATTATAATTCTTTTACGCAATTAAAGCACAAAACTTTTGAAAGGTCATAACAAAAGTACACTCGCTCAACTTTATTATTATATCAAAAAAACGGCATAATTTCAAGGAAAAATCGGTTTGCAAAAGTCAAATGAAACTTCGCTCGAAAATCGAAACGTATTTTTGACTAAAATATGAACTTTAAATTAGTGATAACGGAGAAACTTATATTGTATACAAATTAACTGTTGACTAAATATGCACAAAGCGGTACAATATAGTCACAAAATAATTCACGGTCTTTTGGGATAGTGTATGAGAATCTACAAACGGTAGGTTTGGTGGTGCGCCGGGATTCGTTCGCCGTGTGGACCTTAAGGGTGTGTGCCTGATATAGCAGGCTAAAAGGGACAGGTTGGCTGTCCCTTTTTTATTTTGCTTGCTTTTTTCTTGGCGGTATCATATTATATAGGTATAGTTGTATTATAAAAATGAGATAGTACAAAATGAAAAGTGAGGACAAATTAAATAAGATGAGTGAGAATACAAATAACTATGTTATTATCACTGATTCCTGCTCCGACATGCCCGCCCCGATGGCTGAAGAACTCGGCGTCACGGTAATTCCCATGAGTTTCACTGTTAACGGAAGAACTTACAAGAATTACAGCGACAACAGAGAACTCGACCTTCACGATTACTATGAGATGCTTAAAAGCGGAGCGAGGAGCACGACAAGTCAGCTTTCACCGTCGGAATTTACCGATGTGTTCGAGCCGATTTTATCAGAGGGAAATGATATTCTTTATATTGCTTTTTCGTCGGGCCTTTCGGGAACATATCAAAATTCTCTGATTGCCGCCGAAGAGCTTAAAGAGAAATATCCCGAGAGAAAAATCGAGTGCTTTGACAGCCTTTGCGCATGCGTCGGTCAGTGTGCGCTTGTGTGGTATGCCGCCCGTTTGAAAGCAAACGGCAGCAGTTTGAGCGAGGTTCTTTCTTGGCTTAATGAAAACAGACTTCACCTGTGCCACTGGTTTACGGTTGATGATCTCGGTCACCTTAAGCGTGGCGGCAGAGTGAGTGCGGCAACGGCGCTTGCAGGAACTATGCTAAAAATCAAGCCGATACTTCACGTTGACGACGAGGGTCACCTCATCAATGTCGGCAAGGTGAGAGGAAGAAAGGCAAGCCTTGACGCAATAGTTGACAAAATCGGCAAAACGGGAATTGACATCAAAAATCAGACCGTGTTTGTCAGTCACGGCGACTGCCAAGAGGAAGCGGAGTATGTTGCTTCTGAGATAAAGTCTAAATTCGGCGTCAAAGATGTTATAGTTGCGGTCATAGGCCCCGTTATCGGTGCTCATTCGGGCCCGGGAACCATGGCGGTTTATTTCATCGGTACAGAGAGATAAATATTTGAAGTGATGAGGCTTTGCTCTTTCAAAAAGAGCTAAGTCTCTTTTTTGTGCATTAATATTTACAATATTTTAGCAATGTGTTAATATGAAAATTGCAAAATATTGCAAAGTCAGTTGAAAGGAAGAAGAACTTATGGAATTTAAATGGCCGTATGCCAATGAGGCAGATGTTCAGGAAAATGTTTCGTGTGATGTTCTTGTCCTCGGAGGAGGACTTGCGGGATGTAATGCCGCAATTGCCGCCGCAAAGGCAGGAAAGAAAGTAATACTTGTTGAGAAAGGCGCTACCGTGCGTTCAGGCTCAGCCGGTTCGGGATTTGACCACTGGGAGATGGCTTGCACCAACCCCGGCTGTACCGTCACGCCCGAGGAGATGACCTACGCTTATGTTGACGAGCAGGATCACTATTCAAACGCAATCGCTCACTACATTGAGTGCCGTGAGGGTTATGACCGTGTTCTCGATATTGAGAAAATGGGCGGTAAGGTAAGAGATACAGACGATGAGTTTGTCGGTGCGGAGTTCCGTGATCCTGAAACCAAGCTCATGTACGCTTACGATTATTCAACAAAATATACACTTCGTGTGTGGGGATCTACCTTTAAACCGGCAATGGTTAAGGAGATGAAAAAATTAGGCGTTAAGCTTTATGACCACACCGAGGCTACCGCACTTATGGTTAAAGAGGTTGACGGCAAAAAAGTCGGTATCGGCGCAGTCGGTATGAACGTTCACACGGGAAAGACTATTGTTTTCTCGTCAAAATCAACCGTTCTCACAATGTCGAGACCCGCAAGAGTTTGGCTTTTCAGCCCCGATACCCCCGGTCTTTGCGAGTTCAGACCTTTCCAGTCGATAGGTTCGGGCCACGCTATGGGTTACAAGGCGGGCGTTGAGTTCACACTTATGGAGAAATCCGTCAGAGGTGAATTTTCAGCCGCAGGAAGAAGCTATCCGCCTTACGGAACGGGCAACAACCACAACACGTGGTATGCAGCAACTATGGTTGACTCGAGAGGAGTCGAGATTCCTTATGTCGACCGTGACGGAAACGAATTAAAGACGGTTTCTGAGAGATATCATCCCGTTGAGGGACAGAAATTCTTCCTCAAGGGCGGAGTTATCGACGAGCCGAAATACGAGTACAGAGGTCCCGAGACGCTTGCGTTTGACAAGCTTATCGAGAGAGGATATAAGCTTCCGTTCTATGCCGATCTTTCTAAAATGCCCGATACCGAGAGAAGAGTTATCTGGGGCATGATGGTCGGTGAAGAGGGAAAGACAAAAATCCCGATTCTCAAGAATTATACCGAGCGCGGATTTGACCCGACAAAGCACGTTTTGCAGTCCTACGGCACGGGCTGGCAGTCTGCCGCATTCCTCGATCAGGAGCGTCAGCTTTTCGGTGCACCGGGCGGAATCATCACCGACTGGGATCTTATGACGAGCGTTGACGGTGTTTATGCCGCCGGCGATCAGCTTTATGCTTCCGACTGTGCCGGTGCGGCTTGCGCAACGGGATATTACGCCGGCAGAAAGGCTGCGGCTTCGGCAGACAAAAAGGAGCTTGAGCCGTTTGATCAGAGCTTTGTCGATGCAGAAAAGGAAAGACTTCTCGCTCCGCTTTACGTTGAGAACGGATTTGACTGGAGAGAGGTCAACATGGCTGTTTCTAAGGCAATGCAGAACTACTGCGGCGGCGTGAAAAACGACGATCTCTTAAAACAAGGCCTTGCACTTATCGAGGACATCGAGGCTAACGATATTCCGAAAATCTCGTGCAAAAATCCGCATGAGCTTATGCGTGCGCACGAGGTTATGGATATTGTCACTGTCTGCAAAATTATTCTTAACGCTTGTCTTTTGAGAAAGTGCGACAGCGAACCGCTCTACTTCAAGAGAAGCGACAGCGAAAATTCGCTTAGCGAGGAAGAGAAGACATTCATCACAATTTATATGGATAACGGCGAGGTTAAATCGAGAAGAGTTCCTCAGGACTTCTGGGGAGACGTCAAGGCAGAGTATGAGAAGAGAAATGCCGATTACATCGCAGAAAGGGAGGCTTTATAATGTCTGAATTTGAGAAGAAGGAATTTTCTGCGAGCGTTGTTACCTGCTCGACAAGTCCCATAAGCTATGACGAGAGTAAATGCATAGGCTGCGGCCGCTGTGCCGAGGTTTGCCAGTGCGATATTCTTGTTCCTCAGGGCAAGGGCAAGCATCCGATTGTTATGTATCCCGGTGAGTGCTACTACTGCGGATGCTGTGTTATAGAGTGTCCGATTGAAGGTGCAATCAGCCTTCGCCATCCGCTTATGAACCGTGCAAGATTCATTCCGATTATCGAGAATAAGGTGTAATTATCATGAGCGTGCTTGACAACTCAAAGGCACATCAGAAATATTTTGAGGCGATTTGCGCAATTCCGCATCCGTCCGAGGGCGAAAAAGCAGTTTCGGACTATGTTTGTTCTGTGGCAAAAGAACTCGGCCTTGAGTACTTTCAGGACGACATGTGGAACGTAATCGTTAAGAAGCCGGCGTCGTCGGGGTATGAAAATTCCCCGACCGTCATGCTTCAGGCTCACCTTGATATGGTGTGCGTTAAGTCACCCGATTCCGACCATGTATTTGAAACAGATCCCCTTAAGCTTTTTGTTGACGAAGACGGAAACGTGAGGGCAAAGGGAACAACTCTCGGTGCTGACGACGGCTACGGCGTAGCTTATCTTTTGGCACTCATGGAGGAAAACGATTATCCGCATCCGCCGCTTGAGCTTGTTTTCACTTCTCAGGAGGAGAACGGTTGTTATGGCGCGGCGGCACTCGATACTGACAAGCTCACCGCAAGAAGAATGATAGGCCTTGACGTTATGGGCGAAACCTACGAGTGGGTCAGCACGGTATCGTGCTTCTCGTCGGATTTGGTTGTCGTAACGAAAGACGCCGAGAGAACTGCTTGCGACAAGAGCGGACTTTTTGTAAAGGTTTCGGGTCTTCAGCCTGTTTACAGCGAGACCATGGTTCACCCCGAGCAGTTTAACGGCGTTAAAATTATCGGCAGAATTTTGTATACACTGCGTGAGGGCGGAATAGCTTACCGCTTGTCTTCCATGAACGGCGGTGTAGCCGAGAACTATCCGCCTGTTGAAACAGAAACGCTTATTTCACTTGAAAACAGCGACCTTGAAGCTGCAGAAATGATTATCAAAAAGGAATTTGAGATAATCAAAAAGGAACTTGATGACGGAAAACAGGAGCTTAAGCTTGAAATTAAAAAAGCTGATGTTTCAAGCGAGATAGGGGAGAAAGAAACAAAGGATATTGTAAATCTCATCTACCTAATGCCGTCTAATCACTTTACGCTTAAGCCGTCTAACGGAAGCATGACAAGCGTTAATAACATCGGTAAGGTTGAGTTTGGCGAAAACAAGAAATTCACCCTCACAATGTCAAACAGAAACGAGAACTCCGACTACAAGAGAAGCGTCAACAACCGCATTAAGCTTATAGCGGAGCTTTGCGGTGCGAAAACCGAAATTTCTTCACGCTACGAGCCGTGGGATTATGACCCCGATTCATACATGAGAAACCTGACCGCTGAGCTTATGCGTGAGTTCTACGGCCACGAGATGAACGAGGAGATTTGTCCCGGCGGACTTGAAGCCTGCAATTTCCTGCCGAAGATGCCCGGACTTGACATAGTTATGTTTGCGCCGATCGGCAGATTTTGCCACACGACAGACGAGTACTTAAACCTTGAATCATTCGACAAGGTGTACCGTTTTGTTAAATTACTTCTTGAAAGATTGAAATAATGATTGAACTTTCTATTTATGTCATACTGTTTTTTGCCTACTGTTTTGTAGGCTGGGTTTGGGAATCTCTGTACGTTTCCGTTTCTCAGAGAAAATGGGTAAACCGCGGTTTCTGCCGCGGTCCCTTTCTGCCGATTTACGGCTCGGGGGCGATGATTATAATAATCACGACTTACCACGTGCGTGACAGCGTGCCCTTAACCTTTGTTGTAAGCATAGTTTCCTGTTCGCTTCTCGAGTATTTCACGGGGGCGGCTATGGAAAAACTATTCAATGTCCGCTACTGGGATTATTCCGACAAGCCGCTTAACCTTAACGGACACATCTACTGGGCGTCCTGCCTTTTGTGGGGCTTTGCGGGAGTCGGTCTTATGCAGTTTGTTTATCCGCCGACTTACGGGCTTGTCTCACAGATACCGCACACTTGGCGCGAGGGAATTTCACTCGTGCTAACTATAGGTTTCACCGCCGACTTCACATCGTCCTTCAAGACGGCTCTCGATTTCAAGGCACTCTTGCTTAAACTGAGCGAGAATAACTCCGCAGTCGAGGGAATTCGCGAGCGTGCGGTCAAACTCAGCGAGGGCATGACAAAATCTACCGCCGAGCTTAAGGAGCGCACAAGCCAGATGATGAAAGAACTCAGCGAAGCAAAGGATAAACTCGGTGAGAAAACCCGTGAGGCAATCGACAGCGTGCCGAAAACAAAGCAGGAGTATGTCGATTTACTTCACGACAAGTACGAGAGCTTTTCACTTGCGGCTTCCGAGAAACTTCAGGCGGCTGAAAATTACATTCGTGGCAGCCGCTCCGATGAGGAACTAAACGAGGAGGAGAAAGCCGAAAAGGAGAGAACTCTTCTCGAGATTTCCTTACTCAAAGAGGCTACCAAAAAGCTTTATTCAAAGCTTCCGAGTTTGCCCGAAAGACAATACCGAGACACAAAATCACTTCTCAAGCGAAATCCGACAGCCGTCTCGCCGAAGTATCAGGCGGCATTTGAGGAGTTCAAAAATACTCTTAGCGAAAGGAAAACAAGATAATGAAAATAATGGTTGCTTCCGATATTCACGGCTCGGCTTACTATTGCCGTGAGATGCTCGATGCATTTGAGAGAGAAAATCCCGACAGACTTCTTCTTCTCGGAGATTTGCTCTATCACGGCCCGAGAAACGATCTTCCTAAGGAGTACGCTCCAAAGGAGGTTATCGCACTTTTGAATGACGAGAAAGTTAGCTCTAAGATTCTCTGCGTAAGAGGAAACTGCGAGGCAGAGGTCGATCAAATGGTGCTTAATTTCCCGTGCCTTGCCGATTACTGCGTGCTTTTTGCGGGAAACAGAATGATATTTGCAACTCACGGACATATTTACGGTGAGAATAATCCGCCCAAGCTCAAAAAGGGAGACATTCTTCTCAACGGTCACACTCACGTGCCGGCACTCAATGAGCACGATAATTTCACATATATCAACCCGGGTTCGGTTTCAATTCCGAAAGAGAACAGCCACCACGGTTATATGGTTATCGACGACGAGAAAATCGTTTGGAAAGTTCTTGACGGCGAAGAAGTCAAGTCTTACATCTTATGAGCGTTAAAAAACAGGTAAAGCTTGTAAGCATACCGATATTTCCGATAGCTCTTGTGATTTACTACTATTTCATCAAACTGAACATCATTCATGCGGGCAGTTTTTATTTCAGAATGTTTCCGCTGCCGTTCACGTTTTTTGAAATTTTTCTCCAAACCTTTTATTTGGTTGTCGCGGGAATCGTGAGTGTATCCGGTGTGCGCAACGGTCACAGGAGAAAACTTATCAAGCTTGTGGTTTATATGCTCTTGGCGGCTCTTCTTTATACCGTGACATTTTCGCTCAAGGTCGGTTTCGGCGTTTACCTAACGGTTCACGACATCGTTCTTTCGCTTTTGATGTTTATTCTGCCGCTTATTTACAATGCGTGTTTGACATATGTGGTTAAACCGAGAAGAAAAAGTAAATAAAGAATCAATAAAAAATCAAACGGAGAGAATCAAAAATTCTCTCCGTTTTCTTTATGTATATTGATTTTTAAATTCCGAACAAATCTTTGATGTTCTGCCTTGAAGCCGAAAGAACCTCGTCAATTGAGATTTCTCTTATTTCCGCAACCTTTGCCGCCGTGTAAGCAATAAGCGAAGAATCGTTTCGCTTGCCGCGCATCGGCACGGGTGAGAGGTAGGGGCAATCCGTCTCGAGAAGAAGTCTCTCAAGCGGAATGTCACGTACAACCTCGACAGAATGTCTTGCGTTTTTAAATGTGACAACGCCGCCAACTCCGATGTACATTCCAAGCTTTACTATTTCTCTTGACATTTCCACGCTGCCCGAAAAACAGTGAACCACGCCCCTCGGTTTGTACTCACGCAGAATATCGAATGTATCGCCGTGAGCGTCACGGTCGTGAACCGAAATGGGCAGACTCAAGCGGTTTGCAAGCTTAATCTGTTCGATGAAAACAGGCTTTTGTATCTCTCGGGGACATTCGTCCTCCCAGTAGTAGTCAAGTCCGATTTCACCGATAGCAACGATTTTCTCGTGCTTGGTGCATTCTTCAACATACTCGAGCCAGTTTTCGGGAAGATTAAGTGCGTTCTCGGGGTGAATTCCCACTGCGCCGTAAACGTTCGGAAACTCTTCTGTGAGCTTTAACACCTTATCGATGCTCTCGAAGCTCGAACTCATATCGATGACGCCCTCGACGCCCTTTTGAGGGAGAATTTCTCTTAAAAGCTCTTCTCTGTCTGCGTCAAAGGCCTCATCGTCATAGTGCGAATGTGAGTCGAAGATCATGAAAGTCTTGCTCCTGCGGGAATGCTCTCGTCAACCATGATGAGCTTGATGTTCTCCTCGTCAATCTCTGCCGAAAGAAGCATACCGTTGGACTCGATGCCGCAAAGGGTTCTCGGTTTGAGATTTGTTACGGCAACAAGGTGTTTGCCGACAAGCTCTTCGGGCTGATACCACTTTGCAATTCCCGAAACGATTGTTCTCTCGCCGTGACCGTCGTCAAGAGTGAACTTGAGAAGCTTTTTTGCTTTCTTTACCTTTTCGCAGTCCTTGACAACGACAACCTTCATCTCGACCTTTGCAAAATCATCAAAGTCAATCTTCGGAAGCTCCTCGTAGTCGTCCTCGGGCTCTTCCTCCTTGGGCGCGTATTTTGCCATGACAGCCTCGATTTTAGCGTCCATTTCCTTTTGATCTATTCTTGCAAAGAGAATCTCGGGCTTATCTGTTACCTTGCCGCCGTTCGGATAAAGTCCGAACTTATCGAGATCGTCATACTCTCTTATCTCGGTGCCGAGCTGAGCGAAAATCTTATCGGCAGTGTCGGGAAGGAAAGGCTTGAGGAGAGTTGTTGCGATGCAAATACTCTCAACGAGGTTATAGAGAACAGTTTTAAGTCTCGAAAGTTTCTCTTCGTCCTTTGCGAGTGCCCAGGGCATGGTCTCGTCAATATACTTGTTGCAGCGCTTGTATACCGTGAAAATCTCGGTGAGTGCGTCGGCAACTCTTAATTTATCCATTTTAGCTGTTACTTTCTCGCGTGCGGATGTAACAACTGCCTTGAGTTCGTCGTCAACCTCTTCGTTTACGCCCGTGTTCTCGACAACACCGCCGAAATACTTGTTTGTCATGGCAATTGTTCTGTTGACAAGGTTACCGAGGGTGTTTGCGAGGTCGGAGTTTGTTCTCTCGGTCATGAGTTCCCAAGTGATTGTACCGTCGGACTCAAAAGGCATCTCGTGAATTACGAAATATCTCGCTGCGTCAACGCCGTAAAGCTCGACGAGATCGTCGGCATAAATAACATTGCCCTTGGACTTGGACATTTTGTCGCCGCCCTGAAGAAGCCACGGATGACCGAAAACCTGCTTAGGAAGGGGAATATCGAGAGCCATGAGGAATATCGGCCAGTAGATTGTGTGGAAACGGATGATGTCCTTTCCGATAAGGTGCAAGTCTGCGGGCCAAAGTTTGCCGAACTGCTCGGTGCTGTTTCCGTCAGCATCGTAGCCGATACCTGTGATGTAGTTTGTGAGAGCGTCAAGCCAAACATAAACAACGTGCTTGGGATCGAAGTCAACGGGAACACCCCACTTAAATGATGTTCTCGAGACGCAAAGATCCTGAAGACCGGGGAGAAGGAAGTTATTCATCATCTCGTTCTTTCTCTGAACCGGCTGAATGAACTCGGGGTGAGAGTTGATGTGCTCTATGAGTCTGTCGGCATATTTGCTCATCTTGAAGAAGTAAGCCTCTTCCTTAGCCGGCTTTACCTCTCTGCCGCAGTCGGGGCATTTGCCGTCAACAAGCTGAGACTCCGTGAAGAAGCTCTCGCACGGTGTGCAGTAAAGTCCCTCGTAGTATCCCTTGTAGATGTCGCCCTTATCGTAAAGCTTTTTAAAAATTTTCTGAACCTGACGCTCGTGGTAGTCGTCTGTTGTTCTGATAAATTTATCATAGCTTGTGTTCATGACGTCCCAGTTAGCCTTGATTACACCCGCAACCTTGTCGACATACTCCTTGGGAGTTACGCCGGCGGCGTTTGCTTTTTCCTCAATTTTCTGACCGTGCTCGTCGGTGCCTGTCTGGAAGAAAACGTCGTAGCCCTCAAGACGCTTGTATCTTGCGATTGAGTCTGCGAGAACAATCTCGTAGGTGTTGCCGATGTGCGGTCTGCCGCTTGCGTAAGCGATAGCGGTAGTAAGATAGTATTTTCCTTTATTTGCCATATATTTTACCTCTTTGACGGTTTGAATAAGAAAAGCCCAAATCAAACCGTGTTTTATTTTTTCCGGGATTAATTAAAAAGTACCGATGCAAAGACCGATAAGATCATAAGCACGGCAAGAAAACATGAGACTATTCTTATGAACAGCTTGCGGTTTTTCTCGCTCATTAATATCATCTCCCTTGTCACAATTAAGGTTATTTTATCACTAAAAAGCAAGGTTGTAAATAAAGTTTGTGTTTAAAAGCTTTAATCGTTTGCAATAAATTTTCCTGATAAGTCTCAAATTACAGAGGGTGGGGTTCGTTTTGGAACAACAATCGGCACATTACCGTGTTTTGATTGTTTTTGATTGATTGTAACGGTCAAATGATATATAATCTTATGTGCGTTTGCCCCGCCTTAAAAAGTGGGGTCATTCGGTCTTAATAACCCAAAAGCAATAAAACTCAAAAGAAAAGGGAATTAAATGTTAAATACCACATCAAGAGAAGAATTTATAGATTTAAGAAAACAGGTTCTCGCAAAGGACTTTAAGCGTATGAACGACAGGCAGAGAGAGGCTGTTTTCACGGCAGACGGCCCCGTCCTCATTTTGGCCGGTGCGGGTTCGGGAAAAACAACCGTTGTCGTTAACAGAATCGCAAACCTCATCAAATACGGCAAGGCATGGGACTCGACTTTTGTGCCTGAAGAGGTAACCGAGGACGATGTTCTCAATATGAGAGCATACCTTGAAGACAAAGAAAGCCTTGCTAACGAGACAATAAGACACATAAGCGTTTCTGCTTGTAAGCCTTGGAAGATTATGGCGATAACCTTTACAAATAAGGCGGCTGGCGAATTAAAAGAGAGACTTTGCAATATGCTCGGTGAAGATGACGGAAACGAGATTTGGGCAAGCACTTTCCATTCAAGCTGTGCGAGAATGTTAAGAAGAGACGCCGACAGACTTGGTTACACAAGCCATTTCACAATTTACGATTCCGACGACTGCAAGCGCATGATGAAAGAGTGCATGAAGCAGCTGAATGTTTCTGACAAGGCTTTTCCGATTAAGAGCGTAATCAACGAGATTTCTCACGCAAAGGATTCGCTTATCGATCCAGAGGAATTCAAAAGTAATGCGGGCGATGATTACAGACTCAAGAAAATAAGCCTTTGCTACGAGCTTTATCAGAAAAAACTGAGAGACGCCGACGCTATGGACTTTGACGATCTCATAGTTAATACAGTAAAACTCTTGGAAGAAAACGACGATGTTCTCGAATACTATCAGAACAGATTCCGTTATTTAATGGTTGACGAGTATCAGGACACAAACCACGCCCAGTACCGTTTTGTTAAGCTTTTGGCTGAAAAGAGCCAAAATATCTGCGTAGTTGGTGATGACGACCAGAGCATTTATAAGTTCAGAGGTGCGACAATTGAGAACATCATGAGCTTTGAAAAGACTTTTTCTGGCGCAAAAGTTATAAGACTTGAGCAGAACTACCGCTCAACGCAGAATATTCTTGATGCCGCCAACGCAATTATAGAGAACAACACCGAGAGAAAAGGTAAAAATCTGTGGACTCAAAACGGCGAGGGCGATAAAATCGTCCTTATAACCGCAAGAGACGAACAGGACGAGGCGGATAAAATTGCCGAGGAAATTTTAAAGGGTGTTGCCGAGGGTAAAAAATATTCAGACTATGCGATACTTTACCGAATGAACTCGCAGTCGCTATCCTTTGAGCGTATGTTTGCAAAACAGGGAATTCCGCACAGAATTTTGGGCGGTTTAAGATTCTACGAGCGTGCCGAGATTAAAGATCTTCTCGCTTATCTCTCCGTAATCAACAATCACGATGACGAGATAAGACTCAGAAGAATTATCAATACGCCCAAGAGAAGCATAGGAAACACGAGCGTTGACAACGTGGAGGAAATCTCACGCCAGATAGGCGAGAGCATGTACGAGGTTATGTGCCATGCGGAGGATTTTCCAAAACTTTCACGTGCCGCAAAGGGCTTGAAGTCATTCACGGCAATGATTGACGAATTGAGCGATATGCTTGACAATGAGGAATACAAGATAAGCGATATTTATTCGGCAATTCTCGAGAAAACAAATTATCTCTCATATCTGAAAACAAGCGACCCCGACAGAGCGGACGACAAAATAGAGAACGTCAAGGAGCTTGCATCCAACATCGCACGTTACGAGGAGGATGGCGGAAACCTTACGGACTTCCTCGAGGAAATCGCACTTATTACCGATATTGACAATTACGACAACGAGTCGGATACCGTTGTACTTATGACGGTTCACAGCGCAAAGGGACTTGAATTTCCGATAGTCTTTTTACCCGGCTGGGAGGACGGAGTTTTCCCGGGAAGAAGCTCGATCTACAATCCCGAGGAGCTTGAGGAGGAGAGAAGACTTGCTTACGTTGCCGTTACGAGAGCAAAAGAAAGGCTGTTTATTCTCAATGCCGAGCAAAGAATGGTATTCGGTCAGACGAACAGAAACAAGCTTTCGTGTTTTGCAAGGGAGATTCCCACGGAGCTTATCGAGAGACGTTCGTCAAGAGAAAAAATGACGTTCAACAATATGTTTGCGAGCGCACAGTTCTCTGCTCCGAGCGAGAAAACTCCGACAAAAGCAAAGCCGTTCGGCGGCGGATTTTCCGCTCCGCCCAAGGTCAAGCCGACCCCGGCAGGTACATACAATGCCGGCGATACCGTTATGCACAAAACTTTCGGAAAGGGACTTGTGCTGTCGGTAACAAAAATGGGCAACGACTTCCTTCTCGAGATCTCGTTTGAGAAAGTCGGCACGAAAAAGCTTATGGCTAATTTCGCAAGGCTCGAAAAAGTCACGGGATAAAAAATTAATATAGGAACGGAAAAACAGAACTGCTTTCTGCGCCGCCCCCCAAAAGTTAGACGAAAAAATCTAACGATTGGGGGTAGGTACAGGCGGTTCTGTTTTTTGCTTTTGTTTAGTTCTTTTGTTTCACCGATTGCAGATATTTCTTAGGCGTAACGCCGTACTTTTCCCTAAATTTGCTCGTGAAGTGGCTTTGCGACGAAAAGCACAATAAATAGCTTATATCGCCTATTGACATATCGGAAGTATTTAGTAAATATTTTGCCTCTTTCAGCTTTTTATCAAGCGCAAACTCAGGTATAGTCATTCCCGTTTCGTTTCGGAATTTAATGGTCAAAGTTCTTTTGTTCATGTTTGCAACAGGCTCAAGCTCCGAAACATTTATCGGATCATAAAGATGAGAATAGATATATCTTACGCAGCGTGAAACCTCTTTTGAGTATTCCTGTTTGCCTTTTAAATCCATTATTTTTTTGCAAAAATCTTCGCCCGCAATAAAGGAAAGTCTTTGCACAGCCGAGACGGTTTTCAAAGAATCCAACTCAAGGCAGTAACCGTCACTTAACGAGAAAGCGAGTTGAGCGTCAAGTCCTGCTTCAATCGCCGCTCTCGTAAAAGCCGAGATTGAAAGAACAGCACGGTATTTTTGTTCCTGAATGGGATCTGTGCTTATGTGTCCGAGTCCCGTTTCCGGTGTCTTTGACATAAACTGCCGAAAAGACTCAATGTCGCCGTCGGTTATCGCACGCTTTATTTCTTTTTCATAGAACTCTGTCATATTAAAGAACAGAAAGTCACTCTGCGCGCTTTTCTCGCCCTCACGGTCAAGCCTCTCTATCTCGTCGAGATCGGAATCTTGGTTCGGTCTGTGGCGATAGAATTTAATTCCGTCAAATTTTTTTCCGTTGCAAACGCTTCTGATAAGATTTGCAAAGCTCATGGCGTGAGCAATTGTCTGGGTTCTCGTGTGCGCAAGAAAATTGACGAAATCAGACGATTTTTCCTCCGTAACAAAATGACGGACAAAGTTAAACGGCATGGGTGCGGGGCGTTGGGTGGCAAGGGGGACGCTTCCGAGAATTATATTTTCGTCAATTGGGGCAAGAATCAGATAATAAAAGTCTGTTATAAAGGTCAGCATCAAATCATCCTTAAGCCCGTGTCTTTTAACCTCAACCTCGAGATAATCAAAGAAAAACGAATGTACGGATTTTTCAATACTGTTTGGATAGGCATAGATCTTTCCTTGTTTTTTATCCGCTATCCAAAAGGGAATATCGCTGATAAGGAAAATATCGTTCCATAAATCTGGAATTTTGCTCTCTGTATTCATAGTTTTTGTTATCTCGCTTTTTAGACTATTATCACATTTATAGTATCACAATTCACTTTATTCGAAAAGATTAAGAAGTCTCAAATCTGATAAAAATATCGTAAATTTAATAGTTTCTGATTATGCTGTGTGATATTATTCAGATACAAATTACCGATACGGAAAAAAATAAGGAGGACTTTTTCATGAAATCAAAGATTTACGCACAGCTTTATTCAATTCTTCGAACCAATCAGACAAGAAGCCTTGAGGCGCTCAGACAGTTGTCTGAAATCGGATTTGCGGGCGTCGAGCTCATGGGCGCAAACACTTGCGGACTCACGACAGAGGAGTATAAAAAGTATATCTCCGATCTCAACTTAGACCCCATTTCATCTCACAACTTAAACTCGGAAGAGGATTTTGAGTGGGCAAGAGAGATGGGCATCAGATACAACGATGTGAGAGCAAACCTCGGAAACGGAACATATGACGAGATTATGAGAGCCGCAGAGGAGATGAACGCTCAGGGTAAGCTTCGTGCAAAGCACGGTATCAAAGCTGTTCTTCACAATCACTCTCAGGAGTTCAGAAAGGTGACCGGCAAAGAGGATGACGAGGACAGAATTTATGATGTTCTTATCAAGAACACAGATCCCGAGTTTGTAAACTATGAGCTTGACATTGGTTGGTGTGCTTTCTCGGGCGCAGATCCCATAGAGTATGTTAATAAATACGCGGGCCGTTTCCCTGTTGTTCATGTTAAAGAGGCAAATCGTGTTGCGTTCAACGATGAGGAGCTTGAGCATTTTCCAAAGGATATTCTTACAATGGGTCAGCCGATTCGTCCGTTAAATCCTAAAGCCGCAAAGGAAGGATTTTTAGCAGATATTTGTTTCTTCACAGAGGAACAGGCAGCCATCATGTACTGGTCAAGACACTGGAATGCAAGACTCGGAAACGGCATAATCGATTGGAAAACTCTTTCGGACGCACTCGAGGCTCAGGGAATTGAAGCGTACATCTGTGAGAGAGAGTATTTTTCTTATGAGGGCGGCGGAGACGCTTACACGGCAGCAAAGCAGGACTTTGAATACCTAAATCATCTTCTTTACAACAAGTAAGGAAAAGTAAAACAAAATATATAAGGTTAATTTGGAGAAATATTGTCATGAAAAAAGGAAATGACGTTGGAATTTTGGCAAAAGCTGGTTACTGTGCGATAGAAGTCGGTAACGCTTTTTCGTGGACGATGATAAGCACATACTTATCGGTTTTCTACACTGATGTTGTCGGGCTTGCTCCGGCAGTTGTGAGCATCATCTTTTTGATAGCGAGAATTTGGGACGGAATAAACGACCCGATGATGGGAATAATCGCCGAGAAAACAAATACACGTTTAGGCAAGTACAGACCGTATCTTATATTCGGCGCTCCGCTTGTTGCTCTTTTCAGTGTTTTGGCATTTACAAAAATAAATGCATCGATGCCGGTAAGCATTATTTACTGTGCGACGACCTACATATTCTGCGGAATGGCTTACACGGCTGTTTGCATCACACAGGGCGGCTTGGTTAACCTCATGACGCGAGACCTCAACACAAGAGTTCAGCTTACATCACTTCGTCAGGCTGGAAACGGAATAACAGGCTTAATCATCAGTGCAATAGCAATGCCGCTAATACTTTATTTCGGAAACGGCAGTACTTCAAGCGCTAGAGGATACCTTATCACGACATTGTTGTTCTCTATTTTCGGTGCGGTTTGCGTTATGTTCGGCGGCTTCACATGTAAGGAGAGAATCGCTGTCCCCAAAGGCCAGAAAGCTCCCACTCTCGGTGAAATTGCTAAGAAGGTTTTTACAAACAGAGACATTCTTCTGCTCGTTTTGGTTGCTGTCTTTATGACAAGCGGTATTTTGGGACGTTTCGGAATTATCTCTTACTATTTTATTTACTATCTTGGAAATCCCGCTCTTATGGCGGCTGTAATGGTACCTTACAATCTTATTCAGATTGTGGTTCAGATGTTTGTTCCTTTCCTTACAAGAAAGCTTGGCAAGAAAGGCACGGCGCTTCTCGGCTATGCCATTCAGTCGGTTTCGCTTCTCGTAATCTATTTTGCGGGTACAAGCAACATTCCTATGATTTATGTGGGATTTTTCCTCACGGGTCTCGGAAACCTCGCTCCGAGCATTCTTTACAGCTTGACTGGCGATGTTTGCGATAAGGAAGAGGTTGAGACAGGTAAGAGATCCGACAGCGTTGTCTATTCGGTTGTTTCTCTCGGAACGAAAATCGGTATGGCAATAGGCGGCGCATTGTTTATCGCGTTGCTCGGAGTAATCGGTTTTGTTGCCAACGAAAGTCAGTCCGCTTCAACGCTTGTCAAGCTCAACGGTTTAACCAATCTTGTTCCCATTGCTTTTTATTTGCTCTCGGCGGTTTCAATTTTGCTCATCCGCATTTCCGACAAGGATGCAAAGAAAAATCGTGATATTTTGGAGCAGAGAGAACTTGAAAAATCAAAAACTTAAGAGTATAATTTGATTATTGTGTAAAATAGCCAAAAATATATTTGGACTAAACATTTTTTTAGAGAAAGTATAAGGTGGATAACAATGACTAAGGAAAAAGAAATCAGAATTGCCATTATCGGATTAGGTATGATCTCTCACAGACACATGACGGTCATCGACAATCTTCAGAGACGCGGACACAACTTAAAGGTTGTCGCAGTTGCCGAGATTAAAGCCGACAGACTTAAGGCTTGGGGAGATAAGTACGGCATTCCCGAGGAGGATCGCTATCAGGATTTCAGAGAGATGCTCAAGAGAGACGACATCGACGAGGTTGAAGTTTGCGTTCACAACAATCTTCACACGTCCGTTGCCTGCGCCGTTTTCAAGGCGGGATTCCCGTGCTACTGCGAGAAGCCTATGGCAGCTTCCTACGCCGACGCAAAGATTCTCTATGACACGGCAAAGAAATACAATCAGAAGTTGGCTGTTCAGATAAGCTCGATTTACAATCCGCAGACACGTATCGCAAAGAGAATGATTGAAGACGGCGAGCTCGGTGAGATTTATCACGTGCGTTCGGTCGGACACCGCCGTCACGGCAGACCGGGATACGATATGCCGTTCTTCAGCCCCGATTTCATCAACCCCGAGATCGGTGTTCACGGCCCGCTCTTTGACCTCGGAATTTACCACTTGGCACAGATGCTCTATGTTCTCGGTATGCCAGAGCTTGAAAGCGTTTACGGCGTTCAAAGCTCAAGATATTGGACAAACGAGAAGCTCGATAAGATAACGGGCAGAACCGCTCCCGTTGAGGATCTCGGCATAGGTATCGCAAGATTCAAGGGTGATATCTCTATGGATATCTACGAGGACTGGGCAATTCACATGGACGAAATCGGCACAAGCTTCGTAGCCGGCACAAAGGGCGGACTTAAGTTTATCGATGTTGACTCCACAGGCGGCCCGATGGCTGTTCCCGCAGACGGAAACATTGTCGGCGGCGGAAATCTTCAGGTTCCGAGACTTATGCACTACGGAATTGACGATCACAACCAGTTCTTCGAGACAAAGCTCGATTGCGGCATTGGCGACATGTCGGGCAGAATGGAAGAGACCATCGATCCCGAGATTGCAATGTACAACGATAACCAGCTTCAGTGGTACTCTTATCTTCGCGGTGATTTGACCGACGAGACAAGAATAGATTCTCCTTACATCGCAATGCAGACGGCGTTCCTCTCCGAGGGTGTTGTTATCTCCAACGATCTCGGCAGAAGCGTTACGGCAGACGAGATCAAGAAGATGGCTAAGTCGATTGCTATCCGTCATCAGAAGACAGACTTCGGCGTTATCGATTACGATTTCGACGAGTATTCCGCTGACTGATTTTGAAAGAGGTAAACTTAAATGAGCAAAAAACTTCCAATCGGAATTCAGGTTTACGGTCTCAGAGATCTGCTTGAAAATACACCCGAAAACTTTAAGTCGGTTATGACCGAGGTTAAAAACTTAGGTTATGACGGAGTGGAGCTCGCAGGTCTTTACGGCCTTGAGCCCGAATATATACGCGATACTTTGGCAGAAATCGGTCTGGTACCGATAAGCGCCCACGTGGCTTTTGCCGAGATGATGGAAGACCTCGACAAGGTTATCAGGGATTATTCCGTTATCGGCGTAAAGTACTTGGTAATGCCGTACATGGCAGAGGAGTACAGACCCGTTAACCCAGAGGGATTCAATTCTTTCCTTCCGCTTTTGAACAAGGTCGGAGCAAAAATCCACGAGGCGGGCATGACCTTCCTTTATCACAACCACGATTTTGAGTTTGTAAAGCTTCCCGACGGCCGCTACGGATACGACGCAATGTTTGAGGCTATCGATCACGACAATCTTCAGTCGGAACTTGATACTTGCTGGTGCGACGTCGCAACGGGTGACGTACCGGGATTCGTCAAGAAGTATTCGGGCAGAATTCCTGTTGTACATCTCAAGGACTACATCAAAAAGGGTGAGGTCAAGAATATGTACAAGCTTATAGGAATCGACTCCGAGGACGACGGTAGCGACACGGGTTATTTCGGATTCAGACCTGTCGGTTTCGGTCAGATGATTTGGGAGCCCGTTCTCGAGGCTTCAATCGATGCCGGCGCAAACTGGGTTATCGTCGAGCAGGACGAGCACTATGAGCTCGATCCGCTCGAGTGCGCAAGAAGAAGCAGAGAATATCTCGGAATTCTCGGTTGGTAAAAGATTAATCAAAAAATATAAGAGGCTTTGACTGTAAAAAGGTCAGAGCCTTTTTCTATGTTTAGAAAATCCGCACATTCACAATTGTTTCAGATTCACGCCATAATGTGATTACAATAAATTCAGAATGAATAATATCAGAAACAGGGCGGCGGAGGTTGTGAATACAGAGGTTATTTATAACTGATATTCAATTGAATATTAGTGCAGTTTTTTACACTCTTCAATTCCTCTTACGGCGGAATTTTATGTTTTGTCGCTTTCCTGTATAGGGAAGCATTGCTTGCAAAAGAAGATCTAAACTATGAACATTCTACCCAAAATGCTAATTTTGCTTAAGAATCAAGAAAATTACTGGCAGCCACGAAAATAAATATTGGCAAACGCAAAGTTTTCTGTTTGCTTGCGAGCAAAATTCTGGTATAATCTCTCGTATATACGTTAACTTTGAAACTGTATGCTAAAACCGGGAGGAACTCATCATGGATGTGAGCTATAACAAGTTATTCAAACTGCTTATTGATAAAGAAATGAAGAAAACAGAATTTGCCAATGCAGTTGGGATCAGTGCCAATACGCTGGCAAAGCTTTCACGAAATGACACCGTATCCATGGACGTTATCATAAAGATATGCCGCTATTTTAACTGTACGGTTGATGAGATCATGGAGGTCTTGCCGGAGACAAGAATCAGAAAATAAGGGGGCATCTATATGAAACGATCATCGCCATACAACGGTGGACTGACGAGAGAGCAGTTCCTTTTTTACGAGATGCGCACGACAGCAAAGCTTCTCGCAGAAGGATTATCAGACGAAGAAACTGTAGCAGCTATTGTGAGGGACAATCTCTTTCAGTACCCAACAGAAAAATCAATAAAGAATCTGGCCGGAGTGTGTCTTAAGCGTCTGCATTCCATGAATGATAATTGCCTTATAGAGGCCATTGCAAAACTGCCGGCAGATGCTGCCAAGCAGATTTGTCTCTACGCTATAATGAAACAGAACCGTCTTGTGTGGGATTTTATGATAACTGTTATCGGCGAGAAGTACAAATTATTGGATACCTCTTTTGGCAAGGTGGATTTGAATGCGTTTTTTATGCGCCTCGCTGAGCAGGATGACAATGTGGCTTCCTGGAGCGATGCAACGGTTCAGAAAATAAAGCAGGTTCTCGTTCGCATATTGGTGGAGAATGAGTATCTGGACAGTACCCGTTCAGACCATCTGAATCCGGTTTTGATAGGTTCACTTTTAGAAGAATGTATTCGAGCAAACGGCGACAATGCCGCACTGATTGCATTCAACTGTCTGAGTTAGGAGGACAAGAAATATGAACAATTTGAATGAGCGCCTCGATAAGCTCAGACAGCTTGTACAAGATAGAGATTTTCTTGAAGGCAAGGGATTATCAAATGAAGTAAATATCCGAATCTTTTGCTATGAACCGCAGGATGAAATGACAGTGACGCATTTCTTGAATCAGCTGATTACAGACCAAAGTCTGGAATGCCGTATCATCGAGTGTAACCTCTATAAGCTCTTCATCGAGATTTGTGAGAACTTGGATATTCTGGACAGCATACCGGATATGGAAGAAGACGAAGGAAGCGAATATCTTCTGGAGCAACTTCACTCCGCGATCGGAGAAAATGAGTTTATTGACAAGATGCGCGAAAAGTATCAGCCTAAAACCGGTGATGTCATGCTTTTAACCGGAGTTGGCGATGTCTTCCCGTTTATGCGTGTTCATAAGATGCTGGAAGCCATGCAGCCATTTTTCTCGGAGGTTCCCATATTGGTGATGTATCCGGGAGTATTTGACGGAAACTATCTGCGGCTTTTTGATCGGCTGACGCCGAATTCATATTATCGGGCATTCAACGTTGTCTGAAGAGGGAGGAAATAAACGTGATTATTCGCGATATGTTTTACGATGACATTAACCGTAAGGTCAATGGTGTCATCAAGGTTGACCAGGACGAGACCAGTGTTATCGGTCAGGAAGTCCGTGAGTACGTTATTACGAAAGAGCTGAAGAAGCACTTTATCTCTTTTTTCAATTACTATGGAGATTCCTTCACGAATCCCACTTCTGATATGGGTGTGTGGATTTCCGGTTTCTTTGGAAGTGGTAAATCTCACTTCCTGAAGATACTCAGCTACCTGCTTGAAAACAAAGAAATTGACGGCGTGAAAACCGTAGAGCACTTCCGCGAGAAGTTTGCAGATGATCCGGCTACCTTCACGCTTATTGATAATGCAACCCGATATGAGACAGAGACGATTCTGTTCAATATTGACATTGAGGGTTCCATAAGAAAAGACAAGACGGCAGTGTTGCGCGTTTTTGCCAAGATGTTCTATAACCATCTGGGGTTTTACGGTGAGAATCTGAAAGTGGCAATGCTTGAAAAATATATAGACCAGAGCGGCAAGACCGAAGAGTTCCGCCGCGTATTTGAAGAGAAGAAAGGCAAGCCGTGGGTTGAGCAGCGCAAGGCATTTGCTTTTAACGGCAAATTCATTGTTCCGACGCTCATGGAAGTTCTTGGAATGTCTGAGGATGATGCCAAGAACTGGTTCAGCGATAAGTCTGCGGTGGACTTCTCCATTGCACAGCTTGTGGATGACATCAAGGCATATGTTGCCGGTAAGCCGAAAAACTTTAGACTCTTGTTTATGGTTGACGAGGCCGGTCAGTATGTCGGCACAGATACCGATATGCTTCTCAATCTCCAGTCTCTGACTGAGAAGATCGGCAGTGAATGTGGCAGCTCGGTATGGGTGATCTGTACCGGACAGGAAGCCATTGATGAAATCATCAAGGTACGAGCTGACGAATTTTCCAGAATTCAGGCGCGTTTCAAGACCCGTCTGTCCCTCACATCTTCCTCTGTAGACGAGGTTATCCAGAAGCGTATTCTGAAGAAAAAGCCGGAAGTTACACCAAAGCTGGAAGCTCTGTATAACAAAAATGATTCCGTGCTGCGAAATCTCTTTAGCTTTACAGATTCTATTCTGGATATCAAAGGTTTTAGTGGCCCTCAGGAATTTGCAGAGGACTATCCGTTTGTGCCATATCAGTTCATTATCATGCAGAAGGTCTTTGGCGAAATCCGTAAGCACGGCAGCGTCGGAAAGCATTTCTCCGGCGGTGAGCGTTCCATGCTGTCCGGCTTCCAGGAAGTAGCGCAGAAGGTTCAGAACCACGATGAGTATACGCTGGTGCCTTTCTTCCATTTCTATGATACGATGCATACATTTCTCGACGGTTCTATCCGCCGTGTGATTGAGCGATGCCAGAATGCCGCAAATAGCGGGGCGGGTATCGAACAGTATGATGTGGATGTGTTAAAGCTGCTGTATCTGATTCGCTATGTGGATGACATCAAATCTAATCTGGACAATATCGTGATTCTGATGGCGGACGATATTCGCACGGATAAAATTACACTCCGCGAGGCTGTCAGCAAGTCACTGGATCGTCTTCTCAGCCAAAACTATATCGGTCGCACCGGAGACACTTATAATTTCTTGACCAATGAGGAACAGGATATTCAGCGAGAAATCAAAAATACGCCTGTAGATACTGCCGCTATTGTGGAGCGTATCGCACAGATTGTTTATGGTGATATATACACTTCCAAGAAGTTCCGCTACGGCAAGTATGACTTCTCCTTTGATCAGATGGTGGATGGCGTTACCATGGGAGCACCAACCGGCGGCATGAAGCTGCGCTTCTTGACAGTGGCGACGGATGCTGTTGAAAAGAAAAAAGAAAATCTGATGACGAGTTCTAAAGGACAGGCTACTGTTGTTCTCGGCGATACTCCGTACTACGAATCTTTAGAGAATGCGATGAAGATTCGTAAGTATGTCAAGCAACACAATGTAGCTCAGTTGCCGAAATCTGTGCAGGACATCATTCGCAATCACCAGGACGAGGCCAACGCATATGACCTGACGGCAATGAATGCACTCCGCAAGGCAATCGAAAGCGCAGAATTCTTTGTGGACGGCGAACGTCTGACCTTCAAGGGCGGCGATGCCGAGAGCAAAATCGATCAGGCAATGGAATATCTCGTAGCTCACGTTTACAGTCAGCTGGATTTGATTACACAAAATGCCGAGAGCGATTACGACATCGTTCAGATTCTGACCGGGATGGGTAAGATGCAGATGGACGGCACGCGGCACAATCAGGGTGCTGCCGCAGTGGTAGAGGAATATCTGGAGATGCAGTGTGTGAAAAACCTGCCTACGTCCATGGCGGATATTCAAGCCCGCTATCAGGCAATTCCTTACGGCTGGCGTGAAATTGATGTTGCCGCCGTTGTAGCCATGCTGATTTACGATCAGAAGGTCACGGTAAAATATGCCGGCAATACCATTCAGCCAAACGACGCAAAGCTTCCGGATATGCTGCGCAAAAAGAGTGAGATTGGGAAGACGATGGTCTACCAGCGTCAGAGCGTAAGTGCCGCTAACTTAAGAAAAGCCAAGGAATTTCTGCGTGATTACTTTGACGTCATGGATGTTCCGGGTGACGAGGATGGAATCATCGCTTTTATTACGGATAAATTCTCAGCTCAGAAGGCGCACTATGAAGAACTGTTGGCACGCTATGAGGGAAAGAAGTATCCGGACAAAGCATTGGTACAGGATGCTGTCGATCTCATAAGTGATGTGCTTTCTCAGCGCAAGGACAATGTGGCACTGGTGTCGGCAGTCATAAAAAAACAAGATGCACTTTATGATAATAAGGACGATATGCAGAATGTTGAAGCCTTCTTCAAGAGTCAGGTGCAGGTATTTGATGCCGCAAGCAAAATGCTTACGGACTTACAAAATGAGCTTGACTACCTCTCCCACGAGGAAGAAGCCAACAAGGCACTCAACCGCATTCGCCTGCTTGTTGTTGTCCAGAATAAATTTGATTATAAATGCATCCCGGAGCTGAACACCCTTATGGCAACCGTCCGCGAGGGACATAACCGCCTTCTCGCCAAAAAACGTGAGGAGCTGTTGGAAATTGTTCGCCAGTGTATGGAGGCAATCCACACAGCTGCGGGCGATGATCCTGCTGCAAGAAAGGTCAGTGCTGCAGCCGACGCCTTTTATACTCAGAAAAAGCAGCGCATTAACGAACTGGAAAGCTTGGCACTTCTCGATGGCTTGATTCCACCGGTGCTTCAGTATAAGGACGACGCTTGCAACCATATCGAAAAGCTTACCAAGCCGGTTTCCAAGCCTGTAACTTCGCAAAATAACGCAAGTAGCGGTGCGGAAACGCCGAAAACAAATGCAAAGAAGATTATCAAAGCCTATAACCGTCAAATCATATTCCCAACAAAGCGTTTGGAGACGGAAGCAGACATAGATGCCTATGTGGAGATGGTACGCAGTCAGCTCAAGACATTGATGAAAAACTGTGACGGAATCGAACTGAAATAAAAACAAGGAACAAGCACGATGGATAAGAATGCAATCAAAAAATACGCAGTCTGGGCACGGCGGGAGTTGATCTCCCGCGTGAGCCAGAAGGCATTGCAATACGGCATTTCAGAAGAGAATATCGGCGACGCAAATGCCGATACCATAAACGGGCATCTGTTGACCGCTGCAGAGCAGAATCAGCGTCAGGCGCTGATTGCCCAAATTGAGAAGGACGGCTATCAGCAGGTTATGGAAGAAGTCGCCTATATCTGGTTTAACCGTTTCTGCGCCTTGCGCTATATGGAGGTTAACGGTTATCTTCCTACCCATGTGCGTGTGTTCACAGATGAGGAGAACAACTTTAAGCCCCAGATCATCGATGAGGCGATTCATCTGGATATGGACGGACTCGATATAGAGAAAGTCATCGCCTACAAAGAAGCAAATCAGACAGACGAGCTCTATAAATATTTGCTGATCACACAGTGCAACGCGCTCTCTGACATTCTGCCCGGCATGTTCCAGAAAATTTCTGACTATACCGAGCTGCTCTTCCCGGACAACCTGCATCGTGAGGGCAGTGCCATCGAGCAGATGATTGCGCTCATTCCCCAAGAAGACTGGCAGGATCAGGTGCAGATTATCGGTTGGCTCTATCAGTATTACAACACCGAGCCAAAGGATCAGGTGTTTGCTGACCTCAAAAAGAACATCAAGATCAGCAAGGAGAATATTCCGGCTGCAACTCAGCTTTTCACGCCGGACTGGATCGTCCATTACATGGTGGAGAACTCCCTCGGCCGCCTGTGGGTAGAGGGACATCCGAACGATGAAATGAAGGCAAACTGGAAATACTATCTGGAGGAGGCAGAGCAGGAGCCGGAGGTTCAAAAGCACTTGGAAACCATCCGCGCAGAGTATGCGAAGCTTCGTCCGGAGGATATTCTCTGTATCGATCCCTGCATGGGCAGCGGCCATATTTTGGTCGTTTTATTTGACGTGCTTGTTCAGATTTATGAAGCTTACGGCTATCCTACCCGCGATGCGGTGTCGCAGATTCTTGAGCACAATCTCTGGGGTCTGGACATCGACGAGCGTGCAGCGCAGCTTTCTTACTTTGCCGTCATGATGAAGGCCAGACAGTATGACCGCCGGTTCTTCAGCCGCAAGGTGCAACCCCATGTGTACGCCATCGTGGAGAGTAATGACATTGACGAGTTTACGCTGGAATACTTTATAAACGGCGATGCAAATCTCAAAAAATGCATGGATACCCTCATGAAGGAGCTGCATGATGCCAAGGAATACGGCTCTATTCTGAACGTCACCATGGTGGACTTCCCTGCTCTCTATGCAAGGCTTACGGAAATTGAGGAAGACATCAACATGCATCGGGAAAGCGCGCTGAATACCATTAAGCCGCTGATTCAGGTGGCAGAGGCATTGGCGCAGAAGTACAGCGTGACATGCACAAATCCGCCTTATATGGGGTCGTCCGGCATGAGCGCAAAGCTCAGCGATTTCGTGAAGAAGAATTATCCTGACAGTAAGAGTGATATGAGTACGGTTTGCATGGAACGTGCTACATCTTTCTGCAAAGAAAATGGATACTGGGCAATGATAAATATCCCTGTGTGGATGTTCCTTTCCAGCTACGAAAAGCTTCGTGAGAACCTATTAAACGGACAAACGCTTGTTAATATGGTGCATCCGGGACGCGGTATATTTGGCTCAGATTTTGGAACAACGACTTTTGTTTTTCAAAATCATGTCATTGGCGGTTATAAGGGCAGTTATCGTCGCTTGTTTGATAAGCAGGGCGAGGTTGAGGGCATTGATGTAAGAGAGCAAGCACTTCTCGCCGGGAAAGGCAAATTTACCGCCGATCAGACCAACTTCTCCAAAATCCCCGGCAGTCCAGTGGCGTATTGGGTGAGTGAGGCGTTCTTCGACACATTCTCAGCAGGAAAATTGCTCGGGACACTTGCTGATTCAAAACAAGGGCTAGCTACAGCAGACAACAATCGCTTCTTGCGGCAATGGTATGAGGTAGCCCATAAGAGAATAAATTTTGTTGCTAGAGATACAGAAGATGCGAAATGTTCCGGATACAAATGGTTCCCATATAATAAAGGCGGAGAATTCAGAAAATGGTATGGGAACAATGACTGCATTGTGAACTGGGAAGATGACGGATATGAAATTCGTCATAACTTCGACGAAAAGGGAAAACTGCGTTCTCGCCCGCAGAATACAGATTTCTATTTCAGAGAATCTGCGAGTTGGTCACTTGTAACATCCAGCGTTGCAGCGTTCAGATATAAGCCATATGGGCATATATTTGATGTTGCAGGGATGAGCTTCTTTAGCAATGATAAGCTCGCATATCTACTTGGACTTTGCAATAGCACATATGCAACGAAAGTACTTGAAATCATTGCTCCGACTATAAATTATCAGTGTGGTGATATTGCAAATATTCCTGTAATCCTAAAAGATGAACTTATGGATGATGTAACGAACAATGTTACCGTCAATATTTCAATTTCTCGCACCGACTGGGACTCCTACGAAATTAGCTGGGATTTCCAGCGGCATCCAATGTTGTCCAAAGGCAAAATTGCAGATGCCTATGCCACATGGAAAGTCGACTGCGAATCTCGATTCCTCCAGCTGAAAGCCAACGAGGAAGAGCTGAACCGCATTTTCATCGATATCTACGGCTTGCAGGACGAGCTGACGCCGGATGTGGCAGACAAGGACGTAACGGTGCATCGCGTGTTCGACACCAAGGACGATGTACCGGAGAACATGAAGAGTTCGAACTATGTGCGCACAATGCGCAATGAAGTGGTTTCGTTGATTTCTTATGCTGTAGGCTGTATGTTCGGTCGTTATTCGCTGGATACGGACGGCCTTGCATATGCAGGCGGCGACTGGGACGCAAGCAAGTATCAGACCTTTATGCCGGACAAGGACAACATTATCCCCATCTGTGACGATGACTATTTTGACGATGATATCACCGGCCGCTTTATCAAATGGGTGGAGACGGTCTACGGCGCTGATACGCTAGAGGAGAACTTGAGGTTTATTGCCGATGCTCTCGGCGGCAGAGGTTCTGCAAGAGAAGTTATTCGGAATTATTACATCAATGATTTCTACAAGGATCACCTGAAGACTTATCAGAAGCGTCCAATCTACTGGCTGTTTGACAGCGGCAAGAAGGGCGGTTTTAAGGCACTGATTTATATGCATCGCTATCAGCCGGATACCATTGCGCGTATCCGCACAGACTATGTGCATGAGCAGCAGAGCCGCTACTGCACGGCAATTGCCGATTTGCAGCAACGCATGGGCGGCGTATCCACCGGCGAGCGCGTGAAGCTGACCAAGCAGCTCACCAAGTTGGAAGCTCAGGCAGAGGAGATCCGTATCTATGAGGAGAAAATTCACCACCTCGCCGACCAGATGATTCCGATTGATCTGGATGACGGCGTGAAGGTGAACTATGCCAAGTTTGCGGATGTGCTGGCGAAGATAAAGTAATTGGCGGTAATAGTGGCGGTAATGGCGGTGATTTTCGCCTATATGAAATCGATCACATTGTCCGAAAGGATGACCAAAAGGAAACGGAGAGCGAGGTGTCAGTATAACCATGGAAGAAATTCTTGCAGGCGAATCTAAGAACGTAGAGTTCAAGGAAGACCTGCCGGAGAGAAGCATCAAATATATGAAGTCTGTGGTTGCCTTTGCAAACGGAATCGGCGGAAAGATTGTCTTTGGAGAAAAAAGGTGTTTTGATGCAAACCGGAACGAAACGAAAGTCAAATTGGGTCATAAAGATGTAGGAGGAGTAGTATGGATGCCGAAAAGATAATACAGGATTTGAACAGACGTTTTGCGGCTCCCCTGCCGGAGTTCTATAAGCGTCGAGTCATCCTCTGGTATGACGAAGATCGGGAGTTTGAAGACCAGATTGACGAGATCTCGCTGAATGATGCGAAGATTATAAAGGTTACCGGCTCCAACAGCTTTGTAATCAAAAAGCTGCTGGTTATGGACGACACGGCAAGCAATTACCTGGTCTATTGTCCGGTTACTTTTGAGCGTCCGGAGGATAACTGGCTTCTGAACGTTGAACTGTACAGCGGAGAGCCATTCCGGGCGGATCTGAACACAATCTGGATGGATGAGATGGGATTGCCATCTTCTCAAACGCTGCGTGGACAGGTAAAGCAATATCATAAGTTTTTTGGTTCCAAAGAACGGCGCGCAAAGATAGCTGCTTTTGCCGACAGCATTACCACATCTGCCCAGATGCATCTGGCAGTGATGGCGGTGATCTGCGGCGTAAAAGATATGGGACCGGGCACTATTATTCGTGCTGTTCTCAAAGGCGGATTAGATATAGAGAGCAATGCAGTATATGAGAGATTGACTGCTTATGGTGCGCAGACGGCATTTTGGATGCTGATTGCACAGGCAACAGGCTATAAAAATCCGGATGATCCGAATCTTGAAGGGTTGGCAACGCATATTTTGCTGACAGCAGCTACGCGCACGATGCAGATAGATTACTTAAAGGGCCTGAGCAGCTTTATTTCGATGCCTCATCAGTCGTTTTGCTATGATTTTATCTCTGATTGGCTTCATGCTTCGGATTTGCAGGAATTGTACGAGGTGGCTCGTACCGTAGAAGCGGAAACACGACTTTATCAGCGCTTTAGCAAATTGAATATTGAGGATTTGCAGGATACAGAATGTTTCCCCTGTGTCAATGAGGTTATTTTGACGAAGCTGATGACACAGATCAAAGATAATATTATTCAGGTGGATGTTATTACACAGACCGTAGAAAAGCGCAGAACGATGGTATGGTATGACGATTTATCAAGCTATTATGAGGGACTTCTTCAAATAGCGAAGATGCAGGCATTTTTTCTGGAGCATTCGGCAGGCTTCCATACCGCAAAACCGAAGGATATCTGGAAGGAATACTCTACCGATTATTATCGAATGGATAGCTGTTACCGTGAGTTCCATCTACGCTACCAGCGCAGTCTGAAAGCTTCTAACTACCTGTTGGATGACCTCTTTAAGCATGTGGTTGAGAAGGTCGAGGCGTTGTACTCCGGCTGGTATCTGAACGGACTTGGCAGCAACTGGTCGAATGTAGCGGCAGAAGACCTTGAAAAGCATGGGTACATTCAGGAAGTGAGCCGACAGACGGATTTTTATCAGAACAATATCAGGTACAGTGACACGCGAGTTTTTGTCATTATCTCGGATGCTCTCCGTTATGAAGTTGCAGCTTCGTTATCGGAGCAGCTTCGCAGAGAAACTCAGAGCAAGGTGGCTCTCGGCAGCATGTGCGGAATCTTTCCAACTATCACACCTTATGGCATGGCCGCACTTTTACCGCATAAAGAACTGACTGTGCAGGAAAAGACAAGCGGTGGCCTTTCTGTGCTGGCAGAAGGACAGTCCACGGAGAGTACAAACCGTGACAAGGTGCTAAAAGCTGCAAATCCTGCCAGTGTGGCATTGCAATATCGCAATATCATCGGACTGAAGCGTGCAGACCGCCAGGCACTCGTAAAGGGCATGGATGTCGTATACATCTATCATGACAAGATTGATGAAGCTTCCCATACTTCAGATGACTCTGTATTCCCAGCTTGCGACGAGGCAATCAAGGAGATCAAGAATCTTGTGCGAATCATTGTGAATGAGTTTGGCGGCACACGCATTCTGATTACCGCTGACCATGGATTCCTATACACATATAGTCCTCTCACGGAAGACGATAAGGTGTCAAAGAACAGCTGGAAGGGCAAAGAAGTGGATTTCGGCAGACGCTATGCAATCATGGCAAAGGATGCTGCGCCTGAGTATTTGCTCCCGGTACAATTTCTGGATGGCAAGACAGACTATACGGCATTTGCTCCTCGTGAGAATGTACGCATCAAGATGAAGGGCGGCGGGCAGAATTTCGTTCATGGCGGTATCAGCTTGCAGGAGATGGTAGTTCCGCTGATTGACTATCATTATTTGCGTACGGACAGTAAGGAATATCAGAAAAACCGCGCAAAAATCGATACTAAGCCGGTTGAGGTAAATCTTTTGTCCGCAAATCGAAAGATCAGCAATATGATTTTCTCCCTCAACTTCTATCAGAAGGATGCTGTTGGGGACAATCGTGAAAAGGCAAATTATTCGCTGTACTTTACCGATTCTGCCGGAAAAGTGGTCAGTGATACAGCCCGTATTATCGCAGATAAAACAAGCGAAAATGCACAGGAGAGGACATTCCGGTGTTCCTTCAATCTGAAATCTCTTTCTTTCGACAGCAAGGAAACCTATTATCTTGTGATTGCAGATGAAAGCGGCTTGCAGATGCCGCAGAGAGAAGAATTCCAGATTGATATTGCGTTTGCGGTTGATGAGTTTAAATTCTTCTAAAAGTTTGAAAGTCTGAGGGCGATACATTGGAACAGTTCGAGGAAGTCACAAGTCGCCGTGACACCATTAAATTAAGTAGCGCAAGAAGAAGCAGAGAATATCTCGGAATTCTCGGTTGGTAAAAGATTAATCAAAAAATATAAAAGGGCACAGGCGTTTTTGCTTGTGCCCTTTTCGCACCCGATGAAATTTATAGTTACCGTGCGGAAAAATGATGTTTACAAAGTGATATGACTTAATGTAAAATAAGTTTGAGATGTGATTGTTGTTTCCGAAAGGAGTTACTATGAATAAATTCGATAATATACATAAACCCGATAAGCTGCTTTACGGAGCCGCTTACTACGATGAATATATGCCGTACGACCGCCTTCACAACGATATGCAGATGATGAAAAAGGCGGGAATGAACTTAATAAGAATAGCCGAATCCACTTGGGCAACAGAGGAGCCTGAGGACGGAGTTTTTGATTTTTCTCATGTCACAAGAGTTTTGGAGGCCGCCGACGAATACGGAATTAACGTCATAGTCGGAACGCCTACTTATGCCGTTCCCGCATGGCTTTGCAAAAAATATCCCGATATTCTTTTGACCGACGATACGGGCAGAAAAATGCCTTACGGCGCAAGGCAGATAATGGATATAACAAACAGATATTATCTTTTCTATGCCGAGAGAATAATCAGAAAGCTTATGGAGGCCGTTAAGGACTACAAGTGCGTAATCGGATTCCAGCTTGACAACGAGACAAAGCACTACGGAACAAGCGGAGAGAACGTTCAGAAACTTTTTGTCGATTATATGAAAGATAAATTCGGCGGTAATCTTCGACTTCTCAATTATACTTACGGACTTAACTACTGGAGCAACAGGATAAATTCTTGGGAGGAATTTCCGAGCATGTCGGGCACGATTAACGGAAGTCTCAAGTGTGCTTACGAGGAATTCAGACGCGGACTTGTAATTGATTTTCTGCGCTTTCAGCGTTCTGTCGTTGAGGAATACAAGCGTGACGATCAGTTTATAACTCACAATATGGATTTTTCGTGGAGAGGTTATTCCTTCGGTATGCAGGATAACGTGAACCACTTTGATCTCTCCAACGTTATCGATATAAGCGGCTGTGATATTTATCATCCGTCACAGAACAAGCTTACGGGACTTGAAATTGCCATGAGCGGCGATTTAATCCGTTCGCTCAAACACGATAACTACTTCGTTCTCGAAACTCAGGCTCAGGGATTTCCGCAGTGGACGCCGTACCCCGGTCAGCTAAGACTTCAGGCATTCAGCCACCTCGCAAGCGGTGCCGACTGCGTGGAATACTGGCACTGGCACTCAATTCACAATTCGGCGGAGACCTACTGGAAGGGCGTTTTGAGTCACGATTTAAAGGAAAACGAGGTTTACAAAGAGGCTTGCACGATAGGCGCAGATTTCAATCGACTTTCCGATGATCTCATTCATCTCGAGAAAAACAACAAAATTGCCGTAATGGTCGATAACAACAGCCTCACTGCGCTTAAGAGTTTTCCGCTTGACTACACCAATCCGACCGCTCAGGATTACAACGAGGTTTTGGTTTGGATGTATAAGGCACTTTATGAGCTCAATGCCGAGTGCGATTTTATTAGCGAAGACGAGGAGAATTTGGATAAGTACAAGCTTATCATCACACCTGCCATGTATTGTGCGGGCGAAAACACACTCACAAGACTTCGTGATTATGTCGAAAAGGGCGGCACGCTTTTCTCAACCTTTAAGACGGCTTTTGCAGACGAGAATGTCACGGTTTATCACGACACCGAACCGCACATTTTAAATGAGGTTTTCGGTATTGAATACGATGAGTTCACGATAGCGGAGAACTGCTCCATATTCGGTTATCCTGTCTCGGGATTTATGGAGCTTGTAAAGCCCTCAACTGCAACGGTTATCGATCACTATGAGCACGCTGAGTGGAGCTCTTACGCTGCCGCAGTTGAGAATAAATTCGGAAACGGCAAGGGATATTACCTTGCGTGTATGCCGAGCGGAGATTATTTGAAGTGCTTGCTTGAAAAAATACTCAGCGAGCTTGAGCTTGAGTTTTATCCCGATACACAGGTGAAAATTCGCAGAGGCGTCAACATTTTCGGCAATGAAATAAGCTATCTTTTCAACTATTCGGGCAAAGAAGTTGAAATCTCGTCACCTTTTGAGGGCAAAGAGCTTTTGACGGGTGAAAAAATAGCAGCCGAAGAAGTAATTTCCATTCCCAAGTGGGGATTTAAGATAATCAAAAACTGAAAAATTAATGAGAAACACGGTTTGAAGGGGAATTGTGCGTTTAATTCTCCTAAGCCGTGCTTTTCGCTGTAAACGGATAAAAGGAAAAAAAGAAGATGATAAAAATCAGAAAGACAATTTGCCTTGTTTTGGCAGGTTTAATGATGTTAAGTTTCGCTTCATGCACGAGTGAAACAAAAAGCGAGGGCGAAAGTGATATTACGGCATCCGAAGTAAGTGCCGATAACGAAAACGGTGCATCGATTAGCTTTACGGACGCACTCGAAAGAAATGTTACGATTGAAAGTCACGACAGGGTCGCTTGTCTAATGGGAAGCTTTGCCGATATGTGGTGCGTTGCGGGAGGAAAGGAGAGTCTTGTCGCAAGCGCAGACGACACATGGACGGGATTCGATTTGGGTCTTGAAGATGACGTCAAGAATTTAGGTCAGGTTAAGGAGCCGAACACGGAAATTTTACTTGAGAGCGAACCGGATTTGGTTTTTGCAAGCAGTAAAATGCAGTCGAATGTCGATATGCTTGATACTCTCGAGAATGCGGGAATAACCGTGGTTTACCTCGATGTCACGGGGGTTGACGATTATCTCTCGGTACTAAAGCTTATGACGGATTTGACGGGCGACAGCGAAGCTTACAAGACGAACGGAACGGATATAAAATCGCAAATCGAGGAAGCGAAGAGCAGACAGGACGGCTCAAATCCGAGCGTGTGCATAATTAGAGTTGCGGGAACGACCGTGAGCGTTAAGGGCAATGACGATACCGTTCTCGGTGAGATGTGCCGCGACCTCGGTTGTGTGAACATAGCTGACAAGTACGAATCTCTTCTTGAGAACTTAAGTCTCGAAACAATAATCGAAGCTGATCCCGATTATATATTTGTTGTGTATCAGGGTTCGGACGAAGCGGCGGCAAGCAAGGTCTTTGAAGAGAACGTAAGCTCAAATGAAGCTTGGAGCAGTCTTTCTGCCGTAAAAAACGGTAAGTTCTATGTAATGGACAGAACGCTTTACAATTTGAAGCCGAACGCAAGGTGGGGAGAGGCTTATGAAAAGCTTGCAGACATTCTTTATCCGTAAAAAGCTTGTCTTTCCCGTTCTTATTGTCGGACTTGTCGTTTTATGCGTTTTGAGTGTTGCACTTGGTGCGGTGAGCATTTCACCGAAAGAGATATTTGCCCTCGTGTGCGGAAAAGAGATAAAGCCTTCGCACAGGAGCATAATTCTCTTTGCGAGAATACCGAGAACCGCCGCATGCGTTCTTTCGGGTGCGGCGCTTGCGGTGTCGGGTGTGGTTATACAGACGGTTCTTGATAATCCCTTGTCTGCGCCGAACATAATCGGAGTTAATTCCGGTGCGGGATTTTTTGCCGTGCTTTCAAGCACATTTTTTCCGAGTGTTGGGCTTATGCGACCGATGTTTGCTTTTCTTGGTGCGCTTCTTGCCGTTTTTGCCGTGCTTATCATTTCTGAGAAAAGCGGTTCTTCAAAGATGACTTTGATACTGACGGGAATAGCCGTTTCGGGAATTTTCACGGCTGGCACGGAAACGGTCATTTCATTTTGTCCCGATTCGCTTTCTGGCTATGCCGATTTCAGAATAGGCGGATTTTCAGGCGTGACGGCAAAGAGCATTTTGCCCTCCGCCGTTATAATTCCGCTTGCTATTATTGTTCTGCTTTTTTTCACGAACGAACTTGACATACTTTCCCTCGGAAACGATGAGGCGCAGTCGCTCGGACTTAATTCAACGCTCATGAGAAAGTTTTTTCTCGTAATTTCCGCCTTGCTTGCGGGGGCGGCTGTAAGCTTTTCTGGCATAATCGGTTTTGTGGGACTTCTTGTGCCGCACATCATGCGCAGATTTGTCGGCAGTGAATCGAGAGTTCTCGTTCTCTCGTCTGTTTTGGGCGGCGCATGCCTTATGCTTTTTTCGGATCTTGCTTCAAGACTTATTTTTGCGCCGTACGAATTGCCCGTGGGAATTTTACTTTCATTTTTGGGCGGCCCGTTTTTCATCTTTCTTATTTTGAAACAAAGAAAGGGCAGAATTCATGATTGAACTTAAAAATCTGTCGGTCGGATATGACGGAAAAGCGGTTTTGAACAATATCTCTTTTTCACTTAAAAACGGGGAGCTTACCGCACTTTTGGGCGCAAACGGAAGCGGAAAATCAACACTTATTAAAACTGTTCTCGGACTTTTGGAGCCTGTCGGCGGAGTAATTTTAATTGACGGCGAAAATCTCGAGGACATAAGCATAAGGGAGCGAGCCAAGAGAACAAGCTATCTCTCGCAGTCGAGAAACATTCCCGATATAAGCGCAAGGCGCATGGTGCTTCACGGCAGATTTCCTTATCTCGATTATCCGAGAAAATATTCGGAGAACGATAAAAAAATAGCCGACGAGGCTTTGAAGTCGGTTGGTGCATACGAACTTAGAAACCGCATGGTTTCAAGTTTAAGCGGCGGCGAAAGACAGCGTGTCTATCTAGCCATGGCGCTTGCACAGGATACCGATAATCTTTTGATGGACGAGCCGCTCACATATCTCGATGTGAAATACCGCCTCGAGATGTTAAAGTTAAGCAATAAGCTTGCACGTGACGGAAAATGTGTTCTCACGGTGCTTCACGATATATCGCTTGCACTTCGCTTTTGTGACAGAGTGATTATTTTATCGGGCGGTTCTGTTGCTTTTGACGGAAGTCCGCAAGACGTTGATGATGAGCTTATCGGTAAAATTTTCGGCGTTAAGCTCATAAAGACAGAACTTAACGGCGAGACTTATTATTTTTGCGAGTGAGGGAGTAAATGGCTTATTTTCCTTTTTTTACGGATATTGAGAATAAAAACTGCCTGATTGTCGGCACGTTTGATTTGGTGCTTGAGAAAGCCGAAAGACTTTTTCCCTACGGAGTGAATATTCACGCTTTGGCAGAGGACGGCACAGACAAGGAATTAGATAAACTTGAAAAACTCGGAGCAAAAATTATCAAAGAGAAATTTGATTTAAAAACTCTTGAGTTTTATGATTTCGTGGTGACCTGTTCTTTGAATAGCAGTTTCAATAAAGAAATAGCCGATGCATGCAAAGAAAAACGCATACCGATAAACTCGGTGGACGACACCGAGAATTGCACGTTTATTTTTCCGTCGCTCATCAAAAGAGGAAAATTGAGCGTGGGAATTTCTTCATCGGGTGCAAGTCCTTATATGACGAGGTATCTCAAAAAGAAATTAAACGAGATAATCCCCGACAACACCGAGAATTTGCTCGAAAGGCTCGAGGAATTGAGACCGTTTGTAAAAGAACAGGTGAGTGACGAAAAGAAGAGAAAACAGATTTTCAAGCGGCTGTTTCTCGATTTTATCGACAGCGAAAAACTGCCTGATTTGAATGATATAAACAGGCTTATTTCTGAGCTTTGAGAAAAACAAAGCAAAAGACCGAACACAAAACGTGTTCGGTCTTAATTTTACTTTGCGAGAATTTCTTCTTTTCTCTCCAAAAGCTCGTTTGAGAGCATGAGTTCGTTTGCTCTTTCAAAGCCAATGCGGTTGATTGTGTCGGCAAATCTTTCTCCCGTAATTCCCTCGGATTTAAAGAGAAGAATTGCTTTTTCGACGCATGCGAGAACCTCATCTTCTGAGTAGAGGTTTTTCGTCAGACGCTTGCCCATGGCAACCTTTTTGCCCCAGCGGCCGCCGATGTAGACGCCCCAAGCTTGTTTTCCGCCGTAAACGACTCCAAAGGGACATTTACCCACGCATCTGCCGCATTTGTTGCAAACGGACTGATCGGCTTGCATTTTTCCGTCAACAACGCTTGCCGCCTTCATAGGGCAGTTAACTTCTATCTGGCATTTCTTGCAGCCTCGGCATTTGTCCATATCGTACTGCGGTTCGTTGAGTCCGAAAACGCCTATATCGTTTAGGTTCGGCTTAACGCAGTTGTTGGGGCATCCGCCGAATGCGATTTTAAACTTGTGCGGAAGAGCAACACCATGGTAGCCCTCGTAGAACAACTTGTGTGCCTTTAAGCTAAGTGATGCAGTGTCATAGTTGCCGTACTGGCAGGTTGTGCCCTTGCAAGCGACAACGGGGCGAACCTTTGCGCCTGTTCCGCCTGTTTCAAGTCCTGCTTTTCCGATATACTCTCTGAAAGCATCAATGTTGTCGTACTCGATTCCCGATACCTCGACTGTAAGTCTTGTGGTTAATTTGAGATCGCCGTCACCGTAAATTTCGGAAGCCTTGCAGAGAACGTTCATTTCTTCGCTTGATAACTTTCCGTTTCTTGTGATGACTCTTGCGTTAAAGCGGCTTGTTCCCTTGTGGTTGAGAAAACCAAGACCCTTAACGCGTTTGATTTCACTTGGCGGCACGCTCAAGGTGCCGGCGGTGTTGTTTGCTGACATAATTTCCTCCCTGTTTTTTACGCTCAAAATAGAAATTTATGAATATTAAATGCGTTGATAACCATGATAAGAACCATTGCGCCCTCAAGCAGTTTGGTAGCCTGAGAATTATCAATCTTTTTGTTTAAGCGTCTGCCGATTTCTGTCGAGATTACGGCGCAAAGCATCATAAGAACCAAAATTATCGGGTTGAACGGCGGAACGCCGCCGCTCATCACGCTTTTTACAACGCTTGCCGTTTGGCTGAAAAGAATGATGTAAAGGCTGTTTTGAGCCGCTTTTTTTGCGGGCATATCGAAGAAATAGTAGAGAACGACAACGTTAAACGGGCCGCCGCCTATTCCGAGAAATGCCGAGAATGCACCGAGACAAAGACCGATTAAAAGCGACATAAATATATTATCAACGTGCTTTGATTTTATTTTATCTCTGTTTGCCGTGTAGAGAAGCGAGCCGAGCGTGGCAAGGAACATCAAAACCGCCTGAATTCCGCCCGCAGTGTCGGCGTTTTCAAACTGTGACTGACAGAAATTGAAGAGAAACTTTCCGAAAATTCCGCCGCTTGCCGCACCGATTGCGATAAAGGTGGTGTTTTTGAGGTCGATGGCGCTTTCCTTGTGGGCAAAGCATTTCACCATGTTCCAAAAGCTCATGCTTATAACGGTGCATCCCGAAAGGAATGTGACCGTGGCAACGCTGAAAACTCCCGTTGCGTCAAGAACGGGCTTGATGATTATTCCGCCGCCCATTCCGCAAACAGGCCCCAACATACAGGCTAAAAGCGTAACGATACAACTGACAATATAAATCATATTTAATTTAATTCTAATTGCGTAACGCAAAAATTGCAATACTAACTTTTTACATAGAAATAAGCCTACCGAAGTAGGCTTATCTTATTCCGATTTATTATGCGAACTCTTTTTCAAGCTCTGCCAAAACCGTGTCAAAATCAGCCTCGGAAACAAGAAGAGAAATTTCAACCTCGCTTGTTGTGATGAGTCTGATGTCGGCATTTGAATTTCTGATTGCACGGAAAACTCTCGATGCAACGCCCGGGGTGTTCTTCATATCGGGATCGTAAATCGAAATCTTGTGGTTTACGCTGCTGACGATAGCCTTGATGTCCATGTCCTTTTTGATTTCTGCTGTGAAACCGAGCATGGTTACGAGGTCGTCGTCATCGATTGTGAACGAGAGTGTTGTAACGGCGCCGTGAATCGGAGCCATGGAAATCATATCGATGTTAACGTTCTTCTTCTCGATTCTCTCGAAAACCTCGGACACAAATCCGACGTTGGCGGGGGAGGACTGAAGAGTGACGAGTGTAATTCCGTGAAGAGTGCTGATAGTTGTACTCATAAGCTAACCCTTTCTTTTAGACCATTGCGGACATATCGTAAAGACCTGACGGCTTGCCCGTCATAAATACTGCCGCATTTACGGCTCCTGCCGCAAAGAGATCCTTTGACTGAGCCGAGTGGGAGAGAGTGATGACCTCGTTGTTACCCGCAAAGATAACCTCGTGCTCACCGACAATCGTGCCGCCTCGCACTGATGAGATGCCTATCTCGTTTTTATCTCTCTTTTTCCTTACAGCATGTCTGTCGTAAGTATAAACGGTGTCGTCCTTTGCGATAGCGTCCGCTATCATGAGAGCTGTTCCGCTCGGAGCGTCAAGCTTCTGATTGTGATGCTTCTCGATAATCTCGATATCGAAGTCGCCGCCGAGAACGGCAGCCGCTTTCTTTGAAAGCTCGATGAGAAGATTGATTCCGAGAGACATATTTCTTGAGTAGAATACAGGACTTGTTTCGCTTGCCTTTTTAACCTTTTCAACCTGCTCGGGGGAATATCCCGTTGTGCAAAGCACAAGAGCGGTTTCGGGATTTTTTTCGGCAAAGCTCAAGATAGAATCGAGGACGGAGAAGTGTGAGAAATCGATAACGCAGTCTGCTTTCTCTTTTACCGCGTTAATGTTTGAATAGACGGGGAAGGTGCCGTTTGACTCGGTGTTGAGGTCAACTCCGGCAACAATCTCGGCGTCATCTCTTCCCGATACAATCGAGGTGATAACCTTGCCCATGTGGCCGTTGCATCCGCTTAAAATTATCTTAGTCATGTTTCACCTCAGATTAAAGAATACTTCTTAAGCATATTTTCAAGCTTTTCGTGGTTTTCTTCGCTCATTGTGGTGAGTGGGAGACGGCAGTTGCCGACATTCATGCCCATCATATTCATGGCTTCCTTAATCGGAATGGGGTTAACTTCCATGAAGAATCCTTGCATAAGCTCAAAATACTTGAGGTTCATCTCTCTTGCGGCGGCATAGTTGCCGTCAAGGCAAGCCTTGCAAAGATTATGGAGCTCACGCGGCATAGCGTTGGCAAAAACAGAGATAACGCCCTTTGCGCCGAGAGTCATGAGAGAATAGGTGAGGTAGTCCTCGCCCGAATAAATCGTGAGGTCGTCTCCGCAAAGATTTATTGTTTCCATGGCGAGCGCAATGTTTCCGCTTGCCTCTTTTGTTGCGACGATGTTCGGATGCTTTGAAAGCTCAAAATAAGTTTTCGGCTGAATTGTCATGCCCGTTCTTGACGGAACGTTGTAGAGAACGCACGGCAGATTAACTCTGTCGGCAATGTATGTGAAGCTCTCAACAAGACCCTTCTGGGTTGTCTTGTTGTAGTAAGGTGTGACGAGCAAAAGTCCGTCCGCACCGATTTTTTCGGCTTCTTTGGAGAGCTCGACCGCATAAGCGGTGTCGTTGCTGCCCGTGCTTACGATTACGGGAATTCTGCCCGCAACCTTATCTATCGTGAATTTTGCGGCTTCGACATGCTCCTCGGTTGAGAGTGTTGCGCCCTCGCCCGTTGTGGCAACGGAAACAATGGCGTCCGTTCCGTTCTCAATGTGAAAATCAATAAGCTTTTCGAGAACGGGGTAGTTCACCTTTCCGTTTTCGTCGAAGGGCGTTACAAGAGCAACGCCCGAGCCTTCAAATATAACTTTTTTCATCTTGATTATCCTTTCGGCTTAGTCAAAGTATCCCTTAGCCGCAAGAAGCTCTGCAAGGAGAACTCCGCCGCCTGCTGCGCCTCTTAAAGTGTTGTGGGAGAGGCAGACGAACTTCCAGTCGTACTGGCTGTCTTCTCTCAATCTGCCGATTGAAACAGCCATGCCGTTCTCGAGGTTGCGGTCAAGCTTTGCCTGGGGACGGTTGTCCTCTGTGAAGTAGTGAAGGAACTGCTTCGGTGCGCTGGGAAGACCGAGCTCCTGAGCGGGGCCAGAGAATGTTTCCCATCTCTTGATGATTTCTTCCTTTGAAACTTTCTTGTCGAGTGAGACAAAGACTGCTGCTGTGTGGCCGTCGGAAACGGGAACACGTAAGCACTGAGCTGTGACGTTCGGAGTTGTGGCATTAACGATAACGCCGTTCTCAACCTTACCCCAAAGCTTCATGGGCTCCTGCTCGCTCTTCTCTTCCTCGCCGCCGATGAACGGGATTACGTTATCGATAATCTCGGGGAAAGTCTCGAAAGTTTTTCCTGCGCCGGAAATTGCCTGATATGTGCAAGCCAAAACTTTTGTTACGCCGAGATCCATAAGCGGTGTGATTGCGGGAACATAGCTCTGAAGTGAGCAGTTCGACTTAACTGCGATGAAACCTCTCTTTGTGCCGAGGCGCTCTCTCTGGTGCTTGATTACCTCGATGTGGTCTGCGTTTATCTCGGGAACAACCATAGGAACATCGTTAACGCCACGGTTAGCTGAGTTGTTGGAAACAACTGGGCACTCGTGCTTTGCGTAGCTTTCCTCAAGTGCTTTAATCTCGTCCTTCTTCATGTCGACTGCGCAGAATACGAAATCAACCTTTGAGACGATGCTGTCGATATCGTTTGTAGCGTCCTCGACGATAATATTTTTCATGCTCTCCGGAATGGGAGCCGACATTTTCCATTTGTTTCCTACAGCCTCTTCGTAGGTTTTGCCTGCGCTTCTTGCGCTAGCGGCGAGTGCCTTAACCGTGAACCACGGGTGATTCTCAAGCAGTGTTGCGAATCTCTGACCGACCATACCTGTGCATCCGATGATGCCTACGTTGTACTTCTTCATGTTTGATTCTTACCTTTCTTCGCTTAATCTTCGTGCCGGGGTATCGTGAAAATTTAACCGCAGTTTACAAATCCCCGAAAAACACGCGCTTAATGCCAAAAAAAGACCGGTTAGAAAACCGGCCATCAGCATTAAAAGAATATATCGAAAGCCGCCAATGTATGCGGTATTCGATAGCGCTCCATCAATTTTTGATGACAGTCATACGGCTCTTAACCGTATAACCAGCAGACAGACTTTTCCGCAAGGCTGTCCCTTCGGCAACTTTCCCTTTCGCACATTCTCAAAGACTCGGAAATCTCAAATGCACTACTGATGATTGCTGCACCTCTATCTTCTTTTGGTATCATACATTAAAAAATACCGATTGTCAATTTATTTCCGATAATTTCTGATTTTTCTTGCAAGTTTTGCCCATCTATCTTATTATAGATGTTACTGTGTGAGTGTTTTGCACGGAAAGGATTATATTATGGAAAATAAATTTACCAAAACAAGCGACTATTATTTCGATTTGCCCGAGGAGCTTATAGCTCAAACTCCTCTCGAGAAAAGAGACGCATCGCGTCTTCTCACGCTCAACATCGAGACGGGAGAAACCGCTCACAAGCATTTTTACGATATCGTGGATATGCTCGTGCCCGGCGACTGCCTTATTCTCAACGATTCAAGAGTTCTTCCCGCAAGAATTTACGGAATCAAAGAGGAGACAGGCGCTCACGTTGAGTTTCTTTTGCTCAAGAACCTCGGAAACGACACTTGGGAGGCTCTTGCAGGCCCCGGAAAGCGTGCGAAAAAAGGCACAAAATTCGTTTTCGGCGACGGTATACTTCGTTGTGAGGTTATTGACGTTCACGACGACGGAAACAGAATAATCAAATTTGACTACGAGGGAAACAATTTCTTTGCCGTACTCGATAAGGTCGGTCAGATGCCGCTTCCGCCTTACATAAAGGAGAAACTTAAGGATAAAGAGAGATATCAGACCGTTTATTCCCACGAGGTGGGTTCTGCCGCCGCTCCGACAGCTGGACTTCATTTCACGGAAGAACTTCTCGATAAAATAAGGGCAAAGGGAATCAAAACGGGATTTGTCACACTTCACGTGGGACTCGGAACATTCCGCCCCGTAAGCGCAGAGAACATAACCGATCACAAAATGCACTCCGAGCACTACTACATGCCGCAGTCAACAGCTGATTTGATCAACGAGACAAAGAAAAACGGCGGCAGAGTTATTGCCGTTGGCACAACAAGCTGCCGCACCATAGAGTCGGTTGCAAAAATAGAGGGATGCTTTAAAGAGAGTTCCGGCTGGACGGATATATTTATTTATCCCGGCTTTGAATTTAAGGGAATAGACTGCCTTATCACAAACTTCCACCTCCCCGAGAGCACGCTTGTCATGCTCGTTTCGGCACTTGCGGGTCGTGAGAACATTTTGAACGCATACAAAGAGGCTGTGAAGGAGCGTTACAGATTCTTCAGCTTCGGTGACGCCATGTTCATCTACAAAAATGCGGACGGAAAAAAAGAAGATAAGGAGAGTGAATAAATGTACAAGCTTATAAGCAAAGAGGGAAAGGCAAGACGCGGCGAATTTATCACCGTTCACGGCACGGTTCAAACTCCCGCATTTATGAATGTTGCAACGGACGGCGCAATCAAGGGCGGCGTTTCTGCATTTGACCTCAAAGACCTCGATTGTCAGGTTCAGCTTTGCAATACCTACCACATGCACTTAAGACCGGGCGACGACGTTGTTAACAAGCTCGGCGGCGTGAGAAAATTCACAGGTTGGAGCGGCCCCGTCCTCACCGACAGCGGCGGATTTCAGGTTTTTTCTCTTGCAAAACTGCGCAACATCAAAGAAGAGGGCGTCACGTTCGCTTCTCACATCGACGGTCACAGAATTTTCATGGGCCCCGAGGAGAGCATGAGAATTCAGTCCAACCTGGCTTCAACTATTGCAATGGCTTTTGACGAGTGTGTTGAAAATCCCGCACCTTACAACTACGCCAAAAATTCAAGCGAAAGAACCATTCGTTGGCTCAAGCGCTGTAAAGACGAGATGAAAAGGCTCAATTCTCTAGAAACAACCCTGAATAAAAATCAGCTTCTTTTCGGCATAAATCAGGGCTGTACCTTTGACGATTTGAGAATCGACAACATGAAGGCGATAGCCGAGCTTGATTTGGACGGCTACGCAATCGGCGGTCTTGCCGTCGGTGAAGAGGCAAGCGTTATGTATCACATTATCGAACAGGTTGAGCCTTTTGCGCCCGAGAACAAAATACGTTATCTTATGGGAGTCGGAACGCCTGCAAATATTCTCGAGGCTGTGAGAAGAGGCGTCGACCTTTTCGACTGCGTAATGCCGACAAGAAACGCTCGTCACGGTCAGCTTTTCACACACGAGGGAATTAGAAACTTAAACAACGCAAAATATACTCTCGACGAAAAGCCAATCGATGAAAAGTGCGGTTGCCCCACATGTCAGAAATTCACAAGAGCATATGTTCATCACCTTTTCAAGGCAAACGAGATGCTCGGCATGAGGCTTGCTGTTATGCATAACCTCTATTTCTACAATCATCTCATGCAGGACATAAGGGACGCACTGGACGAAAACCGTTTTGAGGAATTCTACAAAGACAATATAGACGTAATTTCAAAAAGAATATAAATTCTTCTTGATTAAAATCTGTTCTTTTGATAGAATAGAAAAAGTTACAAACAAAGTAAGTATAAGGAAAGGACTTATATAGAATGAATTCTATTGCTTTAACAACCGCAAGCTCCGGCTCATCAAGATCCATGATATTGATGCTTGTTATCTATGCCGTATTTATCGGTCTTCTTTATTTCCTGTTCTTCAGACCGCAGAACAAGAGAAAGAAGCAGGAGGCTCAGATGAGAAGCAACGCTCAGGTTGGTGACGAGATCACAACAATCGGCGGCATCAGCGGAAAGATCGTAGCTATCAAAGAGGAGACAGATTCCGTCATTCTCGAGACAGGTACAGACCGCACAAAGCTTCGCATTAAGAGATGGGCTATCGGCTCAGTCGATTCGGCAAACGAGACCGAGGAGAAAAAGTAATTCTACTTAGCGACAAGAACCGCAGATTTTTACTGCGGTTCTTTTTTTTGTTGTATTTTCGTAAAATAAGGCGTATAATGCAGATAAACTAAAAACAGGGGAGCTTGTGTGGCAGGCTGAGAGGAAGTAACCTAACTTCGACCCTTTACCTGATGCGGGTAATGCCGCCGTAGGAAGTCATATGCAAGCTTATTACAGGAGACATCCGACGGGATTGTCTCCTGTTTTTTTTGTTTGATTACTAAACCGGTACCCCGTTTTTAAGAAAATTTTTCACAAGGAGAGAGAATATTGTTTAAAAACGAATTCGAAAATGTACGAAAGAAAGCGCCGTTAATTCATAACATAACAAATTATGTGACCGTTAACGACTGCGCAAATATCTTGCTTGCCGCCGGAGCTTCTCCCATTATGGCGGACGATAAGGACGAGGTAGCGGAAATCACCTCGATATGTTCGGGACTTAACATCAACATCGGCACGCTCAACAGCCGAACGGTCGAGTCCATGCTTATTGCGGGCAAAAAGGCAAACGAACTCGGCCATCCCGTCGTATTGGACCCCGTTGGAGTTGGTGCATCAAAACTTAGAACGGAAACAGCTTTGAAACTTCTTGAAAATATCAAATTTTCCGTTATCAGAGGCAATATCTCCGAGATTAAAACCTTGGCCATGGGAAACGGCACGACAAAGGGCGTGGACGCCGACATTGCCGACAAGGTGACGGAAGAAAATCTTGACGATGCCGTTTCGTTTGTAAAAGTTTTTGCAAAAAAGACCGGTGCGGTTATAGCGGTTACAGGCGCAATCGATATTGTAGCCGATGAAAAGACTGCGTATGTTCTGCGTGGCGGACACCCCATGATGTCCTCGATTACGGGAACGGGATGCCAGTTGTCGGCTTTGACAGCCGCTTTTGTTACCGCAAATCAAGATAATGTTTTGGAGGCTGCCGCAGCGGCTGTTTCGGCTATGGGTTATGCGGGAGAAGTGGCTTATGCAAGACTTTGCGAAAAGGACGGCAACTCAACATACAGAAATTACATAATAGATGCGATTTACAATATGACACCCGATATGCTGGAGAAAGGCGCAAAGTATGAAGTGCGATAAAAAAACCATGCTGCTCTATGCCGTGACCGACAGGGCTTGGACCGGCAAACAAAGTTTATACGAACAGGTCGAGTCGGCTCTAAAAGGCGGTGTAACCTGCGTGCAGCTAAGAGAGAAGAAACTTGACGACGAGGCTTTTTTGAATGAAGCTATCGAGATTCGTGCGCTTTGCAAGCGTTACGGCGTGCCGTTTTTCATAAATGACAATGTAGAAGTTGCCGTAAAATGCCACGCAGACGGCATTCATGTCGGTCAGGACGATATGGAGGTTTCCGAGGTAAGAAAAATTGTCGGTGACGATATGATTATAGGCGTTTCCGCACATTCGGTCGAGGAAGCCGTCAAAGCCGTGAAAAACGGAGCGGACTGCCTTGGTGTGGGCGCAGTGTTCGCCACATCAACCAAAACGGACGCTTGCGTTCTCTCAAAAGAAACTCTTCGCGATATTTGTGCGGCTGTAGATGTTCCCGTGGTTGCAATCGGCGGTATCGGAAAATCAAACATATCATGTCTTTCGGGTACGGGCGTGGACGGAGTCGCTATGGTAAGCGCAATTTTCGCCGCTGAAGATATCGAGACCGAGTGCCGAAAACTCAGAAAACTCTCGGAAGACATGGTGAACGCATAAAATCAGACTGAAAGCATTTCGGCTTTTTCTGAGAAAAGAGCTAAGTGCTTCAAGCGGCAGATTGGGGGCACCACCTTATGCCGCTATATAAAATAATGCTGAAAATCGAAAGGAGCAATTATCATGAAAATGAAAACAGCATTGACCATTGCAGGAAGCGACTGCAGTGGAGGCGCCGGTATTCAGGCAGATATTAAGACGATGACGATGAACGGCGTTTACGCCATGAGTGCCGTAACGGCGCTCACGGCTCAGAACACGACAGGAGTCAGAGCAATTCTGGAGTCAACACCGGATTTTTTGAAACAACAGATAGACGCAGTTTTTGAAGATATTTATCCCGACGCCGTAAAAATCGGTATGGTTTCTTCAAGCGAACTTATCCGTGTTATTTCCGAGCGATTAAGATACTATGGTGTAAAAAATATTGTTGTAGACCCCGTTATGGTTGCAACGTCGGGTTCGGCTCTCATGAAAAACGATGCGGTGGAAACTTTAATTGAAGAGTTGCTGCCGATTTCTACTCTCATTACGCCGAACATTCCCGAGGCTGAGGTTCTCTCTGGCCGCAAGATTGAGACAGAAGAAGATATGACCACAGCCGCTAAGGAGATAGGCGACAGATACGGTTGTGCCGTTTTGGTAAAAGGAGGTCACTGCGTGAACGATGCAAACGATTTGCTTTATGCAAACGACGAACTCACTTGGTTTAACGGCAAGCGCATTGATAATCCCAACACGCACGGCACGGGATGCACTCTTTCGAGTGCGATCGCTTCCAATCTCGCAAAGGGATTTTCACTGAACGATTCTGTGAGAAGAGCAAAGGAGTATATCTCCGACGCTTTGTCGGCTATGCTCGATCTCGGAAAAGGTTCTGGACCTATGAATCACGCCTTTGACCTTAAGGGCAAATACTCCGAGGAGGCGAAATAATATGGAAGAAAAACGCACTTCGGCTTTTGAAAACGGCCTTATCTGGTTCGGCGCGGCGGTTTCCATTGCGGAAATTTCAACAGGCACTTATTTTGCTCCGCTCGGTTTTTCAAAGGGACTTCTCGCAATTTTGCTCGGTCACGTCATAGGATGCCTTATGCTTTTCTTTTCGGGCCTTATTGGCGCAAAGGTGAGAAAAAGTGCCATGGAAACCACAAAGATGAGCTTCGGAAGCAATGGCGCTCTGCTCTTTTCGGTACTAAACATCATTCAGCTTGTGGGCTGGACGGCTATTATGATTTATGACGGTGCGCTTGCCGCAAACGGAATTTTCGCCGTGGGAAACTGGGTTTGGTGCTTGGTTATCGGCGCTTTGATAGTGCTTTGGATTTTAATCGGAATTAAAAACCTCGGTAAAGTAAACACTGCCGCAATGGCTATGCTTTTTGCTCTGACGATTGCTCTGAGTTTCATTATCTTCGGCAAAGGAAAAGCTTTAAACATAAGCGGCTACGGGCTTAGTTTCGGTGCGGCTGTGGAACTTTCTGTGGCTATGCCGCTTTCTTGGCTTCCGCTTATAAGCGACTATACCCGTGAAGCAAAAGAGCCTTTAAAGGCAACTGCCGCAAGCGCCGTAACTTACGGTATAGTTAGCGTTTGGATGTATGTAATCGGTATGGGTGCGGCGATTTTCACGGCTGAATCAGACATAGCTGAAATTATGGTTAAGGCGGGACTTGGCATTGCCGGCCTTTTGATAATCGTGTTCTCAACGGTTACAACCACATTTTTGGACGCCTATTCCGCCGGTATTTCGAGTGAAACACTTTCCGTAAAGATTAACGGTAAATTAAGTGCTGTCGTTGTAACTTTAATCGGCACGCTCGGCGCAGTATTTCTTCCGCTTGACGACATCAGCGATTTTCTCTATTTTATCGGTTCGGTGTTTGCGCCGATGATAGCAATTCAGATTGCCGATTTCTTTATTTTGAAAGAAAACACGGAGAGTGCGTCCGTAAACATTAAAAATCTCGTCATATGGCTTGTCGGCTTTGTTATTTACCGCTTGCTGATGAATGTTGATATTGTGGTCGGCAACACGTTACCTGATATGATAATCACTGTTATTTTGTGTTTGGCGGTACACAAGATAAGCAAAAAGAAAATTAAGTAAGCACGGAAAAGAAGGACGGACGGTTTCAAAGACCGAAAGTTCTTCTTCTTTTTCTCTCCGAAAATCAAAAAAACAGCAAAAAAGTTGCAAAATCGAAAGAATGTTCGTGAAAGGGTAGAGTTTGGTACATATGTTCGTGATATTATATGTTCACAGGAAAAAAGAAACGGAAAGATAAAATTTTTTGATAGACATAATACATATCAAGGAAAATTTATTTTTCCTCAAAACAAGAAAGGGGAAATAAAAATGGGCATATTTGCGGTGGCTTTTGCACTTCTTCCGATACTTGCGGTGAACGAAATGAGACAATCGGGAAGTTACGTTAAGGAGGCAAAGAGGAGAAAAAGGCGATAAAACAGCCTTTTTTTCAAAGTCTCAAAAATAAAATTAAATTTTTTTGAAAAAAGACTTTACAAATTGGCAAGTGTCTGATATAATAGTCAAGCATTCACACGGAGCGACAAACGCTTCAAACGAAATAAAAAATATTTTAAAAAAGTTCTTGACAAATGAATTTTTTGTGGTATAATAAATATCGTTGTGAATACAACTTACCAACATTCGCTGGTGTAGCTCAGTTGGTAGAGCAGCTGATTTGTAATCAGCAGGTCAGGGGTTCGAGTCCGTTCACCAGCTCCATAAGTTGGAAGAGTTCCAGAGTGGCCAAATGGGGCAGACTGTAAATCTGTTGCGTAATGCTTCGGTGGTTCGAATCCACCCTCTTCCACCAAAAAGACAAGTCTTTTGACTTGTCTTTTTTGTTTTGTGCGGGAAACTTAATTTTTTGTTTTTTGAATACAATATTTTGGCTTTAAAGGCACAAAAACGCCCCTGTAATTTGTGGCGTAAAGGCTTAATCTTTTCGTCTGCGGTTACATAAAACCGTGCTTTGGCGCTAGGAAAACAAATTCGTGAAGTTTTATAAAATCAATGCAAAATTCCTATCGATTTTAGAAGTCTTGACCATCAGATTTATGTCAATCGGTAGTAGTAATTGCGATTAAGTCTAACTATATATTGTGGTTTTGCCTTTTGCGAGCAAATTATTTTGCGGTAAAGCCGAACAGCTTTTGTGCAACTTTTTTCCTTTGGAAAATGGCTTGCTTTCCCATTAAAACTATCATAAAAACAAAGCTTTTATTTTGGTGTGAACAAAAAGCTGTCACTTTTTACAATTGACTTTTTTCAAAAAAATCTTTAATATTCTTAACAGACCCTGCGGGGCGTGAAAGGATATGTTTAACGTTATGGCAGATTTATATATAACTAAGAGGGACGGACGAGAGGTTAAGTTTGATCCTGAGAAAATCAAGGTGGCGGTTGCGAGAGCGAACACCGAGGTTTCGACGAGGGAGAAGCTTTCCCGCTCACAGATAAACGCTGTTGCCGATATGGTTGAGAGCACCGTGAGACGTCAGGGAAAGACTGTTTCGGTAGAGGATATTCAGAATATGGTCGAGGTTGCCATCATGGAGGTAAGAGGCTATGAGGTGGCTCAGAAATATGTGAGATTCCGCTACAAGAAAGAGGTCGCACGGGAGTCAAGAAGTGATTTCTTCGACGCTATCGGAGAAAAGCTTCGTGCAGAGAACGTCGAGAATCAGAACGCTAACCTCGATGAGAGATCATTCAGCGGCCGTGTGGGCGAGGCAACGAGAGTTCTCACAAAGGACTACGCCATGAGAAACATCATTTCTCCCATGGCAAGAAAGAATCACGAGAACAACGAGATTTATATTCACGATCTTGATTCATATGCAGCCGGCATGCACAACTGTTTGAGCCTTCCGATTGACGATCTTCTCGAGAAGGGATTCAATACAAGACAGACGGACGTAAGACCCGCAAACAGCGTCAATACGGCTATGCAGCTTGTGGCTGTTCTTTTCCAGCTTCAGAGTCTTCAGCAGTTCGGCGGCGTAAGTGCAACTCACCTTGATCACTCGCTTGTGCCGTACGTAAGAAAGAGCTTCTTCAAGAATTACCGCAACGGCGCAAAGTACATTGCCGGCGAGGAATTTTCACTCGGCGATCTTGAGCCGAAGAATGTTTCAATCGAGGACAAAGAGGCTTATCCCGACGAGCGTGTGAGAAAGTACGCCATGGACATGACCGAAAAAGAGGTTCATCAGTCCGTTGAGGGAATGTATCACAACTTGAACACACTTCAGTCAAGAAGTGGCGGTCAGCTTCCGTTCTCATCGATTAACTACGGAACCTGCACACTTCCCGAGGGAAGAATGGTTATAAAATCACTTCTCACGGTATCTATCGAGGGTCTCGGAAGACTTCACAGAACAAGCATTTTCCCGTGCGGAATTTTCCAGTGCATGAAGGGCGTAAACCGTGAGCCGGGAGATCCCAACTACGATCTCTTCAAGCTCGCACTCAGAAGTACCGCTCAGAGACTTTATCCGAACTACTGCAATGTTGATTGGTCGGGAAACGAGGGATACGACAGAAACGATCCCAAGACCTATTTCAGCACTATGGGATGTCGCACAGCAAACGGCTACGATATTAACGGTTTCGGTCAGCTCAAGGACGGCAGAGGAAACATCTGCCCCGTAACGATTATCATGCCAACTCTTGCCATGGAGGCTAAGGAAGCCGCCGAGAAGAAGGGCGAGGACGTTGTAGAAACCTTTATGACTCTTCTCGATAAGAAGATTTTCGAAGCTAAGGATATGCTCATCGAGAGATTCGATTGGATCTGTCAGCAGAGCCCCGCTTCGGCAAGATTTATGTACGAGAACAACACCATGGCCGGCTATGTTCCCGAGGAGGGAATCCGCTCCGCACTCAAGCACGGCACGCTTGCTCTCGGTCAGATAGGTTTGGCTGAGACGCTTCAGATTCTCATCGGATGCGACCACACAGAGGACAGAGGAATGGAGCTCGCAAAGAGAATTGAGAGCCTCTACAAGCAGAGATGCGCAGAGTTCAAGGAGCAGTACACGCTTAATTTTGGTGTTTATTACACTCCTGCAGAGAACCTTTGCTACACGGCAATGACAAAGTTCAAGAACAAGTACGGCGTAATCGAGAATGTAAGCGACAAGAAGTTCTTCACAAACAGCATTCATGTTCCTGTTTGGAAGAAGATGAGCGCCGCAAGAAAGATTGACATTGAGTCTCAGCTTACCGGTTATTCTTCGGCAGGATGCATTACTTACGTTGAGCTTGACAGCGGTGCAAAGAACAATCTCGAGGCACTTGAGACAATAGTTAACTACGCTATGGATAAGGATATTCCTTATTTTGCAATCAATGTTCCGAACGATACATGCCTTGACTGCGGCTATACCGACGAATTTGACGATTGCTGCCCCGAGTGCGGAAGTCATCACATTCAGCAGCTTAGACGTGTTACCGGTTATTTGACGGGCAACTACACCACGGCATTTAACGACGGCAAAATTCAAGAGGTCGAAAAAAGAGTTAAGCACATGGGCAGAGGAAAAATCGAGATGCCCGCAGCAGACTGAAACATATAAAACCGAGCGAAGTCCGAAAAGGCTTCGCTCTTTTGCTTTTTAGCCCCATTCTTTTTGTGCTCAAAAGATTTGTAATTTTAAGGATTATAATGTATACTTTTGGGTAACATCAGTTTTGCGAAAGGGGCAGAAAAATGTTAGAAGTAGAGGTTAAGCTTCCCGTAAAAGACAAAGAGGCGCTGGTTTGCATGCTCGAAAAGGACGGCTTTTCGTCCGGCAAGCTTTTAAGGGAGACAGACACATATTTTAATGCGGATTTTCACGATTTCAAAAAGTGCGGAGACGCTTTCAGAATAAGGCGCACGGAAAACCTCGAGACGGGCGAAAAGAAAGATATGATAACCTACAAGGGGCCGAGGCTTTCTTCGGGAATTAAGGCGAGAAAGGAACTCGAGACGGGAGTTTCTGACGCCGACATCATGGAAGAGGTTATGATTTCTCTCGGCTATCAAAAGGTAGATCCCGTCATAAAGACCAGAAGATATTACCACAAGGGGAACATGACGGCTTGCGTGGACAGCGTAGAGCTTCTCGGCGTTTTTCTTGAGATAGAGATAGTTGTTTCGGAAGAAATCGGCTATGAGAACGCCGAAAAACAGATAGCGGAAAAGCTTAAGGATTTGGGACTTGATATTGCCGACAGCATCAAAGCTTCATATCTCACGATGACCGAGGCTTACAGAGAAAATCTAAAAAACATAAACAAATAAAAAGTGACAGAAAGGAAAACACCATGGAATTTAAAGATTTGATGATTTCGAGAAGAAGTGTGAGAAAGTATAAGGACGAGATTATTTCCGACGAGCAGATAAGAGAGATTGTCTCAGCCGCTCAGATGGCACCGTCTTGGAAAAACTCGCAGACAGGCAGATATTACGTTGTGAGAACACCCGAAAAGCTTGAAAATTTCAGAAAAGACGTTCTTCCGACATTCAATCAGAACAGCTCAAAGGGAGCGGCTTTGATAGTAACTACTTTCGTCAAGGGCAATTCGGGATTTCTTAACGGCGAAAAGGCAAACGAAGTCGGCGACGGCTGGGGTGCTTACGACCTCGGACTTCAAAACGCATACATGATACTGCGTGCAAGCGACCTCGGACTTGATACGCTCATTATGGGTCTCAGACACTCCGATAAAATAAGAGAAGAGCTTAATGTGCCCGAAAACGAAGAGATTGTGGCTGTTATAGCAGTCGGTTACCGTGACGGTGAAGTAAAATTCAATTCGAGAAAAAATCTTGACGATATTCTCAAAATCTACTGATAAGGTATAGGGCAAAAGGAGAGATATGGACACTAAAGCGTTTGAAACATACAAAGATAAAATAATCGGCGAATGCAGCAAGGTGATAGTCGGAAAGGAGGATGTAATCGAAAAGGTGCTTATTTGCTACCTTTGCGGCGGACATATTCTTCTTGAGGACGTTCCCGGAACGGGAAAAACCATGCTTTTGAGAACATTCTCGAAAGCTGTGGGCGGTTCGTTCAAAAGAATTCAGTTCACTCCCGATATACTTCCGTCCGATTTGACGGGAATTCATTTTTACAACCAGAAAAGTGGAGAATTTGAGTTCAGAGCGGGCCCGCTTTTTGCGAACATCGTTCTTGCCGATGAGATTAACCGTGCAACTCCGAGAACTCAGTCGAGCCTTCTTGAGGCAATGGAAGAAAAGCAGATTTCCGTAGACGGAACAACGTTTCCGCTTGAAGAGCCGTTTCTCGTCATGGCAACGCAAAATCCGCTTGAGTCCGGCGGAACGTTTCCGCTTCCCGAGGCTCAGATAGACAGATTTTTCATGCGCCTTTCCATGGGTTACATGAGCCGTGATGAAGAAATGAGCGTTCTTATGAGAAAATCGAGCATAGATATTCTCGCAGATGTAAAGGAGGTTGTTTCCCGTGAGGAGACGGCGGCACTCAAGAAGAAACTCGGCGAAACAAGCGTTTCAAAGGCGGTTGTGTCTTACATTATGGATATTATCGAGAAAACGAGAACGGCGGCTGGCCTCGGTGCCGGCGTATCCACGAGAGGTGCTCTTGCGCTTTACAGAGCTTCACAGGTCAAAGCGCTTTTCTCGGGCAGAAGTTTCGTCATTCCCGAGGACGTGAAGGATATGGCAGTTCCCGTTCTCGCTCACAGAATATCGGGAAGTCTCGGCTCAAGAAAGGATTCCGAGGCTTACGTCAAGAGACTTTTAAGCGAGGTAGCGGTGCCCTTGGAGAGTATCGAATGATAATATTTTTCATAATACTCGTACTGCTTATAGTTTTTCTCGAGTATTTTTTGAGCCGTTACACTTTGAAAAGAGTGAACCTTAAAATAAGCACCGAAAAATATCTTGTCGAGCCCGACGAGCCGTTCAGCGTAAAAATATCGCTTCACAATAATTCCGCTTTGCCCGCTTTTTTCCTCACGGCAAAATGCAATATGCCGGGCAAGGCGAAACTTTGCGAAAACGGCAGAGGTAAACTCGATACTTACGGCAACATGGGAGAATACAGCATTTCCTGTTTTCTTATGCCAAAGCAGACGGTCGAGTTTGACGTTAAAATCAAAGTGCCCGAGAGGGGACTTTACCGCCTGACGAATTACAGCGTATCGGCGGGAGATTTTATCGGAATCAAGACGAAATCGAGGGAGTTTCGCGGTTCGAGAGAGTTTGTCGTAATTCCCAGACGCCTGGAGGACGCCGACATATCGTTTTTGTCTGGTGGACTTATGGGCGAAAAGAGCGTAAGGCGCAATATTCACGAGGATCCCGTTTTGACTGTCGGTTTCCGTGAGTACACCGGAAGAGAACCGCAAAAATCTATTTCTTGGACGAGAAGTTTGCAAAGCGGCAGACTTATGGTAAAGCAGTACGATCACACGACCGACAGAAAGCTCACGCTTTTGTTTTCTTCGGAGGGTGCCGGCGACAAGAGCATAGAATATTGCTACAGCCTTTGCAGAACTGTTTGCGAAAAGCTCGAAAAGGAGCAGATTCCGTTCTCTTTCTATCACTCGGGATGTTTGCAGACTTCTGTCGGAAAGCTTCCGCTTTTGAAATCGGGACTGGGCGAACAACATCTGAGCCGAATTCTTGAGGGACTCGGCAGAGCAAATTCCTACACCGCCGAGGTTTCCGTCGATGAAATGGTGAACATGGTGCTTAAGCGTGATTACGATACAAACTGCTGTGTGCTCATCACGCCGATTAAGACGGAAAAAGATATTTCGGCACTTGAAAGGCTCAAAGCACGGACGGGCGCTTCCGTTTTCGTGCTGGACGGTCAGAGTGAAAACTCGGAGGCGAAACAATCATGAGTAATATCAAGCATTTTTATGCCGCGCTTAAAACAGCCGCCGACGCCGCACTTTGGCTCGGAGTTGTGTCTGCCGTTTTCGGAGCATACATCGGTTTTTCGAATCTGTTTCCCACGGTAATTATTTTGGGCTTTTCTGTGGGAGTCGCTTCTTTTCTTTGCGAAAAGAACGAGAAACTGAGATTTATCGCTTTGATAATTGCCGTGTGTCCGTTTTTTCTATGCCACAGCACTTTTGATATTCTCATAACTGTTCCGATTGTGGCTTACACGGAGTTTATCATCGTTAAAAAATTCCTTACGGCGGAATATGTCGTGTTAAACGAGATTTTTCCCAAAGCTATATTTTTTGTGGCGCTTGCGGGATTTTTCCACGCTTACCGAGGTGTAAGCTGGGGATTTATGTGCGTGCTTGTTTACACGGTTTTCACGATTTATCTTCTTCGTGTTCTGCGCTACGGCGATTCAGGAAGTACGGGAAAGCTTCCGCTTCTTGAAATCGGCACGCTTGCCGCACTCGTTTTGCTGTGCTTTTTCTTCAGCTCAAAGGCATTTTTGACTTTCGGCGGCGCTGTCGGCGGTGTTCTCTACGATTACATCGTGACGCCGATTATATCGCTCGTCTTTCTTGTCATCTACGGCGGAATTTGGGTTATTTTCAAAATAGCCTCGCTTTTTATCAGTGAGAATGAGAATGTTCACATGGTGAATTTTGCCAATAATGTGAACGGCCTCAGCGAAGATATGATAGAGAACGTGAAGGAGCAAAACGGCGGCGCTCACATGGTTGTGATTGCTTTAAAGATTGTCGCGGTTTTGATTTTCTTTTTGATTGCGGCATTCTTTTTCAAGCGGCTTATGGAAACCATGTCCGCAAGAAAAGTAAGTGATAATCAGTACACGGAAACCAAGGTTTTCGATGAAGAAATTTTGCCGCAAAACGACAAGCCGAAGTTTTCCGACCGTTCGCCGTCTGCCAAGGTAAGACGGTATTACGCTTCTTTCTGCCGTGCGGCGGCAAAGGCGGGCGTTTCGATTTTCCCGGGCGACACCTCGCGAGATGTGTGCGAGTCAACCGAGAAATTTGTCGACAGCGAACTTGGGAGTGAGCTTCGCGGCTACTATATAAGAGCACGCTACGGCGACGAAAGCACGCTCACGGCGGCGGAAATCAAGCGTGCGCACGAAATCTCGAAAAAGCTGAAATCTCAGCTAAAAAAGGAGTGATAGCATGGTTGTTTTTTACTGCGTCGACGATGGCGGCGGAGTTCTTTTCAACAAGAGAAGGCAGAGTATGGATTCCGTCCTCAGAGAAAAAATACTCGCCTTTGTCGGCGAAGAAAAGCTTTCAACCGACGATTACACCGCAAAGCAGTTTGAAAACAAAGATAGGCTTTTTGTTGTATCCGACGGTGATTTCTCAAAGGCTTCGTTTGTTTTTGCCGAGAGGGAAGACCCGAAAAAGCTTTTGCCGATGGCGGACAAGATTGTGATTTTTAGGTGGAACAGAAAATATCCGTCTGATGTTAAACTCGGAGAAATTCCGAGCGGATTTAAACTTGTTTCGAGCGAGGATTTTGTCGGCAGCTCTCACGATAAAATCACTCAAGAAATCTATGAGAGAAAATGAGAGAAAACAGGGGATTGAATCATGAATAATAAATCTTTCAGAACGTTATTGCCGGCGCTGGTTCTTTCGTGCGTCATTTTGATAAGCGGATGCACAGGCGCAAATATCGGCACAAAGGTTAACGCCGAGTCGGTTTCCGCAAGCAGTGAAAGCGTGTCGGATATTGCTTCTCTTGCAAAGGAAAGCACATTAGACTTAAAGAATATCGATGAGTTTAACGGAAAAGACGCTTACGTTGCGATAAACGACAACGAGCCCGATTTCGGTGATTTCTATTCGACCGAGAGCCAAGAATATTATTCCGAGCTTGATAAGCTTGGAAGATGCGGCGTGTGCGTCGCAAATGTCGGAAAAGATCTCATGCCGACAGAGAAGAGAGGCTCAATCGGAAAGATTAAGCCGAGCGGCTGGAAAACCGTTAAATATGACGGTATCGACGGAAAATATCTCTATAACCGTTGCCATTTAATTGGCTATCAGCTTTCCGGCGAAAACGCAAACGAGAAGAACCTCATCACGGGCACACGTTTTCTAAATGTTGAGGGTATGCTCCCGTTTGAGAACATGATTGCCGACTACGTGAAAGAAACAGGAAATCACGTGCTTTACAGAGTTACGCCGATTTATGACGGTGATAATCTAGTTGCAAGCGGCGTGCAGATGGAGGCAAAGAGCGTTGAGGATGACGGCGAAGGCATACTTTTCAATGTCTATTGCTATAACGCACAGCCGAATATCACAATCGATTACAAGACGGGCGACAGCAGTATAAGCGAAGACGCATCGGCTTCATCTGAGGTCTCGGAAGAGAGCGCATTGGAAAGTTCCGAGGAAAGCTCATCGGAAGTAAGTCAGGGAACGAAATATGTTTTGAACACAAATACAATGAAGTTTCATATACCGACATGCAGATACGCGAATCAAATTAAAGAGGTGAACAGGCAGGAAGTTACAAGTACGGCACATGATCTTGAAAATCAGGGTTATTCCCCGTGCAAAGTGTGTATCGGATAACGGCAAAAAGTAAAAAACATAATTTTTCAAAATGAAATTTTAAAGCTCTTAAATTTCATAGTTTAACTGAACAATTCTTAAAAACGGCGGTTTGATGCGAAAAAACCGCCGTATTTGTTTAACACTCCGTGTTTTTGATGTTTGGTACTTGCATTTTGTTTTATTAAGTATTATACTAAAGTACAAGCTTAACGGCTTAATGAAAGAAAGAAGCTGAATACAGCTTTAGGAGGATAAATACATGAGCAAGGTAGATTTAGATTGGGCAAACATCGGTTTTGCTTATCACAAAACACCGTACCGTTATTCGGCAAAATTCGTAAACGGAGAGTGGCAGGAGGGTGAGCTTATCACCGAGGATACAATCACACTTTCTGAGTGCGCTTGCGTTTTCCAGTACGCACAGACATGCTTTGAGGGACTCAAGGCTTATTATACCGAGGACGGCAGAATCGTCTGCTTCCGCCCCGATTTGAACGGAAAGAGAATGTATGACAGCTGTAAGAGACTTGTCATGCCGCCGTACCCTGTCGAGAAGTTTGTCGAGGCGGTCAAGAAGGTTGTCCTTGCAAACAAGGATTATGTTCCGCCGTACGGATCCGGCGCAACTCTTTACATCAGACCGTACATGATGGGCACAAATGCTGTTATCGGCGTTAAACCCGCTGACGAGTACGAGTTCAGAATTTTCGTCACACCTGTTGGCCCTTACTTCAAGGGCGGCGCAAAGCCGATCACAATCAAGGTTTCCGATTATGACAGAGCCGCACCTCACGGAACAGGCCACATCAAAGCAGGTCTTAACTACGCTATGAGCCTTTATCCGATTACTGTTGCTCACGAGGAGGGCTTCTCCGAGAACATGTACCTCGATCCTCAGACAAGAACAAAGGTCGAGGAGACAGGCGGAGCAAACTTCATCTTCGTCACAAAGGACGGCAAGCTTGTCACACCTAAGTCCGATTCTATTCTTCCGTCAATCACAAGACGTTCTCTTGTCGATGTTGCGGCTAAGTATCTTGGCATGGAAGTTGAGCACAGAGAGGTTCTTTTCTCCGAGCTCAAAGATTTTGCAGAGTGTGGTCTTTGCGGAACTGCAGCTGTTGTCAGCCCGGTAGGAAAAATCTACGATCACGGCGAAGAGATTTGCTTCCCGGCAGGCATGGAGGAAATGGGTCCTTACACAAAGAAGCTTTACGATACTCTTACGGGTATTCAGATGGGCAGAATCGATCCGCCGGAAGGCTGGGTCTTCACTGTCTGCGAGGCAGAATAATCAAAAATTTGTCCCCCGACTTTATGCCGGGGGATTTTTTGTTGACATAAATCCGAACGAGAGACTTAATTTGTGACGAATATGTAAAATATAGATTATTAATATTCTCACGACGATGAAAAAACTTGAAAAGCACACCTATATAATGGTATAATTCTATCATATGTCAAAGTATGGGTATCTGCCGGGTTTTGCGGATAACCTGCTTTCGGAAAGGGAATATAATGGGTTTATTAGAAAAAATATTCGGTAACTACAGTACCAAAGAGATAAAGAGAATTAAGCCGCTTATCGATAAAACTCTCGACCTCAGATCAAAATACGAGAGCATGAGCGAATCTGAGCTTCGTTCTCAGACAAATGTTTTGAAAGAGAGACTTTCTGGCGGCGAGACGCTTGACGATATTCTTCCCGACGCATTTGCTGTTTGCAGTGAGGCTGCATGGAGAGTTTCCGGCAAAAGACCTTATCCCGTTCAGGTTACGGGCGCAATAATTCTTCATCAGGGCAGAATCGCCGAGATGAAAACAGGTGAAGGTAAAACCCTTACTTCGGCGCTTGCCGTTTACCTCAATGCCCTTGCGGGCAAGGGCGTTCATGTTGTCACGGTCAACGAGTACCTCGCAAAGCGTGACTCCGAGTGGAACGGAAAAATCTATAAGTTCCTCGGCCTTTCCGTCGGTCTTATTTATCACGATATGGACAAAGACGCAAGAAAAGCCGCTTACAATGCCGACATCACTTATGGTACAAACAACGAGTTCGGATTTGACTATCTTCGTGACAACATGGTTATCTACAAGGATAACAAGGTTCAGCGCGGTCACAACTACGCAATCGTCGATGAGGTCGACTCGATTTTGATCGATGAGGCGAGAACTCCGCTTATCATCTCGGGTCAGGGCGCAAAGCCGACAGAGATGTACAAGCTTGCAAATACCTTTGCAAGAGGACTCAGCCACATAAGCGTTGCAGAGACGGACGATAAAGAGGATAACGACGAGATTTACGAGGATTACGATTATGTCGTAAATGAGAAGCAGAAGACTGCAACGCTCACCAAAAAGGGCGTTAAGAAGGCGGAGGAGTTCTTCCACCTCGAAAATCTCACAGATCCCGACAATATTTCAACTCAGCACTATATAAATCAGGCTATCAAGGCTCACGGAGTCATGAAGCGTGATATTAACTATGTCGTCAAGGACGGTGAGGTTATAATTGTTGACGAATTTACGGGCCGTCTCATGTTCGGTCGTCGTTACAACGAGGGACTTCATCAGGCTATTGAGGCAAAGGAAAACGTTCAGGTTGCAAGAGAGTCAAGAACGCTCGCAACAATCACATTCCAGAACTATTTCCGTCTTTATGACAAGCTCTCTGGTATGACGGGTACCGCTATGACCGAGCAGGATGAGTTCAGCGAGATTTACAAGCTTGACGTTGTTGAAATTCCGACGAACAAGCCGATGATTCGTGAGGACTGCAACGATCTCGTTTACAAGACGGAGAAAGCTAAGTTCAATGCGGTTATCGAGGATATTATCGAGTCGCACGAAAAGGGTCAGCCTGTCCTTGTCGGTACGGTCACTATCGAAAAATCGGAGATGCTCTCTCAGATGCTCAAGCGCAGAGGAGTTAAGCATGAGGTTCTCAACGCTAAATATCACGAGAAAGAAGCCGAGATTATCGCTCAGGCCGGTAAAAAGGGCGCCGTAACAATCGCTACAAACATGGCGGGTCGTGGTACCGATATTAAGCTTGGCGGTAACGCAGAGTATATGGCTACCTCGGAGATGAGAAAGCAGGGCTATTCCGATGAGATGATTGAGGAGGCTAACGCATTCAGCGAGACCGACGACGAGGAAATCCTCGCAGCAAGAAAAGTTTTCTCGGATCTCAATAAGAAATACGAGGAAGAAATCGCTCCCGAGACAGAAGAAGTTATCAAGGCGGGCGGACTTTACATAATCGGCACGGAGAGACACGAGTCGAGACGAATCGACAATCAGCTCAGAGGCCGTGCCGGACGTCAGGGCGACCCCGGTAAGAGCCGTTTCTATATTTCACTTGAGGACGAGCTCATGCGTCTCTTCGGCGGCGACAGAGTTCAGCGCATGATGGATACCTTCAAGCTTCCCGAGGATCAGCCGATTGACGCAAAGCTTATCTCCAACACAATCGAGAGCTCGCAGAAAAAGGTTGAGGGCAGAAACTTCGGCATCAGAAAGAACGTTCTTCAGTATGACGACGTTATGAACCGCCAGAGAGAGATAATTTACGATCAGCGTGATCAGGTTCTCAACGGCGAAAACATGAAAGAAAGCATACTCAAGATGATAGACGATTCAATCGATAACAACGTTGATCTCTATCTTCCCGCAGGTGCGCTTCATGACGATTGGGATGTCAATGCGCTTCACGAGTACTATAACGGCTGGCTCACAATGGAGCACGAGTTAAAGTACACCGGTGACGAACTTGAAAATCTCGACAGAGACGATGTTAAGAAATTCCTCAAGGAGCGTGCTCACACAATTTACGATAAGCGTGAGGAGATATTCACTTCTCCGATTATGCGTGAACTCGAGAGAGTTGTCCTTCTTAAAATAGTCGACCAGCACTGGATGGATCACATCGACGCTATGGACGATCTGCGTGACGGCATTCGCCTCAGAGCTTACGCTCAGAAAGATCCGGCAGTCGAGTACACCGAAGAAGGTTTCGCAATGTTCGACGCTATGATAAGCGAGATTCGTGAGGAGACCGCAAAGGTTATACTTACCGTAAGACTTAAGACCAAGGACGCACCGAAGAGAGAGGCTGTCGCTAAGGAGACAAGCTCAAGCGGAGCAAGCGACGGCACTGCCGATATTAAGAAAGCGCCGCTCGTAAAGGGAAAGAAAATCGGCAGAAACGATCCGTGCCCGTGCGGAAGCGGCAAAAAGTACAAGAAGTGCTGCGGCAAGGATCTTTGATTAAAATGTGAATTAGGAAGGAAAGAATAATGAAAAAAGCATATAAACTTTCACTGCTTTCGGTGCTGATTTTCGGCATACTTATTTCATCGACGGGATGCACAAGTATTGCAAAGGCAAACGACTTTGATGCAACAGGCTACATCAAGAGCGTGCTTCAGTGCAGCTACAACGCAAACTATGACGATTATATCTCATACACAGGCTCAACAACGGATGCCGCCGAGGATTATCATTCGGCTACATTGCAGAATGCTGCGGTCAGATTCTTTGCAAAATACGAGATGAACGCAGACGATACTCAGGTTGCCGCTATGGAAGCTGTTATCGAGAAGGCTTATGCCAATTCCAAGTACACCGTCAACGTGCAGACAACGGCAAGCTACGGCTATGATGTAAAGGTTGATTACACGGTTCAGACCACATTCCAGGATATCTCAAAGGATATTCAGTCGAAGCGTGATCTTGCCGCTAAAGAGGGTCTTGCAACCAATATCGGCGCAGACTATATCAACGAGGTCATTCAGCTTTGTGAGAACACCGTGAACAACGGCACTTCTTACGGCGATACCGCATCGGTTACGATTGACATCAAAAAGGACAGCGAAGGTTATCTTTCTCTCAATACAAACTACTTTGACGATATAGACGAGAATATTCTTCCTTTCTGATTAAAGAAACATTATTAATTGATTATAAGTTTTAATCCTTTTATGTATTTAGTTGAGAAGAACGCACGGCGATTGATTTTGCCGTGCGTTCTTCTTTTGTCACTATCTTTTCAGATGAATATTTCTAATTTAATTATCGTTATATTCTTTCTGTGGGAAATTGATTTATAATGAATTTGAGTTTTGATTAATGTTTCTGCTTTGATTGTACGCAAGTTAAATTACTTAAACATAGAACCGACCGTCTTTGAATTGCACTAAGACGGTCGGTTTCTGTAAGTGAAAAGGGAAGCCGAAGCTTCCCTTTTGCTGTGTGATATGTAGCTTGAACATTAAGCTCTGTCTTTTGCCTTGAGAGTTTTTTCAATCTCGGGGAGATACTTGTCGATGTTCATGAGAAGAACGATAACAAGTGTTACAAAGGACATAACTGCGCCGAAGTAACCGAATCCGAATGTGATGGTATCAAGTGCCTTCTGTGTCTGAACCTCAGCAAGGCCGTCATAACCGCCGATTGTGAGGAAGAGTGTGGAGACGAACGAACCGAGACCGATACCGACCTTCATACCGAATGAAGTACATGAGTTTACAAGACCCTCGGAACGAATGGTTGTTTTCCACTCGCCGTAGTCAACAACATCGGCTGTCATTGCGAAAACGCCTGTCATAAGAGGACCGTTTGCAGCTGCCTTGAGAATGAGACCGATGTAAACGAGTGTGAGGTTGAGGCTTGTTCCGCCGATTCCGACGATTGAAGCACCGATAATTGCGACGATTGATGCGCCTATCATAACTTTTCTCTTACCGAACTTTCTGACGAGAACGGGGTTAAAGAAATTTACGATGATTGCGGGTAGTGCATTACAAATTGATGTGTTTGTGAGAAGAGCAATGTTGCCCATAACGCCCGCACAGAAGTAGTAGGTGAGCGAACCAACACCGACGGTGTTGATAAAGACGAACATGAAAAGTAATGCCTGAAGGAAGAAGTAGCGGTTTTTCATAAGTGCGGGGAGTGCCTCTTTGAAAGGAACTTCCTTGATGACAACTTCACCCGAAGCATTTTCGCCTACGTGCTCTTTGCAGCCGAAGAATGCTATGAGGAGCATTATAACCTCGACAAGACCGAGAACAACGGTGAGTCTTGTCCAAGTCCAGAATGCGCCGTCTGTGCCGATTGTTGCGATTGCTTTGGTAGCAAAGACGTTAACTATAAGAGTGGTAATCTGAGTCATGATGAAACGGGCTGAAGCTGTGTCGGCTCTGTCCTGAACATCAAGAGTCATTCTTGAGAGAAGCGCATTGAAGGGAAGGTTGTTAGCCGTGTAAACAATGCAGTTCATAAAGATGTAGGAGAAGTATGCGTAAGCGACTTTACCGCCGTTTGTTTTTGCAGGGTTTAAGAAGATCATGATAAGACCGAGCATCATGAACGGAGCAGTCCAAAGAAGCCAAGGTCTTGCTTTGCCGTACTTAGACTTTGTTTTGTCGACAACTGCGCCCATCATAAGGTCGGTTGCACCGTCAAAAATACGTGCGACGAGCATCATGGTGCCGGCTGCAGCTGCTGCAATACCGACTGTGTCTGTGAGAAATCCTGTGTAGAATGTGCCGGATAACGCAACGTAAACGTTAGCGGCACAGTCACCGAAGCCGTAGGAGATTTTTTCTCCCCAGGTAAGGCGGCCGTTTGTTTTTGTAGCCATTTGTAATACCTCATTTCAATAGCAAAAATCCAAATTTGAGAATAGCGTCTTAGACACTTGTCTCATTTACCACTGTTCTGTATTTTAATACTTTATTCATAAATATTCAATATGAAAACAGCAATAATTTAAAATACTGTAAGTTTGCACAAATTGAAGCACTCAAAATTTAGCATATTTTCAGGACTTTTTAATTTTATTTTTCTCGTACGGCAACAAATATTAAGTGTTAAAATTATATCAATAAATAATGTTATTCAAAATTTGAACTGACATATAAATTAAGGTATAAACAAAAAAGTCCGGCCGCAAATGCGGTCGGACCGAAAGATAATAAAATTATTAATTTGATCTCAAATTAACGTGCTTCTGCATGCCTGCCTTAGTTTCTGCGAGGGAGAAAACTATGCTTACCGCATGGTCGGCGGATTGTTCGAGCATCGAAACGATATCCGAGAAGTAAATGCCCGCCTCGGCACTGCAAACGCCGTTGTTAAGACGGTCTATGTGTGTTTCTTCAAAGCGATATTCCATGTCGTCAATTTCCTGTTCGAGGTCACGCACGGTTGTGATATCCGAAAAATTGCCTGTAGCGAGAATGTTCATCGAGAGCTCCCAAAGTCTGTTGAGCGTTGCGAGCATCTCTTCGATTTCAGATTTGCTGTCCTCGGAGAGAACCACATTTGCCTCTTTGGCACGGGGGATAAGCTTTGCTATGCTGTCGGCGTGATCGCCCACACGCTCAATGTCGCTGACCGCATGGAAGTAAGAGGCAATCTGATTTGCGTCGTCGAGCGGAAGCTCGTTTCTGTTCATTTTTACGAGATAGGAGCTGATTTTTTCATCGAGGAAGTCGACGTAACGCTCTGTCTCGAACATCAATTCATTCTTGCTGTCGTCGCAGTTTATGAATGATTTAACGGCGTCGTTGAGATTCATAAGAGCCATTTTGGACATACGCTGAATTTCACGAAGCGCATTCGGCATAGCCATGGTCGGGCTTGAAATGTCCGTGCCGATGAATTTTAAACGGAAGCCCTGTTCCTTTGCGTCCTCGCCTCTGACGATGACGTAGGTGAGCTTGATTATGATGTTCATGAAAGGGTAGAGGACAATTACCTGGAATACCTTGAACAGGAAGTGCGCAACTGCGATGTTTCTGCCGAGGTTTGCCGAGGAATTTCCGTGACCGCTCACGAAGTAGATGACTTCTGCAATCTGATCCGAGAAGAAGAGAAGGAGAACGAACATCAAAATTGTGCCGAAAATGTTAAAGAGAAGGTGAATCATTGCAGTTCTCTTTGCATTTTTTCCGCCCGAAAGGCTTGTGAGCACGGCACTTGTGCAAGCGCCGATGTTACAACCGAGAATGACGAACATACAAATGTGAAGATCCACAAGACCCTGAGACGCCATGACGACCAGAATGGAAACCGTGACGCTTGATGACTGCACGATCGATGTGATTACAAGGCCGAGAAGAATTGCGAGAACGGGGTTTGTAAAGTTTGCAAACAGTTCGATAACAGCGGGAATATCACGAAGAGCGCCCATAGCGGTGCTCATAATCGAGATGCCCATAAAGAGGATACCGAAGCCCAAAACCACCTGACCGATTTTCTTTGCCATGGGGTTCTTGATGAAGTTAACCATGACGGCTCCGATGAGCACGAAGAAAGGTGCCACGGTGCTGAGCTTAAACGCAACAAGAAGTGAGGTGACGGTGGTTCCGATGTTTGCGCCGAGAATTATACCGCAAGCTTCACTCAAGGTCATAAGTCCCGAGTTTACGAACGAGACGGTCATAACCGTTGCCGCACTTGACGACTGAATGATTGCCGTGAAGAACATTCCGACGATCAGTCCCAAGATGCGGTTTTTGGTGAACGCCTTCAGAATAGATCGCAGCTTATCGCCGGCGGCAAGCTCGATTCCTTGGCTCATAAGGTTCATTCCCGCAATGAAAAGACCCAATCCGCCTATCAATTCAATTATTATAGAGAACATATCAGTTTCCATCCTTTGCCGTAAAGACGGCATATATTCGTTTTTGTAAAGGTGTGCAAGTCAACACACCTAATATATTGTAATTGAACTGTAATGTTAGTGTCAAGAATTCTTTACATAACTAAGCAAAATTTAACATAGATTTTACATTGTGTGTTGTTTTTGGCGAATATGAGGTGGGTTTTGTGGATTTTTGGAAAATAAGTCGCAGCGAATGTCCGTCTGTAAATGCTTAGCATTTTGATTCGCGTTTTGGACGAATTCCCTGTGCCTTCCTGAATTATTTATTTTGTAAGATTATTAAATTTTCTTTTCTTTATTTCTCTTTGAGTGATTAAGTCGGCCCCCGCCGTCAACTACGGTCGCTTGCGCTCCCTAAAAGCACTGCGTGCTTTTGGTCGACTGCTCAAGCCTTTCTTTTGTATTTTGTTTGATTAATTAATTTTGTGTTCTTTATTTTTTATTGTGTGATTAAGTCGGCCCCCGCCGTCAACTACGGTCGCTACGCTCCCTAAAAGCACTGCGTGCTTTTGGTCGACTGCTTAAGCCTTTCTTTTGTATTTTGTTTGATTAATTAATTTTGTGTTCTTTATTTTTTATTGTGTGATTAAGTCGGCCCCCGCCGTCAACTACGGTCGCTACGCTCCCTAAAAGCACTGCGTGCTTTTGGTCGACTGCTTAAGCCTTTCTTTTGTATTTTGTTTGATTAATTAATTTTGTGTTCTTTATTTTTTATTGTGTTATTAAGTCGGCTTGCACAGTCAACTACGGTCGCTTTGCTCCCTAAAAGCACTGCGCGCTTTTGTTGACCGCTGAAGCCTTTCTTTTGTATTTTGTAAGATTATTAAATTTTCTTTTCTTTAATTTCTCTTTGAGTGATTAAGTCGGCTTGCACAGTCAACTACGGTCGCTTCACTCCCTAAAAGCACTGCGTGCTTTTGGTCGACTGCTCAAGCCTTTCTATTTTTTATTCGGCACTTCGTGCCTCTTTGTTCGTTCATTATTAATTATTCGTGGGCTCTGCCCACACCCGTTCGCTTTTTGAAAAAAGCGAAACCAAAAACTTTTATTTTCGGCTTCGCTTTCTGAATTTTTCATTTGTGTTTATATTTTTCTTGTTTTCTCTGCTGCAGCATTTACTGCGTCAATCACCGCACTTCTAAATCCCGCTTTCTCAAGCGCATATACTCCCTCGATTGTCGTTCCTGCCGGTGAGGTGACCTGATCTTTTAATACTCCCGGGTGAAGTCCCGTTTCAAGCACCATTTTTGCGCTTCCCAGCACTGTCTGTGCCGCAAGCTCATACGCCTGTGCTCTCGGAAGTCCCTCGCGCACTCCTGCGTCTCCCAAAGCCTCTATAAACATATAGACAAAGGCGGGGGAGCATCCCGCTACGGTAGATGCGGCGTCCATAAGTCTTTCGGGGAGTACTGCACATCTTCCAAAGCTCTCGTAAAGTGCTTTTACTTCGTTAAGTTCGTTTTCGCTTATATTCTCGGCTGCACACATTTCGCTCATTCCCTCGGACACTCTTGCGGGAGTATTCGGCATTGTGCGTATCACTTTTACATCCTTTTCGAATGCTTCTTTAATTCTTTGAATCGTCCAGCCGGGTGCGACTGTAACTATAATGGTATTGTCGTTTATTTCGTCTTTGATTTCTCCGATGACTTCCGCGTAAAACTGCGGTTTCACTGTGAGAAACACGATATCGCTTTTTGCGACGAGTTTATTGTCTTTTGTCGTATTAATTCCGAGTTCTTTTGTTTTCTCAAGTGATTTGTCGCTTTTGTTGCTTGCGATAATCTCCTCTTTTGAAACAATTCCAGATGATAATATTCCGCCTATGATTGCACAAGCCATATTTCCGCATCCGATAAATCCGAGTTTCATTTTGTTCCTTCTTTCTTTATTGCTTTAGCAAGATAAAGCAATAATAACACAAAAGGCTTTTTCAATCAAGAAAAAGCCCGAAAAAGCATAAAAAATCCCGCCTGACCGTAATGCGCATCTCAATAACCTGCTACTTAGTAGCCAGGTGGGTGCCCTCCCGAGTAGTTCTCGCTCCCTTCTTCCGCTTGCGACCGAAGCCGGGCGGGAGGTCTGCAGTCCGTAAACGGAGGCGGGCTCCCTTTAATTTGAGTGTAGGGTTATATGTGCGCAGTCCGCGAATCAGGCAGGAAATTTTTAAAATTACCTGTGAGAAGAGTTTTTATTCCTCTTCGTCGTCATCGTAATATTCAGCGTTAAAACGCTCCTGGAAGATAGCGTCGACCTTCATCAAAGTCTCGTCGTCCTCAAGCTCCATGAGCTGCTCCTCGCCGTCCTCCTCGACAACCTCGAAGATATAGTAGGTCTCGGCGTCGTCAACAAGGCTCTGAGGGTCCTGAGCTGTGGGGATGAGAGCAATGTAATGGCTGTCATCGGTATCTATTTCGTCAACAATCTCAAACTCGTGCTCGACTCCTTCGTCGTCCATAAGCACGAGAAGATCGGTTTCAAATTCGTCACTCATGATTTTTCTCCTTTTTAAATTCAGTTTCCTGTGATACATATATTTTAACGGCTACTTAACTTTAAGTCAATAGAAAATTTCGTTATCGGCAATAATTAACGATTAAGACACATTTCTATACTTTGTAGCAACTTAAATAAAAAAATACAAAAAACTTGAAAATAACTGTTGACAAAACGAACGAAGCGGGTTATAATATAGTCAAGATAAGAAAAGAAAATAAAGATTAAAGCTTAACCGAAGAAGTAAGTTAAGCGAAAAATCTAATCCGGGAGGACACTCCGATGAACAAGTAAGTTTCATCAAAATTAGCAACAATATTAAGTAAAAGAGGAGAACTGAAATGTACTAACCGATTTATCTTTGATAACATCTCGTATGTATTATAAGAAAGTAGGTTAACTCCGATGAAATGATTAAGCTTGTAAGATTTCAATTCTATTAGTGAAAAGGTGATCGGAATGAAAGTCTTAAAATGCTATGCAAGAAGTGCAATCAAGTAAATCGAAGAGGTAGGGCCAATGTACCTGTAAATTTTCAATTCGACAAAAAATATATTATCGAAAGCGAGTGAGACCGGTGGCTTTTTAGGCTGCAGGTAATAAACTTAGAAGGCGATGCCGTAAAAGTGAATATTTATTTGCAGTTGACACGATGACGCAAGAAAATGTATTCCACAGAGGTGAGTTTTATGTTGAAGCGTTTGAAGAGAAGAAGAAGTCACAGGCAATATAACACAGAGCTGGTTTTTCTCCCATTTGGCAGAAGCTGTGCGGTAGAAATTCCTTCACAAAGGAGCTCAGGCAGAAGCTTATATGATTAAAAAATTAATATTAAAATTAATTCACGGGCGGTGTACTCCACCAAATAGTTAAGACCCCATATGTTTACGGTTATTAAAACTGAGCCGGGATGAAATTATTCCTTAGGGCAGATTGAAAGGGGACGTAAATCTTGATGAATGAAGTGAGTCCACCGGAAAATGTAAAACTTTTGGTAAGTATAAAACCTAAAAAATAGTCAGAAGAGGTTACTCCGATGAACAGTTCGGTTATATAATCGACTAACAAACGATAATTAAATTAAATAGTTTATACAGGGATCGGAACGGTAAAGCCGATCCCTTTTTTTCGCTTTTTTGTCGGCAAAATTAACATTTTTCAAACTTTGCCGCTGTAGAAAATTCCGTAAAAGGTAGAATTTATATACAAAACCTTGCAATTAAATTTGTATAGTTTATAATTGAACCATAGGCTAATGATAATCAGCCGATAAACGGCATATTTTTATTGTAAATCTCACGAAAGGGGATAAGAAAATGGCAAAGGTTGTTGCTTGGACAAACAAGTTTAGCTCAGAGACCGGTTTCGTAAAAACAATCTCTAAGAAAAAGGGTTACTTTGAGAATACTTTTGTTAAAGAAGAAGCAAGAAAGTTCAGAAGCGAGAAAGAAGCTTTGAACGCTGTCGCTCAGCTTAAAGAGCTCGGCGAGGATGAGAAGAACGACTTCACAGTTGTTGATCTCTGATTTAAATTTGTCAAATTGCGGAAAATTGATGCTGCCATGAAAATGACAGCATTTTTTCTTTTTGTACCATAGCTTTAAACTATGAATAAAGGATAGAAAAAAGTATTGTTAAGTACTTAGAATATGTATTAGAATAGTAGGAAATAAAATACAAATAATTTTCATCGAAAGGAAGAATATAATGAGCACTAACGCACCTTTTAAATATGATATTGTCGGAAGCTTTTTGAGAACGGACGCCGTTCACGAGGCAAGAGAGAAATTCGAGAACGGAGCAATCTCCGCTGACGAACTCAAAAAAGTTGAGGACAAAGAGATCGAAAACCTTGTAAGCAAAGAGAAAAAAGCAAAGCTTCACGCTGTTACGGACGGAGAATACCGCCGTTCTTTCTGGCACATGGATTTCCTCTGGGGTCTTGAGGGCGTAAAGAAAGTTAAGTCCGAGCATTTCTCGGTTGCATTCAAGGGTTTTCAGCCCAAAGCAGAGACTGTAAAAATTGTCGATAAGCTTGATTTCCCCGAGGATCACCCTTTCCTCAAGCACTTTGCTTTCCTCAACAGCATAACAGAGGGAACAGACACCGTTGCAAAGCAGTGCATTCCTTCTCCTTCAATGCTTCACCTCATTTGCTGCGTACGTGAAGCAAACTACGAGCCGATTGAGAGATACAAGGACGAGCAGGTTCTTCTCGACGATTTGGCCGCAACTTATCAGAAGGCTGTCAAAGCATTTTATGATGCCGGCTGCCGTTATCTCCAGCTTGACGATACCTCTTGGGGCGAGTTCTGCTCTGCCGAGAAGAGAAAGGCTTACGCAGACAGAGGAATCGATGTTGATGAAGTAGCAAAGAAATATGTTTATGTTCTCAATAAGGTTCTTGAGGCAAAGCCTGAGGATATGACAATTACCATGCACATTTGCCGCGGAAACTTCCGTTCCACATGGTCTTCAAGCGGCGGATATGAGCCTGTTGCCGAGACGCTTTTCGGCGGCTGCAACATTGACGGATTCTTCCTTGAGTACGACAGCGACCGTGCAGGCGGATTCGAGCCGCTCAGATTCATCGGCAAGCAGAAGGTCGTTTTGGGTCTTGTCACATCAAAAGAGGCAAAGCTTGAGAACAAGGACGAGATAATCGCCCGCATCAACGAGGCGGCAAAGTATGTTCCGCTCTCTCAGCTTTCTTTGAGCCCGCAGTGCGGTTTCGCTTCAACTGAAGAGGGTAATCTTGTCACTGATGAGGATCAGTGGAAAAAGCTTGCACTCGTCAAGGAAATTGCAGACGAAGTTTGGGGTTAATCCTAAATATAAACAAAAAAGGTGCGAATCAAATTCGCACCTTAATTTTTTACTCAAAATCAGCCTAAATCGGAATAGAGATCCTTGCTGTAAACGCCGTTTTCGATAAGCTTTGCGAAGCTCTCGATAACGGAAGCCTTATCCTCGGCGTAGGTTACGCCGAACCACTTGTCCTTGGTCTCGAGAACCTTAACCTTTGTCTCGCCCTTCTGAAGAAGTTCGCCGATGAGAATGGGAAGAAGATACTCTGCCTTCATCGGATTTGAGGGAACTGTATTCACGAAGAAAGTCTTGAAGTTTTCTTCAAGAGTTGTCATAAACTCGGGAGTGAGTCCCCAGAAGTTCATGGAAACATAGGAGTCTGCATCAATCTCCTTACCGTTTACTGCTGCGCCCGTGGGAGTTTTTACGATGTCGCTTGTCTCGACAACCTCGGTGAGGTAGGAGTTCTCGTCAACCTTGCTGATTCCTCTTGTTACGCCGCCGTTCTCGGAAAGTGTGTTCTTGAGGATGAATCCTGCCATGCAGAAATCTTTCTCGCCGGAAACGAGATAATCGTGAACCTGCTTGAATGCCTCTTTGCCGTAGTAATCGTCGGCATTGATTACGCAGAACGGGCAGTCAATCTCGTCCTTTGCGGCAAGAACTGCTTGACCTGTGCCCCAAGGCTTGGTTCTTCCTTCTGGGAAATCACCGGGAATATTGTGAAGATCCTGGAAACCGTATGCTACCTCAACATTGTGAGCGGAGCAAATTCCCTCGATTCTGTTACCGATAGCCTCGCGGAAGTCCTTTTCGATATCTTTTCTGATAACGAAAACGATTTTGTTAAAGCCGGCCTCGATTGCATCGTGAATGGAATAGTCCATGATGATGTGATTAGAACTGTCGACTGCTGCAAGCTGCTTGATGCCGCCGCCGAAACGGCTGCCGATTCCCGCAGCCATGACTAATAAAGCTGTTTTCATTTTAGCTCTCCTTTACTTTTGTTACGTTGTAAAATCCAAAACACCTTAAAAGATGGGAAAATAAAAGACGCAGACTTAATTTATTATCTGCGTCTCTGAAGCAAATTAAAATCGGAACAAGAGAGACTTAAAAAACGCAGTACTTGCTCATGTATTCGTCCATAAGCGGAAGTATATCGCCGTATGTGCCCTTGGAAACAAGGTACTCTCTGATGTCCTCAACGGTTACAAGAGCGTGAACGTTGAGTCCGTACTCCTCCTGAACCTCCATTATAGCGGTCTTGCCGGGAATCTTTCCGACTTCGCAGCGGTTTACGCTTATAAACATATGCTCAACCTTAACATCACCGCAACCCTTTAAAATGGGCATAACCTCACGGATAGCAGTGCCCGCCGTGATAACGTCCTCGATAATGATTATTCTGTCGCCGTCCGTCGGCTTGTAACCGATGAGAGATCCGCCCTCGCCGTGGTCTTTCTCCTCCTTGCGGTTGAAGAAATACGGCTTGCTGACTCCATAGTTATTGTAAAGTGCGCCCGCACAGCTTGTGGCAAGGGGAATTCCCTTGTAAGCGGGACCGAACATTGCGTCAAATTCGTCCCCAATTGTCTCTTTGACAAGCTTTGCGTAATATGAACCGAGCTTTGCTATCTGCTCGCCCGTTTTGTAGTTTCCCGTGTTAACAAAATACGGAGTGTTTCTGCCGCTCTTTGTGACGAAATTTCCGAAACGAAGAACGTCGGCACTCATCATAAATTCGATAAATTCCTTTTTAGTTTCAGTAAGCATCGGCTTATCCTCCTGAAATATTATTTATTTGATATTACCACAAAAAAGCGCAAGTTACAACAATATAATATTAAACAGTTTGAAAACTCTTTGCGAAAAGTTTTATTAAGATTGTAATTTGAGTTTATTTGAATTATAATCAACTGAGAGAAACTCCGAATTTTTGTTTTTGGAGTTGATTTATTTTTGTTTTGGTTGTTAAGCTGTTCGAATAAAACGGCTTAGACTGATATTTTAAAGGAAATTAAGAAAGCAGAGGTACGGTTATGAAATTCATTGATATGCACTGCGACACCTTGATGAAATTACTTTTCAATCCCAAGGAAAATCCGAATCTTTACAGCACGGGCGAGACAAGCGTAGATTTTGACAAAATGAAAAGGGGCGACCAGCTTGCTCAGTTCTTTGCTGTTTTTCTGCCGCCGAGAGACGGCTTTGCACGCTTCGGCAGAGACGATATGACCGATGAAATTTACATTGCCGAGATGAGAAAAATTCTTCTCGACAACGTGAAGAAATATAACGACGTGATTGAGATGGCTTATTCTGCCGAGGACATCGAGAGAAATCTTCGGAACGGCAAAATGAGCGCCGTTCTCACCATGGAGGACGCAAGAGCAGTCGAGGGCAAGCTTGAGAACGTTAAGCGTTTTTATGACGACGGTTTCAGAGCATTCGCTCTCACTTGGAATTTTGAGAACTGCTTCGGCTTTCCCAATTCCCCCGATGACACACTCATGAAAAAGGGACTCAAGGACTTCGGCAAAGAGGCTGTAAGCTACATGCAGGAGCTTGGCATTTTGGTTGACGTTTCTCATCTCTCTGAGGGCGGATTCTACGACGTTGCCGACGTCTGCAAAAAGCCGTTCATCGCTTCTCACTCAAACTGCCGTGAGCTTGCTTCTCACCAGAGAAATCTTTGGGACGAGCAGATTAAGGTTCTCGCTTCAAAGGGCGGCGTCTCGGGCATTAACTTCTGTCCTTCGTTTTTGAACGCAGACCCGAACGACGAGCACTCAAGAGTTGAGGCAATGGTAAAGCACGTTCTTCATTTCATCGATGTCGGCGGCATTGAGTGCGTCGGTCTCGGAACGGACTTTGACGGAATTGGCGGAAAGCTTGAGATTGAGGACTCCTCAAAAATGCCGATACTCGCACACGAGCTTAATAAGGCGGGTCTCAGTGACGATCAGATTGAGAAAGTCTTCTATAAAAACGTTCTTCGTGTTATGAAGGACGCACTGTAACCGAAAGGATAAATATGGAACTTAACAACGAAATTTATGACGTGGCTATAATCGGAGGCGGTCCTGCGGGACTTGCCGCCGGTATTTATGCCGGAAGAGCCGAAATGAAAGCCGCTGTTGTCGAGAAGTACACGGCGGGCGGACAGCTCACGACCACGAGCGAGATTGCAAACTACCCCGGTTTTGACAAACCCGTCGACGCTACCGAGCTTGCCGAGACCATGGAGCGACAGGCAAAGGGCTTCGGAGTCGAGTTTGTCAAGAAAAACGTGACGAAAATTACGACAGACGAAAACGGAAACAAGGTTCTTTCCAACCGCCGAGGTGATATTCTCACGGCAAAGACGCTCATTTTTGCTTTGGGAGCAGAGCCGAGACATTTGGGCGTTCCCGGTGAGGACGAGCTCAGGGGCGTGGGAGTATCTTACTGCGCCGTTTGTGACGGAGCTTTTTTCGGCGGAAAAACATGTGCGGTTGTAGGCGGCGGAGACACTGCGGCGGCAGACGCACTCTATCTCTCGAAAATCTGCAAAAAGGTTTATCTCATTCACAGAAGAGACGAACTCAGAGCGGCAAAAAGCTACTATACTGAGCTTAAAAAGCACGAAAACATTGAATTTATATGGGACAGCACCATTCTTGAGATTAAGGGCAATCCCATGGTTTCCTCATGCGTGCTTGAAAATGTCAAAACAGGCGAAACAAGCGAACTCGAGCTTGACGGTATTTTTATCGCAGTGGGAACTGCGCCGTCGACAAAGCTTGCCGAGGGCGTTTGCGAGCTTGACGAGAGGGGATTTATCAAAGCCGGAGAGGACACAAAGACAAGTGCTCCGGGAGTTTATGCTGCCGGCGACTGCAGAACCAAGCTTTTGAGACAGGTTGTCACGGCGGTTGCCGACGGTGCTGTTGCAGCCACACAGGCAGGAGAATATTTGACGGGAGATAAGAAATGGTAAAAATTAAGGAGCTTTTTGTTAAGTACAAGGAAATTATTCTGTATGTTTTCTTCGGCGGACTCACAACAGCCGTAAACTGGGTCGGATATATAATTTTGGTAAGACTTATGGGCGGTGCGGATTCGAATATCGCCGTAACATGCGCCACGGCTCTTGCCGAATTTTTATCGATACTCTTTGCCTACGTTACCAACAAAAAGTGGGTTTTTGAGAGTAACGCTCACGGTTTCAAGGAAAATTTTTTCGAGATGCTTAAGTTCTTCGGCGCAAGAGCTTTTTCCGCCGTTCTTGATATTGTTTTGATGTATGTGTTCGTCACAAAACTCGGCTTCAACGATACAATCATGAAACTTGTCGCAAACGTGATAATCATTGTTGTGAACTACGTTGCCTCTAAACTTTTTGTTTTTAAGAAAAATTGAATTTTTTGCAAAAAAAATGAAAAAAACAGATGACCGATTTGCAAACATTTTCCCGTTGTAGTATAATCAACTGGTTAAAATGTTTTATATAGCTGTAATATTTTTCTATTTTCAGAAAGGTGAATAAAGATGGCAAGAAATAATTCTTCAAGAGAGTTTGAAGATCTTTCAAGCTTTACCTCGAGCGCCGAGTACAGAAGGTTCAATCGTGTGAAGAGAAAGAAAAGACACACAGGAGCAAAGGCTGCGATTATCATTTTGTGTTGCCTTTGTATGATTTTGGGCGGAGGCATGCTCTACGTTAAGCAGTATTTGCTCTCGGGACTTACCACTACCACTATCACTAAGAACAAAGAAGACCTCGGTATCGTTTCAGACGTTGAGACGAACCCCGAGATTAAGAACATCGCTTTGTTCGGCGTTGACTCCCGTGACGATGACATGAAAGGTCTTTCGGACGTTATCATGATTATTTCGGTTGACGAGATACACAACAAGGTTAAGATGACCAGTATCCTTCGTGACTCGAGAGTTTATATCGGTGACGAGTCTTACACTGCAACAGGCTACGACAAAATTAATGCCGCTTATTCAATCGGCGGCCCCGAGCTTGCGCTTAAGGTTCTCAACTCAAACTTCAAACTTGATATTACTGACTACGCAACAGTTAACTTCGGAAAGACTGCCGCAATTATAGACGCATTCGGCGGCGTTGACCTCGAGCTCACCGCAGAGGAGTGCGAGCAGGTCAACATCAACCTTTCAAACCTTCGCGGACAGGAGGGCGACGCTTCGGGTATCACCGATGCCGACTTCGTTTCTACCGAGGGCGGAATGGTTCACTTGTGCGGAACTGCTGCTGTCGGTTACGCAAGAATCCGTTATATCGACTCCGATACATACAGAGCGGGCAGACAGCAGAAGGTTTTGGTTGCTCTTGCCGATAAGCTTCAGAACGTAAGCGTTGCCGATTTGCCGAACATCATCAAGCAGTGTGCGGCTTTGACGGAGACAAGCGTAGACACCACAACGCTTTTGGGCTTTGTATCGTTTATAACAAGCAACTTCACAATCGAGAGACTCACAGTCCCCGGTGAAGCTGAAAATCCTGAGGGCGGCACATTCTACGAGGACTATGACAGCGGTTCTTGGGAGTGGAAATACGACCTCGATCAGGCTGCCGATCATATTCACTCATTTATTTATGAGGATCTCTATCAGGCTTCGGGTGATTACACATCCGACTCGACAGAAGACGAGAACACCGAAACAGCCGAGACGACGGACGAAACTTATTATTCCGACGATAACGGTGACAACGGCGATTACGGATATTAATTTTGATAATAAATCGGAGGGTTAATCTCTCCGATTTTTATTTTTGTCTTGAATTTGCACGGTAAAATAATATATTATATTAGAGGTTAGATTTAAAATAAAACCGTTTGAGGGGAAAAGAATAACCTAATAATACGATGTGTTTAATACAGAAAGGCGGATTATAATGAAAGAACCGATACTTGTGGTTATGGCGGCCGGAATGGGCTCAAGATACGGCGGACTCAAGCAGATAGATCCTATCGGCGAGAACGGCGAAATTATCATGGACTATTCTCTTTTTGACGCATACAGAGCGGGATTCAGAAGAGTTGTATTCATCATCAAGGAGGAGCTTTACTCCGATTTCAGAGAAAAAGTGGGCAAAAATGCAGAAAAACATTTTGAGGTTCACTATGCTTTCCAGAAGCTTACCGATATTCCAAAGGGATTCAGCGTGCCCGAAGGAAGAGTTAAGCCATGGGGAACGGCTCATGCTGTTTATTCCGCAAGAGAATATCTTGACGCACCCTTTGCCGCAATAAATTCCGACGATTACTACGGAACAGAGGCTTTCAAAAAAATATATGATTTCCTTTCAAGCGCAAAGGACGATGAGAAAAAGCATTATGTCATGGTCGGTTATGATCTCATGAAAACTCTTTCCGAGAACGGCCACGTTGCAAGAGGAATTTGCTCGACCGACGAAAACTCCATGCTTACGGGAATTGTTGAGAGAACAAGAATTGAGCCAAAGGACGGCGGCGCGGCTTACACTGAGGACGACGGAAAAACTTGGGTAAAATTTGAGGGAAAGACAACCGTCAGCATGAATATGTGGGGATTCACGGAGTCGTTTGTGGAAAAGCTTATCGAGGATTTCCCTTTATTCTTAAAGGATGCTATCGAGAACAATCCCATGAAGGGGGAGTATTTCCTTCCGTTCGTTGTAAACGATATGCTCGCAAGCGGTGAAGCCGATGTTAAGGTGCTTTCAAGCTCCGACAAGTGGTACGGCGTAACATACAAGGAAGATAAACCCGTGGTTGTTGCGGCTATGAAAAAGCTCACCGAGAGCGGACTTTATTCTTCTCCGCTGGAATATTAATTCAGTCATATTTGATACAGCACAAAGGCGAACAGTTTAAAACTGTCCGCCTTTTTCGTGTATTAAAATAGAACATGCACGCAAATATGCAATAACAACATTTAAAATTATTCATTAATATCTTTAAATTCAGCCGTTTTTTATCTAATTCGGAGAAAAATTGAAAGTTTAAGCTTACTAGTGTTCAAAAAACTTGATTAAAAACTAATAATGATATATAATCGAATTACTCCGATTAAGGCAGGAGTATATGTGTGAAAGTTGACAGAAAATACGCTGAAGAATCAGAACAAGGAGGTAACTTAAATGGATACTATGCCTGTTGAGGGTATGTTGTTCGGAAGCGGAGACGCAGTCCTCCATGAACTGTGCGAAGAATACCGCAAGAATAACATAATAACAAAGGAAGATTTTGCTAATAACAAGGTAAAAAGAGGACTAAGAAACAGCGACGGCACGGGAGTTATGGCGGGACTTACGCATATTTGTAATGTCCACGGTTATATTATAAACGACGGAGATAAATATCCCGACGAAGGCCGTCTCACTTACAGAGGAATTGACGTTGCTGACATTATAGACGGATGCATAAAAGAGAACCGTTTTTCCTACGAGGAAGTTGTTTGGCTTTTGATATTCGGCCATTTGCCGACAAAAAAGCAGTATGACAGAATTTGCGAGATTCTCTATGAGAACAGAGAACTGCCGGAGTATTTCCCCGAGGATGTTATCATGAAGAACCCCTCAAAGAACATCATGAACAAGATGGCAAGAGGCGTTCTCACGATGTATTCCTATGACGCCGACCCCGATAATCTCTCACTCGAAAACAACATGAAGCAGTCAATCGAGCTTATAGCAAAATTGCCCGCTATGATGAGCTATGCTTATCAGGTTAAAAGACGTTTTTACGATAAGGAGAGTATGTTTTTCCACCCGTTCGAGAAAGGTCACTCCACGGCAGAGGCAATTTTGAATGCCATAAGAGAGGACAGAAAATTCTCGGACGAGGAGGCAAGACTTCTCGATTTGTGCATGTCGCTTCATGCCGAGCACGGCGGCGGTAACAACTCCACCTTTACAGCAAGGGTTTTGACATCGGCTCAGACGGATATTTATTCCACTATGGGTGCGGCTATCGGTTCGCTTAAAGGTTTCCGTCACGGCGGAGCAAACCACAAGGTTATCGAGATGATGAAAGGCCTCATGAGCGGAGTTCACGACTGGACGAGCGATGACGAGACCGAGGCTTACCTTGAGAAAATACTCAGGGGCGAGGTGGGAGACCACAGCGGACTTATCTACGGTATAGGACATGCAATTTACACAAAGAGCGACCCAAGAGCCGTAATCCTCAAGAAACAGGCAAAAAAGCTTGCCGCAAAGAAAGAGGGTTTTGCCGAGAGATTCGATTTTTACGAGAGAATAGAGCGTTTGGCACCCGAGGCTTTCTTTAATGTTAAGGGTTCATGCAAGGTTGTCAGCGCAAACGTTGATTTCTATTCGGGTCTTGTCTATGAGATGCTCGGAATTCCTGAAGATCTTTTCACACCGCTTTTTGCTGTATCAAGAATTGCGGGCTGGTGCGCCCACAGAATAGAGGAGCTCGAGACGGGCGGAAGAATTATTCGTCCCGCTTACAGAGCGCTTCCTCAGCAGAGCAAGTATATTCCGCTTGACGAAAGAGTGTAAAACAAAACCGTCCATGGTTTAATTCATGGGCGGTTTTCGCTTAGGTAAATTAAAGAGAAAAATCATCTTCGCTAAATTCCAAAAGCTTTGGCGTACCTTTCGGTTCTCTTTTCAGCGGATCGTACTCATATTTGCGGCACACGGTTTTTGCGTCTTTTCCTTTTACGCAAAACGTCTTGTCTTTGCCGCCGTTATATCTGCAAAGTTCGCATTTCGGATTTATGTTAACGCCGAAAACGCGTTTTTTTCTGTCTTTGAAAAAAGTGAATATAAGAATCCCCCCTGTTGTATGTTTGCCATAAACAGTATAATAACACCGTATGAAAAGTTTTGCAAATATCTTTCAAGCTTCAAGCTAAAATGCTACAATAATCACATGATATTCACAATTTGAGATTAAAATTTAATCATATAAAAATGAAAACAGGGAGCGTGTTTATGAGCTATAATATTTTAGTTGTCGACGATGAAACCGGTATCAGAATGATAATCAAAAAATATGCTGAGTTTGAGGGCCACACCGTTTTTGAGGCTTCGGACGGTATGGAGGCGGTTAGCATCGTCAGGCAGTCACCCGATAAATTCGATATAATCATAATGGACGTCATGATGCCCGAGCTTGACGGCTTTTCGGCAGTCAAAGAGATAAGAAAAGTAAGTCAGGTTCCCGTGCTTATGCTTTCGGCAAGAGGCGAGGAGTACGACAGAATTCACGGTTTCGAGCTTGGAATCGACGATTATGTCGTTAAGCCGTTTTCTCCGAAAGAACTTATGATGAGAGTTAACGCAATTATGAGCCGTGTGAACGCATCAAAGCACGAGGACGCTCACGATGTTTTCACTGCGGAAGGTCTCACGATAGATTACACAAGCAGAATTGTCACGGTGGACGGCGAGAGAGTTAATCTTTCACCAAAGGAGTACGATCTTCTCGATTACCTCGTTGCCAACAGGGGAATTGCGCTTACCAGAGACAAGCTTATCTCAAACGTGTGGGGCTACGATTTCTACGGCGACGACAGAACGCTTGACACTCACATTAAGCTTTTGAGAAAGAGCCTCGGTCCCTACACCAAATTTATCGTTACAATAAGAGGAGTCGGATATCGTTTTGAATGCTGAAAATGAACTCGTGACGGTCGTTTCGGACGCCGTAGAGAATTCGGTGGCGGACGATGCGTCAAGTAAAAAAGAAAAATTTAAATTTAATCTTTTCGGCAGAAAAGACGGACAAAAAGAAAAAACTCGCAAGCCGAAAAAAAGATACCACATAAGAACTCAGCTTCTTTGGGGCTTCGGACTTTTTACCGTGATTATTCTCGCGCTTCTCTGGATTTTTCAGATTGCACTTTTAAATCCGTTCTATAAGCTTATAAAGAAGAGCGAGGTTCGTCACACCATGAGCGAGGTTGTCGAGTCGCTTGACGATGATGACTACATCGAGGAGCTTATGGATCTTTGCCGTGACAGAAACCTCGAGATTATGCTGACGGACGAGTACGGTTCAAAAATAGTCAGTATAGTGAACGGAAGATCCGACTTTTTCGATATGCTCGGCTCCGATATGGCATGTAAGATTTATTCTAAAGTGTCCAATTCGGGCGGCGAAGAAATTTTCACTCTTGACGGTAAAAATCCGCACGGCATATACGGCACTCAAAGTGACGAAAGTTTTGTTTACATCAAGCTTTGCTCAAACTCTGCGGGTGAGAGCAGAATGATAGTCTTGACGGCGGAGCTGACTCCCGTCGACGCAACGAGAAATACGCTTGAAATTCTTTTGCTTGCGATTTCCGTGGTTATGATACTTATGTCGGTCGTGCTTGCCGTGGTTTTGTCAAGAGGAATATCAAGACCGATCGAGTCTATAAACGAGTCGGCTAAAAAGCTTGCCGGCGGCGACTACGAAACGGAGTTCAGAGAGTTTGGCTCAAAGGAGACTTGCGAGCTTGCCGATACGCTCAACTTTACGAGAAAAGAGCTTGGAAAAGTTGAGAGCTTAAGACGAGAGCTTATTGCAAATGTTTCTCACGACTTGAGAACACCGCTCACAATGATAAAGGGATACAGCGAGGTGATGAGGGATATTCCCGGAGAAAATACACCTCAGAATGTCCAGGTTATAATTGACGAGACGGAGCGTTTGACGGGCCTTGTAAACGATATGCTCGATATAAGTAAGCTTGAAACGGGCAATATGAAGATAGAGCCAAGCCTTATGAATCTGACGCAAAGCATAAAGGCGATACTTCACCGCTATGACAAGCTTTCCGATTACCGATTCACATTTGATTATGACGAAGAGATATGGGTCGTGGCGGACGAATTGAAAATATCTCAGGTAGTATATAATCTTGTGAACAACGCGCTGACATACACAGGCGATGACAAATCGATTTCTATCAAACAGGAGAGAAGAGGCGACAGAGTAAGAGTAAGCGTGACGGATACGGGAGAGGGAATAGAGCAGGACAAGCTTCAGAACATCTGGGACAGATACTACAAAGTAGACAAGGCGCATAAGCGCGCACAGAAGGGCACGGGCCTCGGACTTTCGATAGTGAAGAAGATACTGGATTTACACGGCGGAGCATACGGCGTTGTAAGCACATTGGGAGTCGGAAGTACATTCTGGTTTGAGCTTAACGTGGCTGAGAATAATGAATGAAAATGTAAAATAAAAACGCAAAGCCAAAAAACCGGATGTAAAAGGCAGTAACTTGAAAAAGGAGGTTGCCTTTTGCATCAAAGGTATTATAATAGTGGTGATGATTGCACAGAAACTCTTCTTCAAATATGCATTTAACGATGACACAGCAGATGAGTCAAAAGCAGCAGTAAGAAGAAAAAGAGCTGAAAAAGCAGCTAAAAAGGAGGCACGTGTAATTGGTAGCAAATAAGACAAAATCAATTATATTTGAGATCTTTAAATTTGTATCGCTTGTGCCTATTGTAATCTGCATTTTTACAGCATTTAAGACAAACGACGAATATGCTGACAGTTCTTGAACTTCCAAAGACATTTGCTTATTTTGAAAACTTCAAGATAGCAATTGAGAAAGCAAACATATTAAGATGCTTCGCTAATACATTTATCATACTTATCGTAGTATTGTTTGCTTCTGTTATGATCAGTGCAATGACGGCTTATGTTCTTAACCGTTTTACATTACCGGGAAGAGGACTTATTGAGAATTTATTCCTTTTCGCATCACTGCTTCCGGGTATTGCAATGCAGGTAACAATTTATCAAATCATGTATAGCTTAGGGCTCATCAATCATTTATACGGCTAAATGATTGTGCTTATGGGAACAGACATCATATCCATCTATATCTTCCTCCAGTTCTTTGAGAACCTTTCAGTTTCGCTTGACGAATCTGCAATCATGGATGGATGTACGTTTTTGGAATTTTCTTCAAAATATTGCTCCCATTGCTCAAACCTGCAATTATGACACCTCTCGTATTAAAGGGAGTAAACATTTACTACAACGAGTACTATTCATCAAGTCTGTACTTACAGAACGCAAAACGATTTCGACAGCTTTATATACATTTACAGGACCTTATGGTAACCAGTACAACTATATCTGTGCAGGTGTACTTATCACGATAGCACCAATCCTTATCTTCTTTCGGTATTCCAGAAACAGGTATATAGCGGAATGGCAGCAGATGCTGTTAGCTGTTAAAGCTTAATAAATATTATTTTTAGAATAGGAGACCACCACAATGAGTGATTTTAAAATGATAAGCCCAGAAGTTAATAACGTACCATGGCAGGACAAACCGGCAAATCTTACCGGTGCTCCTGTATGGAGATATTCAGAGAACCCTATTATCGGAAGAAATCCGATAGAGGGTGTTGCAAGAATTTTCAACAGCGCAGTTATCCCTTATGAGGGCGCTTTCATCGGAGTATTCCGTGGAGAACAGACAAACGGAATTCCATACATATACCTCGGAAGAAGTGAGGATGCTATTCACTGGGATTTCGATAAAAATAAGATCGAGTTCGTAGACGAAAACGGAGAGCCATTCATGCCGGTATACGCTTACGATCCAAGACTTGTAAAGGTTGAAGACACATACTATGTTATCTGGTGTCAGGACTTTTACGGTGCAGCAATCGGTGTTGCTAAAACTACAGATTTTAAGACTTTTACTCGTATAGAAAATCCTTTCCTCCCATTCAACAGAAACGCAGTGCTTTTCCCAAGAAAGATAAACGGAAATTTCATTATGCTTTCAAGACCAAGTGACAGCGGCCACACTCCGTTTGGTGATATCTTCCTCTCAGAGAGCAAGGATATGGTTTACTGGGGCAAGCACCGCCATGTGATGGGCAAATCAAGTGAGTGGTGGGAGTCGCTCAAGATCGGTGGAGGAGCAGCTCCGATCGAGACAAGCGAAGGATGGCTTCTTCTTTATCACGGTGTTAGTGGAACGTGTAACGGATATGTTTACAGTATCGGTGGAGCAATCCTCGATATCGACAATCCTTCAATCGTTAAATACCGTTGCGAGAATTTCCTTCTCACTCCAGAAGAGTGGTATGAGGAGAGAGGCTTCGTTCCAAATGTATGCTTCCCATGCGCAACAATCCATGACAGCAAGACAAACAAGATGGCAATCTACTACGGAGCCGCAGACAGCTATGTAGGACTTGCATTTGCATACGCAGATGAACTTGTAGATTATATCAAAGCACACAGTGTAGTAAGAGAAAACGACACAGAGATAGGCAGGCGTTAATATGAATTTAGCATATGAGGTCAGAAAGGAACTGACAGACAGAATAATTCCTTTCTGGAAGCAGCTTCGTGACGATGAACACGGTGGCTACTACGGATATATGGATTTTGACCTTAATGTTGATAAATGCTATGAAAAAGGCTGTATATTAAACAGCAGGATCTTATGGTTCTTTTCAAACGCATATATGACACTTAAGGATAAGACTCTTCTGGCTGAAGCAGATCACGCATACAAGTTTATGCGTGACTGCTGTGAAGATAAAGATTTTGGAGGAGTATTCTGGTCTGTATCATACGATGGTAAGCCATTAGACACTACAAAACATATATATAATCAGGCATTTGCAATATATGCTCTTTCATCATATTATGCAGCATCAAATGACGGTGGAGCTTTAGAATTTGCAATGGACCTTTTCGAAAAGATAGAGACAATTGGTACTGACAGCTATGGATATCTGGAGTCTTTCAACAGAAAGTGGGAGCTTGAGGATAATGATAAGCTTTCAGAAAACGGACTCCTTGCAGACAAGACCATGAACACTCTGCTTCATGTGCTTGAAGCATATACAGAGCTTTATCGTGTGAATAAGGATGAAAAAGTAAAGGCAGCTTTAGTAAAGATACTTGATGCATTTAGGAATCATGTATACAACGAAAAAACAAACCGCCTTGAGGTATTCTTCGATGAAAAGATGAATACAATATCAGATCTTTACTCATACGGACATGACATTGAAGCATCATGGCTTTTAGACCGTGCATGCACAGTGCTTTCAGATGAGAAGATCACAGCAGAGACTAAAGAGTACACCAAGGCACTTGTGGCAGAGGTATACAAGGAGGCACTTGATAATGGTGCCATGAACAATGAGTGTTTCAAGGGAGTTGTTGACACCACCAGAGTATGGTGGTGTCAAGCTGAGGCCATGGTCGGCTTCTACAACTGCTATGAAAAGACAAAAGAAGAGAAATACAAGGATATTACAGAGCGACTCTGGGAATATATCAAGAAATACATCATCGATAAGAGATCAGGTTCAGAGTGGTTCTGGGATCTTGACAAGGATGGAAATCCTGTCAGCAAAAAACCGATTGTGGAACCTTGGAAATGTCCATACCACAACGGAAGAATGTGCATGGAAATTATGAGAAGATGCAATAATTAACAGGAGGATGCGCAATGATACACAAGCAGTATTTTGTTGAGCAGGCAAAATTAGAGAAATTACAGCAGAAAAAAAACCGAAAAAGTGATTTCTATAATGGAATATATGACAGATATGAGGATCCTGTTCTCACAAGAGACCACATTCCTGTAACATGGAAATATGACATAAACGAGGAGACAAACCCGTATTTCATGGAACGTCTCGGAGTAAATGCAGTCATGAACTCAGGCGCTATTGAGTTAAACGGAAAATATTATCTTGTTGCCCGTGTTGAGGGAAATGACAGAAAATCATTCTTCGCAGTAGCAGAGAGTGATAACGGAATAGACGGATTTAAGTTCTGGGATTATCCGATAGAACTTCCTGATACGTGCCCTGAGGAGACAAACGTATACGATATGCGTCTTACAAAACATGAGGATGGATACATTTACGGAGTATTCTGTTCAGAGAGCAAGGATAAAGATGATCCTGATCTTTCAGCAGCAGTTGCTGCAGCCGGTATCGTCCGCACAAAGGATTTAAAGACATGGGAGCGTCTTGACAACCTGACAACACTTCAGTCACCACAGCAGAGAAATGTGGTCCTTCATCCTGAGTTTGTAGACGGTAAATATGCTTTCTACACACGTCCAATGGATGGATTTATCGAGACAGGAAGCGGCGGAGGAATCGGATTTGGCCTTTGTGATGATATTGAGCATGCTGTTATAAATGAAGAAAAGATCATCAGCAGACGTGTATACCACACACTCACAGAGGCAAAGAACGGTGCCGGAGCAGTTCCTTTCAAGGGAAAGAAATGCTGGATACACATCGCACACGGTGTAAGAAATACAGCAGCAGGTCTGCGTTATGTCCTCTACGCATTTGCAACAGACTTAAACGATCCTGCAAAAGTGATCGCTGAGCCATCAGGTGTATTCCTTGTACCACTAGGAAAAGAGAGAGTTGGAGATGTATCTAACGTAGTATTCACAAACGGTGCTATCGCAAGAGAAAACGGAGATGTTTACATCTACTATGCATCTTCTGATACAAGAATGCATGTTGCAACAACAACTATCGACAAACTTGAGGATTATTTGTTTAATACTCCAAGAGATCCACATCGTTCACCGGATTGTGTGAAACAGCGTTGTGAGCTTATCTCCAAAAATTTAGAATTGCTCAAATAAAGAGTGTAGTTACATCGGAGGCTGTAAGTGTATGCGTCCGTCTTGGCTCTGCATCCGTGCAGAGCCATTGCTGTTTATTGGGAGAGAGTATGAGATCAAGGATAAGAGATGACATGAGTCTCAAAGAAAAAAAGAATATATATTTACATATTATAGGTGGTATATATTAGGAATATGTGCTGCTGTGCGACTTGTGATATTCCTCATAGTCCATTTTGCTTTTCTTCAGGAGAAAGAATTTTTTAGCAGTGCCATGATCAATCAGAGGATTGACTATGACAGAGATAAGGAACTGGAAAAAGATTTTGCGAACGATAGTGGGCTAGATGCTGATCTTGTAGATATAGACTCGCGTATCTTGGACATGAGATAGAGGATGCAAATGCGGGAATATTTGACAAATTCTTCATAAAGTACTCAAATGGTGAATTTGATGCGATTATCACAACACCTGATTTTGTAAAATATTGTCTGACGGTCGGAGCTGTGTATACATCAATATTTGAGTATGATACCGGAGATCTGCCGTTGTACAATGATGGCGATATAACAGGTATATATATCAGATACAAAGCTTATGGATAAGCTTGATATACTTGATGATGAGGAATTAATCCTTGTTTTTCCACAGGAAGGAACACATCACGAAGCTTGTCAAAAATTTATGGATTATTTAATTAAAAAAAGATTAAAAAAGATTAAAAAGTGATTAATTATGTGATATACTTAGTGTAAATGTAAATAAAGGATAAAATATGAACCCAATAATATTTTTGAAACCGGTATTTAAGGAAATGATCTGGGGAGGCAACCGTCTCGGTACAGATTTCGGATAAGACATACCAGAAGAAAAGACTGGAGAATGCTGGGGGATTTCAGCTCATCCAAACGGAGATGGTGAGATCGCAAACTACTGCTATGCTGGCATGACACTCTCACAACTCTGGGACAAACATCCTGAGGTTTTCGGGAATATTGATGGCGACAAATTTCCACTTCTTATAAAGATTATCGATGCAAAAGACAACTTAAGTATTCAGGTTCACCCAAATGATGAGTACGCTGCAAAGAATGAAAATGGTTCTTTCGGAAAAACTGAGTGCTGTTACATATTGATTGTCCTGATGACGCAAAGCTTGTAGTTGGACACAATGCACAGACTCATGGGGAACTTGCAGATATGATCCACGAAGGAAAAATGGAACTTATTGCATCGGCAGTATAATTGTCGTAAGTGATATATGCCGTTGTGTAAGACAATACATCCACATTTTTACATTGATATATTATCATGGGGAGGATTAATAAAACTATGGCAATTAAATTTAATGAAACAAACAAAATTTTTAAGCTGGACACAGACAATACGACTTACATGATCGGCATCTCACCTGAGGGATACGTAGGACATGTGTATTACGGAGATAGAATAGAGTCGGATGACGCATATTATCTGCTCCGAACAGAGGAGGCTCCCTTTACTCCTTCTGTATGCAAGAGAGAAAAGTCGGCATTCCTTGATTTCTTTCCGATGGAGCTTGCATGTGGCGGTGTAGGTGACTACAGAGAGAGCTGCCTCAATATCAGAAATGAAGATGGACGTATGGGTTGTGAATTTTTCTATGATTCATATACCATTTCTTCTGGAAAACCAAAGCTTGAGAGACTTCCTGCATCATTTGGAACAGATGACGAGGTATCAACACTTGAGATCACATGTTTTGATCAGATCCTTGGACTTAAGGTGGTGCTTTCATACTCAGTATTTGAGAGAGAGGATGTTATCACAAGAAATGTTCGCCTTGAAAATGTCGGAAAACAGAATCTTAAAATAGAAAAAATCTACAGTGCATGTCTTGATATGGACAATGAGGATTTTGAAGTTATCACACTTCATGGTTCATGGGCAAGAGAACGCCATATCCAGAGACACCCAGTATATCTTGGCAAGCAGAATGTTTCATCTAACAAGGGTGAATCAGGACATCAGGAGCATCCGTTTATGGCTCTTGTTACACCTGAGACGACACAGACTACTGGACGCGTTTATGGTATGAATTTTGTATATTCGGGCAATTTCCTCGGACAGGTAGAACAGACACAGTTTGGAGCTGTTCGCATGGTAATGGGAATCAATCAGGATGAGTTCTGTTGGAACTTAAAAGCAGGAGACAGTTTCCAGGCTCCTGAGGTGGTAATGGTATTTTCGGGCGAAGGTCTTGGAAAGATGACACGTTCATACCATGATTTTTATCGTAAACACATGATAAGAAGCCCATACAGAAATAAAAAACGTCCTATCCTTATCAATAACTGGGAAGCTACATATTTCGATTTTAATACAGAAAAACTGCTCGATATTGCAAGAGAGGCAAAGAAAGATGGCATTGAGATGCTTGTTATGGATGATGGCTGGTTCGGGGAGAGAAACAGCGATGATTGCTCACTTGGTGACTGGGTAGTAAATGAGAAAAAGATTACAGGCGGTCTTAAGCATCTTGTAGACGAGGTGAACAAGATCGGCCTCAAGTTTGGTATCTGGTTTGAACCGGAGATGATCTCTCCAAATTCAAATCTTTATAGGGAGCATCCGGACTGGGCTATCCATATCGAGGGCAGAGAGGCAACACAGAGCCGCCAGCAGTATGTGCTTGATCTTTCAAATCCTGAGGTGGTTGATTATGCGTATAATTGCGTTTCCAAGATACTTCACAGCGCAAATATAGAATATGTTAAGTGGGATATGAACAGACAGCTTTCAGATGTTGGAAGCGATTATCTAAATAAAGAGTCTCAGCAGGAGCTTTTCCACAGATATGTGCTCGGAGTATATGAGATGCAGGAGAGACTTATAAGTGAGTTCCCTGATCTGCTACTTGAGAACTGCTCAGGTGGTGGTGCAAGATTTGATCCGGGAATGCTCTACTACAGCCCACAGATCTGGTGCTCGGATGATACCGATGCTGTCGAGCGTCTTGAGATCCAGGAGGGCACAGCGATTGTTTATCCGCTTTCGGCAATTGGAGCGCACGTCAGCGTATGTCCAAATCATTCAGTAGGACGTGTTACTCCTTTTGAGACACGCGGTAATGTAGCTCTTGCCGGAACATTTGGCTACGAGCTTGATATTACAAAGATTCCTGAAGAAGAGCGCAAGATGATTCCGGAGCAGACAAAGATGTATCACAAATATCACGATCTTGTCCGCGAGGGTGATTATTACAGAATAGCATCATACTCACAGAACAAGCTATATGATTGCTATATGGTAGTTGCAAAGGATGCATCAGAGGCACTTGTTACATTTGTGCAGGTACGAGGTATTCCAAACAGCAAGAGCAGAAAGATCAAATTACAGGGTCTTGATACAAAAGCTTCTTACAGACTTGAGGGGACAGATCAGGTTTATACAGGAGAAATGCTTATGAAAGGAGGTTTCTTTATAAAAGATATGTGGGGCGATGCAATAAGCCGCCTATATCATTTTGTGAGAGAATAGAGGTGGATTGATGGAAAATGTAAGACTGACAGATATCGCAGAACGTGTTGGTGTAAGTACGGTAACAGTACACAATGCACTTGCAGGAAACAAAGGCGTCAGCGAGAGTCTGCGTCAGCAAATACAGGATGTAGCGGATGAAATGGGGTATCAGGCTCCTTCAAGTAGAAGACAGAATCGAGAAGAGCAGGAATTCTATACTATAGGTGCACTGATAGCTGAAAATTACCTGGCACAATATACAACATTTTATTGGAAAATGTATCAGGAAATTGCCATACTTGCTACTGAAAAACATTGTTTTACTGCGGTAGAAGTGTTGAAAAAAGAAGATGAATTAAAGACATGCAAGATGCCAACTTGTGTTGAGGGGAAACGTCTTGATGGCTTAATCGTAGTGGGCGAAATAGACAAAACATATATAAAACATCTGAAAGAAAATGCCCAGATACCTATTGTATTTATGGATTTTTATGACAGCAAACTTGCTGAAGATGCTGTTGTTCAGGACAATTTCTACGGCATGTACATGTTGACGGAATTTATGTTTGAACAGGGCATAGATGAGCTTGCATTTGTCGGATCTATATTTAGTACCAGCAGTATTATGGACCGTTATTGTGGATTTGCAAAATCCATGACGCTCCATGGCAAGAATATTCATCCTGAATGGCTTATAGAAGACAGAGATGAATTTGGACATATGAAATTTGATCTGCCGCAAAAACTGCCAAAAGGATTTGTATGTAACTGCGACCTTGCGGCGGGTATGGTTATGGACAAGCTACAGGAAAAGGGATATCGTGTACCGGAGGATATTTCAGTTGTTGGATATGATAATTACCTTTATCCGGGACTTCCTGACAAATATATAACCACATACGAGGTAAACCAAAAAGCTATGGCAAGAATCGCACTGGATAAGGTTTTAAAACAGATCAGAAATCCAAAATCGGGACATGGAATGAATGTTATTTCAGGAAATATGGTTATTAAAAAGACTGTCAGGCTTAAAAGCGAGTAGACATTAAAGATATCGGATTTAACATATATTTTGATGGAAAGAGAGAATAATATGAATTACACTGAAGAATACAAGCGCTGGCTTGAATCAGCAACAGCAGACACAGATGTAGCAGCAGAACTTAAATCTATTGAGAATGATCCTACAAAGATTGAGGATGCATTCTACAGAAATCTTGCATTTGGAACAGGGGGGCTTCGCGGAACAATCGGAGCCGGAACAAACCGAATGAATGTATACACTGTAGCAAAAGCTTCACAGGGGCTTGCAAATTATCTGGTAGCAAATTTTGATAAACCATCTGTTTCTATCGGATATGACAGCCGTATCAAATCAGATGTTTTCGCAAAAGTGGCAGCATCTGTATTTGCAGCTAACGGAGTTATTGTAAATATCTGGCCACAGCTTCTTCCTGTACCTACTGTATCTTTTGCTACAAGATATCTTGGTACATCTGCAGGTGTCATGGTTACGGCAAGCCACAATCCTAGCAAGTACAATGGATACAAGGTATATGGAGAAGACGGATGCCAGATCACAACAGAGGCAGCAGCTAAGATACTTGCAGAGATTGAGAAAATTGACATTTTTGCAGACGTAAAGCAGTCGGATTTTGAGGCAGGTATTGCAGACGGAACAATCAGGTATATCTCAGATGATGTACTTACAGCGTTCATTGAAGAGGTTAAAAAACAGTCTCTCCTCGATGACAGTGTAAATGTTGATAAAAACGTTGCAATTGTTTACTCTCCACTAAACGGAACAGGTCTAAAGCCGGTTCTTCGTACATTAAAAGAGACAGGATACACAAATATCACTGTTGTAAAAGAGCAGGAGCAGCCTGATGGCAACTTTCCTACATGTCCATATCCAAACCCGGAGATCAAAGAGGCGATGGCTCTCGGTATGGAATATGCAAAGAAATGCAATGCAGATCTTCTACTTGCAACAGATCCTGATTGTGACCGTGTAGGCATCGCAGTAAAAAATGACGCAGGAGAGTATGTACTTCTTTCTGGAAACGAGACAGGTATGCTTTTACTTGATTATGTATGCCAGAGACGAGTTGCAATGGGCACGATGCCCAAAGATCCTGTACTTTGCAAGACAATCGTTACTATTGATATGGCAGACAGAATTGCAGCAGATTACGGTGTAAGCACTGTAAACCTTCTAACGGGTTTCAAATTCATCGGTGAGCACATCGGACGCCTTGAAAAAGAGGGCAAAGCTGATTCATATATCTTCGGATTTGAGGAGAGCTACGGATACTTAAGTGGTACATATGTACGAGACAAGGATGCTGTAGATGGAGCATTTCTCATCTGTGAGATGTTCGCATATTACAAGACACAGGGCATCAGCCTTATCGACAAGCTAAACAGTCTATATGAGAAATATGGCTATTGCCTGAATACTCTTCATTCATACGAATTTGACGGATCAGCGGGATTCGCAAAGATGCAGGATATCATGGCGCAGTTCCACAAGGGACATGATACTATCGGTGGTAAAGAAGTTATCGAGTGTCAGGATTACAGCAAGGGACTTAATGGACTACCAAAATCTGATGTGCTCAAATTTATCCTTGAGGGCAATTGCTCAGTAGTAGTAAGACCTTCAGGTACAGAGCCTAAACTTAAGACATATATTTCTGTCAGTGCCGTAGACAAAGCTACAGCAGAAAAAGAAGAGAAGATCATCAGTGATGAGCTTGCTCAGAAATTTGAATAATTAGTAAAAACGTCCGGTTCAATAAAAAAAAGTTTTTGGTTTCGCTTTTTACAAAAAGCGAACGGGTGTGGGCAGAGCCCACGAGAGGCACGAAGTGCCGATAAAAAAAGAGAAAGGCGCAGTGAATACGTCAAAAACGCGAAGCGTTTGCAGACGGGCATTCACTGCGCCGAATTTTTTACACTAAGAAAGATAAAGAATGAAAGATGAAATATAAACACAAGACAAATAAAAGCGAGTCAATGAAAATACGGCGTATCCGGGCATTTTCATTGACTCGCTTTTTGTTTTTGCGGCATAATAAATTTTGATTTCTTTATTTTTCTTTGTATGACTAACTCGGCTTACGCCGTCAACTACGGTCGCTTCGCTCCCTAAAAGTACTCCGTACTTTTGGTTGACTGCGCAAGCCTTTCTCCTTTTTATTCGGCACTTCGTGCCTCTTTTCTTACTCACAACTTATCATTATTAATTATTATTTATTAATTAATAGTGGGTTCCGCCCACACCCGTTCGCTTTTTTGAAAAAAAGCGAAACCAAAAAACTTTAATATTTTTAGCTGTAATTAATTTTCCAGTCCGAACATTTGGTTAAGAAGAGTTTTTCCCGTTTCCGTTTTGAACCACGAGTCGCGTGAACTTTCTATCGCCGTCCTTGATAAATTCTCCTCAAATCCGTTCACAAGAAAATCTGCCTCAAGTATTATCTGCCAGTCGATTCCGTCTACTCCCTTATAGGTGTGATGAAGTCCGACTATATAGCTTATGCGTACGATTGATTTTTCGTCAACACCGCATTTTTTCAAAAGCTCTTTCGATGCGATTTCGCCCTCTTTTTCTTGGTACGGCCCTGCCGATGAGCCGTATTTTTCGAGTGCGGGCTTTATTCCTATATCATGCACCACGGCGGTAAGCTCGATTAATTCTTTCGTCTTTTCATCGACATTTTCGCCCATTGCTATGAGTGCAGCATAGTTGTGAACCTTTGTGAAATGCTGAATTCTGTGTGTAACTCCGTTTTCGTATTCGAACATCGCTCTGAAAACTTTAGCGCATAATTCTGTCATGATTGTTCCTTTCTCTCAAAGCTTGTTTGCCGCATTCAGCACGGCTGTGTAATTTCTTTCTTCCTTGCCGATTTCTATGCTGTCGCTCATCATATTTACCCATCTCGGTGAGATATCGAGAAAGTCGGAGAGCGGCTCTAGCACGTCAAAGCCGAAATCGCTTCCTTTGTAATGCATAGGGATAACCACCTTTGCGCCCGTCACATCGCAAATCGCTCTTGCCGCCTTTGCGTCTATCGTGTAAAATCCGCCTACGGGAATCATCACTGCGTCTGCGCCACTCAAAAGAGCTATTTCCTCAGGGGAAAGACCGCAGCCGATGTCTCCGTAGTGAACGATTTTAATTCCGTCCGCCTCAAAAATTCGGATGATATTCTCGCCTCTTTTTTCACCCTTGCAGTCGTCGTGGAAAGAGTGAATTTCCGTTACTTTGAACGGATTGTTTTCATTTTCTGTGATTTTTACACCGTCAAGCCAGTTGTGATCAAAATGCTCGTGAGAGCAGTAAACAGCATTGGCGGTCTCGTCCACATCTTTTAGTCCCGGAACGCTGTTCGGCTCATAAGGGTCGGTGATAAAGCTGAATCCGTCCTTTGTGATTTTGAAACAGCTGTGTCCGAGCCACTTTATGTTTATTTTTGCTGACATAGTTTTTCCTCCCACACATTCAATGAATTACTTTACTTAGATTATAGCAGTCTGCCGAAAAAAATCAAACTTTATCAACATGTAATTTTTGAGATGTGAAAAACCGAGAGGTGATAAAGGAGAAATTAAAATTGTGAACATTTGTTAAATTACATCTCGGATTGCTTTTAAATGAATTATTAAACTTGCTTTTTTCGCCGATTGGTTTATAATATAGGATAAGTAACCTTGTGAGCATGTAAGTAACTACATGCGTTAACAATGACTAACTAACAAAGGAATGACTTAATGAAAGAACCTGAGGTTATATTTGTCCTTAGCAATTATCTCAGCCGAGATAATTGTCCGGTTGTTGTGAAGGACGGTTTAATCGAGCGTGATGAAAACGGCGAACTTACCCTGAAAATTACGCTTATTAATGTCTCTGAGCAAGCCGTGAAGGAGGCAAGCGTCGATCTGCACATAACCGACAGAGGAAACCAAGAAATAACGGTAATTAGAGACTTTAAGCTTAGCGGCAATTTAGTAGGGAGAAACGATACTTTTTCCGGAGAACTCAAGCTTTCAACCGAGGCGGGCTCGGCGGCAGGATTTGCCGTTTCGATAAGACACTTGCTTTTTGACGACGAAAGCGAATGGAACGGCTCGGCTACTTGGATGTATGACAGTTTACCGCCCGCATATACTCTTGAGGAATATTTTGAGAACAAAAAGCTTGATCCCGAACTTGGGGAGCAGTACGAAAGAAGTTTCCGCGAGGAACTTAAAGAGGGCGTTAAAGTCAAGAATATTCCGCTTAAAGGTAAAGCACTTTGGCTTTGCGCTTGCGGCAGATTAAACAGAAGCGATGAGACCGAATGTGCGGCTTGCGGTCTGAAAATCGACGGACAAATCGAACTTTTGGAGGATGTGGATAAGCTTAAGAAGAAGCTTGCCGAATTCAAAAAAAGCGAAGAAGAGCGTCTCGAGCGTGAAAGAAAAGAGCGTGAGCGCCTCGAAAAAGAGGAAAAGGAACGCCGTGAGAGAGAAGAGCGTGAGGCAAAGGCGAGAGCCAAGAGAAATCACATGCTCAAAATCGGCGGCCTTGTGGCTTGCGTGCTGATAATTGTGGGTACGGTGATCGGATTCACATATTATAACCGTGTGATTGTGCCGCACAATATGCTTGTGAATGCTCAAAAAGCCTTTGACGATAAGGACTACAAGAAAGCCGCAGAGCTTTACACCACTCTCGGTTACGATAAATATGAGGACGAAATTAAGGAGTCCAGATATCAATACGCACTTTCACTTTTTGACGAAGAAAAGTACAGTGAGGGCAGAGCTATTTTCGATTCCCTCGGCGACTACAAGGAGTCGGAAGATAAGGTGAAATATGCCGATTATCAGTCTGCTGTTTCGCTTTATGAGAGCGGCGATTGGGACAGTGCGATTTCTGCTTTTCAGGCTCTCGACGGTTACGAGGACAGCTTAAGCTACATTCAAAAGTCAAGAACGGGCAAGGCTGTTGACGCCATTGAGAATGACGATATCGACACACTCAAAAAGGTTAAGAGCAAGATAAATGACGAGACCTGTCTCTCAAAAATAGAGGAAGCTGCTTGCAAGAAGGGAATAGAGCTTTACGGAAAGGGCGATTATTCCGAGGCAAAGAAGTATTTTGCGATGGTTAAAAGCGAAAAGCTTGTCGCAAAGATTAATGCCGCCAAGCTTTCCCGTGCCGAAACTCTTATTGATGACGGCGATTACGACAAGGCTGAGAAAATTCTTGAGGAACTCTCCGATTTTGAGGGCACCGATAAGCAGATGAGCAAACTGCATTATCTCCGTGCCTGCACGCTTTTCGATGACGGTGACATTGACGGCGCAGAGGAAGAGCTTGAAAAGGCGGGCGATTATGAGGGCTCGGCTGACAAGTTAAACGAAATTCTCTATGCACGCGCTCAGAAGCTCGAAAAAGACGGTCAAACCGAAGCGGCAATGAACGTTTACGATAGTATTTCCGACTACAAAGACTCCGCCGACAAGGCAAAAGCACTCAAGTACAGCGTGGCTAAGTCGTACTATGACGCGTCCGACTGGGAGAATGCCGCAAATCTTTTTGAGGAGCTCGGCTCTTACGAGAATTCGAACGCTTATTACTTCAGAGCTCAGTACCGCTTTGGTGCAAAGCTTTTTGACGAGGGAAAATATCTCGAGTCATACAATGCGCTCTATAAGATTAAGCAGTACGAATCGGCTTATTATGACCTTGTAACAAAGAGCGCTTACTATCAGTATGTTTATGATGTCGGTCTGGGACAAAATCCCAACGATGAAAAGATAGATATAATATCGGACAGCTCGCTTGATGCAAAGTGAGATTCGGTGTGGTACACTTCAATCAATTAATACGGTTACTACGGAAGGAGAATTAAAATGAACATTCATGAATCTGCCGAAGATTATCTCGAGACTATACTTGTCCTCAAGGAAAGAAAGGGCTATGTAAGAAGCATCGATATAGTCAACGAAATGGGATTTTCCAAGCCGAGCGTTTCGGTTGCCATGAAAAGACTTCGTGAAAACGGCTTTATCGCCATGGACAACGACGGATTTATCAGCCTTTTGCCTCCGGGACAGGCGATTGCCGAAAAGGTTTATAACCGCCACAAGGTACTCACAAAGTTCTTTGTGAACATCGGCGTTCCCGAGGAGATTGCGGCAAAGGACGCTTGCAAGATAGAGCACGACATCAGTGAAGAGGCTTTTTCTGCGATTACCGTAATAGCCGAGCACGGTTGCGGTGCGTGTATTCTCAACAAACTCGGAAAAGAAGTGAATGAATAATGAAAAAAAGTGAAAAACTGAGAAATCTCTTTTTCGGCTCATCATTACTTATTTCGGCACTCGGAGTATTTATCGTACTTCAGCCGGACAGCAGTCTCAGAATAATCACATATTGCTTGGGCACGGTGATTGTTCTGCTCGGCCTTATCGATCTTATCACGTTTCTTATTAACAAAGAGGATAGGGGTGCGCTTTGGTATCTCATGGTGAGAAGCATAGCGTTTTTCATCCTTGCGGCATTCACGTTCGTTAAAAGCGAATATGTATCGTCGATTTTACCGTTTTTGTTTGGCTTTTTGCTCTCGATAGACGGACTTTACAAAATAGTCACGGGAATTCAGATAAAAAAAAGCTTAAACACATGGTCCAGCGTTCTCATTTTGGGTATTGCAATTTTGGCTGTCGGTGTTATAATAGTACTAAACCCGTTCAAGGTGGCAAAGCTTACCATGCAGGTAATCGGCGTTTCGCTCATTCTTGACGGCGTGTTTAACATCTGGACTCAGATAAACCACCGCAGGCACGTAAAGCTTCAGGGTGAGCTTATCGAGGTTAGCGCAAGAGATGTTGACGATGACGATAAATAAGCCATTTCGGAGGAATAGCTCAGCTGGTTAGAGCGTCCGCCTCACACGCGGGAGGTCTCGGGTTCGAGTCCCGATTTCTCCACCAAAAGCCTGATTTAATAGAATCAGGCTTTTTTCTTTTGTCTTGAACTAAGCTGATAATAAAAGTTTTTGGTTTCGCTTTTTACAAAAAGCGAACGGGTGTGGGTGGAGCCCACGAGCAATTAATAAAGAATAATTAATTATGATAAGTTGTGTGTAAGAAAAGAGGCACGAAGTGCCGATTAAAATAAGAGAAAGGCTGAAGCGGTTAACCAAAGGCACGCAGTGCCTTTAGGGAACGAAGCGACCGTAGCCTACTGCGAAAGCCGAGTTAATCACACAAAGAGAAATAAAGAACACAAATTTAAAATATCCAACAAAACAAATAAAAGCAAGTCAACGAAAATACTCTCCCAAAGCTGTCGTTTTTGAAGAAACGGGATTGAATTTTTGAAAAATACGGAGAAAACAGCTGTGTTGATTTTGATACTGTCACGATTATTTGCCTAAAAAAGCCTTAAAACAGCCGTTTTTAAATTGATAAATTAACTTAAAAGATGTATGATATAGAAAAAGGGAGGATAAGGCTATGGATATTAACAAAAAGAAAATTTTATCAAAGACTTTATCGGTGTTAAGCATGGTGTTTTTTATCAGCGCAGCCATTGATTTGATCAAATTAATGATCTTGCTCATAAAGAATCATAAAAAGGAGGATTGACAAAATGCTCATAACACTCAAGGAATATTGCTTAAAGCACAACAAGAACCATTGCACGGCACGCCAGAGAGCGGCAAGAGGTTCTTTCAAGACCGCACAGAAAATCGGCAGAGACTGGTTTATCGAAGAGGATGAGCCGTGGATTGATAACCGCGCAGACGGCAATTCCAAGCACAGCAATAAGAAAACAGAAGAATAACACAGAAAGACTGCACTTTTTGAGCGCAGTCTTTTTCTTTAAGAAGTACTATTCGATAAGCTAAGTTACAATGAATGTCAAATTTAAACATTATGAGAGAAAAGCAAAAAACCGTGCTTTGAAACACGACTTTTTTTGCTTGCACTGCGAGATTAATAAGCAGTAGGCAAGCAAGTCAGCTAAGGCAGAAAGGAGAAAAAAATTAGTGAAGAAATGATTGTAAGAACCGAGCTTAAAGCTCTCTTAAAATCTTGGATTGAATTAATCAAAAGATGTGAGAGCATAGAAAAAGCCGTTGAACTGTTAGAAACAATTTACGACATAATCTAACAGTTCAACGACAAAAAAACAAATATTAAATGTAGCGAGGTTGGTACTTGCCTCCAGCCTCGACTATATATTAACACAAAGGCAAGAGAAATTTACCTTTGATTGCATAATATCACAAGAATAACTGAAAATCAAGGAGTTTGGAGTGATTTCAGGGCAGATAAGCATTCTGAGAGTAAAAAATGGGACAGCAAAAGCTGTCCCGTGAAAATTTTGATTAAACGTTAGCCTTGAGCCAAGCGATATCAGTTTTGATGCACTCGATTCTGTTCTTCGGCTCGTTGTAGCTTGCTTCACGCTCGACAACATAGATAACATCGTCATACTGTGCGTCAGCGGCGGCTTTAACAGCCTTCCAGTCAACGATACCGGCACCCTGTGGGCAGTTGAGCTCCTCGTGCTTCTTCATCATAGCGAGGAACTCCGGCGGGAATATCGGATTTCCGTCTTCGTCCTTCTTGATGTCCCACTTCGGCTTTGTTGCGTGTCTCGATTCGGGAAGCTCCGCACCGATAACGTCGTTGTTCTCTTTGATGTGAATTGCACCGATTCTGCCTGCGTGAGCGTTGATGTACTCAACGGGATCTACTCCGGCGGCAGAACACCAGCCGCAGTCAATCTCAAACATAATGTTCGGCTCTGTGCAGAACTCCATGAGCCAATCAAAGAGATACTTTCCGTCAACCTTGTAGAACTCGTCTGTGTGGTTGTGGTAGCCTGTCTTAACGCCGTAAGGAGCGCACTTTCTCGCGAAAGCATTGAGATCCTCTGCAAGCTCTTTAGCTTCTTCAACAGTATTGAATGCAGCCATGGGGCAGATGATGAACTTAACGCCGAGCTCGGCGAGGTAGGGGAGGTCATGCTCAAGCTTGTCAAGACCGCAGTGAGCGGAAACAGCCTTTAAACCGGCGTCGGCAAGAGCCTTTTTCATGGTCTCAACGGGAATATCGTCGTAACCGCCGGCAAACTCAACGCCGCTGAAGCCCATTTCGCCTGTGATGCGGATTTTGTCGAGAAGAGTGAGGTCTTTCTCGTTTTCTTCGTTTCCGAAAGAATATAACTGAAGATTAATATTATCCATGTGTAATCACCTTTATCTGTAAAAAAATTATGTGGTTTCGCTTTCGCAAAACCACATAACAAAAGTCGTTTAAATCAAGCGAAGCTAATTCGATTTGAAAATTAGTCCTCGATTGGGTTGTTGTTCTCGTCGAACTTAACCATCTTGCCTGTCTGTGATGACTTGTAGATGGAAGCAAGAATCTTTGTAACTGTGATAGCCTGCTCAGCTGTAACAAAGAGCTCGCCTTCGCCCTTATTAGCCTTAACCCAGATCTCGTGCTCCTTGGAGATAGGTGCGGGACCCATGGAATAGCCGGGGATGTAAGATGCAATCTTCTGGCCGACGATTGTTGTGGACTGCTGACCGCCAACGATGTGGTTGAGTCTTACAACGCCTGTTCTTGTGTCGAGACCGCCCTTAGTACCGCAAAGTGTAACTGTAGCCTCGTTATCTGCCCAGTCGTCAGAGCCGTTGATAGCCCAAGAAGCCTTGAGGTTGATAACTGCGCCGTTCTTCATCTTGATGTGACCGAATGCGGAATCCTCAACTTCGTATGTGTCTGCATTCCAGCTGAGATCGCCACCGTTAGGATCTGTCTGACCCTGCTCTTTCTGGCCGTGAAGAGTTGTACCGAGCTTCTCGAAGGATGTACCTACGACGTAGTCAATATCATAGTTGTTCATCATCCAGAGTGTGAGGTCGAGGCAGTGTGTACCGATATCGATAAGCGGACCGCCGCCCTGCTTGGACTTATCTGTGAATACACCCCATGTAGGAACGCCTCTTCTTCTGAGGTAGCAAGCCTCGGCATAGTAAACCTCGCCGATCCAGCCCTCATCGATAACAGCCTTAGCTGTAGCGTTTACCGGGAAGTGTCTGTACTGATAGCCGATTGTGAGCATCTTGCCTGTTCTGTCACGAGCGTCAAGCATTCTCTGAGCGTCCTCGATTGTAGCAGCCATAGGCTTCTCGCAAAGAACGTTCTTGCCAGCCTCGAGAGCGGCAACAGAAATCTCTGAGTGAGCGACGTTAGGTGTAAGAACATGTACGCAGTCGATTGTCGGATCTGCCAAAAGCTCTTTATAGTCTGTGTAAACTTTAGCTCCCGGTGCGCCGTACTTCTCAGCGGCTACCTGTGCTCTCTCTTCGATAAGATCGCAGAATGCTACGAGCTCAACTCCGCCCTTCTCTACCTGCTGCATCATGCCGGGTGCATGCTTTCCGTTGAAAATTCCACCGCAACCGATGAAACCTACCTTAATTGTCTTGGACATTGGTAATTTCCTCCCTTATAATTGAACAGACCCTTTACCTGTCTGCATTTATATATCGACATTATTGTACAGCGAAATGACGAAAAAGTAAAGAGATTTTTCACAAAAAATAATGTAAATATTGTAAAGAATTGTAAAAATATTTATAAATTTTAATACTTGTTTTAATGCTTGTAAAAACTGTCCCAATATGCCGAAAAAGAGGGAGATTTGCGAAAAAATCTCCCTCTTTAAATTACATATTAATCAATAGGATTGCCATTGTCGTCAAAATAAACAGGCTTGCCCGTAAGACTCGATTTATAGATTGAAGCAAGAATTTTGGTTATGGTAAAGCTTTGCTCGGCGGTGACGAAAAGCTCGCCCTCGCCCTTAACGGCTTTAACCCAGATGTCGTGTTCCTTCGAGAAAGTTATGTTCTTTCCCTGTGCATTTCTTACAACGTCTTCAATCTCGTGACCGACTATTGTCGTGGACTGCTGACCGCCGACGATGTGGTTGAGTCTTACTACATGAGTATCGGTATCGAGGCCGCCCTTTGTGCCGCAAAGACGCACTGTTGCCTGACCGTTTGCAAAATCATCGGAAGCGTTAATTGCCCATGATGATTTAAGATTGATAACGGCGCCGTTCTTCATCTTAATGTGACCGAATGCAGAATCTTCAACCTCGTAGGTGTCGGCATTCCAGCAGTTGGGCTCGCCCTGACGATTTGTCTGACCCTGTTCGGCAGCACCGTGAAGCATCTTGCCGAGCTTCTCGAACGATGTACCGACAACGTAATCGACGTCGTAGTTGTTCATCATCCAAAGAGTGAGGTCGAGGCAGTGAGTGCCGATATCGATAAGCGGGCCACCGCCCTGCTTAGACTTATCGGTGAAAACACCCCAAGTGGGAACGCCTCTTCTTCTTATGTAGCAAGCCTCGGCATAGTAAACCTCGCCGATCCAGCCCTCGTCAACAACAGCCTTTGCTGTTTGGTTGATGGGGAAGTGGCGGTACTGATAGCCGATAGTCAAAAGCTTGCCTGTTTTTTTCATGGTGTCGACCATTCTCTGAGCGTCCTCGATTGTAGCCGCCATGGGCTTTTCGCAGAGAACGTGCTTGCCGGCTTCGAGAGCAGCAACGCTGATTTCGCAGTGAGCAACATTCGGCGTGAGAACGTGAACGGCGTCAATAGAAGGATCAGCCAAAAGCTCCTTGTAATCGGTGTAGACCTTAGCACCCGGAGCGCCGTAAGTTTCGGCAGCCTTTTGAGCTCTTTCCTCGATGAGATCGCAGAAAGCGACGAGTTCGCAGTTACCGAGATTTTGTTGTTGTTCCATACCGGGGCCGTGCTTGGAATTGAAGATTCCGCCGCAGCCGATGAAACCTATTTTTGGTTTAGACATAATATTTTCCTCCCCGAAAATACTGTGAATTTACTTATACGGTATAATTTTAACATCATTTTGATAAAGTGTAAAGATAATGACTGACTGTAAAAATTAAAAGTTTTTGGTTTCGCTTTTTACAAAAAGCGAACGGGTGTGGGCGGGGCCCACGAAATAATTAATAATGGATAATTAATAAATAATAATTGTTTTAAAAGCAAAGAGGCACGAAGTGCCGAACAAAAAAGAGGTAGGCTGAAACGGTTAACCAAAGGCACGAAGTGCCTTTAGGGAGCGAAGCGACCGTAGTTAACCGATGAAGCCGACTTAATAACACTAAGAAAAATACAGAACAGAAAATTACATAATCCAATAAAACAAATAAAAGCAAGTAAAAGAAAATACAGCGAAGCTGGGAATTTTCATTGACGGATTATTTACACCAAGATAAATATAGAATAAAAAATAACGACATAAGTAAAATGAGTTGTGTATTTAATATAGATAAATTTAAGAAAATTAAGGCTGTTTAAACTTCATTATTAATTAAAGAGGCAGGCTTAAGCAGTCGACCAAAAGCAGGGAGTGCTTTTAGGGAGCGCAAGCGACCGCAGTTGACGGCGCAAGCCGACTTAATCACACTAAAGAAAATAAAGAACAAAAGAAAAATCTATCCTTTCGTTCTTTCCATTTGTGGAAATATAAACAGCGCAGTGAATACCAATTTGTAAACGTATTCACTGCGCTTGTCTTTTTTTGTATTTTTCTCGGCTTTAATAAGCCGTCAATGAAAATGCCCGGCTACGCCGTATTTTCATTGACTACACTCTTTAATCGGCACTGCGTGCCTTATGTGGGCTCTGCCCACACCCGTCAGCTTTTTGTAAAAAGCTGAAGCAAAAACTTAAATTATCTTAATTAATACTGTCTGCCCCAATAAAGCATGTGCTTTGCAGGCTTTCCGCAGCAAACACATACGTCGCTTAGGTGCTCCTCTTCAAAAGGAATGCATCTTGACTTTACGCCGCCTGTGATGTCCTTGATTTTCTCCTCGCATGCCTCATCGCCGCACCACATAGCCTTGATAAATCCGGGCTTGTTTGTTGCGATGTCGACAAACTCGTCAAGTGTTGTTGCTGTGTAGGTCTTTTCCTCGAGGTTCTTGCATGCGTTCTCGTACATATTGTCGTGAATAGCAACAAGAAGAGCTGCGATTGTGTCGTTGAGTGCATCGAGTGCGCACGGAATTTTCTCGCCTGTGTCGCGTCTTACGAGCACGCACTGACCGTTCTCGATGTCGCGCGGGCCCATCTCGAGACGAATCGGAACACCGAGCATCTCATACTGGCTGAACTTCCATCCGGGTGAGTTGTCGGAGTCGTCAAGCTTAACTCTGAAGTTGTCGAGAAGTGAAGAATAAACCTCACGGCACTTGTCAAGTACGCCCGGCTTATGCTGTGCAACGGGAACGATTACAACCTGAGTAGGAGCGATTTTCGGAGGAAGAACAAGTCCGTTGTCGTCGCCGTGAACCATGATTACGGCACCGATCATTCTCGTGGATGCGCCCCAAGAGGTCTGGTGGGGGTAGTGAAGCTTGTTGTCTCTGCCTGTGAATGTTACGTCAAAGCTCTTTGCAAAGCCGTCACCGAAATAGTGAGATGTACCGCTCTGCAGTGCGTAGCCGTTGTGCATCATAGCCTCGATTGTGTAGGTTGATTCTGCGCCCGCAAACTTCTCGCTCTCGGTCTTTTTGCCGCCAACAACGGGAATTGCAAGAGTTTCCTTGAAGAAATCTGTGTAAACCTTATGCATGAGAAGAGTTCTCTCGATAGCCTCCTCGGCTGTCTCGTGCATGGTGTGGCCTTCCTGCCAGAGGAACTCGCTGGAACGAAGGAAAGGTCTTGTGGTTTTCTCCCATCTCATTACGGAGCACCACTGGTTGTAGTTTTTCGGAAGATCCTTATAGGAATGGATAACTTTTGCGTAATGCTCGCAGAAAAGCGTCTCGGATGTAGGTCTTATGCAAAGTCTCTCCTGAAGCTTTTCGTTGCCGCCCATGGTTACCCAAGCAACCTCGGGAGCAAATCCGTCGACGTGATCCTTTTCTTTCTGAAGAAGGCTCTCGGGGATGAGAAGAGGCATATATACGTTCTGAACGCCTGTTTTCTTAAATCTTGCGTCCATATCGTTTCTCATGTTTTCCCAAATCGCAAATCCGTAGGGCTCCAAAATCATGCTGCCCTTAACGCTGCCGTAGTCCATAAGCTCGGCTTTCTTTACGACGTCGGTGTACCATTTTGAGAAGTCTACGTCCATCGCGGTGATGTCTTCGACCTTCTTGTTGTTTCCCTTTGCCATATATATTCAATCCTTTCAAAAGCCGCCCAAAAGGCTGAGCTTTATTTAATTATGTATAATTTTTAACTTAAACATTATATTGTAAAACGGCTTTAAATGCAAGTACTTTCGCTTTTTTTAGCCCTGGTGACACACAAAAGAAAAACAGACTGCCCTTTTGGACAGTCTGCCGTTTTCTATGTTCCAGAAATCAGGAATGAGATTCAATGTATTCAACAATGTCACCGACAGTCTTGATGCTCTCGACTTCTTCATCGGGAATTTCAACCTCGAACTCGTCTTCGATAGACATAAGAAGATCAACGACATCGAGAGAATCAGCTTCGAGATCCTCCTGAAGGTTTGTCTCTGTTGTGATGCTGTCTTCCTCAGCGTCGAACTGCTCGGCGAGAATGGACTTAAGCTTCTCCAATACCATTATGAGTGTCCTCCTTGTTATTATTCATAATCCGGAATATCCAATCTTTAAGATGGCTTTTGAATTACTGAATACATTTTATTTATATTGTTTTGATTTGTCAATACAAAAAAAGAATATTAAGAGAAGAATTAATAAATTCGTATTATGATAAAAATTATCTTACTCGGAAAATCGCTTTGATATAATTTTTTTGAAACAATAGCATAAAGCACTCAAAAAACGGCGAATTGATAAAGTTTTGCAGGTTAATAGAAAAATCTTGCATTTTGCTTGACAGCGACGATTTAATGTGGTAAACTGCTGACAGAACTTACGAAGGGAGACAAGTCATGACATATTTTGCACGATTTACAGAGAAATTTAATATTGTCTGTTTTTCCTGTAAATAAAATGTTTATGGCTTCGTTTCTTGTGCGACAAAGTTAACATTGTATTTTTTATGGGAACTCAGAACGGGTTCCCTTTTTATTTTATCCGAAAGGTTGAGAAAAGTTGAAAGTAGTACTGTGCGGCTTCATGGGCTGCGGAAAAAACACCGTGGGATCGAGACTTGCAAATAAGCTTGGCTATGAGTTCTATGACATGGACAAATACATTGAGTCCCGAGAGGGCAAGAAAATAAGCGAGATCTTCGCAAGTGACGGAGAGGCTTATTTCCGTAAGCTCGAAACCCTTGCTTGTCACGAGCTTATGAAAAAAGAGAACCTCGTTCTTGCATGCGGAGGCGGAACAGTCCTCAAGCAGGAGAATGTTGACGCACTTCACAACGGAGGCGGAAAAGTGTTCTTTTTGAAGGTTCCCGTAGCCGCTCTTAAGGAGAGACTCAAGAACGACAAGGTAAGACCTTTGCTTCAGGTGCCGAACAGAAACGAGAGAATAGATCAGCTTTATGCCGAGAGACTTCCGAAATATCTTTTGGCTGCAGACGAGGTTATCGATGCGGGTTCGCCTCCCGGATGGGTTGCAAGCCGTATGTATGAAGAAATAGCATCGGTGCCGAAGAAATGAAGATTACGGTAGTCGGTTTGGGACTTATCGGCGGTTCGATAGCAAAGGCTCTGGGTGAGTCGGGAAATCACGATATTTACGCAGTCGATATTGACGAGCAGGTTTTGCTTGACGCTATGAGCGCAGGCGTTATAAAGAATAAGGCAGGAAAAAAAGATCTTGCCGATTCCGATGTGGTTTACCTTTGCATGTATCCCGAGGGAATAGTCGAATTTGCCGAAAAGAACAAATTAAATTTCGGAAAAAACACGATAGTCACGGATGTTTGCGGAATAAAAACTCAGGTTTATTCGAGACTTAAAAAAGCGGCGGAAGAAGGCGGTTTCACCTACATAGGAGCGCACCCTATGGCGGGTAAGGAGTTAAACACTTTCAGTGCCGCAGAGGCTTCGCTTTACATCGGCGCATCCTATATCCTTATAAAGGACGACAGTGCAAAGGAGAAATTTGCGGTTCTCGAGAATCTCGCAAAGGAAATGGGATTCTCAAGAATTGTTTACACAACGCCAAAGGATCACGACGGTATGATAGCTTATACCTCACAGCTTCCTCACGTGCTCGCATGCGCCTATGTGTTAAGTCCAAGGTGTAAAAATCACGTCGGTTTTTCGGCTGGCTCTTACCGTGACGTGAGCAGAGTCGCAAAAATTAATGCGGAGCTCTGGACAGACCTGTTTCTCGATAACCGAGAGGCTCTTTTAGAGGAAACGGACGAGCTCATCAAGAATATAACGGAGATAAGAAACGCAGTCGACAAAAACGACGCCGACGCTCTCCGTGCGCTTCTCGCAAAGGCAAGAAGTGCGAAAGAAAATTACGGCTGAGCCGTTTTTTCTTTGTTAACCGCTAATTTATCAAGGGGAAATTTTCAATGGTAATCACAATCAATACGGACGTTCCGTATAAAGTTTATATAGAAGACGGAATTATCGAAAAAGTCGGCGAGATCATCGCTTCGATGTACAAGCGTTCCACAAGAGTTATGCTCATATCGGAGTCCAATGTCTTTCCGATTTACGGCGAAAAGGTTTTGACCTCCATTTTGCGTGCAGGCTTCACGGTAAACTACTTTGTTTTTGAGGCGGGCGAGGAGCACAAAAACATGGAGACCGTCATGAATATGTACAAGGCACTCGGTGACGGCGGCTACACGAGAACAGATTTAATCGTCACGCTCGGCGGCGGCGTGTGCGGAGATATGGGCGGCTTTGCGGCAGCTACATTCTTGAGAGGAATGGACTTCATTCAGATTCCCACTTCTCTTTTGGCACAGGTGGACGCAAGCGTGGGCGGTAAAACAGGAATTGATATGCCGTTCGGAAAAAATCTTGTCGGTGCTTTTCATCAGCCGAGAGCCGTTATAAGCGATCCCGAGGTTCTCAGAACATTGCCGAAATACTATGTTGTGGACGGCTTGGGCGAGGTTGTAAAGTACGGTGCAATATGGGACGAAAAGCTTTTTGCCGACCTTGAATCGGGCGAGGCACTCAAAAATCTCGAGACAACAATCGCAAGATGCGTCAGATGCAAAAAGCAGCTTGTCGAGGAGGACACGAACGACAAGGGCAGAAGAATGATTTTAAACTTCGGCCACACATTCGGCCATGCGCTTGAAAAGCTTCACAACTTTTCGGGTCTTTCTCACGGCAGAGCCGTTGCGATTGGAATGGCAAAGGTTACAAGTATAAGTGAGGCACTCGGAATGACCGAGGAGGGCACGACCGAGCGTATCGAAAAGCTTCTCAAAAAGCTGGAGCTTCCCACGGACGACAAAGAATATGATATTGAAACGATAATCGACGCCACGGCACTCGACAAAAAGAGCACGGGCAGAAGTTTGAATCTCATCATAATTCCTAAAATCGGCGAGGCGGAAATTTACAAAACAGAACGCAATTATCTCGTTCTGAAGTGGAAGATAGTCAAGGAGCAGAGGTCCCGTAATGCAAAAGCTTAAGCTTGAGCCTGCGATAATTTCAGGCAAGGTAAAAATACCGCCCAGCAAAAGCTTTGCTCACAGGGCTCTGCTCTGTGCGGCTTTAGGCGGCGGAAACGTTAAAATATATAATTTCTCAGAGAGCCGCGATATGGTCGCAACGGAAAATTTTCTTTCTGCGATGGGTCTTGAGTGCGAAGAGGAAAACGGAACGGCTCTGTTCGTCAAAAAGGTTAGAGAAGTGACAAATGAGCCCAAAACAGTCGACTGCATTGAGTCGGGTTCAACTTTAAGATTCGTCATTCCCATTGCGGCAGCACTCGGAATGGACTGCACTTTTGTCGGTTCGGGCAGACTTCCCGAAAGACCGATAGGTGTTTACACTGATTTGTTGCCGAAACACGGCGTTAAATGCGAGAGCCTCAAAGAGGGTTTGAGTTTACCGCTTCATGTGAGCGGAAAATTAACACCCGGCGACTTTGAGGTTCCCGGCAACATAAGCTCCCAGTTTATCACGGGACTTATGTATGCACTTCCGCTTCTTGACGGAGACTCGAGAATTATCATCACGACAGAGCTTCAGTCGGAAAGCTACCTCAACATAACGGCATCCGTTTTGAAAACATTCGGCGTTGAAGTGACAAGAACCGACTACGGCTATTTCATCAAGGGAAATCAGCACTACAAAGCAGTTGATTACGTGACCGAGGGCGATTGGTCTCAGGCGGCGTTTTTCTTAACTCTCGGAGCGTTCTCAAAAAAAGGAATTCTGATAGAGGGATTGAACCTCGATTCCGTTCAGGGCGACCGTGCCATTTTGGATATATACGAGAAAATCGGACTTGAGATAAGCATTATCGACGGATGCATTTTTGTTAAGAATCCTCACACCGACAAGCCTCATCTCGGCTTGAAGGCTGTAAGTTTCAACGCAAAGGATATTCCCGATGCAGTTCCCGCCATAAGCGCCGTTTTGACGCTTGCCGAGGGAATAAGCATTATAAGCGGAGCCGCAAGACTTCGCATAAAGGAATGCGACCGCCTTAAGGCAATCTGCGAGGAGTTTTCCACCGTTGGCGGTAAACTGGAGGAAAAAGCGGACGGACTTGTGATTCACGGCGTTGACAGACTTTCCGGCGGAGAAATTAACGGCTACAACGATCACAGAATTGTTATGACGGGCGCGTGTCTCTCCGCTGTTGCGAACGGCAATATTTTCGTAAGTCACCCATTAAGCATAAATAAATCTTATCCGCATTTTTACAAGGATTTCATCAAGCTCGGAGGTAAAGCAAGTGTCATCGACATGGGGAAATAAAATAAAAATCTCCGTTTTCGGAGGAAGTCACACTGAGGCGATCGGCGTAAACATTGAGGGACTTCCCGCAGGAGAAAAAATCGACATGGACGAGATACTTGTCCAGATGAAACGCCGTGCTCCCGGACAGGACAAAACGGCTACCGCAAGAAAGGAAGCAGACGAGCCGCACGTTCTCTCGGGACTTTTGGACGGCGTTCTCACGGGTGCTCCGCTTTGTGCCGTTATTTACAACACAAATCAGCGTTCTAAAGATTACTCAAACCTTAAAATAAGACCGAGACCGGGCCACTCCGACTACACGGCTTATCTTCGTTACAACGCTTCAAACGATATTAGAGGCGGCGGTCACTTTTCCGGAAGACTTACCGCACCGATAGTTTTTGCGGGCGCTCTTATTCGTCAGCTACTCGAGAAAAAGGGAATTGTTATCGGAGCGCATGCCGCTTCAATCGGCGGAGCGAAAGATGTTCAGTTCAGCCTTACGGACGTGAATGCCGAACAGTTAAATTCTTTAAACCGTGAGTATTTTTCCGTTATATCTTCTGATGCAAAAGAGAAGATGTATGCCGCCGTTGAGAGCGCAAGAATCAAAGAGGACAGCGTGGGCGGTATAATCGAGTGCGCCGCAGTGGGCGTTCCCGCAGGTCTCGGAGATCCGATGTTCGGTGGAGTGGAAAATTTGATTTCGAGCAGCGTTTTCGGCGTTCCCGCCGTTAAAGGAATCGAGTTTGGCGCAGGTTTTTCCGTTGCCGATATGCTCGGAAGCGAGAATAACGATGAATTCTACTATGACGAAAACGGAATTATTAAGACGAGAACCAACAACTGTGGCGGTATTCTCGGTGGAATAACAAACGGTATGCCTATTGTTTTCAGATGTGCCGTGAAGCCTACGCCGTCAATCGGACTTGAGCAGAACACCGTAAATCTCGAGACGCACAAAAACGATAAGCTTATAATCACAGGAAGACACGACCCGTGCATTGTTCCGAGAGCGATTCCCGTCATAGAGTCGGCAATGGCAATCGCACTCGGCGAGCTTTGTCTTTAAGTATTGGTAAGAGGTGGAGAATGGATAACAATAAGAGCTTTGCGGAGCTTTTGGCTCCCGTAAGAGAAGAGATAGACGCGATAGACAAGCAGCTTTTGCCGCTTTTTATCGAGAGAATGAAATGCTCCAAAAAGGTAGCCGATATCAAAATTGCGAACAATATTCCCGTGCTTAATCCCGAGAGAGAAAAAATAATTCTCGACCGTGTAAGAGCAGAGGCGGGGGACGAGTTCGGTGCCGCTGCCGCAGACTTCTATTCTGCGATAATGAGCATATCAAGGGAATATCAGCATAAGTTTACCGATACCGTAGGCGACAACGCTTTCAGAAAGCTTGTTGCGGGCGCAGAGAAAAACACAGACCGCACAAGAAAAATCCTTTGTCAGGGCGTTTTCGGAGCTTACTCCAACAAAGCGGCTGTTGAGTTTTTCGGAGAGGACGCAGACATAAATTTCTGCCCTCAGTTTGCCGATGTTTTTGAGGCGATTAAAAACGGCGAAGCCGATTACGGCGTTGTTCCCGTTGAAAATTCCGCCGTGGGTTCTGTTGCGGAAGTTTATTCGCTCATCATGAAGTACCGCTATTACATAGTCGGTGCGGTAAATGTTTCCGTAAAGCACTGCATAGCGGCTAAAAAGGGCAGCGAAATAAAGACGGTTTATTCTCACCCACAGGCACTTTCTCAGTGCAAGGGCTATATTTCCTCTCACGGCTACAAGGCGGTTCAGTACTCGAACACGGCTGCGGCGGCTGAGTTTGTCTCAAAAAGCGACGATTATTCTATTGCCGCTGTTTGCTCGGAGATTGCCGCAAAGAAATACGGCCTCGAGATTATCGAAAACGGAATTCAGGACGCTAGCAAGAACAACACACGCTTTGCGGTAATTTCAAAGAAACCCGCCATTCCCGAGAACGCCGACAAAATCAGCCTTATTTTGAATGTTCCGAATGTGCCCGGTTCGCTGTTTCAGGTTCTCGAGAGATTTGCCCTTAAGGGACTCAATCTCACAAAAATCGAGTCGAGACCGATTAAAAATTCCGACTTCGACTACGAGTTTTATCTTGACTTCAAGGGCAATATCCGTGATGAAGACGTGCTTCTTCTGCTCTCGTCTTTGAGCGTTGAGCTTGACTCCTTCACGTTCCTCGGAAACTACCGTGAAATTTAAAAATTATGTACAAAACAATCCCTTTCCGTTTCTTTTGCTTGACAACGGGAAGGGATTATTGCATACTAAAATCAGTTGATTTTCATTTATATGAGGTGTGAAAATGAGTTTTTCTAAATTTTCCGATATCGAATATAAGCGACCCGATTTTGACGCTGTTAAAGAGGGAATAAAGGCTTATATCGAGAAGTTTAAGTCTGCAAAGTCATTCAAAGAGGCTAAAAAGCTTTTTGAGGAATATCAGGAGCAGTCAAACGAGCTTGCCACAATGTACGAGGTGGCAATGATAAGAAACACTATCGACACAAGAGACGAATTTTATGAGGCTGAGGTAGCTTTTTTAAACGAGAATGTGCCCGCCCTTGAGCCTCTTGAAAAAGAGGCAGACGAGCTTATTTTAAATTCTCCCTACAAAGCCGATTTCTCGAGCGCGTACGGCAAAATTTTCATCAAGAACGCCGAGGTTCGCCAAAAACTTGTGAGCGACGAGATTATCGCTGACAAAGTTGAGGAGGCAAAGCTTTCTCAGGAATACTCAAAGATTACCGCACAGTGCAAGTGTGATTTTGACGGTGAGGAGTGCAATTTCTACGGCTTATTGAAGCACCTTGAATCGCCCGACCGTGAGAAGAGAATCCGTGCTTTCAACGCTTGGGCGGATATGTACGAGGGAGTTTCCGAGAAGCTTGACGATATCTACTCAAAGCTTACAAAAGTTCGTGATTCCATGGCTAAAAAGCTCGGTTTTAACAATTACATCGAGTATATTTACCTTGCAAACGGAAGATACGACTATACCGCCGAGGATGTCGCAAAATTCCGTGAGAACGTAAGAAAATATATAACTCCCGCCGTTGCAAAGCTTTTTGAGGAGCAGAGAAAAACAATCGGCGTCGATAAGCTTCACTATTATGACGAACAGCTCACATCGCCCGAGGGCAATGCAAATCCCATAGGCACAACGGAAGAGAAGGTTCATAAAGCAAAGAAAATGTACTCCGAGATGAATGCGCAGACGAAAGAATTTTTCGACTTTATGTGCAAACACGAGCTTTTTGACCTCGAATCAAAACCGGGCAAGCACATGGGCGGTTACTGCACGTTTTTACCGAAGTACAAAGCACCGTTTATTTTCTCGAATTTCAACGGCACAAGTGCCGACGTAGATGTTTTGACGCATGAGGCGGGCCACGCATTTCAGGCTTTCTCATCGTGCAAATATGTTCCGCTTTTGAGCATGACATGGTCTACCGCAGAGATAAGCGAAATTCACTCCATGTCGATGGAATTTTTCACATATCCGTGGATGGATAAGTTCTTTGAAGATCCCGACAAATACCGCAAATCTCATTTGGCAGATGCACTCAAGGTTATTCCCTACATGGTCAGCGTGGACGAGTTCCAGCACCGTGTTTTTGAAAATCCCGATATGACGGCAGACGAGAGATACGCCGTTTGGCACGAGCTAGAGAAAAAATATATGCCTTGGAGAGATTACGACGGAAACAAGTTCCTCGAAAAGGGCGGATTCTGGATGCAGAAACAGCACATTTTTATGTATCCGTTCTATTATATCGAGTATGCGCTCGCTCAGACTTGCACTTTCCAGTACTACGCAAGAATGAAGAAATCACGAGCCGAGGCATGGTCGGATTACTATCGACTTTGCTGTGCCGGCGGAAGTCACGGCTATTTGGAGCTTCTCGAAATAGGCAACCTGAAAGTTCCTTTTGACGAAAAGGTTATCAAGAAGGTAACGGATGTTGTAATGGGTGATTTGCTCTGATTGAATGTTTTAACATAAAAGCTAAACGGGATACCTTTTTGCTAATGCCACATAAGGCAGTAATTGAGAATCAATAAATAAAACCTTATAGGGCATAGTAAAGATGAGATTAAGGCTTTGACTGCAAAAAGGTCAGAGCCTTTTTTCTACGCATAGAAAATCCGCACATTCGCAATTTGAAAACCAGCCGAGTAGAATATAGTCAAGGAGGGATTCACGATGAAGAATATCAAATACCACCTTGCACTGACCAATAACGAATACAGCTTAATCATCAAGTCACTGAATGACCTGAGAAATGAGCTTATAGCACAGGGCAGATATACGGATGCAGTTGATGATGTGCTTGTGAAGTTTATCGGTGCAAAGAAATTCAAAATTATCTATCAGGAGGGCTGACTATGAATGTGCAGTATGAGCAACTAGGAGATTACCTTATCCCTTGCATAAGAACTAAGGAACAGAAAGAAATACATTTGGGTGTGTGGGCAGACCGCCACAGACGATACCTTAAGGAATATTATAAGGTCAGATATTACAATCTTCTCACGAGCGAAAAACTCTATGATTATCTTCTGACGTCGAGCGTCAGGCAGAAAACTTATTTGAACAGACTGTAAAATCGCTTGCCGAACAGGAGCAAGTTACAGAAAAAATCAAGGCAGAAAATATGATGTTGTGGGTGCAAAAAATGAACAATATTCGTAGTCGAGCTACAGAAATCGTGAATGCAGAAATAATTTTCAATTGAGAAAAGGCACAACTGACGGACATAAAAATCCATCGGCTGTGCCTAATTTTTTGCCTATAAAATTTTGTTGCGTAGTCGTAGCGAGCAGACCATTTGGCTATCCAAACGGTAATTTTCTCGTTAGGGACACCCTAAGACCTGATGATAAATTTAAGAGAAGCATATAAATAAATTCACCATTTTTTACATAAAGACTAACAGATGAATTTGTTATGAATACAAATTTTATAATCAAGATACAGGCAAAATATTTATCTGGTTTTAATTTTTAATACCATGAAAACAAACATTGTAATCCATTATAAACATATTCCCAAGTGTGTTGATAATCGTGCCGGTTGCCTTCGACGGTGTAGTACATGAGATTACCGTCTGCAAAGCCGGTCTGCGTGTAGTCAAAGGCGTCTGTCAGCGTTTTCATGCACTCCATTTGTGCCGTCAAGCCCTGGTAAGCAACATCACGTGTACCTGTTGCTGAAAACACATAGTATTCGCGCTTACCGTAACCAGAGGCTACTGCTGTATCGGCTATTAGTGTTGCGTCCTCAACATTGGTTGAGCCGTCACCGCCCAGTGTCAGACCGCCACTCATTGGCAAAAAATACTCAAATCTGTCCATCCCCTCCAAAAAGACACGCCAAGTTGTTGTGCCGCCGGCAGAAAAGCCGCCAAAGGCTCTGTGGGAACGGGATGCTTCAAAGCCCTCATCGGAGGTATTCTCTGCATAAGTGTGATAGTACGCCTCCACAGCAGGCATCAAATCGTTTTTCAGCTCCTCGGAATAGAAAATCGGTGTTGTGTCGTGATACCATTCATTGCCGGAGGGCAGATAAGGCATGACGATGATCAGCGGCGGGATCAGCTTGTCCTCGATCATGTGGTCGATCATGTTCTTGAAACTGTCCCCGTATTCATACATCCACGTGCGTTCATTTCCGTAAGCACCATGCTGAAGATATAGAATATTATATTTTGCATCCGTATCGTCTTGGTTATATCCGTAAGGCAAATAAACAGTTGCTTGGCTTTGAATATCATTGCCATTTCCAGCATAATCTTTCGTATCGTATGTAAATTTTTCCAATGTGCCTTGCTGGTCTGCGGCGCTGTAATAGCCATCCGGTACTTTGCCGAGAGTGATGTTTTTCATACTGACCTCTGTTTCTATATCGGGAGTTTCTTCTGTTTCTGAACTTGTATCAGAAGTTTCTTCCGTTTTTTTATCGGAAGTTTCCTGTATCTGCGAATCCATTTTGGAAATTTCGTCGCTCTGGTTTTTCGTATCAACCGTGCCGCATCCCGCAAGCGTTAACGCCAAAATCAATGAGCAGATTAGGACTCTATGTATCATGAAATACCGCCTCTTTCTCTTCTATAACCGTATGAGTATGTTAAAACCTCAGCGCAGGATGTTTTGCATCAGTCAATTTAATGCCGAAAGTTTCGAAGTCAATTTCCCCGACCGTCTTGTCTTTGTCATAAAGCTCAAGCAAGAATCCTGCCATTTGCTTAGCAGTATGAAAGCGATGAAATTTCTCGGCGTATTCGACCTTTTCATCGGATTCGTGTGCCGACTGCTCAAATTCGGTTTCGGTAGCACCGGGAGCCAATACCTTTGCACGCAGCTTATGACCGCCCGATTGCATTTCCATGTCAATGCCCTCTGTAAAGGAGCTTGCAAAGAACTTGGTTGCACCATACAGGGTACATCCCGGGAACATGGTATATCCGGCAGAAGATGCAACATTAATAAGCTGTGCACCTTCCTTATCTTTATAATCGGCAACATACAGCATGGACAAAAGTGCCAGCGCATTCACATTTACATGAATCATACGAGTATTATGTTCCAAATCAGGATTAGTAATATCTCCGTCATTTCCCAAGCCTGCGTTATTTACGAACACCTCAATATCATATTCTCTCAGGGAACGATAGAAATCAACAACAGCTTTCTCGTTTGAAAGATCAACCGTATTTACTACAACATCCGTATCGGGATGTTCTTTCTGTATTTCTTCTTTTAACTGCAAAAGTCGTTCGGTTCGGCGAGCACATATGATTAGATTTTTTCCTCGATTTGCAAAAGCTTTTGCCGTTTCATAACCGATACCTGAGCTTGCTCCTGTAACAACAACGTATTTGTTATTCATAATAATTACCTCTTAATTTCTCTCTCATAATTACAGTTGCTGAGCTGTAGGACGAATGATAATCTCGTTAATTCCTGTATTTTCAGGCATATTTATCGCAAAAGCTATGCTTTCTGCGACGGTTTCGGCAGGAATGGCAAGCGCATCGTATGCAGCCTGCATACCGTCACGACCTGCCTGTGTGGTCAATGACTGCGGCAATTCGGTTGCAATCATTCCCGGTGCCAGCATGGTCACACGAATTCCTGTTTTTGCGGCTGCCTCTTCCTCACGGAGAGTTTCACTGATTGCTCTGACACCAAACTTTGTTGCCGCATAAACTCCGCAGGTCAGACCGGTCTGATGCGAAGATAGCGAGCCTATATTGATGATATGTCCGCTTTTTTGTTCACGCATAATTCCAAGGCACGCATGAATTCCGTAAAGAACACCTTTCAGGTTGACATCCACACATTTATCCCAGTCTTCAACCTTATCTTCAGACAATAAAGATAAAGGCATAAGTCCTGCATTATTTATCCACACATCAATTCTACCGAAGGCTTCAATTGCTTTTTGAGCCAATGTTTCCTGATCTCTTACTTTTGTGACATCGGAAATACAGTAAACCGCTTCTGCACCGTCTGCGTTTATTTCCGACACGATTTTCTTGAGTTTCTCTTCCCGTCTTGCTCCAAGAACTACTTTGTTCCCTTGTTTTGCGAGAAGGCGTGCTGTCGCTTCTCCAATTCCGCTTGACGCACCTGTAATAACTACTACTTTAGATGTACGCATATGTAATTCCTCCTGAAAAAACACTTAAACTACAGTCTTGACTTTTCTTTAATACAAGTGTAACATTAACCTTGAGGTTAAAGTCAATGTGCAAATTTCAAAATTTTTCAGGAGGTTTTTATATGCGGTATACAATCAAACAAGCAGCCGAAATTATGAATGTAACACCGACAACATTACGCTACTATGATAAGCAGGGACTACTCCCATTTATGGAACGCAAGGAGTCCGGCTATCGCATTTTTTCCGATGCTGACATAGCAATGCTGCACGTAATTGAATGTCTGAAAAAAACAGGTATGCCCATAAAGGATATAAAACAATTTTCAAAATGGGCACAACTGGGTGATGATTCGTTAAAAGAGCGATATGAAATGTTTTTGGAAAGGAAGCGCACAGTTGAAGCGCAAATTGCCGAATTACAGGAAACTTTAGATTTTATAAATCATAAATGCTGGTATTATGAAACTGCTATTGAAGCAGGAACTGAAAAAATTCACTTTAAAGAACAAGATGATAAATTGCCTTGTGAATAACAAAAATTCTCCGTCCATACAGGCGGGCGGAGAGTTTTTTATCAAAAAACTTCAATATACTCTTACAACGATTTCAATTAGACTTAATTTTTATTTACTACAAGAAACGTAGATTTCTTTTTTATTTTGAGTAGATAAAAAAATAAAATATAGAAATCCTTTGTCTATTTTTCAGGCAATTAGAATCAACACCGTCTATCAAAGTAATTTGATAGACGGCATTTTTATTTTTTAAAACTTTTTTCTTCAAAACAGGGTGTCAAAACGAGAGTGAATTCCAAATAAGTGAAGGGACTTTTTAATTTCCTTAAGCAAGAAAAAGTGTGAATTTTTTGTGAACATTTTCTTGAGACTACTCATTTTGGGTGTCCATTTGGCACCCCTTTGTCCAAATGAGTAGAGGGGTTAATTTTCGAGAAGAAAAATTATTTAAAGATATTTCCTCTAATCCCTTTGAAATGGGTGTGCATTTCGGAGGTCTTGTGCAAACAAGTGAAAGGAGTTTTAAAAATGCCAAGATTATCAAAAAAGCAAAAACAGGAATGGGGTTACTTCATCAATCCTGAAACGAGCAGACGAACATACAACGGTCTTTGCAGAAAATGCAGAATTATTGTAAAAGACCTCTCCCGTTTCGGCAGAGAACAGGTTGAGGCAGGAAGGCTTACACAAATAGTTTATCCGTCATTAGGAATCACATTTATTTCCATTCAGGAAAATGTAAACAGCACAACCGGCGACGGCATGGAAATGCTTCCGTTTTACAATATTTTCAATGAATGGTACGCTGCTCAGACCTCAAAGAAAATCCGTGCGGTATGGCAGTCAAAAGCAGAACATGGAAAGCGTGTTTCTCCAACAGTCCCTTTTGGATATATGAAAGACCCAGAGAATAAAGAACAGTGGTTGATTGATGAACCAGCCGCTGATGTTGTTCGCAAAATCTATTCCTTATGTCTTGCAGGACGAGGTCCGCTTCAAATTGCAAAGCAATTGGAAAAAGAAAATATTCTAATTCCGTCGGCATATTACGAAAGTATCGGACGAACACATGCACGAAAAGTGCCTGGTGATTATTGCAAATGGGACCAGAAAACTGTAGTAAATATTCTTGAAAACAGACAATACACCGGCTGTGCTGTGAATTTAAAAAGCACGACTGTCAGCCATAAGGTTCATAAGGTAATTCGCAATCCTACCGAGGAATATCAAATCATTTCCAATATGCAAGAACCGATTATATCCGAAGAACAGTGGCTTAGAGTACAGGAACTGAGAAAACACCGCCGCCGTCCTACAGCAACAGGAAGACAAAGTTTATTTTCAGGCTTAGTATACTGTCCTGATTGTGGAGCAAAATTACACATTTGTGCGGCGAAAAGCCTTAAACGAAATCAAGAATTTTGGCGATGCTCAAATTACAAAAGCGGCAGAGGTGAGTGCCAAATTCACTATATCCGTGATATGGTACTGGAGCAGATTATACTTGAATCCATAAGAAACTTGGCAGATTTTGTAAAGTGCTATGAGTCCGCATTTCTGTATATGCTTGCCAAGAAAACAAATCTTGTACGGCAAACAGAGAATAAAAAACTCCGATTATCTGTTGAGCGTGGAGAAAAAAGAATAGCTGAAATCGACAAGCTAATTGAGAAAGTATTTGAGCAAAACGCTGCCGGAATTCTTTCAGACGAACGCTTTTCCAAATTGCTTCAAAACTATGAACGTGAGCAAAATCAACTGCAAACAGAAATAGAAGAAGGGAAAGCGGCATTAGATGATGCAGGTCAGAAAGTTACCGATTTTAGGCTATTACTTCGTACTCTCCGTGAAATTACAGAGATTAAGGAACTTACACCGACACTGGTAAATTCACTTATTGAACGTATTGAAGTTCATAACAATGATAAATCGAGCGGTCACTGTTTCGTCAAGGTTGATGTGTACTTTACAGCAGTCGGAATGGTTGATATACCGACAGAGCAAGAGCTCCTTGCGATATTAAATGAAGTACAACAAAATCCTCAGGAATTTCGATTTATCGCATAGCATAAAAATCGGTGCAACCCGTCTCCGAGTTGCACCGTAGCTATTACATTAAAACATCCTTATGTGGTGTTGGCATTTGGGTATCCCGTTTTGTTGATTGACTTTATCTTTACAAAAAATGTCCCCAAAACCTCTGTCGGCTTTGGGGACACAACTTTTATATATTATTTCTTAGTGCTTTTTGATTTTGTCGTTTTAGCCTTTGCTGCGGGCTTTTTCTCTTCGGTCTTCGGCTTCGGATCTCTGAATTTTCTCTCTTTAATCTCGAAAAGTCTTCCGCTGTACGGGCGGAGAGTCATCGTTACAACATCCTTCTGATCCTTAGTTTTTGCCTTCTTGATGACGGGAACATCATCTGCGCCCCAAGAACCTGTGTTCATAAGCTCGGTGAGTGAAGAAACATGATATTCGTCAACCGTGAAGTCTTTGACCTCATCGCCAGAGAAGTTAAAGACGCAAAGAACTCTCTGCTTGTCACTCTTTCTCTCAAATGCGAATGTGCACGGCTGAGAGCTTGTTGCTTTCCACTCGAATCCCTGAGGATCGTAATCGTAGTAGAAGAGGGCGGGGGTTTTTAAATAGAGCTTGTTGAGCGCAATCATATACTTGTGGAACTCATCGTGAATCGGATATTTGAGCATATCCCAATCCTGTTCGCGGCTCTCGTCCCACTCTCTGAGCTGACCGATTTCATTGCCCATGAAGTTGAGCTTTTTGCCCGGGTGGCAGTACATATAGAGGTAAAGTGCTCTTGCCTGAGGCCACTTGTTGTCATAGTCGCCGTCCATTTTCTGAACGATTGTAGCTTTTCCGTGCACAACCTCGTCATGTGAGAACGGAAGAATAAAGTTCTCGCTGTAGAAATAGAACATGGAGAAGTTTAAAAGACCTTCAGAACCCGAACGGTAGAAACCGGGCATCTTGAAGTATTTTAATGTATCGTTCATCCAGCCGAGATCCCACTTGTAGTCAAATCCGAGACCGCCCGAGAAAACAGGCTTTGTAACTCCCTGATAATCGGAAGAGTCCTCTGCGATGAGCATTGCGCTCGGGTGTCTTGCCTTAAGACCGGAGTTCATTCCCTTGATGAACGAGAGTGCGCCTTCGTTAACGCCTCTGTCCTTGTTGCCCTGCCAGTAGATGAGGTTTGAAACGGCGTCAATTCTAATTCCGTCAAAGTGATATTCGCTGAGCCAGTAGTTAGCGTTTGACTGCAAGAAGCTTCTTACTTCGCCCTTGCTGTGGTTGAAGTTGTTTGATCCCCATTCGCTGTAACCGACGGAGGAATCTTCATATTCATAAAGCGGCGTGCCGTCAAAGTGCCAAAGCGAGTAGTCGTCAACGGCAAAATGAACGGGAACAAAGTCGACTATAACGCCAATGCCGTTCTTGTGGCATTCGTTTACGAAGAATTTGAGCTGTTCGGGTGTGCCGTATCTTGCCGTGACGGCATAGAATCCCGTGTTCTGATAGCCCCAGCTCTCGTCGGAGGGATGCTCGGAAAGCGGCATAACCTCAATGTAGTTGTAGCCGTTTTCTTTGAGGTAGGGGATAATCAGAGGAGCCAATTCCTCATAGTTGTACCAGTCGGCTTTCTTATCCGACTTCATGCGCCAAGAGCCGAAATGCATCTCATAGATATTGAGCGCACTGCGGATGCGCACCTTGCGCTTTGACATCCACTCGTCATCGGTGAAAGAGAATGCATCGTGTCTCTCGGGAATAATAGAGGCGTTTGCGGGGCGAAGCTGCATTCTTCTGCCGTAGGGGTCGCAGTGGTCGATTGTTTTGCCGCCCTTGCCCTCAACACGCAATTTGTACATCATTCCGGGCACTGCCTCGGATACGTGAACTTCCCAAAAGTTTCCGTCCAAAATTTTTGTGAGCGGTATCGGCGTCCAAGAGTTCCACTCACCGATAACGCTAAGGCTTAAGGCGTGCGGTGCGTATACTCTGAAGGTTGTGCCTTCACCGTCGGGGTGAGCGCCAAGAAATGTGTAATCGTCGAAGCTTTCACCGCGATAAAATTGCTTTATATCCATATTAGAAATTCCCTCGTTTCAACAAAATATATAAAAACTGCATACCGGCTCTTACATTCTTATTCATTATATCCTATTATTGTGGATATATCAAGTGTTATTTATGTAATTGTAATAGGAAAACAATTTATAGCTGAAACGGTGGGCGAGATTGATTTAAGCGGAGCAAAAAAGTCATTCTTCTGCTGCAAAAATTTTTTTGCTTGTCAAACGGCTTTTTGGCTGTTAAAATCCTATTGTTGTGTGCGCACCGAACAAAACGGTTCGGCACGATTTTTATTTGAAGATTATCTTTTCATCGGAGGTTTATTTTGAAAAAATTTATCACATTATTACTTTGTTTAAGCATTGCTTTGTCGGCGGCAGCATGCTCATCGGCATCGGGCGAAACTTCGACCGAAACTCAAACAAGCGTGCAGAGCGAAATTAGCGAAGTTTCTTCCGCATCTTCTGCATCGTCACAGACGAGCGAAACAAGCACGGCAGAATCGAGCGAAGAAAACACTTGGGCGTCTTCCACGGTAAAAGGTGCAAGTGAAACAAAAGGAAACATTGAAATCACGACAAATGATCTTGTCGGTGCTGTCGGATTTGACTTAGCCGAGATTGCAAACGGATCGTCCGCCGATGCTGTTTTGTCTGCACTCGGAATAACAAAGGACGATTTGAATGCGGCTTCAACCGATTCAACTTGGCTTATCGACAGCGTAAGCATTACTCTTGACGGCTACAAGTTCTATCCGAGAGTCGATTTCTGGAACAACGAGGTGTTTGTCGTTTATCTCTGTGCGGCAGAGGGAACGGATACGGCGGCAGCTCACGAGCATTTCAGCTCCGAATTTGAGGATCTTTACGGACTGAGCGAAAAGAGCGGCGAGGCACTCATTTGGACAAAGGCAGAAACAAGACTTTGGGAGAACCAGTCTGTTGCTTTTGGAAGCACATCCGATTGCTACGCAATTGAAATTCAGCGTGTTGCGGCTTAAATAAAGACAAAAAGAAAAGCTATGCGGTTTAAAACCGCATAGCTTAATTTTTTACTCCTCGGGGATGAACTCCTCTTCGTCGTCATCGTGAATCTCACCGACGATCGGCACGGGGTCGATGCCCTTGCGTCTGTAATAATCGGAGAGAGCGGCTTTGATTGCCTGCTCTGCGAGAACGGAGCAGTGAACCTTAATTGCCGGAAGTCCGTCCAAAGCCTCCATAACAGCCGCATTTGTGAGCTTTAAAGCCTCGCTTATCGGCTTGCCCTTGATGAGGTCTGTTGCCATTGAGCTTGTTGCGATTGCCGCACCGCAACCGAATGTCTTAAAGGAAACGTCCTCGATGATATCATCGTCGTTAACCTTGATGTACATTCTCATTATATCGCCGCACTTCGGGTTACCTACCTGTCCGATGCCGTTAGCGTCGGGAATCTCACCTACGTTGTGAGGGTTGGTGAAGTGCTCCATTACTTTTTCACTGTATGCCATAATATAAACATCCTTTCGGGTTGGTGATTTTATTCTAAACGATTAGCCGCTTTTTTTCAAGTGAATAGCATTATTCACCGAGGACATTCTTCCAGTTCGGGAAGCAGTGTCTGTATTTATCCATGATGTTGCTCTTTCCCTGAAGAATTTCTTCCCAGAGAGGTGACCATGAACGAAGCTTTTCGATGATGGGTGGGAGAACCTCCAAAATGTAGTCGATGTCGCTCTCGTCGTTAACATCGGAGAATGAAAGACGAAGAGAACCGTGAGCTACCTCGTGGGGAAGTCCGATTGCAAGAAGAACGTGTGACGGGTCGAGGCTTCCGCTTGTGCAAGCAGAACCGGAAGAAGCGCAAATTCCCTTGAAGTCGAGGCTTAAGAGCATGGATTCGCCCTCAACGCCGAGGAAGCACATATTCACGTTGCCCGGAAGGCGGTGCTCTCTTGAGCCGTTAACTCTTGAGCACTCAATCTGTGAAAGACCGTCCATGAGCCTGTTTGTCATTTTTCTGAGCTTTGCGTTTCTCTCGTCCATGGTATCGGAATAAATCTTAAGAGCTGTAGCCATTCCGACGATGCCTGCGACATTCTCTGTGCCCGCACGTCTGTTGGATTCCTGAGCGCCGCCGTCGATGAGGTTGGGAAGTCTCAAGCCTCTCTTGCAGTAGAGCATACCGACGCCCTTGGGGCCGTGGAACTTGTGGCCGGAAAGAGAGAGCATATCGATGTTCTGCTCTTTAACGTTGATGTGAACGTTGCCCGCTGCCTGAACTGCGTCTGTGTGGAAGAGAACGCCGTGCTTTTTGCAGACTGCGCCAATCTCGGGAATGGGCTGGATTGTGCCGATTTCGTTGTTGGCGTACATAATTGTGACAAGAGCTGTTTTGTCGGTGATTGCAGCCTCAACGTCCTCAACTCTTACCAAACCGTCCTCGTAAACGGGGAGGTAGGTGACCTCGAAGCCCTCTTTTTCAAGAGCTGCGCATGTGTGAAGAATGGCATGGTGCTCGAAAACCGATGTGATTATGTGGTTCTTGCCCTTCTTTGCCATGAGGTGAGCCGCACCTTTAACTGCCCAGTTGTCAGCCTCGGAGCCGCAAGAGGTGAAGAAAATTTCCTTTTCGCTGCAGCCGAAGATGTCTGCCATGGTCTTTCTTGCTTCCTCGAGCGGGCCTTTTGCCTTCTGTCCGAGGGCGTAAAGGCTTGAGGGGTTACCGTAGCAGTCTTTATAGAATGGCAACATAGCATCGAGAACTGCGGGTGAAACCGCTGTTGTTGCCGCATTATCACAGTAGATGACTTTATTCATATCATAAAATCCTTTCATATTGTTTGAGCTGAAAAAAGTTAAATATCTTTAACAACCGAGTATAATATACACCAATTTAGTATACTTTTCAATAGCAAATTCAAAATAATTGAAAGTGAAACAAATTTTAACAGTTTGGTAATAAGTGTGAAAAAGAAAACGGAGAAAGGTTTTGCTTTCTCCGTTTGAAATTAATCAGTTTTTGTAGAACGAACCCGTGAAGCCCTCGCCGTGATTTTTGGTGAAGCTGTCGTTTGCGCTTACATCGAGGTGATCGCTGTAAGGTGTGATGTAAAGTTTGTCGCTGTCGCTAACGTTTACAACAACTTGGTATCCATCAACAGAACCGTTAAAAGTATATTCGTTTGTATCAATCCACCAGATGAAAGTGTAGTTGCCGTCGCCGTTCGGGATTGCGTACATTTCACTGCCGGTGCTCTGATTGCGGTAGTTGTCCGCCCATTCCTGAATGGAGTAGGGATCGGTTGCACCCTCGGGAGCAGATGAGTCGGATTTTTTGCTCGACTTTGAGGATTCTGAAGATTCCTCTTTGGAAGATTCGCTCTTTTCTTCTTTTGAGCTTTCTTCCTTAGAGCTTTCCTCGCTCGATTCTGCACTCGATTCTGTGCTCGATTCGCTTGAACTCTTGCTGACTTCTGCGGCGGAAATAGTCTTCCAGCTGAAATCGTTCACGATGCCTGTCTCCTGAATTTTTGCGAGAAGATTGTTATAAATTACAGAAGTATCGTCCTTGTGATAATTTTCGTCGCCGTATTTCTCTGTGTCCATGGTGTAGACCTCGGAAGAGTATGCGCCGGTAGCGTTAAGCGTCCAAATGCCTGCCTCGGCGTTTTTGTCGTCTGTCACTTTGTGATAAAAGACCGTGCCGTCTTTGAGAACGCTTATAAGTGACTGATCTCCGATTGAGTTATCTTTGAAAACGCGTGTTGACTTTGAATCGTTCGATTCGTATACTGCGGCAATTTTAATAAGAGATTCGTTTCCTACGCCTATGAGCAATTCGTCCTTGGTGTCGGCGTCTATGTCGCTGTAAGCATAATAAAGACCGACGCTCTCGTTTTCTGTGCTCTCTCTTGCGGAATTGACGGCGTTTGTGTTCACAAATTTCTCTGCGTCCGCACCGCCGAGGGCGTTTTCGTAAGCTGTGATTATTCCGCTGAAATCGGAATCGACAGACTGAACATCTGCCGCCAAAGTGCCCTCTGCGGGAACGAGCGGATCGTCGTCAGTGCTTATGGCACTTGAAGCAGAAGAAGCACCTTCATCGGAGCTGTGACTTGTGATGTAAACAACGCCCGTGACTGCGGCGGCAAGCAAAATTACAAGCACAACTATGAGTGCGATTATCTTTCCGCCGATTTTGTTTGACTTATTGCCGTTTTCGATTTCGCTCTTGTCAACGACGTTTGGAACGCTCACGGAAAGCGGCTTAAGCGGCGGCAAATCATCTTTATTTTCCTTGCTCTGATTGATTACCACGGGCTTTGATGCCTTAGGCGCACGCTTAGTGTTTTTTTCTGCCTTTGGTTCTGGAGTATCGATGATATCCTCGACGTTTACGCTCTCGTTGGTGTCCGTGGTTACACTATTGATATCTTCGGTCGGTTCGGTTTCGTCCGAGCCTGAAAGAATATTCTCGATTTCTTCATCGGTGTGAAGTTTCGGCTTTGCCTCGGTCTTGAAGAATCTCAGTCCCAAACCAAAACGCACGCTCTCAAAGGTTGATTCTCTGAACGGAATATCTTCGGTGTTCACGCTGTAACCCTTGAAGAGGAAAAGAAGATACTGAACGGCAGTGAGTCCGTGTGTATCCGTACCCTCGTCCTTAAGTCCGTTTACAGCCTTTGTTATCGTAACTCTCGATTCGGCAATAAGTTTTTTTATGATATTTTCGTCACACTCGATTGTAGCGGCAATATCGGAAGTTTTCATTCCCGTGTAGTAGTACATACCGGTGACAAGTCTCTGCTCTGCGCTCAAAGAGTCGAGAATTTTAAGCGCTTTTTTTGCGTCCTCGGTGGGGTTTTCCTCAAACTCGGCGGCAAGAACATTGTTGTCGTTGGCGGCTGAGCCCTGATTTTCGACATCTTTTTGCGAGAAAATTTCGGATGTAGATTTAATTTTCTTTGCCGAATTGCTTATTGCGATTTTTCTCACCCAAGCGGGGAAAGCTTTCGGCTCGTTCAGCATGCCGAGGTTATATATGGCCTTTACATAAGCGTCCTGAATGACGTCCATGATGGTGTCCTCGTCGCTTACCATTGTTTTTATTGTTTTATATACGCTGTTATAGCTTGAATCAAAGAGTGCTGTCACGGCGCTCAAACTGCCCTGTGAGGCGGCGTCTATCAGCTCTCTGCTAAAAAATTCTCGGTTATCCATAAAACGTCCTTTCTGAAAGGAATGAAAAGATAATTATTCCTATACCGATTTACTATAACATAATTTCGTTTTTATTTCTACCGATTTTCAGATATTTTGCATAGTTCTTCACCGTTTGCAAAATTACGGTTGAATGTTACGGCATTTTATAGTAGAATAAACTTAATTTAACTTACTACTACACTAAAATGCAAAAAAGGAAAGAAAAGAAAGATGATTTGTATTATAGATTACGGCGCCGGAAATATCGAGAGCGTCAGAAAAGCGCTTGAGTACATAGGCGCAGATTGCGTTGTTTCTTCCGATAAAGATGTTTTGGCGGCTTCGGATGCGGCAATACTTCCGGGAGTCGGCTCGTTCGGTGATGCCATGAACGAATTGAGAAGCAGAGGACTTGAAGAACCGATTAAGAATTTTATCGCGTCAAATAAGCCTTTCTTGGGTATTTGCCTTGGCTTGCAGATACTTTTCGAGAGCAGCGAAGAAAGCCCCGGGGCAGTCGGTTTGGGAGTTCTTAAGGGAAAAATCGTGAGAATTCCCGACGGCGAGGGTCTCAAAATTCCTCACATGGGATGGAACTCGATAAGCATTAAAAAGAACGACGCTCTGTTTAAAGATGTTCCCGATGAACCTTATGTTTACTTTGTTCATTCTTACTATCTCAAAGCAGAAGAGGATATAGTTACCTCGACTGCCGAGTACGTCGTGACCATACACGCCTCCGTCGCAAAGGGAAATTTGCGTGCGTGCCAATTCCATCCCGAAAAAAGCGGTGAGCTTGGAATTAAGCTTTTAAAAAACTTTGTTGAGTGCGCAAAATAAGGGGGACTGAATATGTACGCTAAAAGAATAATTCCGTGCCTTGACCTCAAGGACGGCAGAGTGGTAAAAGGAACAAATTTTGTCGGACTTCGTGATGCGGGCGATCCCGTTGAGGCGGCAATAGAATACAACAAACAGGGCGCTGACGAGCTTGTTTTGCTCGACATAACCGCATCAAGCGATGCAAGAAACATAATGGTTGATATCGTTACGAGAGTTGCGAGAAGCATTTTCATACCGTTCACGGTCGGCGGAGGAATTCGCACCGTAGACGATTTCACGGCTATTTTGCGTGCAGGAGCGGATAAAGTTTCCGTCAACTCGGCGGCACTTAAAAATCCGCAGATAATTTCCGATGCCGCATACAAATTCGGCAGTCAGTGCGTTGTTGTCGCAATGGATGCAAAGCGAACCGATAAGGGAAACTGGACACTTTATTTAAACGGCGGCAGAGTCGATACGGGCATAGACGCACTCGAGTGGGCAAAAAAGGTTGAGGCTTTGGGTGCGGGCGAGATTCTTCTCACAAGCATGGACTGTGACGGAGTGAAAGAGGGCTATGACCTCGAGCTCACAAGAACAATCTCCGAGAATGTGCACATTCCCGTTATAGCGTCGGGAGGAGCGGGCAAACTCTCTCATTTCTACGATGCATTCACCGACGGAAAAGCCGACGCCGTTCTTGCCGCCTCGCTTTTCCACTTTAAGGAAATTACCGTTCCCGAACTCAAGGACTATTTGTCCGACAGGGGGATACCCGTGAGAAAAACAATTTGAAAATAAAAAACAATCCGTTTCGTATCGAAAAATACGGGACGGATTGTTTTGATTTATTAATCGTTTATTTCTTTTATTTTTTCGGGACTGAATTTATACTCGTGGTTTTCGTCCAAAAGTCCGTTAACCTCTTGCTGAACATCGGACACCTGAGTGTAGCAGTAGCCCGAGCAATTTTCAATCGACTTTATGGCGTCTGTTATCGCTTTGAATCGTTCAAGAAAATCGTTTTCACCCTCGACTTTGTTGCCGTAGCCCCAGCCTTCGCCTTTGCCGCTCACGGCAATTCCGCCAAATTCGCTAATGATTATCGGCTGGTTTTTATACTCGAATCTGTCTGCCATAGCGAATGTGGTTTTGTTGAACGCTTTTTTGTTTTCTAGAAGTGAGGGGAGTGAAGAATATCTTTCCGTGAATGCCTTTGCGTTTTCCTCGTAATCGTGAAGCGTGATTATATCGGATACGGTGTGCTCCCAGCCGTCGTTGCAAATTACGGGACGGGTGCTGTCGTATGCCTTTGTTAGGTAATAGACCGCTCTCGTGAAATCCTGCTGTTTTTTGTCGGTCTTTATTTTCGGAACGCCCCAGCTCTCGTTGAATGGAGTCCATGTGATTATGGACGGATGCGAGTAATTTTGTCTTACGGCGCTCATCCATTCTTTGGTGAAATTGGAAACGGCGTCATCGCAGAAAATGTATGTTGCGGGAAATTCGCTCCAAACGAGAAGTCCGTTCACATCTGCCCAGAAAAGGAATTTTTCATCCTCAATCTTCATGTGTTTTCTCACGCCGTTGTAGCCGAGGGACTGGATTTTTGCGATGTCGTCGATGAGTGCGCCCTCGCTCGGTGGAGTGAGGTGAGATTCTCTCCAGTAGCCTTGGTCGAGTATAAGCTTTTGATAAATCGGAATGCCGTTGAGAAGTATGTTTTGACCGCTTATGCTTATCTCGCGCATGCCGAAGTAGGATTTTATTTCGTCGATTACGCCGCTTTCCTCGTCAAGCAGTTTTAAGTTTAAATCGTAAAGGTTCGGTTCATCGGGCGACCAAAGCATAACGCCCCAAAGGGGGTATTTTTCGCATGAAACGCCGAGCGTTAAAGAAAATCTCTTGTTTCCCGCAAGAGAGATGCTTTCCGCAGAGATGAAATCGTTTCCGAATTCAATTTCCGCCGATACCTGGCAGTCAAATTCACGGTTGAGAGCTCCCTCTATGATAACGCTTGAATCTTTGAGGTCGGGTGTGATTTTAAGCGATTTTACATATACCTCGGGCACGTATTCGAGCCAGACGCTTTTCCAAATGCCCGTTGTTTGCACGTAGAAGCACGCAAAACTTTTCTTAATCCATCTTTGCTTGCCTCTTGGCTGAGCCTTGTCGAGACTGTCTCGCACGCAGACTACAATGAGGTTTTCGCCGTTTACCGCATAGTCGGTTATATCAAAGGAAAAACGGGAGTAGCCGCCTTTGTGACTGCCGACCATACTGCCGTTCACAAAAACTTTTGTCTCGTAGTCCGAACCCTCAAAGTTAAGAATTATTTTTTTGTCGTCGTTTTTCTCAATGCAGACATTTTTCGAGTACCAAACGCAGTCGTGAACCTTTTGAATGTTTATTCCCGATGCCTCGGTCTCATATGTAAACGGTACGTTTATGCGGTGTTCCGCTTCAAATCCCAAGCGGTAGCCGTTGCATTCGCCGATGTGATCGTCGTCAAAACAAAAGTCCCATTCTCCGTCAAGGAGAATAAAATTATCTCTCACAAGCTGAGGTCTCGGATAATTCGGTACATAGCTTTTCGGTGTTGATTTCATGTGAAAAACCTCCCATCTGCCTTAACTTACTTCTTTTAACCTAAATATATCACAGGGGCGCACAAAGTCAACAAAATAATTGTAGTTCGTGTGTCTTTTTGCTATACTTGATTTGTGAGTTTTTACTTGCATCGGAGGGTGAGCATGAAGAAATTTACATATACATGCGGTTCGGCATTTGTTTTGATGCTGTTTTTCATAATATCTTTTACGGTTTACGCAGACGAGGGAATAAGCGCAAGATTAAACGGCGAATCATATAAAGCGGGCGATACCGTCAAGGTGACTGTAAATGTGCCTGAAAATCATAATACGGCGGCATTTTTGCTTGAAGTATATTACGACTCGGAAAAACTGAGTTTCAAAAAGACGGATAATCTCTCGTCATGCTATATGAAAAGCAGTGACAAAGACGGCTCCGTGAGCATTGCGGCGCTTGCAAAAAGCGGAGTTTTTTCGGGAGATGCTTTTTCCCTAAGTTTTAAGCTGCTTGACGACAGCGAGGAGAATGAGATTGAGCTTGCTTTTCGTGATCTTGTTGATTCAAACGGAGAAAAATCGGCGGAAGATTTAAATTGTTCGCTTGCGGTTAAACCGTACGAAAAGCCGTCAGGCGAATGTGAACTGAAAAAACTTGTTCCGTCCGAGGGAGAATTAAACGAAGAATTTTCATCCGACAAATATTCTTATACCATGAGTGTGCCGTATAGCGTGAAATCATTAAGTTTTGATTGCACCGTAAGCGACGGAGCGACTTATAAAATTAACCGAAAGAATTTGGGCAGCGGCGGCAGTACGACAGATTTTGTGATAACTGTTACGGCGGCTGACGGAACCAAGACAGAATACACGGTAGCGGTGACGAGAGGGGAATATAAAAGCGACAAATCCCAGAGCAGCGAAAAACCGAATCAGACCGATAAGCCCGATAATCAAAACGATAAAAACGGAGAAAGTTCATCCCAAAGTGACGATGATGAAACGAGTGGCGGCGACAAAGAAGGAAGCAGTTTGAATTCGGACGCAAAACTTCTCTCGCTAAATCCGTCTGAGGGAGAATTAAACGAAGAATTTTCATCTGATAAATATTCTTATACCATGAACGTGCCGTACAGCGTGAAATCACTAAGCTTTGATTGCACCGTAAGTGACGGTGCAACCTATAAGGTAAACAGAAAGAATTTGGGAAGCGGCGGCAGCACTACAGACTTTAAAATAACCGTGACAAGCGCAGACGGCAAAAACAAAACCGAATATATTGTCAGCGTGACAAGGGGAGAGTATGTAAGAGCGTCGGGGACGAAAAAAGGTACATCTTCCAAGTCAAGCGAGAGTGAAGAAAAACCGCTCATTTTGTCGCTTGTGCCGAGTGAGGGAAAACTAAACGAGGAGTTCTCTTCGGATGTAAACAATTACACCATGAATTTGCCGTATGACATAAAAAAGCTTGAATTTAAAGTGGAAGTCAGCGACGGCGCAAGTTACACCGTCAACAGAACAACTCTCGGTAAGGGCGGCTCGACTGTAGACTTCAAGATAACCGTTAAGTCGGCGGACGGAAAAAGCAAAAATATCTATGTGATTTCCGTCACGAGAGGCGAGAAAGATGAGACTTCATCGAAAAGCAAGAGCAAAAAAAGCGAAAGCTCAAAGGAATATATTGAGCCTGAAACGCTTGCCGAATATAACGCAGAATCCAAGCTTACAATAGTCGGCGACAGACTGCCCGGGTTTATTATAGTTGTGTTTTTGACGGCGATGCTTGTCATGCTTACATTGATTTGTATTAAAATTTTCAGAAAAAAATAATCGGATTTTTTCCGATAACTTAGCCGTTTTTGAGGATTAAATATCGACTTAAATCAAAAATATTCCAAAAAAATATAAAAAACGCTTGACAGTAACAGAATGTTGTGGTATTATAAATGAGCAATCGGGAATACCGATTAAATAAATATCGCGGGGTGGAGCAGCTCGGTAGCTCGTCGGGCTCATAACCCGAAGGTCGTATGGTTCAAATCCTGCCCCCGCAACCACATCAAGCTCATTGAAATTTATTTCAATGAGCTTTTTTCTTTGCCATGGCAAAGTCTGTAACTCTTTTCTGGGGTTGCCCTCAAAAAATAACGAGAGAATAATTTCGCCCGAACGGTTGGATTTTTAACCGTTCGGGCGTTTTTGTGTATATGTTTTATGAAGTTTGCGGGGGAAAACAGGTTAATAAAATCATTCTGCCGTACCACGTGGGTTATCCCTGTATTGTTGGGGCGTTCGGCCTACATATTTCTTGAAAATCTGCGTGAAGTAACTCTGAGTCGGGTAGTTCAAAAAGCCCGCAATGTCGGCTAAGGTGTAGTCGGTGTTCGTTAGCAGATAACGTGCCTCTCTGAGCTTCTCACGGTGTATGTACTCCGGTATGCCGCAACCGATCTCCGCCTTGAAACGTATGGACAAACTGCGTTTGCATAGACCGCAGTGGCGGGAGAGCTCATCAATTCGTAAATCGTCGTGCAGGTGAGCAGAAATATAGGCAATGCACTCTTTCACGACGCTGCTCTGCACTTTGCCATTTTTGGCATCGGCTACGCGGCGGCAGAAGTCCATCACCATAGTGGACGCCAGTTGTTCCACAGCGGGTATCTCGGTCTGGGCGTCCATGCGCTGGCAGTAGACGTCGCTCAAATTATATGCTGTCTCACCGGAAAGTCCTCCGCGGATAGCCGCACGGGTCAACAGTGTGGCAAAGCTGATGAACGCATATTTCTGTTGCTGTAAAGCGCTGGAACTCATGCGGCCGATTTTACCTTGCGACGGTGCCCTAAGACGCCGCTGTAAAAGCTCGACATCGCCCGCTTCAATTGCATCGCATATACCGGTTTCGTAGGACATAGGGACATGAAACTCTGCGTCCTCACGCAGTTCAAACAGGGCGTTGTTCAAGTCGGCGGAGCGGGTAACGGTATTGTCAACAAATAAAATGTTCTCTTCCGTGATGTTCTGTCCATGTGCCAGCCGCACCAGCAAGCAGAGAAGTGATTTTAGTTGGTACAGATTCACAAGGGGAACCTGAGCCATTAAATCGCAGAATGGCTGAATGTACTGCGGGTCGATGGCTATCGAGACAAGTTGCGTGATTTCGCTTCGTGGGTGCTGGAACGGGCTGACAAGTCCTACTATGCAAAATCTATCTTCCGGCAAGGCGACTACTCCGACGAAATACCCCGGTTCAACGTAAGTCACCAACGGGTGCAGAGCATCGCGCTTTTGCAGAATAAAATCAGTAAGAACCCACTGCACGGCAAGGTGGGGTATAAGCTCGCCGTGCGTGTCGGGCAGACCCAACAACGGCTCACCTTCTGCCGTCACGATGGTCAGTGGTATATGACAGACTTCGTACAAATCCTCACAATTTTTGAAAAAATCCATAGTGTGTCACCTTATTTTTGTGATTGAGGTTTATTGCGGTGGCCAAAAGACGGCTCCTACACTACACACAATATCATAATTTTGATACTACGGTCAAGATTTCAAAAACAAATCGTTTTTTTGATACGATAATCAAAAAAACGATATAGACTCCAGCTGAAACTCTGTAAAATGAACGTGTACTCAAGAAAAAACGCCTGTTCTAAAGGGCGTGATATAATTAAGGAGGATTTTTACACTATGGCAAAAAAACCACTCGGCACAGATTCAATGGGCATACAAAAGACCATGCGAATCGGCGACTATTTAGGCGACTGCGGCGGTCAGTTCGCTCTGAACACCATGACCGGACTTGTTTCGGCTGTTCTGTATTTCTACACCGAAAAGGTTGGTGTTGCGGCGGCAACAGCGGCTAATGTTCTGCTTGCGGCAAAAATCGTTGATGCTTTCACCGACCTTATCATGGGCAAAATTATGGATAACGGCAAGAGCCCCAAAGGAAAGTGCCGCCCATGGTTTTTGCGCATGGCAATCCCCGCATTTGTGGCTATTGTGGCACTGTTCACCGTACCAAAGGGTTTGACCGGATTTGCACAAATAGCCTACCTGTTCGTGTCTAACATTTTCCTGACAGCCATTGTTTCCACAGCCGTCAGTATCCCTTACGGCGCTATCCTTGTCATGCGCACCAAGAGCCTTGACGAGCGCAACAAGATGGGCATTTTCCGTGCGGCAGCAGGCTATGTTATTGGTATGGTTATCGCCATCGTATTGGTGCCTATTACAAATATGCTTGGTGTGAACGGTGTGGCTGACCAGAATGCTTATATTAAATTTGCTGTTATTGTCGGTGCGCTCAGTGCCATCTTCCTGCTGATTCTCTACAAGACAAGTAAGGAAACCGCAACAGCCGAGGAAAAGCCCGATGACGGTCTCCCGTTTATGGAAGCTCTCGGCAAACTGTTCCACAACAAATACTGGGTTATTGTGTTGCTCGCAAACCTGTTTGTAAACGTTATATACGCATTGTCCAGCTCCTCCGGTACTTATTACGCTAAGTATATTTTGAACAACGATAACCTCGTCGGTATCATGGGCGCTGTTGGTTTGCTTCCTACACTGATCGGCTTTATTCTTGTTGGCCCGATGACGAAAAAATTCGGCTTGACTAAAACACTGAAAATTGCTTTTGCCCTCGGCATCATCGGCAACGCCGTCCGCTGCTTCAAGCCGGACAGCTTCATCCTCTGCATCACCGTTGGTCTGCTTGGCAGCTTCGCCACCATCCCAATGATGTGCCTTGGCGGTACATTAACAAGCATGGCAATGGACTACAACGACTACAAGTACCATAACAAAATTATCGGTATGTCCGCATCTGCATCCAGTTTTGGTGCCAAGGTGTCCGGCGGCATCGGCGGTTCGCTCGTCGGCTGGATTTTGGCAATGACCGGTTTCTCCGGTAACATGGCAGAAATCACCGCACCAGTTCGTTACGGCATCTACAGTTTCTGCATTTACATTCCTCTTGCAATGTTCATTGTGCTGTACATCTTAATTGCTAAGTTTGACTTAGAGGGTAAGTACGCCGACATGATGAATGAAATCAAAGTCCGCAACGAAAAAGAAAAATCCGCACAGTAAAAATTTCTTGCCCTGCCGCCGCTGACGGCGGGGCATTCAGTGTATAAAGGAGCAAAGCCATGCTAAAATTATACGATTTGACTATTGAATATAAACACGAGCCACTGGGTCTTGACGAGGTACAGCCTCGCTTTGGATGGAAGCTTGAAAGTGACCAACAGAACACAATACAGGAGTCCTACCGCTTACAGGTTATGCAGGACGGTGAATTATTGTGGGATTCCGGTAAGGTGGAGAGTGAGCAGAGCATTTTGAATGAATACCTTGGCCCTAATCTTGCACCGATTACCGAGTATACATGGACTGTCACTGTGACGGATAACCACGGCGACACCGCCGAAGCTGCGAGCTGTTTTGAGACGGGTCTTATGGGCGGCGATGCGTTTGAGGGCAAGGCAAAATGGATTACCCACGTTTTTGATAAGGATACTCCTGTAAGCCCGGTGCTGTACAAAGAGTTTACCGTGAGCGGTGCAGTGAAAAGAGCACGCCTTTACGCAACGGCTCTCGGTATGTATGAAGCTGAATTTAACGGAGAACCGGTGGATGACACCTATTTTCACCCCGGTTGGACGAATTACCGCAAGCGTCTGCAATACCAGACCTATGCCGTGACTTTGCACGAGGGCATGAACCGCTTTGCGCTGACGCTTGCAAACGGTTGGTATAAGGGAAAGCTCGGCTTTATGCCGACGCCGAACAACTACGGCGACACTACAGCCGCATTGGCTTTGCTATGCATCACTTATGCCGATGGGCACAAGGAGTGGATCGGCACCGATGAGAGCTGGCTTTGCACGACCGGTGCTGTGCAGTTCTCGGAAATCTACGATGGCGAGACGCAGAATTTTATCGCAGAGTCCGCAGCACCTCAACCCGTTAAGTTGTTTGACTACGGATTTGATACGATAATCGGACAGGAGAATGAGCCTGTTCGCTGTCTGCAAAAGCTGTCAGTTGTAAAGGAGTTTACCACGCCGAAAGGCGAAAAAGTCTACGACTTCGGACAGAACCTTACCGGTTGGGTCGAGGTGGAAATCTACGGCGAAGCTGGTCAAGTGCTGACACTTCACCACGCCGAATCACTTGATGAAAACGGCAACTTCTACACCGATAACCTCAGCTGGGCAAAGGCGACGGATACCTATATTTTGAGCGGCGGCAAGCAGGTTTTGCACCCGCACTTCACATGGCACGGTTTCCGCTATCTGTGTGTCGAGGGGTTGAAAGAGGGTCAGAACGTTCAGTTCACGGCGTGCCATCTCTCCACGGATTTACAGCAAACAGGTTTTTTCAGCTGTTCTGACACTAGAGTGAACCGCTTACAGCAGAACATCCAGTGGAGCCAGCGAGATAACTTTCTTGACATTCCCACCGACTGCCCTCAGCGAAGTGAACGTTTGGGCTGGACGGGCGATGTGACTGCGTTCTGCCCAACAGTGGCGTTCAATGAGAACATCATGCCGTTTATGACCAAATGGCTGCGTGACCTTGCAAGTGAGCTCGGTCCCGATGTAAGTATGCCGCAGGTAGTGCCAAACATTTTGGGTAATCAACAGGACGGCGCCGCTTTTTGGGGCGACGTTGTGACCGTGCTTCCGTGGACTCTTTACCGTGCCTACGGCGACAAGCGTATTTTACAGAACAATTACGACAGCATGAAGCATTGGCTTGAATTTATCGAGAGTCAATGCGGTGAGAACGGCTTATGGCAGACGGGATTCCAGTACGGCGATTGGCTTGGACTGGACGCCGAATCCAACGGCTTATCTGACGAGCGCAAGGGCGCAACGGACGACTATTTTACGGCGAATGTCTGCTTTGCATGGAGCTTGCAAATTATGGCTGACACTGCCGCCGTACTGCACTATTCCGAGGACGAGCGACGTTGGCGACAGCGCAAAGACGAACTGGTGACGGCTTTCCGCGTAGAATATGTGACCCCGACGGGTCGCTTGGTAAGCGAGACGCAGACTGCACTGATTCTTGCTCTGCACTTTGATATGGTGCCGAACGAGTACCGCCCACGCTTGTTGGCGGCACTGGAAAAGAATATCGGTGCGCACAAAACGCACTTGCTTACCGGGTTCATCGGCACGCCGTTTGCTTGTCTTACCTTATCCGAGAACGGCAAGCACGACCTTGCGGGCAAACTGCTTTTGCAAGATGATAATCCAAGCTGGCTTTATGAGGTCAAGATGGGTGCGACCACGATCTGGGAGAGGTGGAACTCCATTCAGCCGGACGGCAGTTTCAATCCCGCCAACATGAACAGCCTGAATCACTATGCTTACGGTTCGATCGGAAACTGGTTGTATACGAAGCTGTGCGGACTGGAAATTTTGGAGCCGGGATACAAAAAATTCGCCATTCGCCCGCAGTTCATCAAGGGCATCACAAACGCAGAACTGGCATACGAGAGCGTCTATGGAAAAATCGCCGTTGCATGGCACTGTGAGGGCGGCAAAATCACGGTGGATGTGACCGTGCCCGCCAATGCCACGGCGGAGCTTACTTTGCCGGAACAGACGAAAACACTGACCTTGGGTAGCGGAAACTATCACTACGAGTACGCTACCGAAACAAATCTTGCCATAGATCGTTACACACTGGAAACGCCTTTGCACACTATTTTAGAACACCCTACAGCGAGGGCAATCTTTCAGCAGTACGCACCGGAAATGCTGACAAACCCGATGTTAGAATATGTAATGAACGAGCCTGTCACAGCACTTCTTGCCTACGGCGATTCCATCAAACCGCTGTTTGAACAGGTGCTGGCAGCTATGAACCAAGCCGATAAGGAGCAAGCATAATGGATATAAAGATATCTGATATTTTGACAAAAATGACGTTGAAAGAAAAAATCAGCTTGTGCAACGGAGCTGACTTCTGGCACAGCAAGGCGATGGAGCAGTACGGCATTCCCACCATCACGATGAGCGACGGCCCCCACGGTCTTCGCTGTCAGAAAGCGGAAGCAGATATGCTGGGCGTGAACGAGTCCGAGCCGGCGACTTGCTTTCCCACCGCTGTTACGAGCGGCGCATCGTGGGATGCCGCGCTTCTGAAAGAGGAGGGACACGCCATCGGTGAGGAGGGCTTGTCTTACGGAGTGGATGTTGTGCTTGGTCCCGGCGTCAACATTAAGCGTAATCCGCTGTGTGGTAGAAACTTTGAGTATTTCTCCGAGGATCCTTACATTGCGGGCGCAATGGGCACGGCGTGGGTGCAAGGCGCTCAGGAAAGCGGTTCGGGCACAAGCCTTAAGCACTTTGCAGCCAACAATCAGGAGTACAAACGTTTCAACGGCAACAGTCAAGTAGATGAGAGAACCTTGCGTGAGTTGTACTTTCCAGCATTTGAAACGGTGGTCAAAACTGCCAACCCCGAAACGGTCATGTGCAGCTATCCGCGTATCAACGATGTACATTCGAGCGATAATTACTGGTTGCTGACCGAGGTTTTGCGCCACGATTGGGGCTTTGACGGCACGGTTGTGACCGACTGGGGTGCACTGTGCGATCGTGTGGCAGCCATGCATGCAGGGTGCGAGTTGAGTATGCCGGGAGGCAGTAACTACATGGAGGACCGAGTTGCAAACGCCGTGCGTAGCGGTGCACTCGATGAGAGTGATGTTGACGCATGTGCCGCACGTGTGATTGCACTTGCCTTAAAAGGAATAAACCGCCACAAAGGACGTACATTCGATAAGGAAGCCCACAACGCATTGGCACAGAAAATTGCAGAAAGCGGTGCGGTACTTCTTAAAAATGATGATGGCATTCTGCCACTGGATGCTAACGATATAGTCCTCATCGGCGAGATGGCTCGCACGATGCGCTATCAGGGTGCGGGGTCGAGCCACATAAATCCCACAAAGCTGACGAGCCTTTGCGATGCTTTGCCAAACGTGCCGTTTGCTGAGGGTTGTGACGACAAGGGCAATGTGACCGAAAAATCACTGCGTGAAGCCGCCGAAGCTGCGAAAAAAGCAAAAATCGCCGTAGTATGTGTGGGCTTGCCCGATATTTACGAGTCAGAGGGCTTTGACCGTGACAATATGGCGATGCCTGAGGGGCATGTTCAATTGATTGAAACCGTTGCAGCTGTCAACCCAAACACTGTGGTTGTACTGTTCTGCGGCAGCGTGGTGGAAATGCCGTGGTTTGATAAGGTCAAAGCTGTTTTGTATATGGGACTGCCCGGTCAGGCGGGCGGTTCAGCTACAGCCAACCTGTTGACGGGCGTTGCAAATCCGAGCGGCAAGCTGACAGAAACATGGCCGCTGACTTACGCCGATGTGCCAAGCCGTGAGACATTCGGCAAAAAGACGACCCACTATAAAGAGGGCTTGTATGTTGGTTACCGCTATTACGACAAGGCGGGCGTGGCAGTTCGGTTCCCGTTTGGATTTGGCTTAAGCTATACGCAGTTTGCCTATTCGAATTTGCAGATTGAGGGCCGTACTGTGACTGCAACCGTCACGAATTCAGGCAATGTGACAGGTGCGGAGGTCGTACAGCTTTATGTTGCCCCGCCGCAGAACGGATTGTATCGCCCAACAAAAGAGTTGAAGGGCTTTGCAAAGGTAGATTTACAGCCCGGTGAGAGCAAAACTGTCACCTTCACGCTTGATGACCGAAGCTTTGCAGTCTGGTGTGACGGTGATTGGAAAGTGCCGATGGGCAGTTATGAAATCTGCGTGGGCGCTTCTGTTTCGGACATCCGTCTGCGCTGTGCTATGACGGTGGACGGTGTGAGCCTTGCCGTGCCCAAATGGCAAAAGGATAGTTGGTATGAGACTTTGCAAGGACTGCCAACTGATGACGAGTTTGAAAAACTCTGCGGCGGCCCGTTACAGAGCGACCCCGAACCGAAAAAAGGTTCGTTCACGATGGAGCACTCCACAATGGAGTTAAAAGACCTTTCGCCCATTATGATGCAGATGTTCAAGGGTACCGAGGCAACTATTGCCAAGAGCTTCGGCGGCAAAGCTGATTACAGCGACCCGGCGTTCAAGATGATGGTCATGTCCGGTGCAGACTGTCCATTGCGTGCGGCGGTGCTGTCAAGTTGCGGAGCGTTCCCTGCCAATATGGCTGAAGGGATGCTTGCAATGGCAAATGGTCACCCGCTGCAAGGCGTTAAAAAGATAGTGAAAAAATAAGGCGGTCACATATGGATACGACAGGATTGGAAGCGCTGCGTGATATTTTTGGCCCGAACCGCTATGAATTGAAATTTTACTCCGCGCCGGGAGGTAAACGAACACCATTTGCACTCATCTGTCCGGGTGGTGGCTACGCCTGTGTTATGAGCAGCATTGAGGGTAAGCCCATTGCCAAAGCACTGAACAAGAGGGGCTATTCTGCCTTTGTGCTGCGGTATCGGTGCAGGGAACGGGCAAAATATCCCTCACCGCTTGTGGACATTGCTCGTGCTGTGAAGGAAATTTTTGCTCATGCGGATAGTTATAATGTGGATACCCGGAACTATGCAGTATTTGGCTTTTCTGCAGGTGGTCATCTGGTAGCAATGTATGGTGTGGAAACACTGGGTTGGGGCAAATTCAATCTGCCGAGACCGCGCGTGCTGGTACTGAGTTATCCGGTTATTACGATGGGAGAAAAGACCCACGCCGGCAGTCGGGATAATCTGCTGGGTAAAACACCGAACAAAAATGAAATAGAGCGGTGCAGTGTGGAAAGGCATATAACCAAGAACTACCCGCCGACGTTCCTTTGGTGTGGTGATGCCGATAAAACCGTTGACCCGGACAACTGCAAAATGCTTAATGCGGAATTGTCTGTGCATCATGTGCCGCACAAATTGACGATTTATCCCGGCGTGGATCACGGAGTAGGGCTGGGCAATGGGCTTGCCTGTGAAAACTGGCTGGATGAAGCTGTGAGCTTTTGGAAGAAACAAGAAACAAAATGAATGCGATTCGCTTAAAAACCGAATATCTCAAAAATCCGCGCGGCATCGACTTTACCGCGCCGCGGCTGTTATGGAACTGCGAGGGCGGCGTTCAGTGAAAAATTAAGGCGGTCATATTGCCGACATTTTCAATGTGACGGGAACAACAAAATCATTTTGCATCCCGAAAACAAAGAGATGAAAGATATCATCGCAGACGAATGTTTAATTCATGGAGTTGTCTGTAAGCTAATCAAATCTGTTTGCGATGAAGAAACAGATGAGTAAAATTGAATAAGTAAGGAAAAAACGGATGCTCCTAAAAAGGAAGCATCCGTTTTTTAATAAAACTTATGAGGATAAACGAATATAAATCAGAATGGGATAACGCCTAAAAGTGTGCAGGCAATGAGCGTGATAATGCTCAGAGGCCAAATGAACTTAAGGCTGTACTTTATATGTTCGCCGATAGTTACATTTGAGAGTCCGAGACCAACATAAACTGCTGCAACAGACGGGCTTATCGGTGTGCCGAAAGTAGCCGTCAAAAGGAATGTTGCGGCAACTGAGGGGGCACTTACTCCAAAAGGAGCAACAACGCTGATGATTATCGGAAGAAGAGCGTAATAGAAAGCGTCTGTGCCGAGTATCATCATGAGCGGTACGCTGAAGAGTGCCATAAACCAGTGCATGTGCGGTGCCATTGCAGACGGGAGAACATTGACGATAGCTGTTGCCATTGCGTCTACCATGCCTGTTCCGCTGATAACGCCCATGAAGATTCCAACTGCGAAAAGGGTTACGGTCATAACCATAGCGTCCTGTCCGAGTTCCTTTATCTTCTTGTTCTGGAGTTTGGAGTTCGGGAAGTTTACGACGAGTGCGAGTGCATATGCAATCATAAATACAGCGTAAAGCGGGAGAGGAGTATCCATAAACAGAAGTACAATCATAATGACTGTAAGAGCAAGGTTGAACCAGTAGCGCCAATCACGCTTGGATTTTTCGCTCTCGCCCTGAGCTATGGTGCCTTCGGCTTCAACGGGATGCAGACCGTGGCGAAGTTCGTGCTTCGTGACGAAGAACATATTAACGAATGCGACCGCACATACGCAGACAACGCCCGGGAGAATAAAGGTATAGAGATCGGCGGTTTCAATTCCGGCTACGCTGGCGGCACGCATTGTGGGACCGCCCCAGGGGAGAATGTTCATAGCCGAATAAGGGCCGCACATAAGGCAGAGAAGTGCTTCCGCACGCATACCCATTTTTTTGAAGATGGGTAAAAATGCTGGTACGACAATAAGGAAAGTAGCTGCGCCAGAACCGTCGATGTGAGCTACAAATGTCGTGAGAACCAAAGCGAGAACTATCATCCACGGATTGTTGCCCGCTTTTTTGGTAAGAAAATTAATTATCGGATCGAAAAGTCCGATTTCGTTCATCAATGTGAAATAGGAAATGGAAAAGACGAACAGAATTGCTGTGCCAAGCATGGACTCCATACCCGTTTCGACAAATCCGCCTATATCTTCAAGAGAGAATCCGGCAATTACAGCCGCAATGAGTGGCAGACCGATAAACGCTACGGGAGGGCTGACCCAGCTTTTGATTAAAACAACCATAAGCACAGCCATCAGGATAAAACCGATTAATGCTAACATAGATACAACACATCCTTAATTTAACAGAATTTCTTGTGAAAATTAACTCTTATTTATTCTGCACAATAATATTTTTGTGAAAAATCGCTATTTTACAGGTAAAAAGGAACGGGGTGCGGAAGAAACCTCTTCGCTGCACCCCGTATAGATGTTCAGCGTTTAATCAAAGCTGTACGGCTTAACCTGACGAACAACGTCAAGAATAGTACCGTCACGTGCTTCTACAACTGCCACGACCTTATCCTCCCACTCGAGCGGATCGGGTGAGCCGACCAAATCGTAAGCTTTTTCCTGTAAGCTCTCGATTGAAACATGCTTAATGCCCGCTTTGTCGAGGCACTCGATGAGATCGGGGCGTGCAGGATTTACGGCGATGCCGTAATCTGTTACAAGTACATCAACGCAGTCGCCCGGAGTTGTAACGGTTACAACATCCTTGCAGACGGTAGCCATACGGCCTCTTGTGAGCGGAGTTACGATGATACAGCACTTTGAGCCGGCTGCTGTGTCGGGATGTCCGCCCGGTGCGCCTCTGAGCACGCCGTCAGAACCTGTTATAACGTTTACGTTAAACTTTGTGTCGATTTCAAGAGCCGAAAGAACAACATAGTCGAGCTTGTTTACATATGCGCCCTTGTTGCCGGCATTAGCGTACTCGCTTAAATCGATCTCGATGTGATGCGGATTTGTGAAGAGATGAGCGGCTGCGCCCTGATCAAAATCCTGAGTATCGAGAATGTAATCCACATAACCCTTGTCCTGTAAAGCACAGATTGCGCTTGAAGTTCCGCCGAGAGCGAAGCTCATCTTGATGCCGGCTTTCTCCATGTGCTCCTCGAGGAAACGGTTAACAGCCAAAGAGGGGCCGCCGACGCCTGTCTGGAAAGAGAATCCGTCCTTGAAGTAAGGAGTAGCTGCGATGACATTTGCAACGTTCTGTGCCATCATAAGCTCACGCGGGTTATCTGTCATACGTGCTTCTTTTGTTGCAATCTTTTTGGGATCGCCGATTGCGTCAACAACGCAAACAGCGTCAACATCGATGCAAGAAATGGAGGAGGGGAGGTTCGGGAACGGAACGAGAGTATCAGTTACGATAACCGTGTGGTCTGCGTAGCGTGCGTCGTGCATTGCAAATCCCATGCTACCGCAGTTGTTCTTGCCGCCCTTGCCGCTTGCGTTACCGCAGCAGTCTGAAGAAGCTGCAGCAAGGAATGCGATGTCGATATGAACTTCGCCTGCTTCAACGGCACGTGGTCTTCCGCCGTGGCTTCTGATTGTAACGGGCTTTTCCATTTTTCCTGCGGAAATAACCTCGCCGATGCGTCCGCGAACGCCTGATGTCTGAGCCTCAACGATGATGCCCTTCTCCATGTAATCTGCGAATATATCCTGAGCAGATCCGAGTGATGTTGCGGCAACGTGGAGGTCTTTGAGTCCCATTTCCTCAACCAACACTTTGCATACCATAGCGGCTACATAGTCGCCGTCACGGAACTCTGTGTGGAATGAAAATGTCATGCCGTCGTGTGCGCCGCATTTCTCGCAAGCCTCACGAATAGACTTGCAGAGCTTGTCCTCTTCGGGCTTTTCGTGACGAACGGTGACGGGGGATGCTTTTTTAACGGTCTGACCGTCTTTATAGTTCTTGCCTTGGTAGACTTCTCTGCCATTTACGAGCAAGTAATCCGGAATATCTCTGCCAACTGCATTAATCATAATTGCTGTCTCCTTTCTTACAGATCGCCGTGGTAGACGCCGCATGCTTTTGCAAGTGCGATGATTCTCTTTGCGTCCTCAAAGAACGGGATATCAACCATCTTGCCGTCTACTGTGTAAACTCCGATACCTGCGTCAGCCTGTGCCTGACAGCCTCTAACCAACTTCTCGGCATAAGCGATTTCTTTCTCGGTGGGAGCAAATGTCTCGTGTACAAAAGCGATCTGCTTGGGGTTGACGATGCTCTTGCCGTCAAAGCCCATCTTGTGGTTCTGAATGACCTCAGCCTTGAAGCCGTCCATATCGTCAATGTTCGGGTACATGGTATCGAAGCACTGTACTCCTGCGGCACGTGCAGCCAGAAGCATCTGTCCTCTTGCGGTCATCATCTCAACGCCGTCACGCTGAATCTGAACGTGCATGCTCTTGCGGAAGTCGCCGCCGGAAATAGCACAGCCGAACATACGCGGGCTTGCTGTTACGATTTCGTAAGCGTTCATAATTCCCAAGGGGCTCTCGAGAGCTGCCATAAGCATTGTTCTGCCTACTTCTACGCCGAACTCTTTCTCGGCTGCTGTTACGGCGTCATCAACCTGGTGAACCATCTCTGCGTTCTCGCACTTTGCAATACGGATTCCGTCTGCACCGCCTGCTACGCAAACTCTGATGTCCTCCTGCCAGTGAGGTGTGTCGAGACCGTTAATTCTTACGATAACCTCGGTGTCGCCGTAATCGATGCTCTTGAGTGCATGATAAAGGCTGAAACGTGCGGCGTCCTTCTGGTTCTCTGCAACAGCGTCCTCCAAGTCGAGAATAATGCTGTCGCTTCCGTAAATGTATGCGTCCTTAATGAGACCCGGCTTCTGAGCATTCATGAACATCATGGTGCGGCGAAGACGCTTTTTGTCCGGCTTCGGACGATTGATTGGCTTACTCATGAATTGCACCTCCCCAAGGAATGTTTGCGGCTGATGCGCCGCAGCTGCGGAATACCGCGCACTCTACTCTTGCCTTAAGTGTGCAATCAAGTGCGCCCTTGTCAACAACTGTGACCTTAGCATCCTTTACATCAAGACGATCGAGTGTTTCGAGTACGGTTGCTTTGAGCTGTCTGCCGTACTGATTTAACACACTGCTCTCAATGGAGAGCTCCAACCCTGTAGCGGGTTCTACGGTGACCTGTGCGTCGCTGGATTCCAGCGTGCCTGCCACAGCACTTTTTTCAATGACCATTGTGAATCCTCCTGTTTTTATGATTTTCAAAATTTCTCTTATCTTTTTTGGAGCGGTGCGTTTCCGCTTCGTTGGCTTAATAATATCCGCTTTTTTTACCGTTGTAAAAGTCATTGATTTCGTTAAATTTCATTCCAAATGGGAATGAAAAACGATGCAGAGGCTTTTTGTATCCAATTTATGGTCAAAACAGACAAATGAAATCAAACTGCTTGTAAATACTGCACAATCCATTCTTTATAGGAATGAAATTCTACGAAAAATAAGTGTTGAACAGGGGCTTTTCTTTTAGAATTTAGGGGTGTAATATGAATATACGGAATGAATTATGCTAAAATGGAAATAAAACGGAGGATAAGTTTCTCATGGACGAAAAAGATTTTACCTTACTGCGTGTGCTGGATGAAACCCGCAATATCACGCGTGCGGCAGACAAGCTTTATATGACTCAGTCGGCACTTTCCAAGCGTATAAAAGCTATAGAAGAGGAATTGAACGTGGAACTTATGATTCGTTCCCGTCAGGGAATCCGTTTTACTCCCGCGGGTGAGAAAGTTCTTGAATACAGCGTGGCGGCTGAAAAGGAGATGAACGAACTTCGCAGAAGTTTGAATATCGACCGTGACGAGGTTTGCGGCACACTCAGAGCCGGCATCTCGATTAACTATGCACTTTACCGTCTGCCCGATGTCCTCATGGATTATCATAAGAAATACCCACAGGTTCAACTCGACATCATAACCGGTCACAGCCGACATCTTTACCGCAAAATGGTGGACAACACGCTCGATATTGCCGTGCTTCGAGGGGAATACCACTGGGACGCACCACAGTTTTTACTTTCACAGGAGAGCATTTGCCTTATTTACGCAAAGGAATTCGAGGGAAAACCTTTGTCGGATTATCTCTATATAAGTCATCAGACGGATACCACTCAGGAGATGATGACAGCACGGTGGCTTCGTGAAAACCACTTGGATCCAGGAACGCACCGTGTTCAGGTGGACAGTGTGACCACTTGCGTCGAGATGATTAAAAGGGGTCTCGGTTGGGGACTTCTGCCCGAGATTGCACTTGATAACTTTGACGGCGTTGTGCGCCCTTGCACCTTTGAAAACGGTGAGCCGTATATGCGCCGCACGCATATTTTCTGCCAGCGTGACGCACTAAAGCTTCCGCAAGTTAAACTATTTATGGATGCGATGAAAAAAGCACGGTGATTAATTTATTTGCGTGAAAATCGCTTTTCCTTTATCTGTTATATGATAGAAGTCCGTAAGGGCAACAGAAAAGCCACGAGTTGTAGCTCGTGGCTTTTTCTATTCCGTTTTTGGTCAAGGTGGCTTATTCCTTAGGCTGGTTGCCTCTAGCTTATCTGTCTAACCATTTGCAGATGTAGTAGCTAACTACACCAGCTACAAAGAAAATTAAGAAATAAAGCTACTACCGCACGGATGAATTTTCAACCGTGCGGTAGTTTTTGTTAATAAATTTATAGTTAATATTAAGCGTTTGCCGTGCTTTTGTCGGCGGTTTCGGCGTCTGCCCAAATATCTGTCGGCTTTGCGCCATGCTTGCGGCCCCAAACGACTATGAGAACGAGAACGGCAAGCTGTACAAGACAGGCAAGGGGTGTTCCCTCAATGCCGAATCCGGGATCATATGCGAAGCTGCCTACGGCACTTCCCGCCTCAAGCTTGAATACGGAGTAGGGAACAACGTTTCCGCTGTTCGGAAGTCCCAAGAGAATATTCTGTGTGAAGTTCCATGCAGTGTGAATTGCGGCACAGCACCAGAAACTGTCTAAATAATAGACGCAAACGGAGAAGAGAAAACCCGTAATTATAATGTCGGCAATGCCCCAAAACGAAACACCGGGGTTGAACAAATGCATTGCGCCGAAAAGAAGCGAGTTCACTGTGATTGCAAGAACGGGCGAGCGGTACGAGCGCATAATGCTCTGATAAAGGAAACAGCGGCACATGAGCTCCTCAGCCGATGACTGAATGAAAACGACAGCAAAGAGGAAGATAAAATAAAACAGATTGAAAGAATCAAAGTATATGTGAATGTCGCCGTGAAGAATTGCGACAATCGCACAGAAACCGTTCATTCCGAATCCTATTCCTATGCCGAGAAGCGTCATTTTAAAGGTATTGCCTTTTGCTTTGCCTCCGAGCGCACCGAAAATCGGACGCAACTTGCGGATTGCGGCAAACAAAATCATAGCGAGCAGCCATATTCCCAAGAACTCGAGGTATTCTTCACCTGTTACCCACACGTCATTTTTCTGAAGTGACGGCATAGCCATATGTATTATACCTAAGAGTGATCCGAGAACTCCGCCCACCAATGTAATCGCAACTGTTGCGGCAATAAGTAGCGGAAGAGTAATTATCTTCTTTATTTTTTTTCCGCCGGAAGAAGCGGCGGGAGAATTTTGACTCATTTTTACCTCCTAATTTAAATAAGCGTTGGGTTTAAGTATACATCTTTTTTGGCAATATAACAAGTTTCAGGGTCTTTAGCTGTGCTAAATCTTAAAAACAAAAAATATTGTCTTAATAAATATTAAGGTTAGAGATATGGTTTTTGTAAGATTGTAAGTTCATAATGTATTCAAAACGAGGGAGAAAGAAACCCTCAAGTAAAATTGCACGGCTAACCTGAAGGAGGAAATACGCATGGAACTTAAAAAAGCAGCCACAGCAGGCACGCTTGAATCCAGCGATTGCATGGTCACGGTAGAACCGAACGACGGCGGAATCGAGTTCTCATTGGACAGCTCGGTTATCAACCAGTACGGTAATCAGATCCGCAAGGTCACTATGGAGACTCTCAAGAATCTCGGTGTGGAAAACGTAAACATTAATATTGTAGACAAGGGTGCACTCGATTGCACACTCAAGGCTCGTATAGAGGGAGCGGTTTTCCGTTCTGTTGATCAGTACGAGAATCTTCCGTGGGGAGGCGCTATCAATGACTAATCCAAACAAAAAAAGACTTCGCCGCACGATGATGTTCCTTAACGCTCAGAAGCCGGGACTCATCAAAGACCCTTACATCTATAAGCCGGATTCGATTATGCTCGATCTCGAGGACGCTGTCGCAGAGAACCAGAAGGACGCTGCACGTTTCAGCCTCTTCCACGCTCTTCGCACAATCGATTACCGCGGATGCGAGAGAGTTGTTCGTATCAACGGTCTTGATACTCCCTATTGGCGTGAAGATATCCGCTGCTCGGTTGCAGGCGGAGCAGACGCTATAAGAATTCCCAAGACAGAGAGCGCACAGGACGTTAAGCTCGTTGAGAAGGCTATCATCGAGGACGAGAAGAAATACGGCAGACCTGAGGGTAGCACACTCATCATTGCAGCTCTTGAGTCCGCAAGAGGAATCATGAAGGCTCTTGACATTTGTGAGGCTTCCGAGCGCTTGTTCGGTATCGCACTTTCCGGCGGCGACTACACAAAGGATCTTCAGACTCACATCACAGGCACAGGCGTTGAGCTTATGGGCGCACGTCAGAACATGATTATCGCAGCACGTGCCGCCGGCGTTCAGTGCTTCGATACCGTTTACACCGATCTTAACAACATGGAAGGCTTCCGCCAGGATGTTGAGACAATTCACCTCATGGGATTTGACGGAAAGTCAATCATCAATCCCCGTCAGATCGATATTGTCCACGAGATATTCACACCCAAGCAGAAGGATATCATTTTTGCCGAGAAGGTTGTCCGTGAGATCGACAGCAAGAAGGCACTCGGAATCGGTGTTTTCACCGTTGACGGTAAGATGATAGATATTGCATTCTACGACGGCGCAAAGCGTACAATCGAGCTTGCAAAGGCATCCGGAGTTTATAAGGGGGATCTTTAATTATGATTAATGCGGTTGGCAGAGACATTCCCGAGGAGATTCTCGAGGTTACCGGAAAAGAAGTTTTCCAGGGAAATTATTATAAAGACGGCAAGCCGTTCCATAAGTACGGCCCGATGGTTACACCTGTCATGAATCATGACCACGACAAAATGGTCAAGGATATTCATGAGGCACTCGTTAAGTGTAACGCACACGACGGAATGACAGTTTCGTTCCACCATCATTTCCGTGACGGCGACCTCGTCGTTTGCATGGTTATGAAGGAAATTGCAAAGATGGGTCTCAAGAACATCACCATTAGCGCAAGCTCACTCGGTAAAGCTCACGACGATCTTGTTCCGCTTATCGAGGACGGCACAATCACAAACATCGAGTCCAGCGGTGTTCGCGGAAAAATCGGTGAGGCAATCAGCCACGGTAAGCTCAAGGGTCTTGCTACAATGCGTAGCCACGGCGGACGTGTACGTGCGCTCGTAACAGGCGAGACTCATGTTGATATCGCTTTCATCGGCGCACCGACAAGTGATAACTACGGAAACCTTCGTGGTATCGGCGGTAAGACAAACTGCGGCGTTTTGAGCTATTCATACGTTGACGGTAATCAGGCAGACTACGTTGTCGCAATTACAGACTGTCTCGTTCCTTTCCCGAACTATCCCGCTCATATCTCCATGACAAAGGTTGACTATGTTTGCGTTGTCGATGCTATCGGTATCCCCGAGAAAATCGCAACAGGTGCCGCTAAGCCCACAACAGACCAGAGAAAGCTTCTCATGGCTGAGTACTGCACACAGGTAGTTGTAAACACACCGTACTTCAAGGACGGTTTCTCATATCAGACAGGTGTCGGCGGAGCTTCAATCGCTTCCACAATCTCCCTCACAAAAATCATGGAGGAGAGAGGCATCAAGATGGGATTCGGCGTCGGCGGACTCACAAAGCCGATGTGCGACCTTCTCGATAAGGGCCTTGTAAACATTCTTTTCGATACTCAGGACTTCGACCTTGACGCCGTTAAGAACGTTAAGAACCCCAACCACCACAGAATTTCTGCTGGTGCATACGCTAACCCGATGAACAAGGGCGCATTCGTCAACAAGCTTGACTACGTTATCCTTGCTTCTCTCGAGGTTGATACTCACTTCAACTGTAACGTTGTTGTCGGTTCCGATGGCGTTATCACAGGCGCACAGGGCGGACACCCCGACACAGCTCAGGGCGCAAAGTGCACAATCGTTATCGCTCCGCTTCTTCAGGGCCGTATTCCGGCAATCTGCACCGATGTTACAACAGTTACAACACCGGGCGAGAGCGTTGATATCGTTGTCACAGATTACGGCGTAGCAGTTAACCCCGCTCGTCCCGACCTTCTCGAGGCACTCAAGGCAGCAGACTGCGTACCGCTCAAGACAATCGAAGAGCTTCGCGACATTGCTTACTCAATCGTAGGCGAGCCGGAGAAAGTTCAGTTCGGTGACCGTGTTGTCGGTATCATCGAGGCTCGTGACGGCACAGTTATGGACGTTGTTCGTGAGGTTAAGCCTTTCGAGTTCAGCGAAGAGTTATAATTTAGATAGTTACCTCATTTTCTAGATACAACACACAGCAAATAAGCACCGACCGAAAGGCCGGTGCTTATTTGCATAACAGTTGAAATTGAGTTGTAATCTTTTTACGGTACGAAGCGGTAGCCCACGCCTCTGATTGTGATTATGTGTTTCGGTTGCTTAACGTTATCCTCGATTTTACTGCGCAGACGGTTAATGTAGACCATAATGGCATTATCGTCGACGGCAATGAGATTGCCCCAAATCTGCTCATATATCATGTCTTTTGAGAAAACCTGCTGTGGGTGGCGTACAAAAAGCAGGAGAAGGGATCTTTCTTTTTCAGAGAGATTCAATTCCTCGTTGTTTTTGTAGAAACGCATCGTTGTTGTGTCGCAAAGGAACGGGCCGCACACAATCTGATGATTAGCCTCCTGGGAGAAGCTTTTGCTTCGTCTTATGAGCGCTTTAACCTTTGCCGTGACTATTTGCGGACGGAACGGCTTTGTGATATAATCGTCTGCACCGAGGGAGAGCCCGTAGGTGAAATTATAGTCCTCGTTAAGTCCGCTTATTATGATGATGGGGGTCGTGACGCCGTTGCGTCTGACGGTTTCTATTACGTCAAAGCCCTCCATGTCACCGAGCATTATATCAATTAAGATCATATCGAGAGTGTCACTCTGTCTTGCAATGACATCGAGTGCCGCCGTGCCGCTGTTGACTACGGTTGTCTCCATATCGTTGCTGATCATAACTTTAGATAAAAGTTTGCAAATTGCCGGGTCATCGTCTACAATAAGAATATGATATGGCATTACATAGATACCTCTTTTTGTATAAAATGAAATTGTTAATATTTTGTTAAGTATAACATTTTTTAGGAGTTTTATCAATATGAAAAAGTCGCTTTTTTTAAGGTTGCAAACCAACTCACGGCTTATTGCGAAAACGCTTTTCGTAGGCATTTTTATGATAGTCTTGCTCACGGTTGTCGGAATAATCACGTGGCACGGCTATCGTGATACCATTATCGAGAGCCAAACGGCTCAGCTCGAGCTTGTGGTTGATACGGTTTCCGATATGATAAGCTTTACTCTTGACGAGTATGTATCGAGGCTTGAAGCCGCAGTGGTAAAGGCACAGCAGCATCCCGATGAAATCCCAAATCTCAGCGTCAGCGATACCGTTGTTGACATCTGGTTTGAGGATTCTGACGGTAACTTCCTTGAGAGCAGGCACGGAGTTTTTGCCGAAAGCGACAGAAAGCTAACGGAGACAAACGGCATAGAATACTGGCAGTATCACAACGGCGACAGGCACTATCTCGTCTTGAAGAAAAAGGTAAATGACAAATACGTGTGCCTTGTGACGGATTCCGAGAAATATTACTCGGAGATAGTCTCGGATATTCGAGTCGGAGCTAACGGTTACTTTGTCATTAAAAGCAGCGAAAATGTGATTATCATGCACCCCGTCAGAGAACAGTGGGGCAAAGACACCGTTAACGGCCGTTTGCAGCTTTACAGTGACAAAAATCTTGAGCTTAACGATCTTGAAGATTTGCTTCAGGCACAGCTCACCGAGGAATCGGCTGTTATGGATTATTATTCCTACTGGTGGTCGGATCCCGATTTGCCGAGAGTTCACAAAGTAAGCGCCTTTCAGCGAATAAAAGTCGGCGATGATTTCTGGACGGCAAGCGCCGTGCTCGATTACGACGACCTCTACAAGCCGGTAAGTCAGAGTTTCCAAAAACTGCTTATTTTCTTTGTCCTGTTGATGGGATTTGTTGTCTTAACAACTGTCTATATTTTCAAACTTCTTATCAAAAACCGCAATTCGGCACGAAAGATTGATTCTCTCGAGGAGATTAACAGTGCGCTCGAGGAGCTTCACCGCAGTGAGGAGACGCTTGCCCACAGCCAGCGACTTCAGCTCATGGGTACGCTCACGGGAGGAATCGCACACGAATTTAACAATTTCCTAACGCCTATAACGGGCTACGCCGATTTGATTATGGCGGACAGCGATCCCGAGAGTGAAATTTACGACAATGCATTCGAGATTAGCGAGGCGGCAGAAAAAGCAAAGGACGTTGTCAAGCAGATTTCATCGATGAGCCGCAAGAATATCGAGACGGTTTACGATACCGTGGATGTCAAAAACCTCCTCGAACAGACACTCAAGCTGGTTCACACGAATCTTCCGAAAAATGTTAAGCTTAAATCTGATACAGAAACGGAGAACGCTTTAATTTTAGGCAATGCAACTCAGTTGCAACAGGTACTTCTTAACATAAGCGTAAATGCAATTCACGCAATGAAAGAGGGCGGCGGAACTCTTACAATAAGCGATGAAATTGTGACGAGAGAAGACGTTGCAAAAAGATTTACTGATGAAAACATTCCCGAACAATGGAAAAATTACGTTCTCATTCGCATAAGCGACACGGGCACGGGAATGTCAAAGGATGTTTTGGAGAGAATATTCGATCCGTTCTTTACCACCAAGAAAACGGGTGAGGGAACGGGACTCGGCCTCTCGATAGCAGAACAGATAATCCGCACGCATAAAGGCAGAATCACGGCTGAAAGCGAAGTAGGAAAAGGCTCGGAATTCTTCATTTATCTTCCTTGTCTTGAGCAAACCCAAAACGAGGAACAGCTCGGCTGGGGTCAGAGACAAAATCTTAATATTCTTATAGCTGATGATAACAGAAAGGTGCTTTCCATGCTCGAGAAAGATCTCGGCAGTTTGGATATGACGGTAAAAATCGCATCTAAGCTTGAGGATATAAGAAGACTTCTTGAGGAAGAGCCGTTTGATGTGCTTTTGATTGACGAAAGTCTCTCAAACGGAAGCGGAGTTAATTTCTGTATGTCCATTCAGAACAGATTCAGAAACTTAACAAGAATTATTATGACAAGCTCCCCAAATAAGGAGATTGTTGAGGCAAAACGGCACAAAATAATCGACGGCTACATAGTAAAACCCGTTGCCGCTTCAACGCTTATGGAGGTTATCCGCACAAGCAAGAGACAGTAAAATATGGGAAAAACCGTTTTTGGCGGTATTTTGTCGTCACTTTACCGAACGGAATGGAAAAGTATGCCGAAACCAAATAAAGATATTTAACATACACAAAAAATCACCTCGTACGGGGTGATTTTTTCGTATCTTAATAAATATTAAGGCATCTCTTAATAAACCGTAACATAAAGCTATTTGGTGTTTAAGATTGTATACATATAATAATTACAAACCGGCGGGGAAAAGCCGATAAAACCTCCGCAATAAGTTCGGTAAAAATGAAAGGATTTGACACAAATGAGCGAAACCATTCTTGCATTACTTGGCTTTGCCACAGTTATTGCAGTCATTGTGCTCTTACTGCGCAATGTCACGGTCCCCTCACTGGCTTTTGTCAGTGTTTCTACAATCACTGCTATCATTTTGGTAGTAACAAAAACCTTCTCCCTCGACGAAATGGCAGGGTTTATTAAGGAAGGTGTATCAGGCGTACACGGTACGGCGATACTGTTCATCTTCTCGGTGCTGTTCTTCGGTATTATGACTGATGCCGGAATGTTTGACACCGTTATCAACGCTTTGATGAAAAAGGTCGGCAACAACATCATCGGCGTTACCCTTATGACTTGCCTTATCGCAGTTATCGGTCATCTCGACGGCGGCGGAGCTTCCACATTCCTTATCACAATCCCCGCTATGCTTCCTGTTTACAAGAGACTTCACATGAGACGTGAGACGCTTCTTTTGATATGCGTCACATCCATGGGCGTTATGAACCTCTTGCCTTGGGGCGGCCCCACAATGCGTGCGGCATCCGTTCTCGGCGTTGAGTCAAACGAGCTCTGGAGCCACATCATTCCCATGCAGATCGTCGGTCTCATCCTTGCTGTCGGCACAGCAATCTTCTGGGGCTTCCAGGAGAAGAAGCGTATCGCAAAGCTCGGCGACGCAGCTATTGAGGACGCTGACAAGTACGACGATTCCGAGGCTGGCGAGAAGGATTCAACTCTCCTTCGTCCGAAGAACTTCGTTATCAACGTTATCATCACAATCGCAGTTATCGCAGTTCTCGTTTGGGACAAATTCCCGAGCTACTATGTATTCATGGTAGGTTGCGCAATTGCAATCTTTGTTAACTATCACGGCAAGAAGCTTCAGAACAGCATCATCAAGAGCCATGCTGCAGCAGGTCTCACAATGGCATCCACAATCATGTGTGCCGGCGTATTCCTCGGTGTTCTCCAGAAGAGCGGCATCATGGAGGAGATGGCTATCGTTATGGCAAGCTTCATCCCCACATCTCTCGGTCGTTTCTTACCGATCATCATCGGCGTGCTCAGCGTACCGCTCGCACTCCTCTTCGATACAGACTCCTATTTCTACGGACTTCTCCCTGTTCTCATCAGTGTTGGTAATCAGTTCGGTGTTAACCCCATGCACATCGCAATCGCAATGGTTGTTTGCCGTAACTGCGCTACATTCATCAGCCCTGTTGCTCCGGCTACATACCTCGGTATCGGCCTTGCGGGCGTTGAGATCAAGGATCACATCAAGTTCTGCTTCACATGGCAGTGGGGCGTATCAATCATCTGCTTGGTAGCAGGTTTGGTACTCGGAGTTATCACATTCTAAGACATCCACTATCCTAACTTCTTATCAGTTGCCCGACCGTCCCAAGCGTGGGGCAGTCGGGCAGTGCTTTTTTCGGGAGGTTCCGTTATGCAGCAGGCAGAAATCACATCGGCGGCTAACGCCATTTATCGATTGGCTTCGGGTAACTCGAAGTATTTGAACGCCAAGAAAAATCACAGCAACATCTCAAAGCGCATCCGTTACACCACGGCAACAGAGGGGCAATCGCCTTATGCGATAATCGTCACCTGTTCCGACTCGAGGGTAATTCCCGAGCATATTTTCTCGGCGGGTATAGGAGAATTGTTTGTGATACGTCTGGCGGGAAATGTCATCGATGATCACCAGCTCGGCAGCATTGAGTATGCGGCAGAGCATTTGGGGTGCAAGCTTGTTGTTGTTTTGGGACACACCCGTTGCGGTGCGGTGGACGCGGCTATAAATCATGAGCCGACGGGCTACATCCGTTTTATCACAGATGAGATACGAAAGGCGATAGGCGATGAAAAAGACCCCTATAAGGCAAGCTGTAAGAATGTTCTTCACAGCGTGAGAGTGATTGAGAGCAGTCTCTCAATCAGCAACATCGAAGCCGAGACTGGGCTTAGAGTTATCGGAGCTATGTATCACATCGAGGACGGTAGCGTAGAGTTTTTATAAACACATAAGCCGACAAAAGATATTCAGATTACATGCACTTGCTTTTAAATACCTTGTAACTTTTTGTGATTTCCTATTATATTCAGTTTATTCACACACTCCAAAGCATACTTCCTTTATTTCACAAAAAGACCGGAGAAGAACCGCCCTTTATGAGCGGTTCTTTTTCGTTTTTTGTATAAAGTGCCGATATATATAATACAGTCTTTATTTTTTACTTTAGTGGTTGTAAAATATATATATATAATCCAAAACGGAGGATAGGTATGGAGCTTTTAAAGGGCCGACCGCTTGATGAGAGCGGCAGACTTCAAAAGGAAATAAGGTGCTATGATTTTCTTGACGACCTAGGTGTTGAATACGACAGAATAGACCACGAGCCGGCAATGACCATGGAGGTCTGCGAGGAGATTGATAAGTGTCTTAATGCGGTGATATGCAAGAATCTTTTTCTTTGCAACAGACAGCAAACGGCATTTTACCTTTTGATGATACCGGCAGACAAAAAATTCAAGACGAAAGATATTTCCGCTCAGATTAATTCTTCACGGCTTTCGTTTGCGGGGGAAGAATACATGGAGAAATATCTCGATATTACTCCCGGTTCGGTCAGCGTTCTTGGGCTTATGAACGACAAAGAGAACGCAGTTAAACTGCTTATCGATGAGGATGTTTTGAACGCCGAATATTTCGGATGTCATCCGTGCATCAATACTTCGAGCCTGAGAATAAAGGTGAGTGACTTAAAGGAAAAAATAATTCCCGCTCTTCACCACGAGCCGACTGTCGTCAGACTTTAAAAACTATATCTAAATATAAAATATTGGGGGTTGTACCATGAAAAAACAATCTGTGCGGCTTGTTTCGCTTATGCTGACTGTCGCAATCTTTCTTACTTGTTTCCCTATGAGCGTCTTTGCAGAGAAAAGGAGTTGGGGTACCGTTCAAAGCGAAATCGGTAAGAATGCTTACGGCAGCGAATATCTTGAGAATTACGGTATGAGCAGAGAAAGCCTTGTTAACTGGCTTTCTTCTCACGAGCACGACAATTATTATCTCGGAACAAGATATGTTTCGGGCGACTTTCAGTCTCCGAACGGCGACACGAGTTACAATGGAATGACCGGATTGAACTGCGCGGGATTTGTCGCTCATGCCTGCAGAAAAGCGGGACTTAACGGAACCGCAATGATGGATTTTATGCGCCGAGGCAATATATTTTACTGGAATTCGGGAAGATATTATGACGCCATGGCGGGCGCAAGCAACTGGTATGCTTTGCTTCAAAACAGCAACCTTCGCGCTTATGTCTATTCCGATTTGAATTCCATGCTTTACAGCGGACACCTTGAAAAGGGAGATTTGGTTCTCGGTTTCACTAATTTCCCTGATTCACTAAGCGGCGGTGAGGACAATCACCTCATGATTTATTGGGGCGACAGTTTGGGCGAAAACAAAGCTTGGCAGTCAACCTATGCCAACGTAATTGCGCCTATGTCGGATTTGTCCCACAGAAATTACATAATAATCAAAACATCACCCGAAAAAAGCCTCACAATAAGCAAAACAAACCTTAATATGACAATCGGTTCGACTGCTATGCTCAGCGCAAAGGTAACTCCTTCGTCGCTTTCCGTCAAGTGGTCTTCGTCAAACACAAACGTTGTTAAGGTCGGCTCTTCAGGTCAGCTTACCGCAGTGGGCACAGGCTCAGCAACGGTAACGGTTAAATCGAGCGATGGCTCTATGTCGCAAAAATGTAGTGTTACCGTCGGAACTCCCAAGATGTCGTCGTTTAACGCCATGAGCCGTGGCTGCGATATTATTAAGCTCTATTGGTCGCCGAATTCGGCTGCCTCGGGTTATAAAATCTATCGTGCGACGTCAAAGAACGGAACTTATTCTTTGAGAAAAACGATAAAGAATAACTCCACAAATTGTTTTTACGATACTCACCTTGCGTTTAATAAGACCTATTACTACAAGATAGTGCCGTATACCAATTATAAAAACAAAACCTATACGGGAAGCGCGTCAGCGATAAGAAGCGCAAGAACCACAATGTGGAAGCCGAGTGCGCACGTAACGGTGAGCGGCGGAAGACTTAAGCTCACATGGAACAAGGTTGATGGTGCAACACGATACGAAGTTTGGTGCTCGGGATACTCTTCGACAAGCGGATTTACGCTTGCAAGAACGGTGAAAAATCCGATTTATACAAGAGGCAACCTCAAGACAAGTGGATCTTATTTCTATAAAGTCAGAGGCTACACCGTGAAGAACGGAAAGAAAATTTACGGATCGTTCAGCAATGTTTACGAGATAAACATAGATAATCCGACAATAGACAGTTATTACGCTTAAGCAAAAAAACGGCTTTTCTTAGTTGAAGAGCCGTTTTTTGTTTGTGCTTTAATCGGCTTTTGAAATATAAAAATGTGAAAATATTAAAAAATAACGATAAATTTAAAATAATGCTTGACATATATCTCGTTTTATGGTATTATCGTAGAGCTTGATACGGAGAGATGTCCGAGTGGTTTAAGGAGCTAGTCTTGAAAACTAGTGATGCGGCAACGTACCAAGGGTTCGAATCCCTTTCTCTCCGCCATCTCTTATTATAAGAGAATAAGTTATTTTTAATAACTTCACCAGCTTGCAGAAGTACCCAAGTGGTGAAGGGGCTCCCCTGCTAAGGGAGTAGGTCGGGTAACCGGCGCGAGGGTTCAAATCCCTCCTTCTGCGCCAGCCACAGCTTAACAGCTGTGGCTTTTTTATTTATCTATATTACATTTTATTTAGAAAAGTTGACTAAATGCTCCCAAATACTATATAATGTACTTGACTGGATGACAAATATTGTATACAATATTGATGATGAACAGAAAGGAGAATTTTACTATGGATAATGTTACCGTTGTCCCTTTGAAGGATCAGGCTGCAGACGCACTTCGCCGTGAAATTTACAGAGGAACTCTTACAGACGGAATGGAATTAAGACAAATGGATATTGCCGCTCAGCTTGGCATAAGCCGTATTCCCGTCAGAGAGGCTTTGCAGCAATTGCAGAATGAGGGACTTTTAATTCGACTTCCGAACAGGCACATCAAGGTTGTCGGAGCAAGATCTTCAAGAATCAGACAGAGCTTTTCTGTCTTGGCTGCAATGGAGTGTGAGATTTATACTCTAGCAGAGCCGACGCTTCGTCAGACCGGCTTGCCTAAGCTCACCACCGACTGGGATTTTCACCTTGCCATTGCGGAAGCACTCGATAATCCGGCTGTAAGCCAGAGATTTGAGATTCAGCGCAGAATGCTCCTCAAAGCACTTAAAACTCTCGTTGATTTTACCGACGAGGATCTTTTACCTAACAATCAGGCTATTATTGACGCCTTCAACGAGGGAAGAGAGGTTGTGCCGTACATCCGCAAGTACTATAACGATTTAGCTGACAAAGCGGCGAAGGAGCTTGATAGATGAGCTTATCTCCGTTAAACCCCATTCAGATGCTTCCCGCCCGTGACCGAGTTGCGTCTGCCTTACGTGAGGCGATACTCAGCCATCAGTTTGCAGAAGGACAGGAACTTACACTAAAAGACACGGCGAAGCAGCTGGGAGTTTCGGCAACGCCAATCCGCGAAGCTTTTCAAATGCTCGAGAGAGAGGGTCTTATCGAATTGAGGCCGAACCGAGGCGCAATAGTCCTTGGAATGAGCGAAAAGCGGCTTAGGGATCACTACGAGACCCGTGCCGCACTTGAAAAAGCGGCGGTTATTCTCGTGTGCAGAAGAAACGCCGACATTACGGCGGTTAAAGAGGCATATGAAGAAGCCGAAAAAGCACTTGCAAGAGACGACAGCACAAGTTACAGCCGACAGAATCAAGAATTTCACATGGCAATATGGACGGCTGCAGATAACGACGCTATGAAAGAGCTTTTGCAGAGCATGTGGAACGGTCTTTCCATGGGACACAAAGTGACTCAGGAGAATTATGCTCACATAAGTATGGAGGAGCACCACAAAATTCTCTGTGCGCTCGAGGCAAGAAACGAAAAGCTTGCGGGCGACCTTATGGAAGCTCACATCATGCGAAGTCTTGTCAATGTGCTTTCACATCTTAAAATAACGGAATGAGGGAGAAGTTAGTCTTCTCCTTTTTTTCGTGTAAATTCGTGTGAAAAAGAATTTTGAAAGCCTTTTTGAAATTTCTTTTCAAGTTCTTGAAAGACAGGCAAAATACTTTTGAAAGTTAGATGTATCTAAAATTTCTTGTTTGGAAATTTGCTTGTAGACCTTGCACAAAGAAGATATGTGCGTATTTGCTATTGTGCTAAACTTTAAAAAATCTATTAAAAAAGTATTGACTTTTTGAGAACAGAGGAGTATATTATAGTCAACAAATGGATACAATATCAAGTATCAAATATCTTACCTCAGTTTTAATAAATTTTCTTAAGTCATTTAGGTAACTTTGGTTACCTTGTGAAAACCCGAACAGGTACCGGTTCGGCATATATTTATCCTGTGGATTGGATACAATATTAAATATCAAAATTTGGAGGCAAAATTTCAATGAGTGCATCAGTCATCACCCTATTGTTTCTGGCATTTGCGGTCATTATGTTTGTGCTGGAAAAAATCCCGCTTGGTCTGACGGCTACCATTGTTTCCGTAGGTCTGTGTGTAACAGGTGTTTTGGACGCAAAAACAGCATTTGCAGGTTATGTCGATTCCAACGTTATTCTTTGCGTTGCAATGTTCGTTGTAGGTCAGGCTTTGTTTGAGACAGGCATGGCAAACAAAATCGGCGGCTTGGTTACTAAATTCGCAAAAACAGAGCGCAGCCTTATCATAGCAATAATGGTAATTGCAGGCGTAATGTCCGGTTTCCTTTCAAATACCGGAACGGCAGCGGTTCTCATTCCGGTTATCATCGGAATCTCGGCAGACAGCGGATACAGCCGCAGTCACCTCTTAATGCCGCTTGTATTTGCCTGTGCATTGGGCGGAAACCTTTCAATCATCGGCGCACCCGGAAATCTCTTCGGTGTGAGTGCTTTACAGGAGCTCGGAATTCAGACAAGCTTCTTCGAGTACATCATCGTAGGCGGCCCGATGCTTATCGCAGGAATTATTTTCTTCGCACTTTTCGGCTACAAGCTTCTCCCCAAGGAGACTAAGGCGCTTGATGCCGACGATGACAACTATGCTCTGAAGGACTTCTCGAATGTTCCCAAGTGGAAGCAGATTATGTCCCTCGCAGTTCTTATCCTCGCAATTCTCGCCATGATTTTTGAGAGCCAGATCGGCATTAAGCTTCAGGTTTCGGCTTCAATCGGCGCAATCATACTTATTCTCACGGGTGTTATCGATGAGAAAACAGCTCTTAAGTCAATCGACCTCAAGACAGTTTTCCTCTTCGGCGGTTCACTTGCTCTTGCATCCGCACTTGATTCAAGCGGAGCAGGCACAATGATCGCAGACGGACTTATCGATCTCCTCGGCAAGGATGTAAGCCCGATGATACTTCTCCTTGTTATCTTCGTTGTAACATGTGCTATGACAAACTTTATGTCAAACACAGCAACAACAGCCCTCATGGTTCCGATCGCAGTTTCACTTGCTAACGGCCTCGGTGCAGACCCGAGAGCAGTTGTTATCGCAACAGTTATCGCAGGTTCTTGCGCATATGCAACACCTATCGGAATGCCCGCAAACACGATGGTTGTCGGCATCGGCGGATACAAGTTCACCGATTACGTAAAGGCAGGCTTGCCGCTTATATTGGTATCATTCATCATCTGCATGGTATTACTTCCCATCGCATATCCTTTCTTCCCGGCATAAAATTAAAAATTAAACTTATATTTAAATCTGAATTACCTTAAGGAGGAATCTACAAATGACTAAAGAGCAGAATGTAGAACTTATGACCGAAAAAATGGCGAAGTTTGTTGCCTATGTCGGCAAAAAGCTTCCCGATGACGTTGAGGCAAAGCTCCAGGAGCTTTCCGAGCAGGAGGACAGCCCTCTCGCAACAGCCATCTATCAGACAATGAAGCGCAACCAGAAGCTTGCGGTTGACCTCAACCGTCCTTGCTGCCAGGATACAGGCGTTCTTCAGTTCTGGGTTAAGTGCGGAACAAACTTCCCGCTTATCGGCGAGCTCGAGGCTCTTCTCAAGGAAGCTGTTGTTAGAGCAACTTTCAGAGCACCGCTTCGTCACAACAGTGTTGAGACCTTTGACGAGGTTAACACAAAGAGAAACGTAGGTAAGGGAACACCTACAGTATTCTGGGACATCGTTCCGGACGACGACCACTGTGAGATTTACACTTACATGGCAGGCGGCGGATGCACACTTCCCGGTAAGGCAATGGTTCTTATGCCGGGCATGGGCTACGAAGGCGTAACAAAGTTCGTTCTCGACCAGATGACAAGCTACGGCATCAATGCATGTCCTCCGCTTCTCGTTGGCGTAGGCGTTGCAACAAGCGTAGAGACAGCAGCTCTTCTCTCCAAGAAGGCTCTTATGAGACCTCTCGGTTCTCACAACCCGAACCCCCGTGCAGCAGAGATGGAGAAGCTTCTCGAGGACGGAATCAACTCAATCGGCCTTGGACCTCAGGGTATGAGCGGTAAAAATTCCGTTATGGGCGTTCACATCGAGAACACAGCCCGTCATCCGTCCACAATCGGTGTAGCCGTAAACGTAGGCTGCTGGAGCCACAGACGCGGACACGTAATTTTTGATAAGGATCTTAACGCAACTGTAACAACTCATTCGGAGGTAGAACTGTAATGGTAGAAATCAGAGACGGTAAAAAGGTTTTAACTACACCGGTCAGCGCCGAGGATTTAGCTGACATCAAGATTGGTGACATCGTATACTTAGACGGCGATCTTATGACATGCCGTGACGTCGCTCACAGACGTTTGGTCGAGGGTGGCAGAGAACTTCCTTACGACATCCGCAACAAGGCTATTTTCCACGCAGGCCCGATTGTCCGTCCCATCGAGGGTCAGGACGATGCATACGAGATGGTTTCTGTCGGCCCGACAACTTCCATGCGTATGGAAAAGTTTGAGTATGAGTTTGTAGAGCACACAGGCGTTCGCGTTATCGTCGGTAAGGGCGGTATGGGACCGAACACAGAGCGTGCATGCAAAGACTTCGGTGCAATCCACTGCGTATTCCCTGCAGGCTGTGCTGTTGTTGCAGCTACAGAGGTTCAGAGAATTGCAGAGCATCACTGGGATGAGCTTGGAATGCCCGAGACACTCTGGTGCTGCAAGGTTAAGGAGTTTGGTCCGCTCATCGTTTCAATCGACGCTAACGGAAACAACCTCTTCGAGAAGAACAAGGTTACTTTCAACGAGAAGAAGGACGCTGCAATCGAGGAGATCTGCAAGCACGTCAGCTTCATCAAGTAATTCAGATTTATCTTATCTTTAAGTATCTCGCTTAAAATATTGGTTTATCGGGACTTCGCCAAAGTCCGAAGTCCCGATTGCCAAATATTTGAAAGTATTTTGAGTCAAAATGTTTTCAAATGCTTGGCAATGTTTAAAAAGATTACAAGAGGGTAGTTACCTCATATTACCTCATACACAACACACTCCCCCCAAAAAGACAGAAGAGCATCTCAGCATTATGAGATGTTTTTCTGTTTAGGGAAGATGTGAAAGCTTTCAACCGCTAAGTTAAATTCGGTTGAAAAAAGCTTAATTATCTTGATTACAACATTCAGTTTATCCTATTATCAGTAAGCGAAAGACCGGCGGCGCATATGCGTTACCGGTCTTTTGCTTTAACCATTATTTATTACGTTTAATTTGATGTTTCGCTGTTTGAGCTGTTATTATTGTTTTCCGAACTGTTTTCATTTTCGGGTTTTGCATTTTGTCCGTTCGGAGCGGCATTTCCGTTTTCCATATTGCCGCCGCTAAAAGGCATACCACCTTTTCCTCCAATATCTTGGGAAGTACTTTCGGTTTGTGCGGTCGATTCGGTCTTTGTTTCGCCGACAGTCAATGTGTATGTCGTTTCACTTGTAATTTTGTCGGAATAGAAAAATACATAGGAAGCATTGCAAACTGCCGTGCCGGAATATAGAACATTTCCGTCAGAATCGCTTATAGTAAATTCACTGCCTGATTCTACCGAGATACCCGATGTGTTTTCGTCAAAACCGCCGGAAGGGATTTGCGGCTGATTTGATGGCATATTTTGTCCGTTTTCTGAATTTTCGGAATCAGCAGAGCTGTTTTCGTTATTATCGGCTTGTCCGTTTTGTGCGTTTGAGTTGGGAGCGGAGGGAGTGCCCTCGGGCATGCTCTCGTTATTTCCGTTTGCGTTTTGCTTGTCATCGGGAGGAGTCATATTTTCTCCGTTATTATTTGGTTGACCGCCGAATCCTCCGCCTTGACCGCCCTGAGTTCCGCCAAATGTGACAAATCCGTTTTCTGCCGTGACGGATAATCCCATGCCGCTGCTTCCGCCTGCCGCAAGAACCGTGCCGCCCGTGACGGTGAGTTCTCCGTCCGAATCAAGCGGCTGGTTATCCGATGTGTTGGCTGTCCAAACCTCTATGTAACCGCCGGAAATTGTCATTGTGCCGTTTGAATCAAATCCGTCACCGTCTGTCGTGTAAGCGTGAATGTTTCCGCCCGAGATATTCATCTCAAAATTATATCCACTCAAATCGCCGTTTGCGGCATTAAGGCAATCGTCACTGCAATTTATATCAATATCGCCTGACATAATATTCAAAACGGCGGCTTCGATTCCCTCATAAGCATTTGTGATTTTTATGCTCGGCCCATCTGTTCCGTCCGCACCGATATTCAAGGTGAGATCGCAGTGAAGAGCGTCATCGGAGGCTTCGATTGTGAGAGTTCCGCTCTCGACATTGAGAATGTTCTCCGCATTAACCGCATCATTTACGGGAGCGTTAATTGTGAGTGACAGTTCTCTAATGGTGAGCGATGCTTCCTTGGAAGTTTCACTGTCGGAAGATCCCGACTTAATTCCGTTTTTGCCGTTGGCGTTGATTGTGAGGCTACCGCTTCCGCAAAGAACCACCTGCGAGCCGTCTTTGCACTTGATAACGGCATTTTCTGCGTCCGTGTTTGAGCTGTTTTCGGTGTCGTTATTTTCCGCCGTGTCGCTCAAAGTGTTCTCTGTCGAGTCTGCGACTTCGATTGTCACTTCGCTCGATTTACCGCAAACTATGGGAGCGGTTTTGCTGTTTGATAAAGTGAGTCCCGATAAAATAATTTTAACGTTTTCTGTGCCTTTTTTAACTTTGACGGAGCCGTCCGAACAGCTTCCCGTGAGTATATATGTGCCCGATTTTGAGATTGTCAGTGCCGTTCCGTCAATTTTTACGCCGTCGGCTTCTCCGCTAATTCCGCTGTCGGAAAAGGTGAGAGTTACCGCCTCGCTGTCGACTGAACTTGACGAGCTTTCTTCGCTTGATGTTTCAGCCGCACTGCGTGTCGCGACTGCCGAACTTGCCGTGCTTTCTTGGCTTGTCTCGGAGGCGGCTGTGCCCGCCGAACAACCGGTCAGTGAAGCCGCTATGATAAGAGCTAATATAAATGAAAGTTTCTTTTTCATAATGTCCTCCTTGCGTTTCTTTGCTCATATTATAGAAAACGAACCTAAAGGCAGCCTAAAGAATTTTGATTAAATTTCTTTAGGTTTTCTTTAGGTTCAAAGTGTAAGCTTAAAATCGGAGGAAGAAATATGGCACAAAATTGTTTTAAGCGTTACGAAAAGAAATATTGCCTAACAAGGCGGCAGCAAAAGATGATAATAGAAGGCATGCGTCCCTACATGAAAAAGGACGTTTACGGCGAATATACCATCTGTAATATATATTACGATACGGATGACTGGCGTTTGATTAGAACTTCTCTCGAAAAACCGATATACAAAGAGAAACTCCGTGTGAGAAGCTACGGTGTTCCGAGTGAAAACGACAAAGTTTTTGTCGAGATAAAAAAGAAATACGACGGAATAGTTTACAAGCGACGGGTTACGCTCGGAGCGGATAAAGTAGAAAATTACTTAAGCGCATGTCAATTTGACGATTGTGTGGGTTATGAAAACCTCGGTCAAATCGGAAACGAAATAAAGTGGTTTCAGAAGTTTTACAAAACAAAGCCAAAGGTTTTTATAGGCTACGACAGAATTGCTTTTGCGGGCATTGAAAACAGTGAACTTCGCATAACATTCGATACAAATTTGCGTTGGAGGACGGATAATCTCGATTTGCGTTTGGGAGATTACGGCTCGCCAATATCCGGTTACGGCGAGGTGCTTATGGAAATAAAAATACCAGATACCGCACCGCTGTGGCTTAGCCGTTTGCTCTCGGAAGCAAAGGCTTACCCGACATCTTATTCAAAATATGGCGCATGCTATCGCTATGACATGCCTAAAGCCGATGAAATCAAAAAATCTAAGGAGGACATAATCTGTGCTTAATTCTATAATCGGATCTCAAATAACTATAGGAGCTTTTCTCATTTGTACCGCTGTTTCCATGGCGCTCGGAATCGGACTTTCACTTGTATCTATGTACCGTGAAAAATCAAGTCAAAGCCTTGCGCTTACCCTTGCAATACTCCCAACAGCCGTACAGGTCGTGATAATGCTTGTGAACGGAAACATCGGAGCTGGAGTTGCAGTTGCGGGTGCGTTCGGACTCGTTCGGTTCCGTTCTCAACCGGGCACTGCAAGGGAGATTGCCGTGATTTTTCTCGCTATGGCAGTAGGTCTAGCAACGGGAATGGGCTATGTGGTGCTTGCCGTGCTTACCTTTGTGCTTGCGGGCGGAATGCTCATGCTTTTAACGCTTTTGCGTTTCGGTCAAAAATCCGAGGCTGAAAGAATACTTCGCATAAGCGTGCCCGAGAATCTCGATTACGAGGGATTGTTTGACGATGTTTTGGAAAATTACACAAGTGACTTTGAGCTTGTGCGTGTGAAAACCTCCAACATGGGCACAATGTTTGACCTCGAATACCGAATTATTATGGCTGACGGCAGAGTGCCGAAAGCATTTCTTGATGAGCTTCGCACGAGAAACGGCAACCTGACTATTTCCTGTTCGAGAAATGTGATGAAAGAGGTTTCTCTCTGATTTTGACTTCTTGCAATAATATCTTTTAATCGTTATACTGATAAGCAAAAGGAGAGTGATTTTATGCGGCTTTTAATTGCAGAGGACGAATTGGACTTGGCTGAGGTTTTGGTCGCCTTTTTTGAGAAAAACAACTTTGCGACGGACTGTGTTCACAACGGCTTTGACGCTTACGAGTATGCGATTTCTGGCGCATATGACGCTATCATTTTGGATGTTATGATGCCGAAAATGAACGGCATTGAGGTGCTTAAAAAGCTAAGAGCAGAAAATTGCGAAACTCCCATTATGATGCTTACGGCAAAAGGGGAGACGGACGACCGCATAGTCGGATTTAATTCCGGTGCGGACGATTATCTTCCCAAGCCGTTCGTTCCCGATGAGCTTATAAGCCGTGTGCGTGCAATGCTCAGAAGAAGCGAGGCGTACCGCCCGACTTGCCTTTCGTTTGCGGATTTGACGCTCGATCCCGAGTCGGGCGTTCTCTCCTGCGGTGAAAACAGCATACGCTTAAGCGGCAGAGAATTTCAGATAGCGGAGCTTTTCATGCGCAACCCCAACCGTGTTTTTTCCGCCGAGAGAATCATGGAAAAGGTTTGGGGTTGGGATAACGACGCCGAGATAAATGTCGTCTGGGTGAATATATCAAACCTTCGCAAGAAGCTAAAGAGTATAGGCTCCCTCGCCACGCTTACGGCAAACCGCGGCCTCGGCTACCTCCTGGAGGATAAGTCATGATTTTAAGGCTTCGCAAGAGATTTATCCGCATTGCCACGCTTTCCGTTGCGGCAGTCATGCTGCTTTTAACGCTAATTTTGAATGTAACCAATGTTGTTTCGACGGCAAGTGATTTGAGGCGGACTCTCGATTTGATTCACGAGAACGAGGGGACAATTCCGCTTGAACAAAAGCAAAACGAACCGCCCGACATATCGACAGGCGATAAAAAACCGCCGAAAAACACAAGCGGCGGGCCGTTCAACCAGGAAACTCCTTTTTCAACACGTTTCTTTGTGATTTGTTTTGACGAAAACGGTACCATGACAACAGCCGATTTGACCAGAATTGCTGCCGTCACAACCGATACAGTGGACGAATATCTCGTCAAGGCAAAAAATCACGGCACGGGCTACGGCGTTTACAAGACATACAGCTACGGCGTTTACTTGAACGATGAGGGGGAATATGTGGCAATATTCCTCGACAGCTACCAACAGCTTCGAACACTTAGAAAGGTTCTTCTCTGGTCTTTTGTGGCTGATTTTGTGTGCATTTTGCTCGTCTTTTTGCTTGTTGTGCTTTTTTCACGCAGAGCGATCGATCCCGTGGTGCAAAGTTACAAGCGGCAAAAGCAGTTCATCACCGATGCAAGCCACGAACTCAAAACTCCGATAACAGTTATTTCGACAAGTTTAAGGGTTCTCGAGATGGAAGTCGGCAAGCAAAAGTGGATAGATAAAGCCGAGGCTCAGACGGAAAAACTCACGTCACTCGTAAATTCTCTTGTCACGCTTTCACGCATGGACGAGGAAGAAAGTCCGCTTAAAATGAGCGTTTTCCCCGTGAGTGAGGCGGTGGAGCAGACGGCGGAATCATTTAGGGAGTTTGCGGAGGAAAAGAGCCTTGACCTCAAAATAACTTGCGAAGAAAATTTAAATTATAACGGTGACGAGTACGCCGTGCGCCAGCTTATCTCAATGCTTATGGACAATGCGGTAAAGTATGCTTCAAAAGACAGCACTATCGATTTGTCGCTCGAAAAAGCGAGACACGGGGTAAAGTTATGCGTTTCGAACGAGTGCGATCAGCCAGATGAAAACAGCCTAAAAAGGATGTTTGACCGTTTTTACCGCATGGATTCATCGAGAAATTCAGCCACGGGCGGATTCGGCATAGGACTTTCAATCGCAAGGAGCATAGCGGAGGGGCATAGGGGCTCGATTTCCGCCGATTACAAGGACGGAAGAATTATCATTACTGCTTTGCTTAAATAAAAATAAAACAAAGACCTGAAAATTATTTGGGTCTTTGTTTTTATTTTTCTGTATTTCTTGTGAAATTTAAAATTAAATTCAAAAAGCCGATAAAATACATTGGGTGAGTTTTTGAAGATTTATCGTTAATTTATATCGGTTGTTCCGATTTTTACAATTTTTATCAGAGAAAAAGATATAAAGTATTGCTTGTAAGTTACAGCAGTGAAGAAACAGTAGAAAATAAACAGTAGCAGATAAAGGCGTCTGAGTGGATAGGATCCATTTGGGCGCCTTTGCCGATTTCAGAGATGCGTACTCTGAAGTTAAGACGAATTTCAAATCCCGCATAAAGGGAAGCTTAGCTTAGAACCTCAGTTTACAGGAAAGGAAGGAAAACTTATGTCAGAAAGAATAACAGAACATCCGATCCTCGGCATTCAGGAAAAGGGTGCGACGGTTCGTTTTACCTTTGACGGAAAGGAAATCGAAGGAATGGAGGGTGAGCCGATTGCTGCAGCGCTTAAAGCGGCGGGAGTTATGGTTCACCGATACACAAAGAAGGAGCACAAGCCGCGCGGAATCTTTTGTGCAATCGGAAGATGTACCGACTGCGTAATGGTTGTGGACGGCGTGCCGAATGTAAGAACATGTATCACCCCACTAAAAGCGGGCATGGACGTCAGAACCCAGTACGGCGTAAGCGATAAGCCGTTTGACAAGCAGTAAGGAGGACAGAGGATGAAAAGATATGATTTAATCATTGTCGGTGCCGGTCCTTCGGGACTGTCTGCCGCAGTAGAAGCAGCTAAGCGAGGCCTTAAAACCGTAGTGTTTGACGAAAACGAAAAGCCGGGCGGACAGCTTTTTAAGCAGATTCATAAATTTTTCGGCTCGAAGGAGCATCGTGCAAAGGTCAGAGGTTTTGTTATCGGCCAGCAGCTTTTGAAAGAGGCGGACGATGCAGGCGTTGAGGTTGTGCTTAACGCAACGGTAATAGGTCTTTATCAGGATAAAGAAGTAGTCGTTAAAATAGGAGGAGAAATTCACCACTACAAAGCAGACGCTATTCTTATTGCAACGGGCGCATCTGAAAATATGGTAACATTCCCCGGTTGGACGCTCCCCGGAGTTATCGGCGCCGGTGCCGCTCAGACCATGATGAATCTGCACGGCATACTTCCCGGAAAAAAGGTTTTGATGTTGGGTTCCGGCAACGTCGGCTTGGTTGTTTCTTTCCAGCTTCTGCAGTGCGGATGTGAGGTTGTCGGACTTGTAGACGCCGCACCGAGAGTCGGAGGATACGGCGTTCATGCGGCTAAGGTTGCAAGAACAGGTGTTCCGTTCTATCTTTCTCACACTATCGTCCGTGCTGAGGGCGATGAGTGCGTCACGGGAGTTACCATTGCTGAGGTGGATTCTCATTTTCAGTTTATTCCCGGCACGGAAAAGCACTTTGACGTTGATACAATTTGTCTTGCTGTCGGACTTTCTCCCATGTCTCAGCTTTTAAAAATGGCTGGCTGTGAAATGGAGGATAATCCAAAGCGCGGCGGACAGGTTCCGATTTGCGATAAGTACGGAAGAACATCGCTCCCCGGTGTATTTGTAGCCGGAGACGTATCGGGCATTGAGGAAGCTTCTTCCGCAATGATCGAAGGACGTATGGCGGGTATAGCTGCGGCTGAATATCTCGGCTACATAGAAAAAGACGAGCTCGACACAGAGTTTGACAGTCTCGAACATGCGCTTGACGGTTTGCGCAAAGGTATGTTTGCTCCCGAGAACAGGGGCAAAAAGGTTGAATTGACCGAAGAGGGCATTCCTGTTTCAGAAAACCTTTTAACACACGGCTTTGTTGCGGATGACGAGATTGAGCGTTTCCCCGGTGTTACTCACAGAGTGGGAGTTCATCCCGTTATGGAATGTACGCAGAATATTCCGTGCAACCCTTGTCAGGACGCTTGCCCGAAAAAATGCATCTCTATAGGATCGAACATCACATCACTTCCGATTGTTGTGGAAGGATCGGAGTGCATCAACTGCGGTATGTGCGTTGCAAGCTGTTCGGGACAGGCTATCTTCCTTGTTGATGAGGACTGCGGCGACGGAACGGCAACCGTTACTTTACCTTATGAATTTTTACCGCTTCCGAAAGCCGGAACCAAAGGCATTGCTCTTGGCAGAAACGGACAAAAGGTTTGTGAAGCAACCGTTGTTTCGGTCAAGAACAGCAAAGCTTATGATAAGACCAATTTGCTTACTATGCGTGTGCCGAAAGAATTTGCAATGAAAGCAAGATTCTTCAAGGCAACTGAGAAGGAGGAATAAAAGGATGAATGCAGTAAATGACAGATCAAGAGATATCGGGCCTTTTGTTCCGGGTCCCGATGACGATATGCTTATATGCCGCTGTGAGGAAATCACAAAAGGTGAGATTCGCCGTGCGGTTCACGAAGGAATGTGGACTATGACGGAGATACGCAGATATCTTCGCACAGGAATGGGACTTTGCCAGGGCCAGACTTGCGCAAAGCTTGTAAAGGGAATTGTTGCAAGAGAGCTTGGCGTTTCTCCCGCAGAATTGGAGCCGGCAACTTCAAGAGTTCCCATGCGTCCGATAGAGATGCACATTTTCGCAAATGAAGCAGTGGAGGACACAGCACATGAATAAAACAGCAGAAGCAGTAGTAATCGGCGGAGGCATCATAGGCTGTGCAGTCAGCTATTATCTCGCAAAAAGAGGAGTTAAGGTCATCTGTTTGGAGGGTTCGGATCATTTCGGAAACGGCGGATCCAGCAGAAACGGCGGCGGTGTAAGACAGTCGGGCCGTGATCCCAGAGAGTTGCCACTCGTTATGTACGGAATCAAAAACTTCTGGCCGCATCTTTCTGAGGAGCTTGAAGTCGATTGCGAATATCATCAGGACGGAAACCTTCGTCTCGGTAAAACAGAGAAGCATAAGCAAATTCTTACAGGTCTCACGGATCGTGCAAAAAAGGTCGGACTTGACGTTCGCATGATTGACGGCGATGAAGTAAGAAGAATCAATCCTTATCTTTCAGAAGAAGTTACCTGTGCGAGCTGGTGTCCGACAGACGGCCACGCAAATCCGCTCACAACAACGCTTGGATATTATAAATCGGCAAGAAAACTCGGCGTTCATTTCATCTCGGGCGAGGAAGTAATCGAGCTCAAGATGGTTAAAGGAAAGCTTAGAAAAGTCGTATGTGCATCGGGCGATGTATTCGAGGCAGAAACGATTGTGCTTGCAGCAGGATACGAATCGAGAGCAATTGCGGGAACGGTCGGAATTGATATTCCTATGCAGAAGGCAATGCTTGAAGCATTGGTAACCGAGGCTGAACCGCATATGTTCGATCAAATGCTCGGTACGGCAGAGGCAGACTTCTACGGTCACCAGACGAAGCACGGCTCATTTGTATTCGGAGGTTCATCCGGCCTTGAGGGATACACAAAGGATAACGGAACTCCTATTTGTTATTCAAAAACAGCTCCGTGTATCTGCCGAGGAATCATGAAGTATTTCCCCGATTTGGCTAATGCAAAAATCGTAAGAACATGGGCCGGATGGATGGATCGCTGTGCAGACGGCGTACCGGTTCTCGGCAATGTGGCAGAGGTTCCGGGACTCGTGCTTGCTTGCGGATTCTCGGGTCACGGCTTCGGTATCGCTCCCGGTGCGGCAGAACAGCTCGCAGAGCTTATCACAACAGGAAATACGACTGTAGACTTAAGCGCTTTGAGATACGATCGTTTTAAAGCAAAGATTTAAAAAAAGAATAACGGAAAGAAATTATGACAAGGGCGTCAACAAAGAAGTTTGTACGCCCTTGTCTTTTTTTAGAAAGAAAGGAGAACAATATGGGATTTTCAAAAATCGAAGTCGTTACATCCATGAGCAGACTGAGTAACCTCAAAAAAGCACTAAGCCGTATCGGCGTCAGCGGTATGACGGTTATACAGGCAATCGGCTGCGGGGTTCAGAAGGGAACATTTGAATACGAGGAGGAGCTCCACAAGGAAATGGAACTTCTTCCGAAGCAGCTCATTTTTGTGGTTGTTAAGGATGAAATGATCGATAAAGTTGTAGATATCATAAAGAAGGAACTGTACACGGGTCACATTGGAGACGGAAAGATTTTTATCACGCCGCTTTCAAATGTAATTCGCGTAAGAACCGGAGAAGAGGGCGAAGACGCCCTGTAGTCGTGAGGTGACCATATGGAGAAAAAGCTTGGCTTGATGAGTGTTATTGCAACCGGCGTCGGTTTGATTGTGGCAACGAGTTGTCTTATGTCACTGGGTCAGGGTGCTGGAGCACTTGGAACAGGTTTTATTTTGGCTATGGTCATGGCGTGTTTGATTAATATCTGCACGGCACTTTCCATGGCAGAACTTAACGCACTTATGCCCAATCTTACAGGCGGTCTTGCACAGTATACGCTTGCGGGTTTCGGCCCCTTTGTCACGATTGTGACCATGGTAGGCGGATACTTGGTGTGCCAGTCAATCGCCGGTTCGGTAGAATGTGCAATGTTCGGCAATGCCGTAAACTCGGTGTTTAACACGGGAATTCCGTCCAACGTGCTTTGCATAATTTTGCTGTTGGTTTTGATTACGGCGAACCTTATGGGAATCGATATGTTTGCCAAAATTCAGAATTTTGTGGTTTACGGTCTTGTCCTTTCTCTTGTAGTGATGGGTTTGCTTGGAATTTTCGGTCTGGGAACGGGAGAAACCGTTGAGCAACCCTCAAATCTTGCGGGATCTTTTTCGGATGTCTGTTCGATGCTTGGACTTGCGTTCTTCCTTTTTATCGGAAGTGAATTTGTAATTCCCATTTCGGTCAATGTGAAAAATGAGCGCAAAAATATTCCGCTCGGAATGGTGCTAAGTCTCGTAATCATACTGCTTATGCAAATTTTGGTTGTGTGCGGCATGGGTCACTATTGCAACTGGGCAGATCTTTCTGCGAGCGCATCGCCGCATATTTTGTACGGATCTTCACTTCTTGGCTATGCCGGTGCAATTTGGATGATTATTGTCTCCATTTTTGCCGTAATCAGCACCGTAAATTCGGCTATAAGCTTTTTGTCTTATATGTGTGCGGGCATGGCAAAAATCGGACTTATGCCGGAAATCTTCTTGAAGAAAAACAGCCGTGGCGCATATTATGTCGGCGTTCTGCTTATCGGCACAATTATGATACTCGTGAATGCGACGGGACTTTCCACAAGTGATTCTCTTTCATTCATGATTACTCTTGCCATAGTGTTCTGGATGGTTTCTTACATCATAGAGAACTGCAACGTTCTCATTTTCAGAAAACGACTTCCGAAAGCTCCGAGAACATTCCGTGTTCCGTTCGGCCCGGTTATTCCGATTCTTGGAATTATCGGAAATCTGTTTATGATTTGGAACATTGACGGCAACCCCGCCACAAGAAACAAAATCTTTATGATTGACGGCGCCATCTTTTTACTGCTCGCGGTCTATGCGGCATTGTGGTGCAAATACAAATTGAAAAAACCGATGTTTAAGCCACTTCCAATCCATGAAGTTATGGCAATGGAAAATGCGCTTTACTTAATTGCACATCGGAAAAATAAAACAAAGAAAGAAGCAAAGGAGAACTAAAAATGGAATATCCAAAGGTTGATTTACTTTATTTAAACGAAGACGATATGATTAAAGCCGGCGTGCGTGATATGAAAGGCTGCGTCGAGGCTATGGAAGAAATGTTCAGACTGATGAAAGTCGGAAATTACCGCATGGGCGGCGCAAACGGAAATTCACACGGCAGCATGGTTATGTTCCCCGAAAAATCTCCGTTCCCTGAAATGCCCGTGGACGGTCCCGACCGCCGCTTTATGGCTATGCCGGCTTACCTCGGCGGTAAATTCGATATGGCAGGCGTTAAGTGGTACGGCTCGAATGCGGCAAACAAAGAAAAGGGTCTTCCGCGTTCGATTCTTATGCTTATTTTAAACGACAAGGACACAGGCGCACCGCTTGCATTTATGTCCGCAAACATTCTTTCCGCTTACCGCACGGGTGCTGTACCGGGAGTAGGATTTAAGTACTTCGCAAAAGAGAACGCAGAAACGATCGGTATCATCGGACCCGGTGTTATGAGCAAAACAGCATTGGCTGCTGCGGTTGCAGTCCGTCCGACCCTCAAGACCGTAAAGGTAAAAGGCAGAGGAAAAGCATCGCTTCAGAAGTTTATCGATCACGCAAAAGAGGATTATCCCGAGCTTGACATCTATGCAGTCGATACTATCGAGGAGGCTGTTCGCGGTTCCGATATCGTTTCTGTTTCCACATCTTCTCCGACCGGCGATCCGTCTTTGTATCCGTATATTGCAGAAGAGTGGATTAAGCCGGGCGCAATTATTGAATCAACGGCGGCACTTCGTTTTGACGATGACTTCTTGATTAACCGTGCACGCACCGTGACGGACAACATCATGCTTTACGAGGCTTGGGAGGAAGAGATGAAGCCGAACGCTTATCACACAATTCCGATTCCTGCCGTTCGAGTAGAAGATCTTATCGCTGAGGGAAAGATGAAACCCGAGCAGATTGACGATTTGGGCGATGTTCTTCTCGGTAAAATTCCCGTTCACAGAAAAGACGACGAGATCGTAATTTATTCCGTCGGCGGAATGCCGACAGAGGACGTTGCATGGGGTACAATGGTGTACCGCAACGCCTTGGAGAACGGAATCGGCACAAAGCTCAATCTTTGGGACGCACCTAAGATGATGGTATAAATCAAATATAAAAACAAAAACGCATTGCAAAATTAAACTGCAATGCGTTTTTTTTGGCGTGCCCGGCCGGATTCGAACCGGCGGCCTTCAGAGTCGGAGTCTGACGCTCTATCCAACTGGGCTACGGGCACATATTTATCTTACCAAAGTATAATAACACATATTCTGGAAAAAATCAAACGACCGACCAAAATCACGGTTTGACCGCAAAGGAAATAGGGCGAATGGCGGTTGATGAGGGAGAAATCCCCATTGACCGCAAAACACTTTATCGATACTTTGCAGATATGCGTGACATCGGCATTGATATTAAATCGAAAAGGCAAGGCAGAGGAATTAGTTACTACATTGACAGCAAATTCACGGCAGATGAACTTGTGTTTGTTATCGAGCAAATGGAAAACGGTTACAGCCGTTCTAAAGCTTCACACTTTAGAAAAGAGCTTCTAAGCCTTGTAAGCGTTTATCAAGAGAAAGAGGTTTTAGAAATTCTCAAAGCAAATAAGAAAAGAAGAAATATTGAGAAAAAGCTAAATGAGAAAAGGAAATCGGCACAAAAAGCAGTGACGGATAACGAACAGCCGTAAATTGTTGCTCATCAATCAAACACTGTCTTTGTTTTGGCACAGGAAACATATTGACAAGCGGATATTTGAGATGTACAATTAAGACACATTAAACGAATACATACAGAAAGGAAATTTGTTATGAGCGAAAAATTACCTTGGACAAAAGTAGTGAATGGAATAACTTATGAGCTTGTGGGCGGTAGATATGTTCCGCAATTTGATTATTCGTCTTGTCTAAGCGGAAACAAACCGAAAGCAGCCAAAAGGGAATATCCCGAAATAAAAGGTGGATATGCTCAAAGCTTGTTAGGTTGGTTAGCGGAAAACAGACCGTGGGTATTGTATGATGAGATAACGGTGGACGATGAGATAAACGATGAAAAGTTGCAGGAATTTGCTGACTGGCTCAATCAGGTAGGCGAGGATTTAACAAATTCGTATAAAGAGCAACGAGATATATTTATCCAAAAGGGATATGATTATAGTTCCGCAAGCAGCGTAGCAAACGAATATACGCAAAGTGATTTAAACACTTATCTGAGCAGCGTATATACCGATGAAAGCGACCCGAACGGCTATTCTTATGAGATGACATATTCAGAGGACGGTTTTCCTGTTCCTGTTCGTAAGGGAAAAGATGAAGAAGAATTTGATTTCCACGAGTGGTACGAAAATATCTACTTGGGAAAAGATTTAACTTATGGAATGAAAGGCATAGAAAAATCAGAAGAAAATTACGAACACGACCCTGATTTGCCGTTCTAAAATGAAAAGCGGTACTGATACCGCTTTTTGAAATCGAAAAAAATAAAAAGTAAAAAAGTAAAAGTAAGATAGGTAAAAGGATATGAAAAAACTAAGAAAAGCAATAACCTGTTTGCTTATGGCAACAATGATAAGCG
>CAVFCW010000002.1:0-233531 GCA_963621245.1 uncultured Prevotella sp. | reverse complement strand
TTGACAATATGTCGCAAGGGACTTTTAAGGAGACTTGAAAGTCCCTTTTCTTTTGGAAAAACAAGGAAAAAACCGCCCCCAAAAGACAGATAAAAAATCCAACTTTTGGGGGTCAATTTCAAAATATCGTTCTGTTAAGTTTGAGCCGTGGGTTTTCGGTAATCAAAGGCTGATGTAGCCTATTTTTCTCATAACCTTTGAGACAGTCTTTCTTGCGATGTAGTGTGCCTTCTCGGCATTCTCTTCAAAGCATTTTTCAAGGAATTTTTTATCGGAGATATACTCATTGTATTTTTCCTGAATAGGTGCGAGGCAGTCGGCAACAGTTTCGCCTACGGCTGTCTTGAAGTCGCCGTAACCCTTGCCTTCGAACTCCTTTTCAATCTCGTCAAAGCTCTTGCCTGTTGCGGCGGAGTAAATTCCCATGAGGTTGTTAATTCCGTCCTTGCCCTCGCCGTAATGTACGCTTGCCTCGGAATCCGTTACGGCACGCTTGAATTTCTTGATTACGGTGTCTTTCGGGTCAAGAAGTGTGATGAACGAATTTACGTTGTCATCAGACTTGCTCATCTTCTTGGTGGGATCTGCAAGGCTCATAATTCTTGCGCCGTTCTTCGGAATAATTCCGTCCGGAACGGTGAACGTGGGGGAGTAGAGGCCGTTGAATCTCTCTGCGATGTTTCTTGTAAGCTCAAGATGCTGTTTCTGGTCTGCTCCGATCGGAACATAGTCTGCCTGATAAAGAAGAATGTCAGCCGCCATAAGGCAAGGATATGTGAAAAGACCCGCATTGATGTTGTCTGCGTGCTTAGCGGACTTATCCTTGAACTGGGTCATTCTCGAGAGCTCGCCGAACTGCGTGTAGCAGTTGAGTATCCATGCAAGCTGGCTGTGCTCTGGAACCTGACTTTGCAAGAATAGAATTGATTTGTCAAGGTCGATGCCGCAAGCAAGAGTGAGCGCATACGATTTATAAACATTCTCTCTTAGTTGCTTCGGCTCCTGTCTTACGGTGATTGCGTGAAGATCTGCCATGGCATAAACGCACTCGTAATCATCCTGAAGTGCGGCAAAATTCTTGAGAGCACCGAAATAGTTACCGATTGTAAATGTTCCTGTCGGCTGAACCATGCTCAGAACTCTTTTTTTAGGTGTTTGGTTTTCCATTATAAAAATCTCCTGTTTTTACTTTATGTTTAATATATCTCTGATGAGACCGCCGAGAATTTCAATTCCCTTGACGAGCTGTTCGTCCGTCGGAGTTGAGAAGTTGATTCTGAATGCGTCGCATTTTTCGGATTCGTCCGTGAGAAATGCGGTTCCCGGAACAACGCAAACTTTTCTCTCGACCGCTTTCATGCAGAAGTCGGGCATATCGACTCCCTCGGGGAGGTGGCACCAAGCGAAAAGACCGCCGTCAAAATTGTCCCAAGTGATGTAGGGGGCAAGATTTTTCTCCATGGCGTCAAGCAGAACCTGTCTTTTCTTCGTGTAGATTTTTCTTAGATTCTCGAGGTGAGCGTTAAAATCATAGTCGTGCATGAAGTGATAGCAAACTACCTGTGCCCAGATATTTGTGTGAACGTCTGCACCCTGTTTGCAAACAACCATTTTTTGAACGACTGGCGATGGGCCGCAAACATAAGCGACACGCATGCCGGGGCTTATAACCTTTGAGAATGAACCGGCATACATAACCAAACCGTCCTCATCGAAAGATTTAATCGGCGGAATGTAATCACCGACATATCTCAAATCTCCGTACGGGTTATCCTCAAGAATGAGAACGCCGTATTTCTTTGCAAGCTCGTAAACTGCATGGCGCTTTTCAAGGCTCATTGTGATTCCCGACGGATTCTGGAAGTTCGGAATTGTGTAAATGAACTTTGCGTTCGGATTATTTTGAAGAGCTTCCTCGAGCTTTTGGATGTTCATGCCGTCGCTCTCCATGGGAACGCCGACCAACTTTGCGCCGTACGCACGGAATGTGTTGAGGCAACCGATGAATGACGGTGATTCGCTAATAACGACGTCGCCCTCGTTTACAAGCGACTTTGTGAGAAGATCGGCTATCTGCTGAGCTCCGCTTGTGACGAGAATATTATCAAAATCTCTGCCGATGCCGTGGTTCTCCTTGAGGTAGTTTTTCAGTTCCTCGCGAAGAAGCGGATAACCTTCTGTCACGCTGTACTGAAGAGCCAAAATCGGATTCTCTTCAAGCAGCTTTGCGCTGATTTCGGTTATCTCTTTGACGGGGAACGCCTCGGGAGCGGGATTTCCCGCAGAAAGCGAAATATATGACGGATCTGCGGCATATTTGAAAATCTCACGGATTGCAGACGGCTTAAGCGATGAAATTCTGTTGGCAAATTTGTACTCCATAATCTTATTCCTCTCCATTTTAATTTTGCGCATAAACGCTTTAATGTGATGAAAACAAAAACGCTTCCGTCCCCAAAACAAGGGACAGAAGCGATAGGTTCCTGCGGTACCACCCAAATTGACAAGATGAATCTTGTCCACTCGAAGCCTTAACGCGGCTGACGTCATTTGATACTGTTTAAATTTCCCAAATGCCCTCTCATGTCCATTCACTGTGACTTCTTCTGCCGAATTTCACCTTTTTTCGGCTCTCTGTGAGATTCTTTCACGGCTACTACTCATGATCGTCGGTTTAAATATACCTGTTAAATTAGATTATAGCCCTCGCATTTGTGACTGTCAAGAAAAATGAAAATAAATTACCGACTCCGAAAAAACGAAGTCGGTAAAAAATCACATTTTAATAATTCTCGTATCTCTTTTCGCAAGAGGGATAGATGAATTTGTAAGTGTTCTTTTGATAGTTTGCGGCAGAATATGCGGCTGTATTATATTCTCCGAAAAGGAATATTTTAGCCTCGGAGAGTCGTCTCCAGACAAGTCCCGTTATGCAAGATCCGCCCGCTCTGTGCCACTGAAGAAGGTTGTTTGCGAGCAAAGTGGAGTCAACATAGCGAAGATTTTTTGTGTAGCCGACAGAGGAGGAGAATTTAAGGTTTCCGGGCGTCCAAAGAGTTCTTGTTTTGCCGCCGGCATAAACTCTTATTTTGTACCAGGCTCTTCCGCCCGAACCCGTTTTGTCGCTTGTTCCGTACACCGTTACTTTTTGACCTGCCGAGATGCTGTAGCGGGTTTTATTTGTGCTCGTGCCCGTATAAGCGTAACCACTCAGCACAACGGTCGCCGAAAGAGAACCGCTCTTAACTTTGCTTTCGACCGTCTTGAAATTCGGTGAATAGAGAAGACAGTCTGCGGTATCCGTGCCGCTCATCCAGCCCGTGCCGATGTTGTAGCTGAACGAGAGCAATGCGTCCCACTGTGCCTGATTTATTTGTAATCCGTGATTGCTTACAAACGAATTTATCGATTTTGTGAAGTATCCCGAATTTACCGTGTCGCAAAGCATGGCGTAAGCTTCCGTCTTTGTGAGGTTGTTATAGAAATACTGTCCCTTGTAAACAACATGGCCGTAACCTAAGGTAGGCGTTCTGCCGCTTGTGAGAGGATCGTCCTCGATGCACGGAACATATCCCTCAAAGTTAGCGATAATGTTGAGTATGCTGTCGCTTGCGTAATGGCTCGATTTGGTGTAAGTCGCAGCCGATGAAGCCGTGACATACACGGTCATGGTGTAGTAATCGCTTGACCAGCCCGAGCTTGTCTTGGAATATACCTTTACGGTGTAAGTTCCCGTGGAAAGCTTGGCTGACTTTTTCCAGATTTTTGTCGAGTTTGCGGCATAGCCGTTTTTGGCTTCGCTCTTCTCCGTTGTGTAGCTTGTTGTCGAGTAGGTTGCTCCGCCCGTCACGACAAATTTGACGGCTGTTTTTGACGTATCCGTTACCGCAACGAAATTAAACGTGTTGCCCGATACAGGTGCGTTCGGTGATGTGTAACCGTATCGTACAGCCTCGGGGTCGGTGACTGTAAATTTCTTGCCGCCGACTGTGCACGTGCCCTTTTTCTTTCCGTAAACAAATCCGTTGTTTACCGTTGCTATCGAAGTATCGGAGCTTGTGTAGTATCCGTCGCCGAGGTAATAGCTCTGATAGCGAGGGAGTTTAATTCCGCCTGAGCCCGTGTCGGTGGAATCGGAAGAAGAGCCGTTGTATTTTTCGATGTAATCCGTGCTGACATAACCGACATTTCCGCTTGAAGCTTTAACTTTGTACCACGAGGTGCTGTAAGCGTCAACCAGTGTGACGATTGCGCCGTAGTTCAAGGTCTCGAGAATAGCGGACGATGTTGATGCCGATTTTCTCAGGTTAAGTCCCGAGGTAGCCGTAACTTTGTATTTTGTCGTTGTGGTTGAGGGCTTTGGCGTTGCGGTCGGCTTGGGGGTAGCCGTTGGTTTTGCCGTAGCCTTGGGCGTTGCAGTCGGTTTTACGGTTGCTTTCGGTGTGGCTGTTGCTGTCGGCTTGGGAGTCGTGCTCTTGTTAGCGGAAATGTAGTTTGTCTTGGCAAGATATCTTGCGGACATATATCCTGTGTTTCCGTTAGGCACTTTTACCTTGTACCAGCTTGAGTTTGAATAGTCGGTTACGCTGACAACCGTATTTTTTTCGATTATTCCCTTGCTTGCCGATGATGCATTTGCGCCACTTCTTAGGTAAACTCTGCCCGTTGTGACGAAGAGCGTGTCTCCTGCGGGGGTGACGAAGTTGGAGTCATCCGTCTTTGTGAGTGCCGCCATCTGACCGTATCCGACAGTTCCGTCCGCAAGTTTCACCTTGTACCAAAGTGCATTGGAAACATCGGTGACGTTTAAAACGTAGTACTGTGGAAGCTGACAAATTACCGTCGACGAGAGCGAGGGCTCGGTGTGAATTTTCAGGTAAGTGTTTGAAACCTGATATTTGCCGACAGAAATGCCGATTTTCTGAAGATATTGCGAGGACATATATCCGATTTGCCCCGATGCGGTAACGGCTTTGTACCAAGCGCCGCTTGTGTTCACAACGGTCACGCCCGTTCCGTTCGGCACGATAGTTATCGACTCGGAAGAAGTGGATGCCTCTTTTCGCAAATTGAGATTAGCCGTCGTTTTGTAGTTTGCGTTAAGCGAAACTTCTGTCGGCTTGACGTAACCCGTTTGAGAATTAAGCGTTTTGATTTTGAACCAGGTGTTGTCGGAAGAAACGGCTGTAAGTTCTACGGCGGTTCCCTTTGAGAGCGTTGTCACCGCGGAAGCGGAATTGCTTTTTGAGGAGCGCACTGTGATTTTCGCTGTGGTTTTTCCGGTTACCGACGAGGCGGCGCTCACGCTTAAAGAGCCGAGCGAGGGCATGGCACCGATAATCAGACTGAAAACCAAAATAAGCGAAATGCTTTTTCTTATCAGTTTTTTCATGAATTCACCTTCCCAATATTTAAATTGTAATAAGAGATAAAATGTTATCGTAGCATACACTTATAACTATACCTATATTTTAGCGAAGAAACTGCAAAAAAGTCTTGTGTTAAGTGAAAAATAAATGCAAAATTACGGCAAATTTAAGCGGATTTTTCAGCCTTGTTTTGAATTGCGAAATATCACGGCGGTGACGTATTCCATTTTTGTAAGTTCTGTGTTAAACTTTAACTAAGTATGTAAACGAAAAGAAATTGAAGATATAAGTTAGATCGAAAAGGACGGAGGATTTATGGATTACAGACTTGACCTCGGAGTTTGGAACGGGGTTTTTGTTGTACCGAATGTGCTGACTGACAGATATTTGAGATCGGCAAACGAGAGCGAGCTTAAGTTTATTCTTTATTTGCTCCGACATCCGAATCAGATATTTGACGAAGAGATTGTTTGCACCGAAACGGGAATAAATGCGTCGGATTACAAGACGGCGTTTGATTATTGGGTAGAAAAAGGATTTATTAAAATCGAGGGAGAAAAGGTGATTCCCGAAAAAGAGGCGGTGCCGACAAACGAAACAAAAGTCGCCGAGAAAAAAGAAGAGCCGAAAGCGGAAGAAACCGTGTCCGAAAAAACATCGGAATCGGGTGAGCTTCAGAGTGAAAAAATAGGCAGAATGAGGCGCATGGCGGTAAACAATCAGCCGAGCGCTCTCGATCCGTTTTATGTGTCCGACAGAATTAACGCCGACCCCAAGCTTCTCGAACTTGTTAAGGCAATAGAATCTTTGCTTGGCGGAAAGATGACCGCACAGTTTCAGGCACTTATCGTTAGCTGTGTGGACGATTACGGCATGGATGAAGGCTGCATTATGATGCTCTTTAACTACTGTAAAACAAACGGCACGGCAAGCATATATTACCTAAACAGGGTAGTAAAGGATTGGGCAAATAACGGAATACACGACTACGAAGGCGCAGAGAAGAGAGTGAACGAGCTTGAAAATATATCTTCTGCTTGGAGAAAAGTGTGCTCGATTTGCGGCATTGACAAGCGCAATCCCACCGATAAAGAGAAAGAGTTTGTAAACTGTTGGGTGAACGAATGGCATATGTCCGAGGAGTTTATCCGCGAGGCATACTCAAGATGCGCCGAGAACAAAGGCAAATTTATTGCCGCATATCTTAACAAACTGCTAAAAAGCTGGCACGAATCCGGCTTTAACACGGTCGCCGATTTGCTTGCGAGCGAAAATAAATTCAGAGAGAGCCGCCAGAAGAATGCGGCGTCATATAACGTTGACGAGCTTTCGTCACTTACAAGCTACAACTACATGACAAAAGAAAACGAGAGTGCTCTTATGGAAAAATACAGAGCGTTGGCAGATGAAAAGAAATAAGGAGATAAAATGGCATACAGCAGGGAAATAAGAGAGCTTGCGGCCGAGAGGATTGCTCAAAACCGCAGAAATGCCGAGCTTCAGGCGGATTATAACGCACAGAAATTTTATTCCGCTTATCCCGAGGCAGAAAAGCTTTCACGCAAAAAAGGACAGACTTTCGCAAGGATAGGAATTGCCATGACAAGGGGCAAGGACGTGAAAAAAGACCTTGAAGAAGTCATGAAAGAAAACCTTGAAATTCAAAAGAGAATAGATGAACTTTTAAAGTCCGCCAACATGACAAAAGACGACATCACGCCGCAGTACAGCTGTAAAATATGTAACGACAGCGGTTACGATTCAAGTGGAAACAGATGCGCTTGTTTTAAGTCTATGTGCAAGGTTGTTGCCTTTGAGGAGTTCAACAAAAAGAGCACGCTCAAAAACGCAAGCTTCGAGACTTTCGATTTTAAGCGTTATCTCGAAAGCGGAAACTCGCTCATGCTTCAAAATTTGGAGGAGTGCAAAAATTTTGCCTATGATTTTAAGCCCGGCGCAAACGGCTTGATTATGATAGGTCCCACGGGTCTCGGCAAAACTCATTTATCCACGGCAATCGGCAGAGTTGTCATCGAGAAGGGATACAGCGTTGCAAACGATTCCGCTTTTAATCTTGTGAATCAAATCGAGAGCGAGAGATTTACGGATGAAAGAAACAACACCATTAATCTTCTTTGTGACGCTGATTTATTGATAATCGACGATCTCGGTGCTGAAAATCTCACGAATTACACGCTTGCGGCGCTGACGAACATAATCGATTCGAGGTTGGCTAATGAGAAATCAACGATAATTTCAACGAACAGAGACGTAAAGGAGCTTGAAAAAACCTATACGCAGAGAATTGTTTCGAGAATGTTCGGATATTATCGCCAGATGCGCTTTGTCGGTACGGACAACAGAGTTATCGGCGCAAGAAATCAACTGCAAAACGGACGTGGTTAAGATGAATTACAGAAAAATAATTTGTGCGGCATTGGCTTTGTTTGCGGCTGCGGCTTTTTCGGGATGCTCACTTTTGGGAGGGGAAGAGAAACCGAGTTTTTCGGCAACTCCGGAACCGACGCCGATTACAGAAGAAAGCACTGACAACACGCAAAATTCAAGTTCTTCCGAAAAGAAAGAGAAAATAGAGCTAACTCCCGTGCCGACGGTTGTGGATACCGATATGACATCGGTAACGACTGATGTTTCGGATTACCTCAAAGATAATTTTGATGAATTCAAAAGTCTTGCGAAGTGCCTGAATGCGGGCGAGACAAGCTTTGACTTTTCAAATGACGAAAACAAATCTAAAATTCTCGGATGCGTTTCTTCTTTGCCCGTGTCGGATTATCTCAATATCGAAAACGGCTCTGTCAGTTATCTCGTTTCGTCAAGTGAGATAAAATCGAATATATCGGATATTGATAACTTTTTCCAAGCTTTTGCAACGGAAAATTCCGTTAACAAAAATATGACCGATTTTGAGAAAACCGCTCTTGTCTATAAGTATGTATCGTCATTCACGTTTGATGACGGCACGGACGAAATGCTAAAAACCATGCAGTACAAAAGCGGTTCGGATCTTGCTTCGGCAAGAATTTTCACATGGTTTTTAAATCAGCTCGGAGTGGAATGCCGACTCATTTCATGCAATCTCACCGATGAAAGTTTGCATTATTTTGCGGCGGTTAAGATTGACGGAAAATACTATGCGTTCGATCCCGTGCTTGAAAATCAAAAGAACGGCGGAAGCGGTCTCGATTATTTTATGATGTCCTCATCGAGAGCGCAGACGGTCGGTTTGGGAGCAGTTTTCCATTCGGGACGAGACGCTTATTTTTCGTCGGAGTTCTCTTTGTCGGTCGATACAAGCAAAGATTCGCTTTTTGGCGATACGACTCTTTGGAACTTGGACAGCGAGGCTCATATACTGTATTTGTGTAAGGACGGCGACAGCTACGGCGAATATTCGCTTTCTTTCAATACGGTTACCTTAAGTGAAATTCAGGGATAGGTGAATTAAATGGTTCAGAAATCTTTCAGCATGGGCGTTTACGGCTTGGACGCTTTTACCGTTGAGGTGGAGGTCGATATAAGTCGTGGAATGCCTGCGTTCGATATAGTCGGTTTGCCCGATGCGGCAGTTAAGGAGTCGAGAAACCGAGTTCGCTCGGCACTTTTAAATAACGGCTTCAAGTACCCCGAACAGCGCGTAACGATAAACCTTGCGCCCGCCGACATTCGCAAGGAGGGCCCCGTCTACGATTTGCCCCAGCTTGTTGCACTTCTCAAATCAACGGGTGAACTTTACGCCGACACGGACGACTGTGTTTTTATCGGCGAACTCTCGCTTGACGGCGCTGTAAGACCAGTGAGAGGTTGTTTGCCTATGACGGTTCACGCACAAAAAAGCGGCTTCAAAAAGATATATGTTCCCGAGGCTAACGCAAGAGAGGCAAGCGTGGTAAGGGGAATAGAGGTTTATCCCGTAAAAAGCGTGAGGGAGCTTGTCGAACAGCTAAACGGAGAGATTAACATAAGTCCCGCCATATTTTACGAGGATGATGTTGAATATAACAGACACGAGCCCGATTTTGCCGATGTAAAAGGTCAGGAGGACGCAAAGCGTGCGCTTGAGATAGCCGCAAGCGGAGGTCACAATGTGCTTTTGATAGGCCCGCCCGGTTCGGGAAAATCCATGCTTGCAAAGCGTATACCGTCCATTTTACCGGATATGACTTTTGAGGAGTCAATCGAAACTACGGGAATTCATTCCGTTGCGGGTACGCTCGATGTTCCGCTTATAAGAACAAGACCGTTCAGATCGCCGCATCACACCATAAGTGCAAACGGACTTTCCGGCGGCGGAACGGTTCCGCACCCGGGCGAGATAAGCCTTGCCCACAACGGCGTTTTGTTTCTCGATGAGCTTCCCGAATTTCCTAGAACTTCAATGGAAATTCTTCGCCAGCCGCTCGAGGACGGCAAAGTGACCATTTCCCGTGTTTCGGGGGCGGTTACTTATCCGTGCAGTATGCTTTTGATTGCCGCCATGAATCCTTGCCCTTGCGGATATTTCGGACATCCGACAAGAAAATGCACGTGTTCGCCTGTCGCCGTGAGCAGATACCTCGGAAAGATTTCTGGCCCGCTTTTGGACAGAATAGATCTTCACATCGAGGTGCCGCCCGTTGAGTACGCCTCGCTTCAGTCGGACGCACCGGAGGAATCTTCGGCAGTGATTAAAAAGAGAGTTCAGGCGGCAAGGGACATTCAGCTCAAACGCTATGAGGGGACGGGAATCACGTGCAACGCAAACGCAACCGCCGCACTCATACGGGAAACGGCAAAATTGAGTCCCGAGGCAGACAAGCTTATGCAAAGAGCCTTTGAGTCGTTCGGATTTTCCGCAAGAACCTACGACAGAGTTATAAAAGTTGCGAGAACCATAGCAGACCTTGACGGCAGTGAGAAAATCGAAGCGGTTCATATGGCAGAGGCGGTTCAGTACAGAAGTCTCGACAGAAAATACTGGTCGAGAGAACTTTAAAAAATAGAGGAAGAGAGAAGAATATGATTAAGCTTGTGGCAAGCGACCTTGACGGAACACTTATAAGAAACGAGTACAACAAGAACGATGTCGATCCGAAAATAATAGAGCTTATTCGTGAGCTTAAAAAGCACGGCATTAAGTTTGCGGCAGCAAGCGGCAGACAGTACGCAAACATAAGAAGAGTTTTTGCTCCCGTTGCCGATGAAATCGACTATGTGTGCGAAAACGGTGCGCTTGTCGTGCACGACGGAGAGATTGTTTTTAAAGACAAGATTGACAGAAAAGAAGGTCTTGACTTAATAAACAGAATTTTATCTTTCGATAATGGCGAGGTTTTGGTTTCCGGAGTTGATACATGCTACATCAATCCGAAAACTCAGGAGTATTCCGACAGAATCATCAAGAATCTTCAGAACGTGACAACGCTTGTCGATGATTTTGAAAATATAGACGAGGACTTCATAAAAATATCTATGTTCTATCCCGACGGAATAAGCGACGAAATTCATTCGTATTTTGATAAGCTTTGCGACGACGGAACTTACACGAACCTAACATGCGCCTTGGGCGGCAGACAGTGGATAGATTTCTTTCACAAAAACGTTCACAAGGGAACGGCGCTCAAGATTCTTCAGGACTTTGTTCCGTGTGACGAAAGCGAAACCATGGTTTTCGGCGACAACGAAAACGACATAGGACTTATGAGGGGCAGTCTTTTCAGCTACTGCATGACAAGCGGAAACGAAAAGACAAAAAAAGAGGCAAAGTTCCTCACGGATGATGTCACGAAAACCCTCGGAGAATTTGTTGCAAATCTCTGAATTTAACTATAATTTTTAGTGATTTACAAAGTCACAATTTTGTGCTGTAAGTGTTGACTTTTCTTGTTAATCGTGTTAATATTCAACCATAGAAAATTAGGAGTGTACCCTTGATGCCTTTTGATTACAACAGTCTTTCAGACGAACAGCTTTGCAATCGATGTGATAATCCGGAAGCGTTTGCTGTTTTGTCGTCAAGATACTTGGGACTTGTCAATTCTAAGGTTGCAAAGGTGAAAAGCTCTTGGTCGCTTGATGACGATGATTTAAGGCAAGAGGCTTTGCTCGGACTTTATAATGCAGCAAAGACCTATGATGCCAAAAAAGGCGTCACCTTCGGCGCATATGCCGGAGTTTGCATATTGAATCGTCTGAAAAACGAAGTGCGCAGTCACGTCAGCAGAAAGAATGTTTCACTGAATGATACTGTTTCGCTCGACGATGTTAACGTCGGTGAAATCGGTTTTGCGGATACTCCCGAAAGCCTCGTGGAGGATAGGGAAAGTGTCCTTACTGTTTTAAATCAGATCCATATATCCTTGTCCGATTTTGAGAAAAAGGTATTGGCCCTTTATTTAAGCGGTTACAAGCGCAGCCAGACAGCCGAGATTCTTGGAATCACAACCCGCCAGTTCGACAATGCTTTGCAGCGGGTGAGAAAAAAGCTGAAGGCAATGACTTTCTAGTAAGGCCGGCGAACAGCCTTAAAATAATCTTTCCTTTTATAGGGCGTGTAAATGTGGAGTTACCCGCTTTTATGAAGGATAATATCTTTATTACTCAAAGCGAGGTAAATCAAAATGTACGAAGACAAGACTTTAGTCTGCAAAGAGTGCGGCAACGAGTTCGTATTTACAGCAGGTGAGCAGGAGTTCTACGCATCAAGAGGTTTTGTAAACGAGCCCCAGAGATGCAAGCCATGCCGTGACAAGAGAAAAGCTGCTATGAACGGCGGTGAAAAGCCGGCAAGAGAGATGTTCAAAGCTGTTTGCGCATCTTGCGGCAAAGAAGCAGTTGTTCCCTTTAAGCCACGCGAGGATCGCCCTGTATACTGCAGCGAGTGTTTCGCAAAGATGAAGGCTGAGCAGTAATCTGTTTTGATGAAAGCTTGTATCCGGGTCACACGGTTGACCCGGATATTTTTCTTAAAAATTTGGTTTTGAGGTAATAAAATGTACAATTTGGGAAACAGACTTTCTCTTTGTTCGTCGTTTGTAAGAGAAAATTCACGCTTGGTCGATATCGGCTCGGATCACGGTTATCTGCCCGTTTATCTTGTTAAAAACGGCAAAGTAAAATCGGCGGTTGCCGCAGATATAGGCGAAGGACCGCTTTCTTATGCGAGAAACAATGCCGCAAAATACGGCGCCGACATAAAATGCGTTTTGTCGGACGGATTTGAAAATATAGAACCGAGCTCCTTTGACGATGCGGTCATCGCGGGAATGGGAGGGGAACTAATCTCGAGAATAATCGGTAAAGCCGAGTTTTTGAGGGACTCAAAATACCGATTGATTTTACAGCCAATGACAGCCGAGTCCGATTTAAGACTTTGGCTGTCGAAAAACGGTTTTTTAATCGAAGAAGAAAAAGCATGTTCTGACAGCGGAAAAATATATACCGTTATGTGCGTGAGATTTGAGGGTGAAAACACCGAAAAATTAAGCGAAGAAGAAGTTTATTTAGGTAAGCTTAAATTCGATGATGAGTTTTCAAAGAAGTACGCAGAAAAGATTGTAAAAAGACTAAAAAATAAAGCTTTCGGCGCTTATCACAGAGGAGAGACCGCCGAAGCCGAAAATACAGAAAAAATGATTGACAGAATAAAGGAGGATTATTTGCTATGAGTACGGTGAGAGATATTTATAATGCGATTGACAAAGCTGCCCCGTTTAGCGAGTCGATGTCTTTTGACAATACGGGAATACTTGTCGGCGATCCTGACACAAAGGTAAAAATTGCATTAATCGCGCTTGATATTACAAGCGATGTTGTAAAAGAAGCAAAGAGACTTAATTGTGATTTGATAATCAGTCATCATCCCATAATTTTTAATCCTGCGAAGAAAATAGTTAAGGGAACGGCACTTTTTGAGTTGGTTGCATCGGAGATTTCTGCAATTTGTTGTCACACAAATCTCGATGTTTCTCCTGTTTGCGGCGTAAATGTTTGCCTCGGCGAAGCGCTTGGTGTTGTTTGCGTTAAGCGTGACGAAGATAACGATTGTTTGTTTACGGGCACAGTTCCGGGCTCAACGAGTGTAAGAGAATTTGCCAATTTTCTGAAAGAAAAGCTGGACGCAGAGAACGTAAGCTTCACAAGGGGAACGGGTAGAATGTACATTCAAACATTAGGTTTCTGTTCGGGAGCCGGCGGAGAATTTGTTTATGACGCACTCGGAAAATGCGACGCATATTTGACGGGCGAAGCTAAGCACCACGAACTGCTCTTTGCTTACGAAAACAAATTTCCAATGATTGTGGCGGGACATTATGCCACGGAAAAAATATTCTCGGAGGGCTTTAAAAATTATTTAAGCGGCGAAATTAACGATGTGGTGTTTGTTCTTTCAGAGGACGAAAAGAATCCCACCGTTGATACGAGCAGTCTTTCAAGTTTCATGTAATCTAAATTAAAAGGAACCAAAATGGCATTAGACGGAATTTATCTGCGACATTTGAAAGCAGAAATCGAAAACAATATACTCGGCGCAAGGGTGGACAAGATATATCAGCCGTCGAGGGACGAGCTTGTTTTTGTCATGAGAAGTCTCGAGGGCTCTTACAAGCTTCTTCTCTCGGCAAGGCCGAATACGGCAAGGGTGAATTTCACAGCGACAAAACCCGAAAATCCCAAGCAGCCGCCTATGCTCTGCATGCTCATGCGAAAGAGACTTCAGTCGGCAAAGCTTACCGAGGTCGAGCAAAAGGGACTCGAGAGAGTTCTTGCGCTCAAATTTGACGCTGTTAACGAACTCGGAGATCACGTCATGCTTTCGCTTGTCTGCGAGATAATGGGAAAATACAGCAACATTATTTTCGTGAACGAGGAGGGCAAAGTTATTGACGCGTTAAGGCGTGTCGATGCGGAGATGAGCTCCGAGCGACTCATTTTGCCGGGAATTATCTACCGTGATCCTCCCGCTCAGGATAAACTTTGCATACTCGATACCGAGATTAGCGATATAGTTAAAGCGATAAATTCGCTTCCCAAGGCGATGACGCTCTCAAAGGCACTCATGGCGGTTTTACAGGGAATAAGCCCGATAATCGCAAGGGAAATTGAGCACGGCGTCGGACGCGGAAACGAGGTCGTCACAACTGAGATGACCGACGCCGACTTCGGCCGACTTATGTTTGCACTTCGTGATTTAAAAGACAGAGCACAGAATCTTGACGGCACTCCCGTCACGGTTATTGATCCGAGACTTAAAAAGCCCAAGGACTTTGCCTTTATGAACATCACGCAGTACGGCTCAGCAATGACGGTTAAAAGAAATGTCGGCGATTCGAAAACGCCTTTTTCCGACGTTCTCGATAATTTTTACGAGGAACGTGACGCCGCCGACAGAATGCGTGCAAAATCATCTGATTTGTTAAAGCTTCTCTCTAACCGTGAAGAGCGAATCGCAAGAAAAATCAACAACCAGCGTGCGGAGCTCAAGGAATGTGCACGCCGTGACGAACTGAGAATAAAAGCGGATCTCATAAACTCCAATCTTTACGCGATACCAAAATCAGCTTCAAGCGTACAGCTTATGAATTACTATGATGAGAATTGCCCCATGGTAGAAATAAAGCTTAATCCCGCTTGGTCGGCTTCGCAAAATGCGCAGAAGTACTACAAGGACTATCGCAAAGCAAAAACCGCCGAGGAAAAGTTAAACGAACAGATAGCTTTGAGCGAGGCGGAGCTTGATTACATCGAGTCCGTTTTCTATGCGCTCACCGAGGCTAAAACCGAACAGGATCTCGCAGAAATTCGCTCGGAGCTTGCGGCATCGGGATATGTTAAAGTTGTGGGCGGAAAGCAGAATTCCAAAAACGGCAAAAAGAATCCGAACAAAAAAGAGCAAATCGGAAAACCTTTGCGCTTTGAGGTATCCGACGGATTTACGGTTCTCGTCGGAAGAAACAACCGCCAAAACGACAAGCTTACCATGAAAGATTCTTCAAACAACGATATTTGGTTTCACACCAAGAATATCCCCGGTTCGCACACCGTTCTTGTCACTGACGGAAGAGAGCCGACAGAAAAAGCCATGGAGGACGCCGCAGTTCTTGCCGCCGTGCACTCCAAGGCAAAGGACTCTTCTCAGATTCCCGTTGATTTCACTCAGATTAGAAATGTTCACAAGCCAATAGGAGCAAAGCCCGGTATGGTGAATTATTTCAATTATAAAACGGTTTATGTTAATCCAGAAGAATTTGACGGAAAAGACAGCGACTGATTTTGAACCGAAAAAAGATATTTGTTGAAAACGCACAGAAAATGCGAACAAAATTTTAGAACAAAGTTTCGCTCACGGCTTTATTGCCGTGAGCTTTTCTGTTATAATCATAGAGCAAAAGAAGGAGGGAGATTATGAAGGATTATTTGAAGGGACTCAATAGAGATCAGCTTGAAGCGGTCACATCGACAGAGGGGTACATCAGAGTTATTGCGGGTGCGGGCTCAGGAAAAACGAGAGCGCTCGCTTACAGATACGCTTATCTTGTGAACGAGATAGGCATTTTGCCGGAGAATATTTTGTGCGTAACATTTACCAACAAATCGGCTAACGAGATGAAAAAGAGGATAAGAAAACTTTCCGAAGATTCCGACACGGGGTATATAAGCACGTTTCACAGCTTTTGCGACACGGTTTTGCACGAGGATATAAATCTTGTTCATTACCCGAAAAACTTTATCGTTCTCGATAATCAGGATATCGACGCCATGCTTAAAACCGTTTACGATGAGCGTGGACTTACCATGCGTGACATGACCTTTTCAAAGGCAAGAGATATGATAGAGATGAAGAAAAATCTCTATGAGCCGCTATACTATAAACCTATGCTTTCTCTCTCGCTTGATGAGCTTCGAGACAAATACATGAGGGCGACCGCAACGGACGACATCATTTTCTGGGGATATGTTTATCAGGAGAAAAAATGTTTTGCGCTCGACTACAACGATTTGATTAATTTCGTGCTGTACATCTTTGAGATAAGCGAAGAAACCAAGCTTAAATGGCAGGAGCGACTCGAATACATAATGGTTGACGAGTATCAGGATATAGACGCACAGCAATATCATCTGATGTGTGTGCTTTGTGCGCTTCACGGCAATCTCTTTGTTGTCGGCGATCCCGACCAGACAATTTACACTTGGCGTGGCGCAAATGTAAAATACATCATGGAGTTCGACAAGGAATTTCCGAACGTCAAGACGGTTATGATGAATACTAATTACCGCTCGTCTCCCGAAATAATCAATCTAGCAAATTCGCTTATATCAAAGAACAAATACCGTGTGGAAAAATATCTTACCGCTCATAAGCCGAGTGCAGAAATGCCCGTGTATTTTCACGCCGACACATCCGAACAGGAGGCACAGTTTATTGCGGACGAGATAACAGAGCTTACAAAAAGGGGCACGCCTTACGGGGATATAGCCATACTTTACAGGGCGCATTATCTTTCAAGAACGATTGAAGACGTTTTCATAAAGAGAGAAATTCCGTACACGATTTACAGCGGCGTGCAATTTTTTGAGCGAGCCGAGATTAAGGACGCACTTTCTTATCTTCGCATGATAATTTACAAGGACGATCTGTCCTTTGAGAGAACAGTCAATAAACCCAAAAGAAACATAGGTGAAAAGCGCATGGACTTCTTGAAGAAAGCGGCTGAAAAGGACGGCATTTCACTTTATGATGCTCTCAAAAGAAATCTTGACGACGAGATTTTCAAGGGTACAGAAGCGAATTCCTTTGTCGATTTGGTTGAGGATTTTTCGGGGCAGTATAACTTTATGTCGTTATCTGATTTATTGAGTCTTGTTCTCGACAAGAGCGGATACGAGGCAAGCCTTCGCCTTGAGGGAGGTCAGGCAAGGCTTGATAATCTTGCGGAGCTCAAACAGGCGATAACCGAGTTCGAGGAGAATTGCGGCGAGGATTTTTCCGCCGAGGAATATCTCACGAGAATTGCGCTTATGACCAACAGCGACGTGCCTGAGCAAAGCGGAAAGGTAAAGTTTATGACCGTGCACACGGCAAAGGGACTTGAGTTTCCGCATGTTTTTCTTGTGGGAATGAACGAGGGGATTTTCCCCTCGAGAAAAACTTCAAGTCTTGTAGGGATGGAAGAGGAGAGAAGGCTTGCCTTTGTTGCTGTGACGAGAGCGATGGAATCACTTCATATCACCGAACCGGAGGGAAAAAATCTCGAGGGATCTTTCCGATACCCGTCAAGGTTTATTTTTAACATTGACAGAAAATATTTGAGATACGCAAAAGAGCTTGACCCGCTGCTGCTTGACGAAACCAAGAGGGTGATTGAATCAAGCGAAAAGAGCCTTGCAGGTCTTGCACTCAGTGAGACTATGACAGTCGGCACAAGAGTGCGCCACAGCGTTATGGGCGAGGGAGAGATAGTGGATATAATTCGTGAAAAGCGTTGCTATGTGATTAAGTTTGACTCTTTGAGCACAGTAAGAAAGATAAGTTTTAAGGCTAAGCTTGAGAAAATTCAGTGCTGACGCACGCTTAAGATAAGAAAAATCTTGTTAAACTTTGTTTGCGGTGGTAGAATTTACCCATAGCTTTATTTTGATTTTTGATATTTTTCCGAAAGAAAGGTATATATTATGACTAACGAAGAATTTGACAAGCTTTTAAACTCTTGGCTTGAAGAACATAAGGAAGAGATGAAAGAGGAGCTCGGAATGTGGGTTGCTCACCCGTCTGTTTCAAGAGCCGATTTGGCAGAGAAGAACGCCCCCTACGGTGCCGACTGCAGAAAGATGCTCGATTTTGCACTCGAAAGAGGCAGACACTACGGCTTCAAGACCGAGGACTATGAGGGCTACTGCGGTGCGATTATCTACGGAGACAGCAAGGAAGAAATCGGCTTTGCATGTCATCTCGATGTTGTGCCCGAGGGCGAGCACTGGATATACAAGCCGTATGAGATGAGCGAAAAGGACGGTTTTTTAATCGGCAGAGGTGTGAGCGACGATAAGGGCCCCACAATTTCTTGCCTTTTTCTCATGAGATTTTTCAAGGAAAACAACATTCCGCTTAACAACACATTAAGACTTATGGCCGGCTGTGCAGAGGAGACGGGCATGGCTGATTTCAAGTGGTATGTTGACGAGTTTAAGGGCACTGTACCGAAATTCTCGATAGTTGCCGACTGCGGATTCCCCGTTTGTTTTGCGCAAAAGGGTGGATTCGACGCGGCTTTCACTGTTCCCATGGGCAAGAATGTGGTAGATATTTTTGCGGGCAACGTAAGAAACGCAATTCCTGATGAGGCTTACATGGTTATAAGCGGTATCGGCAAAGACGAAGCTGCCGATTTGCTCGCTGATTTTGAGGGCATTAAACTTGAGGATTTCGAGGGCAATGTAAAGCTCACGGCATTCGGTAAGGGCGGACATGCCGCCGCTCCCGAGGGAAAGAAAAACGCACTCGTTTATTTAGCCGAGGTCGCAAAGCACCTCGAGAGCAAAACGAATCTCGATTTCGGTGCGGTAAAGTTTATCTATGACGGCTTTTGTTCTCCGTACGGCGAGGGATTCGGCATCGACAACGAGGACGAAAAAATGGGCAAGCTGACAATAAATGCGGGCGTGATTAGAAAGCACGGCGAGACCGCACAGCTTGAAATCGACATCAGATTCCCGCATTCCTCAGAGCCTGAAGTTATCAGCGAAAAGCTCGCTTCTTTCGGTGAGAAGTACGGCGCAAAGCTTATAAATGTTTCTGTCGCAAATCCTTACTACATCGACCCCGAGGACGAGAAAGTTCTCACGCTCTTAAATGTTTACAACGAATTGACAGGCGAGGATGCAAAGCCTTATTCTATGGGCGGCGGAACATACAGCCGTGTTATTCCCAATGCCATGAGTTTCGGCCCCGGCTTCAAGAACGGAAAAACTCCCGATTTTCTGCCTGAGGGACACGGCGGCGCACACGGCCCCGATGAGGTGAACTGCCTTGAGGATTGGTTCACATCGTTCAAAATCTACGTTAAGTCCGTCTATGAGCTTGACAAAATTCTTAAGTGACAAAAAAGCGGCTCCTTTTTAAGGAGTCGCTTTCCGCTTTTTTTAATTTATCACTGCTCGGGAACTACCGCATAGAATTTGAGTGTGACGTCACCCGTGTTGCAAAGCGAGTGGGATTCTCCCTTTTTGCAATAGGAGCACTGACCCGCCTTAACAGCTTCGTCTCCGTTAGGTGTTTTAACCGTTCCTTCGCCCTCTGTAATGAAGATTATCTCGGAATTTGTCGCATGGCAGTGCATTCCGATTGTTGAGCCGGGCTCAAGCTTACCGCTGATAATTTTGTTGAGACCGTCATTTACGATTTTTGCGAAAAATGTTCCCTCGCCGCCGTTAAAATGCTCGATTGCGGCATAATCCGTGCTTAAAAAGTCGATTGTCATAAGTTTTTCCTCCGTTTATTTAAATATCAAAGAAATTGTCGGGGCCTAATTCCTCATCTTTCTTATCGTTTGGAATGGGTACAAGGCCGAAAACCTCGCAAGTGTTTGTTTTAGTCCATATTGTTGGAGTTATGCGAATTGAGTAGCCGTAACCGGGGTCGCACATCCAGTCGGTCATTTTGGCGCGCGGAAGTCCGTAAGCGGCAAGTATGGTCATGATAACTCCGCCGTGAGTTACGAGAACGGCGCTGTTTGTGCCCGTGAACATCATATTCTGAACGAGTGTTTCAAAGCCTCTGCAAACTCTTTGCATAAAAACGGCGCTGCTCTCGCCGTTCGGTGGTGCTGCATTTTGTCCCTTAGCCATCCACTCGGAAAATCTCGGATCGCTTTTTAATTCTTCGGCGGTTTTGTTTTCCCAGTCGCCGAAATCGCACTCAGCCATCTCGAGAATAACCTCGGGTTCTGCCCACGGATACAGGATTTTCAGCGTATCTACACATCTTGTGGAGGGGCTTGCGTAAAAAGCCTGGGCGTCGGGGTACTGAGCGTTTTGCTTTATTTCGAGCAGAGAGTTTATTCCCTCGTTAGCAATCGGCGATTCTGTTCTGCCGATATATCTTCCCTCAAGATTGCCCTCGCAAACGGCGTGGCGAATAAGATGGATTACATAAGATTTCATTTATAAACACCTTTCGTCAGTAAATTAACTTTACAACAAATCAGAATTGTAATATAATTACTTGGTATATTCAGGGCTAAACGCCCAAGCGGCACGAAAATAATTCCGAGAAAATTCGGATTTGACATAAAAATCGAAAATATGCGTGCCCGATTAATTGGTATTTTAAAATTAAACTCAGAAAAAATCAATAGCAAACGAAACATTTAGTCCTTTTGGGACTTTTTAAAGAAAGAAGAAAAAGAAGCTAAGAAAGAAGGTAAATGTATATGTGCGGTTTTGCCGGTTACATTCACACCGAAAAAGAAATGAGCCACGCCGAGATAATCAAGGACATGTGTGACAGAATTGCTCACCGCGGTCCCGACGACGCCGATTACTACATCGACGACGGCATCTCACTCGGATTCAGAAGACTTTCCATTATCGACCTTGACGGCGGCAGACAGCCGATTTACAACGAGGACAAAAATCTCGTTCTTCTCTTTAACGGAGAAATTTACAACTACCAGGAGCTTCGTGAGGAGCTCATAAAAGCAGGACACAAGTTCTACACAAACACCGACTCGGAGACTTTGGTCCACGGCTATGAGGAATGGGGCACAGCTCTTCCGGAAAAGCTTCGCGGAATGTACGCCTTCGTAATCTGGAACAAAAAGGAAAAAGAGCTTTTCGGCTGCCGTGACAATTTCGGAATCAAGCCATTCTATTTTGCAAAAATGGGCGACAGCTTTATGTTCGGCTCGGAGATAAAGTCATTCCTCGCTCATCCCGATTTTAAGAAAGAGTTAAACGAGCGCCAGCTTGAAAACTATTTGAGTTTCCAGTATTCTCCCGGAGAAGAGACCTTCTTCAAGAATGTGTATAAGCTCACGCCCGCCCACTATTTCATCTACAAAAACGGCGAGATGAAAAAGGTTCGCTACTGGCTTCCCGAGTTCAACGCCGAGGAGGACAAGCCCCTCGATTACTGGACAGATACCATCGAAAAGGCTTTCGACAACTCTGTTGAGGCGCACAAAATTGCCGACGTTGAGGTTGGTTCTTTCCTTTCAAGCGGAGTCGATTCATCTTATGTCGCATGTTCGGCAAACGTTGACAAGACATTCACTGTCGGTTTTGACAACGGCGAAAAATACAACGAGATAAGCTATGCTAAGGAGCTTTCCGAGCTTATTCCCGTAAAGAATATTTCGAGAGTTATCACTCCCGACGATTTCTGGGGCAACTTCTCAAAAATCCAGTATCACATGGACGAGCCTCTCGCAGATCCTTCGGCTGTTGCACTCTATTTCGTCTGTAACACTGCCGCAAAGCACTTAAAGGTTGCTCTTTCGGGTGAGGGTGCGGACGAGCTTTTCGGCGGATACAACATCTATCACGAGCCGCTTGATTTGACGGCATACGATAAGCTTCCGTTCGGCTTGAGAAGAGTTCTTGGCAAGGCGGCTTCACATCTGCCGCAGGTTCACGGCATCAACTACATTGTTCGCCGCGGTAAAACTCTCGAGGAGCGTTTCATCGGTAACGCTTATATGTTCACCGAAAAAGAGAGAAAGCAGCTTCTTAAGATTAAGACCGACGCAAAGTCCCCCGCCGCTATGGTTAAGCCGTATTACGATATGGTTAAGGACAAAGACGCCGTTACAAAGATGCAGTTCCTCGATATTAACATGTGGATGGTCGGCGATATTCTTCTTAAAGCTGACAAAATGAGCATGGCAAACTCCCTCGAGGTAAGAGTTCCGTTCCTCGACAGAGAGATTATGAAAGTCGCTCAGAGAATTCCGCTTAAATACCGTGTGAACGGCACAACAACAAAATATGCTATGAGAACCGCCGCCGCAAGACGTATGCCGGAAAAGTGGTCGACCAAGAAAAAACTCGGTTTCCCCGTTCCGACAAGAGAGTGGCTCAAGCAGGATAAGTACTACAATATCGTTAAGGACGCGTTCACTGACGAGACGGCAAAGAAATTCTTCAACACCGATGTTCTCGTGAAACTTCTTGACGAACACAAGGCTCTTAAAAAGGACAATTCAAGAAAAGTATGGACAGTCTATACCTTCCTTGTTTGGTATAAAAGATTCTTCATCGAAGAGAAATAAAAGAGGTTTTTAATTTATGTCTAAAGATTTTCAGCCCGTGCTTCTCGGAAGCGACATCAACGTTTACGGCATGGCTCGCGGTTTTCACGAGGCATACGGAATAAAAAGCGTTGCAGTCGGCAAGGGAATACTTCCCGTTTGCACTAACAGCTCGATAGTCGAGGTAAAAAAAGTTGAGCCGAGACTTGAGGAGGACGATATATTTGTAAGCACCCTTTTGGAGTTTGCCAAGAACTACCCGGGTGAGAGACTTCTTCTCGTTCCGTGCGGCGACAACTACATAAAGATGCTTGTTCGCAACCAGGATAAATTAAGAGGAGTTTACGAATTTGAGTGTATCTCCGAGGAGCTTTTGATGAAACTTTCAATCAAAGAAAGTTTCTATCAGGTTTGCACGGAGCACGGCTTTGCTTTTCCAAAGACGACAACATGCAGCTACGAGAACTACAAAACGGTAAAGCTTCCGTTTGATTTCCCGTGCATCATTAAGCCTTCTAACTCGGTTGCATACTGGAACTGCTCGTTCCCGCACAAGAAGAAGGTTTTCGTGGCTCAGAACAAAGAGGAGTTCGATGCAATTCTTAACGCTATCTACGGCTCAAGCTACAAAGATCACCTCATTCTTCAGGAGTTTATCCCCGGTGACGACAGCCGCATGAGAGTTATGAACGTTTATGTCGGTAAGGACAGAAAGGTTAAGCTCATTGCTCTCGGAAACGCTGTTCTCGAGGAGCATTCTCCCGAGGGTATCGGATCGTATGCCGCAATTATCAACGGCTATGACGAGAAATTGAACGAGACCATGATAAACTTCCTTGAGGGCATAGGATATGTCGGTTTTGCGAATTTCGATATGAAATATGACGAGCGTGACGGAAAGTATAAGCTTTTCGAGATGAACTTGCGTCAGGGCAGAAGCTCATATTTTGTAACAGCGGCCGGTTACAATATCTCAAAGTGGCTTGCAGACGATATCATCTACAATAAGCCCATGGGATTGACTGTTGCAACAAACAAGGTGCTTTATTCAATAATTCCCAAGCAGATTATCTTCAAGTACACACAGGACGAGAAGGTTAAGGAAGAGGCAAGAAAACTTATAAAAGAAGGAAAGATGGTTAATTCTTATTACTACGATAAGGATAAGAATTTGAAGAGAACCATTCAGTTTGCTAAGAACCAGCTCCATTATTTCCAGAAGTACAAGAGATATTTCGGAAACAAGAGCTTGAAAGATTAACGGAGGTTAACTTATGTGCGGATTCGTGGGATTTGTCAGCAGTGAAAAGGTGTTTGACCATTCCGAGGTAATCAAGGCAATGGCGGACAGGATCGCTCACCGCGGCCCTGACGACGCAGACTATTATATTGACGAGAATATCGCTTTAGGCCACAGAAGACTTTCTATCATCGGACTTGACAGCGGCAGACAGCCGATTTTCAACGAGGACAAGACAAAGGTTCTCGTTTTCAACGGCGAGATATACAACTATCATCCGCTTCGTGAGGAGCTTATCAAAGCGGGTCATAAATTCTACACCGAGACCGACTCCGAGGTTCTCGTCCACGGCTACGAGCAGTGGGGCAAGGGAATGCTCAACAAGCTTCGCGGAATGTTCGCTTTTTGCATCTGGGACAAAAAAGAGAAAAAAGTATTTGCCGCAAGAGATATTTTCGGAATCAAGCCGTTTTATTACTACATAAAGAACGGCGAGTTTATGTTCGGCAGTGAGATAAAGTCTTTCCTTTCTCACCCTGGCTTTGAAAAAGAGCTTGACGAGAGCAAAATTCCCGAGTATCTCTCTTACGAGTATATCCCGACTGAAGAAACAATCTTCAAGAATGTGTACAAGCTTCCCGGTTCATACTGCCTTGAGTACAAGGACGGTAAAGTTAAAACCGAGAAATACTACGACATAAGATACAAAATCGACAACTCAAAGACTCTTGAGGACTGGGAGAAGGCAATCACCGAGGAATTCAGCGAGTCTGTAAGAGTTCATCAGATAGCTGATGTTGAGGTCGGATGTTTCCTCTCGAGCGGCGTTGACTCCTCTTATGTTGTAAAAGAGGTTTTCAAGGGCACAGAAAAGGTAAAAACCTTTACAGTTGGTTACGATGAGGAGAAATACAGCGAGCATCCTTACGCTCAGGAGTTCTCCAAGACAATCGGCGTTACCAACATACTCAACAAAGTTACCGCAGACGAATTTTTCGATTCCGTCAGCGAGATTCAGTACTTCATGGACGAGCCGCTTCCGAACCCGTCGGAAATTCCGCTTTACTTCCTCGCAAAGAACGCCGCAAAGTACGTTAAGGTTGTTCTTTCGGGCGAGGGCGCAGACGAGCTCTTCGGCGGATATCCGATGTACTTACAGGGCGGTCACTTTGCAAGATATTCCAAGGTACCCAAGCCGATAAGAAAAGCTCTCGGTGCGGCAGCAAGAAAGTTCCCGCAGATGAAGGGAAGAAACTTCCTCGTAAGAGGTTCCATGGAGCCGTATCAGCGTTTTATGCGTGCAAACTACGTTTTCACAAACCCCGCAGAGAGACAGAAGTACTTAAAGAGAAAGATTACGTCCAAGCTTCCCGAGGAATACTCAAAGCAGTATTTTGACGAAATTAAGGATCAGCACCTCGACGAGCCGACTCAGCTTCAGTATGTCGATATGAAGACATGGATGATTTACGACATTCTTCTCAAGGCAGACCGAATGAGTATGGCTAACTCTCTCGAGCTTCGTGTTCCCTTCCTCGATAAGAAGATGCTTGAGCTTGCGCTTCAGATTCCCTCAAAGTACAGAGCTCACAACGAGACAACCAAAATTGCGCTCAGAAGTGCCGCTTTAAAGCAGCTTCCCGAGAAAACCGCAAACAAGAAAAAGCTTGGTTTCCCTGTTCCGCTTAACGATTGGCTCAGACAGGATAAGTACTACGAGAAAGTAAAGAAAGCGTTCTTATCGGAGTCGTCCGAGAAATTCTTCAATACAGACGCACTCATGGAGCTTCTCGACGAGCATAAGTCCGGAAAGAACGGCAACATGCAGAAAATTTGGTCGTTCTACAGCTTCATTCTTTGGTACGATGAGTTCTTTGTCAAAAACTGATTAAGAAACATATGACGAAAGTCGGTTAAGTCCTTTGGCTTAACCGACTTTTTGTAAACAGCATTTTTGTGAGTAATTGCCAACGGGAAACACTTGTGTTATACTTGTTAACCGTAAAAGAGAGGGAGTTGAAAAATGCGAAAAACAATCAGAATTATCGTCACATTGATTTTTGTCTGCACGGCGGTTTTCAGTGGGTGGAAAATTTTCACTTACTACAAGGGAGCACACGACAACACCGATAAATTTGAAAAGCTTGCAGAAGTCGTAAAGGCGGCGGAAAAAGAGGAGAGTGCCGCTTCAAAAACAGATTCTGAAAAGGAAAGCTCAGAAGAAAACAGCGAAGAAAGCACGGACGAGAATGCGATTATACCGGAACTCAGCGATTTATACAGCCAAAATTCCGATCTTGTTGCTTGGATAAGCGTTCCCAACACAAATATCGATTATCCCGTTATGCAGACAAAGGACGACCCGGATTTTTATTTGCGCCGAGGATTCGACAAGGAGTATTCCGAGTACGGTTGCCCGTATGTTGCCGAAAACTGCGACGTTGACAGACCGAGCGATAATATCATCGTTTACGGTCACAATATGATTGCGGGCGTTATGTTTGCTCAGCTTGAGAAATTTGAGGACAAGGATTTCTGGAGCAAAAACAAGGAATTAAGCTTTTACACGCTCCACGAAAAGAGAAAATACGAGATTTTTGCCGTTTTCAAAACAACGGTTTACGATGAATCAACCGATGAGTTTAAATACTATGAATTTGTAGATTCACGCAATAAGGAAGAATTTACCGCTTATGTGGATAAGTGCAGAAGTCTTGCACTTTACGATACCGATGTAAAGGTGAAGTACGGCGACAAGCTCCTAACGCTCTCAACTTGTGAGTATTCACGCGATAACAGCAGACTTGTGGTTGTGGCTAAAGAAATATTCGAATAAATCAAATGAAAAGGGAGAATCTTCGAGGAGAAGTTTTTTTATCGGTTAAGATATTTAATTGTAGGCAAATCAATCTGTAACAAAACACCTACGGGCAAAACTAATCTTGCTCGTAGGTGTTTGTTGTTTATTCTAAAACTATGATTAAGAACGAATAGCCTGTTCTTTGATATTGGGTGTCAGAATCTCACTTTCGAGGATTTCTTCCGTAGAATCCTCTTCGGTTTCTTCATACATATTTTCCGTTCTTGCAATGCAGAGAGTGGAAACAATATCACCTGTGACATTGAGTGAGGTATCGCCCATGTCAATAAGACGGTTGATGCCGGCAAGAACACCGACGGCGTCGAGGGGAAGTCCCATGTTGGAAAGGAGCATAGTTGTCATAACGATTGCACCGCCTGGAATTCCGGGTGAACCGACAGAAATACAAGTGGTGAGGAGAATGAGGGAGATTTGCTTAACAATTCCAAAATCAACTCCGTAAATCTGAGCTACGAATATTGTGGCAATGGCGTAGAAGCAAACAGCACCGTTCATGTTTATTGTAGCGCCGAGCGGAAGTGTGAATCCCGCAAGCTGGTCAGAAACGCCAAAGTCCTTTGTTGTTGTCTTTGTTGAAAGCGGGAGAGTTGCCGAACTGCTTGTTGTGGATAAGGTCATGAGCCAAACTGGAACCATCGTCTTGTAGAATTTTTTGAGCGGAACCTTTGCGATGAATTTAAGCATGATGCTGTAAAGAACAACAAGAACGATAATCTGCGAACCGAACACGCAAAGGATAAACTTTGCGAGAGGGCCAAAGACATCTGTTCCGTACTGACCTGTTACGCAAGCCATTAAAGCGCAAACGCCGATGGGGGAGAACTGCATAACAATATCCGTAATCTTACACATTACATCCGATGCGAATGAAAAAGCACGCTTTGCCTTCTCTGCTCTTTCACCGAGCATGACAAGAGCAACACCGAGGAACACACTGAAGATAATTATCTGCATGAGGTTTCCGTCAGCCATTGAAGAAACTATATTGCTTGGGAACATATCAGTGAGAGTTTCTGTTATTGAAGGCATTGCGGAAGCTTCAACGGTTTCGGTGCTTACAAGTGACGACATATCAAGTCCGCTGCCGGGATGAACCGTGTTTGCAATGAAAAGTCCGATGCAAGAAGCCAAAATAGTTGTAACTATGTAGTAGATAACTGTTTTAATACCGATTTTCTTAAGCTTTGTAACATCGCTCATGCTTGCAACGCCGCTGACTATCGAGAAGAATATAAGCGGAACAACATTCATCTTAACCAAGTTTAAGAAAATAGTTCCGATGAAGCTGATGACTGTTATTTTCTCCCTGAAAATGATGCCAAGTATAATTCCAAGGGCAAATCCGATAAACACTCTTCCTGTCAGTCCGATTTTGTGCTTTTTCATGGTACTTCATTCCTTTCTGAAATAAAAAAGACGACGTTTTACAGACCTCTTTCAGTCTGATAAAACGCCGTTGTTTTATCTTGTTTTTTACTTCTAAGCAAAGAATAATACTTTGTTAAGAAATTGTCTAATACTTTAAAAATATAATTTTTATACCGATTTTGTATGATGCGGTCACGCTTGATTATCAATAGGATTTTGCTTAATAAAATCCAAAAAACGCTTGGCAACGCTTGATAATCCGTAACCCTTGCGCCAAATGACATATACCTCGGATTGCATGTTTTCTGTGAGATCTTTGATAATAATATCCCCGTTATGTGCCATTCTCTTACAGGATTCGGGGAGAATGGCTATTCCAAGGTTATTTTGAACCATTACGATGGCATTCATAAGCGGCGAAAAGCCGCAAACGATGGTGCTCATAAGTTGTCTTGAAACAAACCAATCGGTTATCTCGTTTATTCTCTGAGTGGGAACAAGAAGTTCTTCGTTTGAGAGCTCATTTAAAGATACCGAGGCAGAGCCGTTTTGAGCAAGCGGATGCATTTTGTTCATAAGGACTATCCATTTTTCATCGAGAATATGAAAGGAATCGAATTTATCCGTGTCAAACGGAGCTCGAACCAAAGCAACATCAAGCAGACCTTTTTCTATTTTTTCGATAACATCCGTTGAGTTTCCCGACCAAAGGTTATAGCGAACTTTCGGATAGCAGTTCTTGAAACCGGAAATCCACTGCGGAAGATAAATCGTTCCGACAGTTTCAATCGAACCGATGTAAAGAGTTCCGCTTATGCCCGTTTCCATTTCCGCAATTTGCTCCTTGGTCTTTTCTGCAAGAGCAAGCATTTGCTCCGCTTGCTGTTTGAGAAAACGACCCTCGTCGGTGATATGAAGACGCTTTTTCTCTCTGACAAAAAGCGAAACGCCGAGTTCTTCTTCAAGGTTGTGGAGTTGTCTTGTCAAATGCGGCTGAGCTATGTGCAGTTCGGCTGACGCCTTGGTTATATTTTCATATTCAGCAATTTTTAAAAAATTAGATAATTCCTTTAAATCCATTATTCCTCAATTCCTAATGTTTCAAAGATATTGTCAACAACCATTTGGCCGTTTCTCTCAAGAGCCTCGGCGGTACTGCCTCCCACATGCAGTGTTCCGATAAAGTTATCAAGCGTGAAAAGCGGATTGTCTTTCTTTGGGGGCTGTTCCTCAAAGACATCAAGTCCCGCCGCTTTGACTTTACCCAAAACAAGTGCGTCATAAAGTGCTCTCTCGTCAACGACCCCTCCGCGGGCTGTATCTATCAGAATAAGTCCCGGCTTGGAGGAATCCAATACCTCTTTGTTTATCAAGTGTTTGGTGGAATCAAGCATCGGCACATGAATGCTGATGAAATCGGACTTTGAGAACAGCTCGTTTAATGTTTCGATTTTCTCAAAGCCGAGAGCTTTGCATTTTTCCGCATCGAGGAAAGGATCATAAACAAGAACCTTAGCCGCAAAGGCTGTTGTCATAATTTTTGCCGTGAGCCTTGCGATTTGACCGCCGCCGACCAAGCCCAAAACTTTGCCGTAAACTTCGCTGCCCTCTGTTTCGGGAAGGCCGAATTTTGTGAATTTTCCCTGCCTCATTCCATCATAAATATAATTGATTTTTCGTGAAAGTGCAAGCATCAAACCGACAGCGAGCTCAGCCACCGACTGAGCATTTCCGCCCTGAGTGTTCTTAACGGGAATGCCCGCATTTTTTGCCGCTTCAAGGTCAATTCTCTCGAGACCGACTCCGTGCATTTGAATAAGCTTGCAATTAGTCAGTTTATCGATGATTTCTTTGGTTGCGTATTGCTGCCTGACGATAATCGCATCTATTTTTTCGGGCTCGTCAAAATTATCAACGAGTTTGACGTGCTGTTTCAGTCGATTCACTGCATTGGGACTTATATGGTCGTTTAAATATACCGTTTTCATAAACCGGTACCTCCGAGTTAAATTTAGGATTTGGCATCCGAATTATTTTGAACTGATTATAACCAAGCAAATTTAATGCGTCAAATGCTGTATTTTTATATACTTCATACTTCTCAGGCATTAACTATCTACTGTATTGGTATTTTATGAATTGCGGCGGCAGTGGTATTATTTCTGATGTGAAAGAAAGTAGGTGCAATATGGAATTTATCTTGGAAATGCTCAATCTGCAAATTATGCTGTTTCTTTTGATGGCGGCGGGAATTGCAGTAAAGAAAATCGGTATAATCACAAGTGAAAACAGAAAAAGCTTTTCAAGCTTGCTCATAAATGTGATTTTGCCGTGCAATATCGTCAATTCATTTTTAAGCGGCGTCGAAATTTCAAGCGAGCTGTTCAAAAACTGTCTGCTTGCGGTAATCTTGTCAGCAGTTATACAAATTTTCGTTACCTTTGCAAATAAGTTGTTTTTCAAAAAAGTCCGTGAAGAACGCAAAAACGTAATGTCTTACGGAATGATCTGCTCGAACTCAAGCTTTATCGGACTGCCTGTTGCGGAGTCCCTTTACGGAAGTATGGGCGTGCTTTACACTTCGCTTTTCCAAATTCCCATCAGATTTACCATGTGGACAGCCGGTCTTGCGCTTTTTACCGATGTCGACAGAAAATCGGCGTTCAAAAAGCTTGCAAAGCACCCATGCATTATAGCTATTTTTGTCGGATTCATATTGATGATTCTGCCATTCTCACTCCCTTCGGTTATGCTGAGTACAATAAGCTCGATAAGCAAATGTACAACGCCTATGTCGATGTTTGTTATCGGTGCGATTTTAGCCGATGCCGATATAAAAACAATGTTTTCAAAAGACGTTCTTTATTTTACCTTTTTGAGACTTGTCGGACTTCCGCTGTTCATCTGGATGATACTCAAGCCGTTTGGTTTAAACAGTTTGCTTGTAAATATATGCGTTATCATGTCGGGAATGCCGGCGGGAAGTACAACTTCAATCTTAGCCGATCAGTACGGCGGAGATTCCATGTTTGCTTCTCAAATGACCTTTGTTTCAACGCTGTTTTCAATAGTCACTATTCCGCTGTTGGGCTTACTACTAGGATAAATTAACTTACATTACCGATGAACGAAAAAACGGCATAACCGTAAAGGCTGTGCCGTTTCTAAAAATCATATAACTCAGTTGAAAAAGCCGCCTTGGCGCATCTTCATACGGATGCCTCAAGGCGGTTTTCTTATGGTTTTGTTGGTTGTCAGTCATTGTCAATTTCGGCGTAGATGAGCCTTTCGAGCTCTTTTGCCGCCGTGCTGAGCTGTTGATCCTTGCGTTTGACAAGAACTATCTCTCTTTCGGGGATTTCTTCTCTTAGGTTGATTTTAAAAACATCGCTGTGATTTTTGAGAAATTCCTCGGGAACGAAACCGATACCCAGTCCCGCTTCAACCATGGGGACAATCTGATCAGCTGTGTTGGCTTCTATGTCTGGTTCAAACGAAAGACCGTGCGCCTCCAAAAGATCCTGATAGAATTTATTCGTTACGGAATCTCTTCCCAGTGAGATAAGCGGATATTCCGTCAGTTCCTTAAGCGTTACTTCCTTTTCGGCAAGCTCCGAAAACTGTTTTGAGCAAACGGCAAATTCCTTTATCGGTTTTATCGCTTTCTCTTCGAGTGACGCGCCGATTGTCGTCGGGGTTGTCACAAATGCAATGTCTGCGTAGCCGTTTGTGAGGGATTCAATCGCCTGAGGGGTTGAATGATTGCTGATGCGGATTGTTATCTTCGGGTAGAGCGTTCTGAACTTTTTAAGTACCGGCAGAAGAAGGCAGTGAAGAGCCTTTTCGCTGGCTGCGATTATAATCTCTCCGCTGTCCATATCCGTGAGGTTTCTTATCTGCGCTTCGCCGAGCTCAATTTGCTCGACTGCGATTTTTATGTGTCCGTACAGCTTGTAGCCCTCGTTGGTCAGCTTCATGCCTTTTCTCGAACGTACGAAAAGTGTGCAGCCGAGCTCCGACTCAAGCTTTTTGATCGTTCTGCTCATGTTCGGCTGATTGCAAAGAAGCACCTTTGCCGCTTCGGAAATGTTTCCGTATTTAGCTACATAGTAAAAAATCCTGTAATAATCAAAGCTTATATACATAAATCCACCATACAAATTTGATATACTTATTATATCTAACATACATTATACATATAGTATCTCTTGAATTATAATCTATAAGAAGGAAAATGTAAAGCTTAAGTACAAAGCTGAAGAAAGAAGTAAAGAATTAATGAAAAGAAATTATCAGATGTCCGATAGGTTCAGAACGGCATTCTTTATCATTCTGTCCGGCGGATTTCAGGACGCCTACACCTACATTGGGCGAGGCGGAGTTTACGCAAACGCTCAGACGGGAAACGTGATTCTGTTCAGTACAAATTTATTCGAGGGAAATTTTATCACAGCAGTTAAGTTTCTCGTGCCGATTATCTTTTTTTCTCTCGGTATTTTTATAGCGGAAGTTGTGCACATCAAGCTTAAAAATTACGAGAGAATCCACTGGCGCCAGTTAATTCTCATGGCGGAAATAGTCATGCTTTTCTGGGTGGCATATATTCCCGAAGATCTCAACATACTTGCAAACGCCGTTGTCTCGTTTGTGTGCGCCATGCAGGTTCAAACCTTCCGAAAGGTAAGGGGACAGGCTTACGCAAGCACGATGTGCATCGGAAATCTCCGCTCGGGAACCGAGGCGCTCTGCGCTTACTTCCGCTTTAAGGACAAAGAAATCCTCAAAAAAGCACTCACTTATTTTGCGGTAATCGGCGTTTTTGCAGTCGGAGCGGGAATCGGAAGTTTGGTCACGCGTTCGCTCGGTTTAAAAACCATTTGGGTCTGCTGCGTTTTGCTTTCGATAAGCTTTATGATGATGTTTGTATCTGAAGAGAGAGAACTAAAGAAACTCATCAAAAAGGATATCGAAAAAGAAATCGAAAAGAATAAATAAACACAAAATGCGAAGCTTAGATAGGCTTCGCATTTTTGCTGCTTTATAATTTAACAAATTTGTGTTACAATCAGTTAACAGACTTAAAGTTAAAGGCGGTGATGGTATTGTCTAAGAGATATGCCAACCAATTGGAATATGATTTGAAAGTCCTCAAGGATGTTGAAGAAAGAGAAAAGGGACTTTCCGAATTTGAAAAAAGGCAAAAAGCAAGGATAAGAGAAAGCAACAGAAAATCCGTCAAGAAATACATGGAAAAAGTTGACGAGGTAAGAATCAGAATCAGCGGAAAAAACACAGAAGATAATGAAGAACCCGATGGCTTTGCACCTACGGTAAGATTAAACAAACGATTCGATATAGTTGACTACAGAGAAGAAAACGAGCGCAAACAGCATAAAAGAGCCTCGAATTTCGGAGAGGATAACGAGCAGTTAAATCTGTTTTCTCAAGGCGTTAGTTCACGCAGCAGAGATATGTTTTTTGACGAAACAGAATTTCGGGACAGAGAACGGCAGTTAAAAAAAGAGGATATAGAATTAAGACTGACTTGTTTGTTTAGTGATGCCGAGAGTGAAAAGGAGGTTTGGAAAAAAAGCGCTCTGTGTCTTGACAGATCAATGAACGAAATGGTTATCGACGCGGTAAGAGAATATATTTTAAACCGCGAGGACAAAATAAAAACAGAAAATAAGAACCTCAAAACTCAACTCAATGAAATAATTGAGTTTTGGGAAAAAACATCCAAACCTGACTTTTGGAAATATCTTAGTTCCAGATATTATAAACGCAAGGAAGAAGTTGCAAAAGAGTATTATTACCGTGAAATAAAAAGAATGGCTGAAGAGTGCGTTTATGAATTCTATGGAAGAAACAGAAAGTCAGACGGTAATAATATAATCAAAAAATACTTTATTGAAAAACTGGAAGAGCATATAAAGGAGGAATTTGACAAGGAAATAGTCAAAAAAAGCCAACGGTAAAAAAGTAAAATAAATACAAAACAGCAGAGCCTTTCGATGAAAATCGAAAGGTTTTTTTGTTTGTTTCCAGATAGCGTAATTATTCGAAAAAAATGGAGTTGCTTAGTATTTTTACGCTAAATGAGAGTACATAAAAAGTTGGGGAGTACATATTCAAAATGTTTTATAACACTGTGACAAAGCGATAAAGAAACACAAAAACATAAAAACAATAGGAAATTTCAAGGAAAATTGAATAAAGGTATTGACATATACTTACTAAAAACAGTATTATGATGGTACAGAGGTTAAGTGAAAAACGTATCTTTCGCAATTTAGCAAAAAATCGGAGGAAATGATATGAACACTGCGTAAAAACAAAAAATAAACAGAAAAACTAACGAATACTTAAAAATTGAGGAGAAAAAATTATTATGATGCTTACAGTTGAAGACGCATACAATATTTTAGGAATTGACGAGAACACAACAAACGAAGAGGCATACAAGGCTTATATGGGACTCAGCTTAAAATGTACCGATGCTTTTCTCCGTGGGGAACCCGGAGCAAGTGAGCTTCAAGATAGAGTTACAGAGGCTTGGCATGCGGTGGATATTGCAACGAACGAAAAAACAGCGGGCAAACCGTTCGTAAAGATTAAGTCCTACGAATACAATTGGCCCACTACAAGCAGTTTGGTTATTCAGTTGATTTTATCTGTTCTTCTTTTGGGTGCGGCGCTTTACGGAATGTACTCTTTGATAAGATATGTTTCTGGAGAAATCGCGATAGGGGATTGCTTCAGCAAAGGAATACTTAACTTATATAATTCCCTGTGTAGTTTTTTGGATCTTTCCGGTGAATATAACGTTTTGGGATCTAAGGGTGAATACGCCGAACTGATTCATTCTTATCCAATGCTCAAGAATTTGGATTTGGAATTATTCAGATACCTTGGTAGCGCATCGATAACAGCTTCTTTTGTGATGATTATCGTCATGCTGTTCTTATCTGTTTTGCAAAACATCGCATACCTGATATACAACCGCAAAATAGAAAAAATTGCCATGGGAAGACATATAATAAGTATTGTTGATTTTTCCGCAAAAGAAAGAAGAGCAAACATTTTTATGGGGATTTTGAATATCTCTTACAGCGTGCTCTGCTATATTTCGGTGGCTTTGAATACGTTTGCCTTTTACTTTGTAGCAATTGTTGCTTTTGTGCCAAACGCTATGATGTCTTGGCTTGTGCATCTTTCATGGATTATTTCCGGTGTGGGTTTTGTTATTTGCCTTGGGTTATTTTTGACGAAAAAAATGGAAAGACTGAGAGGTGCAAGATATTACGAGCTCCACGAAAACGTGATTACATATGTTTTCGGCCTGTTGCTTTTCCTGATTCCGCTGTTGATTTCAGCGGCTGTCATTACTTTGGCATGGATGATAATCGCGATAATTATCCTTGTGGTTCTTTTTAGCAGCGTTGGTGAAAAGTACATTGTAGTTAGATATTAAAGATTATTTCGGACGGGTTCATTGAATCATTTGTTTTAAGTTTGAAATTCATTAAGTAAAAATATATAAGGAGAATTAATTATGAACGGAAAATTAGAAGAGAGAGTAGTTGTTAACGGAGCAGTGTATGTTTTGTGTGATGACGGAAAAACTTATATCTGCGACACCCCAGATACGGATTTCATGGAGGATCTTTGGAAGAATTTTACAATGAGCCAAAAGTCCGACGAGGAGCAAAACGAGGAGGCAGTGGAATCATTGGTTTCATGTTTTTATGATACTAACATAGTCGTCCGGCGGTACGTAAAAGTAGTCAATCAGTTCATAGATAAGAACCGCTCCTGGGTTAAAGAAGTAATGTATAACGATTACCCAATAAAGCAAAGTGGTATAAATGGCGCAGATAGGATGGAAAGTTATGTGTTTCTATTAGCTGCTATCTGTCAAGGAGTTGCTATCTGCACAAGAAAATCATGGGAAAGTGTTTACAGCTTGGGCAACGAGGCAATTTCGGAAGAAAAAATAGAGTGTGAAGTAATTAATGCGATTGATGATTATTTGAATACTGTAATTCCTAAGACGCCTCCCAAGTACAAATATTTGGATAAGCGTGCCGCCACTGAAATATAATAACTTGCAATGTTTGCTTGGTATATTGAAATAAAGTAGGGGAGATAACCTTAAATCCCCGCATAAAGCAAAACAACCCTCGCTTTTAACAGCGGGGGTTGTTTCAAATCGGTTGACCTGTTTTGATATTGGATATAAAATAAAAACGAGAACATAATGAAACCGAAAGGAAAACGGCTTGTGCCTCGGTGACTGTAATGAACAAAATCGGATTTTTTGAGTTAAAGCTTTCGGAAAAAATCGGAGCGGTGTTTTCAAATGCCGTCAAAGATAAAAAATACGATCCTTATGAATTGCGGAAAAATGATGCCTCTCGGAAACCTGCCGTGCGGTTTTCGATTTTGACGAAACCTTGGCGTCTCAGGCTCGCTCGTACATATTGAGTGTGTTTGAGTCGGAAATAAGCGACAGCCTGCCGACAACCAACGAAAAAGCGCCTCTTTATTCGGACGATGTTTACTGGTTCGGCTATCTTATCACGTACTGGCATTTTCTTGAGGACATCACGGGGGAAGAAATTCACGCAAGGTACAATATCCGCAAGATAATTGATGAATATGGCGTGCTTCACACGCTGAGAGTTAAAATGGCAATCGAAAAAATTAAAGAGGACGACAGAAAAAGTTAAATCAGACAAAAGAAAAAAGCCGATAGCTTTTGCTATCGGCTTTTGGCGCGCCCGGAGGGACTCGAACCCCCGACCTTCTGGTTCGTAGCCAGACACTCTATCCAGCTGAGCTACGAGCGCACATTAAATTAACCTTGCGGTTGCTGTTAACTCAAACAGCTTTTACATTATAATTCTATCGGGGCGATTTGTCAAGACTTTTTTTGCTTATCTTTTGAGTTTTGTGGTTTTTGTTTTTAATCAACAACTAAATTTTACAGTTTGGGATCATTTCTGTATAATTTTGTGCATATAATTGAATGTTCTGCTCAAATTTGATTTTCAGAGATTTATAAATCTTCAAAATACGGGCAAAAATAGGCTACAAAACTTCTCTGAATGCACAAAATATGGGGAAGATCCTGCGTTCATATCAAAATAAAATGTATATGTATATCATTTATAAATACAACATTATGTTTATAAATATAACAATATTTTTTTATAAATTCGCTTTACTTTTTCGTATTTCGGTAGTAAAATTCAAGTATAATATTGTGTATATTGTATATTGCATATTGCACTAGGAAAGGAGAGTGCTTATGAGTAAAAAGCAAAAAAGAATAAGTATATCGGTTATGGTGCTTCTGGTAGCTGTTTTCTTTGTAGGCTCAATGATGCTCAACGGTTCTTACAGTTCCGGCGAGACTATCAGTGAAGTTATGCGTGATGCAGTTCTTCACGAGACCAACAAAGTGAACCTCTTCGGGCTTGTCGATGTGAATCCCGCATACATTTCTTCTTTAATAGTATGTGCATTTTTACTTCTGTTTGCCGCAGTAGTAAGGATTTTCTTCATCCCCAAGTTTAAGATGGTTCCCGGAAAATTCCAGCTTCTTCTCGAAACACTTGTCGGACTCTTTGATTCTATGGCGAAAAGCAACAGCCCTCACAGAAATAAATTTCTTCGCGCTTATATTTTCGGAGCAGGCTGCTACATTTTTACCGGAACCTTCTTTGAGCTGTTTGGTATTCAGATAGTCTCAACCGCAGGAATTTCCACAACATTGCCTGCACCGATGTCCGATATCAACTGTGCCATCGCTTTGGGCGTATTCTCTTACGGCGTAATTATGTCAGGCGGTATCGCCGGCAACGGCCTCAAGGGTATTGCGTTGACGCTTAAAGATTTCTCGCTGCCGATTTCAATGAGCTTCCGACTTTTCGGAGCCCTTCTCAGCGGACTTCTTGTCACCGAGCTGGTATACTACAACATCTGTTTAAGCTTTGTACTCCCGGTATTTGTAGGAATACTGTTCACATTGCTTCACGCATTGATTCAGGCTTACGTCCTCACCATGCTCACAGCTTTGTTCTACGGTGAAGTCTCCGAAAAAACTGAGAAAAAAGAGAAAGTAAAGAAAGTTAAAGCAAGATAAGAAAGGAAATAATTATCATGAAAACAGTATTAAAAAGATTATTTGCTGCTCTTTGCATCGTGATGCTTATTTGTGCAGCAGCTGTTCCCGCATTCGCAGACGAGGCAGCTACAACAACTTCCACAGGTACACAGGTTGTCGCCGCTGACGCAACAGGCGATAAGGCTAACGCAGCCGGCATTGCTATCGGTCTTGCAGCTTGCGGTGGTGCTATCGGTATGGGTATCGCAGTTGCTAAGGCTCTCGAGGGTATTGCACGTCAGCCCGAGGCAGAGGGCAAAATAAGAACAACCCTTATGCTCGGCCTTGTCTTCGTTGAGACTGCAATCATTTACGCACTTGTTATTGCTATTCTCGTCATCTTCGTTCTTTGATGAAACTTGAAAGTTTTGAAAGTTTAACAGAAAGGATGAAATGAGCATGCCACTAAATATTAACCTGCAGCAGATTCTGCTTCATATGCTGAATTTCGTCATTCTTATCGGCGGCTTATATATGTTGCTTTTTAAGCCCGTCAGAGACTTTATGGACAAGCGTCAGGCCGCTTACCAGAAGGCTGACGAGGACGCTAAGAACGCTATCAGCAATGCCGAGGCAAAGGTTGCCGAGTATAATTCCAAGATCGGAAATGCCGACAAGGAAATTGCCGCAAAGAGAGCAGAGTCCTTAAAGGCTGCCGAGAAAGAAGCCTCAGAGAAAATTGAGGCTGCTGAGGAAGAGGCAAAGGGAATTCTTGCGGACGCAAGAGCCAATGCCGAGGCAGAGAAGAAGAGCATTCTTGCTTCTGCGCAGACAGAAATCAGAGATATTGCACTTGAGGCCGCAAAGAAGATCGCTACTTCGGGCGACACTCTCGCTGATTTCCTTGATTCTAACGAGGAGGTCTGATTATGCTTTCACCAAACGAACCTATCAGAGCTCTGATGCTCAGTGCTACTGAGCCGTCACAGAAGGATCAGGACAGACTTGTCAAATATCTCGAGAAAAAATACAACACAACGGTTAAGCTCCTTTGGGATGAGGATAAATCCATCACAGAGGGCTTCAAAATCGTTATCATACCCGGAAGCGGTTCCGTCAGAGTCGAGTCGGTCATCGACTGGACTAAAGAGGGAAAGCTTCGCCAGTTAGAGGACAGAATCAACGCTATTGCCGTTGACGACATGAACGTTATTCCTCTTATGAAGGAATCCATCGTCAACTGGACTCCCGAGCTTATGAGCGAGGAAGTCGGTACCGTTATCAGTGTAGGTGACGGAATCGCAAACGTAAGCGGTCTTCCCAACACACGTTACGGCGAAATTCTTATCTTCGACGGCGGCGTAAGAGGTCTTGTTCAGGACCTTAAAGAGGACACAGTCGGTTGTATTCTTTTCGGCGACGACAGAGAAATTCTTCAGGGCAGCCGAGTAAGAAGAACAAACCGCATCGCAGGTGTTCCTGTAGGCGACGCCTTCCTCGGAAGAGTTGTTGACGCCCTCGGAAACCCCATCGACGACAAGGGAAGCATTCAGTCGGATGATTTCAGACCGATCGAAAGCCCCGCTCCCGGAATTATCGACCGTCAGCCGGTTAATAAGCCTATGGAGACAGGACTTCTCGCAATCGACTCCATGTTCCCGATTGGACGCGGCCAGCGTGAGCTTATCATCGGCGACCGTCAGACAGGTAAAACAGCTATCGCACTTGACACCATTCTCAACCAGAAGGGCAAGGATGTTGTTTGTATCTACGTTGCAATCGGTCAGAAGGCATCGAGCGTTGCACAGCTCGTTGAGAACCTCAGAAAAAGAGGCGCTCTCAAGTACACAATCGTTGTTTGCGCTTCTGCTTCCGAGACTGCTCCTATGCAGTACATCGCTCCTTACACAGGTACCGCAATCGGCGAGTACTTCATGAGCAAGGGCAAAGATGTTTTGATTGTTTATGATGATCTCTCAAAGCACGCTATCGCATATCGTGCACTGAGTTTGCTTCTTGAGCGTTCACCGGGACGTGAAGCATACCCCGGCGATGTTTTCTATCTGCATTCGAGACTTCTCGAGCGTTCGGCTCACCTTTCGGACGCTAAGGGCGGCGGATCTCTTACCGCACTTCCTATTGTTGAAACACAGGCGGGCGACGTTTCCGCTTATATCCCGACAAATATCATTTCCATCACAGACGGACAGATATTCCTCGAGTCTAACCTCTTTAACGCAGGTCAGCGTCCTGCAGTTAACGTCGGTCTTTCAGTTTCCCGTGTCGGCGGCGACGCTCAGACTAAGGCAATGAAAAAGGCTACAGGTGCTATCAGACTTGACCTTGCTCAGTACCGTGAGATGGAGGTCTTCACACAGTTCTCCAGTGACCTTGACGATCAGACACGCCGTCAGCTTGATTACGGCGCAGGACTTATGCAGTTGCTTCGTCAGCCGCAGTACAGCCCGTTCTCTCAGGAGGAGATGATTATCACTCTTATTGCTGCTCTCGGTCATGTTTTCCAGAACGTACCGAAAGAGAAAATCGGAGATGTAAGAAAAGGACTTCTTGATTTTGTCAAGTCCAAGTGCAGCTCCGTTCTCGAGACTGTATTAAGTGAAGGAAAGCTCTCTGACGAGGCACGTCAGGCAATTCTTGACGCTTCCAAAGAGTATGTCTCGACAATATCCTAACAGAAAGGATGTTGAGTTTTGGCTAATTCCAATGAAATTAAAGGCCGAATAGACAGTGTCAGGGAGACTCAGAAGATAACAAACGCCATGTACCTTATCGCTTCGACAAAGCTCACAAAAGCTAAGAGCGAGCTCCAAAAGACAAAGCCGTACTTTATGGCTCTTTCAACTGAGATTAAGCGTGTTTTCCGTACGGTTGAGGACGTTGAGTCGCCGTATTTCTATCCCGTATCGGGAGAGGAACCATTAAACGGAACTTATGCTTGTCTTGTTGTCACGGCAGATAAGGGTCTTGCGGGCGCATACAACATGAATGTTATCCGTGAGGCTGAAAGCATGTTGAGCGAGCATCCCGACACCAAGCTGTTCGTAGTGGGAGAGTACGGAAGACATTACTTCAACGCTCACCACGTTCCGATAGAACAAAGCTTTCTTTATACCGCACAGAACCCAACCATGAGACGTGCGCGTGAGATTACAAACGCACTTCTCGAGAATTACGGCAAGGGCGGTATCGAGAAAATCTACGTTATCTACACCAACATGAAAAACAGTGTAGAAACAGAAACAATACGTACAAGAATTCTTCCCTTCCACAGAGCAGATTTCCATACGCCTACGGTTGAGAAGAAAATTTCGAATCCTTTTGAGTTTATGCCAAACCCGAAGACGGTTCTGAATCACATGATGCAAAGCTATATTTCGGGATTTATTTACAGTACTCTTGTTTATTCGTTCTGCGCCGAGCAGAACTCCCGTATGTCCGCTATGGATTCGGCTAACAGAAACGCCGAGGAACTTTTGGCGGATCTCCAAATTCAGTACAACAGAGTAAGACAGGCGGCAATCACTCAGGAAATCACAGAGGTTTCCGCCGGCGCTAAGGCTCAAAAGAAAAACCACGAAAAACAGATAAAAACAGGAGGCGGACTTTTTTGAATAAAGGAAAAATAATCCGAATTTCGGGTCCTGTCATCGATGTAAAATTTGAGGACGGTGTGCTTCCGAAAATAAAGGACGCACTTAAGGTTGAGGTAAACGGCGAGACCCGTGTTATGGAGGTTCAGCAGCATGTCGGCGACAATACGGTTCGCTGCATCGTTTTGGCTCAGTCTGAAGATATGTACCGCGGAATGGAGGTCGTTTCTGAGGGAAAGACCATTGAAGTTCCAGTTGGTAAGTGCACTCTCGGAAGAATGTTCAACGTTCTCGGCGAGCCGATAGACGGCGAAGCTCCCGTTTCCGATGACGAACCTCATATGTCGATTCACCGTGCCGCACCGGGCTACGCAGATCAGAGACCTGCCGTTGATATTCTCGAAACAGGCATTAAGGTTGTCGACTTGCTCGAGCCGTACCCAAAGGGAGGAAAAATCGGACTCTTCGGCGGTGCAGGCGTCGGTAAAACAGTTCTTATCCAGGAGCTTATCCACAACGTTGCAACAGAGCACGGCGGCTATTCTATTTTCACCGGTGTCGGTGAGCGTAGCCGTGAGGGTAACGACCTTTGGAGAGAGATGAAAGAGAGCGGAGTCAGCGAAAAGACAGCTCTCGTTTTCGGTCAGATGAATGAGTCGCCTGGCGTCCGTATGAGAGTTGCCCTCTCGGGACTTACCATGGCTGAGTATTTCAGAGACGAAGAGAATAAGGACGTTCTTCTCTTCATTGATAACATCTTCCGTTTTGTTCAGGCAGGTTCTGAGGTTTCAACACTTCTCGGCCGTATGCCTTCAGCCGTTGGTTACCAGCCGACCCTTGCAAACGAGATGGGTGCTCTTCAGGAGAGAATTACATCAACAAAGCGCGGTTCCGTTACGTCGGTTCAGGCAGTTTATGTTCCGGCCGATGACCTTACCGACCCGGCACCGTCCACAACATTTACTCACCTTGACGCTACTACAGTTCTTAGCCGTAAAATTGCCGAGCAGGGCATTTATCCGGCTGTTGATCCGCTTGAGTCCACTTCAAGAATTCTTGAGCCGGACATCGTCGGCAAGGAGCACTACGAGGTAGCAAGAAAGGTTCAGGAGATTCTCCAGAAGTACAACGAGCTTCAGGATATCATCGCAATTCTCGGTATGGACGAATTGTCCGATGAAGATAAGCACATCGTTAACCGTGCGAGAAAGGTTCAGAGATTCCTCTCCCAGCCGATGAGCGTTGCAGCAAAGTTCACAGGTATCGAGGGCGTTTATGTTCCGCTTAAGGAGACTGTCCGCGGCTTCAAGATGATTGTTGATGGCGAGATGGACGAGTATCCCGAGGCAGCATTCTTCAACGTCGGTACTATCGAGGATGTTGTCGAAAAGGCTAAGAAGATGGCGGAGGAAGGCTGATGAAAGAGTTCAAACTCATAATTCTTGAGGCTGACTCTACATTCTATTCCGGACCGTGCGAATCCCTGGTTTTTCCGGCAAGTGACGGTCAGGCGGGCGTTCTTGCAGACCACACAAACACCGTTGCAGCCGTTGAAGCGGGAACTATCACTTACAGAGCTCCGGGCGGAGAAAATCAGTATGCAGCCGTTTCTCAGGGTATCATCAAAATAGAGGACAACGAGGTTCTTATGCTCGTAAACTCGGCGGAACGACCCGACGAGATCGACGAGAACCGTGCCCGTTACGAAGCAGAGAAAGCCAAGGAAGCAATGCTCCAGAAGAAATCACGTATGGAGTATTATTCTGCCGAAGCTACTCTCTCGAGAGCAATGTCCCGACTTAAAGTTAAAAGCCGTTACGGCAAAAGATAATCAAAAAGCTCTGCCCTCGGGCGGAGCTTTTTCTGTTGAAAAACGCAGTTTCAAAGAGTATAATCGAGATGAAATATCGGATTAGTGTGCGGATATTCACAGAGTAATTAAGATAAACGGGAGGAAATTATGCTTGAAAAATTAAAGCTTGAGGTGTATGAGGCGAATATGGAGCTCCCCAAAAGAGGCCTTGTCACATATACTTGGGGAAACGTGAGCGGAATAGACAGGGAAAAGGGGCTTTTTGTCATTAAGCCATCTGGCGTTGACTATGATAAGTTAAAGCCTGAGGATCTTGTTGTTATGGATTTGAACGGCAATAAGGTTGAGGGAGAATTGAATCCTTCTTCCGATACAAAAACGCATTTGGTTCTTTATAATAATTTTCCGAACATCGGCGGAATTGTTCACACTCACAGCCCTTATGCGGTCGCATGGGCTCAGGCGGGCGAGGATATCCCGTGTTATGGCACAACCCACGCAGATTATTTTTACGGTGCAGTTCCGTGTGCACGCCATTTGACTCAGGAAGAGCTTGACGAGGACTACGAGATGAACACGGGAAACAGCATAGTCGAGACATTCAGAGAAAGAGAACTCGATCCCAAGGCTGTTCCCGCTGTAATTTGTCACAGTCACGGACCTTTCACATGGGGAAAGGACGCCAAGGAGGCGGTTTACCACGCCGTTGTTTTGGAGGAAGTGGCAAAGATGGCTATATTCACAAGACAGGTTAAGTTTGACGCCGAACCCGCACCGAAGCGTTATCTTGACAAGCACTACTTGAGAAAGCACGGGCCGAACGCATATTACGGACAGAAGAAGTAAAAAAGAAATCTCTCGGCTTGACCGAGAGATTTCTTTTTAGCGATAATAATTATTTATATATTAAACGAAAGTTTATGTATACAAAATTAAGCTTAATGTAATGGATACAATTTGTTATCGGTAACATATCGGAAAGGCACTGTTTTTTCTATACTATGATTGTAAAAATCACATGTGAATTGTTAACGACAAAACATAATATTTAGAAGAGGTGTTCTTATGGATGCGATACAGTTTTCAACGCTCGGCGCAGTTGTTGGACTTGTTGTAGCGATTTTTCTGATTATCAAAAAGGTTCATCCGGCTTACAGCCTTATTTTGGGCGCATTAATCGGCGGTCTTATCGGTGGGGGCGGACTCACGGGAACCGTAAGCACAATGGTTACGGGTGCCCAGAGCATGATGTCGTCTGTTTTGAGAATTTTGACATCGGGCATTTTGGCTGGAGCTCTCATTAAAACGGGTTCTGCAGAGAAAATTGCCGATGTTATAGTAAAAAAGCTCGGTCAAAAGTTTGCGCTTGTCTCGGTTTCCGTGGCAACAATGATTATATGTGCAGTCGGAGTTTTCATCGATATTTCCGTTATCACGGTTGCACCGATTGCCATGGCTATCGCAGTTAAAGCAGACATAAACAAGCCCGCTGTTCTTCTTGCCATGATAGGCGGCGGCAAGGCTGGAAATATTATTTCCCCGAACCCGAACACAATTGCAACAGCCGAGGCATTTAACATTGACCTCACCGCTTTGATGATGAGAAATATCGTCCCCGCAATTTGTGCTCTTATCGTTACGATTTTGCTTTCTACGCTTTTATCCAAAAAGAATGAGGTGAAGGTTACAGAGAATGATCTCGGCGAGGTGGAGGATAAAAAGCTTCCGTCCTTCATTGCAGCAATTGCCGGCCCGCTCGTGGTTATCATTCTCTTGGCGCTTCGTCCGATTTGCTCGATTTCAATCGATCCGCTTATCGCACTTCCTGTTGGCGGTGCAGTATCCATGCTTTGCTGCGGTCAGATTAAGCACATTGTATCTTATGTGGAATTCGGTTTGAGCAAGGTTGTCGGCGTTTCCATTCTTCTCATCGGTACAGGTACACTTGCCGGTATCATAAAAGCTTCGGCTATTCAGTACGATATGATCGCTTTACTGGAGCTCGGAAACATTCCTTCGTTCCTGTTGGCACCTATTGCCGGTATTCTTATGGCAGCCGCAACGGCATCAACGACAGCTGGCGCAACGGTCGCTTCTCAGACTTTCTCCGGCACACTCATCAGCAGCGGTGTTTCGGCAATTGACGCCGGCGCAATGATTCATGCGGGCGCAACTGTAGTCGACTCACTTCCGCACGGTTCGTTCTTCCATGCAACGGGCGGTTCAGTAAACATGCAGATTAAAGAGAGAATGAAGCTCATTCCTTATGAGGCTTTGGTCGGTCTTACAAGCACGATTGTTTCAAGCTTGATTTATATTCTGTAATTTAATAACAAAAATCGGAGACAGGGAATAAATCCTTGTCTCCGATTTGTTTTCTGAAAAAATCAGTTATTGTAGCTCTTTATAATATTCTCAAGGTATGCCTTGTATTCGTCTGCAACGGACTGCGGTTCAACAATCTTTAAGCTGCTTCCCACTCCCGCTACCCAGCCGTAAAACTGCGGGCTGATAACAATGTCCGTTGTAAAGGTGAAGTGCTCGTCATCGACTTTTGTGAACACCTTGTCTTTTCCGAAGCGGTCGATTACAACGTCTGCCAAGTAATTTTTGCACTCAAAGGTAACGCTTTCCTCACGGCTGCCCTGATACATGTTAAATGTCTTTGTGAGATAATTTTTAAGCTCACGCTTTTTGAAGTACTCGCCGCCTACGCGCTTATCCTTTTCGGCATTTACATTTTCCATTCTGTCAACACGGTAATGAGTAAGCTCGCCCGGGTGGTCGGCGCTGTAAGCTACCAGATAATATTTGTCTCTGTTATAGACAAGAGCCCATGGACTTGCGTGATAAATTTTACCCTCGTGTCTCGGCTTTTTGCGCTTGTCAACACCGTATTGGCAGTATTTAAAGGTTATCTGTTTGTCGTTATTGATAGCGTTGTTGATTGCGTCAACGTTGTAGAGTATCGATTCGTTCTCAGCCTTAACGGGATCTATCATTACCTCACGGGTAAGCTCTTGCGCACGATAAACACTTGTAAGTTTTTTGAGTTTCTCAACAATCTGCTTCGATTTCTTCGGTGTGACGAATTTTGAAGCCTGAACGCTGTCTATGAGAATTTTTAATTCAGGAAGTTCAAACAAATCGTCCTCGACGAAATAAACTGTGCTCTTTCCGATTCTTCTCGACTCAACATCAATTCCGGCGCCTCTCAAATCGTCAAAGTCGCGGTAGAGAGTTTTTCTGTCTGCCGAATCGTTATAATCCTTGAGTTTTTCTGCAATCTGCTTGAGGGTGAGGCCGTGCTCACTGTCAGTGTACTGACTGAAAATTCTCTCAAGCTTAATCATTTTTCCCTTGTACTTTTTATCATTTGCCATACAACTCAACTCCTTTGATACTACGGCCGTTCTCGCACACCTTTCGGATATTGCCGTCCGATATGATATAAGCCTCGCCGTAAATATTTTCTTCCCCGTTTACCGACAGCAGATAGGATCCGTCGGGCAGAACCGTGAAACACCTTCCGATGCTGTCCGCATATGTTATGTCCTCAAAAAGCAATCTGCCGTCAAGGTAATTGTACTTTACTTGTTGATAATGCGGTAAAATTTGCTGCTCTGTAAGTCCCAAACCGACAAGAAATCTTTTGTAATCGGGATCGACAGATTCGCCCTCAAGTTCCGGCTGAGCGTAGACCGTTTCTGCGGCGTTCATAGAACCGGCGCTGATGCCGATGATAATTCCCTCAAAGCCCAGAATCTTTCTTTTGAGCCCTATTTCCGTGAAAAACTTGTTTTGCGTCGGCACGTGACCGCCGCCGAGAATTATCACATCATAGAAGAGAAGTTCTTCGTCCGTTATATCACGGCGATAATCATCGAGCAAGTCGAAGGAGCGAACGCTCAAATCGGATTTTTCGCATGCTGATCTGAAGAACGAAAGCATCTTGAGATTTCTCATTCTGTCGTGCGGATCCGCACAGGCGATAATGCATTTTGAATCGGCTTTCCAGTATTTTTGGAGCATTTTGCGAAAACCGTTCATTTCGTCAAAACCGTCTGTTTTGCGAGAGCCGTCAAGCGGTCCCGTGGGACTGCTCGTCAGAAAAATTACTGCCACAATATTACCTCATTATTAATCAAAGTAAGTCGGAATCACTTTCAAGAATATTGTATCATAAATGTCAATAAAAATCATCAGAAATTAAAAATTTTGCATAGCTTTTTGAAGAACGAAAACAAATCCGACAAAAACGGGATAATCAAGGCTTATTTTGCGTGCTTTTAAAGCTTTTGTTCATACCAAATTAAAGACTTTCGTCAATAAAAACTTTAAAAATAAAATTGTATATGGTATAATTACCGGGTTAAGAAAGAATAGGAGTGGCCTTATGACAAATAACGACAAGCAGTTCTCAAAGTGGGTTGCCGTTTGGGGCAACGCAATTTCGACCAGCGACAGACATCCTGCAACTTTTGCAAAGGATCTCACAATTCGTTATCCGTTTAAATGTGTGTTTTCGGGGGACAAAATAAGAATTCGTCTCTCAAATATCACGGGAACCGAGAGCATTAAGATTTCAAAGCTTTTCATCGCAAAAGCGGCTTCAGATGCGGGAATCGATTTAAGTACCAACACAGCCGTAAGTCTGAACGGAGATTTTTCGTTTGAGATAAAAGCGGGCGAAGAAGTTCTTACGGACGAAGTTCCTTTTTCCGTCACGGCGGGGGAGAGACTGGGCGTGACGATGTACTTTGCTGATTACACTCAGATGAATGCGGGTACGAGAATAACGGGCCCCGTCTCAAAGGGATTTTATGCTTACGGCGACGAATCGGAAAAAGCGGAGTTCGATCCGAATTTATCCAAAGCTTTTTCGTGGGTCTATTTCGTGAGTGAGGTTGATATTTTCACCGAAGAGAAAAATCACGCGCTTATTTGTTTCGGCGATTCCATCACTGCGCAGTCATGGCCCGATTACCTCTCCATGCGTTTGTGGCGTGACGGCGTGAGAGATGTTTCCGTGATAAGAAGAGCCGCAAGCGGCACGAGAATTTTGCGGGAGTACGACTGCATCACGTATGTCTCTTACGGCATGAAGGGCGAAAAGCGACTTCACGAGTTTGAGGTTTCGGGTGCGGACACGGCGATAATCCAGCACGGTATCAACGATATTATCCACCCTGTGGGCGAAGAAGTTAACCGCTTCAGACCTATGTCGGATTTGCCGACGGCAAAAGAAATGGCTGACGCCGTTGAAAATCTGTACATCAAAAAATGTCGTGAATTGGGTCTTAAGGTTTACGGTGGAACGCTTTTGCCGATTTTGGGCTGGAGAACTTACGCCGAGTTCCGTGAGGAGATAAAGAACGAATATAACGATCTTATCAGTTCTTCCGACAAATTTGACGGTTGCATCGATTTTGCAAAAGCCGTAGCCGATCCGAGCGACGAGAGAAAATTTGCCGACGGCTTCGACAGCGGCGATCATCTTCACCCGTCCGACAAGGCTTATAAGGCAATGGCAGACGCAGTGTTTGACGAGCTTTTTAAGTAAGCTCTAATTTCTGATTTGAAAGGTATTTTTCACAATGAGTAAAGTAAAAGAATGGATAAACGGACTTGACGATAACCGCAGAAATGTGGTCGGTTTTATCCTTATAACATTTTTGTCGGCTTGGTTTTTGATTTTTGTCGGCTGTATAACGGGCGCATCCGCTTTAACCCAGAGCAGCACGGTTGTTTCCGTTATGATGCTCATGCCGCTTGCCGGTTCGGTTGTCATGAGAATGTTAAACGGCGAGGGTTTTGAAAACTTCCGCTTAAAGCCGAAATTCCGCCACAATATCTTTAAATATCTGGTGTCTTATTTTCTCGGCCCCGTGCTTGTGCTTTGCGGAATAGCCTTCTATTTCTTCTTTGTAGGGGGAGATAAGGTCGATTTGCAGGCGACAAGCTACGTAAATTTGCTTCAGGAAACACTCTCTACGGCAGACGAAACAGTCGAATTCAATGCGGCTCTCGGTTCGTTTTACGCAAGAACGATAATGGGATTCTTATTCGCTCCGCTCGTCTCCGTTGTGTTCACTTTGGCAAGCGAACTCGGCTGGTCGGGATTTCTTCTTCAGAAGCTGACAAACATTTACGGCACGGTTAAGGCGCCTTTGATAGTCGGAATTATCAGAAGTGTTTGGTATGTTCCGCTTGTATTTTTCGGCTACAACGGATACTGCATAGGCGGCAGAAGTGCAAAGTATGTATTGTTGGGAATTGTTCTTGTTTTCCTCTATTTTACTTCACTCAGCATTATTTCCTCGTATTTTGCGCTCAGAGTCGGAAGCATAATTCCGTCCGCTCTTTTCATGAGTGGTGTGCTGAGCTGTTATGATTACGGATTCTATTTTATCAACATCGATAAATATTCTGTTACAGATCCGCAGTTTTATCTTGTCGGCCCAAGCACGGGCGGAATTGTGGGAATGAGCCTTATCATTCTCACAGCGGTTATGTATCTTTTGCGTTGCCGCCGACTTGATTGGGACGATGAAGATGAAATCGTGACAAATGTACGCGGTTCGAGAAATCCGAACAGCAAAAAGCGTGACCGCGAAGAAATGTAATAACGTCTTAAAACTCCGATGCATTAAAATATGCGTCGGAGTTTTTGTATATATCAAATATTCAAGGGCAAAAAAGATATGTCTTTTTTTGCTCTTTTTTTTATTCGGAAAAAAATAAACTTAAATACTCTTTGAAAACAGGTAAATTCTCAGCACGCAAGAAAGAAGCAAAAAACATATAATCTAATTGTAAATGAAATCCGCCACTTAATGAACCGTATACAAATTAAGAGGGCAAAACATTATAATATAAGGAGTGCGAAACCCATGAAAAAATTAAGAATCGCAATCGTCGGATGCGGCGGAATTGCAAATCAGAAGCACATGCCGTCTATCAAAACTCAGTCCGATAAGGCTGAAATGGTAGCTTTCTGCGACATCATTCCCGAGAGAGCAGAGAAAGCCGCAAAGGACTACGGCACACCGGACGCAAAGGTTTATGTCGATTATAAGGAGATGCTCCAAGACAAGAGCCTTGATATTGACGTAGTTCACGTTTGTACACCGAACGTTGCTCACTGCCCGATTACCGTTGCAGCTTTTGAGGCAGGCAAGCACGTTATGTGCGAGAAGCCTATGGCTCACTGCACAGCGGACGCAAAGAAGATGATTGACGCTTGGAAGAAGTCCGGCAAGAAGTTCACAATCGGTTATCAGAACCGCTTGAGAGACGATACTCAGACTCTTCACGCAGCGTGCGAGGACGGCGAGCTCGGCGAGGTCTATTTTGCTAAGGCTCACGCAATCAGAAGAAGAGCTGTCCCCACATGGGGCGTATTCCCGAACAAGGCTCTTCAGGGCGGCGGTCCCCTCATCGATATCGGAACACACGCACTCGATATCACACTTTGGATGATGAACAACTATGAGCCGGCATCCGTTTCCGGTCAGGTATTCTACAAGCTCGGACGCCAGGAAGACGGCCCCGCAGGCAACGTATTCGGCCCTTGGGATCCTAAGACATTCGAGGTTGAGGACTCCGCATTCGGCTTCATCAAGATGAAGAACGGTGCAACAATCTATCTCGAGGCTTCATGGGCACTTAACGTTCTAAAGTCTATGGAGGCTTCCACAACTCTTTGCGGAACAAAGGGCGGCGCCGAGATTCACCACGGCGGCAGCTATCCGAAAGACGAGCTCATCTTCAACAACGTTGAGCACAACCAGCTTATGGAGAAAGTTATCTCTCCCGGAATTTCCGTTGACTTCTTCGAGGGCGGCGCTTCCGCTGAGGCAGTTCGTGAGCAGGAGCAGTGGCTCAATGCCATCATCAACGATACAGATCCGCTCGTAAAGCCTGAGCAGGCTTATGTTGTCACTCAGATTCTTGAGGCAATTTATGAGTCGGCTGAGACAGGAAAAGAAGTATTCTTTGACTGATTAATTCGAAAATAAAAAGAACGTCGGCGGCGAGAGGGCATTCCGACGTTCTTATACCATATGATTTTTGCAAATCAAAAGAAAGCGAGGAAATAAAATGGCCGCAAGACAGATTTTTGATCCCAACGGATTTAAAAATACAGAAAAAGACGGACTTGTAACAGGTTACGAGTTTAGATTTAAGGCACAGTATTACCGCGGAATCACATTATCAATCGTCCGTGACATAAAGGTTAATGTTGACGGAGAGGACGTTAAGAGAGAGGATATCCGCTTTACAGTAAATGGCGAGACTTTCACACTTGAAGAGATGCGCACGGTGGTCGATTCCGACTATCGCTGGGAGTTCGGCGAATTTGCAACTGTATCTGTTGTAAAAGAGGGCGGACTTGCAAAGGGAAGTCATCACATTCACGCAAGACAGGTTATTGCACCGTCGTACATGCCGTTCCAGATTGAGGCGGACTGCGACGCAGATTTTGAGATTGAATAAGGAGGAGCTTAACGATGAGTCACGACGTTAAAAGAAGTATTTCTCTTTACAGCTATCAGGACGAATACTATGACGGAAAGCTTGATCTTGAGGGCTGCCTCAGAGAAACGGCAAAAACAGGAGCAACAGGCGTTGAGCTTCTTGCAGAGCAGATGATCAAACGCTTCCCGCTTCCGATTGAAACAGAAGAATTCAGAGCTCAGTGGTTCGGCTGGCTTGATAAATACGGCCTTGTGCCTTCATGCTATGACGCTTTCTTGGAGAACAGAATTTACGACAACCGTACGCTTTGCCTCGGCGAGCAGATTAACATGATGAAGAGAGACATTCGTCTTGCTTCATTGCTCGGTTTCCACAATCTGCGTACACTCGTTTCCACTCCTATGGACGTTATCGAAGGCAGCCTTGATTACGCAGAGAAGATGGATGTTAAAATAGGACTTGAGGTTCACGCTCCGTTCTCACTCAATTCCGGTTGGGCTGACGGTTACATGGAGATGATCAACCGCACAGGCACAAAGTATTTTGGCTTTATTCCTGACATGGGAATTTTCTGCAAGAACATTCCCGACGTCGTAAGAGACAAGGCAAGAAGAATGGGCGCAAGCGAAGAGTGCATTAAGATTGTTGACGATTGCTACGCTCAGAGAATCGCCAAGGGCTTCACAAAGATTAAGTATGACCTTAATCTCGGCAAGGCAAACATGGAGTACCGCATGGCCAACGGCATGAAAGAGATGAACGATGCTATCGAGGCTGCCGGCGGAAACGACGCAGACCGCTGGTATGCCGGAATGTCCTTCACCTATTCTTGGTCAGAGCCTCAGGATATTATCGACAACATCGATTACATCTTCCATACTCACGCAAAGTTCTACAATGTTCACGAGGACTATGTCGAGACAGCAGTTGCAATTCCCGAGGTTGTCGAGGCATTCAAGAAAGCGGGATACAAGGGCTTCTTGAGCTCCGAGTACGAGGGCGGAGAGCATCTAAGAGATGTCGGCGTTGACAGCATTGAGCAGGTTCGCCGTCATCAGGAGGCTTTGAGACGCGCCATCGATGGCTGATTGACTTTCGATTAAGAGAATGAGGGTAATTCCTCCCAAGGTTACCTTTGCATATCATCACATATCAAAAAGACAGCTTCCTTTTAGGAGGCTGTCTTTTTTGACCGAAACTCAAATTAAGTTGAAATTTTGACCGTTAAAACGGGCAAGAGCAAAAAAGCTAATGGCTTTTTTGCCCTAATTTTTTTGAAAACTTAACAACAGGATAAAAAAGAAACGCACTTTGGATTAATAAATTGTATTTGATTTAACGAAAACAAGCTAAAATTGAGACAAATCTAAGAGATTTATATCAAGAAAGGTGAGGATAAAAACATGGCAGATTATGAAACACAAATCGTGGTAATTGCGGGCGGCCCTTCAGGCTTATCGGCAGCTGTTCAGGCAGCGGAGGACGGAGCAGAGGTTATCGTTCTTGAGAAGGCGGCGGCAATCGGCGGCGCAGCAAATATGGGAATGGGCCCCTTGGGAATAGGCACCAAATATCAGAAGCGTCAGATGGAAGATATTACGGTCGAGAAAGCATTCAATATGTTCATGGAGTACACGCACTACAATGTTGATGCAAGACTTGTAAAGCGTTATTTTGAGCAGTCGGCAGAGACAATCGAGTGGCTCGAGGATATGGGCGTTGAATTTGAGGGCGCTTACCGTTACTTCCCAAAATCGGAGCCAACATGGCACATTGTCAAGACGGATACAGGTATCGGCCCCAGAGCCGCATCGTTTATGAATAAAGCTTTGTATGCAAGAGCTCAGGAGCTTGGCGTTAAGGTTCTTCTTGAGACTCCCGCAAAGAAAATCGTCATGAAAGACGGCAAGGTTGCCGGAGTTCTCGCAACAGACAAGAACGGCAACGAGATTGAAATAGAGTGCAAAGCCGCAATCATCTGCACGGGCGGAGCCGGATGCAACAAGGAGTTCATCGAGAAGGAAACAGGCTATAAGCACGGACAGGATATGTTCAACTTTGCTATTCCCGGAATTATGGGTGATGGACTTCGTATGGCTTGGGAGGCTGGCGCGGATCACCTTCCCGTAAGAATAGAGCAAGCCGCTTCAATCGAGGGCATAGACGATCTCCCGGGAAGCGTTGCAAACATTATGGGTCAGCCCAACTTGCTTGTTAACCTTAACGGTAAGCGTGTTATGAACGAGGATCACATGCAGAACTCAACGTACCTTTCAAACGTTGTTTCTCATCAGAAGAACAGAACTTGCATTAGCATCATCGATTCTTCAATCGCAAAGTACTACATCAAAAACGGCGTCGATAACATTTGCATGGTTCGTCCCGATCCTGATGTTTCGGATTTCTTCGATGCCGTAAAGATGGCAAAGGATAACGGAAATAAGGGTCTGTTTATTGCAGATTCAATCGAGGAACTTGCAGAAATGGCCGGCATCAATGAAGAGAATCTCGTTGATACAGTTGACGAGTACAACGATTACTGCGACAGCGTTGACGAGGAGTTCTTCAAGCCGAAGAGATATTTAAGACCGATAGTCAAAGCTCCGTTCTATGCCGCAAGAATCCGTCCGGGCGGATACGGCACCGTAGGCGGAATTCGCATCAACGAGAACTGCGAGGCTTGCGACAAGGAGTTTGAACCCGTTCCGGGTCTTTATGCCGCTGGTGCTGACGCTTGCAACATCTACGATGACAGCTATATGTTCCTTTTGCCGGGCAACTCAATGGGATTTGCGGTCAACACAGGACGCATCGCCGGTATGAGTGCGGCCGAGTATGTTGAGGACGAGGACTGAATAATTTAAGCAAATGAGCAGAAGCGGTAAGTTAAGCTTCTGCTCATCTGAAATAAAACGGAGAATTAACCAATGGAACAGAGAAATAAAGAGATAATAAAAAAGTTTTATCAGGAATTTTTCAACGATCATATCGTTGAAGCTGCCGATAAATACGTTAAGGAAGATTATGTTCAGCACAACCCCGGTGTTGAACAGGGCAGAGATGGTTTGAAAAACGCATTTGCCGATAAATTTGTAGGCGACCCCACATTCTGCCTCAACATCAAAATGATGATTGCCGAGAATGATATGGTTGCGGTTTACCTCAAAAATGTCGATCCCGAGGGAAATACGAGATGCCGAGTGGTGGACATCTATCGTCTTGAGGGCGGCAAACTTGCAGAGCACTGGGATGTACTTCAGCCATGTTAAAGAATAAGAAAGTAGCGGTAAGCATATTTCTTACTGCGTTTGCATTCGGACTTAATATCGTAGGAATTTCACCTGTTCTTGCGGTTATCAATTCAAAATATCAGGGCTACGGAACATCTGCGATACAGCTTTTACAGACAATACCGTATTTGCTTTTAATGGTCGGCTCACTCATGGTAGGCTGGCTCACCACAAAATTCAGCAAGAAAAAGATTGCTTTGACAGGACTTTTGATAATCGGAATTTGCGGAGTTCTTCCGCTTTTCTCCGAGAGCTTTATCGTTTTGGTTATTTCAAGAGTTTTGATTGGTTTCGGATTCGGCATTACAAGCCCGATGAACACGGCAATCGCCGCAGAGATGATTCCCGAAGAAGGCCGTGCCGCTTACATGGGACTTCACGTTGTCGGTATGGGAATCGGAACCATGGCGGGCAGTATGCTCGGCGGCGTGCTTGCGGGCATCAATTACAGATATTATTATCTGATTTATCTTATTCCGTTCATAGCAATGGTGGGCGTACAGCTCCTTTTGACAGAAACGCCTGCTGTTAAATCGCAAAAATCCTCCGATATGAAGCTTAACCGCATGGTTTATGTTATTTCGATAGCTTCGTTTGTGCACACCTTGTTTATCAACGCATACAGCACCAACATCGGAATTTATATCGCCGACACAATCTCGGACAATGCGAGCCTTGCGGGTATGGTAACATCTGTTAATGCCGCTTTTGCGTTGCTGACGGGTATGTTCTTCGCAAAAATATCTGCAAAATTAAAGTCATTCACACTTCCGTTTTCAATTTTGATTGCGGCTGTGGGTTACGGACTTGTGCTTACCGTGCACGGAATGGCTGGCGTTCTGATTGTGAGTGCGCTTTGCGGAATTTCACTCAGCTGTTTTATGGCAATCGGTTCGTATCTGCTTTCGGTATCTGTTGAGCCCGAGGCGGTTGCAAAGGCAAGCGGAGTTTTCGCTGTCATAGGTGGAATAGGCGGACTTATCGCACCGATATTTATGGGCAAAGCCGCAAGCACGGTTTTGGGTGCGAACACGGCAACCAATCAGTTCATAATCGCATTTTTTGGAATGTTGATTTTCGGAATTGTTGCATGTGTGGTTTTCATGAGGAAAAAAGATAAGTAAATCGAAAGATTACAAGAGACAAAAAGAGGAAATTATGGCAGTTATTACGATTGATGGGAAAAAAATAGAAGTCCCGGAAGGTAAAAATGTGTTGGAATGCGCCTTGGACGCAGGTATTTACATCCCGCATTTGTGCCATCATAAGGACTTGAGCCCACTCGGCTCATGCCGTATGTGTGTGGTTGAAGTTGAAGGAGAAGATGGCGTTACAACATCATGCACCCTTAAGGCAAAGGACGGAATGTGCATCACAACCAAAAGCGAGCGCCTTGAGCATCTTCGCATGCTTGCGTTGGAGCTTCTTTTGGCGGGTCACCCCGAGGACTGTTCAACCTGTCCGAAATACGGCAACTGCGAATTGCAGATGCTCATTCAGTACATCGGCCCCAAAACAGGTCGCTTGAAGATGCGCACAAAGGGCTTTGAGCCGAACGAGAAAAATTCGCTCATCGTTCACGATATGAACCGCTGTGTGCTTTGCGGTCGCTGTGTGCGTGCATGCAACGAGATGCGCGGAGTTAAGGTTCTTCAGTATCAGAAGAAAGAAATGGAAACATATGTCGGAACAGTTCACAACAAACTTTTAAAAGACGCCGACTGCCGTTTCTGTCAGGCTTGCGTGGAGGTTTGCCCAACGGGTACAATCCGTGACAAGCTGATGAATACCGAGGTGAAAAAGGAAGACGCAGTTGTGCCGTGCCGTCACGCTTGCCCCGCTCACACAGATATTCCGAGGTATATAAGACACGTGAAAAACGGAGAATATGACGAGGCTGCTGCGGTCATCCGTGAGAAAGTTCCTTTCCCGAAGGCACTCGGTTTTATTTGCAGTCATGTCTGCGAACTTCAGTGCAAGAGAAAAGAGATAAGCGATCCCATGGCAATTCGCGACATCAAGCGTTATGCCGCAGAGCATGACACGGGCGCTTATTGGAAGGGCAAGGGAAAACAGCTTGCCGATACGGGTAAAAAAGTTTGCGTTGTAGGCGGCGGCCCCGCTGGTCTCACAGCGGCTTATTACCTCAGAAAACAGGGACATGACGTAACATTGAAAGAGGCTCTTCCGACTGTTGGCGGAATGATGGCTTACGGAATTCCCGCATATCGTTTGCCGAGAGAAATAATTGCCGAGGAGGCAAAGGTTATCGAGGATCAGGGCGTTAAGATTGAGGTTAACGCAAAAGTCGAAAAGCCTGTGGAACTTTTGAAAGAATATGACGCGGTGCTTATGACAATCGGCGGACACAAGGGCGTTCGTCTTCCCATGCAAGGCAGTTCGCTTGACGGAGTTATCCTCAATGCTGATTTCCTCCGCAACTGCAGTATGGGCAAAGAAACAGGCATGGGCAAGCGTGTTATAGTTCTCGGCGGCGGAAACGTTGCATTTGACTGCGCAAGAAGTGCAAAGCGTTTGGGCGCAGAGGAGATTCATCTTGCGTGCCTTGAGGCAAGAAACGTTATGACTGCAAGCGATGAAGAAATCGAACAGGCTGAGGAAGAGGGAATCTTCGTGCATCCCGCTCAGACATTCGAGAGAATCACGGGAGAAGACCACGTAACGGGCGTTGATTTCATGAATGTAAAATCCTTTACATTTGACGAGAACCGCCGTGCGATAATTGAAAAGGAAGAGGGCTCCGAGCATCACATCGATGCCGATACCGTTATTTTTGCGGTAGGTCAGAGACCTGATATAACCGAGGAAGCGGGCCTTGAGCTCGGAAGAGCAAACAGCATTGCCGTTAAGAACATCGAAAACGACAAGGCAACATCCGTTGAGGGAATCTTTGCGGCGGGCGATGCAATTTACGGAACAAAGTCCGTAATTATGGCAATCGAATCGGGCAGAGAAGCCGCATCTCAGATTGATAAATATTTGGGCGGAGACGGTGATATATCCGAGGCGCTTGCTCCAAAGCAGAAAAAAGAGCCGTACATCGGCCAGTGCCCGGGATTCGGCTATCAGGAGAGAAAGCACACAAAGGTAGATTCTCCTGCAGAGAGAAGCGATAACTTCAGATTGTTCGATCACGGAATTTGCGACGCTGATATTTGCGCAGAAGCGGGAAGATGTCTCCAGTGCGATTTGCGCCTTGAAATTTCAAGACCGAGTCTTTGGGGCGATTTCCAAAATGTCAAGGAGGCTGAATAATATGAGTGCATTTGAAAACGCAAAAGCTATGAGCAGCAGTGATGTACTTAATAAAATCCGTGAATCGGGAATTTGCGAATACGGATTGTTTTCACAGCCGCTTTTTGACCGCCTTGAAGGCGCAAAGGAAGAAAGTCTGGAGGAGCAAAAAGAACTCGGCGTAGCCGTGGCTCTTAATAATGTCGACACCGACCACGCATTGCTCGAGATATTAAGGGAAGACCCCAAAAAGGTAATGGAAGGAATTTCCATAGCCGCATACGCACTTGAAAGCGACAAAAAATCGTTGTATATTCCGGAGGACGAAACGGAGCTTTTTGAGAGCCTCAAGGAGACAGCCGAGAAATACGGCGTAACGCTTGTGAGCGGAATCGTAAATGTGCGTGCTTCAAAGGGAAGTGCACTCATTCACATAGTCACAGCTAAAAATCTTGCCGATTTGTTTGACGATTGTTATGAAAACGGAGTTTATGTATCCGTAAATGGCGAGAAGTTAAAGAAAGTTTCTGCCGATGCGAAAATCTCCGATTTAATTGATACAGACGATGTAAAAGCTCTCTATTTCGGCTATGAATATCACTCGCCGGAAGACGCCGAAATGAGCGTTAAATCGATTACAAACGGTGTTCTCAAAGTGCTTACAAGTAAGGACTGCATTGTTCAGGATTGCCGAAACAATCTTTTGGCTTCGAGAAAAACAAGTTGCGGAAAATGCGTTTTCTGCCGTGAGGGACTTATCCAGCTTGAACATATGCAAAAGGAAATCACCGAGGGCAGAGGCAAAGCGGAGTTTATGGCTCTCACAAAAGAAATAGGCGAAGCGATGTGTTTCTCGACGCCTTGCTCGATGGGAGAGAATTCAGCAAAAGCCGCTTTGAGTGCAACGCAACTTTTCTCAAAGGAATATGACGAGCACATAAAAAAGAAAAATTGCCCCGCAGGCGCATGCTCCTCATTTGTATTGATTTATATCGATCCGACTCTTTGCACGGGTTGCGGAGAGTGCGTTGACGTTTGCCCCAAGGACTGCATCGAGGGAAAAGCAAAGTACATTCATATGATTGATGATTTCGACTGCACAAAGTGCGGTAAGTGTATGGAGGTTTGTGACGAGGATGCAATCGTCCGCACGACAGGCAAGCCGCCAAAGCTTCCGAACAGACTTACCAAGGTCGGTAAGTTCAAGAAAAGATAACAAAGATAACAAGCCACATCTTCTATATTTAACTTTATATTTAACTCAATTGAAGGAGAACAGGTGCCGAAAGGTATCTGTTCTTTTTCTTTTGCGTTTTAAATGATAAAAGAGTTTGCAAATTTCAAAATATAATTACTGATTTTTTCAACACAATATGATACAATAGTCACATAAACTTCAATCTAATATATATGCTTTTGTGTGTATGTAATAAAATTGAACGTGATGTATGGAAGGTGTGGGAATGGAAACAATAAGAAGCTTAATGCATTTTAATTTCATAACGCTTGCGGAGTCGTCGACTCATTACCACCTCAACCCCGAACTGTTTTATATACTTCAGGGGAACATGGACGTGAAGATAGATGACAAAACTTACCATTTGGGAAGCGGCGATATAGTTTTGGTCAACGCAAATAAATCTCATACGGTAACGGGAAGTCAAGATGTGCTTGGCGCAAGGTTTGAAATTGATTATCATCTTTTGACGGAATATATGGGCTCGATGCAACTTTTTTTCTGGTGCAACACGACAGCCGACAAGAATAACGCATATGCACAATTAAGAAAACTGCTTGACCGTATTCTTACGAGATATTTTGAAAAAGAAGATAAGAGTGCACTTTATTTAAATTCGCTTTATTTCGAGGCGGTTTATGTTTTAACCAGTAATTTTATGGTTAAAACGGATGATGTTAGACTGAATTCGGAAAATTCTCAGGACAGAATAAGACTTCAGGAGATACAAAATTATATTCAGTCGAACTATCAGAGTCAGGTGAGTTTAAACGACCTTGCGGAAAAGCTCTATCTCTCAAACACTTATTTGTCCCGATACATAAAAAAGCACCTCGGCATGACGTTTGTCGAATATCTCAATAATATCAGGCTCTTTCATGCCGTGGACGAGTTGATGTACTCCGAAAAAACACTCACCCGCATTGCTTACGATAACGGATATCCGACTTCGGCGGCGTTTACAAAGTCGTTTCGAGACGTTTTTCATCAGTCGCCCAGCGAATACCGCTCCTCTCTTAAAAAAAACGAAAGTCTGAACGGCGGCGATACCGTTTTGTCAAAAGAAGAAGAGTTAAAGGTTTTGGAGTATTTAAAATTCCGCGAGCAAAAGGATAATCCGCAGTCAAACAAGGAAGTAACGATTGAAGCCGATGCAAACACCGTGAAAGAGAAATTTACGGAGTACTGCAAGGCGATAAATATCGGAGACGTGTATCAGCTTTTGCACTACGAGGCTCAGACTCAGGTTAAGAAAATTCACGAGCGCATGGAAAACAAGTACGTGAGAGTGTGGAACATACTTTCCAAGGAATACTGTTTCGGTGACGACAAAGGGTATAACTTCAGAGGACTGGATCAGGCGTTTGATTTTCTGCTTGAGAACAATATGAAACCTTATCTCGAAATCGGAAACAAGCCGAGCTTAGTTTCTTACACACCCGAGAGGGCTGTGAGCGTTGACGATATGGAAGATAATGACATCGATTTTGAAGGTTTTTCAGATGTTGTCGGAAAGATGTGTGCTCATCTTATAAACCGTTACGGCGTTGAGGAGGTTGAGAGCTGGTATTTTGAATACTGGAACAATCCTTCGCTTAATATCTCAAATCCGAACGGAGAGTATTACAAGAGATTCGACGTGCTTTACAGGCAATTGAAAAAATACTCCGAAAATATTCGCGTCGGCGGAGCAGGGTTCATACTCGGCTATGAAAATTCAGTCTGCAAAGATGTATTCTCGATTTGGAAACAGAGAGAGATTCACCCCGATTTTCTCTCGTTCTGCTCGTACCAGTACGTTGCGTTCATAGAGGAAGGCAACCGCTACGGAAGAAAATCAATCGATTCCGAATATATGACGAATCAAATCGAGATTATGAAGTCCATTATAAAAGGAAGCGGTCTTGAAGTAGACGAAATTCATATTGACGAGTGGAATTTCACGATTTCCAACAGAAACGTCCTCAACGACAGCTGCGAACAGGGTGCGTATATCTTAAAAAACTGTATTGATATGAACGGTAAAGTGGATTTCATGGCTTATTGGCATGCACTCGATACTTATTCCGATTACTATGATACCGATACCGTGCTTAACGGAGATTCGGGTCTTGTTTCCCGTGAGGGCATAGGCAAGCCGTCGTTCTATGCTTTCTTCTTTATAGATAAGCTTAAGAAAAATGTGCTTGAGAAAAACGAAAACTCTATCGTAACGGCAAACGGACATGGCCACTATGTCATAGCCTGTCACAACTACAAAACCCTTTCCTCAAGGTATGTTTATACCGATGAGGACGAGATAGAGCTTGAGGACATCGATCAGTATTTTGAGGATGTCGATCCGATAAAATTAAACTTCACAATCAAAAATGTGAAAAACGGAAAGTACCTTGTAAAAATATATTATCTCAACAGAAAGAACGGAAGTGTTCAGGATATATGGAAAAATCTCGACTACTCGAAAAGTCTTATGCGTGACGAGGTGCAGTATTTGACCTACAGGGCTAATCCGACTATCGAGATCATGAAGCTTGAGGTGACTGACGGAGAAATACATCTTGAGAATAACCTTGAAATGCAGGAAATTAGACTTATTGACATCCGCTACCGATACGATTCATAACACACAGGTTTATCCCTCGCAAAAGCGGGGGATTTTTGTGTTTTCAAAAGAAAAATCGGGAAAATAAGCCGAAAAAAGCTCATAAAACAGGCAAAAAAACAAGAGGACAAAAACAATCTGATGATTTTTGCCCTGCTGTTTTCAAGCACGAAAAATGAGGGCAAAAATCCTAAAAATGTAGCTTTTAAGCGGAAAGATTAAAGAGAAAATGCAATGTATAATACGAGTATAGTAATTTTTTAACAAAGTGTGTGGAGGTTTAAAGATGGATGAAAATTAAGGTGAAAAAGATCGTCGGTTGCAAACAAAACCGCTACCGACGTTACTTTTTTAGACCGATTTTTAGGATTTTCACGCAAAATTGAGCTTACTTCGGCTCATAAATTATATGGAGGAAAACATGAAGATTTTAGGTATCTCTTTCGGAAGAAAGAACCAGAGAAGCGACGTCATGGTTAAGGAAGCACTGTTTGCCGCAAAGGCTGCTGGCGCTGATGTTCAGTTTATCAACACGGTTGCCATGAACATAGGCCATTGCCGTGCTTGTGACTACTGCAGCAGAACCCGTGACAAGGGCGCGACAGAAATTCACTGCTGTCTCAAGGATGATTATCATATTCTTGAAGAGGCATGCCTTGACGCTGACGGAATTATCATCGGTGCTCCCGTCTATGCCGTAGGTATTGTCGGACAGTTCAAGAATTTCGTCGACCGTTTCGGCCCGTCTCACGACAGAGCCGCTCTCCTCGAGGAAAACAAAAAGCGTATCGCTGAGGGCAAATCGGAGGACGAGCTTCTCGATCCGAGGTATTTCAAGGACAGATATGTCGGTTATATTTCGGTAGGCGGAGCACAAACTCACAACTGGGTTTCTCTCGGACTGCCGATGCTCGACCTTTTCACATTCTCTTTCTGCATGAAGTGTGTGGGTCACGTTGACGCTTACGATCAGGGAAGAACAGGTCATCCGCTTTTTGACAAGGAGCTTATGCAGAAATGCTCAGATCTCGGAAAAGCTGTTGCCGAGTCTCTCGGTAAGCCGTATGACGAGGTTGACACATGGGTAGGCGAAGAGGGAGTTTGCCCCGTTTGCCACAATCCGCTTCTGAGCATGAACGGAACAACACACGTCGAGTGCCCGATTTGCGGCATTTGGGGAACACTCTCCGTTGACGGTGATAAGGTCAAGGTTGAATTCTCCGAGGAGGAGAAGAACAGAGCGAGAAATACCCCAATAGGTATTTATGAGCACTACAACGAAATCCAGAACATGATCAAGGTTTGCGTGCCTAAGCTTGTTGCAAATAAGGACACGCTTCCCAAGATGATGGAGAAATACAAGAACTTCGATGAAGTAATCAAATCGATGTAACAGTTAAAAATAAGGTGTTGTCACAAGAAGTGACAGAGGATAGGAATTTAAAATGAGTGAAAAAATAAACGAATACGGAACAAAGCCCCTCACGGCGAAAAACTATTTCGTGTACGGGCTTGGTAACTTTGCATCCCAGCTTTCATGGACGATGGTAAGCACTTATCTTTCCCTTTTCTATACCGATGTTTTCGGTCTCGGAACAGGTGCGGTTGCACTCTTGATGTTAATCGCAAAGGTATGGGACGGAATTAACGATCCTATGATGGGAACGCTCATGGAGCGTACTCACACAAAGTGGGGACGTTTCAGACCTTACATTTTTGTCGGCGCAATATTCCTTGTTGTATTTACCATTCTTACATTTACGGTACCCGGATTCAGCGACACGGGAAAACTCGTTTATGCTTATATCACATACATTGGTTTGGGTATGGCATACACGATGACAAATGTTCCGTATCTTGCACTTCCTATTGTTATGACGCGTGATCCCAAGGAGATCAACAGATTGAACGCTGCTCAGATGATGGGTATGACAATCGGACAGATTCTTCTCAACCTCTTTGTTCTCAAGCTTGTTGTTTGGTTCGGTAAAGGCGACCAGGCTGCCGGTTACAACAAAACCGCAATTCTCTTTGCATTTATGGCTCTCCCAATGTTCTGGGCAGTTGCAATTATGTCCAAGGAGAACATAACCGTTAAGAAAGAGGATCAGGGTAAGATTTCAGACGGCTTGAAGATGATTTTTAAGAATAAGAATCTTCTTTGCACCATGCTCTATTCATTCTTCAATATGTTCGGTATGCTCGGACGTATTTCCGTTGCGGTTTACTTCTACATGTATTGCGTACAGAACTTCACATTCATCACAATTTTCATGATGATGCAGATGATAGTCGGTACAGTTATCATGCCGATTACTCCCAAGATCATTGAGAAGATAGGCAACAGAAAGACAGCTATTTTGTCTATGATTATTCAGGGCGTTTCTTTGATAGTATTGTTCGTAGGTCCTTACGAGAATATCGTATTTGATTTTGTTGTATTGATTATTTACGGTTTGGGCTATGTCGCAGGTCCTTGCGGCTCTTGCATGATGGTTGACGCTATCGATGACTTCGATGATAAGTACGGCGTTCGCAACGACGGTATGGCATTCTCTCTCCAGGGCACAGCAACAAAGATTGCAACAGCTATCGCAAACTCACTGTTCCTTGTTATTATGGGTGCATTCGGCTATGCCGGCGGAGTTGAAATGACTCCTCACATTCAGACAGGCATCAACGTTGCCGCAAACCTTCTTCCCGGAATTGTGTTCTTTATCGGTATTGTTCCGCTTTTAATCTACGATTTGGATAAGCCGGGACACATGGATGGCGTTAGAAAGAGACTTGCCGAGCGTAACGCAAAAAAAGCAAACGAGGAGTCTTCTAAGTAATACTTCTTTCGTTTTACAGAAAACAGCAACCGTTTTTCCAGGTGGGAAAGCGGCTGCTGTTTTTTTGCTCAAAAAATCCCGCCTCTTACGAAGCGGGATTTAATAACATTCAGATTTATTTATTCCTTGCCGTCCCAGCAGTATGTGCAAAGCTTGCACTTGTCAATACCGATGGAATCGAGAAGATCGTCAAGTCGGTTGTAGGCGAGAGTGGTGAAGTTTAGTCTCTTTCTTATCTCTTCTACCATTTCCTTGTAGTTTTGGCTGTCGGGATTTGCGTAATCCTGAAGAACTTCCATGGAAACATCGTCGCCCTCGCGGTCACGGATAACTCTTCTTGCGATGAGATCGTATTCCGATGTTGATCTTGAGAAATCAAGATATTTGCAGCCGAACATGATGGGCGGGCAAGCGGGTCTGATGTGAACCTCTTTTGCGCCGTTTTCGTAGAGGTAGTTTGTTGTGTCTCTGAGCTGAGTTCCTCTTACGATGGAGTCATCGATAATAACCATGCTCTGATCCTTGATGAGCTCTTTTACGGGAATGAGTTTCATCTTTGCGATGTACTCACGCTGAGACTGATTCTGAGGCATAAATGATCTCGGCCAAGTTGGTGTGTACTTGATGAACGGTCTCGAGAAAGGAATTCCGCTCTCGTTTGCGTAACCGACTGCGTGAGCCGTGCCGGAATCGGGAACACCGGCGGAAATATCGGCGTTAACATTATCACGCTTAGCCATACGCTTTCCGCACTCGTATCTCATCTGTTCAACGTTAACACCTTCGTAGCTTGCGCACGGATAACCGTAGTAAACCCAGAGGAAAGAGCAGATTTTCATTTTCTCTTCTTTTTCCTTGAGGACGGTTATTGTTTCCTCGTTGAATTTGACTATTTCTCCGGGGCCGAGTTCCTTTTCGGTGGTGTAGCCGAGGTTGTGGTAAGCGAAATCCTCAAAGCTTATGCACTTTGCGCCCTCTTTAGAACCGATGATAAGCGGTGTTCTGCCAAGCTTATCTCTTGAAGCGATGATGCCGTCCTTTGTGAGAATCAAAACGCTCATTGAGCCGTCAACTACGGCCTGAACATATTTGAGACCCTCGGTGAAACTTTCCTTTTGGTTGATAAGCGCCGCAACAAGCTCGGTGGAGTTGATGGAGCCGCTTGTCATCTCAAAGAAATGCATGTGACCGTCGCTGAAGCATTCCTCGACAAGCTTGTCGGAATTGTTGATTTTTCCCACGCACGCAATGGCGTAAGTTCCTAAGTGAGATCTCATCAAAAGCGGCTGAGGATCGTTGTCCGAGATACAGCCGATTCCGTATTCTCCGTGAAGATGATCGAGATCGTTCTCAAATTTTGTTCTGAACGGAGAGTTTGAAATGTTGTGAATTACACGATTGTAGCCCTTGCTTGCATTGTAGACCGCCATGCCGCCTCTTCTTGTGCCGAGATGTGAATGATAATCGATGCCGAAAAACAAGTCGAGTGCGCAGTCAGCCTTGGTTGCTACTCCGAATAAACCGCCCATAGTGCCCTTCTTTCTCTTTAAGTAAGTGTTTTTAATAAGTGGTTTTACGATGCCTAATACAGTTAAATTTTAGCACAAAATGCACACTTTGCACAGATAAATTTGTGTTTTGGTTTAATTTCTACGAATGAGTGAAGATTTTTGTTTTCGCTATTGAAATTATTGTGAAAATGTAGTATCATTCTAAAGCTGTCTTACCGCAGTAGTCAGTCGCAACCTCCTGACTTTAAAAAAACACTAAGAAAGGTCACCGCATTTCGGTGAAGGTAAGAATAAAAATGAATAACAAAAAATTTGTACGCTTTTTGTGTGAGGCGGCTGTCATTGCGGCACTTTATACCGTTTTGACCTATGTCGCTGCGGCTTGGAATCTCGCTTACGGTTCCGTTCAGTTCAGATTCAGCGAGGCTTTGACTATCCTTCCGATATTCACTCCCGCCGCTATACCGGGACTTACTCTCGGATGTTTTCTCTCTAACCTCGGCAGTACCCTCGGTGTTGTCGACTGGGTTTTCGGCACACTTGCTACTTTCCTTGCAGCTGTAACAGGAAGAATGCTCAGAAAAATCGAGTTCTGCTCAATTCCCGTTCTTTCCATTTTTATGCCAGTTATTTTCAACGCTGTAATAGTCGGCTTTGAGCTTGTTTGTCTTTCGGACAGCGGAAGCTTTGCATTTGCAAACTGCAACATGGCAATTTTTGTTCCAACAGCTCTTTCGGTTGGAATCGGCGAGCTTGTTGTGCTTTTGGTTCTCGGTGTTCCGCTCACATTGGCACTCAAGAGAAACCGTGCTCTCGAAAAGGTTTTTGCGGGTAACGCCTAAAAAGCCTTGCGGCTGTCAAATAGGTTGCCTTGAAAGCCGTACAGTTTAATCTAAGTATTATCGGTGTGATTTTTTCACACCGATTTTTGTTTTCAATTTGTTTATTGTAATGGATTTGTTTTGATGATAGAATGAATTTGATATTTGAAAAACGGAGGAAATTATGGCAGAGTCTGAAAATGTTTACTACGGACTTTCTTCAGCCGAGGTAGAGGCTCGGCATGAGCAAGGACTTGATAACCGCGATGTCGGAGTTAAGACGAAATCCGTAAAGCAAATCATTCTTAACAACATATTCACTTTCTTTAACATAGTGAACTTTATTTTGGCTTTTCTCGTTCTCTCAACGGGATCGATAAAGAACGTTCTCTTTTTGGGAGTTGTCGTCGCAAACACGGCGATAGGTAGTTTTCAAGAGATACGCTCAAAGAAAACGATTGATAAGCTAAGCCTCATTTCCGCACCAAAGGTAAACGTTATCCGAGACGGAAATTTGCAGACAATAACGGTATCCGAGGTCGTAAAGGACGATTTGATAATGCTTGAAATCGGCAATCAGGTGTGTGCCGACTGCGTTGTCGTTTCGGGCGAAGCGGAGGTTGACGAATCCCTTCTGACGGGCGAATCCGATCCCGTCGGAAAGAAACAGGGAGACCGACTTATGTCGGGCAGTTTTATAGTAAGCGGAAACTGTCTTGCATACGCCGAAAAAGTGGGTGCTGAAAGCTACGCAAATAAAATTGCGGGTGAGGCAAGCAAGACAAAGGATCAGAAGTCGGAGATAATGAAGTCGCTTAACGTAATAGTGAAGTTTATCTCGTTTAGCCTTGTTCCAGTCGGCGGACTTTTATTCTGGAAGTCGTTTTTTGTCGAGGGCGTCTCTTACCGAAATTCGATAGTGAGTATGGTTGCCGCCTTGACGGGCATGATTCCCGAGGGACTTGTGCTTCTCACTTCGGTGGTTTTTGCCGTTAGCGTCATAAGACTTTCAAAGCATAACACGCTCGTACAGGAGCTTTACTGCATTGAGGCGCTTGCGAGGGTTGATGTTCTTTGCCTTGACAAAACGGGCACAATCACCGAGGGCAGTATGCAGTTTGACGGCTTTGTTCCGCTTGACGGACACGATGAGGATGAGATGAAAGCAGCTGTTTCTTCTCTTGTCACGGTGCTTAACGACAACAATCCTACTTACAACGCACTTCTAACTGAGTTTGGAAAGGAATCTAGTTTAACCGCAAAAAACACGGTTCCGTTTTCGTCCGCAAGAAAGTGGAGCGGAGCGGAGTTTGAGTCGGGTAAAACCTACCTTATGGGTGCGGGTGAATTTATTTTGGGCGGAGAATTTTCACGCTACAAAGAAATCGCAGAGAGCTATGCGGCGAGCGGTTCGCGTGTCCTTTTGCTTGCGTCAAGTGACAACGGATTTGACGATAAGGGCGTACCGGAGAATACAAAGGCGGTCGGTCTTATACTCATAAGCGATAAGATAAGAGCCGAAGCGCCCGATACGCTTGCTTATTTTGCGGAACAGGGAGTTGACCTAAAGGTTATCTCGGGTGATAATGCGGTGACTGTATCGCAGATTGCAAAAAAAGCGGGTCTTAAAAATGCAGAAAACTATATTGACGCATCAACGCTTACAACGGATGAAGAAATTAAAGAGGCTGTTTTAACTCATTCCGTTTTCGGAAGAGTTACACCAGAACAGAAGTATAAGTTTGTCAGATTCCTTAAGGACGAGGGTCACACCGTGGCAATGACGGGCGACGGCGTTAACGATGTTCTTGCGCTAAGGGAGTCCGATTGCAGTATTGCAATGGCAAGCGGAAGTGACGCCGCAAGAACGGTTTCGGATCTTGTTTTGCTCGATTCTAACTTTGCTTCTTTGCCCAAGGTCGTCCGTGAGGGAAGAAGATCGATAAACAACCTTCAGCGCTCGGCTTCACTCTTTTTGACCAAGACGATTTTCTCCGTGCTTTTGTCCGTGCTATTCATATTTGTAAGCACGACTTATCCGTTCGAGCCTATTCAGATGTCGCTCATTTCAAGCTTGACAATAGGCATTCCGTCGTTCATTCTTGCACTTGAACCAAACAAAGACAGAATCAAGGGCAGATTTATAATTAACGTTATCAAGAAAGCGATACCATCTGCGGTGCCGATGTTCCTAAATATTTTAATGTTGGTGCTTATTGAAAGAGCATTCTCGTTGAGCTTTGCTGAGCTTTCCGCAACGGCAGTCATACTCACATTCTTTACGGGAGTTGTCATGCTTTTCAGGGTAAGTTTTCCGTTTAACATTATGAGATTTTTCCTGTTTATATTTGTCATAACGGCGTTTGTTATAGCGTATGTTTACTTCCCGTCGCTTTTGTCGCTCACGCCGCCAAACTACAAGATGTGCGTGGTCATATTGCCTTACATGCTTATGAGCCTTAGCTGCACCATGGCAATCTCGCATTTTATCGAAAACGTAATTGAGAGAAAAGAGGAGAAAAAGTGATAATTCCAAATGAAATTCTGAATGATACGGTAGAATTCAGACACCTTTTGCATCAAAACGCGGAGCTCTCGCTTCACGAGGAAAAAACAAAAGCGTTGATTATTGAAAAGCTCTCGGGTCTTAAAAACATCGAAGTGAAAAATATGGGCAAATGGATTTTGGCAAGCTATAAAGCAAAAAATAAGGCGGACAAGCCTCTCGCTTTTCGTGCCGATTTTGATGCGCTCCCGATTGAAGAAACTATTGATAAGCCTTACGCTTCGCTCAATCCGAAAGTTTCTCACCGCTGCGGACACGACGGTCACGCCGCTTGTCTTGTCGGCTTTGCAAGTCTTGTGAACGAATACGGCGCAGACAGGGATATTTATTTCTGCTTCCAACACGCTGAGGAAATCGGTGCGGGCGGAGAAGAATGTGCCGACTATCTCGCTTCGCTCGGTGTGGCGTTCGTCTATGCTTTCCACAACTGGAGCGGATTCAAAGAGGGCACGGTAATTTCTAAAAGCGGTGCCACTCACTGTGCGTCAAAGGGTTTGACATATGAGTTTATCGGCAAAAATTCTCACGCAAGCCAGCCCGAGGACGGCAACAATCCCGCCTTTGCGATAGCCGAGTTTGTGAAAAAAACAAAGCTTGATTTTTACAAAAAGAAAAATAAGCTGTTGCTTGCCACAATAGTTGATATTTCTCTCGGTGACAAAAACTTCGGAATATCTCCGGGAGTCGGTTCTCTTTCAGTTACGCTCAGGGGGGAAGACCCCAATACTTATTTGTTGGCAGAGATGTATTTGAAATCAGCCGCAGAGGGTATTGCCGAAAAATTCGGATTGACGCTTAAAATCAGCGAGTGCGATGTTTTCCCCGAGACGGTCAACACCGAGGACGGAGCAAAAAACGTTATTGCGGCGGCAAAGAAAGCGGGGGTTTCGTATTCCGAGCTTAAAAAGCCTTTCCGTTCCTCCGAGGATTTCGGTTACTTCACAAGAAAAATTCCGGGTGCGATATTCTATATCGGAAACGGACTTGAATACCCCGCAATTCATACGGTCGGATATGATTTTAACGACAATATTATTCCTACCGCACTCAAGATGTTTTCTGCGCTTGCAGAATTGAAGATGTAAAAAAAAACTCCGTTTCACTGAATGTTGAAACGGAGTTTTTATCTATTCGATTTTATCAGTTGTAATACTCTTCGTCAGAATAATAATCCTCTGAGTAATAGGTTTCGTCCGAACCGTAATCATAGCTGTCGTCGGTATAATAATCATCGGTGTAATTATCGTCCGTGTAAGTGTCGTCTGTGTAAGTGTCGTCTGTGTAGGTTTCATCCTGAGACGAATCGGCAGTCGTTTGATTATTCGACGAAACAACTGGAGCCTCGGAAGAGTCGCTCGGATACCTGAATTTGCTTATCAAGCCGAAATTGTCCTTATCGACAAAAACTACTTTCAGTCTGTAATCCTTTATTGTTTCTTCGCCATTGCCCTCAGCCGCCAAGCAAGCGACTATCGCCACATAACACGTGTCAAAGAAACTCTCGTCGGGTGCAGTGTATGTGGAGCTGTCGGCAAGACAGGTAAGAGTTGTTAAATCTCTGTCAAAGTTTATGCTCGTGATAAAGCTGTTGCCCGATTTAAGAGTATCGAGCTTTTCGTTAAGCAATATTCTCAGATTTCTAATAAGCTCATCCTTATTGTTGGAATTAATCGTGAACGAAACGCTTCCGTCACCGTTTGACGTAAGGGTGCTTATTCCGAGTCGGGAAGAATTCTCTGTGAAGTATGAGCCGCAAATATCGTCTGCGCTTTTCGGAATGGTTATCTCGACGCTGCCTGCTGCTGCAGAAGAGCTTTGAACACTTGCCTCTTCGCTTGAACTTGCGTCCTCGCCTGAGGACTTATGCTTGCATCCTGAAATGCCAAAGCATATAACGAGCAACATCAAAAGAGCCGCTATTCTCTTCATCATGGATCTTTTTCCTTTCTCAAAATTTCAAATATCAAGTGGGGGAGATACAGATATAGATGTGTTCGGCTAATATATAATACAACATTTTTATCAATTTGTCAAAAATGAGGTATTTTGGCTTGTTGCGGTATGCTTTTAAAGGTGATATACTTGAACTTAAAGGAAAAATACTCAGTGACAAGAGGTGCAAAATGTTAAACGAAAAAGTACTTAAATATATAGACGATCACTCAAAGGAGACTCTCGATTTACTCCTAACGATAGCCAAAATTCCGTCCCCCTCAAACCACGAGGAGAAGCGAATGAAGTTCTGCCGCGACTGGCTCACACAAAACGGCGCAAAGGGCGTATACACCGATGAAGCCTTAAATGTTGTATATCCTTACGGTGTTACGGAGAATAACCCCGTAGTCGTTTTTATGGCTCACATCGATGTCGTTTTCCCCGATACCGACGAGCTTCCGCTTTACATAGAGAACGGAAGAATCAACTGCCCGGGCATCGGCGACGATACCGCTAACCTTGCGGCACTTCTCATGACGGCAAAGTATGTTGCAAACAACAATCCCGAAACAAAGGGTGCGGGAATCGTCTTCGTCTGCAATGCGGGTGAGGAGGGCATGGGCAACCTCAAAGGCTCAAGAAAAATCTGCGAAACCTACAAGGGAAGAATAAAGGAATTCTTTAGCTTTGACGGCACCATGGAGGGACTTCTCACGGGAGCTGTCGGCTCTGCGAGATACAAAGTTACGGTAAAAACCGAGGGCGGTCATTCTTACGCTAATTTCGGAAACAAAAACGCAATTGCAGCAATATCGGGTATTATCTCCGACATATATAAAATCGATGTTCCGAAATTCGGAAAGACAAGCTACAATGTCGGCACAATTAACGGTGGAACTTCCGTCAATACAATCGCTCAAGAGGTTTCCATGCTGTGCGAGTACCGCTCCGACGACGAGCGTTCGCTTGCAATTATGAAAGAGAATTTCGAGAAGATTTTTGAGTCTCACCGCTCCGAAAAAGTGAAAGTCGAGACAGAGCTTGTCGGTCTTCGCCCTTGCGAGAGTATGGACGAAAACGGCAGAAGAAGAAAAGAGGAGCTTGTGCTTATGGCTACGGAGCTTCTCGAGAGAACCACGGGCCGCCCCGTTCATTCCGGCCCCGCTTCAACTGACTGCAACATTCCTCTTTCCATGGGAATTCCCGCCGTTTGCTACGGAACATATTTCGGTGCTGGCGCTCACACAAGAGAGGAATATGTGGAGCTTGATTCATTGCCGCTCGGCTACAAGGTAGCCTTTGAAAGTGTGCTGAGATATTTCAAATAAGTTATTAACTTTAATATAAGGATTGTGGATAAATGAGTAAATTAAACGATAAAAAATATGTGCTTGCTATCGATCAGGGCACGACAAGCTCGAGAGCGATTCTGTTCGACAGAGACTGCAAAATAGTCGGTATGGCTCAAAAGGAATTCAGACAGATTTTTCCAAAGCCCGGATTTGTCGAGCACGACCCGAAGGAAATAATCGATACGGAGCTTTATTCGATTGAACAGGCCGTTTTGATTGCGGGTGCAAAGGCATCCGAGATTGCCGCAGTCGGCATCACAAATCAGCGTGAGACTACAATAGCTTGGGACGCAGAGACGGGCGAACCCGTTTACAATGCCATAGTTTGGCAGTGCAGAAGAACGGCGGCAATCTGCGAGCAGATAAAAAAAGACGGACTTGAGGACTACATAAAGAACACAACGGGACTTATTATCGATCCGTACTTCGCCGGAACAAAAATGAAGTGGATACTCGATAACGTGCCGAGAGCAAAAGAGCTTCAAAAGCTCGGACGGCTCCGTTTCGGAACGGTTGACACTTGGCTTGTTTGGAATCTGACAGGCGGAAAAAGCTACGTTACCGATTGCACCAACGCCTCGAGAACCATGATGTTTGATATTCAAAAGCTAGAATGGGACAAAAAGCTCATGGATTATTTCGGCGTCACGGCAGAATGTCTGCCGAAAGTTGTCGCCTCTTCCGAGACGGTTGGATATCTTGATGAGAAAATTCTCGGCGAAAAAATACCGATTTCGGGAATTGCGGGCGATCAGCATGCGGCGCTGTTCGGTCAGTGCTGTTTCCACGAGGGCATGGCAAAGAACACATACGGAACGGGCTGTTTCGTGCTTATGAATACGGGCGAAGTTCCACACAAGAGCCAAAACGGTTTGCTCACAACAATAGCTTGGAGCGTTGGCGGAAAACCTACTTATGCGCTTGAGGGCAGTGCATTCAATGCCGGTTCTGCGATTCAGTGGATGCGTGACGAGCTCAAGATTATCGATAATCCCTCTCAGGCAGACGAGCTGGCCGCCACCGTGGAGGACACTGCCGGCGCAGTGTTCGTTCCTGCGTTCACGGGTCTCGGTGCGCCGTACTGGGATATGTACGCAAGAGGATCGCTAATGGGAGTTACGAGAGGCTGTACCCGTGCGCATTTTGCGAGGGCGGTTCTCGAGAGCATAGCATACGAAAGCAAGGATCTTCTCGATACAATCGAGCTTGATTCGGGCGTGAAAGTAACAGAGCTGAGAGTTGACGGCGGCGCAAGCCGATCGGAATTTCTCATGCAGTTTCAGTCGGATATAACAGGCCACAGAATAACACGCCCGGGTTGCCTAGAAACAACGGCAATGGGTGCGGCGATGCTTGCGGGGCTTGCCGTAGGTTTTTGGCAGAACATGGCTGAGCTTGAGAAAATTCCCGAGGCACAGGCTGTCTTTAAACCAAATTATGACGAGGAAAATGTAACCAAGCTTATGAAGCGTTGGCACAAAGCCGTTAAATGTTCCATGAACTGGGCTGAGGATTGATGAAAACAAAACTGTATATCTGCGAATACGAATATAAAAAAGAAAGTTTCAAATCGGACGAAAAAAAGGTGAGAGACTTTGTTTTAAACTTTGCTTTGAGAGATAACGGTGCAGAAGACGCAAAGATTATCAAAGGCGAGCACGGCAAGCCGTATCTTGAGGGAAATCCGTTCTTTTTCAGTATAAGTCACTGTAAGGGGCTTGTAATCACGGCGGTATCTGATGAGGAAATCGGCGCCGATTGCGAGCTTATAAGACCGCATGATTTGAGAATTTTGGAGCGTGTGGCGGACGAAAACGAAAAGAGCAGAATAATTGATTCCGATTCGCAAATGAACGAATTTTTCAGACTTTGGACGATGAAAGAGGCTTATGTAAAGATGCTTGGCGTCGGCATAGGCTGCGATTTGAAGTCGATTGATACTTCCGGCGAAGAAATTAAAGTCGGCAAAGAAAGGGCATACCGTCCGTTTTGCTTTGCCTACAAAGATAAATTTGCCGTGTGTGTTGTGAAAAATAAAAATGTAACCGAAAAACCGGATATTGTAATTTTGGAGGATAAGCTTGACCGAAAGACTTGACAAATTTCTCTCAAACCAAAAAATAGGCAGCAGAAAAGAGGTTTCTCAGTTTGCCAAAAAGGGAATGATTTCCGTGAACGGCTTGATTGTCAGCAAAGCCGATATCAAAATAGATCCCGAAAACGATGAAATCCGTTTTATGGGGGAAATTGTTTCTTACAGCCAATATATCTACATCATGCTCAATAAGCCAAAGGGCGTGGTGAGCGCAACCGAGGACAAAAGAGATACGACCGTGGTGGATTTGCTTACTGATAACTTAAAGCGCAAGGGGATTTTCCCCGCCGGCAGATTGGACCGAAACACAACGGGCTTGCTCATAATAACAGATGACGGCGATATGGCGCATAGAATGCTTGCGCCTAAAAGTCATGTCTATAAAATTTACCGTGCGACGCTTGAAAAGCCGATAAAGGAAAGCGACAAATCGGAATTCGAAAAGGGAATTAAGTACGGTGAAATTGAGTTTCTGCCCGCAGAATTGAGAGTGCCGAATGCTGACGAGCCGAATGTCGCACTTGTGAGAATCCGTGAGGGCAAATTTCATCAGGTTAAAAGAATGTTCGAGGCTCTCGACAACAAAGTTATCGAGCTTAAAAGACTTTCTGTCGGCGGCTTGAGACTTGACGAAAATTTGGAAGAAGGTCAGTATCGTCTGCTTGACAAACTAGAGATTGACAGTATATTTAATTCGGTGGTACAATTAGACGATATTTGATTTTTGAATTACATTGATTTTGCCCTAAAAAAGCAATTTCGGGTAGGAAAGGAAAGTAAATGAAGAAATTACAGTACCTTATCAAGTGTATTATTCATATGGACTACAAAAGTCTTTTTGAAACAGTGGGTACAGTCCATAAAATTTGCGGAAAGAACAGAATTTTTCTTTTCTTTGACATCGTTTACTGCGGACTCAGATACGGCGCAGGCTACAAGGATTATCTTCTCTGCGAATGGTATCTTTTGACAAAGGCTCAGAGAGAGACTTATGTCACAAGAGGTATCAATAACACAATCACGAGACTTATGAACAACCCGGAGTATTATCACGTGTTTGATAATAAGGATGAATTCTATGCTACATTCGGCGACTGCATCAGACGAGAGTGGCACTATATGCCCGATACAAGCTATGAGGAATTCGAGAAGTTCATGGAAACTCACGATCAGATTATGGCTAAGCCGACTGACGAGTGCTGCGGCGTGGGCGTTGAAAAGCTCAAGAAGAGCGATTTCAAATCCGTGAAAGAGATGTACGATTATTTAAGAGGTAAGGGAAATTATCTTGCCGAGGAATTCATCGTACAGCACAAGGATCTTATGGCTCTCAATCCGTCATCGGTCAATACTCTCAGAATTGTAACGATATTCAGCGAGGGAGAGGGCCATGTCGTTTATGCGTTCATAAGAATCGGAAACAGCGACCGTCCCGTTGATAACCTTAACGCAGGCGGAATGTGCGCTCCTATCGATGTCAAAACAGGCGTTATCACTCACGTGGGTTACGATAAGGACAGAATCGAATATAAAGTTCACCCCAAGACGGGAACAAAAATCGAGGGATTCAAGATTCCGAGATGGCAGGAAGCCGTTGATATGTGCGTAAAGGCTGCGGGAAGAGTTCCGCAGATGGGATATGTCGGCTGGGATATCGCAATGACAGATAACGGCCCCGTTATGGTTGAGGGAAATAACCTCCCGGGACACGATTTCCTGCAGATGCCTCCGCACGTACCCGACAGAATCGGTATGCTTCCGGAGTTTAAAAAGTACGTTAAGGGTCTTTAATTTTGAAAAAGAGCGGTGCCGATGCATTTGGCACCGCTTATTTTTTCGCAGTATCATGCGATTTTCGGTAGCAAAAATTAAATTTAAAATTTTTTTGAAAAAAGTGTTGACTTTTTCGAAAAAAAGAGTATAATAACTCTTGTCGGTTGAACAAAAGCAAAACAAAATGAACACCGACAAGACATAATGCGGAATTGTGTAAGGGTAGCACAGCAGACTCTGACTCTGTATGTCTGGGTTCGAATCCTAGTTCCGCAGCCATAATACCTCGGCAGAGATGTCGAGGTATTTATTATCGAGGTGTGGCTCAGCTTGGTAGAGCGCTGCGTTCGGGACGCAGAGGTCGCGTGTTCGAATCCCGTCACCTCGACCATATCGGATATTCGTAAGTGATTAAGCTTGTGAATATCCGATTTTTCTTTTTATCCATAAATTTATGAGAGCAGACCTGTTAATTTGGGTCTGTTTTTTTGCACTTATTTAGCAGAACATAATAAATATTATGTTGCTACTTTAAATTATTTTGAATAATTCTAACATAGCTATAGCTAAAAATCAACAAATATTACTGCAAGCAATACTAACAGGTGACAAAAATATCCCTCGTTTGTTTTACCTGAAAATTAAATTCTTAAAAACTATGTTCTAAAAAACATACTGATTAACTCATTTTTGGGGAAAATGACATAATATTTATTATGTCGTTGATCAATGGAGTTTGACTGATGTGTTTTGATTCAAGTGTATATACTGAAGATTTTGATAACTGTCCCGATATCTCATTTGCGCACGAAGATGGACATTCATACAAAAAACATTTCGAAGATACACAGACTGTTTTTAACTCCGATATGCTTTTGCTTGCACGGGCCATCATTTCTGATATCTTCCCGAATGGTCTTAGAAAGTCCTCGAAAATTGCAAAGAAGAAGTTTTTGACTGCATATAAAAATACTACTGGCAAAGACTTTCCGGAAAATATAAATCTTGATGCTCTTGCTCTTCAGGTTGGTTTTGAGTATGAGAATAAAATATATGTTCTTTCCGAGGAAACAAAGGACTTCCTCAAAGGGGTAGTTGATGATATTAGAAAAGATGGTTTTCGCTTAGTTTACTATAAAGAACTGTATAATGCCTTTTCGGAACAGCTTTCTGCGGATAAAATTGCATCTGCCGATATGCTGAAAACCGTACTTGAAACAGTTGCTCCAGATATGATTTTCCGTAAATTATATGCGAGTTTTTCTAAAGATGCATCCTTGGTTGATGACATAATACATGCTTATGGAGATGACATATATATAGACTATCATGAAATAAAGCGACGTCTTCCATATGCGGACTTTAATCAAATTCGTTTAACCTGTTCCAGAAGCAAGGAGTTTGTTTCGATGGGTGACGAGGTATATGCACTTTCCGAAAGGATTACATTATCGGAAGATGACATAGAAAACGCAAGAAAGAGTATAGAAAGAGATGTAGCTGACAAAAATTTTGCCAAACTGGTAAGTATTGATGTATACGAAAGTGAATGCATGAATCCCGGTATTAGCGTCTATGCATTACAGACTCTCCTGTTTGATAGATTTTTGACAGAAAATTATGACAGGAAACGTTCAATCATCACAAGAAAAGGCACTGAAATTCGAGTATATGATGTGATGAAAGAATTTTGTCTTGAACACGATCAAGTATCCGTCAGTGAAATTGAAGCCTATGAACGGGATATCAGCGGAAGTTTTACTTATGGGCTAAGAGCAGCTTTTGACAGCCTGATAAGGGTAAATAAGGAAACATTTGTCCATAGAGATATGGTTTCTTTTGACATCGAGGCGACTGACTACGCAATCTCAATGTATGTTCAAAATAGAGTATTCCCTTTAGCTGATATTGAAAACTTTACATCTTTCCCTTATGTTGAAGGGGTTCCGTGGAACTCTTATCTTTTGGACAGCTTTTGCAGTCATTGCAGCAAAAAGTTCCGCTCAATGGGAGGTCCTGCAAAACATGATATTATCGGTGCGATATATCCGATTCAAATGATGTTTGATAACTACGATTCTCTGCTTGCAAAGGTTGCAGCTGACAGTGATCTTGAGTTGACGGAGAAAACAATCGGAGATTTATTTTCAGCTCATAAATACTGGTTGAGAAAGAGAGAACTTAACGAAATTTTAGCAACAGCCCAGAAATTTAGACTTAAGGAGGAACAGCCCTTTGTACGAATATAAATATGATGTCAAAACCGGCGGTATAATACTTACTGATACCACTTCGCTTGTATCAAAAGAGCCACGACCGGTCTATGCTCAAGAACTCGATTATCTTGGCGTTGATGAGTACCTTATATATGAGAAGCAGCAAGATGTTCCTTATATGTGGGCTGAGGCCGCGCGGTACATATATAAGGGAGAAGTTGTTTTTAATACAAAGGGTGGTTCGCTTTATGAGAAGCCTACACTGGAATTTGCGACGAAAGAAGAAAACGGCGAAAAGGTTCGAGTAATTCCAAACGGAACGGTCCTTGAGAAAATCGACATTCCGGCTATGGTAGAAGCGAACAGAGATTCTCTTGCTATTATAGAACAGATAACAGTCAAAAAAATCTATGATGTATATAAGCGGCGGAAAAAATCACTTGATTGTTTTCATGTTGCTTTTTCCGGCGGCAAAGACAGTGTTGTGCTTCTTGAGCTTGTAAAAAAAGCGCTGCCGAGAAGCAGTTATATGGTTGTATTCGGTGATACAAAAATGGAATTTCCGGATACATACGAACTGGTTGATATTGTAGAGAAGCAATGCAAAGAAGATGGAATAAACTTCTATCGTGCGGCGTCTCATTTTGACCCGGAAGAAAGCTGGCGATTATTCGGCCCACCCTCAAGAGTTCTTCGCTGGTGCTGTACTGTTCACAAGGCAGCACCTCAGACGCTCAAAATTCGTAAGGTTTTGGGAAAGAATGATTATGTTGGAATGGACTTTGTCGGAGTTAGAGCACATGAAAGCGCAACCCGTGCCACTTATGACGAGGAAAATTATGGAAAGAAGCAGAAAGGACAGTATTCCCATAACCCGATATTGGAATGGACATCCGCAGAAATTTGGCTGTATATCTTTTCGCATAACCTTCCAATCAACAATACCTACAAAAAAGGAAATTCAAGAGCTGGCTGTCTATTTTGCCCAATGGGTGGAGGCAAATCAGATAGCTTTAGATATCTTTGCTATAAGGATGAGATAGATAAGTATACAGATATTATTAGAGATACCATTGCTGATAAAAATATAAGCACTTATATAACAAACGGAGGCTGGATTGAACGTAAAAACGGAAGAGATATTATTGACAATGAAACAAAGTACGCTGAAGAGATAATTGGAGGCAGCCTCGTTATCACAATTAAGAATCCATCAACTGATTGGCATGAATGGATAAAGACGATTGGCGAAGTTAGCTTTGAATATGATGTCGAACAGATAAGTAACGGATTTAGAATTACCGTTCCAAAACAATACGATAAAAGCAGTGAATGCAAGCTCTTCAAACAGGTATTTCACAAAGCAGCATACTGTGTAAAGTGTGGAGTTTGCGAAGCAAATTGTAGAAACGGGTGTATTTCTTTTAAGGACGGATTAGTGATTACAGGGTGTTTGCACTGTAAGCAATGCCATAATATAGATGGTGGCTGTTTAGCTTATCACTCTATGCAGTTACCCAAAAACGGAGGAAGAGTAATGAAGAGTATAAACACGTTTGCAGACCATGCCCCCAAAATTGAGTGGATCCAAAATTTCTTCGAAAAAGGAAACGAGTTTTTTGTCGACAATACACTTGGACCTATGCAAATTAGCATGTTCAAGCGATTTTTATCAGACGCAAAACTGGCTGAGAAAAACAAAACAACTCAGTTTTACGATGTTGTAACACGATTAGGCTGGGAGTCAGAGGAAGCATGGGGATTAATACTTGTCCAACTGGCTTATCAAAATCCGCAAATAAAGTGGTATATCGATAATATGCCGATTAACGAGACATTTCCGCGTCAGTATCTTGAGGATAAACTTGTTGAAGCTGAAATCAGTCCAAAGGATGCAAAATCAATTCTCAAAGCGTTTAAGAGATTAACTGAAATCCCATTAGGCTATGTCATCAATTTCGGAACAACAGAGAATTCTGGGCGACAACTTTCCTCTTTAAAACGTTGCAAAAGCACATTATCGAGTGAACTTGTTCTTCTTTATGCTTTATATAGATACGCCGAAGCTTGCGAGGGGTATTATCAGTTCAACCTTAGCACGTTGATGGATGTAGACATAGATTCCGCCGGTATCAGCCCGGTTAAGATATTCGGCTTTGATCGTGATGAGATGGAAGCAATGCTCAGAGGTCTTTCTGCAAAATATAATGACTTTATCGATGCAGACTTTACGCACGATTTGGAAAAGATAACACTTAGAGATTATCACACATCAACAGATGTGCTTGATCTGTTTTGAAAGGTGATAGATTATGAAATACAGCGAGTATTTTGAAATAGACAAAAATTATTCATCGGAAATTAATCCCGACTCCGTAAGGAATCAGGGCAATGAGTGGCAGAATACCTACCCTCATGAAACTTTTGTCGATTTGCTTTCTTCTGTGGAACAGATGTTAAGCAGAGAGGATCCTGATTGCAGAAAAAGCATTTGGATTGAAGGTTCGTTCGGTACCGGTAAATCGAGAGTTGTATGGACGCTGAAAAATCTGTTGGAATGCTCCGAGGAGGAGTTTCGAGACTATTTTAAAAAGTACAACGATGAATTCAAAAAAGTTCCGGATTTGGAGGATAAACTGTTCGCTCAAAGGTCTGAGAAAATAGTCACAGTATTCCGTTATGACAGCGGAGAAATTACGTCGATTAAGAAGCTTATTACAGCTGTATTTGACAGTGTTTCCGATGCACTTGATAAGGCAGGTGTTCCCTATAACGGAAACAGAACATTGCGCGGAAAGGTGATTCAATGGCTTTCGGATGATGCTAACAAAAGATATTTCGACGAAATTATTTCTATGCCGCAATACCGTTCTATGGGTAGTTTGAGCGGCAAGAACGCTGATGACATTATTGCACAACTGAGCAATCCTTCTGTCAGTTCAGACGCACTTCTCTCTGATATTCTGCGTATAGGAGAAGAAAGGGGTATCAAGCCCTTCAATATTGAAATGCAGGATTTGAAGGACTGGCTTACAGATATTATTGAAAGCAACAACTTGAAAGCAATTGTGTTTATGTGGGATGAATTTTCTTCTTTCTTCAAAAATAATCCAACCTCTCTTGATGTGTTTCAGACATTAGTGGAGCTTGATAATGACAAGCCTTTCTATATGGTTATTGTGACGCATATGTCAGGCTCATTTTTTTCGGATTCCGATAAGAGAGCGAAAGATGCGTTTAAACAGCTTCAAGACCGTTTAGTGCGTAAGACAATTGAAATGCCTGATAACATTGCGTTCAAGCTTATTAAGCATGCAATGAAAATAAAAGAGGTTGCAAGAGATGAATACGAGAGCTATGCCGACGAACTTACTGGTTACATGCCGAACTCAAGAAAAGCGGTATGTGATTTTGTAAAGGTTGACGATGATGTTATGAAGGGCATTTTTCCAATTCATCCTATGGCTGCCCTTTTACTAAAGCATTTTGCAAAGAACTTTGCGTCTAACCAGAGGAGCATGTTCAACTTCATTAAGAACAGCCAGTCAAATAACTTGCATGCTTTTCAGTGGTTTATTGAAAATCATTCACCAGATAATTATGAAATTCTCACAATTGATTACCTCTGGGATTTCTTTTATGAAAAAGGTGGAGATGAAAACACGGATATGATAGGTAAGAGTAATTTGGATATTACTATTGCCACAATTCTTGATACATATCCCAGTAATGCATCAAAACTGAGCCTCGAAGAGCAGCGAGTTCTAAAAGCTGTCCTCATGATGCAGGCAATCAGCAAAAAGATGAACAATGGTGTGGAGCTGTTGCGTCCGACAGCAAAAAACCTTGGCCTCGCATTTGAAGGTGATTATTCAATGGAAAATAACCATGCTATCAATATTGCAAAAAATCAGCTTGTTCAAAAGAAGATTCTTTATATTGACACAAATGGTTCTGTTGAGAAATTTGCGGCATCTGCTATAGCCGGAGATCAGGTGCAAATTGATGCAATTAAAGATCGCATTCGTAAAGATACAAAAACTGCCAAACTTATCGATGACGGAGATTTATCGACAGCATTTACTTTCAATTCCGCTTTGAAGGCAAGGTACAATTTTCATTATGCAACTGATGATAATTTCAGAGTCACTATCAACAAAATAAATAATATGCCGAAATCCTATAAGTTCAATGCAGTAATTTGTATTGCAAGAACTGAGGAAGAGCAGACTACGCTTCGTCTAAAAATAGCCGAGGCAGTAAATAATGCTCAATATGCGGATATTATTTTCATTGATGCCACATCCAACATAATGGGCTTAGATCGTTTTGAGCAGTGGGTTGGTGCTGCAGCGCAAGCGGAGTATTGGAGACCGAAAGATTCTCATCTTGCAGATGATAAACTGAAAGATGTTAAACGTACTCTTTCCGATTGGAAAAATGATATTGCTGTAGGAAAATTTACTGTTTATTTTGGTTCCGACTTCAAAGAAGACGCACCGAGTATGACTCTTCTTAAAGAAAAACTTGCCACGGTAGTATTGAAAGTATACCCGTTGTCTTTTGATAATTGTAACGTTTCAGATCAATTCTTTAAAGATGCAAAATATCCAGATGCTGCCAAAAAAGGTATCGCTATGGCTAAAACCGTGGATTTCACAAGACCTGGTATTTTCCAGGAAACGTATGTGAGAGCTATGCTTGGAGAAGTTCTTGGCGTTGAGCATTTTGAGGAAGTCAAGCCATATCTTAGTATTTCTAAGCTTAAGCTGAAAGTAAAGAGTTATATGGACAAAGCGTTTGAGAAGGATGTTCGTGTTGCAATCAGTGAAATCTTTGATTTTTTGATGCAAGAAGGATTTATGCCTTGTGCCATGTATGCATATCTTACCGGTTTCCTTCTCAGTGATTATTCCGATGAACCGTACAGGTATGGCGTTGGTTACGGAGGTGATGACGGCGGTAAGATGACTGCTGATGAACTCGGAAATGATATCGCAGCTTATATTAAGACGAAAGTAGCTCCTGTAAAGAATTACAAAGAAAAGTATATAGAGATAATGACTCCAGATCAGAAAGCCTTTGTTGATTTTGCTTCTAAAGCTTTTGAAATTGCAGATAATCTTTCGGTAGAGCAAGCTGCATCCAAAGTAAGAATCAAACTGAGAGATATTGGCTATCCTATTTGGTGCTTTAAGGCTATTGATACAAAGAGCTTGGAAGGTTTTATCGATAAGCTTGCGGAAATTTCGAATACGCAAAATGGTGGAAATGTTCCTACTCTTGCCGGTCAAATGGGAAAGATGCTTCTTTCGGAACCTTCTTCTGTTGATAATTTAGCCAAGCTCTTAACGGCTGAAAACGGATACAAAGCAATGAAAGAGTATCTTAATAATTTTGAAGAAGGACAACTGTTAACCTGTGCTGAAGCCATAGGTGTTTCTGATGTGATGGCTGATGTTAAAAAGCAGATCGGCTCCGGCGAGGCAACTTGGCTTTGGAATATGGATACAGGATTGGAGGAACTGAGAAAGCTCCTTATCGACTACAAGATTATTCTTCAAAGCAACAAGTTGGGAATAAAGTCAACTTCATTCTTTTCTTGTATGCAAGCATGGAAGGAATACACGCGTTACATTAAATCTCCGGCAATCGTAATCTCTGCAAAATGCCCAGAACTCTTGTATTTTATTGGTTGCCTGAAGGACATCGTGGAAAACGGTGAGATTTCCCATGAAAAGCACGAAAAATTCCTTACAGAAATTACAGAAAAATCTTCTGCTATTTCTGCGTTAAAGGAAGAAAAGATTGCAATTTTCAAAGAGGCTTATTCTCTGTACTTAGTTGGCTTTAATGATACGGAAGTCAGAAAAGTATACAATAAGCTGCCGGCTTCTTCCTTTACCGATGACAAATCCTCATTTGAGAAAAACATTTCCTCAATTTCAGACGAAGTCCGAAGTGAACAAGAACGGTTTAGATTGCTTGAACTTTGGGAAGAAAAGAGTGGCACAAAGAGTGCTTTTGAGTGGAGCGAAAAGAACCGTACACCGATAAAGGCTATGGTTCCGGTAGAGGAACAAGTGAATGCATTCAAACTTTTTGACGCTATAAACTATCCTAACACGGAGGCTTCAAAGGTGTCTGATGCACTGAATTACCTGAAGAGCAATCCGGGATTTATAACTTCGCTTTCGGATAAGGCGAAAATTGATTCAGCTTTTATTCGTGTGATTGTGAAGAAGTACTATGCGATGCTGACTGATTTGGAAGCTGTAAGAGACCACTTAGAAAAGGTTATTCCCAAAGCACCTTATGCTTGGTATGGTGATCCGGCTGTATCTGCAGAAATAGAAAAACTTGCCAATTTAAAATACAGAACAGGCGGGAACGCTGTTGTTATGCAATGCATCGATAAAATGGATGCTGAAGAGGCAAAAACATACTTGCGAAAACTTGTTCAAGAGGACGTAGAAGTAGGTATATCAATTATCAGCAAGGAAGGTATTTGATATGAAGTCAATTACCGTTAATGAGGCCACGGAGAATATAAATGAATATTTAAAAAGTGATAACAGATATCCGTATTTTGTTTCTGTAAACGGAAGCCATGAGTATCGGCTCCTTCTGAATCACTTTGAATCACTTAATAAAATAAGGATCAGTGAGTTTTGCAATGAAGATGCATATCCAAACACTGACGGCTTTATTGATGCGATTAATAAAGAAGGAAAAAGTGAAAAGCTGATTCTGGGAGTTGGAGATTATATTACATGTGGCGGAAATGTTGACATCCTGTATAGGTTAAAGAATCTCGCTGCAGCCAAGACGGTCATACTATGCAGAGGTATAAGGCAGAAGGTTTCTGGACTTAATCATACTGATCGAAAGTTTAACGCAAGGCGTTTCTGTTGTGTGGATTCCGAACTTGACTTTTCCGTAATTTCAACCCAATATCCAATCGGCTTGCAATTGTGCGAAGGATACAAAAAGTTGATTTCTTACCTTGAAGAAGGCGCAAACGGCAATATATATGTTAAAACCGACTTAAATGTTGCTCCGGCAAGAAAGATATGTTCCGCCTATGATGCAATATGTGAAGAAAATTCTAATTTCAATGTACCGGAAACATGTTTGAACGGGGATCAGTGGAATGAATTTTTGGAAAATCCAGACATTTCCGGTTCTTATGAGCTCTCAAGCTGGAGGTCATACCTCAAGTTTAAATTGGGAATCTCCGATACAAAAGATTACCTTAGGGCAGTTGTGGAAGCATCAGCGAATTATCAGGAGTATAAGAAAAATATATATGATTTGATACTTTCGTATTCTCCGAAAAGCAAGGAGTATAGTGTATTTTATCCTCAGAGAAAAGAGTTGCTAAAAAAGGTTTCACTTGATACGGAAATTAATTCATATCTTGCAGAATCAAAGCAACGCGAGAAGGAACGGATATACTATCTTACTAATAACACGGAAGAAGAGAAATACGAAATTATAAAAGAAATCGTCTCTTTGGGTGTCATTCCTAATGAAATTGACAGCATTTTTCCTGAACTTGCCGATTATTTATGTAAGTATTCCTTTGATTACAAAAGTGGAGATGTATTTACCGAATATTTCCAGGAATATAAAATCAACAAACTGTTAAACAGAATTTCAGAAACCTTTCTAAAAACCGTGAAGGAGTATTCGATAGATGGTAACAGAAAATATAATGTGTTGCCCTCGCGCGGCTCACTTATTGAGCAGTATAACGATAGCAAAAATGGTCTGATTTGGATTGATGCGTTGGGTGTTGAATTTCTTGGCTATATCCAACGTATTTGCGCAAAAATCGGATTGAAAATGAATGTACAAATTGGTCGTGCTGTTCTTCCTACTTTGACAAGCCAGAATAGAGCTTTCTATGACGAATGGAGAGGACCAAAGCAGCAGACTAAACGGTTAGATGATATTAAACACAAAGGAGAGGATAGGTTTAACTACGAAACTGACGGTAAATTGCCACTTCACATTGTTGCGGAGTTGAAAGTTATAAAAGATGCATTGGTTGAAGCAAAGGGGTGGCTTCTACGGGAAGAAGTAAGAAAAGTTATAATTGCTTCGGATCATGGTGCAAGCCGCTTGGCTGTAATCAATGAGCATCAAAGTAAACATACAATGTCTGATACAACAGGAAAACATTCTGGTAGGTGTTGTCCATTAAGTGAAACAGATGAAAAGCCGGAATCTGCAAGTTCAGCAAACGGTTTCTGGGTTTTGGCAAATTATGATCGATTTGGTGGAGGCAGAAAGGCAAGCGTTGAAGTTCACGGTGGAGCCACTCTTGAGGAGGTTGTCGTACCTGTCATAGAACTTACACTGATTGATTCTTCAATTACATTGGAAAATTTAACACCAACAGTATGGTCCAGTTATAATGAGGATCCGGTACTGGAAATATTCTGTGCAGCTAAAGTTGATAAGATGCGGCTGCGTGTTGGTGAAGTGACTTATGAAGCAAATAAGTTAAACGATGAAAAATATCACTATTGCTTTGTGCTTGATAAGCATAAAAAGTCAGGAACATATACGGCTGAAGTTTTGGATTCCGACACTATAATCGGAAAAGTCAGTTTTGATGTTCAAAAGCGTAGCGGTGGGAAGAACAGCAAGATTGAAGATGATTTCTTTATTTAAAGAGGATTTTAATGGACGAAACTATAAGAAAATTAAGATATTATTTCGACGAGATGGTAGTCTATAAGGACCTTAAAAATAGCAATTTTTTCGCAGCTCTCAGTCTCCCGTCTTTCATGAGAGATTGGTTGCTCAGAAAATTTGCTGACGAGGAAGGCCATTTTGATAATGAACAGCTCGCAGAGTTTGTGAAAAAATACATTCCAAAGAAAAGCGATTGGACGGCAATAAAAAGCCGTATTGTTAAAGACAATGAACATATAAGAATGTTAGCTAAAATTTCCATTGAAGTTGATGTTCGTACCGGTCAAGTTTCTTTTACGCTTCCCGACTTTGGGCTTTCTTCAAAGGAGACTATAATTGAAGATGATGTATGGTTTGACTATAAAGAAGAGCTCATAAGCGGACAAGAGGTTTGGGGTATGATTGAGCTTGGTTATCGTCCGCCGAATGATTCAGTGATTCCACGCATCCCGGGAAAAATAAGGCTTATTAGCTTTAGAAATTTTTGCCCATATGAAATTGATACCGAATACTATAAAACAGTTCGATCTGAGTTTGATATTATAGAGTGGATTGATATTTTGCTTGGAGCAGTCGATTACAATGCTAAAGGGTACAGTAGGCTTGAAGAAAAGCTTACAATGTTAACTCGTCTTCTTCCTTTTGTTGAGAAGAGACTTAACCTTATAGAACTTGCGCCTAAAGGTACAGGAAAATCATATCTTTTTGGCAGAGTCAGTCGTTATGGGTGGCTTTCAAGCGGTGGCGTGATGTCTCGCGCCAAGATGTTCTATGACATATCAAAGCATACTGAAGGTCTTGTTTCTGGAAATGATTTCATAACGCTTGATGAGGTTCAAACAATTTCATTTACTGATGCGAATGAAATGCGTGCGGCCCTGAAGGGCTATTTGGAATCCGGTGTTTTCACAGTTGGTAGCTATGAAGGCACAGCTTCTGCCGGTGTAATTCTGTGTGGTAATATATCGAAGGAAACCATGGATAATGACGGAACTACGGACATGTTTTGCGAACTACCTGTTGTATTCCACGAATCAGCACTAATAGAAAGATTTCATGGATTTATCAAAGGTTGGAATATTCCAAGAATGAATGATGATTTGAAAATATCGGGGTGGGCACTTAACTCTGAATATTTCAGCTCTATTCTTCATGAATTAAGAGATGATACAACCTACCGTTCTATTGTTGATACTTTGGTTGTTGTTCCTGCCGGAGCAGATACCAGAGATACGGAAGCTGTAAAACGAATTGCTACTGCATATTTAAAACTTCTATTTCCTAATGTAAGAAAACCGGAAGACATTGATAGTCGTGATTTTAACAGGTATTGTCTCCGCAGAGCTTGCAACATGCGAGCAATAATAAAAGCGCAGCTTGGAATAATGGACAGCGAATATCGTGGAAAAGACATACCTTTCTTTAAGGTGGCGGAGATCAAATAATGGCAAAATCATACTATTGTAAAATATGCTTCAAAGAGAATCTGACTAAAGATGAAATTGGGGCTACAAAAAAATTGATTGACAAAAATGCAAAAGAATTCTTTTGTGTTGATTGCTTGGCAGACTTCTTGGGCTGTACAGTAGATGAGCTGTTAGAAAAAATCGAAGAATTTAAAGAAGACGGCTGTACGCTGTTTAAGTAAAAAGTGACATAGGCAAACGAAAAAAATCTTATTTTTGTACAATTTATTGAGAATGAAAGTGAGTTATGAAACAGTTTATCTACGCCGACAATGCGGCAACAACAAAATTAGATATCGATGCTTTTGAAGCGATGAAACCGTATCTGTTGGAAAATTACGGCAATGCTTCTCAGCCATATTTCTTTTCGAAAAAGCCGAAATTAGCCCTGCAGTCGGCGAGATGCACAATAGCCGCTTGTATAGGAGCTCTGCCGGAGGAGATTTATTTCACTTCAGGAGGTACAGAAAGTGACAACTGGGCATTGAAATGCTTTGGACTCAGAAATGATGTCCGACGAGTTATTACCTCTCAGATTGAGCATCATGCAGTATTGCACGCATGTGAAGCTATGTGGCTAGATGTTGATGATTATCTTCCGGTTGATGCGCACGGTATTGTTTTTGCTGAAATGCTGTCGAAAAGGCTGGAAACACATAACAAGCCAGTTCCAAGTTGCTTATCAACATTAGTTTCTGTCATGCTAGTTAATAACGAGATCGGTACGATTGAGCCGATTAAAGAGTTGGCTGCCGTTGCCCATGCTCACGGGGCATTATTTCATACAGATGCCGTTCAGGCAGTCGGTCATATTCCGATTGACGTCAATGAGATAGGTGTTGATATGCTGTCAGCATCAGCTCATAAGTTTAACGGCCCCAAGGGAATTGGTTTCCTGTATGTTCGTAAGGGAACAAGAATTTCTCCTTATGCCGACGGTGGTGCGCAAGAGCATGGAATGCGTGCTGGCACGGAAAATGTCGCGAGCATTGTTGGTATGGCGACGGCACTTAAGAAAAACTGTGATGAGATGCGGCAGACCACGGAGAAGTTACACATAATGGAAAACATCTTTCTTGAAACTCTAAGTTACGCTAACCTGGACTTTATAAGAAACGGTGCAGAAAACAGAGTTCCTGGAAACATCAACACCTCAATTCGTGGTGCAAGTGGCGAAATGCTTTTGCATCGACTTGATTTGAAAGGAATATCCATATCGACAGGATCCGCATGCGATTCGGTGAATACTCAAGTCTCTCATGTCATAAAGGCAATAGGCGTACCTAAAGAATACGCCGAGGGCACTATTCGCGTGAGCTTTGGACGAGATAACAAGGTGGAAGATGCTGCAGAAGTAGCTAAGGCTATATCTGATATTATGTGTAAATGATTTTCTTGATTGAATTGTTTCATTTTTTATAAATTATTAAATACCAGAAATTTAAGAACGAAAAGGGAGCAACTCTGTATTTATTTTAGAATACAGAGTTGTTTTTGTTTTGCTCAAAATAAAGAAGACATTCTTATTTTAACTTCACTTTTTCTCGCAATAGTAAAATCACGCCCCCAAATTTAATATACTACTCCTCAAATACCGTTTACCCCAAAAATCATACCGATTGGCTGAAAATCAAGACAAAGCCGTTTGTATCTGATATTATATGATCACAGGAGGTGAGAATCTTGATTTTCAGATTACAAATCGATAAGAACTGCGAGGAGAATGTGACGGCTCAGGTTCATGAAAGAACCGCTTTGATTGATGAGATTGAAAAGCTTGTCATGCAGGCAAATGTAACAGACAAAATTCCCGGCTACAAAGAAGATGAGATTATTATGCTCGACATAAATCAAATCGAATGCTTTTTTGTGGAGGACGACAAAACATTCGCAGTTTTTAATCACGGAGAAAAATACAGAATCAAAAGAAGACTTTACGAACTGGAAGCAACTCTTCCAAAGGAGTTTGAGAGGATAAACAAATCGGCAATAGCGAATTGGAAGAAAGTTTCAAAGCTTAAAGTCAGATTTTCCGGTGCGGTGGACGCCGAATTTGTCAGCGGCTACACGGAATGCATTTCAAGAAGATGTTTTGCGGATATTAAAAGGAGGTATGGTTTATGAGAAAATATGTGAAAGAATTCTGTGGCAGAGGACTTATGTGGGGAGCATGGGGAGGCCCCGTGATATTGGCAATAGTTTGGCTTTGTCTTAAAAAAGCTGGAGTTGTCACGGTACTTACTGTTGACGAAGCCGTTCTCGGAATTTTCAGCACGGCTGTCATGGGATTTTTGGCGGCGGGATTATCCGTTGTTTATAAAATTGAGAGCATACCGATAACATTTGCCGGTTTGATTAATTGTGTTGTTCTTTATCTTGATTATTTGGGATTCTATTTGCTTAACGGATGGCTTGCACTTAACAAAGTATGGATTTTCACGCTTATATTTGTTTGCGGATTTGTTGTTATTTGGCTAGCGATTTACATTCCTATTCGTATAAAAGTTGATAAAATGAACCAAAAGCTTAACCGTTAACTGAACATCGCTTATTTTATCGGCGAAATGCAAAATCCCCGCCATGTTGTTGGCGGGGATTTGCGCTGTTTAAGTCGGTCGCTGTGTTGATGTGCTGTATTTTTGACTGATAATAAAACACATGTGAAGTTGAATGAAAGGAAATGTATTTATTTTTAGGTATTTATTTTTAGGTATTACTCTAAAAGAGGTGTGCCGATTGTTCCGCAATTGAAATGAGCGAACTTGGGAGGATTACTGTATCAGTTTTGCGAAACAAAAAGTAAGGATTGTGCCGATATGTTATGCGACCGATATATCAAAATCAATAGGCTGCTTTGAAGATCTCTATGACCTGCTTTTTTGTAGCCTTGCGTGGGTTTGTGAGCTGGCAGACGTCCTTCATTGCGTTTTCTGCCATGATATCGAAGTCTTCTTCTTTTACTCCTAAGCTTCTGAGGTTTTCGGGGATTCCTACCTGGCGGCTGAGCTGGCGGATTGCCGCAATAGCTTTGTTTGCGGCTTCCATTGTGGAAAGTCCGTCGATGTTTTCGCCCATTGCCTTTGCAATGTCTCTGAATCGGTTAGCGTTTCCTATGAGGTTGAATTCCTCTACGTGAGGCAAGAGAATAGCGTTGCATACACCGTGGGGGAGATTGTAGAATCCGCCAAGCTGATGAGCCATTGCGTGAACATATCCCAAGGAAGCATTATTGAATGCGATACCTGCGAGATACTGGCCGTAAGCCATTTTGTCACGGGCTTTCATGTAAACGCCGTTTGCGACAGCTTTCGGAAGATACTGAGTGATCATTGTAATTGCCATAAGTGCGGCTGCATCCGTGAGTGGGTTAGCGTCTGTGGATACATAAGCCTCGATTGCGTGGGTCAAAGCGTCCATACCTGTGGCGGCTGTCAGCGAGGGCGGCATACCTACCATAAGCTTCGGGTCGTTGATAGCAATCTGAGGAGTTACTCTCCAGTCGACGATTGCCATTTTTACGTGACGGCTTGTGTCAGTGATGATGCAGAAACGTGTGATTTCAGATGCTGTTCCTGCTGTTGTGTTGATTGCGATCATCGGGCAAAGTGAGTTTGTGGACTTGTCAACGCCCTCATAGTCCCTGATGTTTCCGCCGTTGGAAGCAACGAGTGCGATTGCTTTTGCGCAGTCATGAGATGAACCGCCGCCAAGAGAAATGATAGAGTCGCATTCGTTTTCGTTGAAGACCTTTAAACCGTCTTCTACGTTTGTGTCCTTTGGGTTCGGCTCTGCTCCGCCGAAAATTACGCTTTCGACTTCAGCGTCCGTTAAAATTTTTCTGATATCATCTGCCATTCCGCTCTGAGCCAAAAAAGCGTCTGTAACGATCATTGCCTTTTTGCCGCCGAGGCTCTTTAATAATGTTCCTGCCTCCTGAACGGAGTCCTCACCGAAGAGGTTTCTTGTCGGTAAGAAATAGTACGTTGTTGCCATAGTTTTCCACCCTTTCGTTTTTATTTCGTTTTGTGTGTTCGGTGTTTACCTTGTGAACTTATATTAACAACATACAGCCTCTTATAAAATGCCCAAAATAATTTTAATTCCGGGTATCAGATTTATTTGTTTTTATAACATTCTCCAATCGTTTTACAGCTTCTTTGATCTCTTCATCGCTCGCGTCGGTGTAACGAAAAACGATGATATGCTTATATGACTCCTGATTTTCTCGGCAGTATTTGGAGAGACATCTGATTTTAACCTTTTGCTTTTTGGCTTCCTCCACCAGTTCTTCATCGCTTAACGATGTATCTGTTTTCACAAGAAAATGCGTTCCGCTTTTTCCGCCGTGTATTTCTGCTTTTGAAAAAACATCGGACTGCATTAAGTATTTTAAAAGTCGGTTGCCCTGTTCGCGACAGTATTTTTTCATTCGGCGCATATGCCGTTCAAAATAACCCTCGTCAAGAAATTTAGCCAGAGCGTATTGATCCAAACTGCAAACGGAATTTGAGTAGACGCTTGCAATCTTTTCGTATCTTTTCATCAGTTCTTTCGGAAGCACCATATAACTTATTCGAATGGACGGCGCAAGACTTTTGCTGAAAGAATTTATGTATATCACTTTTCCGAGCTTATCGCCGCACTCAATTGCGGGTGCCAATCTTGAGTCGTAGCGGTATTCGCAATCGTAATCGTCTTCTATGATGTAGCGGTCGGGTTCTTTATTTGCCCAATTAAGCAGTTCTTCTCTGCGCTTCTTTGACATGGTTATTCCAAGCGGAAAATGATGCTCGGGTGACGTGTGAATGATTTTTGCATTGCTTTCTTCGAGGTCTTCAATCTTAATGCCTTCCTCGTCCATGGCTATACATTTCCATTCGAGTGAGTAATCCTCATAGATATGTCGAATTCTTTGGTATCCAGGATTTTCCATGGCATAAACTGCGTCTTTCGGAAATATCTTATACAGTCTTCCAAACAGATATTCAATGCCTGCTCCGATTACAACGCAGTCCTCGTCCACTTCCATTCCTCTGCTTCGGTAAAGATAGTCGGCAATTGCTCTGCGCAGTTTTTTAATTCCGCGGTAGTCGGCTTTTTGTATGAGCTCATCGTCGTAATCCGTCAAAACCTCTCGCATTACCTTTTTCCACATGGAAATCGGAAATTTATCGCACACGAGCTTGTGCGCCGTAAAATCGACTATATAATCTTTTTGTGCTTCCTGTTTTGATTTTTTTGCTCTTTTCACGGACGGAACATCGTCCTCTAAAACCTTTGCGACAAAATAACCTTTCTTTTCTTCCGACACAATAAAGCCTTCGGCAAGGAGCTGATCGTAAGCGTTCATTACGGTGCGCACGCTTATTTGATTATCCTTAGCGAGCGCGCGCTTTGAGGGTAGCTTAATTCCTTGCTGAAGTCTGCCACTCAGAATATCCCTTTTCAAAGAGTCGTAGAGAAATTCATACATTGATTTATTGTTCCGTTCCGAAAAATCATATACTAACATAATTAACACCAATCCTTTTTTCGGCATAGGGGGCACATCCTTACTTATATTATAAAACGGCGGATATGGTCTTATGAAATATCCGTTTGATATACCGATATTCTGTTTTTTTATTTACTTTAAAAGCGAGAACGCTTTGCTTTTCATGTTAAAAATAAAAAAAGACGGATTATTCTGAATTGCCTACATGGATTACTTCGATACTATATATTAAAATAAAAGCAGAGTGAAAAATTATGTGCACAACATAAAATAATAAGTGTGGAAAGTTCAATTCGGCTTAAGCGAAAGGAGCACAAAATGAAGTATCAAAATCCGGTAAGGCGCGGAATGTATCCCGACCCGAGCATTGTGCGTGTGGGAGAATATTTTTATCTTGCAAATTCAACTTTTGAGTACTATCCGGGAATTACAATTTCGAGAAGCAAGGATCTTGTAAACTGGGAGAGCCTCGATAGCGTAGCAAAAAAGCCGTGTCAGGCGGATCTCAGAACATCAAAATCCAACGAGGGCATATTTGCGGTTTGCATCAGATTTCACGAAAATCATTTCTATGTCGTAACAACCAATTTTGCGGAGTTCAAAACGTTCATCATCAGAGGTTCTTTGACTGCCGACAACAAAATTGATTGGGAAGAGAGCCGTGCCGAGGTAAACGTAATGGGAATTGATCCCGACCTCTTCTTTGAGGACGGAAAAACCTACCTCCAGTTTACGGGCTACATTGACGATAAGGGCACAAAGGCGCTCCAACAGGTTGAAATCGTGCTTGAGACGGGAGAAATTCTAAGAGGTCCCGAGATTATCAGTTACGGCACGGGCGGAAGAGACGTCGAGGGCCCGCACATAATCAAAAAGAACGGATTTTATTATCTTCTTGCCGCAGAGGGCGGAACGGGTCAAGGCCACATGATAACTATTTTCAGAAGTGAAAATCTCTGGGGGCCGTACGAGAGTGAGGACGGTGTAAATCCGCTTTTCACAAATCGTGACCGTGCGGAAGAACCGCTTCAGAACATCGGACACGCAGATCTTTTTACCGATGTGAACGGCAACTGGTGGATGAGCTGCCTCGGCACGCATCCCGCTTCCGTCGGCTTTTCAAAGATAACCAATATCGGCAGAGAAACTCTCGTCTACCCCGTAATTTGGGACGGAGGCTGGCCGGAAGTTTATCACGGCGTTCCCACTGAAGAAGTTGACCTCACGGATTTCCCCGAGCACGCAAAAATCGTCACCGAGCAGAAAAAAGTGCGTTTTGAAGAAAACTTTGAGGGCGGCAAGATTTCAAACGACTGGCTCACTCTTCGTGACGGTCTTGGAGAAAGCATTTGCGTTCAGGACGGAAAGCTGACGCTTTTCGGCAGAGACAAGGAGCTTTCGGAGCTTGGCACGCCGTCGTTTATCGCTGTGCGTCAGGCAGAACTTAACGAGGAGTTTACAGTTAAGGTTTCTGACGAGAGCGATGTCGGTGACGGATTCGTTGCACTTGCCGTTATCATAAATGTTGACCATTTTGCTGAGATTACTGTAAGCAAATCTTCCTTGGGCGGATACGATATTTCAAGACGCCAGAAGATTGCCGACGTCGAGATTAATAATTTAATCGGTCACTTGGACAACATGCCGAGTGAATTGAAACTTGTGAACACATCAGAAAAGAAGCGTTTTTCAGCTGTGAGCGGTGAAAAGGTCGTAACGTTCGAGATGGATGCAATCAACCTTTCAAATGAGGCTCTTGCTGCTCTCAACACGGGCGACATCGAGGGCGTTCACGCATACGGTAACAGCAAACTTGTTGTAACAAAAGTCACACGTGCATAAAGAAATATAGGGTGTGAAATGAAACAGTACGAAACTTTCGAACTTAGTTTTAATGGAGAAAAGCCAAAAGGTTCGTTTGCTTTAGCCGATATTAAGGCAATGTTTACCGTAGGTGACGAAAGTAAAACGGTGAACGGATTTTATGACGGCGACGGAATTTACAAGGTGCGTTTTCTTCCCGAGAAACTCGGCACGTATTCTTGGAAAGTAAGCGGAGTTATATCGGCTGAAGGAATTGAAGAATGTGTGCCGTTCGAAAAATCTCACGGCATCGTGAGGGCAGAGGGATTTGCGTTTAGGTACGAGGACGGAGAAAAGTACATTCCGTTCGGCACGACCGTATATGCGCTCGCTCATCAGGACGAAGCTTTGATTGAGGAGACTTTTCAAACGCTCTGGAAAACGCCGTTCAATAAATTAAGGCACTGCATTTTTCCGAAAAGCTACGACTTTAACCACAATGATCCGAAATATTACCCGTTCGAAAAGAACGAAAACGGCAAGTGGGATGTGAACCGTCCTTGCTTTGCGTTTTGGCAGAATTTTGAAAATATCGTCAAGCGACTAGGTTATCTCGGCATCCAGTCGGATATTATTTTGATGCATTCATACGATAGGTGGGGCTTTGCTTTCCTCGATATGAGTGAAATTGAAATCTATCTCGATTATGCTCTCAGGCGACTTTCGGCATTTCCGTTTGTTTGGTGGAGCATGGCGAACGAGTACGATTTTCTCTTTAACCGCAGTCTTGAGGACTGGTACGCTATTGAAGATATAATCGTAAAAAACGATCCGTATCGTCATCTTTTGAGCAACCACAACGGAATGAAAATATATGATTTTTCAAGACCGAATATCACGCACTGTTCAATTCAGACGAACGCTATGCACAAGGTTTCCGACTGGAGACAAAAGTACGGCAAGCCCGTAGTTATTGACGAGTGCTGTTACGAGGGAGACCTTGAGCACGAATGGGGAAGCATCACGGCGTTCGAGATGGTGAACCGTTTTTGGCAGGGGTTCTCACTCGGCGGATATGTGACCCACGGCGAAACCTATTATTCGGACGATGAAATTTTGTGGTGGGCAAAGGGCGGAAAACTTCACGGAGAAAGTGCACCAAGGATTGCATTTTTGAAAGATTTGATGTATTCTTTCAAAGGAAATTTGGAGCCTTGGAACGAGCCGATTTTTGAGGAATTCGGAAACGTCACCGAAAAAGCCGTAAAATCAGACGTTCCGCCGTTCTTTAAGCTTATGGCTTCGCTCTCCACAGAAGAAAGCGAGAATCTCAAGTGGAAAAGCGCAGCTTATTTAGGTCACATCGGCGATGATGTTTTCTTGAAATACTACGGCACGCATCGCCCGAAAAAGGCGGCTTTCAGACTTCCAAAGGATTTTACCTACAAAATCGAGGTTATCGATGCTTGGGAGATGACACGAAAAACACTTGCCCAAAATGTGAGCGGCAGAGTTCCGCTCGATTTGCCCGGCAAGGAAGGAATTGCAGTTTTGGCTACAAGGATAAACTGAATATAAAGAAAGACCGACTTCGGCTGTCAATTTAGGCAGTCGAAGTCGGCCTTTTTGCTTATTCTGTCCATAAATGTTAATATGTTTATGAAAATGAACGCTTAGGAGGTCAAACATGAAAAAGAACATAATCGGACGGGAAAGTATAAATAAATTTGAAAAATACTTGGTGCGTGAGGAGAAAAGTGCGGCAACCATTGAAAAATACATGCGCGACGTGCGTGCGTTTTCGGCTTATGCCGACAACAGAATTTTGACAAAGGAGCTTGTTTCAAACTATAAAAATTACCTTTTAGACAGCGGTTACGCTCCACGCTCCGTTAACTCAATGCTTGCTTCAATTCACAGCTTTTTGGTATTTGTGGGAAAGAGCGAGTGCAAGGTTAAATTTTTGAAAATACAGAGAAATATTTACTGCGAAAAGGAGAGAAGTCTAAGTAAATCGGAGTACAGGCGGCTTTTGAAATCGGCTGAGGGAAACGAAAAACTAAGTCTTGTTATGCAGACGATTTGCGCAACGGGCATACGGGTTTCTGAGCTTAGATATTTCACGGTCGAGCGTGTGCGACTGGGCAAGGTGGTGGTTAATCTTAAAGCGAAAATCAGAACCATACTTGTGCCGAATAAATTAAGAAAAATGCTTTTAGATTACGCCAAAAAGGAAAAAATCCGTTTCGGCGAGATATTTCTCACCAAAAACGGAAAGAGTCTTGACAGAAAAACGATATGGGCGGCAATGAAAGCTCTTTGCAAAAGCGCCTGTGTGAACAAATCAAAAGTGTTTCCGCACAACTTGAGAAAGCTTTTCGCAAAGACCTTTTACAGCCATGACAAAGACATAGCAAGGCTTGCGGACGTTTTGGGCCACAGCAGTATTGACACAACAAGAATCTATATTATGACAACATCGGACGAGCACATGAAGAGAATTGAGTGCTTGGGGCTTTTGTTGTAAGTTCATTTTGTGAAAATTTTGTGTTGCCTACAAAAATAAAAAAGCCGACATAATTCTTATTATGTCGGAAAACGGTTTATTTTGCGGCTGAAAAGCCGTCTCTTGGATAATTTTAGCACTCGCTAAATATATTGTCAATGAAATATTCGGTATTTTTGTGCGCTGTTTATCGATTTAAACAGTGTCACACAATAACCATGCGATCTTATTCCACAAATTTCATATTATGTGCGCATTTTGTGCGCGAAAATTAACCGCTGATCTTACCTTTTTTCGGTTGGATCGGCGGTTAATTTTGTTTTCCCGACATAATAAGAATTATGTTCCTATAAGCTTACATTCGGAAGACGGAAATAAACTGCAATTTCTGATGCTTGTGCAGAAAAGAAATATGAAGCAGGAGGTAAATGATGAATGAGATGAAGAGGAGAACGAGGGGATTTCCGAAAAGGCTTATTGCCGCACTTATGTGCGTGACAGTTATTTTCACGGCGATTCCTTTGTCGGCGGCTGCCTCCGACTTGGAGGAAAGTTCGGCTTACGAAAGTGAAACGGACGCACCCGTTTACGAGGTAAGCGAGGAAAGCGAAGTGAGCGAGGTAAGCGAACCGGACGAGCCGAGTGAAGAAATTTCCGAAGAGAGTGAAGTTAGCGAAGAAAGTGAAGACAGCGAAATTTCTTCAGAGGCAAGCGAAGAAAGTGAAGAAAGCTCCGAAGAAAGCGAAAGCGTTTTCGATGCTGACAAGCTTTTTGAAAAGCTTATGGCGTGCGCTACGGCAGACGAAATGAAGTCCGTGCTTGAGGGCTTGACCGATGAAGAAAACGATCTTATGGATCTTTTCACAGATGAGCAGAACGCCGCACTCGAAGAGAAAATGAGCGAGCTCGGATTTTATGACGCAGTAGTGACAGACAGTTCATACACGATTGAACAGGGCGACAGTAAGACGGTTTCAAAAAATTCTTACACTTGGATCGACTCTTACACGTGTTTGCCCGGGGCTAACGGCATCACGGTTACAGGAAACAACTACGGTTATACGATAAATGTCGGCTCTGATGTTGCGGTCGGAACTTATACAATGACCGTAAGTAACTACTATTCTCGGTATGGTTCTTATAAATATACCGACAACATCACGCTTACGGTAACGGCTCCGCAGCCACAGTCGGCTCAGATTTTCTATCTGAAAACTCCGACAAGCGACCCCGACAGCAACGATACAAAGGAATGGTGCGACAGCTCCATCGGCACAGGTACGGTTCAGACGTCGGGAGCAACTTGGACAGACAATAAGAATATTTTTAATCCGGGTCAGTATGTTGTTTCTTTGACTTCAAGTATGGTAAAGCAGTCTGACGGCTCATATACTTTGCCGAAAGAGTCGTATTTGAGACATTGGCAGTCCATTTATAACGCATACAAAACACAGCTTGAAGAAGAACTTGGGGTCACTCTTTCGTTTGACGATATCGAGGAGATATACCTCGTTCCGTACAAGATTTCAAAGAATAACGGAACCAATCCCGATAAGCACATCGACTGTAAGATTTCCATAAAGACAAGTTCGGTCTATGCCGCTGTTTTCTGGGTCACCTTACCTGACGGAACACAAAAACAGGTTGATGCCGCAAACTACAAGACGGGCACAGCGGTCAAAGAGACAAGCAATGCACCGACAGGCTCAAGCGGAAATTACCCCGAGACCATGACGGTGGACGGTGTAACTTACAAATTTGACGGCTGGTACAACGAGGAGGGCGACAAAGTAGCCTCTTGGGATTATACACCAACAGAGGCGGAGCTTTCCGACGGTACTGTAAACTTCTATGCACACTATGTTCCGTATGGATATACGCTTACGGTCAAAAAGGTAATTAAAGGCGACTACGTAACGGATGATGAACTTCAAAACGAGAAATTCCCGTTTACGGTAAGTTACGGCACGACAACCGAAAGCTTTGAGCTTGGCAACGGCGATACAAAAACATTTACCGTTCCCGCCGGAACAAAGGTATCAATCCGTGAAACCGATAAAAAAGACTATTACTTCTCGGTTGAACTCTCGGAAAACGATGATGGTATTTGGGATTACAACTACGATATTCATGACGGAAAAGATGACGGCTTGACGATTACAATGCCCAAAAAGGATTTGACCGTTACCGTTACAAATTCAAAGTACGCAATAATCGATATGGGCGTTACTCTTGAAAGTCTGCCTTACATTTTGATTATCGCTGTTGTTGCAGTTGGTGCAGTGCTGATTGTAATCAAGCGCAGACGCCGTGAAGACCGATAAAGAGGAATGATTCATGGCGAAAAGATATAAAGCGGCTCGTTACCGTCAGCCTGATAATATCACTCCCGACAAAGAAAACTTGGAAAATCCGATTAAGTGTGAGCGACTTAATTTCGAACAGGAGAGCATAAAATCCTGGCTCGAAGAGGTTCGCTTCAAAAAGGCTTTTTTTGGCGGAGTTGACGAGGCAGACGTTTGGAGAAAAATCGGCGAGCTCAATTCTCTTTACGAGTCGGCGCTTCGTGCGGAACGCGCACGGTTTGACGCTTTGCTCGAGGAGCGTGTTTCGTTTTCTAAAATTCTCTTGAAAAACGAAAGCGGCGAAAGGCGAGAAGATGAGTAAACGCCCCAAAAAAGAGAAAACTATCGCCGAGACGATCACAGCAAGAAGAAATGCCGTTCTCGACAGAAAGGGCTACTTCGATCTTTTTGTCAGAATTATATTCATAGCGATTGTTTTGTGGGTGTTTCTTAATCTCGTCTTTGCCGTCACGGTCGTGAGCGGGAACGATATGTTCCCGTCGTTCAAAGACGGCGACGTCGTGCTCGGCTTCAGACTCGAGAAAGAATACTCAAAAAACGACGTGGTTATCTACACCGTCAGCGGCGAAAGCCGTGTGGGCAGAATTGCCGCAAGGGGAGGGGATGTCGTCACTCTTGATGACAGCGGAACTCTTATCGTGAACGGCACCGTGCAAAGCGGCGAGATAATCTATTCCACCTATGCAAAGGATACTCTCACATATCCTTACACCGTTCCCGAGAACAGCTTCTTTATTCTGGGCGACATGCGAACGCAGTCCACGGACAGCCGAGATTTCGGCGCCGTTTCCGATAAAGATGTTACGGGAAAGGTAATCACTCTTCTTAGGAGAAGGGGACTTTAAACAAAATAAAAAACAGTTAGAGGGAAACTGTTTTTATATTAAACTCAATTATTAAAACAAATTTACGGAGGTAAACCAAATGAAAAAAATGTTTTCACTTGTGCTCGCTTTTGCACTAGTGCTTAGCATATGCACGGCTGCCTTTGCGTCAACCAAACCAGTCGAGTATGATGTTCAGCCGACAATCTCAAAGACATATCAGGTAAATAACGGCACAGCTCCCGAAGAGAAATTCGATTTCTCATTTGCGGGCGTTTCTTACACAAACACTGCCGGTGAAGTATTTACCGGTGCTAGTGCTAGCATTCCAAATATCGATGATGTATGGATTTTATTTGATGCTACCAACACAACAACAACGAGAACAACCACACTTGACATCGATCCTGATTTTTATCGACTCGGCGTTTATAAGTATCTTGTAACCGAGGAAGCGGGTTATGAAGCCGGTGTTACTTACAACACGGATCAGTACTATCTTGTTCTCACAATCGTTCGTGATGACAACAGCAATAAGCACTTTGTTTCTGCTTTCCACTATGAGACCTTGGATGGTGCCAAGAAGGACGAAGCTGGTTACACCAATGTTTACGATTCAGGTAAGCTCACAGTTACAAAGCACATCGCAGGTAACATGGCTGATATGAACAAGAAGTTCACATTCACAATCACATTTAATCCCGGTGATAAAACTTGGAACAAGAATACTGCTGTTATTACGGGAAGCGGCTCTTGGGGTGTTGACAGCTATACATACACAGTTGAGCTCGGTAATGATGAATCCGTTGTATTCGATAACCTCCCTGCAGGTGTTACATATGAAGTAACAGAAGATAGCGAAAACTATACAAAGTCTGAAGTTTACTCTGACGAAAATAAGACAATCAGCGCTAATGATGCGGATACAGTCGATGTCACCAACACACTCACAAATGAGATCGACACAGGTATAAGCATGGACAGCATGCCTTACATCCTCATGCTCGCAGCAGCTGCAGTTGGTATGGTAGTTTTCTTTGCAAAGAAGAGAAGCCATAACGCTTAAGACTTAAGCACATCTTAATATCGCGAAGGATTATCCCTAAAGCCTTGGCGAAACAACACTTTAGATTTTTTCCGACTTGGGGGCTTTGTGCCCCCAAGCAATCGGAATAAAAAGGAGCGGCGCTTTTTGCCGAAACAAAATGCCGAGATTAATTCTGAAAGCCGCAAATTCGGTTATTAACTTATTTGTTGTTCTTTGCCTTTGCGTGGCGGGACTTTACGCCGCATATGCACTCTGGGACAACAATCAGATATACTCGTCCGCCATTAACGTAATGGACGACATGAAGAAACTTAAACCGGTCGATAATGAAGAGGGGAAAGCTTCCTTTGAGGAGCTTCTTGCGATTAACCCCGATGTTTGCGCGTGGGTTACGCTTGACAACACCAATATCGATTACCCCGTTTTGAGGGGCAAAACAAATTTAACCTACATCAATACTGATGTTTACGGCAACTTTTCTCTTTCGGGAAGCATTTTTCTCGATTCGAGAAACAACAAAGATTTTTCCGATAGTTACTCTTTGCTCTACGGTCACCACATGGAGAAAAGCGCAATGTTCGGAGACCTCGATTTATACAAAGATAAAACATTTTTTGAAGAAAACTCCACGGGCAGTTTGATTCTTCCCGACAGGAGCTATAAGCTTGAAATTTTTGCCTGCCTGCTTGTCAAAGCGGGAGAGAGTTCGATTTTCAATCCCGACAGGTGGCAGACTGATATAGACGGACTGATTAAATACGCTAAAGCGAACAGTCTTTATTTGCGTGAAGAAACTGCGGATAAATTGGAGCAGTCGGATTCGCAAAAGGTGATTGCGTTCTCGACCTGTTCCACGGAATTTACCGACGCAAGAACTATCGTGCTGGCTGTTATGGAACCATAAGCCGGTGAATCAGGAGGAAAATATTATGAAAAGAACAATGAGGGTATTTTTTAGTTTGGCGGCGGCTGTAATCTTGATAAGTTTAAGCTTGCCCGCACTTGCAGCAGAAAATCCAACGGTGAGCGTGCCCGTCAGCGTTACGCTTGAGAATGCTCCCGAAGTGAGTGAGGACTATACTGTCGTACTCAAAGCCGACGATGCGTCTTATCCGATGCCGGAAGGTTCAGCGGACGGCGAACTTAAAACAGTAATTAATGGTGAAGCGAGCGTAAATTTGCCGAGCATTTCTTATAATCACGTCGGCATTTACACATACACGATTTTTGAGGAAATCGGTGCGAACGAGAAGTGCACTTACGATTCCACTGTTTACACATTAACGGTTTATATCACAAATGCCGAGGACGGAAGCGGTCTTGAGGCGACGGCGGTTCTGTACCCGGAAACTCAGGGTGATAAGCTCTCGTGTGCGGAGTTTAAGAATGTGTATGAGCCAGAGCCGACACCGGAGCCGACAAATACGCCAAGTCCGTCTCCGAGCGTTACACCGAGTGTATCGCCAAGCGTAACACCAAGCGTAACGCCGAGCGTAACACCAAGTGCCGCTCCGACCAAGGTGCCGACAAACTCCGATACACCTAAGACTGGCGATGACTTTAAGCCTGTTCTTTACGGCGCAGTGTTTGGCGTGAGCCTTGTGGCGATAGTCGGAATGTTCTTCACAAGGAAGAAAAAGAGCGAAAAATAATTTGCCCTCTGTAAGCTTCGCCAAAGTGCCTTCGGTACGGCGGCGGAGCTTTTTTAAACATACGGAAAGGAGCGGCGTATGGGAAAATACGAAGTGACCGAAATTACGGCAAGAACAGAAGCTAAGCGACCAAGAAGGAAAAAAACGTCGGACATAAGCGGAATGCGTTTTGGCAGACTGACGGCAGAATTTCCCACCGACAAGCGTGACAAAAAGGGATTTGTCATTTGGCATTGCCGTTGCGACTGCGGAAACGAAACCGATGTCTCGTACAATTCTCTCAAATACGGAAATCAGGTGAGTTGCGGATGTCGGAAAAAGGAGCACGATAAAAAGCTCGACGGACTTTTAACGCACGTTTCGGGCACAAGCATAGACGCTCTTAAAAGCAAAAAAATCCCGTCCGACAACACAACGGGCTACAAAGGCGTTTATTTGATTCGCGGAAAATATCTTGCTAAAATCGTTTTCCAAAAAAAGCAGTATTTTCTCGGAACTTACGATAAAATCGAGGATGCCGCAAACGCACGTCAGGAGGCGGAGAAAGTTCTTTTTGACGGTGCGGCTGAGTTTTATAAGCTTTGGAAAGAGAAAGCCGACCTTGATCCCGCTTGGGCAAAAGAAAATCCGTTAGAGATTTCCGTCACTCGTGAAAATGGCAAACTTAAACTTGTGAAAATGCCAAAGCTCGATTAAATCCGTGCTGTATAACAAGCCGTTATGCATACTGTATAGATTTTGTAAAAGGCATGTATAGCCGAGGTTAAATTTTTGTGGAAACACTTAATTTGCCGCATGTGCTCTTGACTTAAAACTTTTGTAGATTTACAATCACGTTGAGTAAACAGAAAGAAAAAGATTGTAAGAAAAGAAAGAATTTACGGAGGTATTTATGAGTATCGAGTACAAATCGGTTAAAGAGTTTGCACCGAAAGATCTTGAAGAATTGTTTTTGTCGGTTGGTTGGGAATCGGGAAAGTATCCCGAAAAGCTTGCGAAAGGCATGAAAAACTCAAGCCATGTTATTTCTGCTTGGGACGGAAACAAGCTTGTCGGCCTTGTGAGAGGACTTGACGACGGCGAGACCGTTGCGTTTATTCACTACCTTTTGGTTAATCCCGAGTATCAGGGAATGCACATTGGGGACGAGCTTATGAAGCGCATAATGAAGTGTTTTCACGATTTGCTCTATGTTAAGATTATGCCGTCGGATCCGAAAACAAAAGCGTTTTACAAGAGATTCGGTTTTGTGGAGTATGATAATTACTGCGCCATGGAAACAAAGAGTTTTATGTGATTAAAAGCACAGAGAGACCGCCGAGTTTTTCGGCGGTTTTTTGCACGGAAAAACATACCAAAATACTAAGTTTTGATTGACCGAAAATTACTTTTGATTTATTATTGATTTGGAAGATAATCCGTTCGTTTTATTATTTCAAAGAGAGGATGAGAGCGATGAAGTTTAAAAGTCTTTTGATTAAAGATACCACCCGTGAGGAGAGAATCAAAATCGTGAGCGAGGGCCTTTCAAGTTGCGGCGGCGCTTGTGATTTTTGCAGCGGATGCGATAACATAGGCGGCGGAATAGTGGATAATTTCTTTGCTCCGTACATCAACGGCGAAATGGAATTGAGCGAGATTAACGCTGCATACAAAGCAAACAGCGGAATGGTTCACTGATATGATAGCACCCGAAAAAGAAACATCGACACCTGAGGAGAGGCGAGCCTTTATCAAGGAGAAATATAAGTGCATAAGCGACTGCGATATGTGTGGTATTTGTGCTTTTTTCCACGGTAAAGATCCCGAGCTTGCTTTTTCCGACTACATAAGCGGAGAGCGATCTTTTCTGGAGGTTATGGCTGATTACAGATGAGTAGGATTTGATTATGGCAATTACGGTTAATATTTATTACACGGGCAAGAACGGCGACGCAAAAAAATTCGCCAAAGAAATGCTTGAGAGCGGAATAGTGAAAACTATAAGGGAAGAGGACGGAAACTTAAGATATGATTATTTTACTCCGTTCGATGACGAAGAAACCGTTCTTCTCATAGATTCATGGAGAGATCAGGCGGCGCTTGACGTTCATCACGCTTTGCCCGTTATGGGAGAGATAATCAAACTGCGTGAAAAGTACGATCTTCATATGAAAGTTGAAAGATTTGTTTCTGACGAAATGTCCGAAAACGACAAAAGCTTTATAAGAAAATAACAGAGAAAACAAGAAAAGCAAGGTGCGAAAACACCTTGCCTTTTTTATTTTAGATGGGAAAGTCTTTTTACCATGCTTGCGTCAATTTCCGTTCTCTGCGGATGCAGAATCTTTTTGTCTATTATATTGACAAGCGTTCTTGCGGCTGTTTGACCGATGTATTGTCTCGGAACATCCATGGTTGTGAGCGACGGCTCAATCACTTTTCCCTCGGTTATGTTGTCAAAGCCGATTACGGCTATATCTTTGGGAACTCTGAACCCACGAAGCTTAAAGGCCTTTATCGCGCCGATTGCAATCATATCGTTGTCGGCAAAATAACATCTTGCGAGGTTTCCGCCGCCGTCGATTATATCGAGCATATCCGCCATGGCGTCTTCAATTTGAGGCGAGAGATGATGCACAACAGAGCGAGAACGGGACATTCCGTTTTCTTTTATTGCCGCAAAATATCCGTTTTCACGGGCGGTGAAATTCGGAATTCTCAAATTGCTTTTTAAATATCCCGGTTGAGTGCCTGTGAGGTTGATAAGATAATCCGTAGCCGTGTAGGCGGCACGGGAATTGTTAATTCCCACGCTTGTTACGTCGAGCGACTCAAAGTAGCTGTCAAGAAGGACGAGCGGAAATCCGAGATTAACAAATTCCTCGCACGCATTTCTTGATATTTCCGTTCCCACGAGGATTATTCCCAAGCAGTTTCCGCCTCGCAAATCCTCGATCAGAAACCTGAGTTTGTCGTTTCTCTCCGAAAACTGGATAACTCTTGTGGTGAATCCGAGTGGCGTAAGCTCCGATTTGGCGCCGTCGTAAAGCTCGTCGAAAATCGGCGTGTACGATAAAATTGCGTTGTTTGATTTGTAAAATATCATATAAACAGTGCCGTTTCGCTTTACGTTATGTTTAAGTTTCGAGAAATCGAATCCGTTTTCTTCTGCGGTTTTTATCACAAGGCGTCTTGTTTCCGTGCTGACTCCCGGTTTGTTGTTAAGTGCCATAGACACCGCCGTTGTCGATATTCCGAGTTTTTTTGCAATTTCCTTTGCTGTAATAGTCATCTTTAATCTCCGCTAATAAAATATACTGAAATAATAACTGAATATAAACCAAAAAGCAATAAATCAAGTAAAAATAAAGTAATATTTGCTTTATTTTTTGTATTAATTTAGCTTGAAACAATGTATATTTTAGTTACAGTAAGGCTTAGATCACAAAGCTTAAGGAGGATTTTTTCATGGCAAAGATTAAACTCGGTTTTGCACCGACAAGAAGAAGTATTTTCAGTGCGCCTGCGGCGGTCGAGTACGCAAATTACACAAGAGAGAAACTAAAAGAAATGGGAGTTGAGTTTGTCGATATAGACGACATTGCATCCGACGGCTTGCTTCATGACGACAACGACAGAATTTTGATAGAAGAAAAGTTCAAGCGTGAAAAGGTGGACGGACTTTTCTTTCCGCACGGAAATTTCGGAACGGAATTCGAGGTCGCACGCCTTGCCAAAAATATGAATTTGCCCGTGCTTCTTTGGGGCCCGAGAGACGAGTGCCCCGACGAGAACGGCATAAGACTTCGTGACAGCCAGTGCGGAATTTTCGCAACGGGAAAAGTGCTCAGACGTTTCAGAGTGCCATTTACCTACCTCACAAACTGCAACCTCGAGGACAAGGAGTTTGAGGAGGGAATTAATCGTTTCCTCAGAATCTGCAATGTTGTCAAGGCATTCAGAAATATTCGCATTCTTCAAATCGGCCCGAGACCGAACGAATTTTGGTCTACCATGTGCAACGAAGGCGAGCTTCTCGAGAAGTTTAACATTCAGCTCTCGCCGATTCCGCTTGCCGAGCTCACCGACGCCATGAAAAAGGCAAAGGAAGAGGGCAAGAGAGTAAAAGAGACGGTTGCCTACTGCAGAGAGAATTTTAACATTGCAATCAAGGATGACGAGCTTGAAAACGTGGCGGCGCTCAAAGTTGCAATAAGAGACCTTGCGACAAAATACGGTTGCACGGCAGGCGCAATTCAGTGTTGGAACGCACTTCAGGGCGAAATCGGAATTATGCCCTGTGCGGCAAACGCTCTTTTGAACGAGGAGGGATTCCCCGTTGTCTGTGAGACAGATATTCACGGCGCTGTGACGGCTCTTATGGTTGAAGCGGCGGGCATGGACGAGGCAAGAAGTTTCTTTGCAGACTGGACGGTGCGCCACCCCGACAACGATAACGGCGAACTTTTACAGCACTGCGGCCCGTGGCCATTGTCGTGCGCTTCGTGCAAGCCGACAATTGGTTATCCTTTGGCGTTCAGCCACCCGGGAGCAGTTGAGGCAGAGGCTAAGCACGGCGAGGTAACTTTGGCAAGATTTGACGGAGACAACGGCGAGTATTCGCTTCTTTTGGGCAACGCAAAGGGAATTGACGGCCCTTACACCAAGGGAACTTACCTTTGGGTTGAGGTGGAGAACTGGCCGAGACTTGAGGCAAAAATCGTTGAAGGCCCGTACATCCATCACTGCGTAGGAATTCATGCCGATGTTGTGCCTGTTCTTTACGAGGCATGCAAGTACATCGGAGTAAAACCCGATCTTTATGACGATATCGAGCAAAAGGTTATAGACAGAATTCACGGCGTCAAATGATTTTCGGTAAGGAGACAAAAATGTTTAATGCAAAAGAACTAAGCCTGAAGGCATTTGACCTTCGCAAGGTGGTTGTTGAAATGATAATGAAGTCGGGCGGCGGCCACATCGGCGGAGATTTTTCCGTTATGGAAACGCTTGTCACGCTTTATAACGATCAGATGAATATCTCTCCCGAAAACAAGGACGATCCGAACAGAGATTACTTTGTTTTGAGCAAGGGTCACTCTGTCGAGAGTTACTATGCCGTTCTTGCCGACAAGGTTTTTTTTCCGACAGAAACGGTTATTAACAGCTTTTCTCAGTTCGGTTCAAAATTCATAGGTCACCCCAATAACGAGCTTGACGGAATCGAGATGAACTCCGGTTCGCTCGGCCACGGGCTGCCTGTTTGCATAGGAATTGCAATTGCCGCAAAGAAAGATAACAGAAATAGCCGTGTTTACACCGTTATGGGTGACGGTGAGGTCGCCGAGGGTTCCGTTTGGGAGGGATTTATGGCGGCGGGTCACTTTGGTCTTGACAATCTTTGCGCTGTTGTCGACAGAAACCACCTCCAGATTTCCGGCACAACAGAATATGTTATGACTCACGAGAATCTTCACGATCAAATTGAGAGTTTCGGCTGGAATGTTATCGATGTGAACGGAAACAGCATCGAGGAGCTTCATAACGCATTTGAGGCGGCAAAAACCGTTAAGGGAAAGCCAACTTGCATTATTGCGAACACAATCAAAGGCTTCGGCGGCGGTGCGGTCATGGAGAACAAAGCCGCTTGGCATCACCATGTTCCGAGCAAAGAGGAATATGACCTCATCATGAAGTCGATAGACGAGAGAAAGGCGGAGATAGAAAATGAATAAAATTCCCAACAGACAGGCTATTTGCGATACTCTCATGGCGCACGCAAAGACCGACAGAGATATAATCGCACTCTGCTCCGATTCAAGAGGTTCGGCATCAATGACGCCGTTTTTCGAGACATTTCCCGATCAGTCGATTGAAGTCGGCATTGCCGAACAGAATTTAGTGAGCATTTCGGCGGGACTTGCGCACTGCGGAAAGAAGGCATATTGTTTTTCGCCCGCATGTTTTCTCTCAACACGCTCGTACGAACAGGCAAAGATTGACGTTGCTTACTCAAACACTAATGTAAAGTTAATCGGAATTTCGGGCGGGATAAGCTACGGCGAGCTTGGGATGAGCCACCATTCGGCTCAGGACATTGCCGCCATGAGTGCAATTCCCAATATGAGAGTTTATTTGCCGAGCGACCGCTTTCAGACCGCTAAGCTAATAGAGGCACTTTTAGCGGATAACAAACCCGCATATGTAAGAGTGGGAAGAAATCCCGTAGAGGATATTTATTCCGAGGAGAATTGCCCGTTTGAAATGGACAAGGCGACCGTGACGGAATTCGGAAAAAAGAATGATAAAAAAGCTGTTATTGTTGCTTGCGGAGAGATGGTTCGTCCCGCACTCGAGGCGGCAAAGATACTTGAAGCAAAGGGCGTAGCGGTTGCCGTGCTTGATATGTACTGCGTGAAGCCTTTTGAAAATGAAGCTTTACTTACGGCGGCAAAAGATGCAGATCTCGTTGTTACTGCCGAGGAGCATGCGCCGTTTGGCGGTCTCGGCTCAATCACAGCATCGGTTATTTCTGCCAACAATCCCAAAAAGGTTGTTCAGTTGGCACTGCCTGACGATCACGTTATCACAGGAAAATCAAAAGAAGTATTCGATTACTACGGACTTAACGCCGAGGGCATCGTGAAAACGGTGGAAGAAAATCTATGAGTGCGAGATATGTTATCAGCATAGACCAGAGCACGCAAGGATCAAAAGGCTTGCTTTTCGATAAAAGCGGTACGCTTGTCTGCCGTGCAGATTTGCCGCACAAACAGATTATAAATGAACTAGGATGGGTTTCTCACGATCCTGAAGAGATTTACAGAAATGTTATCGGCGTTATAAAAGTGGTTCTTACAAAGGCAAATGTAGCACCCGATGAGGTTGCGTGTCTCGGAATTTCAAACCAGAGAGAAACAAGCGTTCTTTGGGACAGAAGCACGGGTAAGGCACTCAATAATGCCGTTGTGTGGCAGTGCTCGAGGGCAAGTGAAATTTGTGAGCGTGCCGATATAAAGGAAAATGCCGACTACATCTTTAAAACAACGGGGCTTAAGCTCTCGCCGTATTTCCCGGCGGCTAAAATATCTTGGCTTTTGGAAAATACCGAAGGCGCAAAGAAGAAAGCAGAAAGCGGCGGAATTTGTCACGGAACGGTCGACAGTTTTCTCGTTTTTCGTCTTACGGGCGGAAAAACTTACGCTACCGATTATTCCAACGCTTCAAGAACTCAGCTTTTTGATATTTTTTCACTCAAATGGGACGAGAAAATTTGCAAACTTTTCGGAATAAAGAGCGAAAATATGCCGAAAGTTCTTGATTCGGACGCACTTTACGGTTATACCGACTGCGAGGGAATTTTCTCTTCTCAGATTCCGATTCGTGCCGTTATGGGCGATTCTCATGCGGCTTTGTTCGGTCAGGACTGCCGAGAAAACGGCAAAGCAAAGGCAACCTACGGAACGGGCTCATCGATTATGATGAACATAGGTGATAAACCTGTTCTCAGCAAAAACGGACTTGTCACATCGCTTGCGTGGGGAATAGGCGGAAAAGTTAATTATGTACTTGAGGGCAACCTAAACTACACGGGAGCCGTTATAACTTGGCTTAAGGATGATTTGAAGCTAATTAACGATGCAGGTGAAACCGAGAGTATGGCTTTTGTGGCAAACAAGTCGGACGGACTTTATCTCGTGCCGGCATTCAGTGGTTTGGGAGCACCGTACTGGAATTCTCACGCAAGGGCGGCAATTGTTGGCATGGACCGTACCAGCGGCAGAAACGAATTTGCTCGTGCGGCGCTTGACTGCATAGCTTATCAGATTACGGATATAGTGAACGCCATGAAAGAGGATTCCTCAGTTGATTTAAAGGAACTCAGAGTTGACGGAGGACCCACAAAAAACAGTTATCTTATGCAGTTTCAGGCTGACATTGCCGACTGCGATGTTTTGGTGCCGAATATGGCTGAACTCTCGGGAATAGGTGCTGCATATATGGCAGGCTTGTCGTGCGGAATTTGGAGCGAAGATATTTTCGGTAAAATGAAACGCGAAAAGCACTCCACTAAAATGCCGAGAGAAGAAGCAAAGCACAAATATGACGGTTGGAAAAGGGCCGTTATGGGCGTTTGCCGATAAAAAGACTACAAGAAATAATTCATACATGCGAAAGCCGTCGTGATTTTCTCACGGCGGTTTTTGCATTTTGTGACGGCTTTTGTGGAAAGAGAAAAGCAAATGTGATATTATAGAGAAAACTCTTGTTTTATATGAGGTATGGCAAAATTATGAAAATATTGGTTTACGGCTCGCTTAATATAGATTATGTTTATTCGGTTAATCACTTTGTGAGGGCGGGCGAGACAATCTCGTCAGACGGCAGAAATATATTTTGCGGCGGCAAGGGACTCAACCAAGCAATAGCTTTTTCAAAATACGGACTTGATACTTTTATGGCTGGTTCTGTCGGTGAAAGTGACGGAAACATGCTTTTGGAAACCCTCGAAAAAGCAAAAGTAAACACAGATTTTGTAACAAAAAAGAATATGCCGAGCGGTCACACCGTCATTCAAAACACGCCCGACGGTGAGAACTGCATTATTCTGTTCGGCGGAGCAAACCAAAACATCACAAAAGAAGATGTCGTGAAAACGCTTGATAACTTCGATGAGGGAGACTATATCATTCTGCAAAATGAAATTAATCTTGGTGGTTTCATCATTGAAAAAGCGAGTGAGAAGAAAATGACGGTCGTTTTGAATCCGTCTCCCATGAACGAGAAAATACTTTCTCTTCCGCTTGATAAGGTCGATATTTTTGTTCTGAACGAAATTGAGGCTTGTGCGATACTGGGTATCGAAGCAAGTGAGAATATTAAAGACGGAAAGGCTTTGATTTCAAGACTCGGTGATAAATTTCCCGATTCAAGAATACTTCTCACGCTGGGTGAAGGCGGTTCACTTTACACTGATGGCGAAAAGGTTTATTCGCACGGCATATACAAGGTGAAAGCACTTGACACCACGGGAGCTGGAGACACTTTCACGGGATACTTTATCGGTGAGTTTATTTCGGGTAAGAGCCCCTTGGAAGCCTTAAATACGGCGTCGGCGGCTTCTGCGATAGCCGTGAGCCGAAACGGAGCGAGCATTTCCGTGCCGTATTACAGGGAGGTCGCTGAGTTTTTGAAGAATTACAAGTAATTCAAATGTAGCCGTAAAGTTATATTGCTTTACGAATGTTTGAGGCTTATTTTCAACAATTTTCATGGAAAGGCTGAATAAATTTTCTACATATAAATAGTATCATACGGCGGTCGTTTGTGATATAATACATAGGATTACGTTAAAAAAGTTATGGGAGAAAATTATGAAAAGTAAGAAAATCGCAGAGAGCGTGTGCGTTGCACTTTTGCTTGCAGTTCAGATTTGTGTTTGCGTATGTTTTGGAACGCAAAAAAACACTTTATTCTGTGACGAAACCTATTCTTACGGCTTGGCTAACTCGACAGATTACGCTTTTCTTGATAATGTGACGTCAAGCGAGTACAGCACGAATCATGGTTGGGTAGACAGCAGTTACTACAAAAATTATGTTATGGTTAAGCCGGGGGACGGGCTTGCTTCTTTTAAGGCGCCGTACGTCAATCAGGTTGCCGATGTTCATCCGCCGATTTACTATTACTTTCTGCACTTGGTTTGCTTTTTCTTCAAGGGCAGTTTTTCAAAGTGGACGGGCATAGGTCTCAATATTTTCTTTATGCTTGTCGGCGATTTTGTGATGTATTACATTGCAAGCTATTTCTTCGGTAAAGACCGATTTAAGTCGATTATGCCCATTATACTTTGGTCGATGTCGGCGGCGGGAATTTCGAACGTTCTCTACATAAGAATGTATATGCTTCAGACAGTTGAGATTATGCTCTACATTGCCGTGCATATTTGGATAGAAAAACACGGAAAGTTTGATATAAAGGGTTATTTCCTTGTCTATGCGGCGTTTGTTCTCGGAGGACTCACGCACTATTATTTCTATCCGTTTGCCTTTTTCTTCTCGGCTCCTATATGTTTCTACTTCTTCTTGCGAAAGAAGATTGAGCTGTTTGTTAAGTATTCGGCAAGTCTTTGCCTTGCGTTTTTCACAAATCTCGTGCTTTTTCCCGCAACACTCAAGCACGTTTTCGGCGGTTACCGAGGAACAGAGGTTGCAAACAATTTAAAGAGCAGTTCGGAAAACGTCTTTACGGTTTATTACAAAGAGTGGATAGACAAATCCGTGTTTGGCGGAAGTATGAAAATATTCATTGTTATTTTAGCCGCAATGATTGTTTTCAGTATCGTAAGATATATAATTAAAACAAAAGGAACAGACAAACTCAGCGTTAAAGGTTTCAAAAATTTTGTTTGCAACGTGATATGTTTGAAAGTAAGCCATAAGGCTCTCATTTACATTCTTTCAAGCATAGCTATTGTCGGTTTCGCTTATGTAGCAATTATCGGTTCAAATCTTCATTCCAACAGATATATTTATCCCATTTATCCCATGGTTTCGATTTGGATAATGTCGATAATCTACTGGGTTTTCGGAACATTTATCAAAAAAGACAGTACTGTAAATGTAATTGCTGCCGCTTGTGTTGTGGTTTTATGTGCGACAAGCATTCAACAATACGGCATCGACTTTATGTATCCCAATTATCCCGAAGCAGAGGAGTCTGCAAAAAAGCTTGAGGGATACGATTGCCTTCAGTATTACGGCTCAGCTTGGATAGACGTTTACACGGCGCTGCCACTCAAATTTCAGTATGATGAAACCAGATTTTTCGATGACGATGATTTGAAAGATATCGATAAAATTTTGGATTACAGGGAGACCAAAGATCCCGTTGCCGTTAATTTTATAGGAGTTGACGACAGTACCGCAGAAAGAGTTTTGAATGCGATAATCGATAAAACGGATTATACCGGTTATGAGCTTGTTTATGATTATAAAGGCAAGATGTATGAGCTGAAAAGCTGAGTTGAATCGAGGAATTTATGAGTAAAAAAATATCTATTATCGTGCCGTGCTACAACGAACAGGAGGCACTTCCTTATTTTTACGAGGAGATAACCAAAGTCTTTTCGGACATGAATTACGACTATGAGGTTCTTTTTGTGAACGACGGCTCAAAGGACGACACTTTGAAGATTTTAATCGGATTTGCCGAAAAGGACGAACAGATAAAATATTTTTCGTTTTCGAGAAACTTCGGAAAAGAAGCCGCCATGTATGCGGGATTTTGTAACGCCAAGGGTGATTATGTGGCCGTTATGGACGCAGATATGCAGGATCCGCCGAGTTTGCTTCCGCAAATGGTCGAGATACTCGAAAAGGGCGAATACGACAGCGTTGCGACTAGACGAGTTGACAGAGCGGGCGAACCGCCGATTCGTTCTTGGTTTGCAAGAAAATTTTACTGGCTGATTAACAAGGTTTCCGACGCCGACATTGTTGACGGTGCGAGAGATTTCCGCCTTATGAAAAGAGAAATGGTGGACGCTATTGTGGCTATGGGCGAGCAGAACCGTTTTTCAAAGGGAATTTTCGGCTGGATTGGATTCAACACCTACTGGCTTCCGTACGAAAATGTGGAGCGTGTAGCTGGTGAGACCAAGTGGAATTTCTGGAAACTTTTCAAGTATGCCATTGACGGAATAATCAACTTCTCGCAAGCACCGTTATCCATTGCATCTTGGTTCGGAATAGGAATGACGGGAATAAGCGTGATTTTGATTATATTCCTGATTGTCAGACATTTGATTTTCGGTAACGCCGTGAGCGGTTGGGATTCTTTGATGTGTGCTATTATTTTCATCGGAGGAATTCAGCTTTTCGCAATCGGAATTATGGGTCAGTACATCGCAAAAGGATATTCCGAAACAAAAAAGCGTCCGCATTACATTATCAGTAAGACGAACGACAAGGACACAAAATTAGTGAATTAAGCAAAGAAAAATCTCGGAGGGCATCCGAGATTTTTTGTTTTATTAAAGTTCTTTTACCACGGCAATTTTCTCAATGCCGTAAAGTTCGCAGATTTTCACGCTGTTTTCGGTTATGATTTCTCCGCTGATTGCAACGGGTACTGCCGGAGGGCAACTCACCGTCGGCGATGCGCATATTCTGCCGACGCTGTTTTTTATATCAACAAGCTCATAGGGCGAAAGAACAGCATCACGAAGGCTTAATTTTCTTTCGCTCGGATAAACCTTGAGATTAATCGGCATATCGCAGACTTTAAAATCCGATTTGTTTTTGAGTGCATTTTCGATTCTCTCAAAATCAATCTCTTTGCTTTCGGGCGTGAACATCATAACAATATGCTCGAATGATCCGAATTCGCACTCGACTTTGTTTTTTCTCAGTGCCGACATTATATCGTTTCCGTTTACGCATGAAGAAACAGCATCAATTACGATTTTGAGCTTTTCGGTTTTTCTCAGGCTCCAGCCGTAGGAAATAAGCTTTTCTTTGAGTTCATCCACGCTTTTGATTATCGACTGAAGTTTTTCTTCGTAATTATCCGACAAATAGGCATTGCAAGCGTCAAGAGACTGCAAAATAAGGTAAGAGGGACTTGTCGAGGCAAAAAGCGAAAGGCTCATTCTTGCGGTTTCCGAAAAGCTTTTCGGTGCGTTTTTGCTTATGTGCAGATATCCGCCGCCCGTTAAGGCGGGCAAGGTTTTATGTGCCGAATCGCACACGATGTCTGCGCCAAGGTCAAGAGGGTGTTCGGACGGATTTAAAAACTTGAGGTATGCACCGTGGGCGTTGTCCACCAAAAGCGGAACGCCGTGCTTTTTGCACACATCACTTATTGATTTGATATCCTGTATGTTTCCGAGGTAGTCGGGAGAAGTGAGGTAAACGCCTATGGGTTTATCCGTGCTTTCTGAGAGCATTTTCTCGAGCTTTGCGGCTTCTACGGGGCATTCACACAGACTGCAGCCATCCTCTGGATAAAGCCATTTTACGTCTATGCCCAAAAGAGCACAGCCGAAAATAAAGGTCTTGTGAACATTCCTTGCGGCGATTACATACGGATTATTTGTAGAACTGTTTAAAAATGCGATATTAAGCATGGCTTTTATCGTGAGACTTGAGCCCTCAGCGGAATAAAATGTATGATTTGAGCCGAAAAGAGAAGAGGCGTTATTTTCGCTCTCGAGAATTATGCCGTCAGCCTCATAGAGCTCGTCCGCTCCGCCTATTTCTGTTATGTCGAGATTCTCAAAACCCAACAAAGCCCGACCTTTGTGGCCGGGCATATGCAGTCTGCTTATATCGTTTTCGTTGTATTTTTTGACAAAATCGATTATAGGCGTGTTCATTCTTCGGAAGCCTCTGCAACCTTCATCATAACAGCGCACTCGATTCTCTTCTTGAAGAGCTCGCAGCCGTATTTGTAAACGCCCTGAATGCTTCCTGTAGCGTGGTAAGCGTTTGCAGCGCATCCACCTGAGCAATAAAGCTTTGCCCAGCAGTCCTTGCAGTCGGGTCTTGCGTAAGCGTTGCACTTTCTGAACTCATCTTGAACAGCTGTGTTTGTTACGCCGTCCCAGATATTTCCTAGGCTGTACTTGGGGTCGCCGACAAACTGGTGGCACGGGAAAAGCTCGCCCCACGGTGTGACAGCCATATATTCAGTTCCGGAACCGCAGCCCGTGATTCTCTTATAAATGCAAGGACCCTCTGTGAGGTCAAGCATATAGTGATAGAACGTGAACGGTCTGCCTTCCTTTTTGCGCTTGATCATCTCGTTTGCGAGAATTTCATACTGCTCGAAAAGCTTCGGCAAATCTTCTTCTGTAAGAGCGGAAGGATCGTCGGGTGAGCATACAACAGGCTCCATTGAAAGCTCGGTAAAGCCCAAATCTGCCATGTGGAAGATATCGTTTGTGAAATCTACATTGTGGTGCGTAAATGTGCCTCTCATGTAGTACTTCTCGCCGCCGCGTGCGTCCACAAGCTTTTTGAACTTGGGAAGAATTTTGTCGTAAGAACCGTTGCCCGCATAGTCGACTCTGAATCTGTCGTGAACTTCTTTTCTTCCGTCAAGCGAGAGAACAACGTTATCCATCTCTTTGTTGAGAAAATCGATTACATCGTCATCAATGAGAACGCCGTTTGTTGTGAGCGTGAAACGGAAATTCTTGTTGTGCTCTTTCTCGATGCTTCTTGCATATGCGACAAGCTGTTTTACAACATCCCAGTTCATGAGCGGTTCGCCGCCGAAGAAGTCAACCTCGAGGTTCTTTCTTGAGCCTGAGTTTGCTACGAGAAAATCAAAAGCCTGTTTTCCGACTTCAAAGCTCATGAGAGCTCTCTCACCCTGATACTTGCCCTGGCTTGCAAAGCAGTATGAGCAGTTTAAGTTGCATGTGTGGGCAATGTGAAGGCAAAGAGCCTTAATGACCTTTGAGTTATTCTTCCACTCGAAAGCCATATCCTCGTAAACATCGGGGGTGAAGAGCTTTTTGTTTTCTTCAAGCTCCTTAACGTCAGCGATGCACTCGCGAACCTCGTCTTCGTTTACATCGGGGGTATCTTTGTACTTCTCGAGAATAGCAGAGACGATCTCGTCTTCCGTTTTCTCCTTGTACATGGAAATTATATCGTAAGCAACTTCGTCAACCACGTGGACGGAGCCGCTGCAGGTGTCAAGAACAATGTTGTAGCCGTTTTGTTTGAACTGATGAACCATTAAACCAACCTACCCTTTCTCGTAATTTTCAATATCAAAATCTTCAATGTTAAAATCGTGACAAACACACTAAAAAAGCCGCCCGTTGAAGGCGGCTTCTTCATTTCGAGAATTATTACTTGTTAGCGTTCTCGCACTTCTGATTAGCAACGCCACAGGAAGTCTTGCAAGCTGACTGGCAGGAAGTCTGGCACTCGCCGCATCCGCCTGTGAGAACACTCTTGTTAAGATCTCTTGTCTGAATTGTCTTAATTCTGCTCATCTTTAAGTCTCCTATCTGAGTCAAAATATTTTAGGAAAATTCTATCACAAAGCTTTTTATATGTCAAGAGACGCAGTTTATTTTTGATTTGCCGTCAGTTAGCGATTTTTAACCTTTGTAATAGCTCAGTTGTGCGTTTTTACCGATATAAAATAGCGGTAGAGTACCGAAAAAAGGACAAAAATCATACCGAATTTGAACTAAAGCGTGCTTTTTCGCTTGTATTTTTTAGTGTATTATGCTATACTTCTCTATGGTTTTGTATGCCGAAAACTTAAAGGAAGGGATTATTGATATGTATAAGATTGTCAAAAAAGAATCCTTAAATCCGACAGTCACACTCATGGAGATTGAAGCTCCGCTTATTGCCAAAAAGGCAAAGCCAGGACAGTTCATCATCCTGAGAGTCGATGAGGACGGAGAGAGAATTCCTCTGACCGTAGCCGGCTACGACAGAGAAAAGGGATATGTTAGAATTATTTTCCAGATAGTCGGTGCAACCACCGAGAAGCTCAACCACAAAGAAGAGGGAGAGTACATTCAGGACTTTGTAGGTCCTTTGGGTGTTCCCACTCACGTTGAGGGCTTAAAGAAGGTTTGCGTTATCGGCGGCGGCGTAGGTTGTGCCATTGCGCTTCCGATTGCACAGGAATTGCACGAGATGGGCGCAGACGTTACCTCTATCATCGGATTCAGAAATAAGGATCTCGTTATCCTCGAAAACGAGTTTGCGGCTTGTTCCGATAACTTCAAACTCATGACAGACGACGGTTCATACGGCGAAAAGGGCAATGTTACAGCTCCGCTCAAGGTTATTTTGGAGGGCGGCGAGAAGTTCGATGAGGTTATTGCCATCGGTCCGCTCATCATGATGAAATTCGTTTGCCTTACAACCAAGGAGTACGATCAGAAGACGGTTGTTTCCATGAACCCGATTATGGTTGACGGAACAGGAATGTGCGGCGGCTGCAGACTTACAGTCGGCGGAAAGACAAAGTTCGCTTGTGTTGACGGTCCTGACTTTGACGGTTTTGAGGTCGATTTTGATGAAGCCATGAGCCGTGCGAGAAGCTATGCTCCGTTTGAGAGAAAAGCATACGAAGAAGCATGCAATCTCTTCAAGAAGGAGGTAAAGTAAAATGCCAAATATGAGACTCACAAAGAATCCTATGCCATCACAGGATCCTAATGTCAGAAATAAAAACTTTGAAGAGGTCACTCTCGGTTACACCGAGGAGATGGCTCTCGATGAGGCACAGCGTTGCCTTCACTGCAAGCATAAGCCTTGCGTAAGCGGTTGCCCCGTTAATATCGCAATCCCCGACTTTATCGCAAAGTGCGCAGAGGGCGATTTTGAGGGCGCTTATCAGATTATTCATCAATCTTCTTCTCTTCCCGCAGTTTGCGGACGTGTTTGCCCACAGGAATCTCAGTGCGAGGGCAAGTGCGTAAGAGGAATTAAGGGCGAGCCTGTTGGTATCGGCAGACTTGAGAGATTTGTTGCCGACTACCACAATTCTCACGCAACCGTAGCTACAATTCAGCCGCCGAAGAACGGACACAAGGTTGCAGTTGTAGGTTCGGGCCCTGCAGGTCTTACTTGTGCGGGCGACCTTGCAAAGCTTGGTTATGACGTCACAATTTACGAGGCACTTCACCTTGCCGGCGGCGTTCTTGTTTACGGTATCCCCGAGTTCAGACTTCCGAAGTCGATCGTTCAGAAGGAAGTTGATAACCTCAAGGCTCTCGGCGTAAAGGTTGAGACAAACATGGTTATCGGCCGTGTGCTCACAATCGAGGAGCTCCGTGATGAGTATGGTTACGAGGCAATCTTCCTCGGAACAGGCGCTGGCCTTCCGAGATTTATGAATATCCCGGGCGAGAACCTCAAGGGCGTATATTCCGCTAACGAATTCCTTACAAGATCCAACCTTATGAAGGCTTACAGAAGCGATTCCACAACTCCGATTCAGCACGCTAAGAATGTTGCTGTTGTCGGAGGCGGAAACGTTGCTATGGACGCCGCAAGAACAGCAAAGCGTCTTGGTGCTGAGAACGTTTACATCGTTTACAGAAGAGGAATGGAAGAGCTTCCCGCACGTAAAGAGGAAGTCGAGCACGCAGAGGAAGAGGGAATTATCTTCAAGACCCTCACAAACCCTGTTGAGATCATTCCTACAGACGTAACGGATCCGAGAGACGCAGACTACGGCTGGGTTAAGGCTATCAAGTGCGTTGAGATGGAGCTCGGCGAGCCCGATGCTTCAGGCAGACGCAGACCTATCGTTAAGGAAGGCTCTGAGTTCACAATTCCGATGGACTGCGTGATTATGTCCCTCGGTACTTCTCCGAACCCGCTCCTCAAGGCTACCACACCGGGGCTTGACACAAAGAAGTGGGGCGAGATTATCGCTGACGACAACGGACTTACCTCTATTGAGGGAGTTTATGCCGGCGGTGACGCCGTTACTGGTGCCGCTACCGTTATTCTTGCCATGGGTGCAGGTAAAACTGCCGCTAAGGCAATTGATGAGTACATCACAAGCAAGAAGTAATATAAAATAAGAATGACCGTTTCCGTCAAGGAAGCGGTCATTTTGCATTTATAGTCAATTGTTTAAAATAAATTTATCTATTGCGTCACGAAAGCCAAAATCGTTGCAATTGCCCGTGGCGAATTTTGCGGCGGCAAGAGCCTCGCTTGAAGCGTTTCCCATTGCGACTGAAACGCCCGCAACTTTGAGCATTTCGACATCGTTGCCGTTGTCGCCGATTGCCATACAGTCGTCAAGTGAAACCGAGAGCTTTTCGCAGAGTGCTTTGAGTGCCGCTCCCTTGGTTGCTTTTTCGTCGTTGATTTCAATGTTATCGTCAACGGATGAGGTTAATTTGAGTCCGTCGATTTTGAGAAGTTTGTTTTTGAGCTCGCTTCTTATTTCACTTGGAAGATATGGGAGGTTTATTTTATCGGCACACATATTGTTTTCTGCAAAGAATTTTGGGAGATTGTCGCAGAAAACATAATTTTTTGTCGTGAAATGAATTTTGCCCACGGGAAATTTGAATCTCGTTGTTGCAAGCTCAGGATATCCCTTTACGGTGTACGCCTGACCGTTGCAGTAGATTTCTGAATATACGTCATACTCGTTTATGACGTCAAAAATTTTGAGTATGGTTTCTGTACGGATTACAGCCTCGTAGATTGTTCCTTTTTTGAGAATGTTTTCCACTCTTGCACCGTTACACGTGATTACATATTCAAGCCCGGGAATGGAGTTCACTCTCTCGGGAAGAAACGAGAGTAGCCTACCCGTACAGGGAACGCAGATAACTCCGCTTTCGATCGCTTTTATAACGGCGTTTCTGTTTTCGTCGGGCATATTTTTGTTGGCAAGTATTGCGGTGCCGTCAAGGTCAAATGCAAAAATCTTAATACTCATTGGCAAAACCTCTAAACTTAAAAATCGGCTTAATTTTATCACGGAATTTGAAAAATGTAAAATAAAAGCTTTGTCACTTGATAAAAGCGACGAATTATTATATACTCTGATTGAATATAACGATAACGGAGAGAATAATTATGGCAAGCAAGGCAAAACAGAAATTAACCCAAATAATCGACGATCCGCAAATCGCAATTAAGGATTTTTGCGACCTTGGGGATTATCTTGCCAATGAGGATATGAGCCTTTTTAACACGCTTATGTCAAACGATAAACTCTCCCAAGAGATTTACGATTATCTTGATGCAAAAAACGAAAACAGCGAAAATCAAGACTAAATTAAGCCTTAATTTTCAAATATTCGTACAAAAAGATTATTTTTGCCAATCTTTAAATTTATTATTGACAATAGGTAAAAAATAGTATATAATAACGAAGTCGTTGAAAAACACATATAGGGGTATAGCTCAGCTGGTAGAGCAGCGGTCTCCAAAACCGCGTGCCGTGAGTTCGATTCTTACTGCCCCTGCCAAAGAAGAAAGCTTCAAACCCTGAGGCTTTCTTTTTTTCTATATCCGAGACGGAAATGAGGAGTGGTTTTTAGTGCGTTCCGAAGACTTTTTGGAGCTCTACAGAGAATTTGAGGATTTGCTCGAAAGTAAATATGCGGGGAAAAAGCGCAGATATTCAAGCGTTATTTACGAGTACCTCAACGACAACGAGAGTATTCCCGTCAGGGATAAAATCAACGTTTGCCGTGAGATAAGAAATCTTCTCACGCACACGGCTAATTTGGGCGGCGTGGCTGTTGTGGAGCCGAGCGAGCCCGTTTGCGATGCTTTGCGAGAAGTAATCGAATACGTCAAGCGACCGCCGCTTGCCATCGATTTTGCGACAAAAGGCGACGGGATTTTCAAGGCGGGACTTAATCAGTCGGTCATTAAGGTTATGACCATTATGGAGAAAAACGGCTATTCTCACGTTCCTATTATGGAAAATGGATTGTTCATAGGCGTTTTCAGTCGTGCGACAATGTTTTCTTATCTGACGGAAAATTACTCGAGACCCATAACGAGAAACACAACGCTTAGGGAATTGAGATCGCTTTTGCCCATAAACGCACATGCCGACAATTATGCCTTTGCCGACAAAAATCTTTCGCTCTACGACGCAAGAGATATATTCGAGGTTGTCCGAGGAAAAAACAACCGTGTTTCGGTGATTTTCGTGACGAGAAACGGAAACGAGAACGAACCGCTTCTCGGAATGATAACCCCGTGGGACGTAATGGGCGAAGAAAAGTAAAGATTAAGCCGATTTCTTGATAATAAAGCGATTATATGCTACAATATCGTTTCGAAGAAAAAATACAACAATTAGATTTAAGAGGAGAACATATTTGGAACATACAGATATTCAGGCAGAGCTTCAAAAGCAGCGCCTCTATACCGCCGATATGGCAGAAATTATGAAGGTTCGCTCCCTTACGGGCGTTCCGAAGGCATTTGTCAGAACCTACGGCTGTCAGCAGAATGTTGCGGACGGAGAGAAAATAAAGGGTATGCTCGCCGAGATGGGCTTTGAGTTTACCGAGCACGAGGAAGAGGCTGATTTCATCATCTTTAACACTTGCGCCGTAAGAGAGCACGCCGAGGACAGAGTTTTCGGAAATGTCGGAGCACTCAAAAATATCAAGAGAAAGCATCCGTCCGTTCTTATTGCTGTTTGCGGCTGCATGATGGAGCAGGAGCACGTAGCGGAGAGAATCAAGAAGAGTTTCCCGTTTGTCAATATCGTTTTCGGAACTCATGTAATTCACAAGCTTCCCGAGATGATGTACACTTGCGTGTCTGAGTCAAAGCGAGTTTTTGTAAGAGGTCACGAGTCAAAAGAGATTATCGAGGATATTCCGACAAAGAGAGACGGAAAGAGCAGAGCTTGGGTAACGATTATGTACGGCTGCGATAACTTCTGCACCTACTGCGTTGTCCCGTATGTTCGCGGCAGAGAGAAAAGCCGCCGCAGCGAGGATATAATCCGTGAGTTCAAACAGCTTGTGGACGAGGGCTACAAGGAGATTACTCTTCTCGGTCAGAACGTCAATTCTTACGGAAAAGGTCTTGAGGAGGATATTAACTTCTCCGAACTTTTGAGACGCCTTGACGCCATTGACGGCGACTATCGCATAAGATTTATGACGTCGCACCCCAAGGACGCATCGCACGAGCTTTTTGAGGTTATATCGAACAGCCGCCACATTCCTCACTATGTTCACCTTCCTTGCCAGAGCGGTAACGACAGAGTTTTGAAGGCGATGAACCGCCACTACGACAGGGAGAAATATCTTGAGCTTATCAATTACGCAAAGAGCCTTATGCCCGATTTGTCGCTGACATCGGATATTATTGTCGGTTTCCCGGGAGAAACCTACGAGGAGTTTAAGGATACCTTAAGCCTTATCGAAGAAGTAAAGTTCACTTCTCTCTTTACGTTCATTTTCTCACCGAGAAAGGGAACGAGAGCGGAAAAAATGGAAGATCCCATCCCCGCCGAAGAGAAGTCGAGATGGTTCTCGGAGCTTCTCAAAACTCAGGAGAAAATAGCCGCCGCAAGATGCGCTTCAATGGTCGGCTCTGTCGAGAGGGTTTTGGTTGAGGAGAAAAACCTCAAGACGGGACTTTTGTCGGGCAGAACGGGTTCGAGCATAATTGTGGAATTCCCCGGGGACGATAGTCTCATAGGAGAATTTGCTACCGTCAAGGTGACAGAGGCAAGAAATTGGATTTTAAGAGGAGAGTTAATCTCCGAGGATAAATAAACTAAGATAACAGGAGAAATTACTATGGATATTATCGAAGCAGCAAGAGCTTTGGGCAAAGCAATTCAGGAAGACGAGAGATACATCAAACTTCAGGAGGTTACAAGCCTTGCCGATAACGACAAGTCACTTCAGGACGCTATCGGAAACTTCAACTTAAAGAGACTTTCCATCAACAACGAGGCTCAGAAAGAGGATCGTGACGAGGAGAAAATCGCTAAGATGAACGAGGAGCTTCGTGAGATTTATGCGGGAATTATGGGCAACCCCAATATGACCGCTTACAACGAGGCTAAGACCGAGCTTGATAACTTTGTTCAGAGAGTAACGGGCATCATCGGTATGTGCGCAGAGGGGGCAGATCCCGAGACAGCTGATTATAACGCTGCCGCAAACTGCGGCGGTAACTGCTCTTCTTGCGGCGGCTGCCACTAAAGCTTTGAATAGGAGAGAAAATGGCTGATTTCTCACCAATGATGCAGCAGTATTTTGAGGTAAAGAAAAATTACCCGAATACTTTGCTTTTTTTCAGACTCGGCGATTTCTACGAGATGTTTTTCGATGACGCAAAAACCGCGTCAAGAGAGCTTGAGCTCACCCTTACGGGCAGAGACTGCGGTCAGGAGGAAAGGGCGCCCATGTGCGGCGTTCCTTTTCACAGCGCAGAAACCTACATTGCGAGGCTTGTCGAAAAGGGCTACAAGGTGGCGATTTGCGAGCAAACCGAGGATCCCGCTCAGGCTAAAGGCATTGTCAAGCGTGAAGTCATAAGAGTTATCACTCCGGGTACTGTCATCGAGGGCAGTATGCTGGACGAATCAAGAAACAACTATATCTGCAGTATCTACAGAAGTTCGGAGAGCACGGGCATTTGCTTTGCCGATGTTTCAACGGGCGAACTGACGGCTACCGAATTTAACGATAAGCTTCCCGAGGAGATTTCCTCGCACATAATAGGCGAATTGTCAAAGTTCACGCCGAAAGAGATACTTATAAATTCCGAGGTGCTGTCGTTTTCGAAGGTTGCCGACTTCATAAAAGAGAAACTTTCTGCTTCTCTTGAATGTCTCGAGGACAAAGATTATGAATCGAGCGACCGAGTGTTCATTAAGCAGTTCGGACTTGAAAAATTTACGGGGCTTTCTCTCTCGGACAGCTCCGTTATTGTGTTGTCTGTCGGCGGATTAATAAGGTACTTAAGCCGCACGCAGATAAGCGGTCTCGAGAGAATAAATAATATCGAGCTTTACTCCGAGGACAAAACTATGCGCCTTGATATGAATGCAAGGCGAAATTTGGAGCTTCTCGAGACCATGCGCAACAAAGAGAGAAGAGGTTCTCTTTTGTGGGTTCTCGATATGACCAAAACGGCAATGGGAAAAAGACTCATCCGCTCGTGGATAGAACAGCCGCTTATGAGCGTGGCGAAAATAATCTTAAGGCAAAACGCCGTGGAAGAGCTTGTTTCCGACAGAGAAACAGCTGATTCGATTATCGAGCAGTTGAGCGGAATTTTCGACCTCGAGAGAATTATGACGAGAATTGTTTACGGTTCTGCAAACGGAAGAGATTTGCGCTCGCTTTGCATGGCACTCGGAAAATTGCCCGAACTTAAAAATGTTCTCCAAAATTCAAAGTCTACTCTTCTTAAGAGAATCAACGATGAGATAGACTCGGCGGAGGATATTCGCGAGCTTATCGAGTCGTCGATAGTGGACGATCCGCCTTTTTCCATTCGTGAGGGCGGAATAATCCGAAGCGGATTTTCAGAGGAGCTCGATACTGTCCGTGACGATATGAACGGCGGAAAGACGCTTATTGCCGAGATTGAGGCAAGAGAAAAAGAGGCAACGGGTATTCCTAAGCTCAAAGTGGGATACAACAAGGTTTTCGGTTATTTTATTGAGGTAACCAATTCCTACAAGAGTATGGTTCCCGCCAATTACATCAGAAAACAGACGCTCACGAATGCCGAGAGATATATAACAGAGGAACTCAAAAACCTCGAAAACCGAATTGTCGGTGCGAGGGAGAGAAGCCTTGTCATCGAGGGCAGACTTTTTGAGGAGATAAGAAAAGCGATTGCCGAACAGCTCGAGAGGATACAGAAAACAGCCAAAGCTGTTGCGGAACTTGATGTTATTTCTTCTTTTGCATCGGTTGCCGTTAAATACAATTACGTTCGCCCGACCATTAATTTGAGCGGCAGAGTATCGATAAAGGACGGCAGACATCCCGTTGTTGAGGCTCTCATGAAGAACGCCCAGTTTGTACCGAACGATACCGAGCTTGACGAGAACAGCAACCGCATGGCTATAATCACGGGCCCAAATATGGCAGGTAAATCCACATATATGCGACAGGTGGCGTTGATAGTAATAATGGCGCAAATCGGTTCGTTCGTTCCGGCAAAAAGTACGGAAATCGGCATTGTGGACGCTGTGTTCACAAGAGTCGGCGCAAGTGATGATCTTTCTGCGGGACAGTCAACCTTCATGCTCGAGATGAGCGAGGTTGCCGAAATTCTCGAGAATGCCACAAAAAACAGCCTTATCATTCTTGATGAAATCGGAAGAGGAACGTCAACATATGACGGAATGAGTATCGCAAGGGCGGTTATCGAGTATATTCACGACAAGAAAAATCTCGGTGCAAAAACTCTTTTTGCAACGCACTATCACGAGCTTACGGAGCTTGAGGATATTTTGCCGGGAGTGAAAAACTATAATATTGCCGTTAAAAAGCACGGCGATGATATAACTTTCTTAAGAAAGATAATTCCCGGCGGTGCAGACGATTCCTTCGGTATTCAGGTGGCTAAGCTTGCGGGCGTGCCCGATAAGGTTTTGAACCGTGCAAAACAAGTGCTTAAAAGTTTGGAGAGCGGTGCGGGTGAAACTCATTCGCATAAAGCCCAAAAAGCCGAAAGCGAAGAGCCTTTACAGCTGACTATGGATACTCCCGATAATGCAGTTATCTCAAAGCTTAAAAATATAGACGTCAATGCAATGACGCCCATGCAGTGCATGAATACTTTGTTTGAAATAACAAGCATGCTTAAGTAATAAAATGAAAGGCAGGTGTTTCCTGTGCCAAAGATAAATGTACTTGATAAACATGTAGCCGAGCTTATAGCGGCGGGCGAGGTAGTCGAAAGACCCGCATCCGTCATAAAGGAGCTTGTCGAAAATTCGATTGATGCGGGAGCTTCTGCCGTTACGGTTGAAATCTGCCGTGGTGGAATCACTTTTATGCGAGTGACCGACAACGGATGCGGAATCGACCGTGAAGATGTTGCCGTTGCTTTTCTGAGACACGCAACAAGCAAAGTGCTGATTCAGTCGGATCTCGACTCAATAGGCACGCTGGGATTCAGGGGTGAGGCACTCGCTTCAATAAGCGCAGTCTCTCACGTCGAATTGATAACAAAGCCGATTGAGGCGCCGTGCGGCACAAGAGCGGTTTGCGATGCCGGCGAGATAACGGAAATAGGTGATGCCGGTTGTCCCGACGGAACCACAATCATCGTGCGGGATCTTTTCTTTAACGTGCCCGCACGAATGAAATTTCTCAAAAAAGACGTTGCCGAGGGAAATTCCGTCGCAAGGATAATGGATAAGGTGGCATTGTCTCACCCCGAAATTTCTTTCAGATTTATAAGGGACGGAAAAGAAGTGCTTCACACGCCCGGTGACAACAAGCTTAAATCTTCAATATATGCCGTGTTCGGAAAAGAATTCACATCGGGTCTCATTCCCGTGAATTACACTCTCGGCGGAATAAGAGTTTACGGATTCATCTCGTCTCCGCACTGTGCAAGGCCGAACAGAAATATGCAGAATTTCTTTATCAACGGCAGATGTGTGCGCAGTAAAACCGCTATGGCGGCACTTGACGAGGCTTACAAGAATACGATTCTTGTGGGGAAATTTCCCGCTTGCGTTTTGCATTTGCAAATGGATTTTTCTCAGGTTGACGTAAATGTTCATCCGACCAAGCTTGAAGTGAGATTCACCAACGAAAGGCCTGTTTTTGATGCGGTGTATCATGCCGCAAAATCGGCGCTCACAAAGGGTGATGCACCAAAGGTTATGGAGATTAAGCCAAATTCGTTTGCGCCTTACGCACCTACACAAAAAGCGGAACAGGCTTATTTCCCCGAATCGTCTTACACCAAAAAGCAGAGCACAGAGATTAAACCTTTCGGCGCAAATAATTCTGTAAAAGAAACAAACGAACCGCAAAAACCCAAAATTAAAACAGGTTTTACAGGTTCGAGTCTTATAGACAAAATAAAAGCCGAGTCGTTCTCTGATATGAGTGTTGATGAATTATCGGACGAAACCGATGAAAAAGCGGCGGCTCCCATAGTGAGGGAGAGCGATGAGAGAATCGAGTCACTCGTCAATAATGCTCCTGTTTCTTATGCTCAAAGCATTGCTGATAATTCGGCTCAAAGCGTAAAGAATGATTTTTACGAGGAAGAGAAACTGCGAGAGCAAATTAAACTTGATTCGGATGCCAAAATCGAATATAAAAACGAAGAAATCAAAGAGCCTTTGACGGAAAAAATCGACGAAGAGCAAGGCTTCACCGAAACAGCATTTCCGACAGCCGTTCCGGGCACCAAGAGCATAAGCTCAAAGTTTATCGGCGAGGTTTTTTCAACTTATATCATTCTTCAGCTTGACGACGACAGAATGATGTTTATCGACAAGCATGCCGCTCACGAGAGAATACTTTACGAGAGAATAAAAAAGAGCGACGACGGAAAAAACGCACAGGTGCTTTTAAGCCCCGTGCCCGTGGTTCTCGAAAAGGACGACTACAATGCCGTTCTCGAAAATCTCGATAAATTTGCGGATGTCGGCTTTGAAATAGACGATTTCGGCGAGGGTACGGTTTTGGTGAGAACCGCTCCCATGATGCTTGACGGCAAAGATGCATCAGAGGCAGTCACTGAAATTGCGGCTTATCTCGCTTCAAACAAAAACACCATGTCTACGGAGTACATGGATTGGCTTTACCACAACATTGCTTGCCGTGCGGCTGTTAAGGCGGGAAACAAAAACAGCGACCAAGAGTTAATCGAGCTTGCCAAGCTTTTGGAAGAAAATCCCAATATTCGGTACTGCCCTCACGGCAGACCCGTCTATCTGGTTATCAAAAAAAGAGATCTCGAAAAAGAGTTCGGAAGGATACAGTGATGTGCAAAAAACCACTTTTGGCGGTAGTCGGCCCAACAGCCTCGGGAAAAACGGGGCTTGCTATTCATCTTGCGGAAAAATTCGGCGGTGAAATTGTCTCGTGCGATTCCATGCAGATATATAAGGGAATGCCGATCGGCACGGCTCAGCCGACCGAAGAGGAGCTTAAAAGAGTGCCGCATCACCTTATAGCGTGCAAAAATGCCGATGAGCCGTACAGCGTTTCAGATTATGTTATCGAGGCATCAAAGATAATCGAAGAAATTTATTCGAGGGGAAAAATTCCCGTGCTTTGCGGCGGAACGGGGCTTTATGCAAGAAGTTTGATTTACGGCATAAACTTTAACGAGAATTCAAGAGACGACAAACTGCGTGAAGAACTCGGAAAAAGGCTTGATATCGAAGGAGAAGAAAAGCTTTTTGATGAGCTTAAGGCGCTTGATCCGAAAGCGTGCGAGAGCATAGAGATTAAAAACCACAAACGCCTTATCAGGGCGCTAGAATATTGTCTTGTAACGGGGGAGAAATTCTCCGAGCAATGTCTTGACGCAAAACCCGTGTATGATTTTTTGATGCTCGGTATAAATTACAGAGACAGAGACAAGCTTTACGAGAGAATTAACCTTAGGGTAGACCTTATGTTGAAAGACGGTCTTGTAGATGAAGCAAAAAAGTATTATCATATTAAGGATAAGGGTACCAGCCGACAGGCGATAGGCTACAAGGAGCTTTTTCCGTATTTTGACGGGAAAATAACTCTTGAAGAGGCGGCTGAAAATATAAAGCTTGCCACAAGGCACTATGCAAAAAGACAGCTTACGTGGTTCAGAAAAGAACAGAGCATAAGTTGGATTTATCCCGATGATTACGTTAGCCGAGAGGAGTTTTGCCTTGCGGCGGAAAATACAGTAAAAGAGGCAAATTTATTCTGATATTATGAGCAATAAACTAAACAGAGTTGTTGTGGGCGTCCTTGCGGGACTTATGGCATTTATGATTTTATCTTATATCGCCCATGTCATTTACAGAGCAAAGACCGAGGTCGTCACAACAGAACAAGCCGCTTACACAACGATAAGCGATACCGTTCAGGTGGATTCGTGGGTTGTGAGAAACGAGGAGACGATAGATTATAACTCCGGCGGCGTTTTAAGCTATATGGTCGATGACGGCGGCAGAGTTGCCAAGGACGGAGTTATAGCAAATATATATAATTCGGAGTCGGACGCAACTGCGCAAACGCATGCAGCTAATCTTCAGACAGAGATTGATTCTTTGAAATCGCTTGAAGCGAGCACTGATATAAGCTCGAACAGCACCGACTCAATCGGAAACCAGATTACCGATCTTTTGTCGAGCGTTGTTGCGGATTCCAACAGCGGAAGTTTCAGCGCAGAGAGTTCTTCGCGCTCAAGACTTCAGTACCTGTTAAGCGAAAAGCAGATTATTTTGGGCAATGAGAGCACGAGCGATTACAGCTCCAAAATTTTCTCGCTTGAGAGCGAAAGAAACAATGTTCTTTCGAGTGCATCATCGGAAATAGGGACTTTGACCGCTCCGAATGCCGGATACTTCATATCGTCAACGGACGGCTACGAGGATTCTTTCGATCTTGACAACATCGAGTGGACAACTGTGAGTCAGTTTGAGTCTTTCTCAAACATTCAGCCCTCGCAGATTTCTCACAGCGGAAAGGTTTGCACGGATTTCACTTGGTATGTGCTTGCCGAGATTGAAGAAGCCGACAAAGTGAAAATAACTGAGTCAAATAATTTGTATGTGGAATTTCCGTCGTCGGGCGCAGAAAAAATTCCTGCGACAATGGTTGCTTGCAACACCGACGCCTCCTCGGGAAAATCCGTTTTGGTTTTGGCTTGCTCGTATATGAATGCCGAGCTTGCTACTTTGAGACACGAAACGGCTATCATAACTGTCGGCACTTATTCGGGTGTTCTCGTCAGCGAAAAAGCAATTCACTTTGAGACGGTAACGACAACCGAGACAGACGAAAACGGAAACGAGACGGAAGTCGAGCACAAGAATGTCCGCGGCGTTTACGTAAGGTCGGGAGACATGCTCAAGTTCGTACAGGTGTTCACCGATACGACAATTAACGGTTATGCCGTTTGCAAAACGGAACTCAGTGACGAGGAGAGCGCACAGCTTTACACGAGCAAGACGATAAGGCTGTATGACGAAGTTGTAATAGGAGGAAGTAATCTTTATGACGGAAAAATCGTATCCTGAGATATTCGCTCAGGTTGAAGAAAATTATAAGTATATCAACGAGAAAATTGCTGAGGCTGCAATTAAAAGCGGAAGAACAAGAGAAGATATAACTTTTCTTGCCGCAACAAAGACGGTGGATACCGAGGTTATAAATCACGCGATTTCTCTCGGACTTGACCACATAGGCGAGAACCGTGTTCAGGAGCTTCTCGATAAATACGAGCGCTACGATTTAACTAACTGCGACTTGCAGTTTATCGGCAGACTTCAGACGAACAAGGTGAAGTACATAATCGACAAGGTAAGCCAGATTCAGTCCTGCGATAAAATTTCTCAGCTAAACGAAATTTCAAAGCAGGCAAAAAAGCACGGAAAGGTTATGAATGTGCTTGTCGAGGTTAATGTCGGCAGAGAAGAAAACAAAGGCGGCGTAGACCCCGACGCACTGCATGAATTCATCGATGAAGCAAGGCTTTTGGACGGTATTCATATCAACGGTTTGATGGCAATTCCTCCGATTTGCGAGGATGAAGCCCTTTTGAAGAAATATTTTTCCGAAATGAATCAATTCTTTGTTGACATAAAGGCTAAAAATATGGATAATGTTAATATGTTATGTCTTTCAATGGGTATGTCGTCAGACTATGCCCTTGCAATCGAGTGCGGAGCGACTATGGTTAGAGTCGGATCTTCACTTTTCGGTAAGAGAATTTACAAATAAACTACGTATATAGGAGAATAGTTATGCCAAAGTTTGTAGATAAGATTTCAAAAATGTGGAATCCCCCCGATGACGATTACGAAGAGGATTACGATTACGAGGACGAGGATTACGAAGAGGACGAGGATAACGAGGAAGAGGATAACGAGGAAGAGGAAGAAAATTATTCTTCCTCAAGATCAAGCTCAAGTTCAAGAAGCTCCGGCCCGTCGTTTTTCCACCGTTCATCAACTTCTTCAAGCTCGACGCCGTCTTATTCGTCTTCCGGTAATGTAGTTAATTTTACATCTCATGCTTCAAGCAAGCTTCAGGTGGTCGTGCTCAAGCCGATAACTTACACCGGTGACGCAAAAGCAATTGCCGACGCTATTCTTGCAAACTGCGCCGTTGTGATGAACCTTGAGCGTGCAAGCAGAGACGATTATCTCAAGATCCTTCTTTTCATAAACGGTATCACTTATGCAAAGAATGCAGAGCTTAAGATGGTTGCTACCAAGACTTTCATCATCACACCTTACAACGTTGATATTTCGGGTGATGTCCTTCTTGACGGTCTTGAGCAGAGCGGAGTAAGCTTCTGATTTATGATTGACGGTATTCTTGCGGCAAAAATTGACGACGCCATAAGGCTCTCGAGAAAAAGGGCACACTTTGTGGGCTTTCTCGATCCCGCAGAAAGGCTTGACGCCGAGGGCTATCTTGTCGGAAAAAAGGCGGAGTATCTCGTTTTCGGCGGTTATCCCGATGCAGAGAGATGCTTTATCGGTTTTTTTCCCGATTATCTTGAACCGAGCGAGGCGCTTTTTCCTTTGACGGCGGTCACCGTGAAGTACGATAAACGCTTCGTTTTGAGTCACCGTGATTTTCTCGGCTCTTTTATGGCACAGGGCATAAGCCGTTCTTCTTTGGGAGATATTCTCATAGAGGAGGGCAGAGCGGTCATTTTTGTTCGTGAGGAGCTCGGCAGTTATTTTCTTGATAATATTTTCAAAATCGGAAACGTGGGCGTTACGCTTTCGCTCGGTCTTGACGGCGAAATTATGCCAAGCCACAACTTTGAGGAGATGACGGTTATCGTCGCTTCCGAGAGGCTTGACTGTGTGGTGGCGGCGCTTTGCGGACTATCAAGAGAAAAATCTGCCGCAGCTATAAGAGGTGGCTTTGTCCGTCTCAATTACCGAGAATGTTTGTCGGTTTCACAACAGGTAACAGAGGGTTCGACCGTTTCGGTAAGAGGTAAGGGCAAGTACATAGTAGACACAGCTTGCAACAGAACGAAAAAGGGCAGACTTGTTCTGAACGCAAGGAAGTATAAATAAGGAGGCAGTTTTTCATGCTTACATTAAAGCAGATTAGCGAGATTAGTTTCAGAAAGTCTAATTTTTCCGGATACAAGCCGGAGGATGTTGACGATTTTATAGATGAGGTTACCGAGTCGTTCACCGCACTCTTAAAGGAGAACCAGACCGCTAAGGCAAAGATTGCCGAACTCACCGAGAAAAACACCGAGTACAAGGAGAAAATGGTTCTTCTTGCTCAGAAAGTGGAGCAGTACAAGAAGGACGAGGAGGGCATAAAGGACGCTCTTTTATCGGCTCAGAAACTTGGAAATCAGTCGGTTAAGGAAGCTAAGAAAAAGGGTGACGCTATTCTTGCGGACGCCAACAAAAAAGCCGACAGCATAATGAACGACATCAACAATAAGCAGAAGAAGATGGTTGATGAATACGAGAAGCAGATTGAGGAGAAGAAGAAAGAGCTTGATTCTCTCAAGGCGCTTGTCACGGACTTCAAAACCAATCTTTTCGGAGTGTACAGAGATCACATCAAGCAGATTGAGAATCTTCCCGACTATACGGAAGAACTCAAAAATAAAAAAGTCGAGGCTTCCAAGCCTTCCGTTAAGCCGGCTCCGGTTGCTCCTGCTCCAGTTGAAGAGGATCCGATTCCGCTTCCGGATGAGCTTCCGAGCGAGGACGACATTAAGCTTTATTCCGTAGACGATGTGAAGGCTCCTTCGGCAGACGATCACGCCGATCTTGGTAACACGGGCGCAATCAGCTTTGACGAGTCCGATTTGCCGGATGAGAACTTTGATTCTGTTGACGGAATTAATCTCAACGCTTATGCCGATATTCCCGAGTCTCTCAGAAAAGAGAAAGAGTCACTTTACAGCACTCTCGAGTTCGGTGATGGAATTCACCTAAATTAATCGAAATCAAAAGAAAAGCAAACTCTCGGGTTTGCTTTTTTCATTAAGGAGTTTTGTTTTGTTTATATATCTTGTCGTGATTGCCGCTTTGATGGCGGTTGATCAAATAATCAAATTACTTGTTGTCACATCGCTTAAGCCCATCGACACTTACGTACTCATTCCGCATTTTTTGGAATTCAATTACTCCGAAAATTCAGGTGCGGCATTTGGCATGCTTCAGAACAACAGCATATTTTTTGCCGTGGTTACTGTTTTGATTTCTGCCGTGATTTTCGGCTTTTTGATGAAATACAAGCATCACAATCTGCTCTCGAAAACAGCTTGCGTTATGATAATTGCGGGAGGACTCGGAAATTTGATTGATCGCTTGCGACTGAGATATGTAATCGATTTCATTCATTTCTACTTTTTCGGATATATCTTTAACTTTGCCGACTGTCTCGTAACAGTCGGAGTTGCGCTAATGGTGATTTTCGTGCTTTTCTTCATGGACAAAAAAGAGAAAGCCGACAAGCAAGGCGGGGAAGAAAGCAATGAATGAAGAAAATATTCTTGAGTTTACCGCCGAGGAAAACGGAAGAATAGACAAGCTTATCAGCATAGAAAACATGAGCCGTTCTGCCGTTCAGAATCTTATAGAAAACGGAAATGTGACCGTTAACGGCAAAGCCGTCGCCAAGAATTATAAACTGAGCGTTGGTGACAAGATTAAGGTTATTTTGCCAGAACCCGTGAATGTAGACATTCTGCCGGAGAATATTCCGCTTGATATAAGATACGAGGATAACGATCTTCTTGTTGTAAACAAACCCAAGGGAATGGTTGTTCATCCCGCACCGGGACATTACAGCGGAACGCTCGTAAACGCTCTGCTTTATTACTGCAAGGACAGTTTGAGCGGAATTAACGGAGTGATACGCCCGGGAATAGTTCACCGAATAGATATGGACACAAGCGGACTTCTGATTGTGGCTAAAAACGACGCCGCACATCAGGGCCTTGCAAAGCAGATAAAGGAGCATTCCTTTGACCGACAGTATAGGGCGGTTGTTTACGGACATTACAAAGAGGAGTGCGGAAGAATTGATTTGCCTATCGGAAGAAGTCCGAGGGACAGAAAGAAAATGGCGGTTATTCTTTCTGGCGCAAACGTTCGTGAGGCAGTCACAAACTACGAGACGATTGAGAGACTTAACGGCTTTTCGTACATGAAGTTTATTCTCGAAACGGGAAGAACGCATCAGATAAGAGTTCATTCGGCTTATATGGGACATCCTGTTGCGGGTGATCCGCTTTACGGCCCGTCAAAGGTTATAACCGAGCTTGGCGGTCAGTGTCTGCACGCCGCTTACATACGCTTTGAGCACCCCATAACGGGAGAGATTATTGAGCTTGAAGCGGAATTGCCCGAGTATTTTGAAAAATTCCTTAGAAAACTGAGGCAAGGAAAATGAAAACAGAGCGAAGGCTTTTGACAATTTATCTTGTGATTTTTATTGTAATCCTGATTGTTGCGGCGGGAGTAATTTACCTTAGCAGAAAACCTGTTGTTGTCTACAATGTTTCAAGTACCGTCTATCTGACCGCCGATGAATATGTCCCCAATGAGGAGAAGATAAACATCAACACGGCAAGCGCCGAGGAGTTACAGGATTTGGACGGAATAGGCGAAAAGCTTTCCGAAAAAATAATAGCCTACCGAGAAGAAAACGGAAACTTCACTTCGCCTTACGAACTCTCGGAGGTGAGCGGAATTTCTGAGGATAAAGCCGAAAAACTTGCCCCTTATGTAAAAATAAGCGATTGAAAATAAGCCTGTCGGAAAACAAAAGCGTTTTTTGGCGGCTTGTTTTTTGTGTGAAAGAATTCTTTCACAAATTCCATATAAATTTCAATTTTATCCACAAACAGTTTGCAATTTAAACATAACTTTGATATTATGTAATGTGCAAATAAAAATGGACGAATTTAACTCGTCCGAGAAAGAAAGAGATGTTATATGGAAAATTTACCTGCTCCACTGATGGTTCTTGTTTTTCTCGCTTCACTGGTGCCGTCGGTACTTGTTTTTTTGTGGCTGAAAAAGAGAAAGAAAGACGATCTCACTTATAACGCTCTGTGCGTTAAGTCTATCAAGCGCGGAGCTTTAATGTGCATTGCTTTTGTGGTTTTAACTTCCGCTGTGCTTTACGGCGTCGGACAAATTCTTAAGTTGTTAGGACTCGGCGGAGTGCCTTATGCGCTTTACTACAACTTCGTGATTCTTGCTTTCAGTGAGGAGCTTGTGAAGTACAACGTGTTCAAAGCAATGGTTAAGAAAAATCCTTATCAGTACTCAATGCTTGACATAACCTCGCTTATGATGATAACGGGAATCGGATTTGAAATCACCGAGGCTATTGTTTATGCCTTTGGCGCAAATTTCGCTATGATGATTGCAAGAGGCGTTACCGTTATGCACGGCGGTTACGGCTTCATTATGGGATATTTTATTGCTAAGGCAATGAAGTCGGGCAAGAAGAGCTACAACATTTTAGGCTTTGTGATACCGCTCTTGCTTCACGGAGCATACGACTTCTTCCTCAGCGACGAACTTGCAGAAATAAGCGACAAATTCGCTTATATTTCACTTGTTTTGGCTATAGTTGGAATGATTTTGATAATTGTTTCAATTTTGCATATCCGTAAATCGGAGAAGAACCCCGAGTATACGGAACCTCTCGTTTTTTGATTTATTCGGGAGAAAAGAAAGGCGGGCATTTGCCCAAAAAGAAAGAACAGAATATTTTCGAACTCACCAACATGAATTCGGATTTAGACTAAGGAGGTATAATTATGTCTAAATCACCGGAAACAACACAAAATTCAACTTGGAAATCAAAACTCAGGGCACTCGGCCCCGGAATTTTGATGGCTTCTGCCGCAGTCGGCGGATCTCACATTGTTTCTTCCACTCAGGCGGGAGCAATTTACGGCTGGCAGATGGCTATATTGATTATCTTAATCAATATCTTCAAGTATCCGTTTTTCCGTTTCGGATCTCAGTACACCATGGAGAACGGCAAAACTCTCATAGAGGGTTATGCGGAAAAGGGAAAAGGCTGGCTCATTGTTTTCTTTGTGCTTAATGTATTTTCGGCTATTGTTAACACCGCAGGCGTTGGCATTCTCTGCGCGGCAATTCTCTTCAACATTGCACCGAACGGCTTCGGCCTCTCGATATCTCAGCTCACAACAATTATCATTGTAATCATCTGGGCTATGCTTTTAATCGGCGGATATAAATTCCTCGATACCCTCTCAAAGTGGGTTATGACCGCACTCACGATTGCAACAACTATGGCTGTTGTCATCGCTCTTTTCCGTCACCGTGAGTACGCTCCGAACTTTGAAGCACCAACACCTTGGCGCCTTGCCGCTTTGCCGTTTATAGTATCGCTTATGGGCTGGATGCCGTGCCCGATTGAAATTTCGGCAATCAACTCCATGTGGCAGGTTGAGAAGAGAAAACAAATCAAAACTATGTCCATTCAGGACGCACTGTTTGACTTCAACGTCGGATATATCGGAACAGCAATTCTTGCGGTTATCTTCTGCGCACTCGGCGCACTCATTCAGTTCGGCTCCGGTGAAGAGGTTCTCAGCGCAAGCGCCGCATATATCGCACAGTTCGTCAATATGTACGCTTCGGTATTCGGCGACTGGTCGAGACTTCTCATCACATTTATCGCATTCCTCTGCATTTTCGGTACGGTTCTCACCGTTATCGACGGTTACTCGAGAGCAAACAACGAGGCACTTCGCCTTTTGCTCGGCAAGAAGGAATCGAGCAAGAAATCGCTTGCAATTTGGACTACCGCAACAAGCGTAATCGGTTTGATAATCGTTTACCTCTTCTCGGGAAATGTTGCAACAATGCTTCGTTTCGCAATGATCGCATCGTTCATCACAACACCGTTCTTCGCAGTTTTGAACTACAACCTTGTAAACAACAAGGAGCATAAGATTAAGCCATGGCTTAAGGTGCTTTCTATCGTCGGACTTGTCTATCTGTTCGGCTTTGCGCTTCTCTTCGTTGTCGCTTGGCTTACAGGAAATGTTTGATTAAAAACAGAATTAACGAAACAAGAAATCGCTCTGCGGCATTTGCCACAGGGCGATTTTGAGGTTGGGGTGGTGTTAATTTAATCTAACATGATAAAGAAAGAGGAGGGAGTGTCCCTCATTTTTTTCGCGTTACTCAAGATGGGACACGACTTGATTTTTTAGCCGATTGTGGTTATAATAATATCAAATCACGATTTAGTAAATCTAAATTTGAATCAATTGGAGGAGATTGTATGTTTATCGGCAGAGAAGCTGAACTGAAATTTCTAAATGATAAATATGGAGCAGAAGATGGTCAGTTAATTGTTCTTTACGGACGTCGTCGTGTGGGAAAGACCGAAACCTTGAGAGAATTTTGTAAGGATAAACCACATGTTTTCTTTTCTTGTACTCAGACGACGGATAAGGTACAGCTTAGAAATTTTTCATCACGCTTACTGAAAGAAGATATTCCTGCTAGAAATTATATCTCAGAGTTTGAGGATTGGGAAAAAGCTTTTCGTGCGGTTCTTGACCTACCTTATGCGGATAAGAAAAAATTACTGGTTATAGATGAATTTCCGTATATGTGTCGTGGAAATAAAAGCATACCTTCAGTGTTACAAAATCTTTGGGATTCAGAACTTCGTCAGAGTAATGTTATGATTATTCTCTGTGGAAGTGCCATGAGTTTTATCGAAAAAGAATTACTCGCTGAAAAGAATCCTCTCTATGGCAGAGCTACAGGAATTTACAAGATGAAAGAAATGGGCTTTTATGATGTTATAAAATTCTTTCCCGAATATTCCGCTCGTGATAAAGTGATTGCATACTCTGTTCTTGGAGGAATTCCTCATTACTTGAGGCAGTGGAATCCTAAGCTTTCTATAGAAGATAATATCAAAAGCAATATCCTGACAAAAGGATGTGTTTTATACAGCGAGGTTGAGTTTCTTCTCCATCAGGAATTAAGAGAAACACCAATCTATAATTCTGTTATTGAAGCGGTAGCAATGGGAAATACCAAACTTAATGATATCAGCCAAAAATCTCTTGTTGAAGATACATCAAAAACAAGTGTGTATCTGAAAAATCTGATTGAACTTGGAATAGTGGAAAGAGAATTTTCAGTTGATGCAAAGACGAAAGAACATGCCAACACAAGTCGAGGAACTTATCGATTGACGGATAACTTCTTCCGATTCTGGTATGCCTTTGGCTTTGCAAACTACTCACAGCTTGAGGATGGAGATGTGGACGGTGTTTATGAATATGTTATAAAGCCAGTGCTGCATGAATTTGCTTCTTTCGCTTTTGAGGATGTGTGCAGAGAGTTTATAAGTCAGAAGCAGAAGAAAAATGAACTACCGTTCCGTTATACAAAGATGGGCAGATGGTTTGGCAAGACAACTGTAAGGGATACCAAAAAAGAGGACGCTCTTAGGACAGCAGAAACTGAGATAGATGTGCTCTGTATTGACAGAATGGGAGAAAATTATCTGGTTGGTGAATGTAAGTTCAAAGGAGTTCCATTCTCGTACTCGGAATATCTCGATACATTGGCAAAGCTTACTCCGTTAAAAGAAAAGGCAAAATTCTACTATGCCTTGTTTTCTGAAAGCGGATTTGATGAGAAGATTGTTAATGACGCTAATAAAAATGGAATTGCACTTTACAACCTTGAAACTATTGTGGGGCCTATGTTACAGCAGAGCAAGCACAATGCCACGGATTAAAATTTCACTATGAATCTGCTATAATTTGACCTAAATTAAACTAAAAAATCCTACCCACTGAACCAGTGAGTAGGATTTTTGCTATCTGTCGCTTAGAAAAATAATCTCTGCTTTTTTGCGTAGGCTTTCGAGAATACCGCAAACCTTTAGGCTCATTTCACGGCAGTAGCTGTAATAATCTGTGTTCTTGCCGTTTATGAAGTCATAAAAGTCTTTTGCTTCGTATCCCATAAGCCTGTATTTTTCTTCTTCGCCGAAAAGTATTTCCGATGTGCCGTCGTGTGATGTCAGCCTAATATCGGAAAGAAGACCGACCGAACCAACCGAGAGCGTGTTTTTCTCGCCCTGAAATTCGCTCGGAAGAAAACTGTCGCTTATCTTCGAGTAGGAGAGGGTTACGCATTTGTCTGGGTAGTGAAAAATTACTGTGCCGCATCCGTCTGCGCCCGTCTGAAGTTTGTAGGCGCATATATCTGATTTTTGCGGAACGCCGAACAAATCAATAGCGGGGTAGATGCAGTAAACGCCCAAATCCATAAGTCCGCCTGCTTCCATTTTCGGATTGAAAATGTTCGGCAGTTCACCCGATAAAAGTCGGTTTAATTGCTTTGATTTTCTCGAAAAGCTTATGAAAGCGTTTCTGACATTTCCGACGTTTTCGATGCCTTTTCGCAAAATATCCCTTGCGGGAACATGCATATAAAGCATGGCTTCCGTTAGGATAAGCTTGTTTTTGTCGGCAGTTTCAAATAGCTTTTGAGCTTCTGAAAGGTGAGAGCAGAGAGGTTTCTCGCATATTACATGCTTGCCGTTTTCGAGAAAAAGCAAGCTTTGTTCAAAGTGGAATTTGTTCGGACTTGCGATATAAAAGGCGTCAATCTCATTTGATTTTGCCATTTCGTTTAAATCGGTGAAAATATTTTCACATCCGAATTTATCTGCAAAGGCTTTTCCCGTGTAGTAATTTCTCGAGTAGACCGCTTGAAGTTCCCAGAGTTCTGAATCTAAAGCACCTTTAACATAGAGCTCGGCTATGTGGCTTGTGCCGATTGTTGCAAATTTCAGCTTATTCGACATCATCGATGATTGTCTTGACTATCTCGACAATTTTCTCCATGCTGTCAACGCAAACAAACTCGTGTCTGCCGTGAGCGTTTTCGCCGCCTGTGCAGAGGTTCGGGCACGGAAGTCCCATAAACGAAAGAGTTGCTCCGTCCGTACCGCCGCGGATAGGTGTGATGTTCGGCTCAACACCGTTTTTCTTCATTGCCTCGCAAACGAGATCGACGATGAACATATTTTCGGGATAAATCTTCTCACGCATATTTGCGTAGGAATCTGTGATTGTAAGCTTTACGGGCTTAGTCTCATACTTTTCGTTCATGTAAGCTGTGATTCTCTCGAATTCGGCTTTTTTCTTGTTGAGCTTTTCTCTGTCGTGATCTCTGAGGATATATCCGAGTTTTGCGTGCTCGACGTCGCCGCTGATGTGGCCGAGATGGTTGAATCCCTCGTAGCCCTCCGTGTGGGCGGGAGTTTCGTTTGGATCGAGCATGCCCGCAAATTCGACAGCAAGCAAAGCTGCGTTAATCATCTTGTTCTTGGATGCGCCCGGATGAACGCTTCTTCCTGTGAATTCAACCAAAGCGGACGCTGCGTTGAAGTTCTCGTATTCGATTCCGCCGAGAGTACCGCCGTCTACGGTGTAAGCAAAGTCGGCGCCGAATCCCTTAACGTCAAATTTATCGGGACCTCTGCCGATTTCCTCATCGGGAGTGAAGCAGATTTTAACATCACCGTGGGGGAGGTTGCCGTTGATGATTTCCTCGGCAGCCTGAAGAATGATAGCGATACCCGCCTTGTCGTCACCGCCGAGAAGAGTTGTGCCGTCTGTTACGACGAGCTTTTTGCCGACATATTTCTCAAGGTTCGGGAAAGCGGAAACTTCCGTAACAATTCCGAGGTCTTCGTTGAGAACGATGTCCTTGCCGTCATAATTTTCGATTACTCTCGGCTTAACGTCCTTGCCGCTAATCTCCGTTGCGGTGTCCATGTGTGCGACAAATCCGACAGTCTTTGCCTTTTTGACATTACCGGGGATTGTGCCGTAAACATAGCCGTATTCGCTCATGAATGCGTCCTTGACGCCGATTTCTTTTAATACCTCTACGAGATGTGCGCCGAGAACTTTCTGCCCCGGGGTGGAGGGAATGGTGCTTGAAGCCTCATCCGACTGGGTGTCAAAGCTTACGCAATCCAAAAATTTATCGAGTACTGACATTTTAATTACTTCCTTTCTTAATTAAGGTCAAATTTCTGACCAATATTTTCTTATATTGTCTGCTCCGATGCGAACGCCGTCAAAAGAATCTTCCATGCCCTCGAATTCAACGGCGATGTATCCGTCATATCCGCACGATTTTAAAATCGAAAGGCACTGTTTGACGGGCACGTTGCCGTGGCCGATTATCGTTCCGATGAGGTAATTTCCCGCTCTTGTCTTGAACGAACCCTCGCCCGGATCTTCGGAGTAATACGGCTTTAGGATGAAATCTTTGCAATGCACATAAATCGCATACGGCGCAACTCTTGCAACGGCAAGTGCGGGGTCTTCGTCTGCGCACATAAAATTGCCGATGTCGCAGAGCAAACCGAAATTCTTGTGATTTATCTTTGAATAAAGCTTTTCAACTCTGTCGGAATCCTGAGAGAAATAGCCGTGATTTTCCGTCATGGTGTGAATTCCCTTTTCTTCGGCAAGCTTTGTTATCTTTCGAAAACGCTCAGAAAGTTTATCGACAACGCTGTCAAAGCTTACGTATTTATCGGAGTTTCTCGGATAACCTACAGTCGCATCGTGGCGCATGTACTTTACGCCGAGAATTTCACCAAGCTCGAGAAATTCTTCGAGCTTTTTCATGTCCTCATCGGGGGTTTGAAGAAGATCCGCTCCTACGGTGAGAGAAGAAATTTCAATTCCAACTCTGTCGCACTCGGATTTAAGCTCTTTTGCGGTCTCTTTCCAGTTTTCACGGTCGCCGGCATCAAAATTTATGAAATCGACAAATTCAATCGCATCAAATCCAAGCTCTTTCGCTTTTGCTATGCATTCAAAAGGGGTTATGACGCCTTTTTTTATCGCACTGAAAAAGCTGTAGCTGCTTACAGATATTTTCATATAGTCCTCCTTGCAAAAAGATATTAACATTATGTATCAAACGGATTGTAAAGTCAACAAACACGAGGGGGATAAGGAAAAATATCGCTTTAAAAATTTTTTTGAAAAAACACTTGATTTTTTCTTTCGACTTTAGTATAATAAGCAAGTCGATTAGAGATGCAGAGGTATTCTAATGGTAAGGAGCCACATTGGAAATGTGGTGTGCAGCAATGCATTGTGCGTTCGAGTCGCATCCTCTGCGCCAGCAAAGAGATAAGCTTAGTGCTTATCTCTTTTTTTGTTTTGTGATAAAAGTTTTTGGGAACGGTACGCACCGTTCCTTTTTTTGCTATTATTTTTAACAAACATCAATTTGACAGAAAAAGTTGATTTTTTATATAAAACTGCTATTGAGTATATAAATAATGTATGATATAAATGAATTAATTGGGGAGAATATTTATTTACCTAAAGATGCGAAATAAGTTGAAAATCATGGGGGACAAAAACTTGTCCGTTAAATGTCCCTTAACGTTAAGTATACTTGTTCCGTAATCAACAACCGAAAGGTAAAAACCTAATCAAGAAAGGAAACAAAAATGGACGAAGAAAAGAAAATCGAGGTTACTCAAGCGGCTCAGACTCCGACTCCCGAACCGCCAAAATCAAAAAGACAGTTAAAAAAGGAGCTTTGGAAACAGGACAAAGCCAACATGAAGCTCGAAAAAGCCGAGAAAAAGGCTGCAAAAAAGGCTAAGAGAAAAAAGAAGAGAGCAAGATATAAAAATGCTCCTCTTCCTTTGAAACTTTGGCACTATTTCTTTAAAAAACTGATTGCCGTTGTCTTGGTTCTTACGATAGTCGGCGGAAGCGGATTTGCATTCTTGCAGACACAGGCGGGAATGCCGCTTATGTATAAAATTATGAATACATTCTTCTTGTCGAATAAGAACAACCCAGTCGACAAGGAAAAAATCTACGAATATTCCGCACGTGACGAAGAGGGCGCCGCAGAGATTGACGCTCTTGACAAAATCGGCGAGGACGAGACATGGACTATCTGCTATTATATAGTAGGTTCTAACCTTGAGGACGGCTATCAGAGCGAGCTTTCTCCGATGACTCTTGAGCTTACATCTGACGCAAAGGCAGAGAACAGTGCAAAATCTTCAGTTGAGTTCTCAGAGGCAATTGCAGAGTACAACAGCGAGTTAAACAGCAAGGGTCTTGAGATGCCCGATTATATGTTTAAACCGACTGTAACTCCTGTTACTCCCGATTACAGCGGAATTGAAACTCCTACCGGAGCTGCAAGTAACGACATCAACGAGATTTTAAGTAATGAGTGGTCCGATAACATCAATATAGTAATTCAGACAGGCGGTGCAACAAAGTGGGATACCTCTATAATTAACCCGAACAAAACTCAGCGTTTTGAGTACAAGAACGGCGTTTTCAAAGAGGTTGAAAACATGGCTCTCCAGGATTCATGCGATCCCAACACTCTTGCGGACTTCATGAAATACTGCGATGAAAATTATCCGTCAGATCACAAGATGATTGTTCTTTGGGATCACGGTGCAGGCGCATTCGGTTACGGCGTCGACGATATTTTCGGCAGCGGAATGACCATGAAGGACATCGAATCCGCTTTTGCGGCAAACTACAAGGAAGACCCCGAAAATCCACACTACGATATTATCGGCTTTGATGCTTGCCTTATGGGTTCGACAGAGGTTGCTCATTCACTTTACGGTTACGGCAAGTATCTTTTAGGCTCAGAAGAGGTTGAACCCGGTGACGGTTGGGATCACACAGCTTATCTTCAGGCAATGACTGATGATCCGACAATGAGCCCCGCAGAAATAGGCGAGACCGTTGCAGACTCTTTTATCGATTATTACGTGACTTGGAGAGTAAACACAAAAGAATTGCTTGCTATGGACGTTGCATTCTCCGTTATCGATATCAATGCGGCTGAGGATACATACAATTCATATTGCGAGCTCAATGAGGCGGTTCTCAAGGACGCCGTAAAGGATATAAGCGTGCTCTCTACAGTCGGTGCGGCTGCGGAAGATTCCACAAGATATGCCGAGACAGCTTACCGAGTATGCAACACGATTGACCTTGGAAACTACATGGACGCACTTTCAGAGTATTACCCCGATGAATGCCAGAAGGTTCTTGATAACCTCAATAATGCGGTTCTTTATCACCGTGAGAGCGGATATCTCTCGGATTCCGAAGGTATCAGCATTTACATGCCTGTTACAATCGCCGGCGTCGGTGGCATGCAGTACTTCCTTAAATACATCAATTCTGTTTCTGACGATACAGCAACAAACGCACTTTATTACTACAAGATTGCGGGTTGCCTCAATGACGAATATCAGGACTATGTAAAAGAAAAGGGTTACGGCACAGCACAGGTCATTAATACAGACGAGCTCAAAAAGTTCACAGCCAACGAGATAAACCTCGGCGAAAACGACTTCAGCATTCAGCTTACCGATGGTCAGAAGACAAATGCTCAGAAGGCTAACATCGAAATCGGTAAGTATGACGAGGATGATGCTACAATCACATATTACGGTGAGAGTGCGTCCGCTAAAATTGATTCAAACGCTGTCGTCAACACAAACTTTGACGGAAAGTGGATTGCAATCAACGGTCAGCCGCTTTACACCGAAATCATTTCAGAGACTGAGAACAGTGTTTCTTACAGAAGCCCTGTACTGATTAACTCGACAAACTATTATCTCCTTATTTCTTACGATAAGACTACGGGTGAGGCAAACATAACCGGCGCTACCGCATACACAAGCGAGGATAATGCATCTTCTGCTTATGTTTCCGCAAAGCAGACCGTTCAGATCGACGGCGGCGATAAGATTACTCCTATCTACGATGTTTACAACGGAAAAGACGGAAGCGTAACAAAGGATTACGGCGAGACCGTTACTTACGGCAATCTTACAAAGGTTGCTATGAGCAAAATTTCAGACGGAACATATCTCAACTCTGTTGTTCTCACAGATATTCGAGGCGACAAGTACTATTCCGGCGTTGTCGAGCAGACAATAAGCGGCGGCAAGGTCACAGATCAGAGTGTGAACGAAGACTTTGTAGGAAGCGCTTATTAATCCGAAAAGTTAAAACTCAACAAACACAAACGGGAGGGACGAAAATTTCGTCCCTCTTTTTTGTTTTTGAATGGTTTAATTTAATGCCAAAAAGAAAAATGCTCGCAAAACGAGCATTTTTAAGTTTAATATTCCGAGCTTAACAGAAAGTCAGCAATGTGCATGATTTTGATTCCCTCGTAGTTTCCTCCCGAGAACTCATCTGTTGTAAGAACATATTTGGGGTAGTTGTCGTGTATTTCGAGCAAGCGCTCATATTCGCGTTTTTTTGTTTCAACAGAACTAAGCTCAAGAGTTACTTGCACGTAGAGCTTTTCATTTTGCCGCGATGCAACGAAGTCAATTTCATAGTTACCGAATTTACCGACATTGACGGTATAGCCTCTGCGGCAAAGCTCTACGTAGACAACATTCTCGAGGCTAGACGCCACACTGTCGGAGTTGTAGCCGATAACACTGTATCTCAAAGCTGTATCCGCAAGATAGAATTTTTCTTGCGTTTTCAAAATTTCTTTGCCCTGTAAGTCAAATCGGGAGCAACGGTGAAGTAGATATGCTTTTTCAAGTTTTTCCAAGTATGCGTAAACCGTTTCGTTGTCCAGTGCACGGTTTTTGGCTTTCAGATAGTTTGAGATGGATTTTGCCGAGAAAGTATTGCCGACATTGTTAAAGGTATATTTTACAACCCGTTCTAACTGGTCGACTTTTTTTACCTGATTGCGTTTGACAATATCAGAAAAAATCGTGGAGTTGTAAATGTCACGAACGATAGTATAGATTTCGTCCTGAGAATACGCTTGTAAGTGAGTTGCGGGAAATCCGCCTAAACGAACATAATTTGCAAGTTCTGTTTTGACGTCGGCAACATCGGTGTACTGCTTTTTAAAAGTCAGGTACTCTTCAAAGGACAAGGTGTAAATGCGGAACGAGATATATCTTCCTGTAAGATAGGTTGAAATTTCAGAGGACATCATTCGAGAGTTGGAGCCTGTAACGTACAGATCAACATCAAAATCCGATGCCAGAGAATTTACAACTTTTTCCCAACCGTTGATTTCCTGAACTTCATCAAGAAACAGATAGGTCTTTCCGTTCTGAGAAAGCCGAGATTTCAAATCAGCATACATTTCTTTTACTGTTATATCCTCGTATTCCATCGAGTCGTAGCGGCAGCTGATAATTCGTTCATCAGGAATGTCACGCTGTGTTTTAAGCTGCTCCATAATCATTTTCAGAATAGTTGACTTTCCGCAGCGGCGTACTCCCGTCAGAATTTTTACAAATGGTGTATCTACATAAGCCATAATCTTATTTACATATAAAGGTCTGTAAATCACTGTAATCACCTCCGTTTTATAAAATTGTATCGCAATTATAGCGAAAAATCAATTATTTTGCGAATAAAAACCGCAAAACTTTTAAATTCAAGACACTTTTGCGGATATAACCTTAAAATTAAAAGACAATCACAACACATCTGTTAACGGCAGTGGAGGAGTTGTTGCAATCGAAGAAAGCTTGCTTAATGAAAGTTTCTCAATGAGAATGCAATAATTGCTTTAAATTCAATCGAAGCATAAAACTTTATTTTGCTTGCAAATAAGTCGATAAGCGTGTATTATTATGAAAGATATTGTTTCGCTGAAAGGATTATACACTATGAAAAGAACTGAAATATCTAAGCTCTATGCCGATATATCGGAATACAAGGATAAATCCGTTACCGTAGCCGGCTGGGCAAGAAATATACGTGCACAAAAAGCATTCGGCTTTATCGACCTCAACGACGGCTCTTGTTTCAAGGGCGTTCAGATTGTGTTTGAGGCTGATAAACTCTCAAATTATGCCGAGATTTCCGCTCAGAACGTCGGTGCGGCTTTAGTCGTTGTCGGTACCGTTCTCGAGACTCTCGGCGCAAAACAGCCGTTTGAGATTCACGCCGAGCAGATTACAGTCGAGGGCGCAAGCACTCCCGATTATCCGCTTCAGCCCAAGAGACACACGGTTGAGTATTTGAGAACAATCGCTCACCTAAGACCGAGAACAAACCTTTTCTCGGCTGCTTTCAGAGTTCGTTCAACTGCCGCTTATGCCATTCACAAGTTCTTCCAGGAGCAGGGATTTGTTTATGCTCACACACCGCTTATCAGCGTCAGCGACGCAGAGGGTGCTGGCGAGATGTTCCAGGTAACAACTCTTGATTTTGACAACGTTCCGAGAAAGGACGACGGTTCTGTCGATTACAGCGAGGACTTCTTCGGCAAGAAGACAAGCCTCACGGTTTCCGGTCAGCTCGAGGGCGAGACTTTCGCTCAGGCTTTCGGAAAAATCTATACTTTCGGCCCGACATTCCGTGCAGAGAAGAGCTACACTCAGCGCCATGCCGCAGAGTTCTGGATGATTGAGCCTGAAATGGCTTTCTGCGATCTCGAGGACGATATGCAGTACATCGAGAGCATGATTAAGTTTGTTATCAATTATGTCATGGAGCACTGCCCTCAGGACATCGATTTCTGCAACTCCTTTGTTGACAAGGGACTTAAGGACAGACTTATCCACGTTGCTTCTTCCGACTTTGCAAGAGTTTCTTACACTGAGGCTGTTGAGATTCTCAAGAAGAACAACGACAAGTTTGAGTATAAAGTTGAGTGGGGTTCGGATCTCCAGACAGAGCATGAGAGATATCTCACAGAGCAGTATTTCAAGAAGCCAACATTCGTTACCGATTATCCCAAGGAGATTAAGGCTTTCTACATGAGAGCAAACGAGGACGGCAAGACTGTTGCCGCAGTAGATCTTCTTGTTCCGGGAATCGGCGAGATTGTCGGCGGTTCTCAGAGAGAGGAGAGACTCGATCTTCTTCTCGACAGAATTCACGAGCTCGGACTTAAGGAAGAGGACTACTGGTGGTATCTCGATCTTCGCCGTTACGGCAGCACAAAGCATGCGGGCTTTGGTCTCGGATTCGAGAGAATGATTATGTATCTCACGGGTATTTCCAACATCAGAGACGTTCTTCCGTTCCCGAGAACAACAGGTTCGGCTGAATTCTGATACAAACAGAGAATTTTAAAATCTGTCGCTTCTGCGGATTCGACAGATTTTGTTTTAAGATGAGGTTAGTTATAGGTAACGAAGAAATCAATAAGGAGAAAGAAGATGAGAAATCCGATAAGAATATTTTTTGCCGTGCTTGGATTTGTTTGCCTTGCGCTCGGAACAATCGGCGTTGTTCTGCCCATTTTGCCGACAGTGCCATTTTACATGGCTACGCTTTTTTGCTTTGCGAAAAGCTCGCAGAGACTGCACGATTGGTTTGTCGGAACAAAGCTATATAAAAGGCATCTTGACAGTTTTGTTAAACAAAGAGCCATGACGCTTCCGACAAAGCTGAAAATAATAGGAATGGTCACGGCAGTTATGCTTGTGGGCTTTATATGCATGAAAAATGCTCCGATAGGCAGAATTTGTATTGCTGTCGTGTGGGTGTGTCATATATTATATTTCTTTATTCGCATTAAGACGATTAGCCCGTCGAATGAAGAAACGGAGGTTGTGTAAGCTTGGATAAAATCGAGAAAAAGAGGAAAAAAGAACAGTTTGTAGTCGATGAGATGATACGGCTATACTGCCGAAAAAATCACAGGGACGATTACAAAAAGCACGGAGGGCTTTGCCCAGATTGCAAAAGTTTGTCGGACTATGCGAGAATGAGGAGCGAAAAGTGCCCGTTTATGGCTCAAAAGACCTTTTGTGCCAATTGCACCGTGCATTGCTACAAGCCGCAAATGCGTGAGGAAATACGCAAAGTGATGCGTTTTTCTGGTCCCAGAATGATTTTTTATCATCCGATTCTCGCATTTTGGCATTTGATTTGCTCTAAGATAGAAAAGAAAAATCAGAAAGGGGATGCAGGTAAAAAATGATAAAAACAAGACTTGTGAGTTTATTGTCTCACGCTAAAAAATACATCGTGTTTGTCGTTTTGTGGCAGTGGATTTCCCTCATGGCGCAGGTGACGGCGGTATTCACCATTGCCGATTTGCTCCAAAATGTGCTTGGTTCAAATTTAAGTTCCGCAATGATTGTACGCACACTGATTATTCTTGCGGCGGTTGTGGCTGTTCGTTTTGTCTGCGAGAAAATGGGAGCAAAATCTTCTTATCTTGCAAGTGCGGACGTAAAGCGCATACTTCGTGAGAAAATCTACGATAAAATGCTTCGCCTCGGCGCTTCTTACAGCGAACAGGTTGCATCGAGCGAGGTGGTTCAGGTTTCGGGTGAGGGCGTTGAACAGCTCGAAACCTATTTCGGAAAGTATCTTCCTCAGCTTTTTTACAGCTTGATTGCACCGCTCACGCTGTTTGTCATTTTAAGCAGAGTGAGCCTTAAATCGAGTATTGTTCTTTTGATTTGCGTTCCGCTCATTCCAATCTCGATTGTTGTCGTTCAAAAAATAGCAAAGCGACTTTTAAATAAATATTGGAGCGTGTACACGGGACTGGGTGATTCTTTCCTTGAAAATCTTCAGGGACTTACAACTCTCAAAATATATCAGGCTGACGAGCAAAAAGCCGAGGAGATGGACGTCCAATCGCAGAACTTCAGAAAGATAACCATGAAGGTTCTCACAATGCAACTTAATTCCACAAGCGTAATGGATATTGTCGCTTACGGCGGTGCGGCAGTCGGAATGGCTGTTGCGGTCTCTGAATTTTTAAAGGGCAACATCACATTGTCGGGAACGCTTTGCATTGTTCTTTTGGCAAGCGAATTCTTTTTGCCGCTCAGACTTTTGGGTTCGTTTTTCCATATAGCGATGAACGGCATGGCGGCAAGTGATAAGATTTTTAAAATTCTCGATCTTCCCGAACCACAGAGCGGAACGGAAAACTTACCCGAGGGAAATCTTGATGTTTCGTTCTCAGACGTTCATTTCTCTTATGAAGAGGAAAGAGAGATTCTCAAGGGGATTAATCTTACTTTGCCGAGCGGAAGCTTTGTGTCGCTGGTCGGTGAATCGGGATGCGGAAAAAGCACGATTGCCGGCATACTTGCGGGCACAAATCATGGCTACACAGGTAATATAACAGTAGGCGGAAAAGAACTCTCAAAAGTGAACGAATCCGATCTTATGAAGAGAATTGTTTTGGTGAGACACAACAGTTATATTTTCAAGGGAACCGTTGAAGATAATCTTAGAATGGCTAAGCCGAACGCAAGCGATGAAGAGATGAAGTCGGTGCTCAAAAAGGTGAATCTTTTGGGATTCCTCGAAACTCAGGACGGACTCAAAACAAAGCTTCTCGAAAAGGGAAGCAACCTTTCGGGCGGTCAGTGCCAGAGGCTTGTTATCGCAAGGGCACTTTTGAGAGAGGACGCAGATATATTTATCTTTGACGAGGCGGCGTCCAATATCGACACCGAGAGTGAAGAGCTTATCATGCAAGTGATTCACGAGCTTGCAAAGAGAAAAACAGTTCTTCTCATTTCGCACAGACTTGCAAATGTTGTTGATTCCGATATGATTTATTTCTTAAAGGACGGAGAGATTAAAGAGAGCGGAAATCACGAGGCTTTGATGAAAAACGGCAGTGATTACAAGCATCTTTATGACTGTCAGATGTCGCTTGAAAACTGGGGAAAGGAAGTGAGTGCAAAGTGAATAACCAAAAGAAACGCAGAAGCGCAATTAGCATAATGGGCAGTCTCATAGGACTTGTAAAACCGCTCATTCACATAATGGCGGCGGCAATTATTCTCGGAACTTTGGGTTATTTGTGCGCCGAATTTTTGACAATTTTGGCGGCTCAGGCAATAGTGCACGGACTTGTCGAGAACACATCGGTTGCAATCGGCAGTGCTTGGCTTTCGGGAGCATCGATTAAATCAATTTTAACCGTTATGATTGTTATTGCCGTTCTTCGCGGTTTTCTCCACTATGCAGAGCAGTACTGCAACCACTTCATAGCTTTTAAACTTCTTGCGATTATCCGCCATAAAGTTTTTGCGGCGCTTAGAAAATTGTGTCCCGCAAAGCTTGAGGGCAGAGACAAGGGCAACCTTATTTCGGTCATCACGACAGATATAGAGCTTTTGGAGGTTTTTTACGCTCACACGGTTTCGCCTATTGCGATAGCCGTGCTTACATCGATAATTATGACCGTCTTTATCGGCAGTTATAATCCTTTGTGCGGATTGCTTGCGTTGGTCGCTTATGTGATCGTCGGAGTTATCATTCCTATAATTAACGGAAAAAAAGGCGGAGACAAGGGAATGACCTACCGCACCGAATTCGGAGAGTTAAACAGTTTTGTTCTTGATTCTCTTCGAGGTCTTGACGAGACTATAAGATACGCCCAAGGCGAAAAGCGAAAGAAAGAGATGAGCGAAAAATCGAGAAATCTTTCGGGGCTTCAAAAGGAACTAAGCAAGCTTGAGGGCGGACAGCGTGCCGCTACAAATGCCGTGATACTTATATTCTCCTTTGCCATGCTTCTTTTGACAGTTTCGCTTTATATGAACGGAAAAATCGGTTTTGACGGTATTTTGACCTGTACCGTTGCAATGATGGGTTCGTTCGGCCCAACCGTTGCACTCTCAAGCCTTTCCAACAACCTTAACCAGACGCTTGCAAGCGGCGAGAGAGTATTGTCTCTTCTCGAGGAAAAACCGCTTGTGGAGGAGATTGTCGGTGATAGCGAATATGTTCCAAGCGAAAACCATGAGTTTGAGAGCGCCGAGGCAAAAAATGTAACATTTGCTTATGACGAGGAAACAATACTTTCCGATTATTCAATCAAGCTTGAACCGGGAATAATCACAGGAATTCACGGAGCAAGCGGATCGGGAAAATCCACCTTATTAAAGCTTTTGATGCGTTTCTGGGACGTGCAAAAGGGCGAGATTTTGGTTGACGGTACCGATGTAAAAAAGATGCCGACAAAGCATTTGAGAGATATCGAGAGCTATGTAACTCAGGAAACTCAGCTTTTCCACGATTCCATAGCTAACAACATTGCGGTTGCAAAACCGGGAGCCTCACGAGAAGAAATAATCGAGGCGGCAAAGAAAGCTTCCATTCACGATTTTATTATGACTTTGCCGTACGGCTACGATACTAAGGTCGGTGAACTCGGCGACACGCTTTCGGGTGGCGAAAAACAGAGAATCGGAATCGCAAGAGCATTTTTGCACGACAGCGACCTTATGCTTCTCGATGAACCGACAAGCAACCTTGATTCTCTTAACGAGGGAATTATTTTAAAAGCACTAAGAGAGTCGGCTGAGAAAAAGACGGTTGTGATTGTTTCGCACCGCGCTTCAACTATGAATGTTGCCGATAAAGTTTTTGAGACGGAAAGCTCAAGAATTTCTTAAACAAGCCACATGAAAAAGGCAACTTGATTGTTTTCAAGTTGCTTTTTTGTTGTGCGGCAGAACGAGTGGGTAAAATTGCACAATAATTAGTGAAAAGTTAGACAATAATATTATAAGAAGTAGAAAAATGCAAGGAAATTTTAAAAATCTTGCATTTTTAAATCAAATATATTAGAATAGTCAAAGGTTGAGGACAAATATGAAGTGATTATGTCAGATTCAATTCACAAAAAGCCCGATAAAAAGAAGGATAGGAGATAACACTATGAAACTCAGAGAGATGAACAAAGAACAGCTCAATTCCTTTCATGAGGAAGCAAAGAAGGAATACGAAGAAATCCTTGCAAAAAAATTAAGCCTCAATATGGCTAGAGGTAAGCCCTCGGCAGCACAGCTTGATTTGGCACTCGGAGTTCTTGAAGCACTTAAAGCAAGATATGAATTTGCCAACTCTAAGGGCGACGACGTAAGAAACTACGGTATTTGGGACGGCCTTGATTCCATGAAGTCCATCTTCAGCGGAATGATCGGCGTTCCCAATTCTCAGATAATTTTAGGGAACAACTCAAGTCTTGCAATTATGTTTGACGTTATGGTAAGAGGCGTAACTCACGGCTTCAGCGGTCAGACTCCTTGGGGCAGACTTGATAAAAAGAAGTGGCTTTGCCCGTGCCCCGGTTACGACAGACATTTCGGCATCACGGAGTATTTTGACTTTGAGATGATTCCGGTTCCGATGCTCGAGACAGGTCCCGACATGGATATGGTTGAGGAGCTTGTTAAGGACGAGAGCGTCAAGGGTATTTGGTGTGTTCCGAAGTACTCCAATCCTACGGGTATCACATATTCCGACGATACTGTAAGAAGATTTGCAAGACTTAAGCCTGCCGCAAAGGACTTCAGAATTATGTGGGATAACGCATATTGCATTCACGATCTCACAGATACTCCCGATACTCTTTTAAACCTTTGGGAAGAGGCTTTGGCAGAGGGAACAGAGGATAATGTCTTTATCTTTGCTTCCACTTCAAAGATAACATTCCCCGGTGCGGGCGTTTCCGCAATGGCTGCAAGCGACAGAAACATTGTCGACTTGAAGCGCCACTTTACTGTTGAGACAATCGGCCCTGATAAGATGAACCAATTAAGACATGTTCTTTTCTTCAAGGACTTCAACGGCGTTCTCGAGATTATGAAGGGTCACAGAGAGCTTCTCGAGCCTAAGTTCAGAAAGGTCGGCGAGGTTCTTCAGAAGGAAGTCGGTGAGCTTGATGTAGCTACTTGGAATATGCCCAACGGCGGATATTTCATCAGCTGTGATGTTATGCCGGGTTGTGCTAAGAAGGTATTTGAGCTTTGCCGTCAGGCAGGCGTTGTAATCACCAATGCCGGTGCTACCTTCCCGTACGGAAAGGACCCCAATGACAGCAACATCAGAATTGCACCGTCATTCCCGCCGATTGAAGAGCTTGAGGAGGCAATTCACGTATTTGCTACATGCATAAAGATTGCCGCTTCGGAGAAACTTCTCGCAGAATAAGAGATTAATAACACTATGTGAGGTATCGGAAGATACCTCACTTTTTTACAAAACGAAAGGTGAAAACGATGAACAGTTCTGTGAACACAGATAACGAAAAAATGAAAATCATCGATGTGCACTCGCATTTTATATGCGAGGAATATTTGGAGAGCGTTAAAATGCACGGCAAGGAGAACGAGGACGGATTTCCCACTCCGTCATGGTCTGTTGACGAGCATTTGTCGTTTATGGAGAAAGCGGGGATTGATAAAAGCTTAATCTCCCTTTCTTCGCCGCATTTTTATTTTGATAATTCGGAAGAAGCCGTTATGCTCGGAAAAACAATAGACGAGTATGCGGCAAGTCTGAAAAAAGCTTATCCCGATAAGATAATGTTTGCCGCAAGCTTGCCTGTACCCGATATGGATGCCGCCATAAAAGCAGTGGAATACGCTTATGGCGAACTTAATGCCGATGCGGTAAAACTGCCAAGCAATGCTTGCGGAGTGTATCCCGGGGACGAAAAATACGATAAGCTGTTTGAAGAATTGAACAAAAGAAAAGCAGTGGTTATTTTGCATCCCACCGCACCTACAGCATTACCAATCGGATGTTTTACAGCCAAGCCGCTTCCGCTTTTTGAATTTATAGCCGACACAACCCGTGCGGTGATAAACTTGATTGAATCTGGTGCGGCAGAAAAATATTCCAATGTAAAAATAGTCGTTCCGCACTGCGGCTCGTTTTTGCCGAATGTAATCGACAGACTTTCGGGCATCACAAGTGTTTTGGCGGCAAAGGGGATAGGTCAGGCTGTGGACGCTAAAAAGAGCCTTGAGAATTTCTATTTTGATATTGCGGGCGACGCTTTGCCGTCGGGAATTAAAATTCTTCTCACTTTAACAGATGAGGATCATATTTTGTTTGGCGGAGATTTTCCGTACACACCGAGCGTACGCATAGAGCAAAAGGTGAGAGACCTAAAGGCGAACGAGGAGATAAAACCGATTTTGGATAAAATCCTGTACAAAAATGCCGAGAGATTATTTTGCGGAGGTTCAAAATGACTGTAAGAAAAATGACAATCGATGACTACGAAAATATATATGCGCTGTGGTTAAGCTGTGCGGGAATGGGACTTAATAACCTCGACGACTCCAAAGAGGGGATAGAGAAATTTCTTGCACGAAACCCCGATACATGCTTTGTCGCCGAGGAAAATGATAAAATTATCGGCGCGATTATGGTCGGCAATGACGGAAGAAGAGCGTATATCTATCACACATCGGTTCATCCCGACTTTAGAAGAAGGGGAATTGCGGCAAAACTTGTTGACACAGTTTTAGCCGAACTTGAAACGCTCGGAATTAACAAGGTCGCTTTGGTTGTGTTCGAGAGAAATGAGCTCGGAAACAAATTCTGGGAGAGCATGGGATTTACTGTGCGTGACGATTTAACTTACAGAAACAAATCGATCAAAGAGATGATAAGAAAAGACACTTAAATACACAGAACGACAAACGCACCGAGTGAATCACTCGGTGCGTTTGTCAGAGTATCTAATAATGAAAAAAGAAGTTCATGTTGTCTTAAATTATTTGTTTTCTTCTCCCGTCAAAAGCCACATCACATCGACATCCAAAATTTCTGCGATGGCGAGCAGCTCAAAATCGGTTACTGCTCTAATCTGTCCCTCAAGCTTTGAAAGTCCGGAGGAGTTCATGTCAACTCCCTTGACCTGAAGCTGGGCGAGAAGCTCTTTCTGCTTCATACCAAGGTTTTTCCTTGCGAGTTCAACTCTTTCTCCCACCAAGTTTTTGTTTCCTATCGGTTGATTTCTAAGGCGCATAAGATCATACCTCTCAAGTGTTTTGATATCGCGGGTCGCACATGTTTTCTGCTGTGGGGGCGCAAAAACCATGTGCCGAAAAAACAATAAAATTCAAACGGATAAATCGGTCAAAACAGCAATTTTGGTTTGGAAATTTATACATATGAATTAAACTGTAATTATTATACAATTATCAGCAAAAAAAGTAAATAGTAAAGATACAAAATATCTATTTTGCACAAACCAAAAGGTGCGGAGTGTGCAATTGAACGAAAAAACAGCGCCTTTTAATAAAAAACATCGCATCGCAAAAAACATTGTATTGCTTATTTTGTGTATATGCCGAAATTATCGCGATATATCTTTGGTACAGAGTACCGCCTCACGCCATAGTATTGACAAAGCCACAAAAGAAAAACAAAAAGATGAGTTATTCGCATTGGGTTTATTAACTTGTTCCGAAAAATACAATTTTTAATCGGTTTAATTGGTTAAAATTTTCACATAGAAACAATAAATGCACCGTGATGAGAACAATCCGCAATGCGTTAAAAACTATCGCAGTATGAATATTGTTAAGACAAAGGCGTCTGAGTTAATTCGGAAAACGGATTGTTCGGGCGCCTTTTTGCCCTGTGGATTTTAAGGCGGTTCGCGGTGTAAAATTCAGTCAGTAAACGGCGGAGGTATAATTATGGTAAATTACACATGCATGCAAAGCGTAAAGCTCACGGCAGGTCAGGGCTCTCATAAATTAATCGGTGAGGCATTGAAAGAAGCCGGTTACAGCAAGGCTTTTGTCGTATATGATAAGGGCGTAAAGGATGCCGGAATTATCGATAAAGTGCTTGCGAGCTTAAAAGAAGCCGATATGAGCTATGTCGAATTTGACAAGGTTCTCGCAGATCCGCCGGCTAACGTTGTTGACGAGGGCGGAAGAATTTGCCGTGAAGAGGGATGCGATTGTGTTATTGGTATCGGCGGCGGAAGCGCAATTGATACCGCAAAGGGAATTAATATTCTTCGTGTAAACGGCGGAAGCATTCTGGAGTATGCCGATCCGCAAAAGGAGATGAAGAAGTCTCTCGGACTTATGAGCGTTCCGACAACATCGGGAACAGGCTCAGAATTATCTAATGGTCTTATCATTTCCGATACGGAGAAGAATATAAAGGTTGCAATTCTTGTAATCAACGGCATGAGCGAGTTTGCCGTAATCGATCCTGAGTTTTCCGCAGGAATGCCTAAGGGCCTCACGATTATGACGGGCCTTGACGTGTTCTCACATGCGGCAGAGGGATATACAACAATACTTGCAAACCCGATGACCGATATGATAACCGAGTCGATCATGAAGAATGTCGTTAAATATCTTCCCGAGGCAGTCAAGGACGGCTCAAATATGGAAGCAAGAGAGAAAATGCATGTTGCCGCTTCTCTCGGCGGTTGGATGCTCGCAAATTCCAGTGCGCATGTCGGCCACTCGCTCGCTCACGTGATAGGCGGCATGTACCACATTCCGCACGGCGCTTGCTGCGCTTACTCGCTGCCTGTTGTGCTTGAATCTGTAAGTGAAGTTCTTCCCGAAAAGGTTAAGAATATCGGAACAATTCTCGGCGCCGTTTATGACGGATCGGAGAGTGCAAAGGAAATAGGAGAGAAAGCCGCTGAGGCTTACAAGAAGTTTGCTTATGAGACAGTCGGAGTTAAGAAAATCACCGATTATGTAAGCGACAAAGCCGATGTTAAATTGCTCGCCGAGAGAGTGGTTACCGAGCCGCTCGCTGGTTTGGCTCCTCTTAAGATAACAGAAGAATTGGCAAGTGAGATGGTAGAGAAGATTTTCGCATAAAACTAAATATTTCATCTGCACAACCTTTAACATTTCACAGCACAGACATTTAACGGCTGACTTGCGTTATAACAGAATTAAAGATAAAATCTAATCATAGTGCTTAAATACTCTGAGCGCTTGTGCTTTAAGCCTTTTGGCTAAAACACATTCGGTTTCGGTGAGAGGTAATAATCTCTTATCAGAAAAAGTGAAGGGCATGCTATGATATGGAAAAAGGACAAGTTAAAACCAAGTCAGCCGTACTTTGTGTTTGACACCAAGAATTTTTGTCAGGAAATATATTTAGAACAGGGAATATCCCACTTTTATACGTATAATACCGATGACGATTACGTGCTTAGAACTGTTCCCGACGGATGCATAGATCTGTTTTTTGAATATAACAATGACGGAATGAGAGGGTATGTTTGCGGAACAAGGCTAAAATATAACTGTCAGGACCGCAAAGGCGTGAATGAGGTGTTCGGCGTCAGATTTATGCCGGGGATGCAGCCCGAGTTTCTCTCATGCACCATGAGAGATGTTCTTGAGCAGAATATACCGCTCGAAAGTGTTACGAAATATGATAACACCGATTGGTTTAAAAAGCTTTCGGATGAGAGCGATTTTTATCAGAGAATCAGAGTTTTCATTGAGGGATTCACGCAAATTGAGAACAAAAAAGCTGCGCCTTACGGAAAGAAAGAGATAGTTCAGTCCGTAAAGCAGTTGGTTTATGCCTCGGACGGCACGGTCAAGATGCATGAAATAAGCGATGACACGGGCTATTCTGAGCGTTACATCAACAAAATATTCATTGAAGAAATGGGCTTTTCTCCAAAACATTTCTGTAAGATAATTCAGTTTCAGCGTGCACTCGAGTTTCTTAATTACGGTGCGCCCGATAAAATGACGGACGCCGCAGTGTACCTCGGATATTACGATCAATCGCAGTTTATCCGTGATTTTTCCAAGTATGCGGGAGTTACGCCGAAGAAATATCTGAATATGGTGGAAAGATTAAATTACAGAAACAAAATAGTGAACACTGCGAACTCATGCGATTTTAATTCAGAAATATGAGCACAGGGCACATAAGAAGAAGGCGTCCGACACTTTTTAGGTGTTGGGCGCCTTCGGAGTTTAGCTCTGTACGCTTATCAAATTTTGAAAAGCAAATCCGTGTAATTCGGATACGGCCAGAATTCTCTGCTTGTTTTTTCCTCGAGAAAATCAACGGAGTTTCTAAGCTCTTTCATGCACGGAATGAGACGGTCACGGCAGAATACCGAGCCTTCCATAACGTCAGACTTTATATCCTCATATGTCTTTGTGAGAATTTCGAGTCCCGAGAGGCTTGTGTATGCTTTGTCGAGAGCTTCCGAGAGTTTCTCTATGAGATCGCATTCCGCTTTGCACGGAAGATCTTTTATAACGCTTCTTGACTTGATAACGCTTTCCGAAAGACTTGCGATGTACTTGTTGACTGCCGGGATAACATCACGCTTAACCATCGCAATCATGGTCTGAGCCTCGATGTTGATTGTCTTTTCGTACTCCTCAAGAAGAATATCTCTTCTTGAATTCATCTCAATCTCTGTGTAGATGTTGTGATCTTTGAAAAGCTTTACGTTTTCCTCATCGCAGTAGTGCGGAATTGCGTCGACCGCTGTCGCAAGGTTGTGAAGACCTCTTGCTTCAGCCTCTTTGAGCCACTCCTCTGAATAACCGTCACCGTTAAAGATGATTCTCTTGTGATTTCTGTAAACACGGCGAATGAGGTGGCGCAGTGCCTTGTTGAAGTCCTCCGCTTTTTCAAGCTCGTCTGCAAACTGCTTTAATTCTTCAGCAACTATCGTGTTGAGCATGATGTTCGGACAAGCGATGCTCATTGAAGAACCTACCATTCTGAACTCGAATTTATTGCCCGTGAATGCAAAAGGCGATGTTCTGTTTCTGTCTGTTGTGTCTTTCGGGAGGTGTGGGAGAGAGGAAACGCCGATTTCCATTCTCTGCGTCTCACGTTCCTCGTATGCACGGTGCTTGTCGAGTGCATCGAGAATATCGGTGAGCTCGTCGCCGAGGAAAATCGAAACAATCGCGGGCGGTGCTTCACTCGAGCCGAGACGGTGGTCGTTGTTTGCGCTTGCGGCAGAAATTCTCAAAAGATCCTGATATTCGTCAACGCCCTTGATAACAGCGCAAAGGAAAAGGAGGAAAGTTGCGTTTTCAGACGGATTTTTACCCGGTGCAAGAAGATTTCTTCCCGTGTCCGTTGAAAGCGCCCAGTTGTTGTGCTTTCCGCTGCCGTTCACATATTCGAACGGCTTCTCGTGAAGAAGACAGACAAGGCCGTGCTTTCTTGCGACATTTTTCATAATCTCCATTGTGAGCTGATTTTGATCGGTCGCAAGGTTTGTTGTTGTGAAAATTGGAGCCATTTCGTGCTGAGCGGGCGCGACCTCGTTGTGCTTTGTCTTTGCTAGTATACCGTACTTCCAAAGTTCCTCGTCAAGTTCTCTCATATATGCGGCAACTCTCGGCTTTATGGCGCCAAAATAGTGGTCGTCCATTTCCTGACCCTTGGGAGGCTTTGCGCCGAAAAGCGTTCTGCCGCAAAGAAGAAGATCGTTTCTCTTGTTGTAAAGCTTTTCGTCAATGAGGAAATATTCCTGTTCGGCACCGACGGTTGTTGTAACCTTTTTGGTCTCGTTGTCGCCGAAAAGTCGGAGCACACGAAGAGACTGCGTGTTGATTGCCTCCATGGATCTCAAAAGCGGAGTTTTCTTGTCGAGAACCTCGCCGCCGTATGAACAGAAGGCAGTCGGAATATATAATGATTTATCCTTGATGAAGGCATATGACGTGGGATCCCATGCGGTGTAACCTCTTGCCTCGAATGTTGCTCTGAGACCGCCGGACGGGAAAGAGGAAGCGTCAGGCTCACCCTTTATGAGCTCCTTGCCCGAAAACTCCATGATGATTCTTCCGTCGGCTGTTGGCGCGATGAAGCTGTCGTGCTTTTCCGCGGTGTAACCCGTCATCGGCTGGAACCAATGCGTGTAGTGAGTTGCGCCTTTTTCGATAGCCCAATCTTTCATGGCGTTGGCTACTGCGTTTGCAACGGAGAGCGAGAGCTCACGACCGTTGTCGATAGTCTCACGAAGAAGCTTGTAAACATCTTTCGGGAGTCTCTGCTGCATTATGTCTTCGTCAAAGACATTTGTGCCAAAAATTTCTGGCACGGAATCCTTCTGTGCTGAATAGGACATATTTTCCTCCAAATAAAGATAACAGTGGTTTGTGCTTGTGCTGTAAAATATTTTATAGGTAAAACAGCGTCAAGTCAATAAAATTTATCCAAAGAATTTGTGCCGCAAATTGAAATGTGCCAAAGTGTCGTAATTGTCTAAAAGCGTCAAGGTTTTGACTTCTTTCTGTTAATGATGTACCAAAGCACAAATACGGACTTTGTGCTAAAATACAAGTAAAATTAAATTGGAGTTTAACCAAAATGTGCTGAAATTTTTATTTTTTCGTATAAATTGACAGTGTAATCCAAATTATTTTATAATCAGTAACAAATATATATAAGAAATCCAAGAGGTAATCAGCATGAAATATACCGTTAATGACGTGATGACCTTTATTGAGGAAAACGATGTCAAATTCATCAAGCTCGCTTTCTGTGACGTAAAGGGTAAGCTCAAGATAATTTCAATACAGCCGCCGCTACTCGATCAGGCACTCTCGACGGGAGTTCCCGTTAAATCAAAGCTTATTGAGGGCTTCGGCGGTCACGGCGTAAGCGAGGTTTACATCAAACCCGACATCGACACCATGTGCACGCTTCCTTGGAGACCTTCACACGGAAGTGTTATCCGTTTCTTCTGCGACATCGTAAAGGCGGACGGCACGCCGTTTGAGTGCGACACGAGAAACATTCTGCGTGAAGTAAGCAAAAAAGCAATCGAAAACGATATGCGCATAAAAATCAGAAACGAAATCGAGTTCTATCTTTTCAAGAATGACGAGGAGGGCAATCCGACAGAAATTCCTTTTGACCGTGCGGGGTATATGGACGAGGCACCGAACGACAAGGGTGAGGACATCAGGCGTGATATTTGTCTTACGCTCGAGGATATGGGTATAACTCCGATACTTTCGCATCACAATGCGGGCCCCGGTCAAAACGAAGTTGTTTTCGTTGAGAGCAGTCCCATGAGTGCCGCCGATAACGTAATCGCTTACCGCTCCGTTGTTAAGAATATGGCGGACAGAAGCGGACTTCACGCAAGTTTCAGACCGAAGCCGCTTCCGGACGAGTGTGGCAACTCGTTCAAGATTAAATTTTCTCCGAGATACAAGGGCTCGCCGAGCACGGAGTCTTTCCTTGCGGGTTTAATCCGCCGTTTGCCGGAGATTACAGCCGTGCTCAATTCCAAAGAAGAGTCTTACGACCGCTTGGGCGACAGCGATATTCCCGATACCGTAACATGGAAAAACAAGTCGGGAAGAAATATACTTAACATCAATAAGGACGAGGGAACAGTCGAGATTATCTCGCCCGATTCATCGGCTAATCCTTATCTTGCTTATGCACTTATCATATCGGCAGGTATGGAGGGCGTTCTCGATTATCTCACTCTCAGGGACGTAAGAGAGGTTTCTTTGCCCGGTTCTCTCGGAGAGGCAAAGCTTATTTGCCGTGATTCTAAATTTGTCAAGTCGATAATTCCGCAGGAGCTTTTAAATACCGTTGCGGGAAGATAAATTCAATAAAAGGAAATGAGAAAATATGCCCGTTGTAAAAAAAGCGCTTAATGTTCTTATAGTTACAGGAACAGAAAAGGGCGTGTCTGCAATTTCCGATATGCTGGATAAATCCGCTTTTTCTTCCGCGGCGGCTTACAGCGGCTCCGAGGCAAGGCGTATGCTGATGCGTTATGACTACGATCTTGTTATCATAAATGCTCCGCTTAGCGACGAATTCGGTCACGATTTGGCGTTAACGGTAACCGAAAAATATTCCGCTTCGGTTATCATGCTGGTTAAATCCCAGCTGTTTGACAATGTCAGTTCAAAGGTTGAAAACTACGGTATCTTCACGGTGGCAAGACCCGTGGACAGGCACCTGTTCCATCAGGTGACAAGACTGGTCTTTGCGAACGCTTCGCGCCTTGAAAGATACAGGAAAGAGACGGATAAATTAAAGACTAAGCTTGACGAACTCAGAATTGTCTGTCAGGCAAAATGTCTTTTGGTTGAATATCTGCGTATGAGTGAAACTCAGGCTCACCGATACATAGAAAAACAGGCAATGGATAACCGCACCACAAAGGTAAGCGTTGCCGAGGAGATCATAAGTAATTACGATCCCGAACTCTAAATATAGTACCCTTGGCGCAAATTTACCGCACCAAGGGTATTTTTGTACATTTTATCGTTTTTATAAATATTTATAGATTATTACCCTTGACGAAAAAAAACGGATTTGATATAATTTCAAAAATAGTCTGTTAGTGTGCAATTTTACGGATTATAACTTTGAAGAGAAGAGGTATAGAACTGATATGAGTAAAGCTTATCTGGTACTTGAAAACGGAAAAGTTTTTGAAGGTCAGTCCTTTGGCTACGAGGGAGAAGTTGTCGCCGAGGTTGTTTTTACAACAGGTATGACAGGTTATCTTGAGACCCTCACAGACAAGAGCTACTTTGGACAGATCGTAACACAGACATTCCCATTAATCGGCAATTACGGTGTAATTCCTGCCGATTTTGAAGGCAATGTTATCGGACCTGCCGGTTATATAGTTAAAGAATGGTGTCAAGATCCTTCGAATTTTAGATGCGAGGGTGATCTTGACACTTTTTTAAAGGAAAGAAAGATAGTCGGACTTTGCGGAATCGACACCCGTTCTCTCACAAAAACAATAAGAGAAGCGGGCGTTATGAACGGCGCTATTGTCACCGACCCTTCTCATGCGGATTTTGATAAAATCAAGGCTTATCAGGTTAAAGATGCCGTAAAGAGCGTTTCCACCAAGGATATGTACACTAACGGTTCCGAGGGAAAATACAGAGTTGCGCTTCTTGACTTCGGTCTCAAGGAGAATATTTCCCGTGAGCTTGTGAAAAGAGGAGCTAACGTAATCGTTTGCCCACACAACACAACCGCAGGACAGATTAAGGCGCTCGACGTTGACGGAATTATGCTTTCTAACGGCCCCGGAGATCCGTCCGAGAATAAAGAGGTTATCGAGAACCTCAAGGAGATTTTGGCTCTTGACATTCCCACATTCGGAATATGCCTCGGTCATCAGCTTACGGCTCTTGCAAACGGCTTCCGCACGGAGAAATTAAAGTACGGCCACAGAGGAGCAAACCAGCCTGTTAAGAACCTCGAGACAGGAAGAGTTTACATCTCCAGCCAGAACCACGGCTATGCGGTTGTTTCCGAGTCTATCGATCCGAAGATTGCCAAGGAGCTCTTCATTAACGTTAACGACAGAACAAACGAGGGCGTAAGATATTTAAATCACCCTGTTTATACAGTTCAGTTCCACCCCGAGGCTTGCGGCGGTCCTAAGGACGCCGAGGTTCTCTTTGACGAGTTCTTCAAAATGATGGACAATAAATAAGGAGAAAGGAAGAAATTATGCCGCTTAATAAAAACATTAAAAAGGTACTTGTTATCGGTTCCGGTCCTATCGTTATCGGTCAGGCAGCAGAGTTTGACTACGCCGGAACACAGGCTTGCCGTGCACTCAAAGAGGACGGCATCGAGATTGTTCTTGTAAACTCCAACCCTGCAACAATCATGACCGATAAGGCCATGGCTGACAGAATTTATATAGAGCCGCTTAACCTCACAACCGTTAAGAGAATTATCGAGAAAGAAAAGCCCGATTCAATTCTCTCCGGTTTCGGCGGACAGACAGGTCTTACTCTTTCAATGCAGCTTGCAAAAGAGGGATTCCTCGAGGAGCACGGAGTTACCCTTTTGGGTGCTTCTCCCGAGACAATCGACAAGGCAGAGGACAGACAGATGTTCAAGGACATGCTTTTGTCCATCAATCAGCCTGTCGTTCCCTCAAAGGTTGTCAATACCGTTAAGGATGCACTCGAGTATGCAGAGGAGATAACATACCCCGTTATCGTCCGTCCCGCATTTACACTCGGCGGCTCCGGCGGCGGTATCTGCGAGAACGAGGCAGAGCTCACTGAAAGAGCAGCAAACGGACTTTCACTTTCTCCTATAACTCAGATTCTCATCGAGAAGAGCATCGCGGGTTGGAAAGAAATCGAGTTCGAGGTTATCAGAGACTCCGCTCACAATGTTATCACCGTTTGCTCCATGGAGAACTTCGACCCTGTCGGCGTTCACACAGGCGACTCAATCGTTATCGCTCCAGCTGTAACACTTGCCGACAAGGAATATCAGATGCTCCGTTCGGCTGCTATCAAGATTATCGAGACTTTGGGCGTTGAGGGTGGATGTAACTGCCAGTTCGCTTTAAATCCCGATTCTTTCGAGTATGCCGTTATCGAGGTTAACCCAAGAGTTTCAAGATCTTCCGCTCTTGCTTCCAAAGCAACAGGTTATCCGATTGCTAAGGTTGCCGCTAAGATCGCTATCGGCTACACTCTCGATGAGATTGTTAACGCCGTTACGGGAAAGACTTATGCCGCATTCGAGCCGACTCTCGACTACGTTGCAGTTAAGTTCCCAAAATGGCCCTTTGACAAGTTCGTTTACGCAAAGAGAAATCTCGGCACACAGATGAAGGCAACAGGCGAGGTTATGGCTATCGCCGATACCTTCGAGATGGCTCTCATGAAAGCCGTAAGAGGTGCAGAAATCTCTCTTGATACACTTGAACTCTATAAGTTTAAGGATGAGCCCGACGAGGTTCTCTGGAAAATTCTCAAGGATGCAACCGACCAGCGACTTTTCGCTATCACAGAGCTTATGAGAAGAGGAGTTACCAAAGAGGCTGTTCACGATTTGACAAGAATCGACCTTTGGTTCCTCTCCAAAATTGAAAAGCTTCTCGACTACGAGGAGGAAATTAAGGACAGCGAGATTACATACGAGCAGTATGTAAGAGGTAAAAAGCTCGGCTTTACAACCGCTTCAATGGTTCGTATCAGCGGCCACCCCGTTGAGTACAAGATTGAAGAGACCTTCAAGATGGTTGATACCTGTGCCGCAGAGTTTGCAGCCGGCACACCATATTTCTACGGAACATATGATTTACCCGAGGCAGGCGGTGAAAACGAGGCACTCGATTTCATCAACAAGAGCGAGAAGCCGAGAGTTATCGTTCTCGGTTCGGGCCCGATTCGAATCGGTCAGGGCATTGAGTTCGACTATGCTTCCGTTCACTGCGTTATGTCTTTACAGCAGCTCGGTTATGAGGTTATCATCATCAACAACAACCCCGAGACTGTTTCCACAGACTTCGACACGGGCGACAGACTTTACTTTGAGCCGCTTTGTGCCGAGGATGTTATGAACATAATCAACATCGAGAAGCCGGTCGGCGTTGTCGTTGCATTCGGCGGTCAGACAGCTATTAAGCTCACACGCACACTTGCCGACAACAATGTTAAGATTATCGGTACTTCTGCTGATGGTATTGACGCAGCTGAGGACAGAGAGCGTTTTGACGAGGTTCTCGAGAAGCTCAACATCAAGAGACCTGCCGGTTACACAATCTTCACAACAGAAGAGGCTCTTGACGCCGCAAATAAGCTTACTTATCCCGTACTTATGCGTCCGTCTTACGTTTTGGGCGGTCAGAACATGATCATCGCTCACAACGACGACGACATCAAGGAGTACATGGCAATTATTCTCCGCCACAAGCAGAAGAACCCTGTTCTTATCGACAAGTATTTGAGCGGTATGGAGCTTGAGGTTGACGCAATATGCGACGGCGAGAACATTCTCATCCCAGGTATCATGGAGCACGTTGAGAGAACAGGTATTCACTCAGGTGACTCAATCGCCGTTTATCCGCCGACGGATATCGACGACGACATGACAGCCACAATCATCGATACAACCGAGAAACTTTGCAAGGAGCTCGGTGCTATCGGACTTATGAACTGCCAGTACATCTTCATGGACGGTTCACTCTACGTTATCGAGGTTAACCCACGTGCTTCACGTACAGTTCCTTACCTCAGCAAGGTTACAGGCGTTCCTATGTGCGACCTCGCAACAAAGGTAAGCCTTGGCTACAAGCTCAAGGATTTGGGTTACGGAACAGGCATCTATAAGAGATCACCTTACACCGCAGTTAAAGTTCCTGTTTTCTCGTTCGAAAAGCTCACAGATGTTGATACACAGCTCGGACCTGAGATGAAGTCAACAGGTGAGGTTCTCGGTATCGGTAACAACATGGAAGAGGCTCTTTACAAGGGACTTGTTGCCGCAGGTAACGAGATGAAGAAAGAGGGCGGCGTGTTCATCACCGTCAGACAGCAGGATAAGGGAGAGGTTGTTGAAATCGCAAAGAAGTTTGCAAGCCTCGGCTTCAAGCTTTACGCTACAAGAGGAACAGCTCTTAACCTCTTTATTGCCGGTCTTCAGGTTGAGATTGTCGATAAGATTCACAAGGGCCCGAACAACGCTCTTTCACTTCTCAACAGCGGTAAGGTAAACTATGTTATTTCCACTTCTTCAAAGGGAAGAGATCCGGCACTTGATTCCGTTAAGATGCGCCGCAAGGCAAGCCTTCTCGGCATTCCTTGCCTTACATCAATGGATACCGCAAATGCTCTCGTTGACAGCTTGCTCAGCCGTTACACAAACTTCAACACGGAGATTGTTGACATCAACAACATGAAGACCGAGCGCCAGAAGCTTAAGTTCACAAAGATGCACGGTATCGGCAACGATTACATTTACATCAACTGCTTCGAAACACAGGTGTCTTCGCCGGAATTCCTTTCAATCTATCTTTCCGACAGACATAAGGGCGTAGGCGGCGACGGCGTTATCCTCATTTGCCCATCCGAGATTGCAGACGCCAAGATGCGTATGTTCAACCTTGACGGTTCCGAAGGTAAGATGTGCGGAAACGGTATCCGCTGCGTTGCAAAGTATATCTATGACAACAACATCTGCCGCAAGAAGGTTCTCCACATTGAGACTCTTTCGGGAATAAAGGAGTGCCGCATTATCACAAAGAATAATGAGGTTTACAAGGTTGTTGTCGATATGGGCAAGGCAATTCTCGATCCTGAGCTTGTCCCCACAACATTCAAGGGCGAGCCTGTTATAAATCAGCCTGTTACAATCGGCGATCAGATTTATAACATCACTTGCGTTTCTATGGGCAACCCGCACGCTGTTATATTCACTCGTTCCGTTGATAAGCTTGATCTTGAGGAGATCGGCCCGAAATTCGAGCATAATCCGATTTTCCCCGAGGGCGTCAACACAGAGTTTATCGAGGTTATCGATGATCACACACTCAAGATGAGAGTGTGGGAGAGAGGCTCAGGCGAAACCATGGCTTGCGGAACAGGCGCATGTGCTTCTGCTGTTGCTGCTTGCCTCAACGGCTACTGCGAGAAGGGCTCAGACATAAAGGTTAAGCTGTTGGGCGGCGATCTTATTCTTAATTACACTGACGAGAAGGTTCTTATGACCGGAACGGCAGAAAAAGTATTTGACGGTGTAGTTGAAGTATGATATAATCAAGACTGTTTTTGATTACGCCAACAAAAGGGTTGGAAACGGAATTCTCTTTTGACAGGGCGTTCGTTTCCAGCCCCCTTTTTATGAATATCAAATCAGGTTTTCTAATAAATAAGTAATAAAGGATAGGTGATATTATTGACTAAGTACATTTTCGTTACCGGCGGTGTTGTGTCAGGCCTCGGTAAAGGTATTACAGCCGCTTCACTCGGTAGATTGCTTAAGGCTCGCGGATTCAGAGTTGCTTCTCAGAAGCTTGATCCGTACATCAATGTTGACCCGGGTACCATGAGCCCGTATCAGCACGGCGAGGTTTACGTCACAGAGGACGGCGCAGAGACCGACCTCGACCTCGGCCACTACGAGAGATTTATCGATGAGGACCTCAACAAGTTCTCAAACCTCACAACAGGTAAGGTTTATTGGAATGTCCTTAACAAGGAGAGAAAGGGCGAGTACCTCGGAAGTACCGTTCAGATTATCCCTCACATCACAGATGAGATAAAGAACTTCATTTACAGCGTTGGTTCCAAGAATAATGCAGATATAATCATCACCGAAATCGGCGGTACCGTAGGTGACATCGAGTCACAGCCGTTCCTTGAGGCTATCCGTCAGGTTTCCCTCGAGGTGGGCAGAGAGAATTCTCTCTTCATTCACGTCACTCTTGTTCCGTATCTTGCTGCTTCCAAGGAGCACAAGTCCAAGCCCACACAGCATTCCGTAAAGGAGCTTCAGGCACTCGGAATCAACCCGAACATTTTGGTTCTTCGTTCCGATGAGCCGATTGAGGACGAGAGCATCTTCAACAAGATTGCACTTTTCTGCAACGTTAAGCGTGACTGCGTTATCGAGAACAAGACTATTCCCGTTCTCTACGAGGCACCGATTATGCTTGAGAAGAGCCACTTCTCCGATATAGTTTGCCGTGAGCTCAATCTTCCCGAGAGAACTCCCGATCTCAAGGATTGGTACGAGATGATCGAGAAGATTAAGTCGAGAAACAAGAACGTAAGAATCGGCCTTGTCGGTAAGTACGTTAAGCTTCACGACGCTTATCTCTCTGTTGCAGAGGCTATGCGCCATGCGGGATATTATCTCGGTGCAAATGTTGACATCAACTGGATCGACTCCGAGTTCCTCACAGAGGATAACGTTGAGCAGCAGCTCAAGGGTCTTAACGGTATCATCATTCCCGGCGGCTTCGGTAACCGTGGAATCGAGGGTATGATTCTCGCTTGTAAGTACGCAAGAACAAACAACATTCCTTATTTCGGAATTTGCCTCGGTATGCAGATTGCTTGTATTGAGTTTGCAAGAGATGTTTGCGGTATTAAGGACGCTAATTCAGGTGAGTTCGATGAGTTCGGCCTCAACAAGGTTATCGACTTTATGCCTGACCAGTACACAGGAATCAACATGGGCGGCACATTAAGACTCGGCGCATATCTCTGTAAGATTAAAGAGGGTACAATGATGGAGAAGTGCTACGGCACCAACCTCATTTCCGAGCGTCACCGTCACAGATACGAGTTCAATAACGACTACCGTGAGAGATTCACAAAAGCAGGACTTGTCATCAGCGGTACATCTCCCGATGACAGACTTGTCGAGACAGTCGAAATTGAAGAGAACAGCTTCTTCGTCGGCGTTCAGTATCACCCCGAGTTTAAGTCAAGACCGAACAAATATCATCCGCTTTTCCACGGCTTCATCAAGGCTGCCGTAGAGAATATGGAGAAATAATTTAATATCGGATATTAAGTCGCCGTGTTCGTTTTTTGCGAATGCGGTGATTTTTTATTTGAAAATATAGATTCACTATTTGAAAATTAAATACTTGTATACGGTTTTAGCATTTCACTAACAGAACCCTTTATGTTAATATATTAACAAAGCTTTAGAATTTAATAGTATATCTGTTTTTTTGAGAGTAATAAAATGTTTTAGGATAATGATTTTTAGGGATTATCCTAAATTATTTTTAGCAAAGTTTGTTACAAAAATAACGAACATTGAGAACAGAATAACAAATCAAAGAGCTAAAAAGGGTGTAGGTGTTATGAATAGGGAAAAAAATAAGAGGGAAATCAACAAGGCGGCGTTTTGGCCCGCAATAATTGCGTTGACCGCATTTGTGGTATACGGTGCGGTAAATTCTCAGGCACTGGGAGCGATTATGTCCAAGGTGCTTGAGGTGATAGCCGATTATTTCGGAGCGTATATAAACATACTTTCGCTTATATTTTTAATTCTTGCGGCGGTAATAATCATAAGCAAATACGGCGATGTTGTAATAGGCGGAAAGGACGCAAAGCCCGATTACAGCATGCCAACTTGGTGCGCTATGTCGATATGTTCGGGAATAGGAACAGGTCTTTTGTTTTGGGCAATAGGCGAGCCGATTTATCACTATATGCAAACTCCCACCGCAATCGGAGAACCCGAGACGAGAAATTCTGCGATATTTGCAGTGGCTCAGTCTATGTGGGATTGGAGCTTTATTCAGTATGCCATGTACGCCGTGTGCGGAGCGGCTTTTGCGGTGCTTTGCTTTAACAAAGGTAAAAGCCTGTCTTTGTCATCGTTGGTTGAATCCGTCACAAACAAGAAAATACCTTGGCTCAATACCTTGATAACATCGCTTGTAATATTCTGTCTTATGGGTGCCACGGCAAATTCCATGGGCGTTGGACTTATGCAAATAGGAGCGGGCCTTGAGGCTGTTTTCGGAATCGCTCAGACGCCGATTGTGTGGATAATTATTGCGGTTTTTGTAGCCACAATGTTTATACTTTCGTGCGTATCGGGCATAGGAAAAGGCTTGAAGCTTGTTTCTACAATTTGCATGTACTTCTTTATATTCCTTATGGTTTATGTCTATGTTTTCGGAAACACACAGTTTATCGGAAAGATTTCTTCGGAGGCGATTGGATTTGTTATTGACCACTGGGGAACTCAGACTATGCTTATGAATGCAATGGCACCCAATGACAAGTGGTTCTCCGAGTGGAGCGTTATGTATTGGAATTCGTTTATTATGTACGCTCCGATAATCGGAATGTTCCTCGCAAGAATGGGCAAGGGAAGAAAAGTGCGCACTTTCATGCTTGTTCAGGTTTTGGTGCCGTCGATATTCTGCATTATTTGGATAGGTATTTTCGGCGGACAGACGATTTTTCTTCAGACTTCGGGGACTCTCGATGTTTGGGGTGCGGTGCAGTCCTCGGGAATGCAGGCAACCGTATTCAAAATTCTTGAAAGTCTGCCGGGAAGCAGAGTGATAATCGTGATGTTCTTGATTACCATCATACTAAGTTTTTGCACGCTTGCGGATCCGATGGCTTCCGTTGCATCCACTTTGTCGGTGAACGGTTTGTCGGCAAATGACGAGCCGCCCAAAAAGCAGAAAATTCTTGTCGGCATAATTTTGGCAGCTGTTGCATGCACGCTTGTTATCAGCGGAGGCACAACGGCAATCAAGGGCATGATAAACTTAAATGGTTTGATTCAAAGCGTGGTAATGATTTTGTGTGCGATTTCATTTTTTAAATCTTGCAAAAAGTGCCCAAAAACAGAAAATGAAGAGGATGAACAGGAAAATCAAACTGCCGAATTGCCTGAAACTGCCGAAAAATCATATAGGGGACGAACATCATCGGGTTTTGGCAACCGATTGGAAGTTTTCCTTGCCGCAAAATCGGACAGACATTACAAATAGACCTAAAGTGTCCTTCACGGAAAAACGTGAAGGACATTTTTGTTTTGCTTTTGTGGAAGATGAAGTATTTAAAATCTGAATAGTAGAATACAGTACCGATATTTCACTTTTGGATACATAGCTGTTACAATATTAACAAAGTTAAGGAGCAAAAGAATATATAAGATGTGTGGTTGCTTGACTTAATATTTTTTTGCCCACAAATGTTAGTTAATTAACAAACTATCTATTAAAAACGAGGAGAAAAACGATGAATTACAAAGAAGCTCCGTTATCGAAATTTCATAAGTCGCTGTTTATGTGTGCTTTTTTGGGACAGATTGCATGCGGCTTTGCACTTGGAATTGCCGGAACGGCGGTAACTCAGGCGCAGGATAAGCTTGGACTCAATACCTTTTGGGTCGGTCTTTTGGGAGCGGGAACGCTTATCGGTCTTGCTGGAAGTTTGGTTGTCGGAAACCTTTCGGACAAAATCGGAAGAAGTAAGCTTTTGCTTGCCGATATGGTGTTTTTTACAGTGTTCTCGATAGCCCAAATGTTCACTTCGAGCGTTGCGGTTTTGATGATTTTGAGAATTTTAATAGGCCTTTGCATTGCGGTTGAATATACCGTCGGCAGCACGATAATTTCCGAATGGTTCAATCCGACAGTCGCTCCGTCTTACTTAAGCAAGTTCATTATTTACTGGACTTTCGGTTATGTGGCATCGTTCTTTGCGGGACTTGTTATGAGCAATCTTGGCACCGATTATCACATTATTTTCGCAAGCTCGGCTGTTCCCGGTGCGATAGCTGCAATTGTGAGAATAGTAAACGGAATGCCCGAGTCGCCAATTTGGATGGCTTCGGTCGAAAAGCTTAAAGAGGCAAACAGCCTTGTGAGCGAGAAACTCTCAAGTGAATACTGCGTGATTGCCGAAGTAAAGAAAGAAGAGAAAAAGGCATCGGTTGCAGAACTGTTCGGACCAAAGTATAGAAGAAATACGCTTGTCGGCGGAATATTCTACGCTTGCCAGGTGTTCCCGTATTTCGGAGTTGGAATTTTCCTTCCGATACTTATCGGTCAGCTCAATATGGGCGATTCGAATACATCCAACATAATTTACGATGTTTTCTGTATGGCAGGTGCATTTGCCGGAACTTGGCTTTGCGAAAAGTTATCAAGAAGAAAGTTCTTGACATCAACATTCTTCGGTGCGGCTATTGCACTGTTTGTAATGATTATCGGACAGAACATCTCGATGATTATCACGGTTATCGCATTTGCGGCATATGCAATGATTATGTCTATTGCAGTTGTTATGGAGTGGCCTTATCCGCCCGAGCTCTTTGATGACAGAGTTAGAGGAACAGGCGTCGGAATTGTTGTTGCATTCAGCCGAGTCGGTGCGGCACTCGGAACATTCTTGCTTCCGATTTTGATGGAAAGCATCGGCGCTACGGGCACATTGATTGTATGTGCGGCAATTCTTGTTGTGGGCGGAGTTGTATGTCAGCTCTTTGCACCCGAAACATCTGCAAAATACATTAATGAAACAGAGAAAGTTAAAGATAAAAAACTAACGGTTTAATTTAAAGGAGGAAATAACAATGGCAAGAGATTACATGAAGAGAATCAATGCTTTAAGAGAAAATTATTTGTCTCACAGAGTAGAAATGGACATCCTTGACGCTTACTACGTAACACAGGGATTTAAGGAGACAGAAGGTCAGCCTTGGCAGATTCAGAAGGCTGTCGGTATGAAAAAGGTCTATGAGAACAAGCCGATTTTCATTCAGGATAACGAGCTTTTGGTTGGCGGCGTAGCATTCAAACCCCGTGCCGGTATTCTTAATCCCGATTCGGCATGTTCCGTTATCGAGAAAGAGCTTGATACAATCAGCACACGTAAGTATGACCCGTTCTATCTCTCGGATGAGAACAAGAAGCTTTTCATGGAAGAGGTTGCTCCCTACTGGAGAGGTAAATGCGTTCTCGACCGTTGGAATGCAATGATGCCCGAGGATGTCAAAACCATGCGTGACGGCGGAATGCTTTATGTCGATAAAAAATTCGTAAGAGGCTACGGCGAGAACACACCCGGTTGGAGAACACTCCTCTCAAAAGGTATTAAGGGAATAAAAGAAGAGGCTGAAGCTAAGCTTGCCGCTCTTGACGACGCTGCGGGCGAAGATACATTAAAGCAGATGATTTTCTACAAGGCTATGATAATCACAGCTGAGGGAATTATCGCACTTGCAAACCGTCATGCCGATCTTGCCGAAGAAATGGCTGCAAAAGAGACAGACGAGACACGCAAGGCAGAACTCTTGAAGATTGCGGAAGTTAATCGTTATGTTCCCGAAAATCCTCCGCGCACATTCTATGAGGCGCTTCAGAGCATGCTCACATACGAGTACTGCATATTTATGGAGCAGAATGCTTCTTCTTACAACCTCGGCCGTATGGATCAGTACCTTATCGATTACTACACGAGAGATATCGAAAACGGCACAATGACTCACGAGGACGCACAGGAACTTCTCGATTGTTTCTGGATTAAGATTGCAGAGATGGGACTTTTCCAGGACGGTGAGAGCGCAGCTTTCTCGGCAGGCTACAACATGACTGTTCAGGTTTGCGCCGGAGGAATCGACCGCTACGGTAACGATGCAGTTAACGATCTTTCATATATGACCATTCAGGCAACAGAGGACACGGCTTTGAAAGAGCCTAACATGACTGTTCGTTACAGCATTTCAAAGAATCCCGATTCTTTCCTCAGAAAAGCCGCAGAGTGCATTCGTATGGGACGCACAATGCCCGCGGTTTATCACGATGACGCTGGTATCAAGATGCTTTTGAACAAGGGCGTTCCGCTTTCACAGGCTTGGGACTGGACTCCTTGCGGATGTGTTGAGACAAACCTCGAGGGCCGTTTGAAGTCTTACACCGATATCGGAGAAATAAGCATGGGCGGTGTTGTCGATATGGTTATGAACAACGGTAAGAGCCGCAAAGACGGAAAGCAGATTTCCATTCAGACGGGCGATCCGAGAGACTTCAAGACATTCGATGAATTTATGGGTGCTATCAAAAAGCAGATAGATTATTTTGTCCACACAATGGCAACCATGAACTCTTATCTTGATTATCTCAGTGAGAATTACCGCCCTGTAGCCGCTTTGTCGCTCACATATCCCAACTGCATGAAAACAGGTAAGGATTACGCAAACGGCGGCGCAGAGTTCAATGTCGGTAACGGAATAAATATTATCGGACAGGCTGATATCATCAACTCGTGCGCTGATGTTAAGTATCTCGTTTATGATGAGAAAAAGCTCACAATGGATGAACTTTGCAAGGCTCTTGACGCTAACTTTGAGGGATACGATGACGTTTACAAGATGTGCATGGAAGCTCCGAAATACGGCAACGATGATCCCAAAGCAGACTTCTGCGTAGGCGAGATTTATAACTACCTCGTTGATCAGATTGAAAGCTACGATTCCGCATTCGGCAAATTAACAGCCGGTATGCTCCCCGTATCGGGCAACGTTCCTATCGGACAGAGCGTAGGCGCACTTCCTTCCGGAAGAAAGGCTTGGACTCCGCTTGCAGACGGCATCGGCGCAACGGGCGGCACGGATGTTAACGGCGCAACGGCACTTCTTAAGTCAATCAGCAATCTTCCACATTCGCGTTTCACTCAGGGCACACAGATGAACCTGAAGATCGATCCGAAGCTTCTTGAGGGAGAGAGAGGACTCAACAACATGATGACCTTGCTCAAGACTCAGTGCACGCTCGATATTTATCACACCCAGTACAACATCATCAATCCTGAGGTTTTGATTGCCGCTCAGAAACACCCCGAAAACTATAAAGATTTGCTTGTTCGTGTTGCGGGTTACACAGCATTCTTTGTTGAGCTCGGCAAGGATATTCAGGACGATATTATTCAGCGTACGGTTATCGAGAACTGGGGCTAATCTAAAAAAAGATGATTCAGTCTTATGAAAATATGAACCTTGAGGGCACTGTTCTCAGAATTGAGAAAAGCTCTATCTTTGACGGAGACGGACTGAGAACGGTTGTCTTTCTTAAGGGATGCCCATTGCGATGCAAATGGTGTTCTACACCCGAAAGCTATAAAAAACAAATCGAATCGACGCTTGACGGAACCATAACCTACGGAAAAATTATGACCGTGGAGGAGGTTATGACGGAAATAAGAAAGGACAGCCTTTTTTATTTCCACTCCGGCGGCGGAGTTACTCTCTCGGGCGGTGAAATTCTGCTTCAGCCTGAATTTGCCTACAATATACTTCGCAGATCGTGCTACGAGGGCATAAACACAGCTATTGAAAGCTCGTTTTATGCTGATTGGGAGAAGATAGAGCCGATTCTCGATTGCCTCGACACGGCGTTTATTGATATGAAAGTATTCGATTCTGATAAACACAAGGCCTTTACGGGAGTAGCGAACGATTTAATTTTGAGCAATATTGAAAAAGCGGGAAAAGAAAAAAGACCAAATCTGAAAATAATAATCAGAAGACCTTTGATACCCGGTGTAAACGATTCGAAAGAAGAGCTTGAGGGTCTTGGCAAGTTTTTGTCCGAACTTAAGGGAGTTGACAGCTTGCAGCTTCTCCCGTATCACAGATTGGGAACAGACACTTACCGAAAACTCGGAATGGATTATCCGCTCAAAGATATCGAGGTTCCGAGCGACGAGCACATACAGTATTGCAAGAGCATCACGGATAAATATATAAAAACAGTAGTTTAAGAAATTTTAATAAGGAGCGATTTCATATGTTACGTTACGGATTTATTGCTGCGGGAAACATCATTCGTTGCATGCACAGAGGCGCAGAGATGAATGAGGACTACAATCCCGCTGAAATCGGAATTTACGACATTAACGAAGCTGTTCGTAAAGATTATGCCGAAAGAGGCTATAAAACATTTGACAGCATGAAGGATTTGATAGATAATTCTGAGATGTTGGTGCTCGGTGTTACGCCAAAAGTTGTCGGATTTATCATTGATGAGCTTGCAGCCAACATGAGACCCGAACAGGTTATGCTTACCGTTGTTACAGGCGTTGAACAGCCTTGGTATCAGGAGCACCTCGGAAAAGACTGCAAAGTGGTTATTTGTATGCCGAACATGAGCTCACAGGTGGGCGAGGGCGCATTTGCCGTTTCACGCTCTTCCGGTTGCACCGATGAGGACGTTGATAAGGTTTGTGCAATTTTGAGATCTTGCGGTCTTGTCGAGGAAATTCCTGACGGAATGATGGCGGAAATTCTTCCGTTTAACGGTTCTGCACCCGGATTTTTCTACCACATCTCAAATTTGATGGTTAAGGCGGCAAAAGAACTTGGCCTTGATCCGGATGTTGCAATTCGTCTTTTCGCAGAGACAATGAAGGGCAGTGCCGAGATGATTTTGTCTTCCGATTATACTCTCGAGCAGCTTGAGACAGCATTGAGACTTCCCGGCGGAGCAACAGTTACGGCACTTGAGAAAATCGAATCCATGGGATTTGATAAGATATTTGAGGAGTTTGTCAGAGTTTCCGTTGAACATTGCAGAGAACTCGGCCAGCAGAAATAATTTAGAAGTTTTTTGATGTTTAATTATATAAGGAGTTACAGTCATGAAAAACACAATGATTAAAAACCACGACAGAAAATTCAAGCTTGGTATGCACAGCTACACTCTTCATCTTTCCGGTTTCGGCGAGAGCTGGGGCTTCCAGGAGTACGGCGAGCACCACGCATTCGAGCAGGTTGCAACATTTAAAGATTTGGTAGATATTGCCGTTAATGTCGGTCTTGATGTATTGCACATCACACTTGTCGATATTCAGAACGATACTTCCGACGAGCATCTTGCTGAGTGCAGAAAGATTGCCGAGGACGCCGGCATCGAGCTTGAGCTTAACATTTCTTTCAACGCTCCGTCCGATCCCCGTGTTAACTGCTCAATCGAGGAGTCGCTTCACATCGCTCACAAGCTTGGCTGTAAGCTCGTTAAGTACAGCACAGATGTTGAGCATCCCGAGAAGTCATCCCATTCCTGCCTTGCTCCCGAGGTTATGACTCAGCTTATCGCTATTTGCAACGACTTCAAGGCAAATATTCCGCTCATCGAGGAGTATGGCCTCAAGATTGCTGTCGAGAACCACTGCGATTTGTTTGCAAACGAGGTAGTTTGGCTTGTAGAGCAGCTCAATCATCCGCTTATCGGTGCTTGCTGTGATACAATCAACTCTCTCATGCTCATGGAGGGTATTGCTGATTGTGTTGAAAGAATGGCTCCGTACTGCTACTGCGTACACTTCTGCGACAACAGAGTATTTGCAGATCCGGACGGCACACATTCTCTCGGTACAGCTATCGGTCAGGGCAATGTTGACTGCCGTGCAATCATGGATATCTTGAGAGAGAAAGCTCCCGAAGGACTTGACACAATCGACCTCGAGATTGAGCTTCCGCTTTCCGGCCACACACTTGAGGAAGGCCGTGAGATGGAGCTTAAGGGCCTTAAGGAGTCTGTCGAGTACATGTACAAGGAACTCGGAATCGGCTTCAACGCAAAGAAGATTTACGGCGAGAGCAATTATTTCCTTAACAAGTAATAGGTACTGAAAAATAAGTTCAAACGGCAACTGCGGGATAAGTTTCTTGCAGTTGCCGTTTTGTGTGGTATAATTATAGGGATAAGATATTTTATATTTACTTTTGAAAAACAAAGTAAATCAAGAAAACATGAGGAAAGTGACAGGATGACTCTGCAACAACTTAAGTACTTTATCTCGGTAGCCGAATTCGGCAACATCACATATGCCGCACAGAGGCTTTATACATCTCAGCCAACCGTGAGCAGACAAATTCAAATGCTCGAAAACGAGCTTGGATATCAACTGTTTAACCGAAACAGCAAGCCGCTCAAACTTACGGAGCACGGCAAAATTCTGTATAACGGTATGAAAGAAGCTCTCGCTCAGATTGATCTCACGCTTGAAACCGCAAAAATAGCGGCAGAGGGAAAAAGCGGAACTTTGTCAATCGCATTTCAGACGGGTTATTATTCGGAGTATATGTTCTTTGAAGTTATCAATACACTAAAAGAGAGTTGGCCGTCTTTGGAGCTTAAGTATAACAAGATGACAACGACCCAACAGCACCGAGGACTTGAAAACGGAAGCATTGATATTGCAATCGGACTTGATTTGCCGCACTGGGAAGAGGCTGGCTTCAAAGTTAAAAAGCTAAAGAAAGAACAAACCTTGATAGTCGTGTCAAAGGATCACCGTTTGGCAAAGAAAGACCACTTGGAGTATAAGGATTTATGCGGCGAAACATTCTATCTCACTTCGCCGAACGGATATAAGGTTGATAGTATTTTTAAGGATGTTTTTTGCCTTACGGATGTGCATCAGGTGGAGGTTGAGTCGTCAGAAATCGCTTATTTTAAAGTTATGTCCGAAAACGGCGTTACAATTTCAAATCCTCACGATCCGTATCTTCTCGGAAACACTTATTATCACTCCATACCGTTTGAATCGGAATATTCCGACAGCTATGTTTGTGTGACGAATCCGAACAACATAAACCCTGTCGTAAATCTCTTTATGGATTTAATCAAAGATAACGGCGGTAAAACAAATCAGTAATTTTATATTTTTAGAGAACAATTTTAGCACATGTTGTCTTTTCTTAATTTGATATTGTGAGAATGGACAGCGGTAAGAATGAGATACTGTTAAGACGAAAAGGGAACAGGAAGAGCTTTTTATAAAGCATCTTCCTGTTTTTTGTTGGTTATATTATTTTTGTATGAGATTCCCCAATCTTCCATGGATTTAATAATCGGTCGCATTGATTCTCCAAGGTCACTGAGTGAATATTCTACTTTTGGCGGAACCTCTGCATAAACGGTTCTTGTGATAAGACCATCTTTTTCCATGGAACGCAAACTGTCGGTCAAAACTTTCTGACTGATTCCATTCAAATCTCTTTTTAATTCATTAAAACGCCAGGGGCGTACAAGAAGATTCCTTATAATTAACAATTTCCATTTGCTTCCGATTAAAGAAACCGTTATCGCAACCGGACAAGCGGGCATTTCTTCTCTTGTTACCATACATAAAACCTCCTGTCAGTTTTATTTTATATTTAACCCAATGTCCCTCACGCCTTTAAAGGTGTAGGGGACATTTATGGTTTCAGTGGGTTCAAATCGTTTTATATCAGTACCAACACATTATGGTGTAGGTTGTGCTGTCGTATTGATAGCGAATATAAGAGCTTCCACCTATGTAATCGGCTACCGTTCTTGCGTAGATTCCGTTTTCGGCGCTTATGCTCTCAAGGCATGCGGCAAAGGCATCGTAATTTGAGAACTGATAGCACCAAGTGTGCTCTCCGCTGTAAATCGAGTTGCTCATGCTTGCCACAACATTATCATCGTAATAATCTGAATACAAGCCGTTCATAATGTAGAAATTCAAATCAAGCGATGTGCATTCGGGAACGCTCGGCTCGCTTGCGATTGTGTGGTCTCTGTACATTGAGTTATCGTCTATGCAAAGGTAAGCGAAGTCGTGAATGCCAAGTTCTTTCATCCATTCATCGGAGATATCGTCGCCGTAAGTGACGTCAACCTGATAGTACTGGCCATTACAACGCACAATATTCCATGCGTGGCTTCCCCAGCCGTCATCGTTTAAGGATTCGCCGTGAACATAAATTGCCTGAATTCCGTAGTATTGCAGTAAATACTGGTAGGCTCTTGCGTAGCCCGCACATACGCTCTGATGATTTACAAGTGCGCTGTAAATATTCTGGTTATCGCTTGAATCCGAGACATAATCGACCATATCTATGAGATAAACATAAGCCTTTTTGATTATATCGTATTCCGAATTGTCGCCGGCAAGATAAGTGTTGAAATTGCTGAGTGCGGAGTTAATCTGATCTTGTTTCTGTCCGATTTCATCGGTATTGTAAGTGTATTTCGGCAAAAAAACGGTTCTGTCGATGTAACCGTAATAGCTGAATGAATTTTCTATATAGAAAATTTCGGGGTGATCGAACATAAACATATCGTATATGCTTCTCAGTTTATTCTCGGAGTTTGCGGGAAGAGTGATTTCTTCATCGTGATTGAGAATTCCCTGAAGCATGAGCTTGTAAATTTTGAGATCCTCGCCCGATAGCTGAGAAAAGTAATAATAAGCGTCCGAAAGCTGAATGTCAGGTTCTTCAATGCTTGTTTCCGAGCTGCTTTCCGCCGAACTTTCGGTTTCCGATTCGGCTTTTTTGTCGGATTTCTTGCTTTTTGCTTTCTTTGCCGATTTTGCCTTTTTCGATTCGTACGCTTCTCTAACCGAACTGTTTCCCTCTTCATCGGCGGAACTCGTTACATAAGTTTGAGAACTTTCGTCATCTAAAAAAAAGTCAAGAGGATTTGCGCCCGAGTCGATAAAGTACCAAGCTGAGACAACTACCGCCACAAAACAGCAGATTTTAAAAAAACTTACAAGACAACAAGAATTTTTCTTGGCGTTTTTCTGAGTGCCGTAGTATCCCTGATTTTCGTTTTTCATATTTGCCTCCAAGATTTTATTTCTTGTGATAAATATACTATATCGTTTCTGCAAAAAGTTGTACAGAGAAATATTTCTGTTTGACGAAAAAAGGGGAGAAGATTATTTATTTAAATCGAATTTTCACTCAATCATATATTCAACGCACGGTCTGCCGCCCGTCGAATAGTCTATTCTGCTTTTAACCGTGTCGGTTTCAACGAGGTAGTTTAGGTATCGTCTTGAGGTAACCTGAGAGAGATTCACGCTCGATGAGATAAATTCGCTTGTAAGGTATTCGCCCTTGTGTTCTTTGAGACAATCGAGAATGCGCTCGAGTGTTTTTCTTTGAAGTCCTTTTTGAAGCTCAATTTCTTTTGCTTTATCGGAAACCTGATTTGTGTGCAAAAGCTTGTCCAAATCGGCTTGAGTGAAAGAAGTGCCGTTCTCCATAAATTTATGCTTGAGAAGATACTTGTCAAGTGCATGAGCGAAACGCTCATACTTGAACGGCTTAATCAGATAATCGGTTATTCCGAGCTTTAACGCCTCACGAATACTCTCAGTATCGTTGGCGGCGGTTATCATGATTACATCGACGTCGTTTCCGTTTCTGCGAAGCTCCCTTAGCAATTCAAGTCCCGAAAAACCTGGCATGTACAAATCGAGAAGAAGCAAATCGACATGCGTTTCCGAGAGGAATTTCAGGGCGTCGTTTCCGTTGTGGAAGGTTGCGGCTATTTGAATTCCCTGTGTTTTTTGAGCAAACTGACTGTTTATTTCTGCGACCATGAGATCGTCTTCAACAATTACTGTTTTAATCATTTGCGTTTTCTCCGTTTCGTTTTTTGCGTATGCTTATTGTAAATGATGAGCCCACACCGGGTTCGGACTCAATGGAAAGATAGCCGTCATGCTTTGCTATAATCTCACGAATAAGTCTGAATCCCACGCCGTGACCTTCGCCCCTTGTGGTGAAGTTTCCTTTCATAAGCTCTTCCGTTTGCTCCTTCGTCATTCCGACGCCCGTATCGTCGGATATGATCATAAGCCCTTCGTCGGATTGTCTTATAAAAAGCTGAACCTGACGAATGCCGTCTACACTCTCGACCGCATGAAATGCGTTTTCCGTGAGATTTCCGATAACGGTGACAAGCTCCTTTGTGGAAAGATAATCGTTGTGTGCGGCAAGAAAACTGTCCTTGCGAATGCTGAAATCTATATCAAGTTCACGCGCGTGGCTCTGCTTTCCGAGAAGAAGTGCGGCGAGAGTTTTGTTTTGAATTTGACCGATAACAGTTTGATAGCTGTTTCCTGTTTCTTCGGAAAGACCGTTGATGAAAGAAATTGCCTCATCGTAATTTTCCATTTGAAGCATGCCGGAGATGACATGCAGTTTGTTCAGAAATTCGTGCGTTGACGCACGAAGCGCCTCAACGATGTGATTTGAGCCGGATAGCTGGTCGGCAAGATCTAGCATTTCTGTGCGGTCACGGAATATGAGAAGAAATCCGATGGTTTCTTCTTCTTTTTTTAAGGGGATTACGCTGGCAAGAAGATTTTTGCCGTCGTGTTCGTACGGAATCAAAGTGAAACTTGTGTTTTCTTCCGTGCATTTTTCGAGCATATAACAAAGACCCTCGTCGTTTTTTGGCTTGTAGTCTTTGCCGAGAAGTCGGTCGGCGGCGGTGTTTGAGAAAATCTTAGCCGATGAAGTGTTGCAAGCGATGATCCCCTCGTCGATGTTCTCGAGAATTTCCTCGCGCTGAAGAAAAAGTTTTGCAATGTCGGCGGGTTCATAGCCCAAAAGGCTTTTTCTTATGTGCCTTGAAGTGTAGACGGCAAAAATCACGCCCAAAATCCATATGCCCAAAAAGATTAAAATCAGCTTTGCTATAAGTTTCATCTGAGCCAAATGCACCGTTGACATTGACGCACTTACCATTATAAATCCAAGCGCTGTTCCGTCGCTGTCGGCCAGCTGATAAAAAGCTCTTTTCTGAACATCGTGCACACCTTTTCTGATTGTGGTGTAGGGGGTGGGGTCGCTTAAAATTTGTGCCTCGTCGCCGCCCTCGAATTTTTTTCCGATTTCATCGGCGTTAGGATGAAAAAGTCTCACGGAGTTTTTGTCCGCTATTACTATATAGTCGATGTCGTCACTCCTTTCTTCCATTTCGAGAAGCGAGGCTTTAAGAGAGTCCGACAGTTCGCCTTTTTTTAAGCCTTCAATTATCTCGGAGTTTTCGGAGAGTATATAAGCCGTTCCGAAAATAGTATCCTCGAGCGATTCGTTAAACAACTTTAATTGATTGGGCAAAATGAAAGCGGCGGTCGCCAGAATCATTATCGCAACCAATATAAAATATGATTTTGAGAGCTTTTGAAAAATAGTTTCTTGATTATTGTACATATAAATTCCTTTGTGTTGAAAAATAAAAGTCTTTGTTCTTTGCTACACTTAGTATACAACATTTTTTGTATATTGTATTTGTATATTATATTTTTTTTACTTACAAAACATTTTTAAAACTTAACAAAACTTTCAATTTTGTAAGAATGTGTTATTCTTATGCCACCGAACAAAAACAAACCAAAAATAAAAAAATAAGGAGTTCAGGATTATGGATTACAACGCAATGGCACTCAAAATGCACGAGGAAAACAAAGGTAAAATCAGTGTGGTTTCTAAGGTCACAGTTAAGACAAGAGACGACCTCAGCACAGCTTACACACCGGGTGTAGCAGAGCCCTGCAGAAAAATCAGAGACAACAAAGAAGAGGTTTACCGTTACACAGCTAAGGGAAATCTTGTTGCTGTTGTTTCCGACGGCACAGCAGTTTTAGGTCTCGGCGATATCGGCCCCGAAGCAGCAATGCCTGTTATGGAGGGTAAATCGATACTCTTCAAGGAGTTCGCAGGAATCGACGCATTCCCGATTTGCCTTGACACAAAGGACACAGACGAGATTGTCGAGACAGTTAAGAGACTCGCTCCCACATTCGGCGGAATCAACCTCGAGGACATCTCCGCTCCGAGATGTTTTGAAATCGAGCGCAGACTTAAAGAAGAGCTTGACATCCCTGTTTTCCACGATGATCAGCACGGCACGGCTATCGTAGTTTCTGCAGGACTCACAAACGCTTTGAGACTTGTAGGAAAGAACTTCGGCGACGCTAAGGTTGTTATTAACGGCGCAGGTTCTGCCGGCATTTCAATCTGCAAGCTTCTTCTCGAGCTCGGCATCGGCGATGTTATTCTTGTTGACCGCCAGGGCATTCTCGCAGTCGGTGAGGACTGGATGAACCCCGCTCAGAAAGATATGGCAGAGAAAACCAACAAGGAGCAGCTCCACGGCGACCTCGCTGCAGCAATGAAGGGAAGAGACGTATTCATCGGCGTTTCCGCACCGAACGTTGTTTCTGCAGAGATGGTAAGCACAATGGCTAACGACGCTATCGTATTTGCAATGGCAAACCCAACACCTGAGATTATGCCCGACGAGGCAAAGAAGGGCGGCGCAAGAGTTGTTGCAACAGGTCGTTCTGATTTCCCAAACCAGATTAACAACGTTCTTGTTTTCCCCGGAATCTTCAAGGGTGCACTTAAGGCAAGAGCAACAGACATCACCGAGGACATGAAGATTGCCGCAGTTAAGGCTATCGCAGACATCATTACTGCAGAAGAGCTCAACGAGGACTACATCATTCCGGGCGCATTTGACGAGAGAGTTGCAAACGGCGTAGCAGATGCAGTTGCAAAGACAGCTATCGAAACAGGCGTTTCCAAGCTTCACAAGAACTGATTTTTAGAGGAGTGGATTTATGGATGCATCAAGAACAGCAAGGTTTAACCTTTTGGATAAAGTGAAAGAAGTTAAAATAATGGGTCTTTCAATACCTGTTTATTTTATTCTTGCAATTATAGTAGTGTTTGCGGCGGAGATGGAAATTCTCCCCGCCAACATGGTCGGCGCTCTTGCTATAATGCTCGTTTTGGGCGGCGTTTTCAGCCTGCTGGGCTCTAAAATTCCGATTATCCGTTCATATCTCGGCGGCGGTGCGGTTTTCTGCATATTTGCTTCATCGGCACTTGCTTCGTTCGGAATTCTTCCGACAAGCGTCGTAGAAAACTGCAAGGACTTCATGAACAATGTCGGTTTTCTAGATTTCTACATCTCGGCACTCATCACGGGAAGCATTCTCGGTATGAACAGAGACCTTCTCAAAAAAGCCGCAGTGCGTTTTCTCCCTGTTTCGTTCATTTCCATGGCTTGCGCAATGCTTGCCGGTGGATTGGTCGGAATGCTCATGGGCAGAGGTTTTGGTGAGAGCATTCTTTACATCGCAATGCCTATGATGAGCGGCGGTATGGGCGCCGGCGTTACTCCGCTTTCACAGATTTACGCAAACGCAACGGGACTTGATCAGGCTGATATCATCTCTCAGATGATTCCCGCTTCGGCAATCGGAAACGTGCTCGCAATTATCAGTGCGGCACTTATAGCAAAAATCGGAGCTTCCGTTCCTTCACTCAACGGCAACGGCAAGCTCATGGATATGCCCGAAGAAAAGAAGAAGAGTGCTCCAAGCGGCAAGCTTGACATAACAACCATGGGAACAGGCCTTCTCTTCTCATGCGGATTCTTTACAATCGGTACGCTCATCAGCAAGATTTTTCCAAGTGTTCACGCTTACGCATTTATGATTATCATTGTCGTAATCTTCAAGCTGCTCGGCGTAATCCCGGAGAAATACGAGAACATGGCTGTTCAGTGGGGACAGTTTGTCATGAAGAATTTCACAAACGCTTTGCTCGCCGGTATCGGTCTTGCGCTTCTTGACCTCAAGGTTCTCGGAGCTGCACTCACACCTTCGTTCCTCATCACATGCATTGCAATCATTATTACTGTTGCGATTGTATCGGGATTTCTCGGCAAGCTCTTCGGATTCTATCCTGTTGAGTCTTCAATCACTGCTGGTCTTTGCACAAACAGCATGGGCGGCACAGGAAACATCGCCGTTCTCTCTGCTGCAAACCGCATGGAACTAATTCCTTTTGCACAGATGGCAACAAGACTTGGCGGAGCATTGGTTCTCATTTCGGGAAGCGTAATGATTAGACTTCTCGGCTAAGCAATTTAAAATACGAATCGGCGTTAAGGCACAAAGCTGCATTAAGAAAACATCTATAACATGATAAACACAGTATTTTTGTAAAACCTCATTATTAAATTACCCCAAATACACTCCCAAAGCCAAATGCGCCGAATTTAAACGGACAAGACAGAGATTTCTGCCTTGTCCGTTTTTTTTTTTTTTTTTTTTTTTTTTTTTTTTGCTTTAGTGCGAAAGTTTTGCGACTCCGATAATTGCTTTGGGCGGTTTTGTTGAAAGAGACATTCAAACATGGTAAAATGACATCATAAACTATTATTTTTGAATGCTCTTTAAGGAGGCAATATTTATGAGTAACACAGGAAAAAAGCCCGAGGTTTTCTTTTCGGAATGTTTTATTGAGGAGCCTGTTTTTCATCTAAGTGAAAGCGCAACGGAAGACGAGAAAAACGAATTTGAGACCTATATGAACACAGGCGAGAGACTTATGGAGCTTTTGGACAATTATACCCAGATGAGAGATCCCTATTATACGTGGACAGGCGAGGTTATCGATAAGGGAGAATTCGGTGATATTTCCGATATAAGCGATATTTCTTCCTTTTTGTGGTAAGGGTAAATTAAGATGTTGAGATTTTTAGTGGGAAGATCCGGCTTTGGTAAGAGTTTTTATTTTTATCAAAAAGCTTGTGAGCTTGCAAAAAACGGAAAGAAAACAATAATTGTTCTTCCGGATCAATTTACTTTCGAGGCGGAAAAAGATATTCTCGAGACGGCGGGCGCAAAGCTTGCCGTCAATATTCGCGTGCTCAGTTTTTCCCGCCTTGCCGGTAATATAATCGAGAAATACGGCGGACTTGCAAAAAAGAGGATAAGCGACAGCGGAAAGATATTGTCAATGAATTTGGCTGTTGACGAGTGCCGAGATCAACTCGAGGTACTGGACGCCGATTCCGCAAAATTATCGCCCATGATGCTCGAAACGGTTGAAATGTTGAAATCTTCCGGAATTGGCTTTGACGCCATTTCTGGAGTTAAGACCGATGACGCTGTTCTTTCACAAAAACTTAAAGAGATAGGACTCGTTTATTCCGCTTTTGACGCAATAGTCAAGAGAAGCTACACAGACCCGTCCGATTTAATCGACTTTGCGGCACGGCTTGTGGAGAAGAACGATTACTTCAAGGGCACCACGGTGTTTTTTGATTCCTTCGAGACGTTCGATAGTCCCAAACGCTCGATTATTATGTCGGCGGTGAGAAGTGCGGACGATGTTTTTGTTAGTTTGTGTATGCCCGATCCAAAAGGCGGCAGAGAGAGCTTTTTTAATCCGTGCTTTGATACTTTCAGAAAGCTTAAAGCCAAGGCGGGGGAGCTTTCGCTTGCTGTGAGTGATGAAGTGATAACGCTTACGGAAAGTCACCGATTTAAGTCGGAAGAATTAAATCAGCTTGAAAAATATGCTTTTTCGGATTTGCCCAAATGCTTTGATAATGAACCAAACGATATTTTTGTGTATGCGGGCGGTACGGCATATGATGAGCTTGAGTACACGGCGGCTACAATCAGAAATCTCATCATGAAAAGCGAATATAAATACAGGGACATTTCCGTGATATGCGCCGATGTTGCTTCGTATGCGCATTCCGTTGAGAGTATATTTGCAAAATGGCATATTCCCGTTCATTTCTCACAGGCAGAGAGAATAGATTCTTCTCCGCTCGTGCGTTTTGTTTTCACGGCATTTAACATAGTGCTTTTTGGTTTCCGCACAGAGGATGTGCTTTCCTATATGAAGACGGGGCTTTTGGGGCTTTCGGGCGAGGAGATTTCCAATCTCGAGAATTACGCCTATGTATGGAAAACCAACGGTAAAGCTTGGAAAAGCGATTTTGTGAAGCACCCCGAGGGATACGGAAAAAAACTTGACGCCGATTCGGAAAGTCGTCTTGAAGAAATTAACAACACAAGAAAAGCCGTGATTGAGCCGCTTGTTAAATTCTCCGAAAGCATAAAAGATACCGACGTCGTATCCATATGCCGTGCGATTTTTGCTTTGCTTGACGAAAACAAGGTATCCGAGGCGATTATCAATCAGGCGGAGTTTTGCCGAAAGAATAATCTTGCCGACCGTGCCGACGACGGCAAACGAATTTGGTCAAAGCTTATGGAAGTGCTCGATCAATTTGCGTTTACTTTGGGCGAGAGTAAAATTGACGCGCCGAAATTCTACGGCTACATGAAGAATATTCTCGAGGTGGAGGAGACAAGAGATATTCCGACTTACCTTGACAGTGTGCAGTTCGGCTCGGCAATCGAGCTTTTGCAGTCAAGGCCAAAGGTAACCTTTATTATAGGCTGTAAAAGAGACGCATTCCCAGCCGTGCCGACGGTAAAGGGACTTATTTCCGAGAGCGAAAAAAAGCTTATGCGCCAAATGTCGATAGATCTTGAAAATCCCATTGAGGAGTTAACGCAAATAGAGAGATTTAACGCATACAAGGCGGTGACGAATCCATCGGAAAAGCTGTATCTCACATATAACACATCGGGAAATTCAAAGAGCGAGGTTATCGAGAGTATAGAACAGGTTTTTCCGAAGCTTGAAGAAATAGCGGAACTGCCTCCGGAATATTATCTGACGACAAACGAGGCGGCTTTTTCGTGTTATGCGGGAGAATTCGGCTCAAATAACGAGCTTTCGTCTACGCTCGAAAAGTTCTTTGAGAATAAAAGTGAATATGACGGAAAGAAAAAGGCGCTTGCAAGAAGTGCAAATCAGGGAAAGTTTGAAATAGAAGACAAATCTGTTTCGGCGAGATTCCTTGACGGAAGCATGCTTTCCGCAAGCCGAATCGAGACATTTTACAAGTGCCCGTTTATGTATTTTTGCCGTTACAGCCTTAATGCAAAAAAGCTTGAAGCCGCAGAAATCGGAAACAGGCAGTACGGAACGATTATGCACTATATTCTCGAAAAGGTTTTGAGACAGGGCATAAGGTCGTATATCGGCAACGAGAAAAAGTTAAGAGATGACACTGAGAACTACGCAAAAGAATATGCCGATGCGGAGATGGGCGGTTATGAGACTTTGGGCGCTCAGGACAAATACCGCTTGGCACGAATGGTTCAGGCGGCTTACACATTGCTTTTAAGGCTTGTTGAGGAATTTTCGCAGAGCAAATTCGATCCGAAATATTTTGAGCTCACGCTTAAAGACGGTTCGCAGTTTCCGCCGCTTAAAATCACCACCGAAGATGGAAAAACCGTCAGCGTCGGCGGAGTTATTGACCGATTTGACGTGTACACCGCAAGGGACGGCAGCGAGTACGTGAGAATTGTGGACTACAAAACGGGAAGCAAAGATTTTAAGCTGGCGGAGGTTCTTTACGGCCTTAATATGCAGATGCTCATCTATCTTTGCGCAATTACGGACGGAGGAAAATATCTTCCTGCCGGTGTTTTGTATATGCCGGCTAAGATTGATTCGTTCAGTGCAAAGCGTGACGATCCCGAGGCGGTTATAAGTAAGGAGCGAGACAAAAAACAGCAAATGAAAGGCTTGCTCCTCGACAGCATTGAGGTTATCGACGCTATGGAGAAAGACATTAAGGGAAGATTTGTTCAAGCCACATTGTCAAAGGATAACAGCCTAAAAAAAGGAAATTATCTCGTGAACGAAAAAGGATTTAAGCTGATATTCGAGTATGTAAGAAAGACAATTTCCAATATGGCGGAAGAAGTGCTTGCGGGAAAGTGTGACGCAGACCCCGTTATGGTGAATTCTTATGACTGCGAGTGGTGCGATTACGCATCCGTATGTCTTTCAAAGAGAGATAAGAACAATTCCAAAAATGTCGGCGGTAAGAACGATGCTGTTTTTGAGACTATGGAAGAAAGATTGAGGGGAGATGAGAATAATGCCGACATGGACTGACGCTCAAAAAAACGCGATTGACTCAAGGGGTGGAACTGTTCTCGTTTCCGCTGCCGCAGGCTCGGGAAAAACTGCAGTTTTGGTTGAGAGAATAATCTCGCTTTTGACAGATGAAACAAATCCCGTGGCGGCAGACAGACTGCTTGTTGTTACCTTTACAAAGGCGGCAGCCGCCGAGATGAAAGAGAGAATAAACAAGGCTATCCGTACAAAAATAAGGGAGTTTCCCAACAACAGCTTTTTCAGAACCCAGCAGTCGCTTTTGTCTCAGGCAAACATCTCAACGGTTGATTCGTTTTGCACAAAACTTGTCAGAGAGAATTTCTATAACCTCGATGTAAAATCGGATTTCGGCGTGGTTGACGAAAATCTCGGAAAAGAACTTCAAAATCAGGCTTTGGGCGAGGTTCTCGATGAATATTTTGAGGACGGAAATACTTATCTTGCCGATTTTTTCAGCTCCGACAAGGACGATAAAAAGCTTGAGAGTGCGATTAAAACGCTCTATAACTTCACGAGCTGTCATCTTTTCCCTGACAAATGGTTTTCGGACATAATCGATTTATATGACGAAAAAAAGCCTGTGAGCGAAACCGTTTGGGGGAAAATTCTGATTGACGGCGCACTCGAAAAGACGAAATATTTCCAAAAACTTCTGGACGACACTCTTCGTGCGGCTGAGGAGAACGAGAAAATCATAGAGAAAAGAGAGAGCTTGATTGTCGAACTCAAGGACTACTGTCAAAAGCTCGAAAACAGACTTAATGAGGGAAAGTGGGACGAAATTTCAAACTTCCTTTCGGCGTTTTCAAAGCCCAAGAAACCCGTAATCAGGGGAATGAGCGAAGATTCTCTGAAAAAAAGAGTGGATGCCGCAATCGATGAGGTTCAGGAGGAACTTGCAAAAAAACTTCCCGAATGTTTTTCGGACAGCGAGGAGATTATTCATGCTGAGATTGCCGAGATGAAACCGCTTGTTTTGGAGCTAAGGTATCTCACGCAGAAATTCAGCGAAGCTTTTTCGGCGCTTAAGCGAGAGAAAAATGTGCTCGACTTTAATGACCTCGAACGCTTGGCAGTAAATCTTCTTATTGAGAAAACCGATGACGGATACGAAAGATCGGAGCTTGCCGTTTCACTTTGCGAGAAGTTCGACGAGGTAATGATAGACGAGTATCAGGACACAAACCAAGTTCAGGACGCCATATTCTGGGCACTTTCAAAGGATGACAAAAACCGTTTTATGGTCGGCGACATCAAGCAGAGCATTTACGGATTCCGTCTTGCGATGCCGGAGATATTTTTGAACTACAAAAAGAGTTTTGACGAATTTAAAGAAACTTACCACGATGAGCCTGCACTTATCAACCTTGACAGAAATTTCCGCTCGACACCCGAGGTGATAGATTCCGTCAACTACTTTTTCCGCATGCTTATGATGGAAGAAGTGGGCGGAATCGACTACAAAAGCGGGGAAGAGCTTGTGCTCGGCAGAACCGATTTTGCGCCTGATGAAAAGAACATCACACGGGTGGATATTTTGGAGGATGACGGCGAAAGCGGAGATGCTGACGCTGATTCTCCGACAAAGCGCATGAAGGAGTCTGTTGCGGAAGCGAGACACATTGCATATATCATTCGTGATATGATGGATAATGGCTACACCGTGCCGGACAAAGACGGAGAACGCCCCGTAAAATACAGTGATTTCACGATTCTTTTGCGAAACGCAAAGAACGTTATATCTTTTTATACGGACGAACTTGCACTGAACGGAATTCCCACCAAGGCAAAGACTTCGGATAGATTTTTTGACAGACCCGAGATTCTGGGATTTTTCTCGTTTCTTCAGATTGTCGATAATCCCAACCGTGACATTCCGCTTTTGTCCGTAATGCTAAGTCCCGTTTACGGTTTTACGCCTGATGATGTTGCGAGACTCAGGCTTGACGACAAGAAAAATTCGCTTTATGTATCGCTGAGAAATTCCGGCAACGAGAGGTTTAAGTCGTTTTTGGACGATATAGAAATGTACAGAATTGCGGCTGTTTCAATGTCGGCGGCAGATTTTATCACATATCTTTTCGACAGAACGGGATACCTCGATATTGTCGGAGCTATGGGCGACGCAGACGCAAAAATCGCAAATCTCAGAAAACTACGTGAAATGGCGGCAAGTTTTGAATCTCAGGGTTATGTCGGAGTTAGCGGCTTTGTGAGAATAGTGAACCGAATGATTGAAAACGGCGGCGGCCCCATAGCGGAGTCAAGCCCGAATTCCGACGATGACTGCGTTGTGATTCAAACGGTTCACAGCTCAAAGGGCTTGCAGTATCCTGTTTGCATAGTCGCGGGAAGCACGTACGGTTTTAAGAAGCTCACCGATGAAGTTGCTCTCAATATGAAGCTAGGTATGGGCCTTAAAATGATCGACAAAAACCGCAAAATCTACTACAACACGATTATGCGTGAGGCGATTCTCCGAGAAAATTATAACGACAGTCTTGCCGAGGAACTCAGAATTTTCTATGTCGCATTGACGAGAGCCGAATACAAGCTGATAATCGTTGATTACGAGGGCGATTTGTCAAAATCAAAGGTGAAGAACTATGTCACTGACGGCAACGGACTTACGCCGTTTGCTTTGAAGCAGTGCGCAAAAGTCGGAGATTGGATAACCCTTTGCCTTTTGAAGCACCCGTCGGCGTTCTCTCTTCGCAAGGCAATGGACTTCGAGGGAAATATGCTTGCGGAGAACACTTCTCCCATGGAGATTCAAGTCGTTCCGTGCGAGAGCGAGCGGCTTATCACGCATAATGCGGATGAGGAAAAAGTCAAGCCGAATGAAGAGCTTTTGAGCTTGATAAATCAGGCGGCAGAGTATGAATATTCTGACGAAAAGCTGACGAAAATCCCCTCAAAGGCAACTGCGTCACAGCTTGCGCACGATTCGTTTGTTCTCAAAACTCTTCCGAGACCCGCATTTATGAGCGAAAAGGGACTTACCGCCACGGAGCGTGGAACGGCTTTTCACGAGTATCTGCATTACTGCGACTTCAAAAAGGCTGCCGCCGATCCGCTTGCGGAGCTCGACCGCTTACTTGAAGAGAAATTCATAACAGAAGAACAGGCGGACGCTATCGATGTCGGTATGATTGGAAAATTCTTTGAGTCGGAGCTTGGCAAAAATATACTCACTGCTGATGCAACGCATAAGGAATGGCAGTTTGGCATAAGTCTCAAGGCGAGCGAAATAAAAGCTTTCGACATCGATTCCGGTGAGGACGTGTATTTACAGGGCGCAATAGACTTGTACTTTGAAAAAGCGGGGGAGCTTTATATCGTCGACTACAAAACCGACAGGGTGAAAACTGTCGGCGAACTTGCAGAAAGATATTCCGCTCAGCTTGATATTTACAAAAAGGCGCTTGAGCTTATCACGGGCAAAGAAGTCAAGGCATGTTATCTCTATTCGTTGAGGTTGGGAGAAGCGGTTACAATTTGTTGATCTTTGTCTTGACTTTGTATACAAATGGTTCTATTATGTTGCCGTGGATTTTATTCACGGAAAGGATGGATAGAAATGATAACAAAATTACTTCATGACGGCTGGCAGATGAAAATTGTCGGTCGGGAATTTATGCCCGTCACTATACCGGGTTCCGTTTACAGCGGATTACTCGAGAACGGAAAAATGGAGGACCCGTTCTGGAGAGACAACGAGCTTGCTGCTTTAAAGCTTATGGACAACGACTTTGTCTTTAAGACAAGTTTTGACGTTCCCGAGGATATTCTTTCTTCGGACGAGGTTATTCTTTGCTTCGAGGGTCTCGATACCATTTGCGATGTCACTTTGAACGGCACTCTTATCGGTCACACCGAGAATATGCACAGAACTTATGAGTTCGATGTGCTTGACATTTTGAAGGCTGAGGGAAACGAGCTCACAGTTGAGATTTCTTCCCCGACAGAGTACATCAAGGAGATGTACAAGATCTATAAAGCAGACGGAAGCTCCGACGCTATGACGGGATTTCCGAACATAAGAAAAACACACTGCATGTTCGGTTGGGACTGGGGCCCGAGACTTCCCGATGCCGGTATTTGGAAACCCGTTAAACTTCTCGGAATAAATACCGCAAGAATCGACAGCGTTTATGTCACTCAGAATCACCATGACGGTGAGGTTGATCTCGATCTTGATATCGAGCTTGATTTTGTTACGGACGAGGATGTCGAGCTTGACTGCGAGGCTTATGCTACCGCTCCAAACGGCAAGAAATACGAGCTTAACTATGACAGCGGTATCATTTCAATTCCCGATCCCGAGCTTTGGTGGCCGAACGGCTACGGTGCACAGCCGCTTTACACCGTTACGGTAAACCTCAAAAAGGGCGATGAAGTAATCGACACTTGGCAGAGAAGAATCGGACTTCGAACCATGACCGTACGCAGAGAAAAGGACGAGTACGGCGAGAGCTTTGCCCACGAGGTAAACGGCGTTTGCGTCTTTGCCATGGGTGCAGACTATATTCCCGAGGACAACATCTTCCAGAGAATTACTCCCGAGAGAACATATAACCTTTTAAAACAGGCTAAGGACGCAAACTACAACGCAATCCGTGTTTGGGGCGGCGGTCACTATCCGCTCGATTCTTTCTGGGACGCTTGCGACGAGCTCGGTCTTATCGTCTGGGAAGATCTCATGTTCGCATGTGCCGTTTACGAGCTCACACCTGAGTTCCACGAGAACATTAAGCAGGAAATCATCGACAACGTAAAGAGAATCCGTCACCACGCTTCACTCGGACTTTGGTGCGGCAACAACGAGATGGAAATGTTTGTCGATCAGTGGACTTGGGTCAACTCTCACAAGCAGAAAGCTGACTATATAAGAATGTATGAGTATCTCGTTCCGCAGATTCTTCAGGAGTACGATCCCAACACATTCTATTGGCCGGCAAGCCCGTCATCAGGCGGCGGTTTCGATAACCCCAATGATGATTCAAGAGGCGATGTTCACTACTGGATGGTTTGGCACGGAAGTTTGCCGTTCACCGATTACAGAAAGCACAATTTCCGCTATCTCTCGGAGTTCGGATTTGAGTCGTTCCCGTCACTTAAGACGGTAGAGTCTTTCACACTTCCCGAGGACAGAAACGTATTCTCTTACGTCATGGAGAAACATCAGCGCTGCAACGGTGCAAACGGTAAAATTCTCAACTATATGTCTCAGACATACAAAATGCCTACTTCTTTTGACGCAACTCTTTATGCCTCTCAGCTTTTACAGGGCGAGGGCATCAAGTACGGCGTTGAGCATTTGAGAAGAATCCGCGGCATCTGCATGGGTACTATCGTATGGCAGCTTAACGACTGCTGGCCTGTTGCTTCTTGGTCTTCAATCGACTACTTTGGACGCTGGAAGGCACTTCATTACTATGAGAAGAGAATGTTTGCTTCGATTCTTCTTTCTTGCGAGGAGGAGAGCGTTCTCACACAGGATACAAACGTAAACGCAGAGCCGTATGACCTCAAGAAGAGCATAAGACTCAATGTTTCCAACGAGACAATGAGCGAGCACACCGTAACGGTTAAGTGGCAGCTTAGAAAGAACGATTCGACCGTTAAGCTTGAGGGCGAAAACGAAGCTACCGTGCCGGCACTGAGCGCAGTTTGGCTCGATAAGGTAGATCTTCACGATGAGGCTGACGAATACAACGATTATGTAAGCTATCAGCTTTATGAGAACGGCGATTTTTTGTCAAACGGCTCCGTAATCTTCACGTTCCACAAGCATTTCAACTATCTCGATCCGAAACTTATGGTTAAGGTTGAGGGAGACGAGCTTGTCGTTAACAGCGAGGCTTACGCAAAGAGCGTTGAAATTCTCAACGAGAATGAGGACATGATTCTCTCCGACAACTATTTCGATATGGATAAGGGCGAGAAGAGAGTCAAGATAGTTTCCGGCGAGCCGAAGAACCTCAGAATCAGAAGTGTCTACGACATAAGATAAAATTAAATAATCGGAGGATAAAGCGAAAAATTACCGAAAAACCGAAATTTGTTATTGACAAGAGGACGGTAAGGTAATATAATAGCTAAGACAACAAAGTAAAACACAACGTGTTTTCACCCATGCAGTTCTGTCTGACATAGGTCAATATCATTTATCTGATGATTTTGATTGCGGACAGTATTGTGCTGTCCGCAATTTTTGTTTAGTTCATATTTTGGAGGTGCTTAACAATTAGCAAGAAAGAGGAACTTCAGATCAACGAAGAGATTCGTGATAAGGAAGTAAGAGTTATCGGCCCCGACGGTGCTCAGCTCGGAGTTATGTCTAGCCAGCAGGCACTGTCTCTGGCAAGTGAAAAAAATCTTGATCTCGTAAAGATCGCTCCTATGGCTCAGCCGCCTGTTTGCAAGATTATCGATTACGGCAAGTACCGTTTCGAGCAGGCTAAGAGAGAAAAGGATGCCAGAAAAAAGCAGAAGGTTGTCGAGATTAAAGAGATTAGACTTTCACTTAATATCGACAAGCATGATTTCGAGACAAAGGCAAATCAGGCAAAGAAGTTCATTGCTGACGGAAACAAGGTCAAGGCATCTATTCGTTTCCGCGGAAGAGAAATGGGACATCCGGAGATCGGACTTGAAACAATGAAGAACTTCTCCGATTATCTTTCCGATGTTGCTAATGTTGAGAAACCGGCTAAATTGGAAGGAAGAAACATGTTAATGTTCCTTGCTCCGAAGCCTAACAAATAAGATAATTTTAAGGAGGACATAAATTATGCCAAAGCTTAAGACACACAGCGGCGCAAAGAAGCGCTTCAAAATTTCCAAGAACGGTAAGGTTATCCGTGCACACGCTAACATGAGCCATCTCCTCAACGGACATGGTAAGACAGCTAAGTCCAAGAGACATGCTCGCGGCACAACTGTTACAGATAAGACAAGCTTAGCAGCTGTCAAAAAGATGATGCCTTATAAGTAAGGACAACTGAAAATTACCTGAATTTAGGAGGATACAATAAATGGCTAGAGTTAAGGGTGCACTTGCTACTCGTAAAAGAAGAAATAAAGTTTTAAAGCTTGCTAAGGGTTATTTCGGATCCAAGTCAAGACACTTTAAGATGGCTAAGCAGGCTGTCATGAAGTCTGGCAACTACGCATATATCGGACGTAAGCACAGAAAGAGAGATTTCCGCCGTCTTTGGATCACAAGAATCTCTGCTGCTTGCAAGATGAACGACATCAACTATTCCACATTCATGAACGGTCTTAAGAAGGCTGGCATCACACTTAACCGTAAGATGCTCTCCGAGATCGCTATAGCTGATGAGGCTGCATTTACTGCTCTCGTTGAGAAGGCAAAGGCTGCTTTATAATTTGAATTAATGTAATGCGTCCGGGTTTTCTCTCGGGCGCATATTTGCTATTTTAGGATTTATGATAAATAAGATTACCACAAGAAAAAATCCGTTGATTAAGGAGAGAGCCGCTCTTAACGGTTCGTCTTCTCAAAGAAATGCACAGGGCTGTTATATCGCAGAGGGTGCAAGACTTGTAGAGGACGCCGCTAAAAGCAAAGTGAAGATTAAAGAGCTTTACTACACGGAGTCGGCTTATAAAAAATACAGAAAATATATAGACACAGCGGCACAAGTGTCGGATAATATATATGTTGTGGAAGAACACGTGGCAAATTTGCTTTCCTCGACAAAATCAAGTCAGGACGTTTTTGCCGTGTGTGAGTTCGGTGAGAATTTAAATGCAAAATCTCTTTCAGGAAGAGTTCTCACGCTCGAGAATATTCAAGACCCTTTAAATATGGGCACCATACTCAGAACAGCCGAGGCTCTCGGCATAGGGGAGATTCTCTTGGTGGGCGAGTGCTGCGATGTGCTTTCACCGAAGGTTTTAAGAGCGTCCATGGGTGCCGTTTTTCGCATAAGATTCATTCATTCGAGTAATGCAAAAGAGGCACGAGATATTTTAAATAAACATGAATATAAGCTTCTGGGAGCGGTACCGCTTAATTCCGCTTCGAGAATTACCGATATAAAGTTTAACGACAAAATAAGCGTTGCCATAGGAAACGAGGGAAACGGTTTAACCGAGGAGATGAAATCTCTTTGCGATGACCTTGTTACCATTCCTATGAAAGGCAGAGCGGAATCTCTGAATGCGGCAACCTCAGCTTCAATTATCATGTGGGAGATGACTAAGGGTGACTAATGATAAACGTGCCTACTGGATTTGGCTTCAGCATGCTTTTTCGGCGGGAAGTACAAAGCCGAGAACGATATTTAACAGATTCAAAAATCTGAAAGAGTTCTACGACGGCGGAGCGGGACTTTGGGCACAGTTTAAGTTTATAACCGACCGTGAGGTATCGGCACTCTACAATTATACGCTAGCAAACGCACAGGCGGCACTTAACTACGCCGAGTCGCTCGGACAGCACGTGATAACACCCGAATGTGAGGATTATCCCGAGGCTCTTTGGAACATAAAAGATCCGCCGAGTGTTTTGTATGTGAAAGGAAAGCTTCCTGACCTTGACAAGACCCTTGCTATCGCTATTGTCGGTTCGAGAAAAGCAAGCGACGATTCTCTTAATATTGCCAACAAAATCGCTTATAATCTCTCAAAAGCGGGAGTTGTCGTGATAAGCGGCGGTGCAATCGGTATCGACTCTGCCGCCCACAAGGGTGCGCTGATGGGTTCTGCGCCGACGCTATGCGTGTTGGGATGCGGACTTGATGTTCAGTACCTTATGCAGAACGAGCATTTGAGAAGACAGGTAATTGAAAAGGGCGGGGCACTCATAACGGAGTATCCTCCGGGAACAGGACTGCAAAGAGGCACGTTTCAGGCGAGAAACAGAATCATTTCGGGACTTTCTAAGGGAGTTTTAATCGTGTGCGCCGCTCAAAAAAGCGGTACTATGATTACCGCAAAGAGGGCAACGGAGCAGGACAGAGATGTTTTTGCCGTGCCGGGAAGCCCTTCAAACGAGCAAAGCTGGGGGCCGAACAGCCTTATAAAGGACGGTGCAATTCCCGTTACCAGTGCAGAGGATATTTTAAACGAGTACGGGCCTTTTTATGAGTTCAGAACAAATCTTAGTGTTTACAACAATAGAACGGCAGAAGCTAACCCGGAGGTTTCAATGCTTGAAAACGACAATGTTATCGAGTACATAACAGATGAGGACGACAAGCCTCAGGAAGCCGAGGACGTGAAAGTTTCGGAGAATGCAAGAAAGGTTCTCTCTGTTCTCTCAGGCGAGCCCATGCACATTTCCGAGATTGCCAAAATTACGGGGCTTCGCACGTCACTGATATCTGCCGCTATGACCGAACTTGAGATTTCCGGTTTGGCGTCCGATTTTGCTGGCAAAAGATATGCGCTGAGAAAATAATATTCTTTAAAAGAATTAAAACTCTAAGCAACTGTTGTAAAATACTTATTTGATTGAAAAAATACACGAATACCGAAAGGATTTTTCAAATGTCAAAATTAGTTATTGTTGAGTCGCCGTCAAAAGCGAAAACAATAAAGAAATATCTTGGAAACGATTATAACATCGTTGCCTCTGTAGGACACATAAGAGATTTGCCCGCACAAAGGCTCAACGTTGATGTTAAAAATAATTTCAAGCCGAAATATGCCGTCATCAAGGGCAAGGAAAAGCTTGTAGAAGAGCTCAAGGAAAAAGCCGCTGCATCGGAAGCTGTTTATCTCGCAACCGACCCCGACCGTGAGGGAGAAGCTATCTCTTGGCACTTGGCATATCTTTTGGGCCTTGACCTAAACGATATGAATCGTGTTACCTTTAACGAGATAACAAAGCACGGTGTTCAGGAGGGCATGGCGGCACCGAGAAAAATAGACCTCGATTTGGTGAACGCACAGCAGGCAAGAAGAATACTCGACCGCCTTGTGGGTTACACCTTAAGCCCGTTTCTATCAAAGGTAATAAGAAAGGGACTTTCTGCGGGTCGTGTTCAGTCTGTTGCGGTTAAGCTTATAGTAGACCGTGAAAGAGAGATTGAGGCATTCGTTCCCGTAGAGTACTGGTCGATTGACGCAAAGCTTTCTGCACCTAAATCCACTGCAACTTTTGCGGCGGCTTTTTACGGCGACAGAAACGGCGAGATTAAAATTGGCTCAAAGGATGAAGCCGATAAAATTCTCGGCGCTGTTTCGGACGCAGATTTTATTGTCGATACGGTAAAGAACGGAAAGAAGTCAAAAAATCCCGCACCACCGTTCACAACCTCCACACTTCAGCAAGAGGCGTCAAGAAAGCTTGGATTCCAGGCAAGAAGAACCATGTCGGTCGCTCAGCAGTTATACGAGGGTGTTGAAATAGCCGGCGAGGGCTCTGTCGGTCTTATAACATACATGAGAACCGACTCTCTGAGACTTTCCGAAGAGGCTGTCGATGCCGCAAGAACTTATATCGAGGGTACTTACGGCAGTAAATACGTACCGTCCAAACCTACCGTATATAAGACAAAATCAAACGCACAGGACGGTCACGAGGCTATCAGACCCACTTCCGTAACCATGAGACCTGAGGACGTAAAGGCTTCTTTAACATCGGATCAATATAAGCTTTACAAGCTCATATGGGAAAGGTTTATAGCTTGTCAGATGTCAAAGTGTGTGCTTAACACCACATCGGCTACCATTGCGGCGAATGATTACATCTTCCGTGCAAGCGGTTACTCTGTAAACTTTGACGGCTTTACAGTGCTTTATGAAGAGGGTAAAGATGAACAAGAGGCAAGGAGCAAAGCTTTACCGAAACTCGAAGTCGGCATGAAACTCAAACTGCGTGATATTGTCGGCAATCAGCACTTCACACAGCCGCCAGCACGATACACCGAGGCATCGCTCATCAAAACACTTGAAGAGAACGGAATCGGCAGACCGTCCACATATGCGGCTACGCTAGCAACAATCACCGACCGTGAGTACGTTATCCGTGAGGGCAAGGCATTCAAGCCGACAGAGCTTGGAACAGTCACGACAGATTTAATTGCTGATAAGTTCCCAAAGATAGTCAATATTCGCTTTACTGCGGGCCTTGAAAATGAGCTTGGAAAGGTTCAGAGCGGTGAAGCCGATTGGGTCGAGACCTTGAGAAGTTTCTGGACTGATTTCGAGAAAACGGTTCAAAAAGCCAAAAAGGACATGGAAGGCGTTAAGATTAAGCTTAAAGAGGACGAAACCGACGAGATTTGTGAGCTGTGCGGAAAGCCCATGGAGGTCAAGTACGGCAGATACGGCAAGTTCCTCGGCTGTACGGGATATCCGGAATGTCCGAACATCAAGAAGCTTAATGTTCCCAAGGAAACGGGCGTTCTTTGTCCTCAGTGTGGCTCGATGATAGTTGAAAGAAAAACAAAGAAGAAAAACAAAATTTTCTACGGATGCAGTGCGTTCCCGAAATGTCACTTCGCTTCATGGGGAGCTCCCGTTGGCAAGAATTGTCCCGTTTGCGGAAAACCGCTCTTCTATGAGTCTGCAAAGAGCAAAAAGCTGAAGTGCTTTACAGAGAACTGCACCTTTGACGGATCTAATGATGAATGATTACATAAATGTTCTCGGAGCGGGACTTGCTGGCGTTGAGGCGGCTAACATAATAGCCTCACACGGCATAAAAGTTAAGCTTTACGAGATGAAGCCCGTGAGCTTCAGCCCGGCACATAAGTCGGAGAATTTTGCTGAGCTTATCTGCTCGAATTCACTCAAGGCGGCAAGAGTTAATTCAGCCGCCGGACTTCTCAAAGAGGAAATGAGACGGTTGGGATCTCTTCTCGTGCCGATTGCACTTGAAACGGCAGTTCCCGCCGGCGGTGCGTTGGCTGTTAACCGTGATCTTTTTTCTGAGAGAGCGACAGACAGCATTTTAAATAATCCGCTTATAGAGGTTGTTCGTGAGGAAGTTTCCGCTATTCCTGAGGACGGAATAACGATTGTTGCCACAGGACCTTTGACAAGCGGTGCGCTTGCCGAGTCTATCAGTGAAAAGTGTGGCGGATTTCTAAGCTTTTTCGATGCCGCTGCACCGATTGTTTCTGCGGAGAGCCTCGATATGAGCAAATGTTTTAAGCAGTCTCGTTACGACAAGGGCGACGACGATTATATAAATTGTCCTATGAACAAAGAGGAGTACGAGAACTTTATTTCTGCGCTTATAAGTGCGGAGCGTGCTCCGGTTCACGAGTTTGATGTAAACAATCCCAAGGTTTACGAGGGATGTATGCCTGTTGAGGTTATGGCACAGCGTGGAGCGGATACTTTGCGATTTGGCCCGCTCAAGCCCGTGGGACTTCGTGATCCGCGAACAGGTCACCGCCCGTGGGCAGTGGTTCAGCTTCGAACCGAGAACAAGGAGAACACTCTTTATAACTTGGTCGGATTCCAGACTAATTTGAAATTTCCCGAGCAGAAGAGAGTTTTCGGTATGATTCCGGGCCTTGAGAATGCGGAGATTGTCCGATACGGCGTTATGCACAGAAATACTTTCCTTAATTCGCCGAAACTCCTTGACGGAGATTTCTCACTCAGAAGTTCACCGAATATATTCTTTGCAGGTCAGATTACGGGCGTTGAGGGTTATATGGAGTCGGCTTCATCCGGGCTTATGGCTGGAATCAATGCCGTAAGAAGATTTAGGGGAGAAGAAACCGTCGTTCTGCCCGAAACCACTATGATCGGAGCTTTGTCGAGATATATCAGCTCAAGCGTTACGGCTGATTTCCAGCCGATGGGCGCAAACTTCGGAGTATTGCCCGCAATCGAGCCGAAAATCAAGGATAAGAAACTGAGATACACAGCACTGAGCGACCGTGCTCTTGAAGGTCTCGAAAATTACAGAAAGGCACACAATTTTTAATCCGACTGAAGCTTATTAAGCAAGTATAGGATTTAAATGAGGACTTTTTATGAAAATTATTGTTGACGCCTTTGGCGGAGATAATGCGCCTGTCGAAATTTTAAAAGGTTGCGCCCGAGCCGAAAAGGAACTCGGAGTTGAAATCCTTTTGACAGGCTCGGGAGAGCTTATAAGAAAAGCCGCCAAGGAAAACGGCATAGATATTTCCAATATGGAAATTCTTGAGGCGAGCGAGGTCATCACGATGGAGGATGAACCCATGAGCGTTATCAAGGATAAAGCCGATTCCTCGATGTCCGTAGGTTTCAAGGCTTTGGCAAAGGGCATGGGAGACGCTTTTGCGAGTGCGGGAAACAGCGGATCTGTTGTTGTCGGTTCAACCATGCTTGTCAAGAGAATAAAAGGCGTAAAGCGAGTTGCCTTTGCACCTGTCATGCCCAAAAAGGAAGGCTTTTTCATGCTTTGCGACGGCGGCGCAAACAACGAGTGCCGAGCCGAGATGATAGATCAGTTTGCCACAATGGGTTCGTGCTACATGGAAAAGGTTATGAATATAACTTCTCCGAGAGTGGGCCTTGTGAATGTCGGCACGGAGGATCACAAGGGCGGCCCGTTCCAGCATGAGTGCTTTGAGCTTTTAAAGCAGAACGAAAGCATTAATTTCATAGGCAATATTGAGGCGAGAGATATTCCCGATGACGCCGCCGATGTTCTTGTGTGCGATGGCTTTACGGGAAATGTCGTAACCAAGCTTTATGAGGGCGTTGCAATGGTTCTCGTAGAAAAGCTTAAAGGGCTTTTCACCAAGAACTTTAAGACAAAGCTTGCCGCCTTGCTTATTTTAAGCGACTTTAAAGAGCTTAAAAAGACTATGGATTACAACGAATACGGCGGAGCGCCTATTTTGGGATGCTCAAAGCCTGTTTTCAAAATTCACGGAAGTGCAAAGGAAAAAACTGTCTTCAGTGCCTTAAAACTTGCAAAGGCTTACTATGAGTCGGGCATTATAGACGAAATAACGAATGCAGTATCAAAGAAGGGATAAAAATGAAGGATTCACTTGAAACGCTCGAGGCAAAAATCGGTTATCGTTTCAAAAATATAGAACTGCTCAGAACGGCAGTTACTCATTCATCATATGCGAATGAGCACCACTGCAAAAGCTATGAGAGACTTGAGTTTCTCGGCGACTCCGTTTTGGGCTTTGTGACGGCGGAATATCTGTTTGAAAATTTTACGGATTTACCCGAAGGAAAACTAACCAAGAACCGTGCCGCTCTCGTCTGCGAAAAATCGCTTTGTGTTTTTTCGAGAGAGATAGGAGTGGGCGAATATATGCGCCTGAGCCACGGCGAGCTTCACACGGGCGGAAACGACAGACCGAGTATTTTGGCGGATATGTTCGAGTCGATAACAGCCGCAATTTATCTTGACAGCGGATCGCTTGATGAGGCTAGAAAATTCATTCTCACATATATCGCACCGGCGGCAAAGACTATCGGTTCAAAGAAATACAAGGACTACAAAACCACGCTTCAGGAGATTATTCAGCAAAATCCCGAGGAGCACTTAAAGTATGTTCTTGTAGGAGAATCAGGTCCCGATCACAACAAGCACTTTGTCGTTGAGGTTCATCTTAACAGCAACGTGATAGGCAAGGGCGGCGGAAAGAGCAAAAAGGAAGCCGAACAGCAAGCGGCTCGTGAAGCACTGGAGTTGATGGGTTATTAAGCACAGCAATATTTCTATTTTTATTCCGCACAACGGCTGTCCGTGTCAGTGCAGTTTTTGCAATCAGCACAGAATAACGGGTGCCGCAAAACAGCCAACACCGCAATGGGTTGAAGAAACCATTAGAGATGCGGCGGAATATATGGGCGAAAAAACTCATGGTGCCGAAATTGCTTTTTTCGGCGGCAGTTTTACCGCAATAGACAGAGACTACATGCTTTCTTTGCTGGAAGTTGCAAGCAAAGCGGTCAAAGACTACGGCTTTATCGGAATAAGATGTTCGACAAGACCCGATAAAATCGATGAAGAAGTTCTTCGTATACTGAAAAAATACGGTGTGACGTCGATAGAGCTCGGAGCTCAGTCCATGTCCGACAGGATACTTTTTATGAATGACCGAGGTCATGACGCACAAAGCGTCAGAAAAGCCTCCTCACTGATAAAAAGCTTCTCTTTCGAACTCGGACTTCAAATGATGACGGGACTTTACGGCTCATCAGAAGAGGACGACATTAATACAGCAAAAGAGCTCATAAAGCTTTCTCCCGCTACAGTGAGAATATATCCCACGATCACGCTTGAAAACACACGCTTGGCAGATTTGTACCGCTCAGGTGAGTATAATCCGCCGTCTCTCGAGGCGACGGTGAACCTTGTTTCAAAGCTTATCCCGATGTTCGAGGAAAACGGCATCAGAGTAATTCGTGTGGGGCTTCACGCAAGCGAAGAGATGGACGTGAGAGTGGCGGGGCCGTATCATCCCGCTTTTAAGGAATTATGCCTAAGTGAGATTCTCTTTAACGAAATAAGTGACGAGCTTTTGAAAAAAAGAGAACCGTCGGATGAAGAAATAATCATTAAATGTTCGCCGAAACTTCTATCCGCTTGTATAGGGCAGAAAAAGGCAAATGTCGGGAAATTCAAAAAACTCGGCTACAATGTAAGGTTTGTTCCTGACGGAGAAACCGACAAATTTTCGATTTCTTGATGTTCGAAAGGAAATAATATGCTTCTAAAATCTTTGGAAATACAGGGATTCAAAACTTTTCCCGATAAAACAGTTCTGAAATTTGAAGATCCCTTTGTTGCTGTTGTCGGCCCTAACGGAAGCGGCAAGAGCAATGTTTCCGATGCCCTGAGGTGGGTTCTCGGAGAGCAGTCGGTGCATGCACTGCGCTGTGCAAAGATGGAGGATGTCATTTTTAAGGGCGCATCGGGACGAAAGGCGGCGTCTTTTGCTGAGGTCACACTTCGCATCGACAATTCATCGAGAGAGCTTGATTTTGACAACGACGATATTTCCGTTTCGAGAAGATTTTACCGTTCGGGCGAGAGCGAGTATTTGATTAACAACGCACAGGTAAGACTTAAAGACATAAACGAACTTTTCATGGATACGGGACTCGGACGAGACGGCTACTCCATGATAGGTCAGGGAAAAATCGACTCGATTGTCAGCGTTAAGAGCGAGGACAGGCGAGAAATTTTCGAGGAAGCTGCCGGAATCTCACGTTTCAGATATAAAAAAGAGGAGTCCGAAAGACGACTTGACCGCACCGAGGAAAATTTGGTAAGACTTCGTGATATTCTTTCCGAGCTTGAGGACAGAGTTGGCCCGCTTAAAGTTCAAAGCGAAAAGGCTCAAAAGTTCATTGAGTACGATGAAGAAAAACGCGGCCTTGAAATCGGTATTTGGACGGAGCAGATTGCAAAGTCCGAGAAGGATTTGAGAGACGAGGAAGACAAAGTTTCACTCGCAAAATCAGATTATTCAAAGCTTGAGAATGAAATTGATTCCGTTGCAAAGGCGATAGAAGAAAACTATAATGCCGTCAATGCCTGTACGGTTAAAATGGAACAGGCGAGAAATGACGCATCAAGCCTTTCACAGGAGGCGGCAAGAATCGAGGGCGATATTTCTGTCCTTAAAAACGATATCGCACACGACAAGAGCGACATCGAGAGGGCGGAAAGCGAGCTTGACCTTCTTATTTCTTCATCTGAAGATATTGACGCCGAATTGGCTGAGAAGAAAAAACAGCTTGAAGAAAAAGAAACGGGCAAAAGCTCGTTAAATGATAAATTTGTCTCTTTGAGTGACGAGCTTGAGCGTTCTCACAACGAGGAGGACGAAATCCGTTTGAATCTTGAGGCGGCACAGAAAGATCTCACGGAGATTAACAACGCAGTTTCGGAGAAGAGAATTTCCGTTTCTGCCGCAGAATCTTCATTGAACGAGATTAAAAATCGTGGAGATAACTTAAGTTCTGCCGTGAGCGAGGGCAAGGAAGCCTTAATCAATCTTCAAAACGAACACGAAACGATTGAAAAGGACATCGAAAAGGTCGAGGCGGAAATTGCCGAAGAGAACAACTCGATAGACGGTTACACCATTAAGCTTTCGCTCAGAAAAAAGAAACGTGACGAGATGAGGTCTCAGCTTGATAAGCTTAAGCTTGATGCGGGCGAACAGGAGAGAAGAGCTCATATTCTCGAGGATCTCGAGAAAAACTATGAGGGATTTGCTCAGAGCGTTCGAGCTGTCATGCGTGAAGCCGAGAGAGGAATTATCGGCGGAGTTCACGGCCCCGTAACGCAGATTATTCATGCCGAATCAAAATATTCCACGGCAATTGAAATTGCACTCGGTGCAAGCCTTCAAAACATCGTTGTGGATACGGAGGCAGACGCAAGAAATGCCATCTCTTTCCTCAAAAGAAGAAATGCCGGAAGAGCAACGTTTTTGCCGCTCTCCACTATAAAGGGAAACAGAATTTCCACTCGTGACGTTGAGGGAATGAACGGCTTTGTCGGTCTTGCCGCAGAGCTTGTAAACTGCGAGGAACGCTATCAGAATATCAATAATTTTCTTCTCGGAAGAATTATCGTTTGTGATACTCTCGATAATGCCTCGGCGATTGCAAGAAGGCTCGGATTCAGAAACAGAATAGTAACTTTGGACGGACAGGTCATCAATGCGGGCGGTTCGTTTACAGGTGGTTCGCTTGCGAGAAACGCAGGCCTTCTCAACCGTGAGAATGAAATAAAGCGATTAAGGGAGTTTGCCGCAAAGATAAGAAAAGATCTTTCTGACAAAAGTGCAGAATTCCAAAAGCTTGAAGAAGAGATTAAATCGGCGGGTGCGGAGCTTGACGTGGCAAACGCTGAAAAATCCCGACTTAACGATAAAAAACTTCTTTTGGGAGCAGAACTTTCGAGAAACGAAAGAGATATTCTTTCCGCAAACGAGAGGCTTCGTGATCTCGAGGACGAAAGCCGAGATTCGCTTTCAAGAATTGCAGAGCTTGAAAAGGAGCTAAATTCTCTTCGCAGTGAAATCGATACGCACGAGGTAAAAGCTTCTAAGCTTCGCACAAAAATCGATTATTTGAGCAGCGACCGAAACAGCTTTATAAGCTACATAAGTGAGCTTCAAAACAAGCTGCAAAATGTTCGCATAGAGATAATTTCTGCCGATAAGGATATGGACGCAATCAAAAGCGGCATTGAGACGCTTGAAGTCCGAAAGGCAGAGGGATCGGATAACGTTCAAAAGTTAAAGCTTCGAGCAGATGAGCTTAAAAAGCATATAGTCGAACTTGAAAAGCGAATAGTTGAATTTAAGGAAAGCGCTCAAAGCAAGAAAAGCGACTCCGAAAACAAATCGAACGAGATTAATCTCATTATCGAGGAAAGAAATCTTCTCGAAAAGCAGTCGGGGGATTTAAGAGCGAAAGAGCGTGAACTTAATTCCAAGAAAGAAAACATCGGTCTCGAACTTGCAAGGCTCAACGAGCGCAGAGAAAATCTGCAAAAGGATCTTGATTTCACCTTGGCAAAACTTTGGGAAGAATATGAGCTGACAAGAAGAGAAGCCGAGGAGCAGGCAATCAAGATACACGATTTGCAGGAGGCAAAAACACGTCTTACTGAACTTCGTGCAAAAATCAAGGCGCTCGGCAGTGTAAATGTTGGCGCAGTGGTTGAATATAAAGAGGTATCGGAGCGATATAACTTCTTAAAGAACCAAATTGCTGACGTCGAAAAATCGAGACTTACGCTTATAAGGCTTATCGGTGAGCTTACCATTCAGATGAAAGAGCAGTACGCACGCCAATTTAAGGAAATAAACACAAACTTCACCGAGATTTTTCGCGAGCTTTTCGGCGGCGGAAATGCTTATCTTGAATTTTCGGACAAAGAGGATATTTTGTCTTCGGGAATCGAAATCAAGGTTCATCCGCCGGGTAAAGTTGTCTCAAACATAGAGGCGATGTCGGGCGGTGAAAAAGCTCTCATTGCTATTTCTATTTATTTTGCTATAATGAAAGTCAGCCCGCCGCCGTTTTGCATGCTTGACGAGGTTGAGGCGGCTCTTGACGATGCTAATGTCGAACGATTTGCCGATTACTTGCACCGCATGAACGACAACACGCAGTTCATTGTAATCACTCACAGACGAGGAACAATGGAAAGTGCGGATTCGCTTTACGGAGTTACAATGCAGGATGACGGTATTTCAAGAGTATTGCATCTTGACAGTAAGGACGCTACTTTAGAGTAAGGGAGAAATATATGGGATTTTTTGATAAAATCAAAGAAGGACTGAAGAAAACAAGGGACAGCATAAGCAACTCCATTTCTTCTATGCTTCATTCCTTCACAAAGATAGACGAGGAGCTTTTTGAAGAGCTTGAAGAGCTTCTCATCATGGGCGACGTCGGTATGGTTTGCGCAGAGAAAATCTGCGACGAACTCAGAAAACGAGTCAAAGACAGAGGCATAACCGATCCCAACATGATTATGGATCTTCTCGAGGAGGTCGTTTCAGACTTTGTTTCGGGAGATACGGAGCTTCATCTTGACACAACGCCTTCCGTCATTCTTGTTATCGGAGTTAACGGCGTGGGCAAGACAACCACAATCGGAAAGCTTGCCGCAAACTTCAAAGCGGAGGGAAAGAGCGTTATGCTCGGCGCCGCAGATACGTTCCGTGCGGCGGCAATAGAACAGCTTGAGGTTTGGTCGCAGAGAGCGGATGTTCCCATGATTAAGCACGGCGAGGGCGCAGATCCCGCTTCAGTTGTTTACGATACTTTGGCGGCGGCTAAGGCAAGAAACACCGATATAGTTATTTGCGATACTGCGGGAAGACTTCACAACAAGAAAAATCTTATGGATGAGCTCGGCAAAATTTCAAGAACTATCGATAAGGTTCTGCCCGATGCAAGCCGAGAGGTTTTGCTTGTTCTTGACGCAACAACAGGTCAAAATGCCGTTAATCAGGCAAGAGAGTTCCAAAAGGCTGCCGGAATTACAGGTATAATTCTCACAAAGCTTGACGGAACATCAAAGGGCGGCGTTGTCATTCCGATTATGGAAGAACTCGGTTTGCCCGTCAAGTATATCGGCGTAGGCGAGCAGATAGACGATTTACAGCCGTTTGTACCGAGTGACTTTGCGAGGGCTCTTTTCACAAGAGAAAAATAAATGAAATTTGTAATAGCTTCACACAACAAAAACAAAATTAAGGAATTCGAGAGAATTTTATCTCCCATAGGGGTTGAGCTTATCACAGCCGATTTGACCGAGGCTGATGAAACCGGCACAACCTTTGCCGAGAATGCGTTCATCAAGGCTGAGTCTGCGTGCAAGGAGACTGGACTGCCGTCAATTGCCGACGATTCTGGACTTTGCATAGACTTCTTGGGCGGTGAGCCCGGAGTTTATTCCGCAAGGTACGCACCCGAGGGACAGCGCAAAAAGACCGTTCTCGAAAAACTCAAGAACGTACCCGAGGAAAAGAGAACCGCTTATTTTGAGGCGGCTATCTGCTGCGTTTTTCCGAACGGCGATAAAATCGAGGCTTCGGGAAGATGCTACGGCAAAATCACAGAAGAAAACCGAGGCGAAAACGGATTCGGCTACGATCCGATTTTTGCGGTAGGCGACAAGACTTTTGCCGAGATGGACGATAAAGAAAAGGACAGCATTTCTCACAGGGGAAAAGCTCTCGAAAAATTCTACGAGAAATTAAACGAATATATTAAAAACGAGGTAAACGATAAATAATGTTAACAAGTAAACAGAGAGCATATCTTCGCTCGCTTGCAACAGATTACGATACAATTGTTATGATAGGAAAGAACGGACTCACCCCCGAGGTAACAGTTCAGACGGCGGACGCACTTGCCGCAAGAGAGCTTATCAAGGGCAAAGTGCTTGTCGAGACTTCTCCCGTTTCTCCCCGTGAGGCGGCAGATACTCTCGCTTCCGAGACGGGCAGTGAGGTCGTGCAGGTCATCGGCTCAAAGTTTGTTCTTTACAAGAAAAAGGACAAAGATCCCGTGATTGTGCTTCCGAAAGCTAAGAAAAAATAATGAAAATAGGAATTTACGGAGGAACGTTCAATCCGATTCATTCGGCACATGTCAGAATACTTGAGGCTTTTTGCTCAAAACTAAATTTTGACAAGGTGCTGATAATTCCGACAAAACAGCCGCCGCACAAGGAAGCCGAAAATCTGATAACCGCAGACAAGCGAATAGAGATGATAAGGCTTGCTTTAGAAGACAGCTTTGTGAATGCCGAAATTTCGGATATCGAGCTTAAGCGTGAAAACAAAAGCTTTACGATCGATACGCTTATACAGTTAAGAGAAATTTATCCCACGGATGAATTTTATCTTATGATGGGCGAGGATATGTTTTTGACGGTCGATAAGTGGTATAAGGGCGACGAGATCCTTAAAAGGGCAGTTATTTGCGGTATTCCGAGAACGCCTGAGGGCTACGAAAAAATGTGTGAGCACGCTTCATATCTCAAAGAGAAATTTCCTTTTGCGAAATTTGAGCTTGTGAACATTCCGTGCATGCAGATTTCATCCACCGAGGTAAGAAATTCCGTTAAAAACCGAGACGAACATTTCAGACAGATTGTTCCCCAAAAAGTAGCCGATTATATCGAAAAAAATTCTTTGTACATTTGAGGTGAAAGCTTGCTTAGCGTTAAGGAATATCAGAAAATAATCAAGCCGCATTTATCCGATAAGAGATACCACCACTCGTGTGAGGTGGCAAAGGCGGCTAAGCGTTTGGCGAAGAAATACGGAGCCGATCCAGATAAAGCTGAAATCGCCGGAATCCTTCACGATATCCTCAAGGATACCCCAAAGGATGAACAGTTGAAAATTATGGATCGCTTTGGTATAATACTAAACGATATTGAGGCGGTCACTCCCAATTTGTGGCATCAGATAAGCGGTGCGGCATATGTTAAGAACGAACTCAATATCGATGATCCCGACATAGTTGACCCTATAAGATGGCACACAAGCGGAAAAAAGGACATGACGCTCATGGAAAAAATTGTTTTTGTGGCTGATTTTATTTCCGACGACCGTGACTACAAGGGTGTGGATAAAATGAGAACTATCGCAAAGGAAAGCCTTGACAAGGCTATAATCGAGGGATTATCCTTTACGATAAGCGAGCTTGCCGAAAACGGAAAGGCTATAGTCTCGGACACATTCGACGCATACAACGACGCTGTTTTAAGCGTAATGAGAGGAAAGTATATATGACACCTATTGAAATTGCAACAAAAGCCGCATTGATGCTCGACAGTAAAAAAGCGCAGAACATCAAGGTGATTAAAATCGAGGAGATTTCTTCTCTTTGCGATTACTTTGTTGTGGCAAGCGGCACAAGCTCCACTCAGGTTCAGGCTCTTGCCGACAACGTTGAGGAGAAATTAAAGGCTGAGGGAGTTCCCCCTTATGCAGTCGAGGGCTATCGCTCAAACGGCTGGATTTTGCTTGATTACGGAACCGTTTTGGTTCATGTTTTCACAACAGAAGCACGTGATTATTATGATCTTGACCACCTCTGGAACGACGGAGTTGAGATAGAGATTGATTATAAAACAGAATAATTCTCTGAAAGGAATGAAGTAAATTGAAGTATAACCATAAGGTTGTTGAGCCTAAGTGGCAAAAGGTATGGGAAGAAAAGGGCGTTTTCCATGCCGAGGAATCCTCAGACAAGGAAAAATTTTATGCTCTTATCGAGTTCCCGTATCCGTCGGGTCAGGGACTTCACGTAGGTCACCCAAGACCGTACACCGCTCTTGACGTTATCGCAAGAAAGAGAAGAATGCAGAACTATAATGTTCTCTATCCGATCGGATGGGACGCATTCGGACTTCCGACAGAGAATTACGCTATCAAAAACCATATTCATCCGTCAATTGTTACAGCAAACAACGTTGCAAGATTCAAAAAGCAGATTCAGTCACTCGGTATTTCCTTTGACTGGAGCCGTGAGATAAACACAACAGACCCCAAGTATTACAAGTGGACTCAGTGGATTTTCCTTCAGCTTTTCAAGCACGGTCTTGCTTACAAGAAGGAAATGAATGTTAACTGGTGTACTTCTTGTAAGTGCGTTCTTGCAAACGAAGAGGTTGTAAACGGCGTTTGCGAGAGATGCGGCAGCGAGGTTGTTCACAAGGTTAAGTCTCAGTGGATGCTCAAAATCACAGAGTACGCTCAGAAACTCATTGATGATCTCGATTTGGTCGACTATCCGGAGAGAGTTAAGGCTCAGCAGAAGAACTGGATTGGCAGAAGCGAGGGCGCAGAGGTTGACTTCAAGACAACTGAGGGCGATACATTAACTGTTTATACAACAAGACCCGATACTCTTTTCGGCGCAACATATATGGTTATTTCTCCTGAGCATCCGTATATCGATAAGTGGGCTGACAAGCTTGCAAACATCAATGAAATCAGAGCTTATCAGGCAGAGGCTGCAAAGAAATCCGATTTCGAGCGTACAGAGGTTGCAAAGGACAAGACGGGCGTTAAGCTTGACGGCGTAAAGGCAATTAATCCGCTCACGGGAACGGAGATTCCGATCTTTATCTCAGACTATGTTCTCGTTTCTTACGGAACGGGCGCAATTATGGCTGTTCCGGCTCACGACACGCGTGACTGGGAGTTCGCAAAGAAATTCGGCCTTCCGATTATCGAGGTTGTTAAGGGCGGCGAGGATGTCAACAAAGAGGCATTCACAGACTGCGCAACAGGTATCATGGTAAACTCCGGTTTCCTTGACGGTCTTTCTGTCGAAGAGGCTAAAAAGGAGATTAAGAAGTATCTCGAGGAGAAGGGCATCGGCAAGTCCAAGGTTAACTACAAGCTCAGAGACTGGGTTTTCTCACGCCAGAGATATTGGGGCGAGCCTATTCCGATCGTTATTTGTGACAAGTGCGGTTATGTTCCGATTGACGAGAAAGAGCTTCCGCTTGTTCTTCCGATGGTTGATTCTTACGAGCCGACAGATAACGGTGAGTCTCCGCTTGCCGCTATGACAGATTGGGTTAACACAACGTGTCCTTGTTGCGGCGGCCCCGCAAAGAGAGAGACAGACACCATGCCTCAGTGGGCAGGTTCTTCTTGGTACTTCCTCCGTTACATGGATCCTCACAACGAAGACGCATTCGCTTCAAAGGATGCACTCAAGTACTGGTCTCCTGTAAACTGGTACAATGGCGGCATGGAGCACACCACGCTTCACCTTCTTTACAGCCGTTTCTGGCATAAGTTCCTCTATGATATCGGCGAGGTTCCGACAAAAGAGCCTTACATGAAGAGAACAAGCCACGGCATGATTCTCGGTGAGGACGGACAGAAGATGTCAAAGTCCAGAGGAAACGTTGTCAACCCCGATGAGATGGTTGATCTTTACGGTGCAGACACACTTCGTCTTTACGAGATGTTCATCGGCGACTTTGAGAAAGCCGCTCCTTGGAGCACAAGCGGAATCAAGGGCTGCCGCAGACTTGTAGACCGTTACTGGAACCTTCAGGAAATCCTCGTTGACGGTGACGAGTACAGCTCCGAGCTTGAGTCCTCTTTCCACAAGGCAATCAAGAAGGTAAACGATGACTGCGAGAACCTCAAGTTCAACACAGCTATTGCCACATTGATGGCTCTTATCAACGAGATTACCGCTAAGGGCTCAATTACAAGAAAAGAGCTTGCAACATACACGATTCTCCTCAATATCTTTGCTCCGCACATCACAGAGGAAGTTTGGTCAGAGAATAAACTCGGAGAGGGCCTTGTTTGCGAACAGGCTTGGCCGAGCTATGACGAGAACAAGTGCGTCGATTCGACAGTCGAGATTGTTCTTCAGGTCAACGGAAAAATCAAGTCTAAGCTTGTCATTCCCGTAAACGCAGAGAAGGAAGCTGTTCTCACTATGGCTAAGGAAGAAGAGAAAGTTGCTTCCGAGATTGCCGGCAAGAACATTATCAAGGAAATTTATGTTCCGGGTAAGCTTGTCAACATCGTTGCAAAGTAATATAAATGTTAAAAAAAAGTAAATTTTCAGGCAGTTTCTAGGAACTGCCTGTTTTTTATGGAAATCCCGTCTTTTTTGTGTTATTATACTGAAGTTAAAAAAGTTATGCTCTCTAAACTTATGAAAGGAATGTGAAGATGCAATATTGCAAAAAATGCAGACACCTTACCGAGGACAACAGAACAAGCTGTTCCAATTGCAAGCGTTCAAGGGGGCTGAGGCCCGTACAGGATAATGACCTCATTTATCTGATGACCTGCCACAAATACGAGGCAGAAGATATCGATGCGCTTCTTGAGGATAACGGCATAAAGCACACTCTCGAGAATTTTGACCTCGGTATCGCACAAAGCCCTTTTGATGCAAGAACGCTAAAGGACGATCAGAATATCTATGTCGAATACGGTGATATCAATGCGGCTAACGCTGTTTTAAGCAAGTATGAGGACGAGGAAAAAGAAGAACCGATTCCCGACACTATGCCGAGGGGTAAGAGACTTGCACTCGATGTTATCGCTATTCTCGTGTTTATGATACTTGTGTCGCTTGTCGTTTTTGCTTCCGATTACGTTGCAAACGGTTTGGTTCATCTTTTTCGCGGTAATAAATCTGCGATGATATACAATTTATTTGAGAAGGGAAATTTATTATGGCAAACTTTCTTATAAACCTTTTTGGAAACACGATTCCGTCTTGGCTCACGATTTTCATTCTTTCGCTCATTCCTACAATTGAGCTTCGTGGCGGCGTTCTTGCGGCAAAAGCACTTTCCGTGCCGATGATTAACGCTTCTATAATCTGCCTTATCGGAACGCTTCTTCCGATTCCTTTCATTCTTCTCTTTATCGAGAGAATAATGAAGTGGCTCGAAAAGACAAGATTTTCGGGATTTGTCGATTTTCTTAATAAAAAGGTTGAGAAAAACAAGGCTAAAATTCAGAAGTACGAGATGTTCGGACTTATGCTCTTCGTCGCGATTCCGCTTCCCGGAACAGGCGCTTGGACAGGCGCACTCGTTGCATCTGTTCTCAAGATGGACTTCAAATACTCCATGCTCTCCATTGCACTCGGCTCATTGATTGCCGATGTAATTATGCTCCTTGTTTCTTATGGCGCACTCGGACTTATTTTCTGATGTACGATATTATCATAATCGGTGCGGGTGCATCGGGCCTTGCGTGTGCGGCTCGGATTTGCAAAAAAACCAAATCTAAGCCTAACATGCTGATTGTCGACGCCAACAAAAAGGCGGGACGCAAGCTTTTGGCAACGGGCAACGGCAGATGCAACCTGAACAACGAAAATGTGTCGCTTGATCACTATCACGGGGACAGTATGGCACTTAAACCTTTTCTCGAAGAATATTCTCCCAAAGCTGTAAGCTTTTTCGAGGATTTGGGACTTCTCACGAGTGCCGACAGCGAGGGAAGGGTTTATCCTTACAGCAAACAGGCAACCTCTGTTTTAAGTGTTTTGATGAACAGCATCGACTGCGATATTAAATACGAGTCGGCGGTTTCAGCTGTAAAAAAGGTAAAAAACTCCTTTGAGTTAAAGCTTGAAAGCGGCGAGATGCTTCAAACAAGAATTCTTGTAATTGCCGGCGGCGGTGCGGCTTCTCCCAAATTATCCGCTTCAAAGAATTGCTACAAGCTTTGTGAGTCTTTGGGCAACAGTGTGACAAACTTGTATCCGTCACTCGTACCGATGAGATGCGAGGATGCTTTTCTAAAAAAGCTGTCGGGCGTGAGGTCAAGAGCCGAGGTCACTTTGATGTGCGGAAAAAAGCCGATAAAATCCGAGGTGGGGGAGCTTCAAATTACCGATAAGGCAATTTCGGGAATTTGTATTTTCAATCTCTCGGTTTTTGTCGCAGAGTATTATTCCGAAAACCCTAAAGCTAAAAATAATCTATCTGTTAAAATCGATTTTATGCCCGACTATCCGTTTTCCGAATGTGCCGATATAATCAGCCGAACGGCTCGTCTCAACAAGCAGCTTCCGATTTCTTCGCTGTTTGACGGAATTTTGAATAATAAAATCGGATTTGCAATTCTGCAAAAATCCGGTTTAAATTTGAACGATAAGCTTTCTAAGCTTTCCGAAAAGAGTATTTTCAGCCTTGCATCCATGATTAAGGGACTTACACTCCCCGTTTCGGGATTAAAGAGTTTTGACGACGCTCAGGTTACTGCCGGCGGTGTTCCGCTTAATGAGGTTAATTTGCGAACCATGGAATCTCTCAAGTGCAAAAACCTTTATCTTTGCGGAGAAATTCTGAACGTTCACGGAGATTGCGGCGGCTACAATCTGAATTTTGCTTGGATGACGGGCATTTGCTCGGCAGAGGCAATTTGTGATAAATTAGGTAAAAATGATAAGAATAAATAATGTTAAGCTTCCCCTCGATTACACCGAGGGGAGCTTATTTAAAGTTGCGTGCCAAAAGCTGAAGCTCGATAAATCTTCGGTCAAGGCGGTGCATATATTTAAAAAGTCGGTTGACGCAAGGGACAAAGGGAATATCTGTTATGTTCTCACGCTCGATGTCGAGGTAAATGTGAACGAAAGCAAGCTTTTAAAGAAAAATTCCAAGCTTACCGTATCAAATATTCCGCATTACGTTATGCCGCAAAAGAAAAGCTTTCCGAAGCGGCCGCTTGTGGTCGGATTTGGCCCCGCGGGAATGTTCTGCGCACTTATTTTGGCTGAGGCGGGGGCACGTCCGATAGTTGTCGAGCGTGGCGAATGCGTCGAGGAGCGTGAAAAATCCGTCGGCAATTTCTGGCAAAACAGAAAGCTTGACGAAAATTCCAACATTCAGTTCGGAGAGGGCGGAGCAGGCACTTTTTCCGACGGTAAACTAAACACGGGAATAAAAGATCCGAGAATCAGAGCGGTTCTCGAGACTTTTGTTAAGTACGGCGCACCCGAGGAGATACTCTACGAGGCAAAGCCGCACATCGGAACGGACAAGCTTCCGAAAACGGTCAGTAACATCAGAAAAAGAATAATATCTTTGGGCGGTGAAGTGAGATTTAACACCAAACTTGTCGGACTTAATATAAAGCAAGACAAAGTTGTCGGTGCGGAACTGCTTGATTTAAAGAGCGGTGAAAAAACGTTCATCGATACCGATGATGTTGTTATAGCAATCGGACACAGCGCAAGAGACACATTCAAACTTATTGAAAGTCTCGGCTTTCCTATGGAAAAGAAACCTTTTGCCGTCGGCATGAGAATTGAGCATCCGGCGGAGCTTATAAGCCGTTCCCAGTACGGCGACAGTTTTTCAAAGCTTCCCAATGCTGATTATAAACTTGCGGTTCATTTGCCAAACGGCAGAGGCGTTTATTCATTTTGCATGTGCCCCGGTGGAACCGTTGTCGGCGCAACTTCTTTTAAGGAGCATGTCGTCACGAACGGAATGAGCCGATTTGCGCGAGATGATGAAAATTCAAACGCCGCCATACTTGTTGGGCTTAACCCCGAGGATTTTGCCGACAAACCACTTTTTGCGGGTTTTGAATTTCAGGAAAAACTTGAAAAAGCCGCTTTCACCCTTGGCGGTTCGAATTACTCCGCACCCGCACAAAGGCTTGAAGACTTTATGCTTAAGAGAAAAACAGATGCTTTCGGTTCTGTTAATCCTTCGTATAAACCGGGGGTTGTTGGTGCTGATTTGGACGAGCTTTTTCCGCAGTTTATAACCGATTCAATAAGAGAGGCAATGCCGCTTTTTGCGAGAAAAATTAAAGGTTACGATCTTCCCGACGCAGTTTTGACTGCACCCGAATCGAGAAGCTCATGCCCCGTGAGAATAATTCGAGGCGAGAGCCTTGAGAGCATACGCTTTAAGGGAATTTATCCTGCAGGCGAGGGGGCAGGCTACGCCGGAGGAATAACTTCGGCTGCCGTTGACGGCATCAAAATTGCCGAAAAAATAACAGAGAAATATTAAAAAGAGCCGCCAAGGCTGATTTTCGAATAAATCAAACCTTGACGGCTTTTGATTTTTAAAGTTTTTAAGTGATAAATTGAAAAAAACTTGATTAAATCAGAAAGTTCTTACCGAGATTTTCGAAAAACTTTAAGATTTAAACAAGTTTTTGGGCTAATATTTTTCGAGTAACAGGAAGTCTGCTAAATGAACGATTTTAACACCATTGACATTTCCTGCCGCGAGTTCGTCCATAGTTACCACATATTTAGGGTAATGATCTTTGATTTCGAGTAAGTTGCTGATTTCTCGATCTGATTGTTCGGGAAGATTACGACAAACTTGTACATAGATTCGCTCGTCACGTCGTACGGCAACAAAGTCTATCTCTTTGGCGGCATTTTTGCCTATATAAACATCGTATCCCTTGCGACGAAGCTCAAAATATACAATATTTTCAAGCATTGCAGCAACTGATTTTGGGTTGAATCCCATTATACAGTATTTGAGAGAAGTGTCTGCAAGGTAGAATTTCTCTTGAGTTTTAAGGACAGTCTTGCCTTGCATATCATATCTCTGGCAGCAATATATCACAAAAGCTTTTTCAAGCCACTCCAGATAATTATATACCGTTTCTACTGAGAGAGAGCGACCTTCGCTTTTGATGAATTTAACAATAGCATTTGCGGAAAAGGTCTTGCCGATATTTTCGACGATGTATTTTACTACACGATTAAATAAATCAAAGTTTGTTATATTATGCCGCCTTGTGATGTCGCTTGTTATTACAGAATTGTAAATTCCTTCAACAATCTGATAAGAAGAGCGCTCGTCAAAGTTTCCAAGGGCAACTATGGGAAAACCTCCGGTGCGGATATACTCGTTCAAGAGATCTTTTGGTGTTCGGTTGCTCTCTTTTTTAAATTCCAAATATTCGGCAAAAGACAGGGTAAAGACAGGGATAGAAATATACCTGCCGGTCAGATAAGTTGAGATTTCACTTGACATCAGTTTGGAGTTTGATCCGGTCACATAAATATCCGTATCAGAATCTTCCAAGAGACTGTTGACAGTTTTTTCCCATCCGTTCACTTCCTGTACCTCGTCCAGAAGAAGATAGTAGCGTTCTTCGTCTATCATTTTATCTTTTATGTTTCGATACATTTGCTTAGCGGTCATTTCGTCGTCCAACTCTTCAGATGTATATCGTATTTGAATTATATGGTCGGTTGATATACCGTCAGCAATCAAATCCTCTTTTAGCATATCTAAAATGGTCGATTTTCCGCATCGGCGAATTCCTGAAAGAATTTTAACAAGCGGAACATTCCGATAAATTCTTAAAGTATTTAAATAGTATGGTCTGATAATCATGAAATCGCCTCCTTATATGTAAGTGTATCGAAAAAACCGGATAAATACAATAGTTTTTACCGAGATTTTCGAAAAACTTTTAAATTTCAATAAGTTTTTCGGCATAACAGGTAAAAATACAAATATAAAGAAAAGTGGGGGATAAAAAGCAAAAATCCGCAGATTCCTCTGCGGATTTTGGAGCTGTTAACCGGACTCGAACCGGTGACCTCGTCCTTACCAAGGACGTGCTCTACCACCTGAGCCATAACAGCATACAAATAGCAAGCCGTTATAAAATAAGAAGCTTGCTATAGGTGGCGACCTGGAACGGGATCGAACCGTCGACCTCTAGCGTGACAGGCTAGCGTTCTAACCAGCTGAACTACCAGGCCATATTCAGTTTTACTCGGTTTCCTGAGTGCTTGATTATTATAAACAATGTTTCGCTTTTTGTCAACACTTTTTTGAAATTATTTTGTTTTGGCGGCAAGGGGGAGGTGCGTGCGTTATTGATTTGATATTGATAGAATATGCTAACTTATTAAATGTATCCAAAAAATATTGTATACAGAAGTAGAAGTAGTTGATACTAACCTAAAAAATCGATAAAAAAGATGTTAATAAACTATTAAATATCGATATTTACCCTTGAAAATCTATCGGTTAATCCTTGATACTTTCATTTAAAAATGTTAAAATATCCGTGTACGGTGAATATTAGACCGCGGGTTTATGTAAAAATCCTTAAAGGAGGAAAATTTAAATGGCCAGAAAAATGAAATCCATGGATGGTAACAATGCTGCTGCTCATGTATCATATGCATTCACAGAAGTAGCAGGTATTTATCCTATCACACCATCCAGCCCGATGGCAGACTACTGCGATCAGTGGTCGGCACAGGGACTCAAGAACATTTTCGGAACAACCGTAAAGGTTTCCGAGATGCAGTCCGAGGCAGGTGCTTCCGGTACAGTTCACGGCTCACTCGCAGCCGGTGCTCTTACCACAACATACACCGCTTCTCAGGGACTTCTCCTCATGATTCCGAACATGTATAAGATTGCCGGCGAGCTTTTACCGGCAGTATTCCATGTTTCCGCACGTTGCGTTGCTTCTCACGCTCTTAACATCTTCGGTGATCACTCCGATATTTACGCTTGCCGTCAGACAGGCTTTGCAATGCTCTGCGAGACCAACCCTCAGGAGGTTATGGATCTTGGTGCAGTTGCTCACCTCGCAGCAATCAAGGGCAGAGTTCCTTTCCTCAACTTCTTCGACGGATTCAGAACCTCTCACGAGATTCAGAAGATTGAGATTTGGGACTATGACGACCTTAAAGATATGGTCGATATGGACGCTGTTGACGCTTTCAGACAGAGAGCTCTCAACCCCGAGCATCCTGTAATGCGCGGTTCACACGAGAACGGAGATATCTTCTTCCAGCATCGTGAGGCTTGCAACGAGTATTACAATGCACTTCCGGCAATTGTCGAGGAGTACATGGACAAGGTTAACGCTAAGCTCGGCACAAACTACAAGCTCTTCAACTACTACGGTGCTCCCGACGCTGAGAACATCATCGTCGCTATGGGTTCAATCAACGACGTAGCAGAAGAGGTTATCGATTATCTCACAGCTAAGGGTGAGAAGGTCGGTGTTGTTAAAGTAAGACTTTACAGACCTTTCGTAGCAGAGAAACTTGCAGAGGCAATTCCCGCTACAGTTAAGAAGATTGCTGTTCTAGACAGAACAAAGGAGCCCGGCGCACTCGGCGAGCCGCTTTACCTCGATGTTATCGCAGCTCTCTCAGCTACAGGCAGATCCGACATTAAGGTTATCGGCGGTCGTTACGGCTTAGGCTCAAAGGATACACCTCCTTCAAGCGTATTTGCAGTATATGACGAGCTCAAGAAGGACGCTCCGAAGGAGCACTTCACAATCGGTATCAATGATGACGTCACACATCTTTCCCTCGAGGAGAAGCCGGCACCGAACACAGCTACACCGGGAACAATCGAGGCTAAGTTCTGGGGTCTCGGCGGCGACGGTACTGTCGGTGCTAACAAGAACTCCATCAAGATTATCGGTGACTACACCAACAAGTTCGTTCAGGCATATTTCCAGTATGACTCCAAGAAGACGGGCGGTATCACAATTTCTCACCTCCGTTTCGGTGACAAGCCGATCAAGAGCCCATACTACATTAACAAGGCTGACTTCGTTGCTTGCCATAACCCGTCCTATATCCTTAAAGGTTACAAGATGGTTAACGATGTTAAGCCGGGCGGTACATTCCTCATCAACTGCCAGTGGTCTCCTGAGGAGCTCTCCGAGCATCTCTCCGCTGAGACAAAGAGATATATCGCTAAGAACGACATTCAGCTTTACACAATCAACGCTATTGACCTCGCTGTAAAGTGTGGCATGGGCAAGAGAACAAACACAATTCTCCAGTCTGCATTCTTCACACTTGCTAAGGTTATGCCGATTGAAGAGGCTGTTCAGCACATGAAGGAAGCTGCTGAGAAGTCTTACCTCAAGAAGGGCAGAGAGATCGTTGACAACAACTGGAAGGCTATCGATGCAGGTAAGGACGCTCTCGTAAAGATTGACGTTCCCGCAGAGTGGGCAGACGCTGTTGACGCTCCTAAGGCTGTCACAGAGAACGGCCCCGCTAAGCTTGTCAAGATGGTTGATACTATCCTCAAGCCGGTCGGACGTATGGAGGGTGATTCACTTCCTGTTTCCGCATTCGTCGACCACGTTGACGGTACATTTGAGCAGGGTGCTTCCGCTTATGAGAAGCGCGGTGTTGCTGTTAATGTTCCTGTATGGAACAACGAGACTTGCGCAGAGTGTAACAAGTGCGTATTCGTTTGTCCTCATGCTACAATCAGACCTTTTGCTCTCACAGAGGAAGAGGCAGCAAACGCTCCTGCAAACACAAAGTATGCTAAGAGACCTGTCGTAAAGACAAACTACAAGTACAGCCTCGCTATTTCTCCTATGGATTGTATGGGATGCGGCGTATGTATCGGTGTTTGCCCGACTAAGTCACTTTCAATGGTTGCTCGTGAGACTCAGGAGGATCAGCAGCCGGTATTCGATTACATGGTAGCTAACGTTGCTGAGAAGCCCGAGGTTGCTAAGAATGATACTGTTATTTCTTCTCAGTACAAGCAGCCGCTTCTCGAGTTCTCCGGTTCTTGCGCAGGTTGTGCAGAAACAGCTTATGCAAGAATAGTAACTCAGCTCTTCGGTGACAGAATGTACATCTCCAACGCTACAGGTTGTTCTTCAATTTGGGGCGGTCCTGCAGCTACATCTCCGTATACAACAAACAAGGCAGGTCACGGTCCTGCATGGGCTAACTCACTCTTCGAGGATAACGCTGAGCACGGCTTCGGTATGTATCTCGGACAGAAGGCTATCAGATCAAGACTTGTTTCCAAGGTAGAGACTCTCTCCGCTAAGGACGAGGCTCCTGAGGCAGTTAAGACTGCTGCTGCAGAATATCTTGCAACTCTCGAGGACGGTTCTAAGAACCAGGCTGCTACAGCTGCTCTTGTATCTGCTCTTGAGGCTTGCGGTTGTGACGAGGCTAAGGAGATTCTCAAGTCTAAGGAATATCTCTCCAAGAAGTCCGTTTGGGTCTTCGGTGGTGACGGATGGGCATACGACATCGGCTTCGGCGGTGTTGACCACGTTCTTGCTTCCGGTGAGGATATCAACATCATGGTCTTCGATACAGAGGTTTACTCCAACACAGGCGGACAGGCTTCCAAGGCTTCTCAGATAGGTCAGGTTGCTCAGTTTGCTGCTGCTGGTAAGGAAATGGCTAAGAAGTCACTCGCTGAGATCGCTATGTCTTACGGCTATGTTTACGTAGCACAGGTTGCTATGGGCGCTGATCAGAATCAGACTCTCAAGGCAATCAAAGAGGCAGAGGCTTATCACGGCCCGTCACTTGTTATCTGCTATGCTCCTTGCGAGATGCATTCCATCAAGGGCGGTATGACAAACTGCCAGTCCGAGATGAACAAGGCTGTTAAGGCTGGTTACTGGAATATGTTCAGATTCAACCCGGCAGCTAAGGCAGAGGGCAAGAATCCGTTCACACTCGACAGCAAGCCTGCAACAGGCGACTACAAGGAATTCCTCCTCGGCGAGGCTCGTTATTCTTCACTTACACGTTCCTTCCCGGAGCGTGCAGAGAAGCTCTTCGCAAAGGCAGAGGAACACTCCAAGGAAGTCAGAGAGCATCTTGAGAGACTCGTTGAGCTCTACAAGTAATCTATTGCTTCATACGGCTTAAATAAATAATTTTGCGGGTACAGGTTTTCTGTACCCGCTTTTTTTTATGAATGTACGACTTATTTTAAGAGTAGTTATCGAAACATTGTCCTTTATTTGTAGTTTTTTATTGTGTTTTAAGTGTTTTTTAGTATATTTTTATAATATATGGAAATGTTTTTCTCAAAGTGATATACTTTGTTTATCAATTGGATGAGGTGTTGCATATGATAATTACAAGACTTAAAACAAACAGAATTGTAAATCCTCTCGGCTTTGAACTTAAGACGCCCAAGCTTTCGTGGGTTGTCTCCGAAGCCAAGGGAAACGAGCAGAAGTGGGCGAAAGTTACTGTCTCAAAGTGTGCTGATTTCTCCGAAGTTTTATTTGATTCGGGAGAGGATGAGAGCGCAGATTCGAGAGCATATTCGCTTGAGATTAAGCTTGAGCCGACTACAAGATATTACTGGAAAGTTGAAGTTGCCGACAATGAGGGTGATGGTGCAGTAAGTGATGTCGCTTGGTTCGAGACGGGTAAAATGGATACTGGCTTTGTCGGAAAAATGATTACTCCCGACCTTCCGTACGACGTTATGCCGTACATGAGAAAGACATTCACTGTTGACGAGGACATTAAGAGTGCAAGAGCATATTTCACTGGCCTCGGCATCTATGAGCTTTACATCAACGGAAAGAGAGTGGGGGACGAGTACCTCACGCCTAACTGCGACGCATACGATAGGTGGCTTCAGTATCAGACTTATGACATTACCGACTATCTCGTAAAGGGCAAAAACACAGTCGGAGCCATGATAGGCAACGGCTGGGCAAAGGGAAGATTCGGATTTGACCACGGTCAGGGAAACTTTGAGACGGGTGACAAGGGCGATCCGATTGATGTTTTCACATCGGTTTATCTTCTCTTGGGTGACGTTACCGTTAACGGTGAGACTGTAGTTTGCACGGACGACACTTGGCAGTGCACACCGTCACCGCTTAAATTCAGCTCGATTTATGACGGCGAGATGTATGATTCTACAAAAGAAATAAAGGATTGGGCATCTCCTGAGGGTGACTATAACGCTTGCTGGAACAAGGTTAAGTATGCCGATACTTCAAAAATCGGAGAAATTACCGATAGACTCAGCTTGCCTGTAAAGAAGATGCAGGAGTTCTCGCCCGAAATAATCATCACACCGAAAGATGAATTTGTTCTCGATGCAAAACAGGAAATTACCGGCTGGATGGAGATAAAGGTAAATCAGCCTAAAGGTACGGTAGTAAGACTTCAGTACGGAGAAATTCTTCAGGACGACTGTTTCTATAACGCAAACCTCAGAAGTGCTCTTGCGGAGTACAGATTTGTTTGTGACGGAACAGATCAGGTAATCAGACCAATTACAACTTTTTACGGCTTTAGATATGTAAAGGTAAGCGGCTTTGTAAACGAGATAAAATCAGAGGACTGCAAAGCATTTGCAATTTACAGCGACCTCGAGACAACGGGCGACATAAAGACATCAAACGAGAAGATTAACAGACTTTTCCTCAATGCTTTATGGTCACAGAGAGATAACTTTGTTGATGTTCCTACCGATTGCCCGCAGCGTGACGAGAGAATGGGTTGGACTGGCGACGCTCAGGTATTCTGCGGAACAGCTAACTTTAATATGGACTGCCTTGCATTCTATACTAAGTACGGCAAAGATCTTTATATCGACCAAAAACAATTTGACGGCAAGGTAACGCATGTTTCGCCGCTTATGGTAAAGGACGGACTTCTCGGCAACCCCGAAATTAACGGAGGTGCTGTTGGTTGGGCTGACGCCGCAACTGTTGTCCCGTGGACTACATATGTGTACAGCGGAGATAAATCAATTCTTGAAAATCAGTTTGAATCCATGAAGGCATGGGCAGATTGGATTTACAGAGTTGACGAGAGCACAGGCTCTACAAGACTTTGGAAAGAAGTAACCATGCACTTCGGCGACTGGCTTGCACTCGATGGCCCTAAGTCTGGATTTGACCCCGAGAGCGTTATCGGCGGAACAAACAATACATTCCTTTGCTCGGTATATTACTACTATTCAACCACTCTTGTCGCAAAGGCTGCAAAGGTTCTCGGAAAGGATGATATAGCCGAGGTTTACTTTAAGCGTGCCGAGGAAATTCTTCAGGCTATAAGAGATGAATTTATCACAAAGGGCGGAAGAGTTGCTACTTCAACTCAGACAGGAAATGCACTTTCGCTTCACTTCGGAATTGCTCAGGAGGAGAACAGAGAGAAAATCAAAGACGAACTGCTACATCTTCTCGCTCTTGCCGACAATCACTTAAAGACGGGCTTCCTCGGAACACCTGTTTTGTGCCGCGCACTTTCCGACAACGGAGCAAACGATATTGCCTATACTCTCTTCTTGAACGAAGACTACCCAAGCTGGCTCTATGAGGTCAATATGGGTGCGACGACAATTTGGGAGAGATGGAACTCAATAAATCCTGACGGTAAGATAAGCGGAACGAGCATGAACTCGATGAACCACTATTCTTACGGTGCGGTTTTTGAGTGGGTTTACCGCAATGTGTGCGGTATTAAGCCGAGAGAGGACGAACCCGGATTTAAGGTTATCGACCTCGCACCTCAGCCGGATGACAGACTTCCGTCAATTATGGCTTGGTACAATTCGCCGATGGGATTGTACAGAAGCGGATTCCATCATGAGGACGGCAATCTTGTCTATGAGTTCGAAATTCCGTTTGGCGCAAAGGCGAATCTTAAAATTGAGACTAAGGGACTTAAAGACCTTACAATCAACGGCGAGAAAGTTGAAGCCGAGGACGGATATATCAAAACAACGTTTAAGACAGGCGTTTATACAGTAAAATAATGTGCCGAAGTCCCGCATCGAAAGATGTGGGACTTTGTGTTTAAAATTCTGCACAAATATTGTCACAGTCAGAATTTTGGCGGATTTAATGAAAATTTGCTAAAAATCGCAAGAACATGCCATAAACCGTACTTTTATTTGTTGCTAAGAATTTTAATTATAAAAAAGTGTATTTTATACAAAACGGCAAATTTAATTAAAATTTCCGAAAAATGTATCAAAATCAAAATAAGTATGATACAATGTACTTGTTATGGTGTATATTACACTTCAAATTGCTATCATGATGAAATAGAATACAAAACGATTTAACAATTGATAGACAGTGTGTATTAAATTACAAAATTCAATATTTTCTGCACTTTTTTCTCGAAAAGTATTGACTTATACATACATATATATATAATGGTACTTAGGCTTTTTGTGTCTGTCCGATAAGCTTAAGCTTTACAAGAGGGGTGCGGGCAGACGCAAGGGCTTTTCTTTTTGCGGATGAGTATTTTATGTTTGTTTTAACACATTATTTTATAATTAACCAAAGAGGGGTAAGGTATCATGAAAATTCCATTTTCACCGCCTGATATTACAGAGGCTGAAGTTGAAGAGGTTGCGGAGGCTTGCAAATTTTCTGAATTGCTTGAATAAAATAGTATTGTTTTGTGTTGAAAATGGTACAAAACAGATATATTGAGTTTACGAACGACAGAAAAATCTTATTTTTTCTTCTGATTTTAGCGTTTTTTTAAAGGAATCTCTTATATAAAATAGTTATAAAAATAAGTATTGATTAGAAGCTTAAGCTATATCCATCTGTTTGATGCCATTGTAAATATAATTGCACTTGCTCTTTTTGGACAAGCAAATGACGCAACTGCAAAAACATAATTCGGTAAGAGGGGAAGGAACAAGGAAAAAGCTATGTTCAAAGAAAATAAATCATTTAAGAAGTTTGAATCAAAAGTCTGGCTGAGCAGTCCTACCATGCATGGCCCGGAAATAGAATATGTGAAAGAAGCGTATGAAACAAACTGGATGTCTACAGTTGGTAAGAATATCAACGAAGTAGAAAGATTGGCATGTGAATATATCGGCTGCAAATATGCAGTTGCATTATCAGCAGGAACAGCATCCTTGCATTTGGCAATGAAACTGGCAGGTA
>CAVFCW010000001.1:0-627902 GCA_963621245.1 uncultured Prevotella sp. | reverse complement strand
AGACATGGGGAGAAGATGTTCAACTTTTTGTGTCTAAGGTATTGACGTAGGTCCACACTCACGAACTTTTGCATGAAAACTTTGTTCCTTAACACCTGATGGTGTATCTAGCCACTTCCCTTGTCGATAAAGTTCAACAGCATTTCTTTTAAATTCATAACTATAACGCATAAAAATACCCTCCTTACTGGTTTGTCCAGTAAAGAGGGTACATATCATACAGTCAAAGCCTTTTTCAGCCATTGCAATGCCTTAGTTCTATTAAATTTTATTATACTGCCTTATAAAACCTCGGCTTTTGGATTGCGTTTTTTGCTTTAAATAACAGCTTTATCAATAGCTGTATACTATGAATTGTTTGAAAATGCATAAACTTTGCATTATCGATAGAAAATAATTTATAAAAAACAAAAATTTAACTTTTAATTTCATCCTTTGTTCTGTATAATCTAATAGCGAATGTCCGAACTGTTTTGCTGTTTGCGGTAGGGCATTACGGTAAGTAAAAATCAAGCAAAATGAAAGAAGAGTAAACACACATGACAGAACAACATTTTAATACCCCCGCAGAGGTAATTGACGCCACTTTAGAGGGCGGAAAAAGAAAGTCTCAGCTTCCGTTCGGAAAAATGGTGCTCCTCGGAATTATGGCCGGCGCATTTATCGCACTTGGCGGCGCAACGAGCAGTACGGCTGTTCACGCAATAAGCAATGTGGGAATTTCCCGTGCGGTTGCGGGCTGTATCTTCCCTGTGGGACTTATGATGATAGTATTCGTTGGCGGAGAGCTTTTCACGGGCGACTGCCTCATGGTTATGGACGTTATTTGCGGTAAGGTTTCGGTTGGCGCTTGCGTAAGAAGTCTTGTCGTTGTCTATTTGAGCAATTTAATCGGTGCGCTGATAATAGATTTCCTCGTTTTCTATTCCGGTAATCTCGATTATTCAAGCGGACTTTTGGGTGCATACACCATAAAAGTTGCTGTCGGCAAGGTTGCAATCACACCGCTTAAGGGTATCACATCAGGCATACTTTGCAACATTCTTGTTTGCATTGCTGTTCTTATGGCTGCTGCGGCATCTGATATTGCCGGTAAGGTATGGGCAATTTTCTTCCCGATTCTCGCATTCGTTGTCGGCGGTTTCGAGCACTGCGTTGCAAATATGTTCTATATTCCGGCAGGAATTTTGGCTGCAACAAATCCGACTTATGTCGAGATGGCAAAAGAGGCTTATGGCATAACGGCGGAGCAGATTAGCAATCTTACCGTTTTGGGAAGCCTTAACAACTTTATCCCCGTAACAATCGGAAACATCCTCGGCGGAATGGTCTTTGTAGGAGTTCCGTGCTACTTCATTCAGAAGGCAAAATCAAAGAAAAAAGCATAAAAATTAACTCCGAGAGGGAAAATCCTTCTCGGAGTTTTTGTTAGATTTGTTTACGGACGAAGTCCCATGCCGCCCTCGAGAGTGAGAGTTTCACCCGAAAGATACTTGAAGTCGGGGGTTGCAAGCTGAACGCAAACTCTGCCAATTTCGGTTTCGGGGTCTGCATAGTGACCCATAGGCGGCATCTTTACGTTTGCCTTGAATGCCTCGGGATATGCTTTCTCAAACTTATCGAGCTGAGCTGTCCATGCGAGTGGACAAACAACGTTGACGTTGATTCCGTCGGGGCCCCATTCTGTTGCGGCAACTCTTGAAAGTCCGCGAATACCCTCTTTTGCGGCGGCGTATGCGCACTGGCCGTAGTTACCGAAAAGTCCTGCGCCGGATGCAAAGTTGATAACGCTTCCCTTTGATTCCTTGAGGTAAGGATAGCAAGCCTTCATGTAATAGAATGCTGCATAAAGTCCCGAATAAAGAGCAAGGTTAAACTGATCTGTTGTGTGGTCCGCAATTGTAACGCCCGATGCCGATGCCTGAGCGTTGTTGATGAGAACCTGAATGCCGCCGAAAGCTTCGACAGCCTGTTTTACAACATTATTGACAACAGCCTCGTTGTCTGCGCCTGCGCTTACGTCTGCCTGAACGGCAAGAACCTTAACGCCGTATTTCTCTTCGAGCTCTGCCTTTGCGTCCTCGAGTTTTTGCACGTTTCTGCCCGTGATAACGAGGTTTGCACCCTCCTTAGCGTATGCCGTTGCGATGCCGTAGCCGATTGAGCCGCATCTTCCGTCGTCGAGAACCGATCTGCCGCCGCCTGTGATTATGACGGTTTTACCTGTTAAAAATCCCATAGTAATACGCTCCTTTGTTTCACTTAAATTTATTTTTTCTTGCGTATTCGAGTTAGATTACCTAAAATTCTAAATCCGAAACACCTTGATAGTATTTTAACATATTTACACAGAATTACAACACATTTAAAAGAATATTGGTATTCCTTGACGGAATTTTAAAGATTTGCCGTATTGACAAAAATAATTTCGTGTGATAAAATCACTGCCCAAAATAAATTATCATCACCGACCGAAAGGAGAGAAAAATGAAAAAGGTTATTGTTATCGGATGTTCGGGTGCGGGAAAAAGCACGTTTTCGAGAATGCTGAGAGATAAAACGGGACTAAATCTTTATTATCTTGATATGATATGGCACAAACCCGACAGAACCAATGTATCGGAAGAAGAATTTGACGATAAGCTAAGAGGAATTCTTTGCCGTGACGAGTGGATAATTGACGGAAATTATTTAAGAACTCTCGAAATGAGACTCAAGGAGTGCGATACTGTTTTTCTCTTTGATTTTCCGACGGATGTTTGTCTTGAGGGCGTGAGAAACAGAATCGGCACGGTGAGAGAGGATATGCCTTGGGTTGAGCTTGAGGAGGACGAAGAATTTATGGAGTGGATTAGTAATTTTTCTGCCGACAAGCTTCCCAAAGTCTATGAGCTTTTGAAAAAATACAGCGATAAAGATATTTATGTCTTTAAAAACCGCAAGGAAGAATACGAATATTTATCTAAGCTTGACTAAACTGAGAACAGAGCCGTTACTCAATACGCAGCGGCTCTGTTTTTATTGAAAGCTTATGGCTGCATTTAATATATAACATAATATAGAAAATCCCGATGCGTTTGCATCGGGATTTTTGGCTGTTTGCGCCGTGATTCTATATATTTTCGAGAAGTGTGCCGTGAATCACTCTCACCTCGTGCGGCTCGAGAAGTGCCGAGATGATAAGCTCGCCGTTGGCGTCGGCATTTTCGTGGCTTACAGATATTTCAAAAATCGAGCGGTACTCAAGGTAGCCCAAAAGCTTGTCGGTTTTCATGGGTGCGCCCATTTGCATCCATGAGTCATAGCTTGAGCCGTGCTCACGGTTAACGGAGAAAGTTTCGAGGGTGTAAGCTCCAGAAATGAGATCCTTTAGGAATATTCGCACGGACTTTGCGCCCTTGTCGTCAAATTCATAGTAGCGGTCGTAATTTGTCTCTTCGAGCGGCGAGAGAACCGTTCGGCGGTGACGACTTAGGTTGTACGGACAATAGTAGTAGAGAAGAAGAGAGAACTCTTTGTCGTCGTCGGTTTTTGTCAAAATGTAGCCGTCTCCCTCTGAGAGGACATCGCCGACAAGTTTATTTAAAAGTATAGCCGCAGAATACGGCGCTTTTGGAATGGCGCGGTTTGTGAGAAGTCCGTTTCCGCCGTGGTACATGGTGTTGTCGGGAAGCATTTTTTCTCCGAAATCCGTAAGATTGCCCATGCAGAAAACATCTGCCTTGTCTCGGTTTTCAATTACATTTTTAACTATGCACGCCCCGTGAAAGCAGGTGTCGTTGCCCGGTGCCTGACCCCACATACCGGGGTTGAACATCATAATATATATGGGAATATCTATGCCGAGGCTTTTCATCGTGCTTTTCATAACATCGAGATCCTTTGAGAGAATGTCGGGATCTTCCGATATGGGATAAACTTCATCAATGCTTTTGTCGTAAATGGTGTTAAGATTATCGGAGTTTTTAAAATCGCAGAGAAAACTTTGTACGCTGATAAGATTCGGCAAAGCATTGTTTTCTTTTGCGTAAATCAAAAGCTCCGAGAACAATTCCTGATTGAGAGAAATATGCCCCGTGTCAAGTCCGAATGCGAATATATCGGCATTTGGCAATACGGAGCGTATCGCACGGAAAGTAGTGAGATAAAACGGATTGTAGTCTTCGAGTTTTATGTTTCCGACAGAAATCTGAACCGCCTGTTCCATGGAGAATTTCCATTTCTCAACTTCTTTTCTTCCGAACACGCCGACAAAGTGCTTTAGCGTTTCGGTGATAAGTTTATGCCATTCATCGAGATTTTCGGGGAGACTCACCACATTTGTACCGAAAAATATGGGGTTATTTCCCGCAAGGCATTTTGGCGTGTAATCGAGGACTATCCACGGCGTGATGTGCATCTCGTTCACAAGAAAATTGAGACCGAAATCTATGTAGTAAAAATTAAACGAGAGTGAGCCGTCTTGATTTCTTTGACAAATATGCAGTTCGTCGTCATATATGCCGTGAAACAGGTAGCTTCCGAATTCAAGTTCACGCTCGGCTCTTTTTACCGAGTACTGAATCACTTCCCAAAACAGATTTTTTGCGTATCCGATTCCTATGTTTTTGCTCCACACACGGTTAAGCGGTTTCGTTTTTTCGGAGAAACTCGCCTCGATTATCTCGGACTGCGATTGCCTTAAGGACACACCGATTTTTTCTACCGAACGGTATCTGAGAAGACCTATGTAAGAGATGCCGTCCGACTTTGAAGAAGTCGGATTTTTCGGCTTTGTGTTTTCCTTTTGATTTTTTTTCTTCTCGTTTTTTCGTATATATGCGCCCGGAGTTATGCCGAATTTCTTTTTGAAAGCTTCTATAAATGTGTTCACGCTGCCGAATCCCGATGAGAAAGCGACAAGCGTGACGGAGGATTCTCCCGATTCTATCAGATTTTTGGCGTGATTCAGTCTTATCTCACGCAGATAAGACGAAAAAACTTTTCCCGTCATTTCTGTGAAAAGTCTTGAGAAATATCCGTCCGAGAGGTGAAATTTTTCCGCCACGAGAGAAAGGCTTATTTCTTCTCTGTAATGCTCCCAGACAAAACGGAGAATGTTTTGTTTTCTTAATGCGTCCGTTCTGTTTTTGTCGGATTGCTTGGTTTTGTTCTCGTTTTCGTCGGTGAAATCCTGAAGGAGAATGCTTAAAAGCTCCAAAAGTTCCGCCTGAATATTTAGGCGCATTTTTTCCTTGTCGACTGAAAAATCCTGCCAGATGTTGGCAAGGTGCATGCGGATTAAATCGAGAGTGGCTTTTTTTTCCGGCTGAAGAGAAGAAACGCAGTCGATTGTGCCGATTCCGCAGTCGCTCAAAACCTCGGTCGGTATGTAAAGCGAAAGAGTGTGACAACCCTCTTCGCGTACCGTGCGGTGCGTTTCAAATGGATTGAGCACGGCGAAATCTTCGCTTTTTAAAACAAAACTTCTGTTTTCGCTGAAAACAGAACAGTTTCCCGAGAGTGAGAATATAAGCTCGGCGTGGTCGTGTATGTGCAGCTCCTCCGAATCGTTTTTGTCGCAGTCGGTTTCGAAAAATATGTTTGTATTCATGTGAAAAATCCTTTACCTAAAAATATCCTTATATTTTTTCTATTATAGCATATAAAATCTCGATTTTTAGCTTTAAAAACGAAATATCACAAATATTTGCTGTGCTTATCACAGATTAATGACATTAACTTCAAAGACTAAATTTGTGACAAAGACAAAAAGGAAATAAATATTAATAGAATAATCAAGCTTGCGATAGAAATTTTTGTTGTAAAATACTAAAATACAAGCAGATTTTCACAAAATACGTATTAGCTTTAAGGAGGCTAACAATGAAAGAAAACGCAAAAAGAGCAGACGGCTTTGTGCCTCTCTCTCAAAAACTCAATTATTCCATAGGTTCCGGCGGCGGAAACATCATCACAACGATAGCGGGCAGCTTTGTTGCCGCATATCTCACGGACTCCGTCGGTATCGGTGCGGCTACCATGTCCACCATGATACTTGTAAACCGTGCATTTGACCTTTTAACCGACTTTGCCATGGGCTCGATAGTAGACCGCACACGCACAAAGTGGGGCAAGGCAAGACCTTGGGTTGCAATTTCCGCACCGCTTATCGCAATTCTTTTGATTTTGGTTTTCAGCGTTCCCGAGAGTCTTGGCAACACGGGAAAGCTTATATATGTTTACATCACATATCTTTTCCTTAACGCAATCGGCTTCACCATGTTCTTCATTCCGCACACGGCACTTCTCTCACGAATGACGCTCAACGGAAACGAGAGACAGAAAATAGCTTCCATGGAGCAGATTTTGAATCAGGTTGCCGGCCTTGCCGTAACAACATTCTGGGTTCCGCTCACAACAAGCGTCGGTTACCGCACAACAGCAATTATCTACGGCGTCGCAACATGCGTATTCATACTGTTCGCTTTCTTCGGAACAAAAGAGACAGTCGGCGAGAACGACGAGAAAAAGCCTGAAACTAAGTCGGACGTTCCGTTTAAAACTCAGCTTTCCTGTCTTGCAAAGAACAAGTATTTCTGGCTTGAGACATGTTTCTTCGCACTTTTGCTTCTCCACAACTGCGGTTGTGGCATGGTCTCCTACTATTACTGCAACATAGTTCTCGGAAACGCTTCTCTTGTCGCCGTTATTTCGGCTTGTTCCATGATTCCCGCAATGGCTATGAACCTTATTTTGCCATCAATCGTCAAGAAGATAGGCAAGAGAAGAATCATGTTAATCAGCTCGGTCGTTATTATCGCAACGGGCATCTTGATGGGACTTAATCCCACGGCAGTCGGACTTGTTTGCGTGCTTTACGGAATTAAGGGCTTCTTCATGGGCTCTATGTTCTCATGCGCATTTGCTCTCACGGGCGATGTTGTCGATTACGGCGAGTGGAAATTCGGCGTTCGCTCCGAAGGTCTTGTAATGAGCGGCGTGAGCATCGGTCAGAAGGCGGGTCTCGGACTCGGCCCCGCAATCGCAGGTTGGATTCTTGCATTCGGCGGGTATGACGGACTTGCAGAGGTTCAGACGGCAAGCGCAGTTGCTTCAATCAATTTCACATTCACATACTTTGCCGCAATTTGCGGTGTGATTCTTCTTGTGGTTTCTTTGCTCTTTGATGTTGACAAGCACACATCCCAGATGCAGGCAGACCTCACAAAGAAACATTCTTTAGGCTAACACAAAGGAAAATAATATGCTAAAATTTGACACAGAAAAAGTAAGCAAAAACATAACGAGATTCTATGCGTTCGGAACGGAGCTTGTTTACCTCATCGAGGGCAGTGAAAAAAACGTGCTTATCGATACGGGCAGCGGTTTCGGCAGTTTGAAAAAAGCTGTTGACGAGATTCTCTCTTCTCACGGCAACAAAAATCCGCTTGAAGTTCTTTTGTCTCACGGTCACATCGACCATGCGGGCGGAGCGGGTGAGTTTACAAGAAATAATATTCCCGTTTACTTAAATCCCGAGGACGAATATATCTACAAGCGTCATATGGCGGAAGAGTTTAGGCGTGACGGAATTTCCATGGAGAACTTTGACGGCCACGGCACTTATGTCGAGGAGGAAGATTATATCCCTTCCGCAGATTTTTCCGATATTAAGGAAATTCACGGGGGCGACAGCGTAAATCTCGGCAATGTGACAATCGATGTGTATTCGTGCAAGGGCCACACTCTTGGTAGCCTTGTTTTCCTTATTCATAATGCCGACGGAAAGAATTATCTTTTCACGGGTGACGCTTGCAACACCTTTACCTTCGTTTTCGATACATACTCTACGAGCATTGAGGAGTATGAGGAGAGCTTGAAAGTGCTTAAATCAAAGATTGACGGAAAATATGACGAAGTTTTGATTTCTCACGGAAACGGCAAGGGCTATGTCGGAATTATCGAAGATGTCATTGATGTTTGCGATAAGATTAAAGCGGGAGAAACAGACGCAATTCCGTTTGAGTTCGGCGGTTCTCACGGCAACATCGCCATGGCGCTGAATCCCGAAAATATGAAGGGAAATATTGTTTTCAGTCCCGACAGAATTTATAAAGAGAATACGAAGATATTCTGATTGATAAATGAGCCTCAAAAATCTCACCGATAGCAAATGTCGGTGAGATTTTGCGATTTTTGCGATTGGAACTTGCAAAACACTCAAAAGCGTGTTATATTTAGCGTAAGTTTTACCGAAAGGAAAGGAGCGTCCGATATGGGCTGGCATGGCAAAGTTTCGTACCAAAAAGGAAACTGTTAATACCACCCTCGGATAAGTGCGCTTTTTTGTAACTTTCGGCGAAGCGGATTGCGACTTTTTGCGTCCGTGGCTTTGCCGCGGGCGCTTTTGTTATGCCCTTAACTTCAAAAAAGAGCACTTTTCTGTTTGAAAATCAACTCAAATTTCATTTTTATGCAAACAGAAAGGGTGTTCCTTATGAATAATTCAGGTAAATTTAATTTAAAAAGACAGCTCCGTCTTATTTACACCTCGGGATTTTTTTCTGGTCTGAGAATAACCGACGCCGTGTGGGTTGCACTTCTTGTCGCAAGGGGATTTTCACTCTGGGAAATAGGTTTTGCCGAGAGCGTTTTTCACGTTGTGAGCCTTATTTGCGAGGTTCCGTCGGGAATGTTCGCCGATATGCTCGGCAGAAAAAAGACGCTCGTTTTGGGCGGAGTTCTCATAACGGTTTATAATGTTATCATGGCATTTGCACCTAATATGCTTTGCGTTTGCCTTGCCATGGGGCTTAACGCCCTTGCCAACACGATGTTTTCCGGCACGGACAGCGCCATGACCTACGACAGCTTAAAGCAAGAGGAAAAAACAGAGGATTACATAAAGATAAACGCAAAATGTTCGCAGATAAATCTGCTTGCAAGTGCGCTCGGATCTTTTGCAAGCACGCTTGAGGGCATATTAAAATACACGGGATTTTATCTTTTGAGCGCCGCATTTGAGTTTACTTCTATGGTTTCGCACGCTTTTATGACAGAGCCCACCGTGACAAAGGCGCAGAAAGAGCGTGAAAACAGATCTTTTGGTGAGACGGTCAGAAAAATTCCCGGATTATTTTCTGATTTGTGCCGAGACAGCTTTCGCATTCTCCGTTCTTCTCCTTTTGCCGTAAGACTTATCGTTTCGACTGCGATAGTATCGATACCGACTTACCTCACGAAAATGTTCTTACAGGAAAGACTTGTGGAGCTGGGTTGGAGCAGTAAATTTCTCTTTGTGCCGATGCTTTTAAGCAGTGCCGCCGCAATTCTTGGTACGGCGCTTGCACCGAAAATCAAAATCAATTCGATGAGAAAATTCTATTTTATATGTGCGGTGCTTGTGGGCGGCGGTACGGTTCTTGTCGGAACGGCGGGCGCATGGCTCGGCATTTTCGGAATGATGACGGTTCAAAGCGTTCTCGAACTTTGGTTTTTATTTGAGAGCCAAAAGTTAAACGATGTCATTCCCTCCGATCAAAGAGCTACTGTTATCAGCGTTGACGGAATGGCATACAGCCTTTTGATGATACCGATTAGTCCCCTTGTCGGTAAAATCGGCGATTTATTCGGCAGTGCGGGAGCGGGTTTGACGGTTCTCGGCGTGCTCGTTATGTTAAGCAGTTTGTGCGTGTTTGTTAGGAAAAAATAATTTAAAATAAACAGGGGATATTTTCAACAATTTTAAAAAGCAAGTTGAAAACATCAGCAGTTAAAGCAGTAAAGCATATAAATTATGAAAATAGCCTCCGCTAAAAAAGCGGAGGCTTAATTTTTGCCGTTATTCTGACGATACTGTGGTGTTCTCAAGCTTTTTCATTACTGCGAGATAGAATATCGTCATGGCAACAGAGCATACAAGCCAGCCGGCCGGATAACCAAGCGCCATTGAGATGTAGCTTCCGCCGAGACTTTTATTCACATAAAGGTAAATTTGACGGAAGAAAACAAACGACGATAGCATGATAATCATGGGAATCACGCTTTTTCCAACGCCTCTGAGCGCTCCCGCATAAATCTGATTCATACAGATTATCGCATAGAAGGGGCTTACCCAGAGAATGAAGGTGGAGGCGTACTTTAAAACCTCGGCGTCCGAGGTGAACATAAGCAAGAGGGTGTCTCGGAATATGATGATTCCGACTGCGATGATTGAGGTAATAATCATGGAAGCGACAAGCGCCCAACTCACGCCTTTGCGAAGCCGTTTGAACTTGTGAGCGCCGTAGTTCTGACCGACAAAGGTGGTTGAGGCGAGAGCAATCGCTTGAACGGGAACGGTTATCACGACGTCAAGCTTGTTGAAAGCCGTCCAGCCGGCCATTGTTGACGCACCGAAGAAATTGATGTAAGACTGCACGTAAACGTTTGAAAACGACGTGACCGCCTGTTGAATGCCTGCCGGCATACCGACGGTGAAAATCTGTTTGAGCATGCCGAAATCGATTCCGAGTTTTTTCCACTTGATGGCATATGCGCCCTTTGTTTTTGTGAGAGAAACAAGAATGAGCGTACCCGAAATAAGCTGAGAAATATCCGTTGCAACGGCAACGCCTATTACACCCCACTTAAAGACGATGACGAAAACAAGGTCGAGAATTATGTTAAGGCATGCCGAAAGTATGAGATAGTAAGTCGGTCTTGTGGAGTCACCCACGGCACGAAGTATCGAACCGCCCATATTATACAGAATGAGGCCGGTAATTCCGCCGAAATAAATGGTCAGATATTTGTGAGATTCGGGAAAAACCTCGTCGGGAGTATCCATAAATCTGAGCATTGGGTCAGTGATGAAAATACCAACTATTGTGGCTACAACGCACAAAATTCCCGTAAACGCTATGGTAGTGTTGACAGCTTTCGAGAGTTTTTCGTTTTCGTGCGCACCGTAATACTGTGAGATTATAACGGAAGCACCCGTTGAAAGACCCGTGCATAAACCGACAAGCATGTTTATTATCGGCGTTGTGCTGCCGACTGCCGCAAGAGCCTCGCTCGAGACGCATCTGCCGACAACTATCGTATCAACCGTGTTGTAAAGCTGCTGAAAAAGAAGACCGATTGCCATAGGTACGGCAAAAGAAACGAGGTGTCGCCAAATTGCGCCCTCGGTCATATCGGTATCCTTTTTTGTTAAAATATTCGTAGTAATTACCTCCGTCCCCGGGCACAATGCCCCAAGAAAAAGTATATACCACTTTAGTTTCAAATGCAACATATTTTGCCGAGCTTTCACAAATATATTGGGAGATTAAGGCTAAAATTTAAGCTTGATATTTCTTGTTTAATTTTAATATAAATGGTATAATTTCACTATGAGTGCCTGTTTGCAGGTTAAGTCAGGCTAAATTGGAAAAGAGATTTTGAATAGAATAATTTAAATTCGGAGGATTATCGAAACATGCCGTCTAACAGGTTGTCGGGAGAGATACCCGGTCAAAAGAAACGGCTGAGGACAAGCGGCGTTCTCAGAGCATTTTTCACGGGACTAAGCCTATCGTTTATCATCTTCATACCGTTCATAATCAGAGACGGCGGAAGATTTTTGTTTTACGGTGATTTTAACGTTCAGCAAGTCACCTTTTACCGCCTCGCACATGATGCCGTAGTGAGCGGAAATATGGGGTGGAGCCATATCACGGATTTGGGTGCGAATTTCATCGGCTCGTATTCGTTCTATCTTCTCGGCTCGCCGTTTTTCTGGCTGACTATTCCGTTCCCAAGCGAATGGCTTCAGTATCTTATGGGGCCGCTGCTCATTCTGAAATTTGCCTGTGCAACCATGACAGGTTATATTTACATAAGGCGCTACATAAAAACCGACACGATAGCACTTATGTCGGCGGTTATGTATGCGTTCTCGGGATTTTCAATTTACAACATTTTCTTTAATCACTTTCACGAGGCGATCGTCTTTTTCCCGCTTTTGCTTGCGGCAATGGACGAGTTTGTTCTGAACAAAAGAAGAGGACTGTTTGCCCTTGCGGTTGCGGCTTGCTGCATAATAAACTACTATTTCTTCTGCGGAATGGTGGCTTTTGCACTGCTCTACTTCTTCATAAGACTTATTTCCGGCAGCTGGAAGGTAAGCATAAAGGAATTTTTCATCGCTTTGCTTGAGGCGGTAATAGGCGTAGCTATGGCTTCAATACTGCTTTTTCCGTCCGTTTTGGCGGTCATGCAGAATTCGAGGGTATCTAACCCCATAAGCGGCTGGAATGCGCTTCTTTACAACAACGTTCAGCGATATTTGCACATAATCGAGTGCTTCTTCTTTATGCCCGACTTGCCCGCAAGACCGAATTTCACGCCCGACAGCGAGTCAAAGTGGGCTTCGCTCGGCGCATGGCTTCCGCTTTTCGGAATGACGGGTGTTATCGGCTGGCTTCAGTTAAGGCGCAAGCACTGGCTCAAAAGAATTTTGTACTGCTGTTTCGCGGCGGCAATGATTCCCGCCCTCAACTCAAGTTTTCAGCTCTTTAACGGAAGCTTCTACGCAAGATGGTATTATATGCTCACGCTTATGATGGCGCTTGCAACAGGTATGGCGCTTGAGAGTGAAAACGTAAACTGGAAGCGTGCGATTAAGTGGACGGCGGTTATCACATCCGCAATTGTTTTCGGAATTGGCCTTATGCCGACGTTCGGCACAGACGACGACGGAAACTCGACGGTTACATTCGGACTCGAAAAGTACCCCACGAGATTTTGGAGCTATGCGGCGGTATCGCTTATTTGCATTGCGCTTGTTTCGTTCCTGTTTATGTTCTGCCGAAAGAACAAAAAACATTTTATCAGAGCTGCAAATATAACCTTGAGTGCGACCGTGCTTGTTTATTCTGTATTTTTCATCGGCCTCGGAAAATCTCAGAGCGCCGACCCATACACGCATCTTATTCCTTATGCCTTAAACGGCGGAAAAGATCTTCCGTTCGATACCGAGACGCTCGATAACGTCAGATCGGATTTCTACGAGTCTCTCGATAACAGCGGAATGTTCTGGGAGATACCAAACATTCAGGCGTTTCACTCCATTGTGCCGGGTTCCGTTATGGATTATTACAGCTTTATCGGCGTTCAGCGTGATGTCGCTTCACGTCCCGACACAACTCACTACGGCGTGAGGGGCTTAACAAGCGTAAGATGGCTTTTTGACGACGAGTGCGACAACGAGAAATTCTCAAGCGATTACAGCGAGGAGAACGCTCAGATGCCGGGCTGGATTTTCTACGGTACGGCTAACGGATTTGATATTTGGGAGAACGAATATTACATTCCGATGGGATTCAGCTACGATTATTATATAACTTACAGCGAGGCTCAAAAGCTCACAACCAACGAGCGAGAGCTTGTCATGCTTAAGGCGCTTATCGTGCCCGACGATCAAACCGAGCTTGTGAAAGATATTCTTTCTCCGCTTTATGTCGATTCCGTTGAGTTCACTCAGGAAGCGTACAAAAACGATTGCATGGAGCGAGCAAGCGTAACTTGCGATACATTCAACTACACAAAAACAGGTTTCACGGCATCGATTTCAAGCACACAGGAGAGAATAATTTTCTTCAGTGTTCCGTCCGAGAGCGGTTGGAGCGCAACCGTAAACGGCGAACCCGCCGAGATAATCAACGCAAACGTCGGCTTTATGGCGGTGAGAATTCCTAAGGGCGACGACGTTAAAATAGAGTTCACATACAAAACACCGGGACTTGCCGCCGGCATTGCCGTCACGGGAGTATCGACAGTGGCTCTTATTGTGTATCTGCTCCTCAACAGAGCAAAGAAAAAGCACGATAAAGAGTTAAGTGAGGAGAAGCCGAAAACCGAGAGAAAACCCGTCTTTAAGCTAAGTAAATTTGCCGATTACTGCCTTGAAAACAACTTGAGTTTCAAGAAGAAAAAGGACGGCAAATTTATGATTGCAAAGAAACCGAAGGCTTATCTTGACGAGCTTGAAAGCCTTAAAAAAGAGGCTGAATTCGAGTCGGCGCTTCAAACGGTAAGCGAGGTTGAAAAAACGGCTAAAGCCGAAAATAAAGATAAATCCGAAATAAGTATTTCAGAAGATAAAAAGGAGATATAAAAATGAGCGATTCAGTTAAGATCGACAGAAAAAATCCCACTGTCTATTTTGTCATTCCCTGTTACAACGAGGAGGCAGTTCTTCACGAGACAACAAAGAGACTCACGGAGAAACTTCTCTCCATGAAGGCAAACGGTCTTGCAAACGACAAATCGAGAATTCTCTTTGTCGATGACGGTTCCAAGGACAAGACATGGGAGATTATTGACAGCTTCAACAAGTCTAACGAGTTGGTAGAGGGCGTTAAGCTTGCCCACAACCGTGGCCACCAGAACGCACTTCTTGCGGGTCTTATGACCGCCATGAAAAAAGCGGACTGCGCAATAAGCCTTGACGCAGACCTTCAGGACGATACCGACGTTCTCGACGAGTTTGTCGCAAAGTATATTGACGGATGCGATGTTGTTTACGGCGTAAGAAACAAGAGAGACACAGACACTTTCTTCAAAAAGACAACAGCTGAGGGATTCTACAAGTTCATGAAAGTTCTCGGTGTTGACATCGTTTTCAACCATGCCGACTACCGCCTTATGAGCAAGAGAGCTCTTGAGGGACTTTCCGAGTACAGCGAGGTCAACCTTTTCCTTCGCGGCATAGTTCCGCTCATCGGCTATCGCAGCGACTATGTTTACTACGACAGACACGAGAGATTTGCCGGCGAGTCAAAGTATCCGCTCAAAAAGATGCTCGCATTTGCCGTTGACGGTATCACATCGTTCAGCGTAAAGCCCCTAAAGCTCATTTCCAACTTAGGTATTATCATTTCGATTTTGAGCATTTTCGGACTTCTTTACGCTCTTATTTCCCATGCAGTCGGTGCGGCTGTTGCGGGCTGGACGGCAATTGTTGCCTCAATTTGGCTTCTCGGCGGTATTCAGCTTTTCTGCATAGGCGTTGTCGGAACATATATCGGTAAGATTTATTCCGAGGTTAAGCGCAGACCGAGATTCAGAATCGAGACATATCTCGAGAACAAGTAATCTCACGAACATAAATATAAAAGTGCGGACGTTCCCTTTTACGGGACATCCGCACTTTTTGTTTAACAACACAGAAAATAAGCGAAAAAAGCAAAATCCTGTTTTGAAATCAAAACAGGATTTTACCCTCACACATTAGAGTAGGAGGTACTCTTTATAGAGAGCGTAATAAAAACTATGAAACATAAAAACTTTAATTATGACTTTATTGTTGCATATTAAAACAGTTTTGTCAAGCTGTTTTAAAAGTTAATTACAGTTTTTCGATAACATCTGCGGCGTCGTTTAACCAATCGCCCTTGAAGTTTTCTACTGAACCCGTATCGCAAGCGGAAGCAAGCTCGGGGTCCATGGGAATCTTTCCGAGAACCTTCAAGCCGTATTTTTCCGCAACGGAATCGATGTGGCTCTCGCCGTAAACGCGAATAATCTCACCGCAGCACGGACATTTAACATAGCTGTAATTCTCAACCAAGCCGATTATCGGAACGTTCATGAGGTTTGCCATTTCGACCGCCTTTGAGACAATCATGGAAACAAGCTCCTGAGGGGAGGTGACTATGATTATGCCGTCAAGCGGAATGCTCTGGAAAACGGTGAGCGGAACATCGCCTGTTCCCGGAGGAAGGTCAACGAACATGTAGTCAACTTCATTCCAAATTACATCCGACCAGAATTGCTTGATGGCGCCGGCAATGACGGGACCTCTCCAGACAACGGGGTCTGTCTCACGGTTGAGGATGAGGTTCATGCTCATAATCTCGATTCCCGTCTCTGTTACGGCGGGGAAAATTCCGTCGTCGGAGCCGGAAGCTCTCTCGTGAATGCCGAAACACTGCGGAATTGACGGACCGGTAATGTCGGCGTCGAGAATGGCGGCTTGATTTTTTCTTCTCTGCATGGCTACGGCAAGCATTGAGGTGACGGAAGATTTTCCTACGCCGCCTTTGCCGGAAACAATGCCGATAACCTTTTTTACGTTACTCATTTTGTTCTGCGGAGCGATAAGGCTCTGGGGATCTGTTCTTGAGGGACAGCTCTCGCCGCAGCTTGAACAATCGTGTGTGCAATCACTCATATTGTAAATTCTCCTTAATCTTTAGTTAATTACAGTGAATACAGTTCACATTTTAGCCGTTTGAAACTTCTTTGTCAATGAAAGAGGGCACTATGTTTTCAGTTAGCGGCTGAGTTGTAAACGGGATCGGGGTAGTCTTCTTTCGGAAATTTCTTGCGTATCACGAGGAAACAGGTGAGGTGGCAAAGGAACGTGACCGTCCATGTGATTGCATAGACGATATAGAGCATCGGCAGTGTGTGGGTGTGGGCAAATATCGTGAAAATCCATATAAGTCTAAGTCCGCAAGCACCGCCTATTGAGACAAGCATGGTTACCACGGAGTAGCCGAGACCTCGAATCATACCGACCATTGTGTCCATCATACCGCAGACAAAATACGGCAGACAGCAATATCCCATTCGAAGAACGCCGTAGCTTATAACCTCGGGGTCGTCGGTATAAATGCCGAGAAGCGGTCTTGCGGCAAGGTAGGCGCCAACGCCGAGAATTAAACCTGTTGCAACAACGCAGCACTGGCAATATATCGCAACTTTGTTTATGCGGTGATATTTCTGAGCGCCGAAGTTCTGACTTGTGAAGCTTATTGATGTCTGATAGAAGGAGTTCATTGCCATGTAGACGAATCCCTCGATGTTTGAAGCGGCGGTGTTGCCGGCCATGACAACGGAGCCGAAGGAGTTAATCGAGGACTGAACAACCATATTGGAAAGCGAGAAAACGCAGCCCTGAATTCCTGCAGGAAGTCCGATTTTGGTCATCTCGATAAGCTTGTGCTTGTTGAGCTTTAATTCGTGAAGTCTCAAGCCGTAGGGCTTGTCGCCGTCCTTTATGAGGCAAATAACGGTGAGAGTGGCGGAAACCACCTGAGAAATATCGGTTGCGATTGCAACGCCGGCAACACCTAAGTGAAAAATTATAACCAAAATGAGGTTTAAGATAACGTTGATAATTCCGGCCGTAATCAGGTAGTAAAGCGGTCTTTTGGTGTCGCCGATTGCACGAAGAATAGAAGCCGCATAGTTGTAGAGCATCATGGCGGGCATGCCGATGAAGTAAATTCTCATGTAGAGAACAGAGAGGTCGATAACGTCGTCGGGAGTGCCCATAAGTTCAAGCATGGGCTTTGCAACGGCAACGCCGAGAAAAATGAGGATAACGCCGAAGAGAACCGAAGCTATAACAGCCGTGTGAACCGTTTCGGAGAGGTCTTTGTTTTGTCCTGCGCCGTAATATCTTGCCACGAGAACGTTTGCGCCGATTGAAAGGCCGAAGAAAAGACCGATGACAAGGTTGATAAGCGCACCGGTTGAGCCGACGGCGGCAAGAGAGGTTGCACCGGCAAAGCGTCCGACAACTATTGTGTCGGCGGCATTAAAGAGAAGCTGGAGACATCCAGAGAGCATTACGGGAATTGCAAAGGTGATGATTTTGCCGAGAAGAGGACCGTGGGTCATGTCCATCTCATGAGATTTTGTTTTTACCATACAGATACACTTTCTAAATTCAATATATTCTTATTCTCGAATAACAAACTTCATTAAGTTGTCAGGCAAGCTTGTTTGAGATTTCACGGATTTTGTTTTCAAGCTTAGTTTTATCGCCTGCTTTGCCTTTTCTGAACCAAGGGGAAACGATGAACGGAACGGGAATGAGAAACGCGAGTCCGGCCAAGCCGTTCAGAAAATAAAACACAAACGCAACCAAGACGAAAATCAGAGAGAGCGTTCCGGAAAAAATATAGGAGGCTCGCGGCTTTGTGTAGTGAAAAGAAATTTCACCGTCGCCGTAAGTTCCGTGCATGACGTCGGTTGTGTTTTTCGGGCCGTCCTCGCTTATATACACGTAAAATTTGCCGTCGCCGATTTTTCCTCGGAATTCACCCGTTTTAAATGCGTTTGATAAGGTATCTTCACGCATAAGCTTTTTCATTCTCGTCTCAAATGTCTGAGCGGAAACGCCGAGTCGAATTCGGCTTTCGGCTTTGCTCTTTTTAGAACTTTGATTAGATTCCATCACTCCACCTCGATTCCAAGCACCTTGAGCTTTTCGCGTGTGCTTTCTTCACTCTCGTGGAGCACGGTATAAAATCCAAGCTTTTTTGCCGCCTCGATGTTGTTTTCGTTGTCATCGATGAAGACGGCTTCGTTTGGGCTTATTCCGTATTTTTGGCATAGTATCATATATATTCTCTCGTCCGGCTTTGTTATTTCCACCTGATAAGAGATAACACCGCCGTCCACATATTTCAGAAAGCTAAATTGCGGCTTAGACATACCGAATGCCGTTCTGCCGTAATTTGAGAGAAGATAAATTTTATATCCCTGTTCTTTAAGCTTTTTGAGCCAACGATCCGCATAAGCGTACGGAATTTTTCTTTTGTAAATTTCCCAGACTGCGTTTTCAATCAAATCTGCCACGTCGGGAGCGGCTTTTTTGAACGAATCTATGATTTCTTCATCGGAAAGCGCACCTCTGTCGAACTCGTCCCAAAGTTTGCGGTTTAGCACGGTCGCCTCGGCAACACGCGCGGCTGTTTTTTCATCGAAAAGCGCCGAATAGGTTTCTTCCCAGCCGAAAGGCACGAGGACATTTCCGATGTCAAAGACAACTGTTTTTATTGAATTTTCCATAACAATACTACCTGAATACCCCAAAAATTGACGGTGAATTTTACGCACCGTTTAATGTCATATGCAACAATATTAACACCGGGCACGGCTAATATCAAGTGGGTAAAGAAAGTATTTGTTGACGAAAAAGAATAAAAGTATTATGCTAAAAACCAATACAATTTTAAGAGGTAATAACAACGGTATGACAGATTATTCATCGGCACTTGCCAAGGAGTTTTCACTCCAGAAATGGCAGACAGACAATTTGATTTCACTTATAGACGAGGGAAACACAATTCCTTTTATCGCGCGATACAGAAAAGAGGCTCACGGCACTCTTGACGATCAGCTCATCCGCCAAATTTCCGAGAGACTTGTGTACTTAAGAAATCTTGACGCAAAGCGTGAGGAGACAAGAGAGCTAATTAACGCACAGGAAAAACTGACCGACGAGATTAGCACCGCACTCGATAAGGCACAAACTCTCTCGGAGATTGAAGACATTTACCGCCCGTTCAGACCGAGGAGAAAGACAAGAGCTTCCGTCGCAAAGGAAAAGGGACTTGAGCCGCTTGCAAACGAGATTTTGGAGCAGAAGAGAAACGGCAAATATCCTATTGACTATGCCGAAAACTATGTTAATGAAGAAAAAGGCGTGAAAACACCCGAAGACGCACTTCAGGGCGCAAAGGACATCATAGCCGAAAAGGTAAGCGATGATGCGGACATACGCAGAAGACTGAGAAACCTTGCCATGAATTACTCCACGGTTAACGCAAAGGCGGCAAAGGACGAGGATTCCGTTTACAGAAACTATTATGATTTCTCCGAGCCGATAAAGAGACTTGCCAACCACAGAATTTTGGCTATCGACAGAGGCGAAAAAGAGGGATTCTTAAAGGTAAGCGTTGCCATTAACGACGAGAGAGGCAAAGCAATTTGTGCAGAAAACTTTGTTAAGGGAAATTCTCCTTGCCGTGAGTGCATTGAGGAAGCCGCAGAGGACGCATACAGCCGACTTATATACCCATCAATCGAAAGAGAAGTGAGAAGCGAGCTCACATCAAGAGCCGCAACGGATGCAATCAAGGTTTTCTCGGAGAATTTGAGAAATCTTCTCATGCAGCCTCCCGTCAAGGGCAGAGTTACAATCGGACTTGACCCCGGATACAGAACAGGCTGTAAAGTGGCCGTTGTGGACGCTACCGGAAAAGTGCTCGATACGGGAGTTGCTTACATCACTCACGGCGAAAAGGGCGAAAGAGAATCCGCCGCCAAAATTTTACACTTCATCAAAAAATATAACGTAACTCTCATAGCAATCGGTAACGGCACGGCTTCAAAGGAGACTGAAATTTTCACCGATAAGCTTATAAGAGAAAATAATCTCAAGGTGGATTATATGGTGGTAAGTGAGGCGGGCGCTTCGGTTTATTCCGCTTCAAAGCTTGCCGCAGAGGAGTACCCCGAGTTTGACCTTACTCTCAGAAGTGCGGTTTCGATAGCGCACAGACTTCAGGATCCGCTTGCGGAGCTTGTAAAAATAGACCCCAAGGCTATCGGCGTAGGACAGTATCAGCACGATATGCCGCAAAAGGAACTTTCGAGTGCTTTAAGCGGTGTTGTTGAGGCTTGCGTAAACTCCGTCGGCGTTGACTTAAACACGGCTTCACCGTCGCTTCTCGTCAATATAGCGGGCGTTAACAACACAATAGCAAAGAATATTATCGCTTACCGTAGCGAAAACGGAGAGTTTAAGTCGAGAGCGGAGCTAAAAAAGGTAAGCAAATTGGGTCCCAAGGCATTTGAGCAGTGCGCGGGATTTTTGCGTGTTGCAGAGTCGGATAATATTCTTGACAACACGGCGGTTCACCCCGAATCCTATGCGGCGGCTAAAAAACTGCTTGAAAGCGTAGGCTACTCCATTAAGAAGATGCCCGAGGGCGGTTTCGGAGAGCTGAAAAACAAGGTTGATTCTTACGGCAAAGAAAAGCTTGCGGAAGAAATCGGCATAGGAATTCCCACGCTTGACGATATTGTCACGGAGCTTATGCGCCCCGGAAGAGACCCGAGAGACGAGATTAAAAAGGTAATGTTAAGATCCGACATAAAGGACATGAAGGATCTGAAAGCCGGAATGGAAATTATGGGTACCGTAAGAAACGTTACCGATTTCGGTGCTTTTGTGGATATCGGCGTTCATCAGGACGGACTTGTGCACATCACGCAGATAAGCAACAAATTCATCCGTCATCCGAGCGACGTTCTCAAAGTCGGCGATATAATCAAGACTTGGGTTTTGTCGGTGGACGAGGCTAAGGGAAGAATTTCCCTTACAATGAAAGAGCCGAAGAACAAAGACACTAAAAAAGACGGCAAAAATAATATTTTGAAATAAAAGTGCGTCGGGTGAAAAAAGCCCGACGCATTTTTTTGGAAAATAAATGCAAAATCGGTATTTTATCATCAATTAAATTGTAAAACGAAACTCACTATGGTACAATTAGTTCAAATCGGTTTTCGATTAAGAGAACAACAATTATTGGGAGGAACAATATGAGCCTTAAAATTGAAAAGAAACACGACGATACCTTTGATACCGTCGTTTTGAACGGCAGACTTGACACAATGACAGCACCCGAGCTTGAGAAATTCATTGGGGACGAGCTTAGCGGAGACGAAAATCTTGTTCTTGACCTTGAGGGACTCGAGTACATCTCTTCGGCAGGTCTTCGCGTTATCTTGAAACTGCAGAAACTCAAGAATAAATCCGGTTCTTTGAAGCTTATCCATGTCGGCGAGATAGTCATGGAGGTTCTTGAAATTACAGGATTTACCGATATTTTGACGATTGAGTGATTAAAGAATGAATGTTTTAATACTTGATAACGACGAAAAAGCCCTGGACGAAACCGAGGCGGCTGTAAGCAAAGCGATGTCGGGAGCGGAGATTTTTACTTTTACTGAGTCGGAGTACGCAAGAGAAGAGCTTGACGAGACAGTTTTCGACTTCGCTTTTCTCGATACCGACCTTTCCGATATGCCGTGTATCGTTTTTGCCGAGGAGCTTATAAAAAAATCGCCCAAGGTGAATATTGTTTTTCTCACCGAGGACGACTACGAGTTTGCGTTTGACGCATTCCAGATTCACGCAAGCGGATATCTTTTGAAGCCGCCCGCCGAGAAAGACATTAAGGCGGAGGTTGCAAACAAGCGTTACACAAAAAATGTGAAGAAGGTTGAAGAAAACGAATTCAAGGCGGTTGCCAAGACTTTCGGCCAGTTTGATCTTCTTGTGAACGGAAAATCCGTTCATTTTAAGCGTGCAAAGAGTAAGGAGGCTATCGCCTACCTTATCGACAGAGTGGGAAGCGGCGTGACCAAAAAGGACATTGCCTCGGTTATATTCGAGGAGTCGCTTTACACGGAGAACGTTCAGGACTACCTGGGCAAAATTTTGCGAGAGATGGAAAAAACTCTCAAAGACAATGATATCGGAGAAATTCTCATAAAAAGTCACAACTACTATGCGGTCGACAAGACCAAGATTAAATGTGATCTTTTTGATTTTATGGATGAGGCAAGCATGGACAAACCGACATTTTTCGGCGAATACATGAGCCAGTATTCTTGGGCTGAAAGCACCCTTGCAAACCTCTATTTCTTTGACGAGAAAAACGGAGGTGGCGATTATTAAATCTTTAACAGTAGACGCAAAAGCAGAAAATCTTGAAACAGTCACGGATTTTGTCGACAGTTTCCTTTCGGAGAACGACTGTCCGATGAAAACGCAGATGCAGGTAAATATCGCGATAGACGAGGTTTTCCACAATATTGTTTCATATGCTTACACCGACAAAAAGGGCGATATTGAAATACAGATAGACTCGGACGGCCCCGTTAAACTTGTGCTTATCTTCAAGGATAAGGGTCAGCCGTTTGATCCGCTCAAAAATACCGATCCCGACGTCACGCTTTCTTCCGAGGAGAGAGAAGTGGGTGGACTCGGAATTTTTATGGTGAAAAAGCTTATGGACGTCGTTTCTTACGATTATAAAGACGGTACTAATATTTTGACGCTGGAGAAAACCTGGCAGAAGAGTTTTTAAGGACGAGGAATTTATATGAAAAGTAATGTATGCTACTTCTATAACGAAAACGGTATAGAGGACGTATTGGACGAAATTGAAAAAACCGCGCGCTACTGCGGTTTCACAAACAAACAGACCCTTCAGTTAAGACTTCTCTCCGAGGAGCTTATCGGTATGATTCAGGTTTCGAGGGTTGAGTATGAGGGTCAGTTCTGGATCGAATCGGGACTTAACAGCTGCGATCTTCACATGCAGCTCGATCTTCTTCTGGAGGACGATATCAAAAATGAGCTCAAGAGCATAAGCGAGATTAACAAGCTCAGCAAAAGCCTTGTCGGCGATATCTACGAGTTTATAATCAACGTTATGGCGGGCAAAGTGGCAAGAATGAAGCCCGAATGCCCCATGATGAGAGCAAGCTTCAAGGGCCTCGGAACGGTTAACTGGTCGCTTACAAGCTACAAGAGAGTTTTGAGCGAAGTGGGTGCAAACGATGAGCTCGATTTCCTCTCAAAGTCCATCATTGCAAAGCTTTCCGACGATATCCTTTTGAGCACAAGAGACAATCAGGTTGAGCTTATAATCAAGAAGGACTTCTACAATGACTAAGAGCAAAAAACGAAAGATAATAAAATCACGGGCACGCCTCGGTAGGGATTTGAGCCTTGCGGGAATTATCTTCACGCTTTGCATAAGCATAGGTATGGGTTGTATCGGTTATATTCCGTACTACAAAAATATGTACGCTCAGTATCAGATATATCAGCGCGGAATAATCAATTTTGCCATGGATTATATTGACGGTGACGACATAAAGGAGTATCTTGCCGAGGGAAACAACCTTCAGGATTATCCCAAGGTCAAGACGATTTTTAAGGAAATTGACGATACTCACGAGATTCACGGAATTTTCCTTGAGGAGCTTTTGCCGGGAGAACCCGATGAGGAAGGCTACGATTATTACTACGACAGGTACGACGATAACTATGTTTACAGTTGTGCGGTGTCGGTAAGAGACAGCGATCACAAAGAGGTGTGTTATCTCGTTGTGGAGCTTCCGGCAGACGAGATGAAAACCTCTATCTGGAATTACGGAAGAGCCATAATGGTTGGTGCGATAATCAACGCTATCGTGTTCTTTGTCAATCTTTTACTGTGGATAAGAAAACGCGTGATAAAGCCGATTAATGCACTTAATGCCTCTGCGGAGGAGTTCGTGAAGAGTTGCCGCGATGAAGAAAATCCCGAGGATCTCAAGCTTATCGATGTAGAAGTGAAATCTCACGATGAAGTAAGAAATCTTGCGGATTCTCTCGGCGAGATGGCTCACGACGTTCAGAAATCGATGATTAACCTTCGTGCCGAGACAAAGGAGAAGGAGCGCATCGACTCCGAACTTAGAATTGCATCGGAAATTCAGCAGAGCATTTTGCCGTGCATATTTCCGCCGTTCCCCGAAAGGGCGGAGTTTGATATTTACGCCACCATGAATCCCGCAAAGGAAGTGGGCGGCGATTTCTACGATTTCTTTATGCTCGATGACAATCACCTCGGATTTGTTGTGGGTGACGTATCGGGCAAGGGGGTTCCTGCGGCTCTTTTCATGGTTATAGGAAAGACGCTCATAAAGGATTACTCGGGATTCGGCGATTCTCTCGGAGATGTTTTCACAAAGGTTAACAATTTGCTTTGTGAAGCCAACACGAGCGGACTTTTTATCACGGCGTTTGAGGGTATACTCGATTTGACAACGGGTGAACTCGAATTTGTCAATGCGGGCCACGAGAAGCCGTTTGTTTATCATGCCGCCGAGGAAAGATGGGAGCTTTATCCCACAAGGCCGGGATTTGTTCTTGCCGGCATGGAGGGCATGAAGTATAAATCGGGAAAGATGAAGCTCGAAAAAGGCGACAGAATTTTCCTTTATACTGACGGAATAAGCGAGGCAGTCAACGATAAAGAAGAGCAGTACGGCAAGGACAGACTTCAAAAAGCTTTGACGGACAACCGAAAGGCTACCATAGAGGAGCTTTTACCGCTTGTGCGCAAAGACGTGGACAGCTTTGTCGGAGATGTCGAACAGTTTGACGATATTACAATGCTCGGTTTAAATTTTAAAGGCTGAGAAAAAATCAAAAGCGGACGCAGTTAATTCAGCCTCCGCTTTTTAACATTTCGTTACGCTTTGTTGAAAACATAGTTGCTTTTACAGGCTTTCTTCGCTTTTCTTATCGATGATTTCGGAATAATTTTCACCGTCATCAAGTATGATGCAGTTGTCGGAGTATTCCCGTTTGAGCTCTTTGAGTGCTTGAATAACTTCATCGATATACCAATTTGGAAGTTTTTCGGAAGTATTTGCGTTTTTCATGGTTTGCCTCCTTGTTTTGTGTTAAGTAAACCAAAAATCGGATTTACTTTTTTGTTCGGATATGATTAAATAAGCTTAACAAAGCTTTAATTACTGACAGGAAAGGATGATTTTTGTGAGCAGAGTTGATTTTGGTTCGAAACCGTTTATGTTTCCTATGCCGGTGCTTATCGTTGCGACATACGATGAATTCGGTACGCCTGACGCTATGAATGCCGCATGGGGAATCGTCACGGATTTTGACGAGATTTCCATAAGCATGTCAAGCCATAAGACGACCGACAACATTGCAAAAACAGGTGCGTTCACCGTAAGTATGGCAACAGAGGATTATGTCACGGCTTGCGATTATGTCGGAATCGAGTCGGCGAGAAAGGTGCCCGATAAATTCGAAAAAGCAGGATTTCACGCCATAAAGAGCGAAAAAGTAAATGCGCCGCTCATAAAGGAGCTTCCCATGGCTCTCGAGTGCAAACTGAGAAGCTTTGAGAACGGAATTTTGATAGGCGAGATAGTAAACGTCTGCGCTGACGAGAGCGTTCTGACTGACGGAAAAATCGATCCGAAAAAGCTCAAGCCGATTTGCTTTGACCCCGTTAACAACACTTATGTTAAAATGGGCGATACGGTCGGAAAAGCATTCTCGGACGGACTTAAGCTCAAATAACGGAGGAAAATATGAGTAAGTTGTGTGATTTTTGTGACGGAATTCAGCATATCGGCATACCGTCTGAAAAACTTGATGAGACAGTAAAATTTTATGAGGAACTCGGTTTCGAAAACATTCACTCGGCAGAATTCGGAGAAAAACCGAACCACGTCTGCTTTTTGAAATTCGGCAATCTTGTTCTCGAGTGCTATGACGAGGAGAACACCGCAAAAACTGCCGGGGCAATCAATCATTTTGCCATTAACTGCACGGACATTGATGCTGCATATAAACTTGTGCTCGAAAAGGGCTACAAAATAGTCAGCAATGAAATAGAGGCACTTCCGTTTTGGTCAAACGGAATAAGATTTTTTATAATCGAAGGGCCAAACAGTGAGCGTGTTGAGATAGACCAAATTTTGTGATATTTTCATCATCGAAAGAGGCAAAAAGTCATTCTTCTTTTGTGAAGAATGACTTTTCTTTTGTCAATGTGCTAATTATATCGAATTATAATTTGTTGAACCTTGCCTAATTTTGGTTGTATGTGTTGGTTTCGGGGCTTGGTGACGGCGTTACGGCAGTGGGGTCTTTTCCTATGCTTACAAGAACCTCAACAGTCGAGCCGTACTCGAGGGTATCACCCGTGTTGAATTCGCCGCCGTAGCTTATGCATACGCCCGAATTTACGCCGCTTGAGTAGGACTCCGTTTTTTCAACGACAAATCCCATGTCCTCAAGTGTGGAGAGTGCTTCCGTGAACTTTAAGCCTCGTATGTCGGGCAGAGTTCTCATGGTTGAACCCTTGCTTACAACAATTTCGACGGCGCCGTTTTTGGCAACTCTTCCGCCGCTTGCGGGAGTTTGGTGCATGATTATGCCCTCGGCGTATTCGTCGCTGAATTCCTCGCTTGTAACGGTCAGAGTGAACTGATAGACGGTGGAATCCTGAAGCTCCGTGAGCCAGTCGGTGTAGCTGTCGCCGACCATATCGGGAACGGTCACGGTTTCAACCGTGTTGCTCTCGGTGTCGGCTTCGATTTTATCGATGTAGCCTGTTATCTTTGAGGCTATATCGTAGTCGGTCACGAGCCAGTATCCCGCGGCGGCGAAAATTGCTGCTGAAAGAATAAACGAGAAGATGAGGAAAAATTTTGTGGGCAAGCCGCGTCTTCTCTGCGGTGTGTAATCGTATGAACCGGGCAAATCTCTTATTGCGCTTGCCTCGCTCATACCGCTTAATTGTCTCGTGTTCTCGGTAAGTTCCGCTCTGAAACGCTCAAACGAGCCTGTTCTGTTCTCCTGTTTAACCTGAAGTGCGCCCGCAAGAGCCCTGACCACATTTTCCGGCAGAGAGTGCAGAACTTTCTTTTCGATGGGAAGCTTGGGGTCTTTGTTTCTTTCGACCGCACTTTTCGGAAGAACTCCCGAAACCGCAAAAAGAAGGCTTGCGGCAAAGCCGTAAACATCGGTGGTTTCCGCACAGTCAAAGAGCGTGGAATACTGCTCGAATGCGGCACAACCCGAAACGAGGTCGGGCGAAAGATCGGTGCCTGTTTGTCGCACGGACGGAATGCAGAAATCGGAAAGTCTCATTTTGCCGTCGGAGCACACACGAAGGGTATCGGGTGAGATGCCAAGGTGCATAAGTCCCGTGCCGTGCATGGCGGAGAGTGAGCCCATCATCGGTACAAAGAGCTCCTTTGCCTGATTCCACGAAAGTGGGCCGTTTCTTTTTATGTACGATCTGAGCGTTTCGCTTGGGTGATGCTCAAAGACGAGGTACGAGGTGTTGTTGTCCTGAAATGCGTCTATCATTCTGAAAACAGCATTTGAGGTGCGTATTTTTGCAAGGCCTCTTGCCACCTCGGCAAATTCTTGCTTGAGTTCGCCGTAAAGGTCTGTGTAGCCGTCGAAGGGATATATTCTCTTGTTGTTTCTCGTTGAGATTTCGGGCGGAGCAAACTCTCTTATGTCCACTCTCTTACCCGAGCTTGCGTCAAGTGCCGTGTAAGTGAATCCCTCGGAGTTTTTTGCGCGCGCACGACCGACGATGTATCTTTGTTTGAGATAGCTTCTGTACGGCAGAGCCCCTTCCGTTTGGGGCGTTCTGTTGTTGTAACCGCAATGCGGACAAACTGCGGTTTTGCCGAAAGAGAGATCGATCGGTTTCATGCAGTTGACGCACAGGGCTGTGTTTCCTGATGGCATTTAAACTTCTCCTTGAAAAAGTCTTAATAAAACATTATATAGATTTAGAATTAATCAGCATAATTAAATTTATTCTATCACAGTTTAAGGCTCTTGTAAACGGAATTGAGGGCAATAAGGAGAGGTCTCTCGTTGCAAAGCTTGTAAAAAATATGATAAAATATCTGTGCAAAATTAACATTGCTAAATTTACATTATCACACCGAAAGGAAAAATTAAAAATGAGAGCGGTAGTTCAGCGTGTGCATAAGGCGCACATCACGATAGATCACGAGATTGAGAGAGAAACGGGTGAGGGCCTTGTCGTTTTTCTTGGCGTTATGGAGGGGGACACAAAGGAAAAAGCCGAGTATCTCGCAAAGAAAATCTCGGGGCTCAGAATTTTCTCCGATAATGAGGACAAGCTTAATCTTTCGCTTAACGAAATAGGCGGAGATATTATGATAGTCTCCAATTTCACTTTGTCGGCGGATTGCCGAAAGGGAAACCGCCCGTCGTTCATCAATGCCGCAAAGGGCGAGACGGCTAAAGATCTCTATGAATATTTTGTGGAGCTCATCAAAAATTCGGGATGCGCAAAAAACACACAGACGGGAGAGTTCGGCGCACACATGGATGTGGATGTTTTCAATAACGGCCCCATTACTCTTATGCTGGACACGAATGTGATTTCAAAATAAAATCTGCCTAGTCCTGATAATATGAGTTTCTTTCACATTTTTCACAAAAAATGCACCTGCTTAGAATAATTTCTGTAAAATTTTGTTTATTCTATTGAAATTATTACACAATTATCGTATACTTATATTGCTAAATAAGAAAAAGCATAAGATTTTTTCTTGGTTTAGAATATAAGGTGACGGGCCGCATTTATTATTAAGGAGAGACGGCTCGGCGGAAGGAGCGGTTCATATGAATCAGTATCAGGCAAAAAACATTATTAATCTGGCTATTTCAGGACACAGCGGATCCGGCAAGACCAGTCTTGCCGAAGCTATGCTCTACCTTGCAGGTGCGTCCGACAGACGCGGAAAGATAGCAGACGGAAACACGGTTCTTGACAACGACCCCGAGGAGATTAAGAGAAAGACCTCCGTTTCGGCGGCGGTGGCACCGTTTGAGTGGAAGAACAAGAAAATCAATCTTCTTGACGCACCCGGACTTTTTGATTTTGAGGGCGGACTTTGCGAGGCAATGAGAGCAGCCGACACGGCACTTATAGTTATCGCAGGAAAGAGCGGAGTGACCGTAGGCGCAGAAAAGGCTATGGCTGCCGCAAACAAGAGAGGTCTTGCAAAGATTATCTTTGTCAACGGACTTTGTGACGAGGGCTCCGACTTCTACGGAGTTTTCGAGGAATTAAAAAACACGTTCGGCCCACAGGTTTGTCCTGTTGTCGTTCCTTTCTTTGAGGACGGAAAAGCCGATAAATATATCAATATGCTCGAGTATCGCTGCTACGATTATTCTCAGGGCAAGCCTCAGCTTGTAAATATGCCCGATATGGGATCAAGACTTGAGGGACTCAGAACAGCTATCTATGAGGCTGTTGCCGAGACAGACGATGAATTGTTCGAGAAATACTTCAGCGGTGAGGAATTCACCCCCGAAGAGGTTATCGTCGGCGTAAGCAAGGGCGTTAAGAGCGGAACAATTATCCCCGTATTCTGTGGTGACGCTATGCTCATGAGAGGCATGGAGCAGTTTATGGACGGCCTTGCATGGCTTGCACCGAGTGCAGCCGACAAGGCGGGCGAGGTTGCTGTTGATCCTGACGGAAATCCTGTTGAATTACAGGTTAAAGAGGACGCCGCTGCAGCCGCAGTAGTATTTAAGACAATTGCCGACCCGTTTATCGGAAAGCTTTCCTTTATCAAGGTTATTTCCGGTAAAATCGGTCAGGATACTCAGATAGTGAATATGCGCACGGGAGCAAGCGAGAGAATAGGCAAGGTTGTCTCCATGACGGGCAAGAAGCAGTCTGATGTTAAGTACATCGGTGCGGGCGACATCGGCGCAATTCCGAAGCTTTCCGGCACAAACACGGGCGATACTCTTTGCTCACCGATAAGAAAAGTTACTCTTGAGGGAGTTGATTATCCCACGCCTACTCTTTCTATGGCTATTGTGCCTAAGGATAAGGGCGATGAGGAGAAGATCGCACAGGGCATCTTGAGACTTTGCGAAGAAGATCCCACAATCAAGTTTGAGACAAACAACGAAACCCATCAGATGATTCTTTCGGGTCTCGGCGAACAGCACCTCGATGTTGTCGTGTCAAAGCTTAAGTCAAAGTTTGGCACGGAGATAACTCTCACCAAGCCGAAAGTTGCTTACAGAGAGACTATCCGCAAGAAGGTAGAGGTTCAGGGAAGATATAAGAAGCAGACAGGCGGTCACGGCCAGTTCGGTGATGTTTGGATCGAGTTCAGCCCGTGTGACGCAGAGGGTCTTGTTTTCGGCGAGAGAGTTGTCGGCGGTTCTGTTCCGAAGGGATTCTTCCCCGCAGTAGAAAAGGGACTTCAGGAGTGCGTGGAGAAGGGCCCGCTTGCAGGTTACCCCGTAGTAGGACTCAGCGCAGTTCTCTATGACGGATCTTATCACCCGGTTGATTCCTCCGAGATGAGTTTTAAGCTTGCAGCCGCAGAGGCTTACAAAGCCGGTATGCCTAAGGCAGATCCCGTAATTCTTGAGCCTATAGGCGAACTTAAGGCTGTTGTACCGTCCGATAACATGGGCGATATCATGGGCGAAGTCACAAAGAGAAGAGGACGCGTTATCGGTATGGACGTCACAAGTGACGGCAAGCAGGAAATTCAGGCAGAAGTACCTGTTGCAGAGATGCACGACTTCACAACTTATGTGCGTCAGGTCACTCAGGGCAGAGGCTCATATACATTCTCGTTTGTAAGATATGAGCAGGCTCCCGAGAATGTAGCTCAGAAGGTTATCGCAGACGCTAAGAAATAAACCGAAAAAGAGAAAGAGCATCTCGAAAATTCTATGATTTTTGATAATATCTCTCTCCTTAATAATTATAATTAGGAGGAAGTCGGCAGCTTGACGGTTGCCGATTTCTTCTTTAATTTTGGCAAAAAAAGGAACATCCGCAAGCGGCGGATGTTCCTTGGTTTTTATATCGGTTTAATTCTGTCGCCCGCCTCAAGCTGAAGCTTTCTGAATTCGGAGGGCTTGTCGAGTTTCACGATTATCGGCTTAATCGGCTTTATCGCGTCGGGTTTGGAAGGGGTTAAATCTCTTTCCATAACGAGAACGTCGAATTTATCGCCGTTTTTCTCGAAACCGTTTTTTACGGTTTCAACCTCGTGGAATCCCCAGTGCTTGTGGAAAGCAACGGCGTCGTTATTGGGGAGATTTATTCTTGCAAAAACCTTGCGCTTGTCGCCGAGCTCCATAAGTCCGAACATCATGTGGTAAAGCGAGTCGCCTACGCCACGTCTCATAAGATTCGGCTTGACCCAAAGGTTAATTTCCGCAGAAAACATATCGGCGGGATTATAACTGTTCTCGCTTAGCACGCAAAATCCTGCCGTTTCGGAGTCTATCTCGCTCAAGAGCCAGCCGAAGCCGTAGGTGTATTTGTCAATTCGCTTGACAAATTCGGCAATGCTTGGTAGAGATGTGTCCGAGCAAGTGTTTGTGCTTATATAATTATTGTATATTTTCAGCATGGTGGGAGCGTCCCACTCGTTTACCGTTCTTACTAAGGTTCTCATTTTGACCTCCGTTGATAACTGGATTTCGGGATTAATTATCTCACACAAGGCGGCTTTATGCAAGACCTTTGATTGCTTTGCGCCTCAAAGCTTGAAAGACGGCTTTTTATTTGGTAAAATAGCGTAAAAGCGTCAGGGGGCGGCATTTTGAAAATAAGGAAAACAAGATTCGGATTCAGCGTGTTCGCACTGATGGGTGCGTGCTTATCACTCACTTCAATGGCTTCGACGGTAAATTTGTTTTTGTCGTATGCCGTGAATATTTACGCATTTCTTGTGTGCCGAAAAACACGTAAGAACGGAAAAAGAATTTCTCTTATAGGGTTTATCGTAACGATACTCAGCACGGTGCTTTGCGTTTCGACGGGACTTTTTCTGCGCTTCTCGTTCGGAATGGCTGTTATGTCGTTTTTGATAAGCGCGGTTCTTTATGTCGATATAATATTCACTTTGAGATATACCGAGAGAAAGCGGAAAAACGGAGAAATAAAGCCGTATGCCGATTGGGTGCGCAAATACGGAAAATTCCTCTTTGCACTCAAATCTCCCGGTTTCGGCAAAACAAGAATGATCCTTGTCGACTCGAGAAACGGCACGCCCTACATTTGCGAGAGAAACAATGCCACTTTGAGGGACAGACCCGTTTACACGGCGGATGAATTAAGCTGGAAAGAAGTGAGGCGTTTTGCCGAGGACAGCAGTGACGAAGAGATAAGCTCCAAATTTGCGGAGGTGGACGCCGACAACTGGTTTGTGTTCACGAAAAACTGAAATACACGAACAAAAAGCTCGGTGAAAACCGAGCTTTTTGCCTTCTTACTGTTAAATTGAGGAGTAAAAATGAAAGAAAAGAATATATTAAATGCCTCGTAATCTGAATAATATAATAAAATGTTGCGGTCAAAATTACCGACATGTTGTTGTTTGTCTGCCGCCGCCAAAGGCTTGGGCAGTTAAAGTTTTTAAAACTCAAAGCTTTTTCGCGAACCTACAGTTTTCCGTCGGAAAGCTGCCTCTGCAAATCGTTCGCACACCTTATAGCTTTCTTTGAAGTTTATGTCTGAATTATACAGGCGATATATGAAAAGAAAATATTCTTTTCATTAAGAGTTTGTGAACATTGGGAAAAATAAATGCAAACTGGAAAAAACAGAGCAGATTAGATTTTTTAAAAGTATTATAAAAAGTTTGCGGAATCGCCTAAAATCGTATTGTAAAAGTCATTTTGTTGTGTTATATTTTGATTGTTTGTTAAGCATTTTAAGGGAGGATTTTTTATGTTGATTGAGAAAAATACAAAGCTGCTTCTTTTTGGAGATTCTGTTACGGATATGAACAAAAAAGAGCCCGGCGAGGGACTTTTTGAGGCGATAGGAGTAGGCTATGCGGCTGATTTGCAGTCGTTTTTTGCCACAAGCTATCCCGATTACAATATAAGAGTTATAAACAAAGGCGTGAGCGGAAACACAAGCCGAGATCTTGTGTCCCGTTTCGAGAAAGATGTTTTGCCATATAAGCCCGAAAATCTGCTTATTTGCATAGGTATAAACGATGTTTGGCGCCAGTTTGACACGCCTTTGATTTACGAGGACGCGGTTTCTCCCGAGGAATACGAAAAAAATCTTATTCATATAATCGAGAGCTCGAAGGACTTTGTGAAAAAACTAATACTCGTCACGCCATATTATATTGAAGAGAACGGAAAAGACCGCATGCGTGCGAGAATGGACGAGTATTCCGCTATTGTTAAAAAGCTTGCGGAAAAATACGGCGCAGTATTTGTTGATATGCAGTCCGCTTGGGTCAAAATACTCAAGTATTATCATTCAAGCTATTTTACTTGGGACAGAATTCATCCCAACTCTCAGGGCGGAATGTACATGGCAAAGACGATACTTAACAAGCTGGATTTTGATTACAACAGAGAGATTTGATTATTGGGGTAGGTGGATACAATGGCATTTGAATTTGACAGAATAACTCCCGAAAAAGCGGGAATAAGTTCATACAGAATACTGGATTTTCTCTCGGCGCTTGACGCCGTGGGAACGGAAATGCACGGCATGATGCTTTTAAAAGGCAACAGCATTTTTGCCGAGGGTCACTGGAGACCGTACAATAACGACGATGTTCACATAATGTTCAGTTTTTCGAAGTCGCTCACGTCCACGGCAATCGGATTTGCGGTGAACGAAGGGATAATCAGCCTTGACGATAAGCTCGTCGATATTTTTCCCGATAAGCTTCCGAGTGAAGTCAGCGAAAATCTCAAAAAAGCCGACGTGAGATCACTTCTCACAATGTCTTGCGGCCACGACACCGAGATGGGCGGTTACGGCATAGGCATTGATTATATCGCAGAGTTTTTGAAACACCCGTTCGAGCATGAGCCGGGCACATATTTCAGATACAACACGGCGGGCACAAATATGCTGTGCGCAATTTTGCTCAGAAAAACGGGCGAAAAGCTGACTGATTTTCTTAAGCCGAGACTTTTCGACAAGCTTGGTATGGGAGACGTTTACTGCGCCGAGATACAAAACGGAATACTCTGGGGCGGTGCGGGAAGTTTCCTCACAACGGAGCAGATGGCAAGATTTATCCGCTTTATCGCAAACAGAGGCGTTTGGGAGGACGAAAGACTTTTGCCCGAGTCTTGGTTTGACCTCGCTTGCGGCAACCAAATAGACAATACTCCCACGCAGTCGAACCCCGACTGGGTGAGAGGTTACGGCTTCCAGTTCTGGCAGTGCGTGCCCGATGGTGTTTTCCGTGCAGACGGCGCATTCGGTCAGTACGGAATAGTAGTTCCCGACAAAGATCTTGTCTTTATTTATCAGTCCGCAAGTTCGACCATGCAGGATACGTTAACGGTAACTTGGGATTATCTTCTTAAATATATCGGAGATGAGCCACTGCCCGAGGACGAGAAAGCTTATGCCGCATTGAAATACAAGCTTGATAACCTCGAGATTGCTCATCCCATATCAAAGAAAAACCCCGAGGCCAAAGATAAGTTTGACGGCTTGGAGCTTATTGCCGACAAAGAGATTAAGTCGGATTTAAGCGGTTTTATCGGCGGTTCGGGAATGTACTTTGCGAAAAATCAGCCGAATAAAAACGCTTCAATCAAGAAGATGACAATAAACATAAAAGAAGACTCGCTTGAAATCGTCACGGACGGCGGAGAAGTTCTTCCTATAGCAACAAACGCACGCTTTAACAGCTTTAAGCTTGGCGGAAACAATTACGGCGCAGTCGGAACATGGGTAAATCCCGATGCGTTTGAATTCCTTGTTTATTGCACTTCTGCCGCAAGCGGAGTAAAATTCCGTCTGGAACTCGGTGAAAATCCGAGACTTCTTGCCGACTCGACTCTTTTGAGCGTTGGCGGAATCGGCGGAAATCCACCCGAAACAATCACTTTCACAAAGGGAAACAAAAATGGAGCAAAATCTGATTATAAGCCTTACTTCGCCTCTTGAAAAAGTAGGCACAAATTTCAGAAAATTTAAGAGCTTTGAAAAATTCGGTGCGCTTAGGGGAGAAAAATTCAGCTTTCAGACGGTAATCGAGAGCCGTGAGCCTATGTTCTGCGATGCTACTTTGAGCGTTCGCTCCGATATACCGTATAAACTTTATATCGTGAGGGAGGTTCCCGTGAAGCTTGCGGCTCACGTGAACCGCTCCGACGACGGCTATCTCTCAAAAAAAACGGGACTTTATCCCGATTTGCTTGAGCCGATGACCGAAAAAACGAGAATCAAGCTTTTGCCGAACGAACCGAGAGTTGTATGGGTGGAATTGAATGTTCCGACAGATGCAGAAAAAGGCGTTCACGAGATAAAACTTGAGGTGCAAAGCGGAGAAAACAAAGCAAAAAAGAGCTTTTCGCTTGATGTTATCCCCGCCATTCTGCCCAAGCAGAAACTTCTTTATACTCAGTGGTTCCATTTTGACTGCCTAAGTTCTTATTACGGCGTGGAGCCTATGAGTAAAGAGCACATACAGATTATCTCCAACTTTATGGATAACTATGCCGAGTTTGGCGGAAATATGATACTCACGCCTATTTTCACGCCCGCACTCGACACCGAGGTCGGCGGCGAAAGACCGACGGTTCAGCTTGTCGATGTGAGAAAAACGGAGTTGGGTTACACTTTTTCTTTTGAAAAGCTTGATAAATTTATGAGCCTAGCCGAGAGCAAAGGGATAAAACATTTTGAGCTTGCCCATCTTTTCACGCAGTGGGGCGCAAAATGCACGCCGAAAATCGTAGACGAAAACGGCGAAAAACTTTCGGGTTGGTTTTTGTCTGCCGATTCCGATGAGTATAAAGCTCTGATAATTCCGCTCATTCGTGAGTTAAAGGAATTTTTAAAGCGGACGGGAAGATTTGAGAGATGTTATTTTCACATATCGGACGAGCCGAGTGACGAGAATCTTGAGAGTTACAAAAAGGCGGTCAGCCTTGTAAAGGACGAGCTTGCCGACTGCAAGGTGATAGACGCCTTAAGCGAGCCTAAGTTCTTTGAACAGGGACTTGTGAAAATTCCCGTTTCTTCAAATGATCGAACCGATGATTTTATCGAAAAGGAAATTTCTCCGCTATGGTCTTATTATTGTTGTGCTCAGGGAAGAAAAAACGTCAGCAACCGTTTTATCGCCATGCCGTCCGTGCGCAACAGAATAATTGCGCTTGCACTCTACAAATATAATCTCGAGGGATTTTTACACTGGGGATATAACTTCTATTACAGCGAGGAATCGAAAAGACTTCTCTCGCCGTTCTTGACAACCGACGGCGACTGCTCTTTCCCCGCGGGCGATCCGTTCTCTGTCTATCCGTCATTTGACGGAGAGCCTATGCCGTCCCTAAGACAGTTTGTCTTCTTTGACGCACTTCAGGACATGAGAGCATTTTCTCTGCTTGAGGAGCTTGTAATGAGCCACAAAGAGGTCGTTTCGCTTCTCGAAAAGGAAATAGGCGAAAAGATTAAATTCAGAGATTTCCCGAAAGACGCAAGCCGCTTTTTCGATTCGTTCTTCCTTTTAAATGTGAGGGCGGCGGTCAACAAAAAAATCAAAAATTTAATCAAAAAGAAAAATGTGTCAGAATAAAAACAAAGAGCGATAATTTGAAATGTATAGCGTTGCCTATTTATCGCAATATTTATAATTAGTGGTATAAATATGGGAAAGAATAATATAATGTCAAGAGGCGCATTCACAAAGCTTGCGCTCACAACGGCAATGCCGATAATGATTCAAAGCTTTATCAGCACGCTTGTTAATTCAGCCGATACTCTTATGTTAGGCTATGTAAGTCAGGACGCCATGAGTGCTTCTTCGCTTGCAAACCAGTATGTTAACATTCTGTTTTGCGCTTTTTACGGCATGACAGCCGCCGCATCGGTTCTAGCCTCGCAGTATTATGGCAAGGGCGACAAGCATGCGGTTGAAAAGGTTCTCGGTCTTGCAATAAGAATAACCATGATAATCTCTTTTGTCGCTTTTCTTTTGGCAGTCATTTTCCCCGGAGTTATCATGCGAATTTACACGAACGATCCCGCCATTATCAAAGAGGGAATAGTCTACCTCAGAATAGTCGGCTTCTCGTTCCTTTTCATGGGCTTCACGCAGATTTATCTCAGCGTGCTTCGCTCATGTGAAAGACTCACGCTTCCAAGCGTTATTTACGTGATTTCGCTTCTCGTCAACGTGTTCATCAACGCCACGTTTATTTTCGGCTTCTTCGGACTTCCCAAGCTCGGACTTGTCGGCGTTGCACTCGGCACGGTCACGGCGAGAGTAGTCGAGTTCGTAATTTGCATTGTCGATTCCATAAGAAGTAAGGGAATCAAGTTCCGAATTAAATATTTCTTCGAGAAATCGGGCGTTTTGCTCAAGGACGTTATGAGTCTTGCTCTGCCAAGCCTTGTAAACGATATTCTCTGGAGCCTTGCATGCTCCGTTTACGCCATTGTTATGGGTCACCTCGGAAGTGATGTTGTTGCGGCAAACTCCGTTGCCGTCATTGCCGTTAACCTCGGCGCCATTGCATGCCGTGGTTTTGCAAATGCGACCACAATCATCGTCAGCCGTTCACTCGGTGAAAACAACAAGGAGGCGGCAAAGGTTTATTCTCAGCGTATGCTTGTAATCACAACAGTCGTTGCGGTTGTCGGCGCAGGCGTAATAGTTGCGATAAGACCGTTGCTTGTAGGTTTTTACACGGGCAAAATTACCGATGCCGCTATCTCTTTACTTAGCACCATGCTTCTCATGCAGACAATCCGACTTGTCGGCGAGGGAATAAACACTTGCCTTATCTGCGGATGCTTCCGTGGCGGCGGAGACGCAAAATTCGGTATGATTCTTGACGGAATCTTTATGTGGTGCGTGGCTGTTCCGCTCATGACACTCGGCGCATTCGTGTTTAAGCTTCCCGCTGTATGGGTTTACCTTATTATGTGTCTTGACGAGTGGTACAAGATGGCTCCAACATTTGTGCATTATTTTAAATTCAACTGGTTAAAGAACATTACGAGAGAGAATGTATAAAACCTAATAAACAAACGGCACCCGGGCTTTTGACTCGGGTGCCGTTTTGCGTATGTATTGTGTAAATAAGATATAGGCTTAATTATTTAACCTTGAAAATTCTGTTCAAGGCATAGATGCAAAGAATGATCACGGCTATTACGAGAAACACGCCGAGCATACCTTTTGCCATGTACTGTAAACTGTTAATAAAGGCTTCAAAATTCAGCATAGTTCGCTCCTTTTAGTGAATCATATTGAGGATGATGCCGCCGGCAATAACGGAGGCAATCTGACCGGAAACATTTGCACCGACCGCATGCATGAGAAGGAAGTTTTGATTATCTTCTTTCTGACCCATTTTGTGTATGATTCTTGCAGACATCGGGAATGCGGAAATACCTGCCGCACCGATCATGGGGTTGACCTTTTCCTTTGCGAAGAGGTTTACAATTTTTGCGAAAATAACTCCGCCGGCTGTGTCAGCCACGAATGCGATAAGTCCGAGTGCCAAAATCTTGAGGGTGTCAACATTGAGGAACTCTGCGGCGGTCATGTGTGCAGTGATTGTGATTCCGAGGAACAACGTAATGAGGTTTGCGAGAACTTTCTGAGCCGTTTCGGAGAGGCTGTCGAGAACTCCGCACTCACGGATGAGGTTGCCGAACATCAAAAATCCTATCAAAGCCGCCGAGCGGTTGGAAACTATACCGACTATCGCAGTGATTACGATGGGGAAAAGAATTTTAGTTGTCTTGGAAACCGCACCGGGAGCGTATTTCATGCGAATGAGACGCTCTTTCTTTGTTGTGAGAAGTTTGATGACGGGCGGCTGAACAATCGGCACAAGGGCCATGTAGGAGTAAGCCGCAACGGTTATCGCGCCAATGTATTTTGAATCGAGAACATTTGCAACGAAAATAGAGGTTGGGCCGTCTGCCGCACCGATAATTGCGATTGAGGCGGCATCGTGAAGGTCAAAATTCAAAAGGCTTGCCATGCTCAGAGTGAAGAAAATACCGAACTGAGCGGCGGCGCCGAAAATAAACAATTTTGGGTTGGAGAGAAGCGGTTCAAAGTCTATCATCGCTCCTATGCCTATGAAAAGAAGCAGTGGGAAAAGCTCGTTTGCAATTCCGCTGTCAAAAAGAAGCGTGAGAACGCCGACTTCGTCGCCCTGGGTGATTGCACCCGAAAGAGGAAGGTTGACGAGTATTGTGCCGAATCCGATCGGCAAAAGAAGTGATGGCTCCATGTCCTTTTTGATGGCGAGATAGATGAGTATTCCGCCGATGCACCACATCACGGCGTGCTGCCATGTGACGTTGAATACATTTGAGAACAGTTCGTAAAAGAAGCTCATGATGTCAGTCCTTTCGGTTTTTGGTATTTGGGAGTATAAAAAAAGAGACTTTTATCCTGTTTTACCAGGATAAAAGTCTCGCACATTACAACATATACGGACGGCAAAAGCCATCGTGCTGACGCATACATTACAGATATCTCTGTTTGCTACTCCCTTTTATTAACTATAATTGTACGTATAAATTAACTTTTGTCAAGAGGAAATTAATAATTTGTTAATTTATTTTAGCGTTAATTTTACGGCTCTTTTCCAAAGCAGTACGCCAAGCGGAAGGGCGAAAGCTTCAGCTAAAACAAAGCCGAACCAGACTAAATTAAGGTTTCCGAACATTGAAATCGCAAAAACAAGGCAGAGCGGCAAAACAGCCTGAGAGGTGAGTGTTACCGCCATGCTGTCGGTTCCTCGCGAAAGGCCCTGAAATGACGGAGAAAGCGCGAGATTCGGCAAGGATATGAGCCACGCGAGCGATATGGTTCTGAGGGCGGGAATTCCTATTTTTGCCATTTCGTCGGAGGCGTCAAACAGCCTCATAACAGAAAACGGGAAAATTTCGAGCATCGCAAAAATGACGGCAAAGACTACAAAAGAAAAAATCATAGCATTTTTAACCGTGTCGTGAATTCTCTTATATTTCTTTGCGCCGTAATTGTAGGCGACAATGGGAATTACTCCGAGGCCTATGCCATTTGCGATAACTATGGCAAGGCTCTGAATTTTAAGGCAAATTCCGTAAACTGCGACCGCCGTTGAAGAGAATCCGATAAGAATCGAGTTCATGGCAATGCCTATGGTGGTCATAATGCTTCTGCTTAAAAATGAGGGGATGCCCACTTTAAGAATAGAGACAATGCTTTTTTTATCAGGCTTCATCGTGAAAACAATGGGAATTGCTTTGTTATATCTGCGGTTGATTATAATTCCGGCAATACAACCCATAGCCGAGCCGATTCCCGTGGCAAGCGCCGCACCTGTTGTTCCCATGGCGGGTAAGCCGAAGTAGCCGAAAATGAATATGGGGTCTAAGATGAGGTTTGTTATTGAAGATGCCGAGAGTGTGAACAAAAACAGGTGCGGTTTTCCACTTGATATTACAAAACGGTCAAATACCCACTGACCTTTGTTGAAAATTGCAAACATCATAACAACCGAAAGATATTGCGTTCCGTAGTTTGTGATTTCTTCGTTGCCGCCGGACTGCCACATATAATAGGGCTTTGCTATAAGAAGTCCGAAAACGGTCATGATTATTCCCGAGCAAACTGCAAGGAAAATTGCCGCAGAAGCCGCATTTTTAACGGCTTTTTCGTTTTTCTCGCCGAGCGCCTTCGAAATGACGGCATTAAGTCCAACGGCTATCGCACAACCGAATGCCTGACCGAGATTTTGTATCGGGGCGGCAAGGGAAACTGCCGTGAGAGCATTCTCTGAGACATAAGAAACAAATATGCTGTCGACAAAATTATAAAGCGAGCTTATGAGTAGGGAAAATGTGAGCGGTATGCTTGTTTTTATAAGCAGCTTTTTTACGGATAACGAGCCCATGGTGTCTTCTGTCATAATATGTTCATCCTTTCGTTTGTTTGAATATAGCATAACATTAAAGTTGAATTTAAAGTCAAGGGGTAAAATCGAAAAAATATCAAACAAAAAGAGCGGCACATAAAGCACCGCTCGAGGTTATAAAATCAATTTATCTCTTTATGAGAAGAACCGTGAAATCATTCACGTTTGTTCCCGTTGCGCCCGTGATGATAAGTCCGTCGCTTGCCTTGAGGGCATTGTATGCGTCGTTCTCCTTGAGGACTGAGAAAATATCGATTTCCTGAGATTTTAATTTAGCCTTGGTGTCACCGTCGCAGTAACCGCCTGCGGCGTCGCACGGGCCGTCCGTTCCGTCGCTTCCCACGCTGAAAACAGCCGTGTTCTCAAGACCCGAGATTCCCTCGGCGGCAGAGAGCGCAATTTCCTGATTTCTTCCGCCCTTGCCTTTGCCCGTGAGGTGAACTACGGTTTCGCCGCCCGCAATAAATGCTATGCTCTCTTTCGTATCGTGATAGCTTTTTGCAATTGCCGCCATAAAGCTTCCCGCTTCCCTTGCCTCGCAAGTGAGCTGATCGGTCAAAAATACGGTCTTGTAGCCGAGTGCTTTTGCCGAGTCGCTTGCGGCTTTGCAGAGATTTTTTACGCTTCCCGTAATGACAGTCTCGACATTATCGAGCTTTTTCGGCGTCTCAATTTTCATAAGCTCCATTGCCTTGTCGCTTAATTTGAGCGAGTATTTCTCAATGTAAGCGAGTGCGTCCGCCGAAGATGCGGAATCGGGATATGCGGGGCCGGAGGCTATCATATCGAGCGGATCGCCGAGAATATCGGAGAGAACTATGCTGTAAACCTTTGCGGGAGCGCATGCAAGGGCAAATTTGCCGCCCTTTACGGCAGAAATTCTCTTGCGGATTGTGTTCATCTCAACTATGTCCGCACCGCATGCCAAGAGCTGATTTGTGAGATCCTGAAGTTCCTCTGCGGGAATGAGCGGCTTTTCGAAGAGAGCCGAACCGCCGCCGGAGAGCAGGAAGAGAACGGTGTCGTTTTTGCTCAAATCGGAAACAAGGTCAAGTGCCGCCTGAGTTCCTTTGAATGAGTTTTCATCGGGGACGGGGTGGCCCGCTTCAAAGCATGTCATGTGCGGAATTTCGCCCTTTACGTGATCGTACTTTGTGACAACCACGCCGTTTTCGATTTTGTCGCCGAGTATGTCGGAGGCAGCTTTTGCCATCTGCCAAGCAGCTTTTCCTGTGGCTACAACATAGATTTTGCCGCCCGAGAAGTCTTTTCCCTCAAGTGCTTTGGCAACTGCCTCGTCGGGAAGAACCTTTTTGATTGATTCGCTGATGATTTTATCGGCGTCCTGTCTTAATAAATAGTTTTGCGACATGTCAATTCACCTCAAATAAACGGATAAAGAATACATTTTTGCGTTGATTAAAGTTTAGCATTATCGGCTCGGCTTATATATGTTACAAATAACAAAATCAAGTTGAAACGATTAAAAGAAGTGGTATAATTAACATAGTGTATACATTATATCATTGCTTCGGAGGGAAATTATGGCGGCTATTTTTAATCAAAAAACAGCCCAACAGGTTGTGGAGACCGTGCGAGAGGTTTGCGGCTATCACATAAATTATATTGATACCGACGGTTATATTTTGGCTTCTACCGATGAATCGAGAATAGGCGATTATCACGAGATAGGAAAAAAGTGCGTCACTACGGGAGAGGCTATCGAAGTAAGCCGTGACGATGAGTTTGCGGGGACTCATAAGGGACTTAATTTTCCGATTTGGTACAACAGGGAGATAATCGGCGTTGTCGGAATAAGCGGAGATCCCGACGAGGTGAGAAAGTACGCCATTTTGGCGCAGAAGATAAGTTCGCTCATTTTGAGGGAGAGGGAGCTTGATTCCATCGACTACGACCGCCGCGGAAAGATGAATTATATCTTGCATTCGCTTTTTGAGGAGAAAAACATCAACTATCTCACGCTGACGGAATTTTTTGAATCGAACAATCTGAAAATTGACGACGAATACCGCGTGATTATCGTCAAGACCGAGCCGAGCGATAAAATGCGTGATACGGCGGCAATAGAAAACTGGGTGAATACATGTTTCGGCATGTACGGCAGTGCGCTTTATACCTTTGTTTACCCGTCTGAATTTTGGCTTGTGATAACGGATAAACAGTATAAAACGAAGAAAAATATCATTTCCGATATTATTTCGTATGACGGATGCCGCCTTTGCGTTTCCGTGGGCAGAAAGACAAGTGCAAAGCGGCTCAGTGTGTCTTATCACTCGGCGGTAACGGCGCTTAAAAGCATTGATGACGAAAAGCAAATCGTTTGCTATGACGATCTTACGCTTGAAATTCTTTTTGGGGAACTTTCCGGAGGAGAAAAGAAGAGCTTTTCGGAGAAAATTCTCCACAATCTCACTGAGGACGAGATAAAACTTTTAAAGCTTTACTATGACGAGGATATGTCTTTGGCGGCGGTTGCCGAGAAGAGATATATGCATAAAAATACTTTGCAGTACAAGCTAAACAAGATAGAGGAAAAATGCGGATTTAATCCGAGAGTGTTTAAGGACGCCGTTCTCTTGTTTCTTGCGTGCAAAATGCATGGAGAAAAGGCAGAGGACAATTAAAATATAAGTGTGGATTTTGTCATATAGGAGGAAATATGTATATTTATTATCCGAGCTGTAATTTTACGAAAAATTTCCCCGAGACTTCCAAAAAAATCAGAGAGTACATGAAAACCCAAGATGATGTGAAGGTGGTCGGATGCTGTAAGAAAAGCCAGAATGTTCCGCAAAAGGGCGATGTAATAGTTTATGTGTGCATGAGCTGTATGCGCCTTTTAGACGAGATGAGGGAGGACGTGCCTAAAATCAGCCTGTTTGAGTTTCTCGGCACGAGAAAAGATTTTGTCTATCCCGATTATCACGGCGAAAAATTCACCCTTCAGGATTGTTTTAGGGCAAGGGGCAAAAAGGATGTTCAGGATTCCGTGCGAGATTGCATGAGGAGAATGAACATAGATATTGTCGAGATGGAGCATAACCGTGACGAGGAGGAATATGACGGAAGTTTCAGACTTCATCCGCCGTATCCGAGCAATATGGAAATTGCGCCTAAGTATTTTTCGGAGTATCTTCCGCCACTCACAATGCCTATGCCGCAAGAAAAGTGGCGTGAAACTTACCTCGAACAGGCAAAAAAATACACCACCGACAAGGTTGCGGGTTACTGCAACACTTGCGTTGGCGGTGTAAAAGAGGTCGGCGTGGATATTTATCACGTTGCCGAATTGATTTTCAGATAATTAAGACTCATCCGTTTTCGGTTTATTCGGTTTAATTGCCGAGATGAATATTGTCGAGAGGACGAAGAGGAATCCCACGAGATCGAGCGGAGCGAAGCTTGTTCCCATAAAGACAACGGTCAAAACTGTTGCGGATACGGGCTCGATGCAAGAGAAAAGGCTTGCGCTAACGCCGCCGATAACCTTTACAGCCTCGGTGTAGAGCGTGAAGGACATTATCGTGCCGACAATGATGAGGTAGGCAAAAGAACCCATGGACGAGAAATCAACCTGCATGGAATACTGCCACGGGCGGAAGATTAAAGTGAGAACTATTCCGCCGATGAGCATTCCCCAAGCGAGAATGAGCGGTGCGCTGTAATTGCCGAGAAGCTTGACGGGAAGCAGTGTGTACATGGCAACGGCTACTGCCGAGAGAAGTCCCATACAAAGTGCCTGAGGCGAGAGAACCAAGTTTGAGGGGTTGCCGTGCGTTGCGATGAGGAAAATTCCGATCATAGCGCATATTACGGCGACAACTTCGGTGATGTGCGGTTTTCTCTTGAGCGAAAGGCAAGTCCAGATTATTATGAGCGACGGGCCGAGGTACTGAATTACGCAAGCCGTGCCGGCATTCGACCACTCGATAGTCTGAAAATAAGTGAACTGGCACATGCCCAGACCGAATATTCCGTAAGCGGCAAGCAAAAGGGCGTCTTTCTTGTTTTTCCAGATAGAAAATGTCTTTTTGCCGTCCTTTATGAAGAAATAAATCAGCATGAGACTGCCGCCTAAGAGAAGTCTTATCGGAATGAGGAACATTGAGGTAGCACCCTTGAAGTCAAAGAGGAACTGAGCGAAAACGCCCGAGCCGCCCCAGAAAAGTCCGCCGGTAAAGGCTAAGACCGCACCCATCAAAAATAATTTTCTTGAAGTTTTCATATTATATATCTTTCTTGATTGAAATAAAAATTATCATACACTGAAATCACGGCGGTTTGTCGTCGTGTGACCGAAAGATATCTTAACACCGAAAAAAGCAAAATTCAATACGTATTTTATATTTTGGAGACAAGGAGGAACAAATATGTCAACACCTCATAATGCAGCAGAAAAAGGACAAATAGCCAAGACCGTGCTCATGCCGGGAGATCCCTTGCGTGCAAAATTCATTGCCGAAAATTATCTCGAGGACGCCAAGCTTGTGAGCAGCATAAGAGGTATTTATGCGTACACGGGAACATATAAGGGAAAGCCTGTTTCTGTTATGGCAAGCGGAATGGGAATGCCGTCCATCGGTATTTATTCCTACGAGCTTTATAAATTCTATGATGTCGATAACATTATAAGAATAGGTTCGGCGGGAACTTACGACCCTTCGCTAAAGCTTTATGATACTCTGCTTGCCGAGTCGGTCTATTCTGCGTCAAACTATGCGAACACTCAGTCGGGAGAAACAAGGCATGTTTTGTTTCCCTCAAAGGAGCTAAACGAAAAAATAGTCAGGGCGGCGGAAGAAAACAAAATAGCACTGAAACTCGGAAGGCTAAATTCCTCGGATAATTTTTACACCGAACCCGGCAGACCGACGGCAGAATATTACCATGACGTGCTCGGCTGCGTTGCCACAGAAATGGAAAGCTTCGCACTTTTTCACAACGCCAATGTTTGCGGAAAAAATGCCGCATGCATCGTCACAATTTCGGATTCTGTAATATCGGGCGAGGAGACCTCGGCAGAGGAGAGGCAGAACGCATTTACCGATATGATGAAAATCGCACTGGATGCGGCAATAAGCTGATTAAATCAGAGGTTTAAGTATTCAAAAATAACTCTTGCTTAATATACACTAATTTGGTATAATATCACGGAAGTCGTAAATGATAAAATTTACAAGAGGAATAAAAAGAATAAAGCTTCAAAAATAAAAAGTCAGGAGAATTAACTATGACAATCACAAAGGAAACAGTAATGGGCGATATGCTCCAGTACGATATGGGAATTGCTTATGTTCTTATGCAGGCAGGCATGCACTGCGTCGGATGCCCGTCGTCAATCGGCGAGTCACTCGAGGAGGCTTGCATGGTTCACGGTCTCGATGTTGACGAGGTTCTCAAGAGCATCGAGGAGTATCTTGCTACAAAGGCTGAGTAATTAATAAAAAGCAGTAAAATTTGCGGAGAGTGTTTTGAGCGCTCTCCGCTTTTTGTTGTCTCAATTCATATCCTGCAAACCGATTTAAACAAAACTGAATAAATATTTATGCGATATGCTTGTGTTAAACCATAACAAATCAAGAAAAAATTTAAGCTTGCGCACAAAGAAAAGCGGGCGAAGGTGTCAAGCATTTTGTCTGCACGCTTAAAGTGAGACTCGTGTGCCACTTGTGAGAATGAAATTATTAAATAATAACATTCAAATTTTCGTCAAAAATAACCATATACGAGGTCAAAACAGGGCTAAATATGAATTGCAAAAGTGCGATTTTTGCATCCAAGCACTTTAAATTGGTAAATTGCAACAAAAATAAAGTGATAAATTCTACATCTTTTGAGATAAAATAATATTGCGAAATTGTGAACAGTGATATATAATTTAAAAACCGAATATTTCTTGAAGAAAAATTCATTTTATAAGGTTTGAAAGAAAGAAAGGTTCGGAAACACACTACATTACCCGCTACATACAAAAGATTTTTGGAGGACAAAAAAATGAAGTTTAAGAAGCTTCTCGCTCTTGCTCTCGCTGTCGCAATGGCTTCCACAAGCCTTGTAGGCTGCTCCTCAAGCTCTTCTTCCTCTTCTTCGGAGTCCGCAGATTCTTCTGCAGCCGATTCCGCAGAGTCAACTGAGGCAGATTCCTCTGAGGCTGGCGAAGCAAGCACATCAACAGGTTCAGGTCTTTATCCCGGCACAACAGGTGAGAATTCCCTCACACTCGATCTTCAGATGGAGCCTACTTCCATCAACTCTCTCTCCGGTACATACAGCGCAGACTTCAAAGTTATGAACTGCCTTCTTACCGGTCTTTGCTCCTATGACGAAGACAACAACCCGGGCCCCGGCGTTGCTGAGTCTTGGGATATTTCCGATGATCAGCTCACATACACATTCCACCTTCGCAACGATGTTAAGTGGTCCAACGGCACTCCCGTTACAGCTAACGACTTTGCATTTGCTTGGAAGATGGCTATGACAGCAGATACAGGTACAGAGTACGCTTACTTCCTTTACAACACAGCTAACATCGAGAACGGCTACAAGTTCTACAACGGCGAGTGCGATTGGGAAGATGTCGGCGTAAAGGTTGTTGACGATTATACCCTCGAGGTTAAGCTTGCAGGCCCCGTACCTTACTTCCTCTCTCTTATGACATTCGGCACACTTATGCCGGTCAACGAGGAGTTCTACAACGAGGTTGGCGCAGACAACTACTTCATGGAGCCTGAGTACACAATCTCTTGCGGCCCGTATGTCCTCGATTCTTGGACACACGATTCCGAGATGGTTATGAAAAAGAACCCTGACTACTTCGATGCAGACAAGGTTTCTCTCGATACACTCATCTGGAAGATGTACACAACTTCCGACACAAGACTCAATGCCTTCAAGGCAGGTGAGGTTGACGTTATCGCCCTCACAGGCGATCAGGCTACAGAGCTCAAGAACGAGGGCTTTGAGACAGTTGACTTCATCGAGCAGACAGAGTACCACATGCTCTACAACACAAAGGACGAGTATATGTCCAATGTTAACCTCAGAAAGGCTATCGACCTCTGCTTCTCAAGAACAGACTACATCAACGCTGTTCTTAAGGACGCTTCCGAGCCTGCTGTTATGTTCGTTCCTACTCCTGTTTCCGGCTTTGACGGCGGTTCCTACACAGAAGAGATGACAGCCGAGATCGGCGAGCTCAGAAGTGCAGACGCAGATGTAGAGAAGGCTAAGGAGTACTTTGCAAAGGCTCTTGAAGAGCTTAATTGCACAGTTGACGATCTCTCCGCTCATGTTACAATGAACGTCGGTGATTCCGACACTGCTATCAACACAGCTGCTTTCATTCAGGAAGCTATCAGATCCGTCCTCGGATTCGAGATCACTGTTAACTCCATGACAACAAAGGCTCTCTCTGCCGAGAGAGGCAACGGTAACTTCATCCTCGACTTCTCCGGTTGGGGCGGCGACTACAACGATCCTATGACTTGGTACGACCTCTGGGAGTCCGATTCCGGTAACAACCCGACAGGTTGGGCAAGTGATGAGTACGATGCATTGCTCGCAGACGCAAGAACAAACCTCGACACAGAGGCTCGTCAGAAGGACTTCTACGAGTGCGAGAAGATCATTGCCGATGAGGTTCCGATCTCCACATTCTACTGGAGAGCTTCTTCCTACGCTGTTTCCGATAAGGTTACAGGCGGATACCAGCTCAACACATGGCAGAACAACTTCAGATTTGCTACTGTTAAGTAATTTGTCTGATTTAAAAAGTATCTCTGAGTACAATTACAAAAAGATATAGATTTTGGGAAAGGGACTGTTTCCGTAGCGGGTGCAGTTCCTTCCTTTTTGCTTTTTGAAGAATTGCCGAGAAAAATATTGAAAGAAAATGAAAATTTTCAGTCAGCATGTTGGTGCTGCAGTTGATAAAATGAAATTTGAAATTCAATTATTGCAGATAGCATATTATTTAGGTGGGTTATAACGATATAAACGGGCGCTTTATTAAATTAAAAAGCTTTGTGCAATATGTTGAAATATCGGACGAAAATATCAAATTTATATACAAATATATAAAAATGAAATAATTTAATATTTTAACTTGATTTTTGCTTAAAGTTAGCATACAATACAAATATGAATTTTAACCCCCACAAAAATTCATTTTCCCTAACTACATATTAAATCGGAGGAAAGAAAGATGAAAGTAAAGAAAATTCTTGCTTTTGCCCTCGCACTGACAATGGCTGCAAGTTCATTTGCAGGCTGCTCGAGCTCAAGTTCAAGCTCAAGCTCATCATCAACCACGGATGAGTCAAGCGCAGCAGCGTCTTCTGAGGACAGCAGCGAAGCTTCAGACGCTTCAAGCGAAGCTTCCACATCAGACACAGCAGCAACAGGCCTTTATCCCGGAACACCCGGCGATGACAGCCTTACATTCTATGTAACAATGGAGCCCACAAGCATGTCCACTCTTGAGGCTACTTACGGCGAAGAGTTCAAGATGCTCGGCTTCCTCAATGTCGGCCTTACAATGACAGGTGACGACGATACCGCAGTTCCTGCAGGCGCAGAGTCATGGGATATTTCCGATGACACTCTCACATACACATTCCACCTTCGTGAGGACGCAAAGTGGTCCAACGGTGACCCGATTGTAGCTTCCGACTATGCATTCGCATGGAAGACCCTCATGACTCCTGACACAGGTTCAGAGTACGCTTACTTCTGCTACAACCTCGTTAAGAACGGCTACAAGTTCTACAACGGCGAGTGCGATTGGGAAGACGTTGGCGTTAAGGTTCTTGATGATTACACTCTCGAGGTTACACTTGAGAACCCGACACCGTACGCACTTGACATGTTCGGTTTCCACTCTCTTGACCCGATCAACGAAAAGTTCTATAATGAAATCGGTGGTCAGGAGTATTACAACATGGCTCCTGAGTACTTCTGCACAAGCGGCGCTTATACACTCGAGTCTTGGACACACGATTCCGAGCTCGTTATGAAGAAGAATCCCAACTACTTCGATGCAGACAAGGTTTCTGTTGAGAACGTAACATTCAAGATTCTCACTCAGTCCGATACTAAGCTCAACTCCTTCAAGGCCGGCGAGATCGACCTCATCGACCTCACAGGCGACCAGGCTTCTCTCCTTGAGTCCGAAGGCTATCCGGTTCAGTCCTATTCACAGGCACGTGACCTCTGGGTTCGTTTCAACTGCAACGACCAGTATCTCTCAAACGTTAACCTCAGAAAAGCTATCGATTCCTGCTACTCAAGAACAGACTTCGTTGCAGCTATCATGAAGGACTCTTCAAGCCCCGCAAACACATTCTGCCCGCCTTCAGTTCTTGCTAACGGCACAAGCTTTGCCGAGCAGGCTCTCACAAAGCTTAAGGAAGACGGCTACGCTGAGGACGGTTACCTCAGAGCTCAGACAGCAGACGCAGAGGCAGCTAACGCTTACCTCGAGAAGGCTCTTGAGGAGCTCGGATGCACAAAGGACGACCTTTCCGCTCACCTCGATATTCACTGCTCAGATTCAGACCTTTCAATGAACCAGGCAGCATTCATACAGGAAGCTATCAGAGATGTTCTCGGCATCGAGTGCACAGTTACACCGATGCAGACAAAGGCTCAGGCTGCTGAGAGACAGAACGGCAACTACGTCATGGACATCAGCGGTTGGGGTGCTGACTACAACGATCCTATGACATTCTTCGACCTCTTTGCTTCCACATCCGGTAATAACTCTTCCGGTTATGCTAACGATGAGTACGACGCTCTTATTGCTGACGCTCAGGTTAACACAGATGCCGAGGCTCGTATAGACGACTTCACACGTTGCGAAGAGATTCTCTATGATGAGTGCCCGATTTCCGTAATCTTCGTTTCTGCTAACGCTTACGCAGTCAGCGAGAAGATCACAGGCGGTTACAACTACTCTGCATGGAATGCTTACAACTTCAAGTACGCAACCATCAAATAATCAGATAACAAGTAATCCTTGAGATATAATAGTGGTTTCACTTACGGGCTTCACTTCGGTGGAGCCCGTCGGTGTTTTTCCTTGAAAAAATTATTTTGAAATGTTATAATATTTTCACACAGACTTCACATAAGTTTTTTATAATTTTCTCAAGAAATTAAAAAAATCTTAATATTTTACCGTTATTATATAGATGTCTTCAAGAGAGACACATAACAAAGCTTACGTCTCACCCCCTGATTTGTAATATAGATATAGTCGGAAAGATCCTCGGTTTACGCCGGGGATTTTTTCGTTGTGAGGGTAAACTCAAGCCAAAGTCCGAAAGAAATGTTACAGCGGTCAATTTTATGAATTGAGTTTAACTTCTCTTGCAAAAAAGCAAAAGCTTTTCTGCAAAACCGAAAAAGCACAGTTAAATACTGGGAAATGCTCCGTGTACGAAAACAAAAGTGCATTTGAGCACATACCGATTTATGAAATATGCACTATGACCATAGGTTAAACTTGTGGGCTTTTTCAGAAATAAGGCTGTTAAAATATGCTGAAATTGCCGAAAAAACCGTGCGTTTTTACAATCAATCGAAATCCATGTACAAGGCATACAAAAAGCCGGCGATATAAACTATGAATTTTCTATTAATCAACTCTTGTAAATTTAGATATTTTATTGTAAAATAAACTCACAATGAATTTTAAGTTAAAAGGTATTTCATTTAATTCAATGATTTGACGTCTTAAAGTTCGTTTCTCTTGTCGGTTGATTTAGTATATCAAAATACGATAACTTACTTTTTGTGCCAAAGGCGGTACGGTTTTAACTGACCTAGCCGGCACTTATTTTTTTATGCTTAATCAATTGAACAATTAGTCTGTAGAATAATCCGACCAAAACGCTGTGTATGTAAATAAGAAGAACCCCAGACAATCGGTCGGATATCTAAATAAAAAATAAAAATTATAGGAGAGGAGGACAACCCCAAATGTTCAAGTATTTCTTGAAGAGAATCGCTTACACTATTGTAACCGTTTTTGTTCTCATCACACTTACTTTCTTCATGATGCAGCTTCTTCCCGGTGACCCGTTCACAGGTGAAAAGAAAATTCCTGACGCAGTTATGGCAAGTATGAAAGCAAAGTACGGATTGGATAAGCCCGTTTACGAGCAGTATATCCTCTATGTAGGTAACGTTCTCCACGGTGACTTTGGTGTTTCCCTTGACGACAACCGTTCCGTAACGGACAAACTTCTCACAACCTTCCCGGTTTCTTTTGACCTCGGTATCAGAGCTCTTATCTTCGCTGTTATCGTCGGTATCTTAATCGGTATTCTCGCCGCAGTTAAGCGAGGTACGGTGTGGGATTCGATATGTATGCTGATAGCCTTGCTCGGTGTTTCGGTTCCTTCGTTCATCGTTGCGGCGCTTCTGCAGTATTTCTTCGGCCTTAAGCTTTACCAATGGACGGGAGTTAAGTTCTTCCCGATCACCGGTTGGAACTCTTGGAACTGCAAGATTTTGCCGGTTATCGCAATGGGCTTCGGTACCATCGCTTCGGTCTCACGTCTTATGCGTACAAGCATGCTTGATGTCCTTGGTTCTGATTACATCAAGACAGCTAAGGCTAAGGGTCTTTCACAGGCAGCTATCATTTGGAAGCACGGCGTAAGAAACGCTATTCTTCCTGTTGTTACAATCCTCGGACCTACAACCGCAGGTATCCTGACAGGTGGATTCGTTGTTGAGTCTATCTTCTCGGTTCCCGGTATGGGTAAATCTTTCGTTACAAGCATTCAGCAGGTTAACTACACCATGATTATGGGTACAACAATTTTCTACGGTACCTTCCTCATTCTCTGTAACCTCGTTGTTGACCTTGTATACGGCTTAATCGATCCGAGAGTAAAAGTATCGGGAGGATCCAAATAATGGAAAATATCGCTAAGAGTAAATTCCAGTGGGTCGGCCCTGACCCGGAAAACCGCGAAGGTATTTCAAGACCGAGCACAACGTTCTTCCGTGACGCTATGGGCAGATTCATGAAGAACAAGGTTGCAATTGTTTGTGCGGCTATTATCATTCTCATGATTCTCGGCTCGCTTATCATTCCGCTTTTCTCTCCCTTTGAGGGCAGAGAGCAGCACTACGCACACGTTAACGCAGGCGTATGGACAGAATGTAATGTTCTTACAGACGCCGAAGGAAATCCTGAAGTTCATCACCATGTTTTCGGAACAGATACACTCGGACGTGACCTGTTCACGAGAGTTTGGGAGGGTGGTAGAGTTTCCCTTTTCATTGCGTTTGCAGCAGTTTTCATTAACTTCATCGTTGGTATTATCTACGGCGGTATCTCCGGTTACTTCGGAGGCGCAGTTGATAACATCATGATGAGAATCGTTGAAGTTATCAACGGTATTCCTTACCTTATCATTATCGTTCTTTTGATGATGGTTCTTCCCGCAGGTCTTTGGACAATCGTTATTGCCTACGCCGTTACGGGTTGGACCGGTATGGCTCGACTTGTTCGTGGTCAGATCATTCAGCTTAAAGAGCAGGAGTTCGTTATTGCAGCTCAGGCAATGGGCGGCAGTGCAGGCAGAATCATTGCAAAGCACCTCGTTCCGAACACACTCTCTGTTGTTATCATCAACGTAACACTTGCAATTCCGAGCGCAATCTTCACAGAAGCTTGGCTCTCATACTTAGGACTCGGCGTTCCGGTTCCGCTTTCCTCTTGGGGTACTCTTGCTCAGGCAGGTCAGCAGGCATTCCAGACATATCCGCTCCAGCTCGTTGTTCCCGCTGCAGCTATCTGTCTTACAATGCTTTCCTTCAACCTTCTCGGTGACGGACTTCGTGACGCATTCGATCCTAAGCTCAGAAGATAATGAAAGGAGAAGGATAAAATTATGGCTAAAACAGTTGTTGACGTTAAAGATCTTCACTTCTCCTTTGATACCTATGCAGGCGAGGTTCAGTCTGTTCGTGGTGTCACGTTCCATGTAAACGAAGGCGAAGTTCTCGCTATCGTTGGTGAGTCCGGTTGCGGTAAATCCGTTTCTTGCCAGACCATCATGAAGCTTAACCCGATGCCACCCGGAAAAATCGTTTCCGGTAGCATTCAGCTTGACGAGCACGACATCGTTGCCGCAAGCGAAAAAGAGATGCAGTCCATCCGTGGTAAGGAAGTCGCTATGATCTTCCAGGATCCGATGACATGCCTTAACCCGACCATGAAAGTCGGTAAGCAGATTGTCGAGGCTATCAAGCACCACAGACATCTCTCCTCAAAAGAAGCTCACGATGAAGCTATCAAGTATTTGAAGCTTGTTAATATTCCGAATGCGGAAGAGCGTGCTCAGCAGTATCCGCACGAGTTCTCCGGTGGTATGAGACAGAGAGCCATGATCGCTATGGCACTTTGCTGCGAGCCGAAGCTCCTCATCGCCGATGAGCCGACAACAGCTCTTGACGTTACAATTCAGGCTCAGATCATGGATCTTATGCTTGAGATCAAAGAGAGAACAAACACAGCTATCATCCTCGTTACACATGACCTCGGTGTTGTTGCTCAGGTTGCAGACCGTGTTGCTGTTATGTATGCCGGTAAGATAGTAGAGACAGGTACTGTAAGAGATATTTTCTACAACCCGACTCATCCGTACACAAAGGCACTTCTTGCTTCTCTTCCGTCAGCCGACGCTACAAAGAAGGAAAGACTTACATCTATTCCGGGTACTCCGCCCGACCTTCTCAACCCGCCCAAGGGATGCGGATTCGGCGCAAGATGCGAGAGATGCATGCAGATTTGTCATGAGGCACAGCCCGATACCTACAAGATAGACGGTATCCACGAGGCTACATGCTGGCTCTTACATCCTGACTGCCCAAGTGCCGAAGAAAGAGGTGACAAGAATGCCTGAAAATAACAACAAGGAAGTTCTCCTTTCTCTTAAGAATGTCTGCAAGTACTTCAAGGTAAGCGGAGGCACTCTTAAGGCTGTCGATAACGTTTCTTTAGATATCTACAAGGGCGAAACCTTAGGTCTTGTTGGTGAGTCCGGTTGCGGTAAGTCCACACTTGGCCGTGTCGCAATGGGTATTTACCAGGCAACAAGCGGAACCATCGAGTTCGAGGGTAAGCCTGTTAACCTTAAAAAGAGCAAGGATAGATTCAACTACTCCAAGGACGCTCAGATCATTTTCCAGGATCCGTACGCTTCTCTTGACTCACGTATGACGGTTGCTTCCATTATCTCAGAGGGTATGGAAATCCACCATATGTATGATGCAAAGAAGAGACAGGAGAGAGTTTACGAGCTTCTCGAGACCGTTGGTCTTAACAGAGAGCACGCAAACCGTTTCCCGCACGAGTTCTCAGGTGGTCAGAGACAGCGTGTCGGTATCGCAAGAGCACTTGCTATTGAGCCGAAGTTCGTTGTTTGCGACGAGCCTATCTCAGCTCTTGACGTTTCCATTCAGTCACAGGTTATCAACCTTCTCCACGACATTCAGCAGCAGAGCGATCTCACTTACCTTTTCATCGCTCACGACCTTAACATCGTTAAGTACATCTCCGATCGTATCGCAGTTATGTACCTCGGTAATGTTGTAGAGCTTGCTTCCAGTGACGATCTTTACGAGAACACACTTCATCCGTACTCAAAGGCTCTTCTCTCGGCTGTTCCGATTCCGGATCCCGATTCAGAGGTTGCTAAGAAGAGACAGATTCTCTCCGGTGATGTTCCTTCTCCGATCAACACTCCTAAGGGCTGTAACTTTGCAGGTCGTTGCCCGCAGGCATGCGACAAGTGCAAAGAATCAAAGCCGCAGCTTCGTGAGATTCTCCCGAATCACTACGTAGCTTGCCATTTGGTTGAGCCTCAGATTTAAAAGCAGAATATAAGTTCTTCTATAATTTTTCGGTGGCGCTGTTCCGTTTGGTTCAGCGCTGCTTGAATTTTAGGAGCAAAAATAAGCCCCGCAGATTTCTGCGGGGTTCTCGTTTAAATATAAAAATTAAATTTTATCAATAATATCTCTGAACTGAAACAACTTTACCCAAAACAGCACAATCACGGGTATAAATCGGCTCAAAATCCGGATTTTCCGGCTGAAGTCGAACTCGGTTATCCTCGTAGAAAATTCTCTTGACCGTAGCTTCGTCGTCAATCATCGCGACAACAATATCGCCATTCTCGACATGAACGCCCTTTTCCGCAACGACCAAATCGCCGTCAAGTATGCCGGCGTTCTTCATGCTGTAACCTCTCACGTGAAGCGCAAAGAGATCCTTTTCGCCGTTTGTTATGGGATAGGGGAGGTAGCCGTCAGCCTCTTCAAAGGCGAGAATCGGCGTTCCCGCAGTTACAAGACCCACAATAGGAACCTGCTGTGTGGGTGTGACTCCGCAAATTTTGATTGCACGGTTTTTGCCGTCGTCCTTTGTGATGTATCCGAGCTTTTCAAGCGTCTTGAGATGAGTGTGGACGGTGCTTGTTGAGGAAAGTCCCGTGCCCTGGCAAATTTCTCTTACCGTTGGCGGCACTCCCGATTGCAAAGCCTCTTTGAGATAATCGTAAACTTTCTGCTGACTTTTTGTTAATGCTTTCATATTTTAATCTCACTTTAAGGATAATATTCTGATATAGGTTAAGTATAACATAAAACTTTTCAGATTTCAAACATTTGTTTGAAAAAATTTTGAGAGTTTAAATTTCTCTGAAAGAAAATTAATTGTTAATAAAATCCGCAAAATAATTTAAACATTTGTTCACGGCTCTTTAACAAAGTTTCTTTTCGGGAAGATATAATATAGCTGTAACCGAAAGAAACCGCATCTTTCTTGGTTGCTTTTTACCCTCCTCAATATATATTTCAATGTGAAAGACCGTATATCGGTAAATTCACACCCCTCTAAGAAAACAGAGCCGAACCGCATCGGCTCTGTTTTCTTTTTGCGCTTGACAAATGTGCATATTAGGTGTACTATTCAGTATAGTACAGTACGGCGGCGAATTGTATGTTTGAAAAAGGAGATTTCAGTTTGAATGTTGACAAGTATTCCAGAACCCCTATCTACGAGCAGATAGTGGCGGCGGTGGAAAAGGAGATATCCACCGGGGTGCTTCGGCCGATGGATCAGCTTGAGTCGGTCAGAGAATTGGCTTATTCACTCTCTATTAATCCGAACACCATTCAAAAAGCATATGCCGAGCTTGAAAGGCGCGGCCTTTGCTATTCGGCTCCCGGACAGGGCAGATTTGTCTCGGTTGATGCCCAAATAAGGCTAAAGGAGAGGGCTCTTGACAGTTTGGACGAGTTTAAGGAGCTTGTCTGCAAGCTTTTAAGAGCCGGAGTTGATGAAAAAGACTTAATTAAGGCAGTCACGGACTGCAGCGAAAAGGAGAGTACAAGGTGATAGAGCTTAAGAATTTCAGTAAAGAGTTTGACGGCAATAAAGTTCTTAACGGAATCAATCTCAATCTGAACGAGGGATCCGTTTACGGAATCGTAGGCGCAAACGGCGCTGGCAAGTCCACTATGCTCAGAGTGATTGCAGGCATTTATGAAAAATCCGAAGGAGAAATTACTCTTGACGGCAAGCACATTTACAATAATTACAGCGCAAAGAAAAATATTGCCTTTGTACCCGATGATCTTTATTTTCTGCCGCTCGCCGATTTAAACAGAATGGAAGATTTTTACGCCGCATCTTACGAGAGCTTCGACAGAGACCGATTTGATTATCTCGTTTCGGCGTTCGGACTGAACCGCACAAAGAAAATCACAAGCTTTTCCAAGGGAATGAAGCGTCAGGCGGCTTCTGTTCTTGCACTTAGCACACGTGCAAAGTACATTTTACTCGATGAAACCTTTGACGGACTCGATCCCGTTATGAGAAATTTGTTGAAAAAGGAGATTTATTCGGATATCGCCGACAGAGGTTCTTGCGTTGTGATAACTTCGCATTCGCTCCGTGAGCTTGAGGACACTTGCGATCGACTTGCCCTTATTTATCAGGGGGGAATCGTGTTCGAGAACGATGTGGACGAATTACAAACCAAGCTTGTCAAGGTTCAGGTCGGTTTCGGCTGTCCCGACTTCGGCCGTGAGCTTTTCGACGATATTCACTATCTCGATTACGAGAAACACGGCAGTGTGGCAACGCTTATCGTGCGCGGAGACAAGGACGGAATAAAAGCCAAGCTTATGAGGCTTGAGCCGCTTATTTTGGACATACTTCCGCTTTCGTTGGAGGAGATTTTTATTTACGAATTAAGCGCGAGGGGATATCTTGTAAACGAGGAGAATGAAGATACATGAAAAAAATATTTAACTCTAAGCTTTACAAGGACGGAATAAGACAGCTTAAAATGCAGGGAATTATTCTTGCGCTTCTCACACTTGTGATGACAGCCGTTCCGATTATCATCCAGCTTATAAGCATAGCCGAATATGCATCCGAGACTGAGGGCATTTTGCACTATGCCACCCACCTTGGCATGCATATGTCGCTTTTTTTCTTTATGTTTGTCGGCGGTTACATTTTGCCGTATTGTACTTTTAGGTATCTCAACAAAAGAAATGCGTCCGATGTTTACGATTCCTTGCCGAACACAAGGACATGCACATTTTTAAGCCTTGCTTGCTCGGTATTCACTTGGATAGCGGCGCTTGTATTCGTTAACATTCTTTTGCAGTTCTTGATGAGTTTTATCTTTAACGGCGGTCACATGGCTGTTTGGGGTACTTTCAAATATTTCCTGTTCTATTTTATGGGAACAAGCGTTGTTGCCTCTGGCACAATGCTCGGAATGAGCCTCACGGGAACAGCATTCACCAACTTTGTGGCTACGGGACTTGTGATTTGTCTTCCGAGAGCCGTTATCACGCTTTTTGAGGGCGTTGCCGTTCTTGTCGGTGAGATAATCACGCTTTCCGGCATGCCAAATATATTTAGCCCTGCAAACAATTTTGTAATGGCGGTGCCGTTCTCCCTGTTTTTTAACTATTCGTTTGATTACATCGTTTGTAGATGGCAGGGCTTTGTATATACCTTTTTGCTCTTTGCGGTGATATTCGCCTTGGCAAATATCTCTTTTGTCAAAAGAAAGAGCGAAACTGCGGGAAAGCCCACTCAGGTAAAAATCACTCAGATTTTCTTCAGATGCAGTTTAAGCTTTCCTTTCCTCGCCATGTTCTTTGCACTCATCATAGGAAAGCTTTATGACGGAGCCTACTGCTTTGTCTTGATGGTTATCGCCATATTTGTATATTTCCTTTACGAGGCGGTCACTTCAAAGAACATTAAAAATGTAGTTAAGAGCATTCCTTCGTTTTTGATTGTGATTGCGATAACGGCGCTCATAACTTATCTCGGATCGGTTTGCGGCAATCAGATAAGAAAAGAAGTTCCGCTTGCCGAGGACGTCGAGAATGTCGAGATTAAGACATCGGCGGGATCGTTCAGCATAATGCGTGACGAAAGTTACGATTATTACGGCAGAAAAGTTTCTAAAATTGAGTATGACGATAAGGACACCATAAAATGTACTCTCGATATACTCTCAGAAAATGCCGATAAAGAAACCTACAATAGCATGAGCTACAATACCACCCGTGACTTTATAATTAAGCTTAAAAACGGCAGAACCGTGGTTCGTGAAGTGAAAATCACCGATGAAATGATTGAAAAGCTCGACAAGTGCCGACGGGCTAACGCCGAGTACAAGAGAATTTACAGCACTCTTCCGACCGCTTCCGAAGTTTTTAACATTGTGGTGAACTACAAAAATCTTTCGTTCGAGTTTGACGATATAGAAAAGTTTATGAGTGTGTTTGCCGAGGATGCCGCAAAGAACGGCATAAAGACATGCAACTACACGAGCGGAATTATGGTCAACGTGAGCGGAACCGAGAATAACCGTTCGTTCTACGTGTCGTATGACATAACCACGAAGAACCCCGAGCTTGTCAAGTATATCAAGTCTGAGCTTACGGGCAAAAAGGCTTCCGATGCCGTCAAGTCGGCTAAGACGGATTACGATAACGGTGAGCTTTCGGCTGTCACAATCAGCCTTAGCGAATACGATTACAGCGAGACGGACGAATCGGGAGAGCAGATAATAATGGATAGGCTGTATTTCGATTCCGATACAAGCAAAGATAATTACGAAAAGCTGTTCTCGGTTATGGAAAATTCTCTTGATAACACCGATATGAGAGATAATGCCGTTACTTTCTGCTACTACAATAAAAACGGCGACGAGAAATCAGATAACAACATGATTTTCGTATCGGACGAGGACCTCGAAACGCTGATAAGCATATCTTCGGGAACAAATGCCGATAGTTTTTACAGCGACGACGCCACCACAGAAACGGTTGATACGCCTGAATTTAACGAGACGGTCGATGATTATTCGCAGATTAACGAAACCGAGAGCAGTCAGACGGCTGTAAGCGAGGATCAGAGAACTGTCACCGAAGAAGAAACCGAAAGTGACGTTACCGATGAGCCTTTTGAGGATCTTGAGGACACAGAAAACAGATAATAAACAAACCCCGGCGGGCACGTTTTTGGCGTGTCCGCTTTTTCGTGTACAAGTGGCTTGAAAACCGAGAAAAAGAGGGCTATAATCAGTTATGCTTAAAAAATGGCGGTAGGCTTTTTTCAAAAGAGGTCAGGTATGTACGATAGATTTCAAAAGTTTCTCAAACGGCCGTTTTTGCTCTGCGTCGTCTGGGGACTGATAATAAATTTGATAATAGAGGTGCTCGCAAGAAAAACGGGCATTTTGTCGCTTTTCACGGATCAGCTTTTTTGTCACCCGATGTCCTTTATTTTCGACTGGGCATTCATAACGACAACGCTTTCGATTTGCTGCTTTTTTAAGCGGAAGTATTTTGTTCTGACATTGGTTTCCGTATTTTGGATAACCTTAGGTTCGATAAACTCCTATATTCTTTCTTACCGAACGAATCCGCTTTGCTTTATAGATATTTCTATTTTGCAGATAAGCTGGAATTTTATCAGTAAGTATATAACGGCGGTCACCGTGCCGTTACTTATTTTTCTTATAGTTCTCGTTGCGTTTGTTTCGGTTTTGATTTTCAGAAAAGCGCCGAAATCGGAAGTCAATTTTAAGAAAAGTATTATTTCTACGGCGGCTTGCGTTCTCTTGAGCGTTTTGCTTATATTTGATATTGGCGGCCTCGGCGTAAAAAAGATAAAGCTTACCAACATAAAGCAGTCGTACTCAAATTACGGCTTTGTTTACTGCTTTTTCAGAGGTACGGTTGAGCGCGGAATCGATGAGCCGGCGAGTTTTGACGATGAAAACGAAGCACTCCAAAAAATAAGCACCGTAAGTGACGAAAATCCCGAAGTAAAGCCCAATATAATCTTTATTCAGCTTGAGAGCTTTTTTGACTTGAATTTATTGGGTGATGTTTCGTTCAGCGAAAATCCCACGCCGTATTACAGTTACTTAAAGCAAAATTACAGTTGGGGCAAATTGAGCGTGCCGTCCATCGGTTCGGGAACGGCAAACACCGAGTTTGAGATTATCTCGCAGATGGATCTTGACTTTTTCGGCACGGGCGAATATCCCTACAAGACTATTCTCAAATCGGAATGCCCCGAGACGGTTGCGAGAGACCTAAAGGAGCTCGGCTACACCACATATGCGCTTCACAACAACAATGCGACATTCTATGACCGCAACAGCGTTTTTGCATCGCTCGGCTTTGATTATTTTCTCACCAAGGAATATATTTCAAATTATGAAGTGACCCAAACGGGTTGGATGAAAGATAAATATCTTCTCCCCGAGATTAAAAAGTGCTTTGAAAACACAGAGGGAAGGGATTTTCTCTACACGATAACCGTTCAGACCCACGGCTCTTATCCGACAGAATATAAAGAGGATAACGACATCAAGGTGCTTTACTCCGATATTACAAGCGACGCGCTTATAAATCAGGTGGAGTATTACGCAAACCAGATGTACGAGACCGACGCATTTATCAAATCGCTTTGCGAGTGGCTTGATTCTTACGATGAGCCGACCGTGGTGGTTATGTACGGCGATCACATGCCGTCACTCAATATAGATACCAACGAGTTGATGTTCGGCGATCTTTTCGAGACAGAATATGTCATGTACTCAAATTTTGACATGAAGAAACAGAGGCAAGACCTTGAGGCTTACGAGCTTTCTTCTTATGTGATGGAGCGCCTTGGCATGAACAACGGCATTCTCACAAAAATTCATCAGCAGTGTAATGAAGATGATAATTACCTTAAAGTGCTTGAACAGACCGAGTACGATATGCTTTACGGCGAGAAAAACTGCTGGAACGGCGAAAATAAATATACTCCGACTGATATTCACATGGGAGTAAGCGAGATAAGCATAAAGCATTGCTATTATCAGAACGGAGTTTTGACGGTTAAGGGAGAAAATTTCACGCCGTCAAGTTATATTTACATAAACGACGAGCGATACACCGATACCATTCAGGTGAGAAGCAGTACGCTCAAACTGAAAGATGTCGAGCTTAAACCGGGGGACAAAATAAGAGTTGTACAGGTGAGCGATGATTTCATCGATTTGTCATCGACAGAAGAGTATATTTATGAGGGTTAAGCGGTAAAATCAATAAAAAACAAGCGAACGGATTTTTACCGTTCGCTTGTTTTTTGTGAAAAATTAACCGAATGCTATGAAGTTAAAGCTTGCGCCGTAGAAAAGTGCTGTGCCGAAGAAATTGAGAAATGCTCCGATTGCAAAGAAAATAAAACAGATTATATTCGCGGTTAGGCTGAGAGCGTCTCTTTGAGAAAATGTCTGCCTGAAAGAAAGTGCCGAGAGAAAGTAGAGCAGAGCGGTGCTGTCCATGATGTAACGGTTTCCGAAATGAGATCCACCCATGGTGCTGTGACAAAGTAAAATAAAGATGTGAAGCATAATCAGCAAAATTCCGATAAGGTGGAAAATTCCATTCTCGATTTTTTTGTCACGCACAAAAGAAATAATAAGCGAAACTGGGTAGACCGTGAAAAACGGAATGACGAGAAATATACTCATTCCGTTGAATGATGGGACAATGAGCTTGCCAGATTCAATTCTCGGCAGACGGAAAAGGCACGGAAAATTTGAGAAAAAATATTTTATGGAGAACTGACCGTTTTCATTTCTCAAAAATTCGGGGAGGTAGTTGTGGCCGAACTCAAATATACTGCCAAATCTTACGTAGTTGTAGGCACAGTAAAACACGGCAAGGATAAGTGCGGGGATATAAACCCATATTTTGTCAAAAATCAGTTTTTTGAGCTTTAAAGTAAGAGTTTTTTCTTTGCTTTGTTTGAGTAGAATTATGAGAACTATGGGCAAACAGACAAGCTGAAAAGGTCGGCAGCCTACCGCACAAGCGAGGAAAAACATCGATAAGCCTTTTTTCCTTAAGGTCGCAGAATAGAGACTGAGCACCGTAAAGAGAAAAGAAAGACTTTGAGCAAAAAACCAAACCCATGCGTCCGATGTTATCTGCCGCATGTTGGTGCCAACATAAAGCATAAGCGTGCACAAAGATGCTCCAAGAGGGGAAAGCCCTGTTTTTTTGGCGAGAAGATAACTGAAGATAACGCCCAAAATGAGTGCGACAAAGCTTAAGTAATTATCGATTCCCGTGCTAAAAAGGGCAACAAACGGCAGAAGTATCACGCAGGGAAACGGCGGAAAGCTTACGTAGTATTTGTCACCGTAGGTGGCAAGCTCGAGCCACTCGCGGTTATCGATGTCGACTCTTTTCTGAAGCCAGGACTCAGCCTGTAATTCGTAAGTATTGTAGGGGTTAGCGTCGCTAAGTCGGTGATTTGTGATTTGCGAAAAGGCAAAATAAAGCACAAGCACCGAAAACAAAGTGATCGCCAAAGTGAATATATCTTTGCGGGAAAAAGTGATTTTTTCTTTTTTCATCGTGAACCTCAAAAGCTAAAAAGTTTTTGTGCACTTTGATTTTATCAGACATCACACAGTTTGACAACTTATTTGCCTTGTTATGGACAGTGCTTTATGTTACAATTACAATACTTAAAAACAGGGACGAAGAAAACTTCTCCCAAAAGAAAACGGAGGATAGTTTCAATGATAGGCATAATCGGAGCTATGGATATAGAAGTGGACGGAATCAAGTCCGAGATGAGCGAAACCGAAACAAGAGATATTGCGGGACTTCAGTTTGTGAGCGGAAAGCTTAAAGGCGTTGACGTTGTTGTCGCACGCTGCAATCCCGGAAAGGTAAATGCGGCGGCTTGCGCTCAGGTTATGGCGCTGGTTTACAAGCCGAGACTTATCATTAATCCCGGCGTTGCAGGCGGAATAGGCGAGGGCGTGAAAATCGGCGATCTCGTTGTGGGTACGTCTTGCATTCAGTACGATATGGACACATCGGCTCTCGGCGATCCCGTAGGATTTGTGTCGGGCATAGGCAAAATCGCATTCGAGTGCGATGCAAAAACCGCAGAGAAAATTAAAGCCCACGCAGAAAAAATCTATGACGGCAAAGTTATGAGCGGAGTGGTCGTCACGGGTGATAAATTCGTGAGCGACGGAGAATTCTGCCTCAAATTAAACAGAGATTTTGACGCCTATGCGTGCGAGATGGAGGGCGGAGCAATCGCCCACGTGTGTTATATGAACAGTATTCCCTTTGTGGTTTTGAGAAGTATTTCCGACAACGCAAACGATGACGCTTCTGTCGATTATCCGACTTTTGCAAAGGCTGCCGCCGCAAAGACGGTTGCACTTATGAACTCTGTTATAACAGAAATTTGACAAGACTAAAAATCCCGTCCGAAAGGGCGGGATTTTTGGTTTAACGAACTTATAAAATTATCTCATAAATTGAAACAAGCGGACTTATTAGCCCGCTCTTTTTTATAAATTATGCTGTAAGGTGTTTTGTATGTTCTGAAATTTAATTTGCGTTACTCAGTGCACAAAGCACCTAAAGGGTAAAAAGATATATATTTTCCGCTTTATTTGACTTCCTTGAAATTATCATTTTCTTTGCCCTCCTTGCCGCTTTTTGCGGCGTTTTTGTTGTTTCTATGGCTTTATTATAAGCGAGGGCATAGGACAGAAAACGGACAATATTTCACTTTCCTGACATATATTTTGTGTATGGCTTGGCATAAAAAATTCATATCACAAAATATCGGTAATTAATATTGAAATTAGTTGCATTCGGTACTACAATATATCCGATATGTATTAGGAAAGAGGTATAAAGCCAATGGACGAGAACAAGCCAATGTTTACCAACAAACAGCTAAGGGCGATAATCGTTCCGCTTGTTATTGAACAGATGCTCGCAATGACAATCGGTCTTGCCGATACCGTAATGGTATCCTCATGCGGAGAGTCGGCTGTTTCGGCGGTTTCTATTGTCGATTCAATCAACATTTTATTTTTGACTTTGTTTACGGCGCTTGCAACGGGCGGTTCTGTTGTTGCCGCTCAATATATCGGTATGGGCGACAAGAAAAACGCAAGTAGCTCGGCAAACCAGCTTTTTTATGTTTCGCTTTTTATATCGCTCATTTTCGGCGTGATTTGCTGTACGCTTCGAAATCCGATTTTGAAGGCCCTTTACGGAAATGTCGACGCCGACGTTATGAATTACGCTCAGACTTATTTTTTGCTGACGGCGGCTTCATATCCCTTTATTGCGGTTTATAATTCGGGTGCGGCGCTTTTCAGATCAATGGGCGATTCTAAGACAAGCATGCTCACGTCGTTCCTCATGAACGGTTTGAATGTTGTCGGTAACGCAATTTTCATTTACGGCCTTGGCATGGAGGTTGCCGGTGCGGCACTTGCCACGCTTCTTTCAAGAATTATCGGCTCGATATTTATTACAATACTGCTTTTCAACAAGAAGAGAACCATAAGATACGACAAGCTTCACAAAGTAAAGCTTGATTTTCCGATGATAAAGAAAATTCTCTACATCGGTATTCCGAACGGTATCGAGAACTCGATTTTCCAGGTCGGTAAAATTATCGTTGCGGCTATTGTAGCCGTTCTCGGCACAACTTCAATCACGGCTAACGCAATTTGCGCAAACATCGCAAGCATACAGATAACTCCGGGTATGTCAATCGGCGTCACGATGATAACCGTTATCGGTCAGTGCGTCGGTGCTGGAAAATACGAAGAGGCTAGAAAATATATCCGCAAGCTTATGCTTATTGCATATATCCTTGTTTGGGTGACAACGGCGATACTCTTTGTCGCAAGATACCCGATTATGCACCTTTATAATTTGAGTGAAGAAACAACCAAGCTCACGCTCTCATGTTTCTATGTGCACGCCGTTTGCGCCGTTATTATTTGGCCGTTCGCTTTTGCACTTCCGAATGCGCTCAGAGCCTCAAACGATGTTAAATACACCATGTATGTTTCTCTTGCAAGCATGATGCTTTTGCGTGTTATTCTCACCTATGTGCTCATTCACTTCTTCCATGTCAGTGTTGTCGCTGTTTGGATTGCAATGTGCTCCGACTGGTTTGTAAGAGCAATATTCTTCTACATAAGAATTAAAGGCGACAAGTGGACAAAGAAAAAGCTTATTTGATTAAGCTTTCAAAGCAAAAAATCTCCGATCGAATTAACGGTCGGAGATTTTCGTTTTAATTGTGTTTTATTTTGCTCAGATAACCTGAATGTCAAGCTCAAAGGTGAACTTTTTCTCATTCATTCTGTACTGTTTAAGTAGCTCGGGGCCGCAGGAGTTGGAGCCGATTCCGCTCATGCGGTAGTCCACGCAAAGTACGGTGTCACCGCATTTTTTAAGCTCGTAGTTGTGCTTTTTGCTTGTGAGTTCCTCTTCAGTGTATTCGGATGCGTTAAAGGAGAATGGTTTCTCTGAAGAAAAGCTTACGGCAAGCTTGCCGTTGAGTAAGGTTACATTTCTCGTGCCGAAATGGCTGGAGTTTTCCTGAGGTTTAATGTAGTCCTCGTGCATGTCTTCTATGCTTTCTGTGAAGAAATCAAGCGCACTTGCAAGCTTTTTGTCCTCGTAGCTCTCGAACGGGCCGTAACCGAAGTAATCGACCGTATCGAAAATTCTCGGCATAAAGAATCTGAGGCCGAATCTCGGCAGATACGGGAATCTCCCGTCTTTCTCGCAGTCCATTTTTACGTGAATGTTGCCCTCACTGTCGATAGTCCAAACAGCCGAGACATCGATAAATTTCTGAATAAATATGGCGGCAATGCCGTATTTTACGCTGATCTCGCAGTTTGCGTCAGAGTTAAGGGCGGCATCTACCGAATAAACCTTTGTTGTGGTTCTGTTGTAGCCGTATCTTTCCCATTCTGTGCGGATATACTGGTCGTTGTCTGTCGGCGCGCGCCATAAGTTGAAATCAACAGGTTTCGTTATAATCTGCTCGCCAAGCTTAACCATTTTTTCGGGCATACCGTTTTTCTTGCTGAAGGTGTAGGAGAAGGAATCGGAAGTGATGTAAATTCTCGTTCCGTCCTCGGAAATATCTATGTCGCCCGGGATAAGTGTGGGAGCAGAATATTCTTCTTCGCTGTAAACAAGCTGATCAAAGCCGAGCTCGTAGCCCTCGTCGCAGTAGTCGGTATCGTATTTTGATGTGTAGTAAAGGAAAAGACTTTCGTTGCCCTCGCCCGTGAATCCGTCAATCGTGACCGTTTCGGTCTCGTGAGGAGCGACCGAGAGCAGAAGTTCTCCGCTTTTTACGGCTTCACCGTCAGATTTTATCTCGTAGGAAACATCGAGGAGTTCATCGGAATATAAAAAGTCAAGTCGGTTGGTAATTTCTATTTTGCCGCTTGCTTTGTCTGCCCACTTTGCTGAAAGGGGACGAATAGCCTGTTTGTACTCCAAAAGTCCCGTGTGAGGCGTTCTGTCGGGGTAGACAAGACCGTCCATGCAGAAGTTTCCGTCATGCGGAAATTCTCCGTTGTCTCCGCCGTAGCGGTAAATGTCCTTGTTGTCGGGAGTTCTTCCGCCGTAAACGGCATGGTCGCACCATTCCCAGACAAATCCACCAACAAAGCCGTCATATTTCCAGAATCTCTCCATGTAGTCGGCAATATCTCCGGGGCCGTTGCCCATGGCGTGAATATATTCGCACTGAATAAACGGCTTTTTGATTGCGGGAGTTGAGAAGTACTCGTCTATTTTCTCTGTCGGCCAGTACATGTGTGAGTAGAGGTCGAGCATTGAGGTATCGTTCTTTCTGCCGTAAGCTTCCACGTGGCAGTTCTCGTAGTGAAGAAGTCGTGAGGGGTCGTAAGATTTAACCCAGCGTGCGGCATTCTCGAGGTTTTCGCCCCAGCCCGATTCGTTTCCGAGTGACCACGCAAAAATACATGCGTTGTTTTTATCACGGATTACGCTTCTCTGGGATCTGTCGAGTATAGCTTTTTTGAACATCGGCTCGACTGCAAGAGCGGAATAGTGGTCGAGGTCATAGCCGCCGAAACACGTTGCCGCACCGTGCGACTCGAGGTCTGCCTCAGCTATGACATAAAATCCCATTTCCGAGCAAAGCTGCAAGAACCACGGCGCATTCGGGTAGTGGCTTGTGCGGATTGCGTTGATGTTGTGCTGTTTCATGAGCGTGAGATCACGAAGAGCCTGTTCCTCGCTTATGGTGTAGCCCGTGACGGGGTCGCTGTCGTGACGGTTTACGCCCTTGATTTTTATTTTTTGTCCGTTCCAGAGAACCACGCCGTTTTTAACCTTTACCTCATCGATTCCGATTGACTGCGGAATTATCTCCGTACCGGCATAGATGAGCAAGGTATAAAGATAGGGCGTTTCTGCGCTCCAAAGCTCGGGGTTATCGAGGCTTAAAGAGAGCGAACTATCTTCCTCTTCAGCTTCTGCCACAAGAACTCCGTCTGCATCGTAAAGCTCGCATGCGACAGGTGTTTCGCCGATTTTGTCAAGCTCGACTTTTATGTCGGCGTGGGTATAATTATCAGAAAGTTTTGCCTTTACGAAATAATCACGCAGATGATTTTCGGGGCGGAAAAGAATATATACATCACGGAAAATACCGCTCATTCTGAGTTTATCCTGATCTTCAAGGTAACTGCCGTCACACCATTTCAAAACAAGCACGGCAATCTCGTTGTCGCCCTCGTTTAAAAGATCGCTTATGTCAAATTCGCTCGTCGAGTGAGAAACCTGAGAGTAGCCGGCAAATTCGCCGTTCACCCAGAGATAAAAACAGGAATCGACTCCCTCAAAATTGAGGTAGGATTTAAAGCGGATCTCTTCATCGCTAATGTCGAAATGTTTGATGTAAAGTCCGCAAGGGTTATCTTCCGGAACAAATGGCGGGTCGTACGGGAAAGGATAGCGGATGTTTGTGTACTGGTGTTTGTCGACTCCGTAACTTTGCCAGACGGCTGGCACCTCGACAACCGACATATTGTTTTCGTCAATTTGCAGACCGCTTTCTTCGTCGTCGGTGAAAAATGCGTTCTTGAAAGTATCCGCAAATGACTCGAAATATTTAAAGTACCAGTCTCCGTTCAGCATGAGAAGGTGAGAGGAGTCACCCTCGGCAATTTCTTCCTCGGACGCAAACGGTATATAATAGCTTCTGTTCGGCTCGCAGCCTACATGGAGAACATCGGGATCTTCGTGAAAAAATCTGAAATTCATAACAATTCCTCCTTATATCGTGTTTTGAGGGACTATTTATCCGAGGTGATTTTAGTCGGTTGCATTTTTTTCTCATTTAATATACAATCTAATAGAATCACTTGGAGAAAAAACGATTGTTTTTTCACCTATATTTTATTGTTTCTGCACATATCGGTCAAGTGGAAAACGTAGAATATACATATTTCTTTCCGAGAAAGGAGATAGGGTATGACCCTTAATATTATCTTTTCCTTATTGTTCCTTGCGGCGTCAACGCTCTTTGCCGTCAAGTGCGAAGAGGTCGGCAAGCTGGAGCTTAATAACCGACTGCTGATTGTTTTGCTCCTGTTTTCCGCATTTTTGCTTCGTCTTGTCGTGGGATATTCGACAGTCGGCTACGAAACCGACATCACGCTTTTTAAAGCTTGGGGCGAATCTATAAATTCGGTGGGCTACAAGGGCGTTTACAACACAAGCCTTTATCTTGATTATCCCCCGGGATTTCTTTATATCCTCGGCTTCATGGATAAAATAAGAACCGCACTCGGTTGGGACTTCTACTCTCAGGGCTACACGCTTTTGATAAAGCTTCCGTCAATTGTCGGCGATATCGTTTGCGCTTGGGTTATATATCACCTCGGCTCAAAGAAACTTAACAGCTCTGAAAGCTTTATGGCGGCGGCACTCTATCTTTTTTGCCCCGCAGTTCTCATCAATTCAACCGTTTGGGGTCAGGCTGACTCCTGGTGTTTGATGATACTTCTTTTCTCCTTATGGCTTCTTTTGGAGGATAAACTCCTGTTCTCGGGAATGCTTTACGGCTTATCCGTTATCACAAAGCCGCAAATGCTGATTTTTGCTCCCGTTTACCTTTTCGGTACGCTGTACAAAAAGAATTTCAAGGGCCTTTGCATAGGCGTTCTCTCAGCTCTTGTAGTAATTTTGGCGGTATCCAAACCGTACACGAACGGATTCGATTACGCCTGGCTTATCGACAAATACCGCTCCACTATGGACTACTACTCTTATTATTCCATTAACGCTTACAATTTCTGGGATATGATAGGCAAGAACTGGGGACATCTGCCCGAAAGCGGCATTGGACTTTTTGTTCTCAACTGGTTCGGCCCGTGCCTTGCTACGGCATTGTGTGCCGTTCTCATGTGGTTTGCAAGAAAAGAGAGGGCAAAGGAGATTGTTTTTCCAGCCGCCGCTCTTCTCATGTTCACGGTTTATATTTTCTCGGTAAAGATGCACGAGAGATATGTTTTCCCGTCCATGCTCTTCATTCTTCTGAGCTATTTTTACACGAAAAACAAAGACTATCTCTTTATTTTCTCGGGACTTAGCTTTTTCCACTTCTTAAACGTGGCTTATGTGCTGTATCTCGACAACAGCTATGTTTCGCCGACTTCCATTCAGATAATTCTTCTGTCGGCGGCTCACGTTCTCGTTTATATTTTCTTTGTCGCAGAGCTTTATTTTGATTTTGTTGTCGGCAAGAAGAAAACAAACAAGAAAAAATCTGCCTCACAACCTGAAACAACAGGCAAAAAATCAAGCACTGCCGAAAAGAACGCCCCCGTGCTGATTTCTCCGACTTGCGAAGTGTGCGAGAGAAAAATAACAAAGAAAGACGTAATTATCTGCTCCGTTATCACGCTTATTTATGCTGCTATAGCTTTTTATGCGCTCGGCGATCACGTTTCGGCAAACACTTCTTGGGAGCCAAGCGAGGGCGAGAGCGTGGTTCTTGAGGCAGGGGAGGATATTTCCGGCATAAGACTGCTTCCGGGAATAAGCAAAAACGGCACAAGCTACAAAGTCGGATGCGCCGCATTGGTTGAGATAAGCTCGGACGGAACAGTTTGGAACGAGCTTGAGAAAATCGATGAAGCCGCCGTTTACGAGTGGAAAGAGATTGACGTCACGCCGGGCGAGGGACGATTTATAAGAGTTACCGCTCTTGACGATTCCGTCGTTATAAACGAAATCGGTTTTGTAAATTCCGCATGCGATGCAGTCGTGACGGCAAATGTAATCAGTGACGACAGCGGCACGGCTGAAAAACTCACCGATGAGCAAAATTCCGTTCCGCTTCACTCAAGTTACATGAACTCGACCTATTTCGATGAAATTTATCACGCAAGAACGGCTTATGAGTTTATTCTCGGTGTGGAAAGCTACGAAAACACTCATCCGACTTTGGGCAAGCTTATTATTTCTCTCGGAATAAGAATGTTCGGCATGAATCCGTTCGGCTGGAGATTTATGGGTACGCTTTTCGGCGTTCTCATGCTTCCGATACTCTATCATTTCTTAAAAAGACTTTTCGGAAATCCGATACTTTCTTCGGCGGGCACAATTCTTTTTGCGTTTGATTTCATGCACTTCACGCAGACAAGAATTGCCACAATAGATACTTACGCCGTGTTCTTCATGCTCCTGATGTATGACGCTATGCTTGTGTTTGTGCAAAAGGATATTACAAAAGCAAGCGTTAAGGAATTGCTTTTGCCGCTTTTCCTCTCGGGAATATTCATGGGAATAGGCTGCGCCTCAAAGTGGACATGCGTCTATGCGGCAGTCGGCTTGGCAGTTATGTACTTTGTAAAATTATTCGCAAATGCTCCGAAAGGGGATAAGCGAGCCTATCTCTCAAAGTGTTATCTTCTTTGCGCATGGTGCGTCGGAATTTTCATCGTTATTCCGTGTCTCATCTACTTTGCGGCATTCTTACCGCTTACGCTTCAGCCGCAGAACCGAGACAATATTTTCGGCAACTTCATCTCCTATCAGACCCACATGTACAACTACCACAAGAACCTTGTCGCCGAGCACTACTTTGCCTCGCCCTGGTACGAGTGGCCGTTCGACATAAGAAACATCTGGTATGCAATAGACTACAACGTTGACGGAAAGGGCGGCGTAAGCTCGATTACGTGCCTTGGCGATCCGATACTTTGGTGGTTCGGCTTGGCGGCACTTCTCTTTGCGATTCCCATTTACATCGTCAAGCGCCGTGACTGGTCGTTTACCGCACTTGTCGGCTTTGCGGCGGCATATGTGCCGTGGACTTTGGTTCCGAGACTTACATTCATCTATCACTATTTCACCGCCGTGCCGTGGCTTGTTATCTCGCTTATCGGTGCGTTCAAGTGTATGGAATCCGTGAACGCTCTCTCAAAGCCTTTGGGCAAGAGCGGAATTCTCGCAAAGACTGATTTGAGATATGTAATTTTGGCGGTGTTCACGCTTGTTATTCTCGTGCTTTTCGGCGTTTTCTATCCCGTTCTTTCGGGCAGACCGACAACCACGGAGTATATTCACTCTCTTGAGTGGCTGCCAAACTGGTATTTTGGTTAATTTGCATTTGTAAGCAATAAATAAAGCAAATATACAACAAGAAAGGAAAGATAATTATGAAGTATATGGATAAGGTCGAGCCGTTGATGCCCGAAATTAAAGCAAACCTTGCTCGCCTTGTAAAGTACAATTCCGTCGAGGGCGAACCGCTTGAGGGAAAGCCCTTCGGTGAGGCACCCGCCGCCGTTTTGGCAGAGGCTTTGAAAATTGCCGACGAGCTTGGATTTAAAACAAAGAATCTCGATAACTACTGCGGCATTGCGGAAATGGGAAATCCCGATTCTGATAAGCTTATCGGAATTGCCGCTCACCTCGACATCGTTCCCGCAGGCGAGGGCTGGAATACAGATCCGTTCACTCTTGTCGAGAAAGACGGCTACTATTTCGGCAGAGGCGTATCCGACGATAAGGGCGCAGTTATTGCTTCTCTTTACGCTATGAAGATTTTGAAGGATATGGGCGTTCCGGTCGAGAAGAAAATCCGCCTTCTCATGGGTACAAACGAGGAGACCGGCTCAAAGTGCATGAAATACTATGTCGAGCACGAGCAGGCTGTTACCTACGGCTTCACGCCTGACGGAGAGTTCCCTTGCATTTACGGCGAAAAGGGCCACTGCGGAATGCTCATGTCAAGCAAGAACACAAAGATTGTTTCCATGGACGGCGGATTTGTTGCAAACGCAGTTTGCAATCACTGCGTGACCGTTGTAAAAGCTTCCGATGTTGACAAAAATAAGCTTGAGGAGGAGCTTAACAAAACTCCGCTCAAGTCTTTCACATTGACCGAGGAGGGCGGAAACCTCACAATTGACGCCGTTGGCGTTGCCGCTCACGCTTCAACTCCGCTTCTCGGTGTAAATGCCGCTTCTTTCACCATGCTTGCACTCAAAAATGCCGGCTTTGAGGATGATTTCTGCGATTTCTACAACGAGAAAATCGGCACGGCATGCGACGGCGAGGGCGTTGGACTCAAGATTGCTGATGATTACGGCGCACTCACATTCAATAACGGAATTATGAAGACAGAGAACGGAGTTATCATGGGCACAATCGATATCCGTGTTCCCGTCACATATAAGCCCGATGAGGTTAAAAAGCTCGCCGAGCCGCACCTTGAAAACGAGAAGGGCAAAATTGAGATTAAGGGAGTGGGCGAAGCACTCTTCTATCCGCCGGAGTCGGATCTTGTCAAGTCGCTTTACGGCGCATATGTCGAGATGACAGGTGACACCGAGCATAAGCCGGAGGTTATCGGTGGCGGAACTTATGCAAAGGCAGTTCCCGGAATAATCGCATTCGGATGCGAGTTCCCCGGTGAGGAAAATCACATTCACGATGCAAACGAGAATGTTCCGATTGAGTCGCTTAAGGCTCAGATTTGCATTTACATTCAGGCAATTTTGAATCTTCTCGCTCTTTAATTCAAATTCACGAAAATTATTCACAAAATAAACAAAACAGCTGTTCTTCGGAACGGCTGTTTTTTGCTATTCGACAATTTTGAGAAAATATGATTTTGGGGCTTATATTTCCTTTGACATTTTACCCACCTTAATGATATAATTCCATTTGGTTAGTTATGGGTAATCAAAGTTATGCTAATTTAACTTTAGTTTGCGTGACTAACTTAATTAAAAAGCAAAAGTTAGTTATAGTTAACAACTGCATTTGTAAGCCGACCTGAGTACAGGGTCAGATGGGGACGGACGGACGAAAAGTGAGGAGTAAAGTTAACAAGTGCTAACCGAAACATGTTTAAATGTTGAACAGCTTTGTTTTAAACAAATCGGAAGGCTCGGACATCCCCGAGCTTTCAAAGTTCGAAGAAAGGATGAATATTTTGAAGGCAACAAAGAAAGTTTTATCGTTTTTGCTTGCTGTTATGCTCGTATTCAGCTGCGTTACATGCGCATTCGCTGATGAGACAGTGGGCACAGATACCGAAGCTCCGGACAACGTTGTTGATGTAAACGGTTCCGAGAATACAGAAGAGCCGGAGGCAACTGCTACACCGGAAGCTACAGCTGAACCGGAGGCAACAGCCGAACCCGAAGTAACAGCTGAACCCGAGGCAACTGCTACTCCCGAAGCAACAGCTGAGGCTACGGCAACACCCGAGGCATCTGCAACGCCTGAGCCAACAGCTACTCCCGATCCGAATGCAGTTACAGAGGATCAGTTAAAGCAGCTTGAGGAGCTCATCGCAACAGCGAAGGCAAACATCGAGTATAAGGGCACAAACCATACTCTTCAGAATGCTACCGAGGAGCTCGAGGAGATTCTCGCTGATACAAGCTCTCTCACAAAAGAGGATGCAGAAAGCCTCATTCAGGAGTACAGTGAGATTGTTGACGCTTACTCAGTGGTTTTCACAAACATGAACATTCCTTACAGCACATTCTTCGCTGCTTATACTTCAGGAAGCAATTTGAGTGTTGTTCAGCAGGATGTTGTTACCACAGCAACAACAAGAAAGATGCTCATGACAGATTCTCTCGCAAAGGGAACATATAACGACGGCACAAACATCTTGGGTGTTACCATGATCGTCAGAATGTTCAAGATGGACTACGAGAAGATCAAGGACGCTCACGAGGGTCAGGGCGGCGACTACGGTTTCACCGTTATCGAGCCTAAGACAACAAACGACTATGAGTTCATGAGACTCACAGTTAACGACGACGGAAGCTATAAGTTCAAGCCGAGCTACATCAATCTCGACTCAAGAGGACTTTCCGTAGGCGAGCTCACAACAGATACAAGCTACGGCGACTATCAGTTCACACTTCTCGGTGCTGCAGCTGATGGCTCAACATGCGGAGTTTGGAATGACGTAACATACTATGCAATGGTTGTTAAGACAAGCTACCAGACAGGCTATGCTATGTATGCCCTCAACAACATGTGGTTCGCAAGCAGAAACACAAACGGTCTTGAGGTTGCATGGAGCGTTGTCGGCGGTCAGGGACTCACAAACCACGGCGGTCAGCAGTTCTACCAGTATGACGGCATGAACGGTCAGGACATCGTTCAGATTGCTCTTTACACCTCACGTGGTGTTATCACAATGGGCTCGAACAATAACGCAAGCTTTACTCTTCCTGCTTACTACACAGGCGATGTAAGCGAGCTTTCCGCTACTATTGACACAGCTTCCACAGAGGTTGAGATTGCTGGCGTTCCGTCCGATCTCACAAATCCAAAAGTTACAATCACATATTCTCCGGGACGTCATCAGAACGTCACCGTTGTTGAGAATGCAGACATCGTAGACGGCAAAGTTCAGCTTGAGTCCGCACTCGAGTTCGGTCAGAACTACGTAATCAAGCTCACAAGCGACAACTACGCACAGATCACAGTTCCTTACACAACAAAGACAGACCTTAAGGCTGTTTCCGCTTACGGCTCCACATTCTATGTAGCAGACCTTAAGAACCTCAATTCTGCAGAGAACGTTACATTCAGACTCACAAAGTCCTTCAGAGGACAGACATCTGTTGAGGAGTACACTTCCGCAGACCTCACTTCTCTTGCAGACACAACATTTGTTTACACAGGCGCAACCGCTCTTGAGGGCGATATTTACGCTTACACAAAGAACGACGCTGTTTCTTATGCAGATCTCTACAAGACTCTCGGCGCAAACGTCGATGTTGATGTAGTTTCTTCTGCTACAAACTTCACAGGCTATCACGCAAAGGATATCTCCGATATCGTTTCTTACGGCACAGATGATAACGGCAACAAGGTTATCACGGGCGTATCCACAGAGAAGACCTATTACACGGTTGACGCAAAGGCTTACTTAACAGCTGTATTCAAGAGCGCATTTGGCTATGAGCTCACAGAGGACGAAAGCGCACTCGTTTCAACAACATTGAAGGCTAATGCTTCTGTCGCTCCTTCCGAGTCCACAGTTGAGGTTAAACTTTCCAGCGTTGAGTACACAGATTCCAAATACGGCGTAGGCGAGTTTGTAATCGTTCCCGATGATTCTGTCGAGGGTTATGTATGGAACGAGTACTGGAACAATGTTTACGGTGCTACAATCTCCAACGGCACAACAACAGCAGGTGTCGTTCACTGGATTGACCTTTACGGCGAGAATTCCGCTTCGGGTTACCACTACAACAAGATTGAGCTTGCTCTCAACAACGGCACTTCCACAGCTTCAAATGCGGCTAATGTCACACGTTATGCAGATTTCTTGGATGCTGACAACAACCTCAAGCCGGGCACATACACAATCACAATCAAGTCTGCCGGTTACACCGACCTCGTTGCTACTTACACGGTGGCCGCTCCGAAGCAGGATCAGAAGATCACCGTCACAAAGGCTGCTCCCGTTAAGACTTACGGCGACGCTGCATTCTATATCGGCGGTAAGTCTCAGACATCACTTCTTTCCTATGTCTCCGACAACACATCTGTAATAGTTGTTGATAAGACAAACGGCAAGGCTACAATCAAGGGTGTGGGCGAGGCTAACATCACCATCACATCCGAGGGCAACGATACTTACAACAGTGCGACAAGAACAATCAAGGTTGTTGTTAACAAGGCTGCTATGACTGCAGTTTCCGATAAGACAGCTTTCCTCAGAAGCACAACTGCAAACAAGTACGCTCAGATTACAGTTGACGGCGGCGAAGTTAAGGCAAGCTACAAAGTAACTTACGGCAGCAAGTCCACAAGCTATGTAACAGTTTCTTCCACAGGAAAAATAACAATCAAGAAGAATGCTCCTAAGGGCGCATACAAGATTGCCGTTACTGCTCCGGCCGGAAATAACTACAACGCAGGCTCCAAGACTCTCACCATTTACGTCAAGGAAAGCCAGCCGATGACCGTAAAGGCTACAAAGACAGTATTCGAGAGAAGCACAACAGCAAATCAGATAGCTTACGTAAAGACGACTAACGCTCAGGGCAGTGTTACATACTCCGTAACAAAGAACTCAAAGGCTACAAACTATGTGACAGTTTCGACTGCCGGCAAGATTACAGTCAAGAAGAATGCTCCTCTCGGCGCATATATAATTACTGTTAAAGCCGCAGGCAACAGCAGCTATGTTTCCGGTTCCAAGACAATCAAGATTTATGTCAAGAGCAGTCAGAACCTGACCGTTAAGCTTACAAAGTCAAGCTTTACGAGAAGCACGACAGCAAATCAGACAGCTTACGTAAAGACAACAGGCGCTCAGGGTACACTTACATACACTGTAACAAAGGACTCCAAGTCTACAAATTACGTAACAGTTTCGACTGCCGGCAAGATTACAGTCAAGAAGAATGCTCCCAAGGGAACATACAAAATTACTGTTAAGTCAAGTGCTAATGCATCTTACTATTCAAGCTCCAAGACTGTAACGCTCACAGTAAAATAATTGTATTTTAGGCGGGATTAGTGTATAATCCTTGTGCAAAGAAATTTATGGCTTTGTACCGCACAAAATACCTAAGTATGCCGGACAGAAGGCGGTTTGAAAGCCGCCTCCTGTCTTTGGTATATTTTAAGTATTCTGTTTTTATCAAGAGAACAGCTAAACAAGAGGTGATTATATTGTCCGTAAAAATTAAAAAAGCCGATGTTATCGCACTTATCGTAATTTTGATTTTAACGGCGGTTTTCTTCCTCGTTTTCAGAACCTTTAAATCACAGGGAAAGACCGTGATTGTGAGGGTGAGCGGAGAGGAAACGGCGAGCTATTCACTTGATAAGGACAGAACAGAAACAATAAACGGAGCAAACGGCGGAACAAATCTCCTCGTCATCGAGGACGGCACCGTTTGCCTGAAAGAGGCAAGCTGCCCCGATAAGCTGTGTGTGAATCAGGGTAAAATATCCAAGCGCGGCGAGAGTATAATCTGCTTGCCGAATGAGGTCATCGTGGAGATAAGCTCAGATGACGACGCACAAACGGAGGATGACGGTTTCGATGCAGTCGCAAAATAAATCAAAAAGCAAAGCATATCTTATCGCCATGAGGGCGCTTCTTGTGGCGGCGGCAATGGTTTTGTCGTGGCTTGAGGCTCAAATTCCTGCATTTTTTGCCGTTCCCGGAATTAAGCTGGGACTTACAAATCTTGTTGTGCTTGTCGCACTTTACAAGGTGAGTGAAATTGACGCTTTCGTAATTAATCTCGTGAGAATTTTTCTTGTTGCGGTTACTTTCGGAAGTATGGTTTCTCTGTGGTACAGCGTTGCGGGCGGAATTTTAAGCTACATAGTTATGCTTATTCTTAAGAAAACAAATAAATTCAGCACTATGGTTGTGAGCATTTTCGGCGGAATTTTCCACAATGTGGGTCAAATTGCCGTTGCCATGCTCGTGCTCGGCAGCAAATACGTGCTTTATTATCTTCCCGTGCTGTGGGCTTCGGGAATTGCCGCAGGCGCCGTTGTCGGAATTATCTGCGGTCTCATCATTAAAAAATTGCCCGACAGGCTTTTCAAAAATACAAACAATTAAAGAGGATATTTTATGATAAAAAGAATTTCTGCCGTGATTATATCGGCGGCACTGAGTATGTCTATGCTAACCGCATGTTCGGACGGTAAGGCGGTCGGTTCTTCTTCGTCTACATCGAGTGAAGAAAGTCTTACGAGTGCGGAATCTGCCGAGAACTCAGAAGAGGACGGCGTTACCGTAAGCAAGGAGCAAATGGAAACTCCGAGCGCATCTCAGGATGTTTTTGCCATGGACACCTATATGACGGTAACGGCTTACGGCGAAAAGTGCACCGAGGCGGTTCAGGCGGCGGTTGACGAGATTAACCGGCTCGATAATCTTTGGTCGGTAGGAAATGCCGACAGCGAGATAAGCATAGTTAACGAGAACGGCTCAATAATACTTTCCGATGAAACCTACACGGTAGTAAAAGAGGCAATGGAGCTTTACGAGAGCACGGGCGGCTTGTTTGATATAACGGTCTATCCGCTCATGGTTGAATGGGGCTTTACAACAGAGGACTACAAAGTTCCGACAGACGATAAAATCAGGGAGCTTTTAAAGCTTACGGGAATAGATAAAATCACTCTTGATGACGAAACTCATCAATTGACGCTTAAATCGGGCACGCAAATTGATTTGGGCGGCATTGCAAAGGGATACACAAGCGCAAAAATCATGGATATTTTCTCCGAGTACGGCATTAAGTCGGGGCTTGTTTCTCTTGGCGGAAACGTTCAGCTTTGCGGAAGCAAGATTGACGGCAGCAACTGGAGAGTAGGCGTTGAAAATCCGGACAACACGATTAAGGCCTTAAGCACGAGCGATTATATCGGCGTTATCGAGATTTCGGATAAGGCGCTCATTACATCGGGCGGCTATCAGAGATATTTTGTCGATGAGGACGGAAACAAGCATCACCATATTATAGATCCCAGAACGGGTTCTCCGAGCGATTCGGGACTTATCAGCGTGACGATAGTGAGCGATGACGGACTGCTTGCCGACGGACTTTCAACCTCGCTTTTCATCATGGGCAAGGATGAAGCCGTAAATTACTGGCACGAGCACAGCGATGAGTTTGATTTTGTCATGGTGGATTCGGACGGAAAAATATATGTAAGCAAGGGAATTGAAAATAATTTCAGCTCCGAGCTTGATTATGAAATTGTAGAATAAAAGGTGAAATTGTCATAGCCGCCTAAGGTGGCTATGGCATTGCGAGCCTTATCAGATAACTGCGAGCATAAGTTAGTATAAACTAACAAAGGAGGAAAGAATGAAGAATTTAAAGTCACTCTTGTTCATCATACCCGCATTTGTTCTTGCGGCGCTCACTGCGATAGGAATAATCGCTAATGTGCCGAGCATAGAGGCGGTGGTTTGGCCCAAAGAGCCGGATCTCAGCGAGTATGAAGTGAAGACGGACGCAAAGGATGCAAAGACCGACACAAAAAATCTATCCGACACCGAGGACAAGAAAACAAGCAAGAAGAAAAAATCAAACAAAAAGGGCAGTTTTAAGGACGGAACCTACACTGGCAGGGGTACGGGCTACGGCGGTATCACCGAGGTGGAGGTTACCGTCAAGAACGGAAGCATCACAAAAATAGAGGTGCTTTCAAATCACGATGATGCCGCCTTTTTTAACAGAGCACTCAGCCTTATTGACACGATAATCGATGAGCAGTCGTACGACATAGACGGTGTTTCGGGCGCAACTTATTCATCGAGAGGTATTCTTGAGGCGGTCAAGAACGCTTTGACGGGTTCGGAAACTCTTTCGGCTACGCCGAGCGTAACAACGCCCGAGCCGATAAGCACGGACGGATATGACGACAGCGCAGTTTTGACCGACGGAACTTACACTGGCTGGCACCAGGGTTACGGCGGACTTATTTACGTTAGCGTTACCGTAAAGGACGGCAAAATGACTTCTATTGACGTCACCGACCACTCGGGGGAGACGGATTCTTACTATAACAATGCGAGAAGCATAATTGCAAGTATGCTTGCGGCGGGTTCACCCAATGTTGATACCGTTTCGGGCGCAACGTACTCATCAAACGGAATACGCGAAGCGGTAAAAATGGCGCTTAAATCGGCGGCTAATCCCGACGGAACGCCGGAGCCGACTCCTTCTCCGACTGCAACGCCAACTCCGAAGCCGACAGCAAAGCCAAAGGCGGACGGAACGCCTGCTGACGGAACTTACACGGGTACGGCTTATTGCTCGGAGTTTGACTACACCGTAAGCCTTGAGGCAACATTCAAAAACGGAAAATGCACAAAGCTTGATAATTTCAAGCTTGTGAATAACTCGGATGACGAAAATGTTCCCTATGTAAACAAGGCTTGGAACGGCATGAAGTCTGCGCTTAAATCAAACGGCACAGCTGATATCGTTTCTGGAGCTACATATTCTTCCGAAGCTATTTCGGAGGCATTCACAAGCGGATTTAATAAGGCGGTGGCAAAGAACGGCGGAACGACGCCCACGCCAAAGCCGACTGCGACACCCACACCGAAACCGACAGCAACGCCGAAGCCGGAAAAGGGAAGCTATTCCTACACGGGTACGGCAACCGTTGCAAAGTGGAACTATGAAATCAACGTGACGGCTACATTTAAGGACGGCAAGCTCGCGGGAATTTCTTATGAGGAACCGAACACAACGTCTTCCAACAAGAAATATATGGCTAATGCTTGGGAAGGATTGAACGGAGAGATTACAAGCGGAAAAACTGAACTTGACGCAGTTTCAAAGGCTACGCTATCTTCAAACGCAATCGTAAGCGCATACAATTCGGCTCTTGAGGCTGCAAAGAAGGATCACAGTGATATTACGGCAAAATCGGTAACAATCAAGAAGGCAAGCGCTACGGCTTCGCCAAAGCCGACAGCAAAACCGACAGCTACGCCGTCACCGAGCACATCGCCAAGCGTTTCACCTGACACAACGGCAACGCCGAAACCGTCCGAAGAAAGTTACTCTTACGAGGGAACAGCTGCGGTTGCAAAATTCGGTTACAATGTGACGGTTAAAGCAAGCTTTAAGAACGGAAAGATTGATAATATCGAGCTTTCGACCGACAATGACGATGAGGATAACGATGAATATCTCTATGACGCATGGAACGGCATAAGCCCCTCCATTAAGAGCGGAGCTACCGCTGTTGACAGCGTTTCGGGCGCAACATATTCATCAAAGGCCATTGCCGCCGCATATAACAATGCGCTTGAAAAGGCAAAGAAAGATCACAGCGACTTAAATCTTGAGTCGGTCACGGTATATAAAAAGGGAGAAACAAAGCCGACTCAGGCTCCTACACCAACACCGACACCCGAGCCGACAGCTACGCCAACGCCTACTCCAACACCGTCAGAGGAAAAGACTTACACGGTTACAAGCACTTGTGAGTGGGACGAGTCGGTTTGCTACGATGATGACTGGGATGACTACGATTTGACATTTAATGTCACATTTAAAGACGATAAACTCACGGATATTTCGATAGTGGGAAGCACAGACACGAGCAATTCGGATTACTATAATTTTGCTATGCAGGAGATAAAGAGCAGTCTTATAAGCAATCAGTCGGGCGATTCGATTGATGTTTATTGCGGTGCGACCTGTTCGGCAAGAGCAATTATTGACGCTTACAATCAGGCTAAATCGCAGTATGACGCAGAGAAATAAGCTTAAGGAGGATACTTATGAAAGGATTAATAGCTAAGACGGTGAGTCTTTTCCTTGTTGTGGGAATTCTTCTTTGCTATCAGGTGAATGCAAATTCGAGAGCAGAGTTAATCAGCGCTCACGACAACGAACAGGCACAGGCGGACGAACTTCAAAAGGAATATGATAAGCAGGTTGCCGAGGCTAAGGCGGCATTTGAGGGAGCAGAAAGTGCGGCAGCCGAGCTAAAATACAAAGACGGAACTTACACGGGAAGCGCCACAGGTTTCGGAGGAGACATAAAGGTTGAGATTAAGGTTGAAAACGATGCTATAACCTCGCTTGAGGTTCTTGACCACAGCGGTGAGGATGACGCATATTTCAACACTGCTTCTGCTGTAATAGATACCATACTCAAAAACGGTTCAACCGACGGAGTTGACACGGTGTCGGGAGCCACATTCTCGTCCACAGGAATAATCGGAGCGGTAAACGCTGCACTTGAGGAGGCTGAAAACTAATGGATAATATGGATAAAAGCCTTAACAAGGTGGCGACTGCCGAAACAAAAAAGCCGCCCAAGAAAAAGATGAACCCCGTCATGAAGAAAAGAAAAATTGCGGAGTGGGTGAGAATCGGCGTTCAGGTTATATTCTTTATAGTCGCTCCGTCAATTTACGCTTCGGCTTTCACGGGAATTAAAAATGCTTTTGCAAGCATCGGTCAGGGAAATCAGCTTGAAATGACCGGCTTTGCGCTTCAGCTTCTTTGCGTGTGCGGTTTCACGGTGCTTTTCGGCAGATATTTCTGCGGCTGGGCATGTGCGTTTGGTGCACTCGGCGACTGGGTGTATAAATTCTCTCAGTTCATTCAGACAAAACTCAAGAAAAAACTGTCCAAAATGAGCGAGAAGATGGTTAGGATTTGTTCTTACGGAAAATATATCGTGCTCATTTTAATCGTGCTTCTCTGCTTTGGCGGAAAGATAGGACTTGTGGGAAAATACAGCCCATGGACTGTTTTTTCGATGATTCGCAATCTGAGATTTACACTCGGCGGTTATTCCGTCGCGCTTGTTTTGCTCGTTCTTATCATAATCGGAATGGCATTCAAGGAGAGATTTTTCTGTCAGTTCCTTTGTCCGATGGGTGCGGTATTCTCGCTTCTGCCAAACATACCGTTTTTTGCACTCAAAAGAAACAAGGACAACTGTCCGCCCAAGTGTAACGCTTGCAAGATGAACTGCCCCGTTAACATCAAGATTAACGACGGTACTCTGCGTGAGGGCGAGTGCATTCGCTGTTCGAGGTGCTCGGGAATTTGTCCCAGAGGCAATCTTTCTACATTTTTCGGCAAGTTTAAGGGAAATGAGCTTGCACCCGATTTAATAAGAGCGGCTCTGCTTTTGATAATCGTGCTTATCGCAAACTAAAAAGAAAATCCGTCAATCAAGCGATTGGCGGATTTTTTTCACCTATATAAAGTGTTTTTGACAAATAAAAAAGCGGCTGCAAAGCAACCGCTTGTAAGACTAAAATCAGTCTGTTGTGTAAGGAAGAAGAGCGATCTGACGAGCTCTCTTAAGAGCAACAGTCAACATACGCTGATGAGCTGCACAAGTTCCTGTTACACGGCGAGGAAGAATCTTTCCACGCTCAGAGATATAACGGCGAAGCTTAGCAACATCCTTATAATCGATATAATCAGCCTTATCTACGCAGAATGCACAAACCTTACGGCGTGGCTTGCGAGAAGGGCGAGAATTTCTTTCCGGTCTCTCAGGCATTGTTTTACCTCCTTTGCGAGATTATCAGAATGGTAAGTCGTCATCACGCAGATCCGACATATCCTGGAAGTCATTGTCGCTTCCGCTCGAATAAATCGGCGATGTTGACGGCTGAGATGAATTCTGATAAGAATTATTGTTATATGAGTTGTTATTGTAGGAATTGTTGTTCTGATAGCCGTTGTTGTTATAACCGCTGTTATTGTTGTAACCGCTGTTATTGTTGTAACCGCCGTTATAATTGCCGGTGTTGTAGTTTCCCGTGTTGGAGTCACTCTTTGAACCGGTGAACGATACTGTATCCGCAACGACCTCGACTGCTTTGCGTCTGACTCCGTTTTTGTCGTCATACGAACGGGTCTGAATAGAACCCTGAACTGCGATCATCGAGCCCTTGTGGAAATACTTTGCGATAAACTCCGCTGTTTTTCTCCATGCGACGACATCAATAAAATCTGCCTGACGCTGCTGTCCCGCGGTAACATAGTCACGATCGACTGCGATTGTGAAAGATGTCACGGAAACACCGTTTGGAGTTGTGCGAAGCTCCGGATCTGCTACTAAACGTCCCATTAAAACTGCTACATTCAACATAATACTTACCTCTATTCGTTAATTCATCTCGTTACGTATAATTCAAATTTGTTTGAAGCTTAAACTTAAGCCTCGATAGCGGACTCGACAGCAATAGCCTCGACATCAACTGTCGGCTTGGACTCTGCCTTCTTTGTTGTCATGTGACGGGGATCCTTCTTAACGATGATTGTACGAAGAATCTGGTCATTGATCTGATAACGACGGTCGAGCTCAGCTGTAAAGTCAGGTGTTGACTTGAAGTTGATGAGGGTGTAGTAGCCTTCAAACTGCTTCTCGATAGGATATGCGAGTCTGCGCTTGCCCCATGAATCAACGCTCTCAAGAGTACCGTGCTCGGAAATAAGTCCCTTAACACGCTCTACAACCTCCTGAGCAGCCTCCTCACCGTTCTTAGCTGTGACAACAACGATTGTCTCATAAGAATTCATGATATCTGCCATTTGTATTGCACCTCCTTCTGGTCTTGTGGCCCCGATAAAATCGGAGCAAGGATTTAAATAATTTCCTATTTGCCGCTTCACGGAAGCACCGCAAAGCTAACAGTAGTATTATATCAATTTTTCCCTGAAAGTCAAGGAAAATATAACTTTAAAAGCTATCGTTTTATTGGTGAAATTGACGGACAAAAAAGAACGCACCCATTAGAAAGTGCGTTCCTGTCTGTTTGTTTTATCCCATATACGTTGTAAGATAGCTTAGTATCATGTAAGCTATCATGAGAACGAGGGCAACGATAGTATTTGTGCCGCCCTTTAGCGTGATATCCTCGTCATAAATGCCGATGTCGAGACCGCTTTCGCTCTTAGCCTGATTTCTTGCTTCTCTTATGGTTTCTTCGCAGTGCTTCATATACATTTTGTTTGCCTTTGCACCGCAAACAATCATAAAAGCGATGAGGCAAAAAGTTAAGAGTGTGACCGCCATGCTTGCAAGGAAAAATCTGTGGTCGGTCTGCATCTGCTCGGCAAGTCTTTCGGTGAGCTCCGTGCTGTATGAGCTTGAAGAAAGCGTATTTGTTATGCTTCTTAAGGTCGGTGAGACCAAAAGAATGGAAATTAATGCTCTCGAAAGATAAAGCACAAGCCAAATGAGGGTTGCAATTATTCCCTGCTTATACATTTTTCTGTACAACATCCATCCGCCTGTGAACAGAAAAGCCGCAAAGTTGAATCTTGACGAACCGAGAGTTTTTATGCGCTTGAATGTGGGCATAAAGTAAACCGTGTTCTGCTGAACCACCTTGGACATATCGCCGTAGGTGATGTCGTCCTCAATGCTTTCGGTGGGGCTCACCCCGCCCATGGGGTCAAACACAAGCGTTCTCATGCCGCCCATACCGCCATCCTGTGGGAAACTATTAAAGTTGCGGTAAGGATTGTGATCGGCGTCCGTTGATGTGCCAAGCGGCAAACCGCAACGGTTGCAGAAAACGGTGCCGCGGGAATTGAGGGTTCCGCATCTCGGACATTCTACGTCTTTTATCTCGCTGTCGGCTTCCGTGTGAATTTTTGGCATCTTCCAGTCCTTGTGTTCGGCGTGAAGATTATCGAAAATACAAGCGCCCTTTTTGTTGTAACAGCCTCTGTGATACGGCGCTCCACAATCGGGGCAAACGACAATATCGTCGTCTTCCGTAAATTCTTTGTTGCATACGGGGCAAGGTATTCCTGTATATTTTGACATATCGGAAAACTCCTTCCAATAGGTGAAATCGTTAATATCTGTAACTGCAAGCCGCAAAACGGCATCGCAGAATGATACTCTGATTATATTTTACTATCAACATTTTTAAATATCAAACGATAAGCGGTAATATTTATAGATAATTTACAATTAAATAAAAATGTAAAAAAGGGCAGAAACCGAAGCTGTCGATTTTTGCCCTGATGTTAAAATATTTCGAATTAATCTTTTTTCTGAGCGGCAATCCACTCCATGATGGTTGTCGGTTTTCCGTCCAAAAGAACGGGCTCGCCGTTAAAATCGAGCTTGCACTCGTTATCGAGCATCGGAACCCATGCGAAGTGACCGATGTACTTGTACGGCTTACCGTCCACCTTGTAAAGGCCCGTGAGATCCTCTATGCAGTCCCAGTATGTGAAGTGGCAGTTATCTGCGCCCGCTTCAATCAAACGCTTGTAAGTGGGAACGGGATAGAGATCGGGAGCGACAACGGGATCGTCCTTTGCGTGAGTGAACCAAATGGGAAGATTTTTGATTTTCTCGATGTCCTTATCGGTTATTGTGGAGTCAAGCAAAGCCTCGCAAACGGGGAATGCAGCCGCATATCTGTCGGGATTTAAAATTATCTGCTTCATTGTCATGAAACCGCCGTTTGAATCGCCGCCGATATAAACTCTCGACTCGTCGATTTTTTCTTTGTTCTTCTCGATAAAGTTACCGATGAGGGCGTCGACGGCACGAAGATAGCAGGTTGAGCCGTCCTTTGTGTATTCGCCTGAGCCGTCATCCATCCACATGCTTGGGCACTGCGGAGCCAAAAGTGCAAGCTTGCCGCCAAAAATTTCCTGAGCCCACGGCTTCATAAAGTTGATAACCTGATTGGAATTGACGGGAATTCTTGGGTTATCGCCGCCCTCGCCTGCGCCGTGAAGCCAGATTACAAGCGGAATTTTCTCGTTTTCGTCAAGCTCGGGGAAGAAATAGACATACTTAAGCTTTGGCGAAACCTTCTCGTCTATTCCCTCAATTACGTCGTCGCTGTATAACCACTTTGCGCCGTCGTTAATGCAGAATATGTCATTTTTAACAGCCGGGTTTGTGCTTGAGACGTAGTAGTTGTATTCAACGGGGATGTTAAACTGACCGTCGAATGTTATTACATATCCGATGTACTTTGTGGGATCGCATTCAAGCTCCAGCGTGACATATTTTCCGCCACGCTTTTTGTTGCCCTCTTCATCGGAAACATAGGCGTTTGTTACTTTTCTCGTGCCGTTCATCATGTCGTCAAGTTTCTGACCCATGAAAAGCGGCCACTCGAAGTTTTCGTCAAGATCTGCTGTTTTCTGCACGTTGACAGTGAATTCCTCGGGTTTTACCTTAGCCGTGATGGGCATTTTTCCTGTTTCGAGAATAATTTTTGTAACAACGGGACCCCACTCGAGAGTCTCGGCAATTGTGCGGTATTTTTTTACCATATGAAAAATCCTCCGTTTAAAATTGACTTCTTAACTTTTTAAAATATTAATATATGATATATGTTAATTATAGCCTAAAAATACAAGTTATTCAACAAATAAATTGTAAATATGTTCTTAAAAAGTTGCGCTTTTGTGAGGCGAAAAAAAGCACGAAAGTCAAAATCTTCAAAACTTGTCCTAAAGCTTATCGATTATTGCCCAAAAGCGTTTGAAAATGTTTTGAAAGAAGAAAATTGCACACTTGATAATATTTAAAATGCTTGTTATAGTAAGAATTAAAATAAAGAAAGGAGCTTACAATTATGAAGCTTGCAGTACTTTACCATTCCGTAACGGGTAACACAAAAAAAGCCGGCGAATACGTTAAAGCCGGCATGGAGAAGGTTGAGGGAGTCGAGGTAAAGCTGATCTCGATAGATGACGCAAAGGCAGAGGATTTTGCCGACGTAGTTGGCGTTGCAATGGGCGCACCCAGCTACTACGCTGATCTTTCATGGCAGATGTTAAAATTCCTTCACACATCGGGAATTAAATTTGCCGACAAACTCGGATGTGCTTTTGCAACGGGCAATTTCTCCCACGGCGGAACCGAGATTGTTATTCAGAATCTCAACAACTATATGATCACCGCAGGTATGATGGTTTATTCCGGCGGAACAGGTCACGGCGACATCAAAACTCACCTCGGAGCAAACGCTTTCGTCAAGGAGGCTAAGCTTGAGGATAAGGCTGATGTTCTTGAGGCTCTCGGCGAGAAGTTCGCTAAGAAGGCAAAGGAACTTTTTGCTTAAACTTATTTGAGAATATTTGAGAATATAAAAAGCTCGGTTTTGAAAAATAAACCGGGCTTTTTTGCACTTAAAAGGCTTAATTTTAAACTTGTAGCGGATAAATGTTGAAAACTTTTTAGAATTAACCCTCGGTGTAGTCGTAAAAAACATCTTGATCGTCGTTCGATTCCCCGGGCATTTTTCTGCCAAAATCGAGAACTTCCTGGCCGGGATCGAGGACAAGGTTGCGGTAGAAAAGATTATCCTTGAAAGCTCTGACTTCATCGCCTATCTGTTTGATTATTCCCGCAGAGCGTAGGGAGGAATAGTCCGTGTCGGTCAAGGTGAGGCAGTCGAAAAGCGTGACGTAAATTGCCTCAAAGGCAAGCTGAATCTCCCTTGCGGCAACTATCTCTTCACGGGAGGGAATTGTGGTTCCGCCGGGGTGATTGTGAGCAAAAATAACGGTGTCGCCGTCATATTTTAAGCAGAGCGATATGGCACGCCTGATATAAGACGGAACGGAGACGAAGGAAGCCTGAGAGATGATGTCGTTGAAAACGCAGTGGCCCTTGCGGTCGAGTATCATCATGCCGATATATTCGTGCTGTCTTCCAAAAAAATTATCTTTCATCATGGCATAAGCCGATTCGGTGTTGTAAACGCTCATGCCCTCGTTGTAGATGCTGTTCATATACACTCGCGAGTAAACGGCAACGCATTTGATGTGCCTTGCCGTTTCTTCTTTGATGTCGCCGAATTTTATAAGCTCGGCTATATCAGCATTTACGACAGAATTGAAAGAGTGAAATTTGTTCATGAGCTTTTTTGCGGCTTGCGAATTCTCCTTTTCTGTAAGAGAGATTACAGACGAGAGAATCTCGGTCTGATCGTAACCCATGCCGTCGTTTAGCTGAATGTGCTTGATTATGTTTTCGCTGATATCGTTTTCGGATAAATTGGCGTTTCTTTTCATATTGTCATTCCGTTTCGTACTCCGACAGCGAGCAGTTTTTCGCCGTCCATTTTAGAAAATCCGCATTTGAGAGGTTTTGAAAATACGTGTGTATAATTCTGCAAATACCGCCGTGGCAAACAAGCATAACCGTTTTGTCGGGATATTTTTCTTTTAGCTCGTCAATTAACGGGTAAACCCTTGCCGCCGCCATAAGCTGAGATTCGCCACCCGGGTATTTCACGGCGAGGTTTCCTTTGTTTTCGAGAAATCCTTCTGTGAGTCGGGGCATTCCCTCGTAGATGCCGTAGTTCATCTCGATTAGCCTTTGATCCGTCAGATATATAATATCTTTTTTCGGAAGTTCTTCGAGAACCGCACGGGCTGTTTGTTGAGCCCTTTTCATCGGTGAGACCACCATGACATCGGGAATTTTATTTTCCCTTGCCATGCGTTTTCCCAAGTCGTGCGCCTGATTTATTCCCTTTTCGGTGAGATTTAAATCGGTTCTTCCGCATATTTTATCGAGTGAATTCCACTCGGTTTCTCCGTGTCTTGCTGCATAAAGCTTCAATTAAGTTTCCTCTTTCGGTGAAAAATATCGCACTTAGATTATACCTATTAGCTGGGGGAATGTAAATCATTTTTTGCAGAAATTAAAACACTTGTTCGATTTTTCTTTACTTTTAAATATCCTTGTAGTAAAATAGAAAAAGAAAACATTTGTTTTGTAAACGAAAATTTTAGTGCCGAGAGACCTGCGAAAGGAGTGCCGATGGATAAATTTCATCTTGTTTCAAAATACAAGCCGACGGGAGATCAGCCCGAGGCTATTGATGCACTTGTAAAATCAATAGCCTCGGGCAATCGTGAGCAGACGCTTTTGGGCGTTACGGGCTCTGGAAAAACTTTCACAATGGCTAACGTCATCGAAAGGCTTAACCGTCCGACGCTTGTTTTGGCTCACAACAAAACGCTTGCCGCTCAGCTTTGTTCGGAGTTCAAGGAGTTTTTCCCCGATAATGCGGTTGAGTATTTTGTTAGTTATTATGATTACTATCAGCCTGAGGCGTACATCGCACAGACCGACACTTACATCGAAAAAGACTCCTCGATTAACGAGGAGATAGACAAGCTTCGCCACAGCGCAACTTCTGCGCTTTCAGAGAGGCGTGACGTGATAATCGTGGCTTCGGTTTCGTGCATATATTCTCTCGGCGATCCTATCGACTACCGAACCATGGTCATTTCCTTGAGGCCCGGCATGGAGAAATCCCGTGAAGAGCTTTTGGCAAAGCTTGTGGAAATTCAGTACGAGAGAAACGACGTCAACTTCACAAGAAACAAGTTCCGTGTTCGTGGTGATGTTGTTGAGATTTTCCCAGCAGAATCGAGTGAAAAAGCTATTCGTGTGGAGTTTTTCGGCGATGAAATAGACAGAATAAGCGAGATTGTGCCGCTTACGGGCGAGGTCGTGAGCGATTTAAAGCATGTCGCGATTTATCCCGCTTCGCACTATATCGTCCCACGTGAAAAAACGGAGCGGGCGCTGGTCGAGATAGAAAAAGAGATGGAAGAGCGTGTAGCTTACTTCGAGAAAGAAGGCAAGCTTATCGAGGCTCAGAGAATCGAGCAGAGAACACGCTACGATATCGAGATGCTAAGAGAAATAGGCTTTTGCAAAGGAATCGAAAACTACTCCCGGGTTATGTCGGGCAGAGAACCGGGTTCGGCACCGTTCACGCTTCTCAACTATTTTCCAGACGATTTTCTCCTTTTTGTCGACGAAAGCCACGTAACTTTGCCGCAAGTCAGGGCAATGTATGCGGGCGACAGGGCGAGAAAGGAAGCGCTCATAGAGTACGGTTTCCGTCTGCCGTCGGCATACGACAACAGACCGCTAAATTTTGACGAGTTTTACGAGAGAGTTAATCAGGCGGTGTTTGTCTCGGCAACTCCCGGAGATTTCGAGCTTGAAAAATCAGCCGTCATAGCCGAACAGGTAATTCGTCCGACAGGCTTGCTCGATCCGCTCATAACGGTTAAGCCGACTGACGGTCAGATTGACGATCTCATCTCGGAAATTAACATACGCACCGAGAAAAAGGAGCGTGTGCTTGTAACCACGCTCACCAAGAAAATGGCGGAGGACTTGACCGCATTTTTCGAGAACTACGGAATACGCGTCAGATATATGCACTACGATGTGGACACCGTTGAGAGAATGGAGATAATAAGAGATTTAAGACTCGGCGAATTTGACGTTCTTGTCGGTATAAATCTTTTGCGTGAGGGCCTCGATATTCCCGAGGTTTCGCTTGTGGCAATACTCGACGCCGACAAAGAGGGATTTTTGCGCTCTTCACGCTCGCTTATTCAGACCATCGGCCGTGCCGCAAGAAACGCCGACGGACAGGTTATTATGTATGCCGACACCGTCACGCCGTCCATGGAGTATGCGATAACCGAGACAAACCGCCGCAGAGAAATTCAGAGCAAATATAACGAAGAGCACGGCATAACTCCCAAGACCATCAAAAAGGACGTTGCCGAGATTCTCGAAATATCAACCCACAAGGACGATAAAAAATCCAAGGCGAGAAAGATGAGTCCGACCGAGAGACAACAGGAAATCGAAAAGCTCACAAAGGAGATGAAGGCGGCGGCAAAGCTGCTTGAATTTGAGCATGCCGCTTACCTGAGAGACAAGATAAAGGAGCTTCAGGGCTTGGGCGCGGTCAAACCGAAGATAAGAGAGAGAAAGAGAAGAAACACATGAGCAAAGAAAATATAGATACAAGAAGTATTTTTATAAAGGGCGCAAAGGTTCACAACCTTAAAAATATCGATGTACGCATTCCGAGGGACAGCCTTGTTGTTTTGACGGGACTTTCCGGCTCGGGAAAATCTTCACTTGCGTTCGATACCATTTACGCCGAGGGTCAGAGAAGATATGTGGAGTCGCTTTCTTCTTATGCGAGAATGTTTCTCGGTCAAATGGAAAAGCCCGACGTTGAGAGAATAGACGGACTTTCACCTGCAATTGCGATAGACCAGAAAACGACCTCGAAAAATCCACGCTCAACCGTTGGAACGGTAACGGAGATTTACGACTACCTGAGACTTCTCTGGGCAAGAATAGGCGTTCCGCATTGTCCTGTTTGCGGAAAGGAGATAAGCTCGCAGTCGATAGATCAGATAGTGGAGTCGGTTCTGAGTCTTCCCGAGAGGACTAAAATTCAGATTTTGGCGCCGATCGTCAAGGGAAGAAAGGGCGAACACAAAACAGAGCTTGAGGGTGCAAAGAAAAACGGCTTTGTGCGTGTGCGTGTTGACGGAACTATTTACGATCTGAACGACGTGCCGAAACTTGAGAAAAACAAAAAGCACGATATCGAGATAGTCGTGGACAGACTTGTGGTTCGTGACGATATAAGAACAAGACTTACCGATTCTTTGGAGACTGCCTCAAAGCTGACGGGCGGAATTTCCGTGGTGAACATCTTGGACGGTGAAAACTCACGAGATGTTCTCTATTCTCAGAATTTCGCATGCCCCGAACACGGCGTGAGCGTAGACGAGCTCATACCGAGAATGTTCTCGTTCAATAATCCGGCGGGAGCATGCCCCAAGTGCACGGGTCTGGGCGTTTTTCTCGAGATTGATCCCGACAGAATAATTCCCGACAAATCTAAGTCGATTTCTCAGGGCGGATTAAAAGGCTCCGGCTGGGCAATGGAGGGCAACACGATTGCCGCCATGTATATGAAAGGGCTTTCAAAGCACTATAATTTCTCACTCGATACGCCTTTGGGCGATTTGCCAAACGAGATAATCGATATACTTCTGTACGGCACCAAAGGCGAGAAGATAGAGCTTGAGCGTGAGGGCGTTTACGATAAGGGGAAATTCAGTACGACCTTTGAGGGCATCGTGAATAACCTTAACCGCCGATTCAGAGAGACTTCTTCCGCATGGATAAAGGAAGAGATTGAGTCGTTTATGAGTGAAATTCCTTGCGACAAGTGCCACGGAAAGAGACTTTCGGCCGAAAGCCTTGCCGTGACCGTGGGCGGAAAGAACATCTCCGATTTCTGCGATTTTTCCGTGAACGAGGCGCTTGATTTTATCGAAAACCTTAACCTCAACGAAAAAGAAAAGCAGATAAGCACGGCAATACTCAAAGAGGTTAACTCCCGTCTCGGCTTCCTCAAAAATGTCGGGCTTGATTATCTCACCCTTTCAAGAAGTGCGGGCACGTTATCCGGTGGCGAGAGCCAGAGAATAAGGCTTGCAACCAACATTGGCTCATCGCTTACGGGCGTTCTTTACGTGCTTGACGAGCCGAGCATCGGACTTCACCAGAGGGACAACACCAAGCTTCTCGGCACGCTGAAAAACCTGAGAGATTTGGGCAATACCGTTATAGTGGTGGAGCATGACGAAGAAACCATGCTTGCGGCGGATTACATAGTCGATATAGGCCCCGGTGCAGGAATTCACGGCGGTGAGGTCGTGTACAGCGGAGATGTTGCGGGAATTTTAAAATGCGAAAATTCCGTGACGGGACAGTATCTAAGCGGCAAGAAAAAGGTAGAAGTGCCCACCGAAAGGCGCAAAGGCAACGGCAAAAAGCTTCAGATTATCGGAGCCGAGCAAAATAACCTAAAGAAGATAAATGTGGATATTCCGCTCGGTGAGTTCGTCTGCGTTACGGGTGTTTCCGGATCGGGCAAATCTTCACTTATCAACGAGATACTCTACAAAAAACTTTCTGTCGAACTAAACCGTGCTAAGCACGTTGCGGGCAAGCACCGTGAGATAAGGGGCATGGAAAACCTCGATAAGGTTATCAAGATAGATCAGTCGCCAATCGGAAGAACTCCGAGGTCAAACCCTGCTACTTACACGGGGGTTTTCAACGATATAAGAGAGCTTTTTGCGAGCACGACTGACGCAAAGGTGAGAGGCTTTAACTCGGGAAGATTTTCGTTTAATGTGAAGGGTGGAAGATGCGAGAGCTGTCAGGGTGACGGAATAATCAAAATCGAGATGCACTTCTTGCCTGATGTTTACGTCTCATGCGATGTTTGCAAGGGCAAGCGATACAATCACGAGACGCTTGAAGTTAAGTACAAGGGTAAATCTATCTACGATGTACTTGAGATGACCGTTGAAGAGGCGCTCGATTTCTTCCGTGATATTCCCAAGATTGAGAGAAAACTTAAAACTCTCTGGGAAGTCGGACTGAATTACGTCAAACTCGGTCAACAGGCTACTACTCTTTCTGGCGGTGAGGCGCAGAGAGTTAAGCTTGCAACGGAGCTTGCAAAGCGTTCGACGGGCAAGACGATATATATTCTTGACGAGCCGACAACGGGACTTCACATTGCCGATGTTCACAGGCTTATTGATGTTCTTCAAAAGCTTGTCGACGGCGGAAATACCGTTGTTGTCATTGAGCATAATCTCGATTTGATCAAGACCGCCGATTACATAATAGATCTCGGCCCCGAGGGCGGTTCGGGCGGCGGAACGGTTGTGGCAAAGGGCACACCCGAACAGGTCGCAAAAACAAAAGGCTCATACACGGGCGAATATCTCAAACCGCTTCTCGGTTTGGAGTGATTTTGACAAAGCAAAAGGGAGATTCCTCGGAATCTCCCTTGTTTTTTGTGAGTTTCTAATTTTTATCCGACGGGGATAACTGTCGAGCTCTCGGAGCTTTCTTCAGATTCTTCCGTGTCGGTTGTTTCGCTATCTGAATCGGTAATTCCCGCAGATGCAGAATCCGTGGTCAAAATTATCTGGCAGTCGTATCCTGCCTCGTGGTAGTCGATGGAAATTGACATATCGTCAAGCGTGAACTGAGCGAGGAACGCTTTGTTTTCGCCGCTTTTCGGAATATCGGAATCGGTTTTCCATCCTAATTTTTCAAGACGTTCGCAATAGGCGAGGGCGTCCTCGTAGCTTAAGCATCTTTCGGTGATGTAAAATACCTTATCGTTGGTGTCGGAAAGGCTTGCATCAATCATTCTGCCGTTTTCGGGCAGTGGGAAATCGGCAAAAGTCTCAACGGAAATTTCGACGGCATCCTCACCGCAAAGGGTTATCATCGGTGTGTTCTTGTCTCTTGTGATTTGAATCTCGACATCACCGAGGGTATAGACCGCAAAAACATCGCTTTTAACCTGAAGCTCTGCCCCGGCGTCTGTGAGCTTTGTGAGGTAAGCGTCAAGATTTTGATAGTCGTTTGCGCCGAGCACGATAGTCATCTTTGTGCCCTCGTCCGTCACATCGTAATTGCTTGACTCGAATACGGGAACGTCGGGGAAAATATCGCTTGCGGGCCAATCGGACGTGGAGCTGTTTTCGTTTTCTGCGTCCGTGTACACCTCAAATTCTACGGTGTCGGGATCTATTTCATCGCCGTCGGAGCTTGATTTTCCGTTCAGCACGACAAAGAGAACAACAACGATTATCACGGCGGCAAATACCGCACCGACTATAATAGCCGACTTTTTATTTTTCTGAATATCGGCGGTCGTTTCAGTTTTTACTTCGGCTTCTTTCTGTTCCTCGAGAGAAACTTTCTCCAGTTCGGGCTTTTTTTCGTTTTCTGCCATAATTGTCTCCTTAAAATCAACTGTGTAATCAAAGCATTATGTACTTTATGTACACTATATGATTGTAATATGAAGCAGATGTGACAGTAAAGAAAATTAAGTGCAAAAAGATATTTCGGCTGTTGTAATATGATAAGAATAGATTTATAATCCATAGTGGATAAATTTTGATTGGAGAAGATTATGGCAGAGAAAACATGGGTACAGACGGGTAATTTTGCTGCTCTTACGGGCGAACAAACCAAGCTTTTGGGCTCGCTTATCGGTCTTGCAAGGGTATGCGCCGACAATGATGAGACAGATAACACGAGAAGAATAATTGCAGAGGGACTTCTCTCGCTTCACCGCGATTCCGGTATGCAGGAGAAAGCGGCGGCACTTGCAGAAGAAGTGAGAAAAGAAAAATATTCCATGGTTCCCAACTGCGCTCTTTGCGCAAGCCCGTGCGGCAGAACCTCCGATTTTGATATAAAAGAACTTAGACTTTATCCCGAGAAGATAGTTTATCTAAAAGAGATTTTGGCGGACAGATTGATAGAACTGTCTCCCACAGCGGGAAAATTGCTCGTTCCGGGCATAGATTCAAAGGATTTCTTCCGTGAAATTGAGTACGGCCTTTTTGTAATAGGCGAGGACTTCACCGAGGGCGGAGTTTACGAGGCTATTGAGAGAGTCGAAAAAGCGAGAGAAAACGCCGAAAAAATGCTAAGCGAGTTCTACTCCAAATTTTGAAATTAGATTTGCTTTTTAATTCAAAATAAACTATAATCTTAATGTGGGTGTCCCTCGCTTTCAAAGCGGAGAACCCATAAATTCGATTTGATTATTTTATGATTGTGCCTTCGGAGGATAAAAAATGAATATTCAGCTTTCTGACAGAATAGTCCAGCTTGAGAAGGGCTTTTCAAAGGGTCAGCGACTTATTGCAAGATATATAATGGAGCACTACGACACAGCGGCATTTATGACGGCTTCCAAGCTCGGAAAAGTCGTAGGCGTCAGCGAGTCCACCGTTGTCCGATTTGCGGTTGAAATCGGTTATTCGGGATACCCCGAGCTTCAGCAGGCTATGCAGGAGATGATAAGAAACCGTCTCACAAGCGTTCAGCGCCTTGAGCACACTGCTGCAGGCTACAAAATTGAGGATCTTCTCGACGCAACTCTCGATCAGGATATTGACATCATCAAGAGAACAAAAGAGGTTCTCTCTCACGAGCAGTTCTATGCCGCAGCCGACGCCGTTACAAAGGCAAGAAAAATATTTATTCTCGGTGCGGGAAGCTCATTGGCTCTCGCTACTTTCCTGCATCACTACATGGATTTGATTACAGGTGAGGCGGTTCTCATCAATGCCACAAGCGAGGCGCAGATTTTACAGCAGATGGTAAATCTCACGGAGCAGGACGCCGTAATAGGCATAAGCTTCCCGAGATACTCAAAGAAGGCTGTTACGGCAATTAAATACGCAACAGACAGAGGCGCGGCTACAATAGCGATAACCGACAGCCCGTTGGCTCCCATTGCCGCAGCCGCAAAGTACACTCTTCAGGCAAGAAGCGACATGGTTTCGTTTGTAGATTCTCTTGTTGCACCGCTCAGCGTTATCAATGCGCTTATCGTTGTCTCTGCAATCAGCCGTAAGGATGAGGTCGCAAAGACATTGCAGTCGCTCGAGAAAATCTGGGATCAGTACGGAACCTACGAAAAGGTGGAGAGCAAGTGACGAATACCTTTGATTTGATTGTTATCGGAGGCGGTGCCGCCGGACTTATGGCGGCCGGCACTGCAGCCGAAAGAGGAAAAAGCGTACTTGTTTTTGACAAAAACGATAAATTAGGCAGAAAAATACGCATAACAGGCAAAGGCAGATGCAATGTCACAAACAACTGCGACAACGATACCGTCATAAAATCCTGCGTGAGTTCGGGAAGATTTCTTTACAGTGCGCTTAGCGTTTTTTCGCCGTCCGACACCATGGATTTTTTTGAGGGACTCGGAGTTCCGCTCAAAACCGAGAGGGGAAACCGTGTTTTTCCCGTCAGTGATAACGCAAACGACATTGCTAACGCTCTCGAAAAATGGTGCAAGGGTTTGGGCGTCCGCTTCAAAAAAGAGGCGGTCAAAGATATTTTGACAAAGGACGGTTCCGCAAGCGGCGTTAAAACCGAATCGGGCGAATATTTTTCGGATGCGGTTTTGATCGCAACGGGCGGCGCTTCTTACAAAGCAACGGGTTCCACTGGAGACGGATATAAGTTTGCCGAAAAACTCGGCCACAGCATCAAGCCGATTACGCCCTCGCTTGTCGCTCTCACAACTCAAGATGACGATTGCCCCAAAATGCAGGGGCTTTCTTTGAGAAATGCGGCAATTAAAATTTACGATACCGAGAAGAAAAACAAGGTTATTTACGAGGATTTCGGAGAAATGCTCTTCACGCATTTCGGCGTGAGCGGCCCCGTTATCCTTTCGGCAAGCGCACACATGCGTGACATGAAACCGGGAAGATTTATAATAGGCATAAATCTCAAGCCGGCACTCACGGAAGAACAGCTCGACAAACGACTTCTTCGTGATTTGGAGAAAAACCAAAACAAAAACTTCGGCAACTCGCTCTCGGAGCTTCTTCCACAGAAAATGATTGACGTGGTTATCGAGAGAAGCGGTATTCCCGCAGTGACCAAGTGCAACAGCGTGACAAGAGAGCAGAGAAAGGCTTTGCTCGATACGCTCAGAGATTTCAGACTCACCGTGAACGGTTTCCGCTCACTCAATGAAGCCATAGTTACGGGCGGCGGAGTCAACACAAAAGAGATTAACCCAAAAACCATGGAGTCCAAGCTTGTATCGGGACTTTATTTTGCTGGCGAAGTTATGGACGTGGACGCTTACACAGGGGGATTTAATCTTCAGATTGCATTTTGTACCGGAAGGCTTGCGGGTTTGAGCGTTTAAAATAAAAGTATTGGAGAATTGATATGATAGCAACAGCAATAGACGGGCCTGCCGGAGCAGGCAAAAGCAGCGTTGCAAAGGCGGTAGCCGCAAAAACAGGCTTTATTTATGTCGATACGGGTGCGCTTTACAGAACGGTTGCGCTCCACCTTATCAATAACGGCATTGATGCCGCCGACACCGAGAAAGTAGTTAATTCCTTAGCCGATATCGAGGTCGGACTCTCTCACGAGGAGGACGGACAGCACGTTTATCTTTGCGGCGAGGACGTTTCCGCAAAAATAAGAACTCCCGAGGTCAGCATGATGGCTTCAAAGTCCTCTGCAATACCCGAGGTGAGAAAATTTCTCTTTTCGCTTCAGACGGGAATGGCTGAAAAATACAACGTTATAATGGATGGCCGAGACATAGGAACGGTCGTGCTTCCCCATGCACGTGTAAAGGTATTTTTGACTGCAACACCCGAGGAAAGAGCGAGAAGAAGATACAACGAATATATCGCAAAGGGTGAAAATGCGGTATACGAAGAAATTTTGAACGACGTTATAAAAAGAGACTATCAGGATACTCACCGTGAGACATCTCCTTTGAAGGCGGCTGACGACGCCGTTGTACTTGATTCGACGAATATGAGCTTTGACGAGGTTGTCGCCAAAATATCCGAGCTCATAAATTCCGAAATTTCTTCAGAGGGGTAAGCTATGGATAAAATTATTGAAAAAAAGCTTCACAGAAAGCTGTACACGAGAAGCGGCAAGGTGAAAAAGGAGAAAGTTCCTTTTCTTTACCGCTTGGCTTATGTTTGGCTTCCAAAATTGTACGGCAGAAGATGGGGACTTAAGTTCATGGGAGTGGAGAACATTCCCGAGTCCGGCCCATTCATTCTTGCGTCCTCGCATGTTACGGCTCACGATCCGCTGTTTCTCGGCTGTGCAAAGCTTCGCGGCATGCACTTTATGGCTAAAGCCGAGCTTTTCAAGAACAAGCTGTTGAGTTTGATTATCACATATGCGGGAGCATTCCCCGTTGAGAGAGGAACAGGCGGCGGTGACGCTTTGCAGTATGCTTACGATCTTCTCGATAACGGAAGAATGGTAACCGTTTTCATCGAGGGAACAAGATCGAAAGACGGATCTTTGGGCAAGCCGAAAACGGGCATTTCCGTTCTCGCTTACAAGACAAAAGTTCCCGTTGTGCCGTGTGCGATTATCGGTGCCGACGGCACTTTGCCACGCAAGGGAAGCAAAATGAGAGTTAATTTCGGCAAGCCGATACCCTTTGAGGAGCTTGGAATAGAGGCTGAGGGAAGCATGTATTTCCGCAGAGGCGCAAAGAAAATCATGAGTGAGATTACCGCACTTCGTGAGGAAGCAATCGAGGACATGAAATGAGAAAAGAACCGATACTTGCAAAAACAGCCGGGTTTTGTTTCGGCGTTGACCGTGCGGTGAAAAGGGTTTACTCTCTTGTGGACGAGGGAGAAAACGTCTGCACGCTCGGACCGATTATTCACAATCCGCAGGTTGTGGACGATCTTGCCTCAAAAGGAGTGAAGATAATTTCTTCACCGAGCGAAGCGCCCAAGGGTAGCACGGTTGTGATAAGAAGCCACGGAGTTTCGGACGATGTTATAGATGAGCTCAAGGCTCTCGGCGTAAATTACGTTGACGCCACGTGTCCGTTTGTCACTAATATTCACAAGCTTGTCCGTGAGGCGGGCGACAAAATCGTTATCGTGGCGGGCAACAGCGATCATCCCGAGGTTATGGGAATAACAGGATGTGCAAAAGGCGCCTGTTTTGTGGTGAAAAACTCAGAGGAACTCGAAAAATTATTAAAAGAACACACGGAATTTTCTCAAAAACAGCTTTTGCTTTGCGCTCAGACCACTTTTAACGTAAAAGAGTGGGAGAAAACAGAGAAAATTCTTAAAAAAGTCTATACAAACGCATTAATTTTTGATACAATATGTAATGCTACGGCTAAAAGACAAGCCGAAGCGGATTCTCTTTCGAAGCAATCGGACATTATGATTGTCGTGGGCGGAAGAGACAGCTCCAATACTAGAAAGCTTAAAGACGTTTGCTCGCAGAATGCGAGAACTTATCTGATAGAAACCGCAGATGAGATAAAAGATATCGACGAGGATTTTGAGGGAGCATCAATAGGTATTACAGCCGGGGCATCAACGCCGGCTAGCATTATAAAGGAGGTACTAGTTACCATGGCAGACATTACTGAAAAGGAACTTAGTTTCGCTGAACTCTTTGAACAGGAGGAAATGACTTATAATACAAATGGAATTGTACATGCTGTTGTCACCGGTGTATCTAAAACAGAAGTTTCTGTTGACGTCGGAAGAAAGCAGACCGGATATATTTCCGCAGAAGAATTCTCTTCTGATCCATCTGTAGATCTTCTCGAGGCTTGCAAAGTCGGTGATGAGTTTGATGTACTCATCATGAAGACAAACGATGCTGACGGATATATCACATGTTCAAAGAAGAGACTTGACGCAAGAAAGGGCTGGGACGAGCTCCAGGAAGTTCTTGACAACGGCGAGGTTCTCACAGGCAAAGTTACAGACGTTGTTAAGGGCGGCGTAATCGTTGTTTACAACGGAGTAAGAGTTTTCATCCCTGCATCTCAGGCAACAGAGAACAGAGGCGACGATCTTGAGGCTCTCAAGGGTCAGGAAGTTAACTACAGAATTATCGAGGTTAACGCTGCAAGAAGAAGAGCTGTCGGTTCTATCCGTTCCGTTCTCCGTGAGGCAAGAAAAGAGCAGGAAGAGAAGTTCTGGGAGACAGCTGAGGAAGGTCAGGTTTACACCGGCACAGTTAAGTCCCTCACAAACTTCGGCGCATTCGTTGATCTCGGCGGCGTAGACGGTATGATTCACATTTCCGAGCTTTCTTGGAACAGAATCAAGCACCCGAGCGAGGCTGTTTCCGTAGGCGACACAGTTGAGGTTTACATCAAGAGCATCGATAAGGACGCAAAGAGAATTTCTCTCGGCTACAAGAAGGACGAGGACAATCCTTGGTTCATCCTTGAGAGAGATTATCCTGTAGGAACAGTTTGCGACGCTAAGGTTGTCAACATGACTCCGTTCGGCGCATTCGCTACAGTTATCCCGGGCATTGACGGTCTCATCCACATTTCTCAGATCTCCGACAAGAGAATCGAGAAGCCGCAGGATGTTCTTTCCGTAGGTCAGGTTGTCACAGTTAAGATCACAGACATCGACTTTGACAAGCACAGAGTTTCACTCTCCATCAGAGCTCTCCTTGAGGACGAGGCTGAGGACGAGAACGAGGCTGAATAATTTAGTTCGATTAACTCGAATAACGGCAGGGTGGCGAAAGTCGCCCTGTTTTAGAGTTATAAGGTATACAATACGGAGGAATAATTTCCAATGAAACGAGTAAAAAAACCGGTGTTTTTTATCGTTGCTATTCTTATTCTTGCCCTTACCTATACTGCTGTTTTCGGTGTTTACGGTCAGAACGGCGACACTAAAACCACCTACATCAAGGGTGCTTCCGATATAAGATGGGGTATAGATATCCGCGGCGGCGTTGAGGCTACTTTCAGCCCTGCCAACGACTACAAGGCAACAGAGGCTGAGCTCGAGTCGGCAAAGTCCATCATCGAGTACAGAATGGTCTCCAAGAATATCACAGACTACGAGATTTACACAGATACTTCAAACAACAGAATCATCGTCAGATTCCCGTGGGCTTCCGATGAGGAGAGCTTCGATCCCGAGAGTGCAATCAACGAGATTGCCGAGACAGCACTTCTCACATTCCGTCCGGGCAACAGCTACGAGACAACAACCACAGACGCCAACGGCGACACTGTTTATCAGACTCCGACAGGAGAAACCGCCGACACTATCCTTCTTGAGGGTACCGACGTCACAAGTGCAACAGCAGAGCTCACTTCAAGCTCAGAGTCTTCAAGCGAGCTTACTTACGTTGTTGCTCTTAAGTTCTCCGATGAAGGCGCAAAGAAATTTGCAGAGGCAACCGAGACTTATCTCAACCAGACCATTTCAATCTGGATGGATGACGTTATGATTTCCGCACCTACCGTCAACTCCGTTATCAGCGACGGATCAGCCGTTATCACGGGTGATTTCACAGCTACCGAGGCGTCTGATCTCGCAGCTAAAATTCAGGGCGGTGCGCTTCCGTTTGCTCTCACAATTTCCAACTTCTCGACCATCAACCCGACTATGGGACTTTCTTCGCTTAACTCCATGGTTCTCGCAGGACTTATCTCCTTTGCGATTATCGCGATTTTCATGATCGTATGGTTCAAGCTTCCCGGTTTTGTCGCAGTTCTCTGCCTTATGGGTCAGATGGCTCTCACATTCGCAGCTGTTTCGGGTTACTTCAGCTTCACAAATTCCTTCACGATGACGCTTCCCGGTATCGCCGGTATGATTCTTTCAATCGGTATCGGTGTTGACTGTAACGTTATCACGGCTTACCGTATCAAGGAAGAGCTTGCAAACGGCAAAACGCTTGACGGCGCAATTCAGAAGGGCTGCTCAAATTCCTTCTGGGCTATCTTCGACGGTAACATCACAATTATCATCGTTGCCGTTATGCTCATCGGCGTTTTCGGCCCGAGCAACATTCTCTCGAAAATTTTCGGCGAGTCCACAACAGGCTCAATCTATTCCTTCGGTTATACTCTTCTTGTAGGTGTTATCGGTAACTTCATCATGGGTATCGCCGCATCGAGACTTATGATCAAGTCTCTCTCAGGTTTCAAGCCTCTGCGTAAAAAATGGTTATACGGAGGTAAGGAAAAGTAATGAAAACTTTTAACATTGATTTCTACGGAAAAAGAAAAATTTACTTCGGTATTTCAATCGGTCTTATGATCGTCGGAATCATCTGCAACTTCATTTTCGGCACAAGCCTCGACGTTCAGTTCGCCGGCGGCGCCGTAATCAAGTATTCTGTTGACGGTGAGGTTAAGCAGGAGGAGGTTCAGAAAATTATCGAGGACACCCTCTCAAGAAGCTGTTCCGTTGCAACAAACACCGTTATCGGTACGGGTGCAAATCAGGTAACTGTTACCTTTGCGGGTAACGAGCCGCTTTCCCTCGACGATCAGACAACTGTTGCAGAGGCACTCAGCGACGCTTACTCCGACAGAACCTTTAATGTTGAGGAGTCAAGCTCGGTTGACCCGACAATGGGTTCTAAGTTCTTCCAGAAATGTATCGTTTGTTTTGTAATTACCGTTCTCTTCCTTCTCATTTACATCACATTGAGATTTAAGAAGATAGGTGGTCTTGCGGCTGGTGTAACGGCTATTATAGCTCTTGTTCACGATGTTCTTGTCTGTTACTTCGTGTTCGTTATAGGACGCATGAACATCAACGATATCTTCATCGCCGTTATTCTTACGATTATCGGTTATTCGCTTAACGATACTATCGTTGTTTTCGACCGTATCAGAGAGAACGAGAGACTTTACAAGAAGATGGATCTTCCGTCCATTATCAATATGTCTCTCAACCAGACATTCTCACGTTCCGTCATCACATCGGCTACAACTTTCACTGTTCTCTTGATTGTTTACATCGTTTCACTTGTTTACGGTCTCACAACAGTTTCAAGCTTTGCCCTTCCGATGATGGCTGGTGTTGTCTCCGGTTGCTATTCTTCGCTCGTCATTGCTACACCGCTTTACGGCGTATGGCAGATGAAAAAGGCAGAGAAGAAGGCTGCTGCAAAGTAATATCGATTAATATTGCGAAAACCTCTAAAGGCTCCGTTTTTCGGAGCCTTTTTCTTGTGATTTGACAATTAAGAAAATATAAAGTACAATTCTCAGCGTGGAAAGGTATTCACAAATACTCTCAAGAAGGTAACAATATGAGACAAAACGAAATTATAAGAGACGATGCCGATATGAGCTTGGAGTCCGAGCTTGACAAAGAAATGGGAAAAACTCAGCTTAGCGAGGGAAAAATATTTGCGATAATCACAATTGCCGTTACGGTTGTTACGCTGCTCGTAACGGTGCTTAAATGCGTGAAGGGGTATGACCCCACCGATGTTCTTTCGGTGTATTTCACGGCTTTGGCGGCTGAATTGTGGTGCAGATTTATCAGCACGGGAAAGAAAAAGCTTATGCGCTGGGTAATTCTCGTGAGCATAATCGCACTGTCGGTCATAGGAATGTTTTTAATGGAATTGTTCAGAACGGCTGTTTGATAAAACAAAAGAAAATCCGGGGAGTAATCGTTACTCTCCGGATTTTTGCATATCTTGAATTATTAAGCCTGTTCCAAATCTTCGTCTGTGAACTGACTGCGGTAAAGCTCGGCATAGAAGCCGTTCTTTGCCAAAAGTGAATCGTGGTTGCCCTGTTCGATGATGTTTCCGTCTTTCATAACAAGGATTATATCGGATTCCTTGATGGTTGAAAGTCGGTGTGCAACAACGAAAGAGGTTCTGCCCCTCATAAGCTTTGCAAAAGCACGCTGAATTCGAAGCTCCGTTCTTGTATCGATGGAGGATGTAGCCTCGTCGAGAATGAGCATAGGCGGCAGGGTGAGCATTATTCTCGAGATACAGAGAAGCTGTTTCTGACCTGCCGAAAGGCTGCCGCCGTCCTCACCGATTTTGGTGTTGTAGCCGTTCGGAAGCTGACGGATGAAGCTGTCGGCGTGAGCCGCCTTTGCAGCCGCTATAACTTCTTCTTCGCTTGCATCGGGACGACCCATACGAATATTATCGAGTATTGTTCCGCTTTTAAGCCATGTTTCCTGAAGAACCATGCCGAAATTGCGGCGAAGTGCCTGACGTGGCATTGTCACGGTATCGGTGCCGTCAACGCTGATTGAACCCGAATCGGGGTCGTAGAAACGCATGAGAAGATTTATCATGGTTGTCTTGCCGCATCCCGTCGGGCCAACGATAGCAACTCTCTTGCCGGCGGGAACCTCAAGGCTGAAGCCCTCGATGAGAGGTTTATCCTTGGTGTAGGAGAAGTGAACGTCCTTGAAGGAAACCTGTCCCTCGGCGGTTTTCTCATGCTCGGGAAGAAGCAGTGGTTCGCTTGAAAGCTCCTCGCTGTCGATGAACTGGAGAAGTCTCTCGGCGCATGCAAGAGCGTTCTGAAGCTCGGTGATAACGCCGGAAATCTCGTTAAACGGCTTTGTGTACTGGTTTGCGTAACTTAGGAAAGCAGAGAGCATACCGACCGTAAAACCGCCGCCGGAAATTGCAAGAAGAGCACCTATAAGAGCGACTGCCGCATAAACGATAGAGTTGACGAATCTTGTTGCGGGGTTTGTGATTGAGGAGAAGAATGTGGCTTTGAGCGTGTGCTTGCGAAGCTCCTCGTTAATCTCGTCAAAATGCTCGATGTTCTCTTTTTCGTGGCCGTAAGCACGGACAACCTTCTGGTTTGTAATCATCTCGTTGATGAAGGCTGTCTGTCTGCCTCTTGTCTCCGTCTGTAAGCGGAACATCGTGAAGGTTTTCTTTGCGATAAATCTTGCGACAACGATTGAAAGCGGAGTGATTAATATAACCACAAGGGTGATCCACGGATTAACGCTGAGCATAAATCCGATTGTACCGAGAATTGTTACAACGCCTGTGAAAAGCTGAGAAAATCCCATCAAAAGACCGTCTGCAAACTGATCGACGTCCGCAATAATACGGGAAACGATGTCGCCTGTCTCGTGAGAATCGAGGTAAGAGAACGGGAGACGGTGAATTTTCTTGAATGCTGTTTCACGCATATCACGAATGGTGTTGTAGGTAACCTTGTTACCGCAAACATTCATGAGCCACTGTGCGAGGGCGGCAATCGCAATGAGCGTGAGGCACGTGATAAGCTTGGGCGTGATTATATCAAAATCAACCTTGCCCGCCGCTATAATGGCGTCTATTGCGTCACCGATAAGAACGGGGATATAGAGCGTGCAAAGAACGCTGATAACGGCAAAAATAAGAAGTAATATTATTGTTGGAAGATAAGGCTTTATCTGGAGTAAAACGCGCTTAAAGGTACTGCTTTTGGTTTTCATTTCTTAGCACTCTCCTTTCCGCCAAACTGAGAATCGTAAATTTCACGGTAAACTTCGCTTGTCTCGAGAAGTTCGTCGTGAGAGCCGCAACCGACCAAGCAACCGTCATCCAAAACGAGAATCTTGTCTGCGTGGCGAAGCGAGCTTGTTCTCTGAGAAACTATGAAGAGCGTCGGCTTGTTCTCGAGCTTTGCGAGTGCCGTTCTGAGGGCTTTCTCCGTCACGTAGTCGAGTGCGGAAGCGGAGTCGTCCAGAATGAGAATATCGGGGTTGCCGACGAGCGCACGCGCGATTGAAAGACGCTGGCGCTGACCGCCCGAAAGGTTTCTTCCCTCGGCGGTGATTTCCATGTCGAGACCGCCCTTTTCGCCGACAAAGTCGAATGCCTGAGCGGATTTTACGGCTGAGAGCATCTCTTCGTCGCTTGCGTTTTTGTTTCCCCAGCGGAGGTTGTCCCTAAGGCTACCTTTGAAGAGAACAGCTCTTTGAAGAACAACGTGAACTTTGTTTCTGATTTCGTCGTCGGAGTAGGAGCGGATGTCTCTTCCGCCAACGCTCACTTCACCTTCGCTTGCATCATAGAAGCGGGAAATTAAGCTGACAAGTGTTGTTTTACCACTACCCGTACCGCCGATTACGCCGATTATCTCGCCCGGCTCGGCAGTGAACGAAATGTTCTGCAAAGCGTCCTTTGCGCCCTCGTTGTAGTGAATGGAAACATTGTTAAATTCAACCGCGTGATTGTTTTTAACACCCTTGTCATCGGTGTGAATGACAGAAGTGTCAATATCGAGAACATCGGAGATTCTGCCCGCACTTGCGAATGCTTTTGTAACGGTGATGATGAGGTTAGCAAGCTTTATAAGCTCGACCAAAATCTGGCTCATGTAGTTATAAAGTGCGACAACCTGACCCTGAGTGAGGTTTCCGCTGTTAACCTTGACCGCACCGTAGTGAATCAGAATAACAATACCCGTATTAATAAGGACAAAGGTGACGGGGTTGAGAAGTGCGGAAATTTTACCGGTGGCTTTCTGGAGCTTTGAGAGAAGATTGTTCTGAGAGACAAATTTATCCGTCTCGCTTTCTTCGGAGCAGAAAGCACGGATAACTCTCGCGCCGTTTAAATTCTCTCGTGTCGTGTTCATGACGGAATCAAGCTGAGACTGAATAGCCTTGTATCGCTTGATTGTGAGGAGCATAATGCCGAAGACAACAATCGAGAGAAGTGCAACAACCGTTATGAACAGTGGGAAACTGCCGACATCGACCGTTGCCGCCATGATAACGGCACCGAAAACGATGAACGGTGAGCGCATGAACAGACGCAGAACGAGGTTAACGCCGTTCTGAACCTGGTTGACGTCGTTTGTGATACGTGTGAGCAAAGTGGAAGTGCCCACCTTGTCGAGAAGTGAGAAGCTTAAATCATTAATCTTCTCGAAAATGCTGTGGCGCAGTGCCGTGGCAAAGCCGACAGCCGCCTTTGCGGCGAAATACTGGGCGGTGATTGCGCTGACCATTCCCACAACGCCGAATCCGATGAGGATAAGACAGCGTGAGAGGACAAAGCCCTTGTCACCGTTTGCGATGCCGACATCGATAATCTGAGCGATTATCAGTGGCGTGATAAGTTCGAAGCTTGCCTCGAGAAGCTTGAAGAGAGGTGCCAGAATAGACTCCTTCTTGTAGCTTTTCATGTAGCGGAGAAGCTTACGCATGAAATACATCCTTTCTTTTCGGCAATTATCAAAGAAAATTGCCTTAATTTACACAATTTTAAACGCACCCTTTATTATAAAGTTTAAAGGGGGATAAGTCAAACAAAACAGCGTATTTGTGCCGATTTTGAGAACAAAAAAATCCGCTTTCGCGGATTTTTCGTGTGTGTCGGTTTAGTCTAGCGGTTTGCAGTCGCCGACTACCTCGGGCTTGTTCATGATGGAGTCTTTTTCGGTCAATTCTCTTATAACTCTGCACGGAACGCCTGCGGCAAAAGTGTTGTCGGGAATGTCTCTTGTAACAACAGAGCCTGCGCCGATAACGCAACCGCTGCCGATTGTAACTCCGGGGCAAACCACTACGTTTGCGCCGAACCAGTTGTTGTCTCCGATTGTAACGGGTTTGGCGTAACAGCCTTTAATTTTGCCGTCGGGAGTTACAAGTCCGCGTCTCTCGGACGCAAGCATGGGGTGGCACGGTGTGACTATCGTGACATTGGGGCCGAGATTATTTCCCTTGCCGATTGTTACTTTGCCGTCATCCTGACAGGTAAAGTTGAAGTTAATAAATGTTCCGTCACCGATGGAAGTGTGAGTGCCGTAATGGAAAGTTATGGGGCCCTGAATTCTTACGTTCTCGCCCAAGTCGCCTATGAGCTCTTTCAAAATGGCGGCTCTCTCTTCGTACTGATCCTCGTAAAGCTTGTTATAGTCAATATTGAGGTTGTGAGCCTTTAATTTGATTGCCACGAGCTCGGGGTCGCCAGGGGAGTACATAACTCCGTCAAATATGCGTTTCTCTTCCGATGTCATTGTAAAAATCCTCCGTAGAAATTAGTTTATCAATATATTTATTTTAACACGAAATATAAGAAAAACAATCACAATTTTAAATTATTATAAATATTATAATAACGTTTGTGAAATTTTTCCAAAAAGATTTTTCTGCTTTTGGGAAAAACAGAGAAAAAAACTCTGCCGCTTGCATATGAAAATAAGAAATGATATTATCTTAGTGATAACAGACAATAGGTTTGTTGAGTATTGATTTAAAATGGGAGGATTTTACAATGCAGGTAGGAATCGGAACCTATTCCTTCGGAGGAATAGAGTCTTATCTCGGAATGGGCCCGTCACTTTTGGATAAGTTCAAGAAGGCAAAGAGCCTCGGCTTTGATTTTGTCGAGCTTCTTCCCGTCGACCTTGACAACGACGTGGAGGACATTAAAAAGTGGCTTGACGAAACGGGTCTTTATGTGACAAGCGTTCACGCAGAGCCGAGCGAAGAGATAGTTAAGAAAATGGCAGCCCTCGGCGGAAAAGCCGTAATTTGGGCGGGAACATCTTTCAACTGCAAGGAAGAGGCTATCGCAGTCGCAAAACAGCTTGACGAGTGGGCAGAAATGGCAGAGCCTTACGGAATCAAAATCGGTTATCACAACCACGAGAAGGAATTTTATTTTGATCAGGGCAAGACTCTTGAAGAGCATCTTCTCGATAATTCCTCAAAGTGCTATATTCAGCTTGATTGCGGTTGGGCACAGTTCGGCGGAATGTATCCTCCGTACTTTATAAGAAAGTATAAGAACAGAATTTGCGCTATTCACGTAAAAGAGAACTGCAAGGTTAACGGCCCCGGACCTCAGCCGGAATCCGCAAAGGCACTCGAGGACAGACCGAAGGGCGGACCTTTTGGCGATGTAAAGAATATGCCGATGGAGAAAAAACTTGAGATTTTGGAGAATTTCAAGGCTATGATGTCCGGCACAGATCCGAGAACAGAGCCGCAGTGCAAGATGGGCGCTCCTGAGTCCAACATGAACTGGCAGGAGATTAAGAACGCACTTGACGAGCAGGATTTTGAGGCCTTCTGGGTTGTCGAAAGAGAAAAATTCTACACAGATCACGATCAGTGCCTTGCGGATGACGCAAAGTATGTTCGTGAGAACGTAAAGTAAAACCAAATAAAAGCGAAAGCGTCGGCTTATTCAGCCGACGCTTTGTTTATTGCGTCTTCGATTATCGATCGAATCGTTCTGTAAATGTAGGGTTTCAGCTCCTCAATCGGACAGGGATCGTTGTTTAATATGGAGCTGTAACATGTTGAGCCGACAAACTCAAGAATGAGGTAGAGCATAATCTTTGAATCGTATTCGCTTATTCCACATTCCTCGGTGAGCGCTTTAAACGCACCCGAAATATCGAAAACATCCGTGTAAATCGGCTGTTCGATTTCTCTTTTGAGTATTGCCCAACTTAAATTTTTTGAGATAAGGGAGACAAGCTTCGGGTTTGCCGAGAGCTCGTCGAGTATCTTATCTATAAAGAATATAAGCTTGTCGGCTAAATCGGGGATGTCTTCCTCCTGAAGTTTATCGTATGCCGCCTTGAAAACTTTTCCCGACTCATACATGATAAGTTTGTTTCTTATGTCGAATTTATCTTTAAAATAAAGATAGAACGTACCCTTTGCAACCCCTGAGCGAGAGGTGATGTCCGAAATTGACGTATCGCCGACACCCTTTTCCGTGAAAAGCTCAAAGGCGGATTCAAGCAAAGACGTAAATTTGAGTTGTTTGTTTGCGGTGGCTTTTCCCATTGACTTCACTTCCGTTTTGATTATTTTTGAGAGTTTATTACACTGACTTTCGCACAATGTGCCAAGTATTGTGATTTCTAAATCGGAGCTTTCCGTCTGCTCCGAAAAAAGTCAAATATTTTATTTATGCACTTAGATTATAATGTGAGATTTTTGAAATTTCAAGAGATTGTAAAAAAATTATGACTTTTGGTCATTTAAACTTGACTAACGGTCAATTTAATACTATAATACGGTACGGAAAATGACTAAAGGTCAAATATTTTATCTTTTATTCTATATCTAAGTCGAAAGGAATGACATAAATGGTAAAGTTCGGTCGCTTTATCGCTAAGCATAGGGTTCTTATCCTTATAATAGCGGTATTGTTGATGATACCCTCGGTGTTTGGATATGTTGCCACGAGAGTCAACTATGATATTTTGACATATCTTCCGGACAACATCGACACCATGGTAGGTCAAGACCTATTAATGGACGAGTTCGGAAAAGGCGGCTTCTCAATGGTTGTCGTAAACGGACTGAGTACCGAGAGTACGAAAAAGATGTGTGACGAAATAAGCGATGTTGACGGCGTTGCCGACGTTATCTCTTATTCCTCACTTGTCGGAACAAAAATTCCCGAGGAGATTATCTCGGACGATCTCAAGGCTAAGTTCCAAAAGGGCGATAGCGAATTGGTCGTAGTGTTCTTCACGGAAGGCACATCATCCGACACAACTCTTGAGGCAATTGCTTCCATAAGAAACATTTGCGGAAAGAACGCACTTGTCGGAAGTATGTCGGCAATCATCGCCGACACGAGAGACCTTTGCGAAAAGGAAGAGCCGGTATATGTTCTCATAGCGGTTGTTCTTTGTGCAATTGTTCTTGCAATTACTATGGATTCTCCGCTTCTTCCCGTATTCTTCCTTTTAAGTATAGGAATGGCGATTATCTACAACCTCGGATCGAACATCTTCTTGGGTCAGATTTCTTACATCACTCAGGCCCTTGCGGCGGTTCTTCAGCTCGCTGTTACGATGGACTACTCAATCTTCCTGTGGCATTCGTTCTCAGAAGAGATGGAGAACTACGGTGATAAAAACGAGGCAATGGCGGTTGCAATTTCAAAGACCTTCTCAAGCGTTGTCGGTTCTTCACTCACAACGGTTGCAGGCTTCATCGCACTTTGCTTTATGAGTTTCACGCTCGGTCTTGACATGGGTATCGTCCTTGCCAAGGGCGTTGTTCTCGGAGTTATCTCCTGCGTTACAATTCTCCCCGCATTTATCCTTACCTTTGAAAAGGCAATCAAAAAGACAACTCACAGAAGTTTCTTACCTTCGTTCGACAAGCTTTGCGACAAGGTTATCAAGTCTCACGTTGTTTTTGCAATTCTCTTCGTAATCATTCTTATTCCCGCTTACTGGGGCTACAACCACACAGGCGTTTACTACAAGCTTGACTCCTCACTTCCCGATACGCTCGACAGCGTTCAGGCAAATGCAGAGATAAGCTCCGACTTCGGCCTTGGCGCCGCACATATGCTTTTGATTGATTCTTCCACAAGCTCAACAGACGTACGTGCAATGTGCAAGGAAATGGAGAACGTCGACGGTGTTTCGTTTGTTCTCGGCACGGATAACATGATAGGTTCTCTTATCCCCGAGGAAATGATTCCCGATGAAGCAAAAGAAATGCTCGACAGCGGAAAGCACAAGTTACTTCTCATCGGCTCCGAATACGAGACCGCAAGCGACGAGGTCAACAATCAGATTACAGAGCTCCAGACAATCGCAAAGAAGTACGATTCAAGCTCAATGCTTATTGGTGAGGCTCCCGGTACAAAGGACCTTATCACAATTACCGATCACGACTTTGCAGTCGTCAGTGCGGTAAGTATCGTTCTCGTCTTCGTAATTATAGCGTTTGTTTTGAAATCAATTTCGCTCCCGATTATTCTTGTTGCCGTCATCGAGTTCTCAATTTTCATCAACCTCGGTATTCCGGCATTCACGGGAACAAAGCTTGCGTTTATAGCATCAATCGTCGTAAGTACCATTCAGCTCGGTGCAACGGTTGACTACGCTATCCTCATGACGAACAGATACATAACAGAGAGAGAGAGCGGTCAGGACAAGAAAGCCGCAATCACAATTGCACTTAAGACAAGTGCCCAGTCGATTATGGTTTCGGCACTCGGCTTCTTCGCTTCAACCTTCGGCGTAGGTCTTTACTCCGACGTCGACCTTATCGGTTCGCTGTGCAGCCTTATGGCTCGTGGCGCTATCATAAGTATGATAGTAGTTCTCCTGATTCTCCCGTCACTTCTTTATCTTTTTGATAAATTGATCGTACATACAACATTCGGAATGAAAAAAGCAATCGCAAAAAGCAAGGAGGTAGCTTCAATTGAAAACAGCTAAAAAAGCAGTAGCAATTTTGCTTAGCTTATCAATGTTAGCTTCCGCAGGCTCGGTCGGAGCTTTCGCAGCGGAGGCAGACGCAAAGAAAACCGAAACAGTTTACGTTGTCGAGAATTCGGACGGCAGCGCACAGGAAACAATCGTTTCGGTATGGCTTCAGAATCTTATGAATAAGGCTTCTTTGTCAGACTCATCCGATCTTTCGGATATCGAGGTTGTCAAGGGAGACGCTCAGAGCTCAGGCTCAGGCTCTTCTCTCACATGGACAACAAACGGCGAAGACGTTTACTACAAGGGTACTTCCTCAAAGAAACTCCCTGTAGGAATTGAAATCACATATAAGCTCGACGGCAAGACTGTAACAGCTGACCAGCTCGCTGGCGCAACGGGTCACGTAGAGATTGACATCAAATATTCAAACAACACAAAGCAGTCCGTTAAGGTCGGCAGCAAGAAGAGAGACATGTATGTTCCTTATCTTGTAGCTTCCGGATTCATTTTCGACAACGAGAAGGTTTCCAACCTTGAGATTGATAACGGTAAAGTTATCAACGACGGCGACAGAACAGTTGTAGTCGGTTACGGCTTCCCGGGTCTCTCCGAGAGCCTCGGCATCGATGACTTCGCAAGCGACGATGTTAACATCGATAAGCCCGAAATTCCGAGCAGCGTTAAGATTGAGCTTGACGCAACAAACTTCGAGATGAAACTTTCCGGTTCCGTAGCTACAAGCGAAATCTTCACAGATCTCGATGTCAGCGAGGATACTTCCCTTGACGATATCGAGGATAAGCTTGACGAGCTCACAGACGCAACAGATAAGCTCATCGACGGTTCCAAGCAGATTAGCGAGGGCGCAGAGAAGCTTGACAGCGGCGCCGGCGAACTCAAGGACGGTGCAAAAACACTTAATGACAGCGTTAACGGCACACTCTCCGACGGTGTAAATCAGCTTGACAGCGGTGCTCAGAGTCTCGATTCAGGCGTTGGCACACTCAAGAGCGGTATCGCAGATTACACAGCCGGTATCCTCACAGCTTACCAGGGTTCACAGCAGATTACAGACGGTGCAGCTACACTTTCAAACGGTACAGCTACACTTCAGAGCGGTATCGCAGATTACACAGCCGGTATCCTCACAGCTTACCAGGGTTCACAGCTGATTACAAACGGTGCAGCTTCACTTTCAGACGGTACAGCTACACTTCAGAGCGGTATCTCAGATTACACAGCCGGTGTTCTCAAGATTTACAACGGTTCCTCTGATCTTACATCAAATCTTAAAACCGTGAGCGACGGTTTAAGCCAGCTCGACTCCGCAATTAACGTAGGCAGCAAAGAGAATCCGTCTCTTGTAAGTGCAACGGAGAGCCTCGCTAAAGGTACAGCACAGGTTTCTGGTGGACTGAATGATCTTGTAGACGGTATCGAGAAGAGCGAACTTACTAAGAATGTTGGTAGCCTTGCAGACGGAAGCACAACTCTTTACAACGGCCTTACAAGCATTCAGTCGGGTGTTAACAGCGTTAACGAAAACCTCGGCACTCTTGCAAAAGCTGCTTCCGGCGTAAACGCAGGTTTATCAAATGTAGGTACTGTCGGCACACAGATAGTAAAAGACAGTGAGACAATTTCTGAAAATGTAAGTTCTGTTGCAGCAAATGCACAGACTGCACGTGACGCAGCTCAGAAAATTTATGATAACACAGCAAGTTCAACAACTCAGATTTCGAATAATTTAAGTATAATCTCTTCTTCTGCTAACGACGTAAACGATAAAGCATCTTCTATTGGCGAAAATGTAACTGCTATATACAATAATGCGGCAAACATAAGCTCAGCAGCTGATACAATTTCTTCGTTAATTGCAAGTCTTCCGGCTGATACTGATCCGAATGTTATAGCTAATCTTCAAAACGCATGTAGTAGCATATACGGCTATTTGGATTACGTGACGAATTCCTCGGCTACAATCAGTAGTAGTGCAACTGACATTTCCAGCGATGTAAGCCAAATTCTAAACGGTTATGTTGTTGCAAACGAAAAAACAACCGAAATCAGCGACAATGTAAAGACTGTTGAAGAGGCAACTTCCGCAATTCAGACTAATGTAAGTACAGTTGAGACAAAAGTTAAGGACGTTCAGACAAATGTTGACTCGCTCAACTCTTCAAGCGCACAGCTTGATACACTCAAGAACACTGCAGAACAGCTCAGCGGCGGCCTTACAAATCTTAAAATTGCAGTAGAAACGGGAACAGAAAAGACCCCATCTCTCGTTAATGCTGTTAACAGTGCAGTAGCAGGCGCACAGGGCTTGTCAGCCGGTCTTACACAGCTCAACGCTTCAGTTCCTACTCTCTGCGATAACATATCAAAGCTCAAGAGCGGTGCTGCTCAGGTTAACGCCGGTGCAAGTGCTCTTAACAAATCTGTTTCCGGAAATCTTGCAGAGAATGTTACCAAGCTTGCAAACGGAACTTCGCAGATTTATTCCGGTTCTGAGACAATCACAGGCGCACTCTTGACCGTAACAGGAAACAACGACAAACTCAATAACGGTGCTGCTTCACTTACCAGCGGTGCTAACGAACTCTACAGCGGTTCAAGTTCTTTGACAGCAGGCCTCAAGACTGCAACAGACAACAACGACACACTCAATAACGGTGCGGCTTCGCTCAACAACGGTGCTATCGCACTTTATGACGGTTCACATTCACTCACAGTCGGTCTCAAGACTGCAACAGACAGCAACTCTGCTCTTAACGACGGTGCTTCCACCCTCAAGAGCGGCACAGAGTCCTTGGTTGACGGTACAGGTTCACTCAAGTCCGGTGTTTCAACACTTGCAAGCGGTACACAGTCGCTTTATGACGGCACAGTAACTCTCGCAGACGGCACAAAGACACTTTCTGACGGTGCTAAGGAGCTCTATGACGGAATGAAGACCTTCAAGAAGGACGGTATCGACAAGGTTATCAAGCTTTACGAGGATAACGTTCCTGAGCTCATCAACAGACTCAAGGCTCTTCAGGATCTCGCTAAGAACGCCGGTTCGTTCTCAGGTGCAACAAGCACAACAGAGTGCTCCACAAAGTTCATCTTCAAGGGTTCCGAGATTAAGGCTAAGGACGATTCGTCCGATGCTTCATCCGAGACAAGCGAAGAAAGCTCAGAGGAGTCGACATCAAGCGCAGATTAATTTCTGCTAACATAACTTTCGATTAAGTCGGATATGGAATTCATTCTTTTATCTTAGATTTAGAAGGCATAATTTAGGGAACGGCATCTCGGAAAACCGAGGTGCTGTTTTCTTTTTGCGTGGTTGAAATTAACACTCAAATCGGATATTATGAAGAAAAGGCGGTGGAAATATGGAAAACAACAATTTATTCACGATTGAAAACGATTATCTCACTGTAAAAATATCCGAAACGGGCGGAAGTCTCGATTCCGTCATTTTGAAGAAAACGGGCAGAGAATACCTCTGGCAAGGCGACAAAGCCTACTGGGACGAGAAAGCACCGAACCTATTTCCGTTTATCGGCAGACTTTTTGACAGTAAGTTTAGTTACGGCGGAAAAAGCTATGACATGAAACTCCATGGTTTTTTGAGGGGCGAACCTTTAGAGCTTCAAACACAAGATAAAGACAGCGTTTGTTTTTATCTTGACGGTGAAAAGTGGGCAAAAGAGGGGAAATTTCCTTTCAGTTTTGATTTGCACTTAAGTTTCCGCTTAAAAGACAGCGAAATTTTTTGCGCCTATGAAATTGAAAACAAATCGGATGGCGAAATTTTTTGCGCCGTGGGCGGTCACCCGGGAATTAATCTGCCGATGGAAAACGGACTTAAGTTCGAGGATTACAGAATAGAATTTCCGACAGCGTGCAAGCCGAGAAGAGTTATTTTCTCCTCAGCGGGACTTACAACGGAAGAAAGACCGCAGTTTGAGCTTGACGAAAATAACGGATTTAACCTTTACCATTCGCTTTTTGACGATGACGCAATAGTTCTCACGGATACGCCGCATGAGGTGAGTCTTAAAAGCGAAAAGGGAGAGCGTTTTGTCACGATGAAATATCCCAATGTGCCGTATATCGGCTTTTGGCACGCCGACAAAACAGACGCTCCGTACATTTGCCTTGAGCCGTGGAGTTCGCTCCCGGGCCGTGACGGCATCGATGAAGAAATCGACAAAATGAACGACAGAATAAAAATAAAACCGCACGAAACCGAGAAAATATCTTGGTCGCTTGCGGTCTACTGAGAAAAAGGAACAAGCCCGACGAAAACGCCGGACTTGTTCCTTTTGGCTTTATCAAAATCAATAGTGATATTTTTTTCTTTGAGTGACGATGAGAATGACTGTTACTGCCATGGAGAGGAGCTCCGCAACAACAATCGAGTACCAGATTCCGTCAACTCCGAGTATGAGCGGAAGAAGAAGTATGCATCCCACTTGGAAAACAACGGTACGAAGAACCGAGATAACGGCTGAAATCAAACCGTTGTTGAGGGCGGTGAAGAATGACGAGCCGTAGATTGAAATTCCCATGAACGCAAACGCAAAGGAATAAATCTTGAATGCGGCGATAGTCATCTCGAGGAGTTCTGCATCATAGCCGGCAAACGCCCTTGAAAGCGGCTCGGAGAGGAACCAAGAGAGGAGAACCATGGCGATTCCGCAACTTCCGATGAGGGTAAGGCTTTTCTTTCTCATGTTCTGAAGTTCGGATGTGTTTGCGGCGCCGTAGTTAAACGATACAATGGGAGCTGTTCCGACTGAGTAGCCGATGAAGCAAGCTGAGAATATCATACCGAGATACATGAGAACACCGTAAGCGGCAACGGCGTTTTGCCCGCCGTATTTCATAAGCTGAGCGTTATAGAGCATACCGACAACCGACATGGATATATTGCTTAAAAGTTCGCTAACACCATTTGAACAGGCTTTAAATATTGCGGAGAAATCAACTTTGAATTTAGTGAAACGAAGTGTGCTTGTGTTTTTCGGCATGGCAAAATAAACAAGAGGGAATATGCCGCCGAAAAGCTGAGAAACGGTTGTTGCAACAGCCGCACCCGCAACGCCTAAACCGAACACACCGACAAGAAGATAATCGAGAACCATGTTGGCGCATCCCGCTCCGATTGTGGAGACAAGTCCTAGTTTCGGTTTTCCTGCCGTGATGAAGAAGTTCATGAACATCATCTGGAGAATGAAGAACGGGTTTGCCGCAATAATTATTCTGCCGTAAAGAACGCAGTAAGACACCATGCTCTCGTCAGCGCCGAGGAGAACCGTAAGCTGCGGCAGAAAGATGAATCCGAGCACCGAAATAAAAACGCCGAGAGCGAATGCGAATGCCGTGAAGAGGGAGAAAAGCTCGCTTGCTTTTTTCTTGTCGCCCTCGCCGAGAGTTTTACCGACAAGCGCCGAACCTCCCGTTCCGACCATGAAACCGACCGTGCCCAAAATCATAAGCACGGGCATAATGTAGTTTACGGATGCGAATGCTGTTTTGCCCGCGTAGTTTGAGATGAAAAATCCGTCCACAACGGAATAAATCGATGTGAATATCATGGTTGCGATGGACGGAAGTGTGAATTTAAACAGCTTTGAATAGGTGAAATGATCCGAAAGCTGTATTTCCTGTTTCTTTTCTTTCTTTACCTCAGTCATTGTTTTACTCCTTGTTTTTGTCGATTTGCGATTTGAAAAGTTCTGCCCAGTTTTCTATGGCGTCAATAAAGTCGGGATATTTCGCCATCGTCTCACGCATGGCAAAATCTTCGGCTTCATACATGTTTTTTAGTATCTCTTCGGCAAGGGCACGCCCGCTCTCGGTGAGAGAAAGCTCTTTTTCTCTTCCTTTTTCCTGTGATTTTTGGAGCTTAACAACGCCGCTTGCTTCGAGCTTTTTAACGGTTGTGTTAAGCGTGGTTTTGGGTATGCACCAGTTATCGCTGATTTCTTTTTGCGAGTGGATTTTTCTGTCGTTTAGCGCATACATGAGGCATACCTCGGAATTGCTGTAAACGGTATCGTGGCTAAGCCTCCAGTAGCATTCGTCGATTATATTGGATGCAATGCAAAATCTCATAATGAGGTCACGGTTTTCATCGGGCATTATAAATCTCCTTTTTCAATAAATCCGAAATCGGACTAAATTATAATTCGAAATCGGATTAATGTCAAGCTTAAAACTATTGATTATCTGCACAAAAAAAGAGTATTTTATTACCGACTATTGTATTTTATGATATATATGTGTTATAATGACAATACAGATGTCTCACTGATGATTTTTGCGGTGGGAATCGTTCTTTAAGGTGTAATGAAAAAATTACACGTCGCTCAGGCAATTTTGAATTTTGAAAGGTGTGTATTATTATGGCAATGAAAGTCGGCATTCAGCTTTTCTCCGTCAAGGAGGCAATGGCTAAAGATCCTATAGCTGCAATCAAAGAGGTTGCTTCTATCGGTTATAAGTATCTCGAGGTGGCAAACAATCAGGCAGATAAAGATCCCGGTTCCGGATTCGGTATGTCTCCCGAGGAGCTTTTGGGCGCACTCGAGGGCACAGGCGCAAAGATTATTTCCGGCCACATCGCTCCGATTAACGAGGAGACACTTCCTTCCATCATCGCATGGCACAAGGCAGTCGGAAACACTGTTGTCGGTCAGTCCGCAGCTATGTACAGCAGCTATGACGACGTTATGAAACAGTGCGAGTACTACAACAAGATGGGTAAGATTCTTGCTGACAATGGCATGAAGTTCCTTTTCCACAACCACTTCCACGAGTTTGTTAAGTTTGGCGACAAGACAATCTATGATCTCGTTCTCGAGAACACAGATCCCAACTATGTCACATTCGAGCTTGATACTTTCTGGGCTATGAGAGGCGGAAAGAACCCCATCGAGCTTCTCAAGAACATGAAGGGCAGAGTTTTTGCAATTCATCAGAAGGATTTCTCAAAGACAGCTGTTTTTGATCACAACATCAACCTTCTCGCTAAGGACGACACAACTCCTGTCGCAAGCTTTGAGGAGTTCTTTAACAAGTACGGTGCAAAGCCGACAGACTTCTGCGAAGTCGGCACCGGCATTATGCCTATTCAGGAGATTCTCGACGCAGCCAACGAGGCCGGCGCAGAGTACTGCATCCTCGAGCAGGACGCTACTCAGAAAACAGAGATGGAGTCCATCAAGATTTCCATGGAGTCATTCCACAAGTACAGCGGAATCGTATTTGAATAATATAAAATCTGTTCTGACAAAATTACCTAAGAATTATTGTTTTGAGAAGAGCCGACCCGTTTGCGGTCGGTTCTTTTTTGTGCGTCGGTTTGCGTCAGATTGAAAAGATAATTATTATATGCTATACTCAACTAAATAAAACGAGGTAGTAACAGATGGAATCATTAAGAGAATTATACAGGATAGGTACGGGTCCGAGCTCATCTCACACCATGGGTCCCGAGTATGCTTCAAGACTTTTCAAAGAGACATACCCAAACGCTCCCGGGGGATATGTGGTGACGCTTTACGGCTCGCTTGCGAAAACGGGGAAGGGTCATTTAACAGACGAGATTATCAAAAAGGTATTTGCACCGAGCGAGATAAGCGTTGTTTTCATGAACGGCATGGACGATTTTCTCAAGCACCCGAACACCATGGTTTTGGAGGCTTTTGACGCAGAAAACGGATGTATCGATTCGTGGACGGTTTACAGCGTGGGCGGCGGAAAAATCAAAATTGAGGGCAAACCCGAGGCTTCGGCGGAGAATATTTATCCGCTTTCAACTTTCGCAGAAATAAAAGATTATTGCATGGACAACGATTTGAGACTTTCCGATTATGTTCACGAGATTGAGGGCGACGAAATTTTCGATTATCTCGCCGAGGTTTGGGACACCATGAAATCGGCAATCAGACGAGGCCTCAAAGCCGAAGGAATTTTAGCCGGCGGACTCAATGTTTCGAGAAAGGCGAGGGTTCTTTTTCAACAGCATCACATCGATGAATCGGACGCAACAAGAGAAAACCGACTTGTGTGCGCCTATGCTTTTGCGGTCAGTGAGGAGAACGCAAGCGGCGGAAAAATAGTTACCGCACCGACTTGCGGAAGCTGCGGAGTTGTTCCAGCGGTTCTTTACTACGAACAGCAGAAAAGACATTTCTCGGACAGACAGGTTTTGCGTGCGCTTGCCGCCGGCGGAATCGTCGGCAATATTATCAAAACCAATGCTTCAATCAGCGGTGCGGAATGCGGTTGTCAGGCTGAAATCGGATCCGCATGTTCCATGGCGGCTGCGGCTCTCGGCGAGCTTTTCGATATGGAGCTTGATCAGATAGAATATGCCGCTGAGGTGGCAATGGAGCATCATTTGGGACTCACGTGCGACCCAATTAACGGTCTTGTGCAAATTCCGTGTATAGAGCGAAACGCCGTTGCGGCAATGAGAGCGATAAATGCCTTGGATCTCGCAAATTTCCTCACATATTCGAGAAAAATCAGTTTTGACGTTGTTGTTAAAACTATGTATGAGACGGGAAGAGATCTTTTCTCAAAATACCGAGAGACCGCAGAGGGCGGACTTGCCAAGACTTATTACGAATAATTTTGTCTCAAAAGAAACTAATTTATTTATTAGTATTGTATTTTTATTCGGATTGCGTTATAACTAATATGTAATATTGACTCTATCAAATGAAAGGAATTTTATCATGGCAATTATCAATGTAGGTGAGAAGCTGCCTGATTTTAAGGTAGACACATCAAAGAAAAGAAACACAAGCTTTTTGGAGATAGCGGGCGGAAAGCCGACTATGTTTGTTGTTTTACGCTATATCGGTTGCCCAAGCTGTCGATATGATGTTCATGTTCTTTCTCAGAAATATTCAGCTTTTGAGGAAAAGGGCGTAAATGTTGCAGTTGTAATGCAGTCTTCCGTTGAGAACCTCGAGAAAGCACTCAAGGACGCAAATGTTCCGTTCCCAATTGTCGCAGACCCCGATATGGAGATTTACAAAACTCTCTCCATAGATCCCGCAAAGGATATGGCCGGTTTAGTCGGTGGCGACATGGAAAAGCTTCAGGCTAAGGGTGCAAAGTGCAAGGAGCTCGGCTTTGAGCACGGCGAGTACGAGGGAATTGAAGAACAGCTTCCCGCATTCTTCTATGTGGATGCCGATTTAACCGTCAAGATTGCCCATTACGCAAAGACTATCGTAGATATGCCGACAGCTGACGATATGCTCGCAATGATTTGATTTTCCGCAATAAAAAACCGAACCGTGCGGCTCGGTGAAAACTCCCCATCACCGAATATTTTTGGTGGTGGGGAGTTTAATTTTTACGATTTAGGAACTGCGACCTTACAGCAACGGGTAAATTTGATTGTCGAAAAATACAATTGGATATTTTATCTTTGGAGTAATGTCACGCACTCTGTGTGCGAAGTCATCGGGAACATATCGACAGGCTGAATTCTTTTCACCTTGTAGCCGTTTGCGGTGAACGATTTGAGGTCTCTTGCCAAAGTTTCAGGGTTACAGGAAATATACACAACCTTTTTGGGGGCAAGCGAACAAACGGAGAGGATGAATTCTTCGGTGCTTCCCGCTCTCGGTGGATCCATAAGCACGACATCGGCTTTTTCGCCGTCAACTGCCATATTTGAGAGGAACTCTGTTGCGTCTGCGCAGAAAAAGCGGATGTTCTTCATATTGTTAAGCTTTGCGTTCTGCTTTGCGTCTTTTACCGCGTCCGCATTGAGCTCAATACCCGTGACCTTTACGGGATTATCTCCCTTTACTTTTGAGGCGGCAATCATTCCAATTGTTCCTATACCGCAGTAAGCGTCAATTACGGTTTCTCCGCCCTTGAGATTTGCGAACTCCATGGCCTTTCCGTAAAGCTTTTCCGTCTGCACAGGGTTAATCTGATAGAAAGATCTTGCGGAAATTCTGAATTTGAGACCACAGCACTCGTCTACTATATATCCTTCGCCGTAAAGAACCTTTTCGTTTTGTCCGAGGAGCATTGAAGTGAATTTGTCGTTTATGTTCTGAACTATCGTTGTTATTTCGGGATGAATTTTAAGAAGTGCCTTGCAGAAATTATATTTTGCGGTGAAAATCGGCGTTCCCGTAACAAGAACGACCATTATTTCACCCGTGGAAAATCCTCTTTTGACGAGAACATGGCGCAAAAATCCTTTTCCCGTGACCTCATTGTAAGTGGTGAGCTTGAAGTCTTTTAACAGCTTTCTTACCGAAACGATGATTTCGTCTGCTTTTTTATCCTCAATCATACAGGAATCCATACCGACGATTTTGTGAGTGGATGACTGATAAATTCCGCTTATTATCTTGTGACTTCTCGGATCGGTATAAAAAGCCGCCTGAACCTTATTTCTGTAATGGTAGGGGTTATCCATGCCGATTATCTCTTCGACCTTGCCGTATTTTCCGAGAAGCTTAATGCATGTTCCCATCTTAAAAGAAAGCTGTTCTTTGTAGGATAAATTCTGAAGCTGGCATCCGCCGCATTTTTTGCGGTTCGGACACTGCGGAAAATCTGCTTTTTTCTCGGCTTTTTCTTCTTCCTTGACTGCTTTTTCTTTTACAAATTGGTCTTTCTGCGGGCGGGGGCGATGCTTTCTTTTTTCCGTTACCGCTTTATAAAACGGCTCTGACTTGCTTGAATTGCTGTTTTTATTTTTCATTTAAGTTCTCCCGATTAAGTTTTAAATTTTGATTATCACATATTTTGTCTTTGATTATAACCGAACGGAGTTTTTATTTCAACTTTGAGGGATACTTTTCAACAAATCAAGTTTGAATGTTTAAAAGTATCCCCCAAAACAAAAGCCATATTCGTTTTTGCGAATATGGCTTGATTTTATTTTTAGGTAATGAACGGAAGTCCGTTTATTCTCGAACCGTTCTCGTAAACCTCAAAGTGGAGGTGGTTACCTGTTGAGTTACCAGTTGAACCGACATAACCGATTACCTGACCTTGCTCGACATAATCGCCGACATTGCAGGCAATAACGCTCATGTGGGCGTATCTTGTGGAGTATGTGCCGTTGTGGTAAATAAGAACGTTGTTACCCCATGACCAGTGGTAAGAAGCGTTGAGAACCGTTCCGCTTGCCGCCGCAACAATCGGTGTTCCGTAAGGCACGCCGATGTCAACTCCGCCGTGTCCGTCCTCGCCGAAATACTGGGTGATATCGGCTGTGCTGTAACCGGGAAGCGGCCAAATGCCCGAAAGTCCGCCCGCTTCGCTTGAGTTTGTCGGCGGTGTGTAAACCGTGTTGCCGTCGCTCTCGCCTGAGGATGTTGTGGTGTTTGAAGATGCCGCTGCAGCAGCTGCTGCGGCTGCTGCTGCCTCTTCTTCCTCTTTTTTCTTTTGAGCAGCTATGAGCTCTTCAAGCTGAGCGTTTAGCTCTTCGTCTTCCTGTTCGATGGAATCAATCTCGGACTGCTTGTCAGACTCCTGAGACTGAAGACCCGCGATAACCTCGTTGTTCTCCGCAATGAGAGTTTCAAGTTCCGCCTGATCCTCTTCGAGGCTCTTTTTAAGCTTGGAAACCTCGGATTTTTCTTCCTTGAGTGCGTCTTTATCGTCCTTGGTTTTGTTGATGTATTCTTCTATTTCGTCGCAAAGCTGTTTATCGTGGCTTGTGACGGCGGAAAGCATCTCCGTTTTCATCGAGAAATCGTAGAGACTTGTCGCATTCAGAAGAATTTCCATGGTATTTGTATCGCCCGATTCGTAGATTGCTCTTATTCTCGTTTTGAGAAGTGCAAGCGTATCGGCATACTCCTCGTCGGCTTCGTCAATCTTCGCCTCGAGATCCTTTATACTGCTGTTAAGCGTGGCAATATCGGAAATTGCCGTGTCGATTTTCTCCTCGGTGAGGTCTATCTTTTTCTGCAAGGTGTCGCTGTATTCCTGAGCGTCTGCCTCCTGAGACTGAAGGTCTGCAAGCTGGGCATTAAGTTCGTCCTCTTGACTCTTGAGCTCGTCCTGTCGGTCGTAAATCTCTTGCATTTCGCTCGTTGTGGTCACTGCGCATGCGCTCTGTGGTATTGCCGGAAAAACAAGCACCGACGCAAGCGCCAAAGCCGTGAGCTTGACAGCTTTTTTCACATTCTTGCCGCTTAAACTGTATGTTAGCATATTCAATGCGATCTCCTTTCGTTTTGTTTGAGCGTGAACCGCTTCGGCTACACATTCAAACACCAAAGAACTATACCACAAACAGACCCGTTTGTCCAACGGATTAACTTATAATTGCACTTTTTTTGCAATATTTTCACTTTGTTTTCTCTTTTCGCACAATTCTGAGTTTAATGTCCATATATAAAGATATCGCACCTTGTCTGTCTAAAACTTATTCCTTAAATATTTACTTTTTCTCTCTAACATGTTATATTTATTGGTGCTGTCATTCTCTTTTTCTGAAATGTCGGCAAACGCTTACAGAAACAAATTCAAGGAGAATTTTTAATATGAAATTAGGTATCGTAGGACTTCCGAATGTAGGTAAGTCCACACTTTTTAACGCAATCACAGGCACAGCCAACGCTCAGGCAGCAAACTATCCGTTCTGCACAATCGAGCCGAACAGCGGTATAGTCGCTGTTCCCGATGAGAGACTCGATAAGCTTTGCGAGCTCTGGAATCCCGACAAGAAAACTCCTGCCGTTGTCGAGTTCTTTGACATTGCGGGCCTTGTCAAGGGTGCTTCACAGGGCGCCGGTCTCGGAAACAAGTTCCTCGGTCACATTCGTGAGTGCGACGCAATCGTTCACGTTGTGCGTTGCTTTGACGACGACAACATCACACACGTAGTCGAGGATGCAACAAAGCCTGTTCCCGTTGATCCTGACGGAGACATCGAGTGCATCGACCTCGAGCTCATTCTCTCCGACCTCGAAATCGTTCAGAACAGACTTAACCGTCTCTCTCATGCCGCAAAAACAGGAAACAAGGACGCCAAAGCCGAGGTAGCTTGGCTTGAGCCGCTTTGCGCACACCTCGAAAAGGGCCTTTCGGCAAGAACTTTCCCGTTTGACGAGAAGGACGAGGCTCAGCAGTTCACTTTGCGTGAAATCGGTCTTCTCTCACAGAAGCCGATAATCTACGCTTGCAACATGGATGACGAGGGCGTTAAGAACGCAGAGAGCAATCCTTACTATCAGATAGTAAAGAAGAGAGCGGATGCAGAGAACGCAGAGGTTATTCCGATTTGCGCAAAGACAGAGGAGGAACTCACAGAGCTTGACGAAGAGGACAGAGCTATGTTCATGGAGGACTTGGGCCTCAATGAATCGGGCCTTGACAGACTCATCAAAGCAAGCTATGACCTTTTGGGCCTCATCTCTTACCTCACGGACGGCAAAAAGGAATGCCGTGCATGGACAATCAAGCGCGGAACAAAGGCACCTCAGGCTGCGGGAAAAATTCACTCCGACTTTGAGAAGGGCTTTATCAGAGCACAGGTTTGCTCATTTGCGGATTGGCTCAGCTGCGGCGGAAACATGGCAGAGGTTAAGGCAAAGGGACTTTACCGCTCCGAGGGAAAAGAATATGTCGTTCAGGACGGCGATATAATCGAATTCCTCTTTAACGTCTGATTCGTTTTTCGGACAGGATATTGGTTCTTTAGGGGACAACCGACAGAATTTGTACATCGGTTGTCCCTTTTCGCATATTAAAATAAGCTTTGCATTAAAAAGGCAAATTATATTTTTTAAATCACTTAATCAAGGAGTTTTTCATGAAACGAAAATCGATAACAAAAAAGCTTATATGCGTGCTTTTTTCCGTTCTGTTTGTGCTTAGCCTCTCGGTGGTATCGTTTGCCGAGACGGACAAAGAAACAGTGGAGAAGCTTGCGCCCCTCGAGGGCAAAACTGCGGGTGTTCTAACGGGAACGCCTCAGGATTCAATCGTTCAAAACTATATTCCGAGCGCAAAACTTGAGTATTTCAACAATCTCTCGGATTTGTGCCTTGCACTCGATACGGGAAAAGCCGATTTCTTTGCGGTGTCGTCGGTAAACTATTTCGGAATTGCCGAGCAGTATCCTCAGTTCGGCTATATTGACGCGCCCCTTGCGTTCTTTGACATCGGCGCAATTTTCCCGAAAGACGGCTCGCGTGATGATCTCATGAGCGAATTTAACGAATATATCGCAAAAATCAAAGACAGCGGCGAGCTTGAAAAGCTTCAAAACAAGTGGCTTTTCTCAAATGATTACGAAAACCTCGATATACCGTCTTCCGGAGAAAACGGAACACTTAAAGTTTCCACGCCAAACACCTTAAAGCCGTTCTCGTTTATGCTTAACGAGAAGAATGTCGGCTTCGATATTGCCGTTCTTGTCGGCTTTGCCAACGAATACGGCTACGGCCTTAAGATAGATAACACCGACTTCGGCGGTGCGCTCAGCGGAATCGCAACAGGCAAATACGATATTTCGGTAGGTCAGATTTCATACACCGACGAGAGAGCCGAAAGTGTTAAATATTCCGATTTCTATTACACTCAGGAGATCGTGCCGATAGTAAAAGCCGAAAAAATCGACAGCCCGTATCTCGTAACGGCTGATTCGTCAAGCGGAAATTCTTCGTCGGGCGGCATTGCGGCAAGCATTAAAAAGACTTTAATCGATCAAAACCGTTGGCAGACTATTTTAAAGGGTCTTGCCGTCACATTAATAATTACCGTTTTCGGATTTATTCTTGCAAATCTTCTCGGTGCAATTCTTTGCGCCATGGCAATGTCCAAACACAAAGCGTTCAAATGGTTCTCCGTAATATATTCGGGACTTATGCAGGGCTTGCCGATAATTGTCATTTTGATGATTCTTTACTACATCGTGTTTGCTCATTCTCAGATAAGCAATGTAATCGTTGCGATAGTCGGATTCGGCATGGTTTTTGCTGCTTATCTCGCTCAGCTTTTTGAGGGCGGCATAAGCTCGGTCGACAAGGGCCAGTGGGAGGCTTCTCTTGCAATCGGCTTCACGAAAAGGCAGACTTTCCGCGGAATAATTCTTCCGCAAGCAATACGCACAATGCTCCCCGGCTATTTCAGCAATCTAATAAGCCTTATGAAAGGCACGGCAGTGGTCGGTTATATTGCCGTTACCGATCTTACCAAGGTTGGCGATATTATAAGAAGTAACACTTACGAGGCGATAGTACCGCTGCTCACTATTGCAATAATCTACTTTGCGATAGCATGTATTCTGCTTGCAATTATGAGGGCAATTAAAAAGAAACTTACACCCGAACGCATTCAAAAATCAGATTTAAAATTACCCGTGGGAGGTGCAGACTTATGATAACAATCGAACATTTACGAAAAGAATTTCCGAATTCCGTTCCGCTTCGTGACGTCAATCTTCAGATTAACGACGGCGATGTTATATCGGTCATCGGCCCGTCCGGTGCGGGTAAATCGACGCTTCTTCGATGCATAAACCGCCTTGAGGAGCCCACTTCGGGAAAGGTTATCGTTAACGGCACCGATATGGCTTCAAAAGAATGCAATTTGAGCGCCGTAAGGCAGAAAATGGGAATGGTTTTCCAGAGTTTCAACCTTTTCAACCATATGAATGTGATTGAAAACATAATGTACGCGCCCAAAAAACTGTTAAAACTAAGTGACGAACAGGCAAAAAAGCGTGCCGAAAAGCTGCTTAAAATCGTCGGTCTCACCGAAAAAGCTTACAATTATCCCGATGAACTGTCGGGCGGACAGAAACAGCGAATTGCCATCGCAAGAGCTTTGGCTATGGAACCGGAAATTCTTCTCTTTGACGAGCCGACAAGCGCACTTGACCCCACGATGGTGGGCGAGGTTTTGGCTGTAATCAAGCGGCTTGCAAAAGAGGGAATGACTATGATTATCGTCACGCACGAGATGATGCTTGCAAAGAGCGTTTCCACAAGGGTGGTTTACCTCGACGAAGGAGTTATTTACGAAGAGGGCACGCCGAGTGAGATTTTCGAGCATCCGAAAAAAGAGCTTACAAGGAGATTTATCGGCGGTCTCGACTTCATCCAAAAGAAATTCACCAAGGAAAATCTCGATTACCTCGGTTTAATCAGCGAAATTCAGGCGTTCGCACTCAAAAAGATGTTCACGCCGGAGCTCCTTTTCAAGGCGGAATCGATTATCGATGAGGCTTATCTGCAAAACATTATGCCGTGTTTAAAAGAGAACGATAAAGTTGTTTTCTCACTTGAGTATTCAGACAAGAATTCTGTTTGCGATATCGCTTTCAAATGGGACGGAGAAAAAGCGAAAAGCCTAAACAGTGACGCACTTGAAAAGAAACTTGAGGGCATAGGCGCAAGCTGTATAAAGCACGAATATATAAACGAAAAAACTAATATTTTTCGTGTTTCCGTTTTGTGATTTGCCTCAAATTTATCTCAAAATAAGGAGCCTTTGAAATTAAATTTCAAAGGCTCTTTTTCTTTGGCTTGAAAGCACTTTTTGCTTTTGTATTCAGTATTCTTTAATTTTATTCTATAATTTAATATAAAACTGAGGTTTATAATCGCAAAATATACAACTATTTTGCAACTTTTTTGTATAAGTTTCTTGTTTTCTTCACGGAAATGGGTTAATATAGCAACATCATTTCAAGACAAAGCGAGGTAAACCTTTGAATTTATCGAAGAATTTTTTAGGATTTAACGAGAGATTTAATGAAAGAAAATCCAAAACTAAGTCAAGAGCAAACAAAACCACTAAAATATTAGCACTGCCGCTTTCAGCGGTTATTTTAATGTCTTCCGCCGTAGGTACAATCAGTGCGGCGGCAGATACAGTTTCTCAGGTGGGCTATGCCGTACCCGAGCAGACAGTTACTTACACAGGTTCAGCCGCAAACTCAAGCGAATCTTATCTTTATTTTACAGATGAAAAATGCACGACTCTCACGGGTGCTGAAAGCGGCGCCGCAAGCGAGGGTGGTATACCGACAAATGCGGGCACATATTACGCTATAACAGAAACAAGCCTTAGCCTCGATGTAACGCCGGCATTCAAACTCACAATTCTCAAAGTCGATTCTTACATCGCACAGAGCGATATTAAAGCGACAGACGCAGAGTCTGCAAAAAATCAGATTAACGCAAAGGTCACGGGCAGCACGGGAGAGGTTACATCTCTTTGCTACACCGACGAGGCTTGCACGGCACTCACAACAAGCGAAAACGGTGCCGCAGAGGACGGCGCTGTTCCCTCAAATGTCGGAACATATTTCGTGAAATCGACTGTTGCCGCCGATGATAACTATAACTCAGCAAGCGTTGTATCAAAGCTTATTATCGAAGAGGCGACAGACGCATCAAAAGAAACTTCGAAAACAGAAGAGACAAAAAAAGACGAGAGCTCCGACAAAACAGAATCTAAGGAGACAAGCGAGTCTAGCGAAACAAGTGAAAACAGCACAACTGTTAAAACAGACACAGCCGACGCCGATATGCAGGCAAGAATTTCTTCCTTTATCTCTGATTCAAGATGGACAAACAACGCGTCCTACGGCTTTATAACACCGCTTCTCTGGCCCGAGCGCCAGTCATGGGGATGCTGTGCATATTCTATCGACTTTATAATTTATGTTCACGGCAAGCAGATTCCTCCGGGACAGGGCGAAACCTACTACAATTTTGACGAGGTTAAAGTCGGCGATGTTCTCTATCAGTACGAGGGGGCTTACAACGAGCACTATGTTTGCGTTTGTGCAATTGAGGGCGATCAGTATCTCATAGCAGAGGGTGCGCTCAACAATGAGGTTGCTTCTGTCGGCTGGTACACAAGAAGCGGAAACACGCTCTATCCCAACAGCGACAACATCGACCCGTATCCGGGCACGTTCACATTCGGCGAAGGTTATCATTTCACCTAACTTAATTACAAATTTCAAATATATTCAAAAAAATACTCCCTTTGGGCAGACAAGCAGAATAATTTAAGCTTGCGCCTATAAGGGAGTATTTTTGCGTTAAGAGTCGAGCATCCGGCTTTCAAATGAGCATATATTTTCGTTTTCTGAAATATATCTTTCAAGCTCCTGCTCTAAATTTTCCATGGCATCCCGATGATTTATGTTTGGGTAGGAGCTTTGCTTTATTCGGTATCTTAAATTTTAACGATAATCGCATTTTTGGCACTGAATCATGGGGGTATCGTTTTCTTCTTTGTAGAAAGCGCCCGACCAATGGCAAATGCTTTGCAAAATGGGAACTACCGATTTGCCTTTTTCCGTAAGCGTATATTCTACTCTGGGCGGAATTTCGTCATACGATTTTCTCAAAACGAGCCCATTTGCTATAAGAACTTTTAAGGTTGAAGCCAAAACGGCGTCCGTTATGTTACCCATTTCTTGCCTCAGTTCACTGTAACGCAAGGTTTCTTTTGCCGCCAAAACGCATATAATTCTTGAATTCCATTTTCCGCAGAATATCTCCAAACCGTATTCCAGTGGGCATCTTATATCTTTGGCAATTTTTCTCTGATACATACTCTTTCCGCCTTTCTTTTTTCAAAGTATATTCTCTGTGCTAATTATTTGCAAGTGACTATTGAATTTATTAGTGACTCATAAATTTGCTTATATATTGCTGTTTTTTAGCTGCTGTAATATATTTAAGCCACAATAATTATCTTATGGAGGCAAGAATATGAACACAGTAAAAGCTTATCTTGAAATAACAATGAAAATCGATGCAGAAAACCGTCCTGCAGCTGCAAAGGTCTATACCGATTACCGTGCTCCTTTCCTCGAGACAATCGAGGGCGCACTCACAAAGGATCTTCTTGTGCGTGACGAGGACGTACAGGTTCTTCACGGATTTGACAGCGCAGAGCATGCAGCTGCTTACCTTTCAAGCGATTTGTTCAAGAACGATGTTTTCGTGGGACTTAAGCCGCTTTGGAGCGCAGATCCCGAGGTTAAAATTTATACCGTCGCATAAAAGACACTGATACTTCGATAATTTACGGCAAAGCGGGCAGAGAAATCTGTCCGTTTTGTCATGTTTTTTATTTGTTATATTGCCAAAACGGTGGTATAGTAAAAACATGGATTTTTTACTTATACTATCACACAACAAATAAGAAACGGAGAATAAATTCTTATGAAAATATTTTTTTACGCCCTAAGAGAATATGACGAGCAGAAATATGTTGAAAAATTCGCAAAGGAATATTCCTTTGAGTACGCTTATATTTCAGATTATCCGTCCATGGAGAATATTGGTTTATGCAAGGGCTACGACGCAATTTCGATCATAACAAACCCTATGTATCCCGAAATACTTGACGCACTCCACGAAAACGGAGTCAAATATATATCGACAAGAAGCATAGGTTACGAGCACATAGATGTGAAGTACGCCCACTCGCTGGGAATGAGAGTTTCTCACGTTGTGTATTCTCCCAACAGCGTGGCTAATTTTACGATTATGCTTATGCTCATGGCTTGCAGAAATATGCCTTGGATCATGAAAAAAGCGGACTGCCTTGATTATTCGCTTAAGGGCAAAGTGGGAAAAGAATTATCAACTTCGACAGTGGGCGTTATCGGCACGGGCAATATCGGCAAAACCGTAATTAAACACTTGTCGGGTTTCGGTTGCCGTATTCTTGCGTATTCACTCTATGAAGACGAGGAAGTTAAAAAATATGCGGAGTATGTAAGCCTTGACGAAGTTCTGAAGAAATCGGATATAATCACGCTTCATGTTCCGGGAAACGCCGAAAACACTCATCTTATAGACGCGGCGGCATTTGAAAAAATGAAGGACGGCGTGATAATAGTTAACTCCGCAAGGGGCTTGATAATAGATACTGCCGCGCTTATTTCCTCACTCAAAAACGGAAAAGTCGGTTTTGCAGCACTCGATACCTTTGAGGGCGAGACAGGACTTTATTATCTCAACAAGGAATTTGAGATACCCGATAACGATAATATGGCGCTTCTCAAGAGTTTTCCCAATGTGATACTCTCGCCGCACATGGCTTTTTACACCGAACAGGCTGTCTCTGATATGGTGGAGAATTCCATAAGGGGGCTTATCGGTTTTGAAAACGGCGGCACACCGCTCGAAGTAAAATAACTTATACGAAAAAAGCCGGCACAAGCGTGTCGGCTTTATATTTTGCTAAATCGAAAAATTATTACGTGTTTTTTTCTCTGTATTCGGCGGGTGTCATACCGAATTTTGACTTGAAGATTTTGTAGAAATGGGTTGTGTTTGAGTAGCTGATTGTTAAGAAAAAAGTTGCCATAACAACGGACAAATTCTTTGTTTTGTGTTAAAATACAATAAAACAGGAGGTGAAGCCGTGAAAGAAAAGGAAGGAGTGGTTTTCTCTGTCGCAAGGGACAATCCGCCGATTTTGGGCTGTACGGTATCAAAGCAGATAAGCGAGGGAGAAACCGACATCACCTATTTCTCTCTTGCCAAAAATACCGACATCAGTGCAGAAATCTACCCGTATCACAAATTGATTATAGTGGCTGACGGAACGCTTGATGTTTACGGAGAGTTTTTAGACATCGAATTAAACGAGGGAGATTTGTTCTTAACGGCGGCTGATGCTCCCGTGGGAATGAGAACATCCAAAGGAACGGTTTATACGGAAATTTCCGTAAGGAGGAACAGTAAGATGAACGATATGATTAAAGCGGGCGAGGTTTTTAAGCTCAAAGAACTTTTGCCTTATGCCGAAGGAAAAATTGTCAATATGGATGTTGTCCATAACGAGAAGATGAAATTTGCTCTTATGGCATTTGACGAGGGATGCGCACTTTCCGAGCATGCCGCACCGGGTGACGCCATTGTTTTTGCGCTTGACGGCGAGGGCGTGATCGGTTATGAGGGCAAGGAGCACCCAATTAAGTCGGGTGAGAATTTCCGCTTTGCTAAGGGCGGTTTGCACTCCGTTAAGGCGGTCACAAAATTCAAAATGGCTCTGCTTTTAACCTTGGACTAAATTAATATGCAATAAAATATGTAAAAAATCTGTCCGTTACAGAATTTTCTGACGGACAGATTTTTGTTTGTCAAAACGGACTGAATTTTCCGCTTTTGAATCGTTTCAGGAGGAAAAATGCTGTTATTGTTGCGATTACTTCGCCCACGGGGAACGAAATCCACACTCCGACTGCGCCAAGTGCGGGAATTTTCGAGAGAATAAAGCTTAGCGGAATCGTGATTGCAAATTGTCTTAAAAGAGAGATTACAAGAGAATCCCGTCCGTTTCCGAGTGCCTCGAATGTGCCGGAATAAATAAGTCCCACACTTGAAATTATGAATCCGAGACTTATAACTCGCAGTGACACCACGCCCGCACGCATAAGCTCGCTGTCGGCGGCAAAAATCGAGAGAATTTGACTCGGTATGAGAAGTGCGAGAACCGTGCCGAGAAGCATAAGGCATGCGGTTACCGCAAGGCTTAAGCGAATAGTCTTTTTGACGCGCTCGGGTTGGTTGGCGCCGTAATTGTAGCTGATAATGGGTCTCATGCCCTGAACCAAGCCGTTGGCGGGCATATAGATAAACGTTTGGAGTTTGAAGTAAACGCCGAGAACGGCAACGTAAACCGCACCGAATGCGGAAAGTATGCTGTTTAAAATGCTTATCATTATCGACGGGAGCAAAAGCATGATTGAAGACGGAATTCCCACGCTGTAAATCTGCTTTATCAGAGCCATATCGGGTTTAAGATATTTTAAGGATATTATTATCGCAAAATCTTTTTTGAGGTAAACAACGACATAAAGAAGAAAAGCGGCGATTTGTCCTATAACCGTTGCGATTGCCGCACCGGAAACTCCCAAGGCGGGAAAACCGAGCAAACCGAAAATCAATATGGGATCGAGAATGATGTTTATGAGACAGCCAAAAATGAGAATGAGCATGGTTATTTTCATTTTGCCGATTCCCTGAAAGATTTTCTCGAATGTAATCTGAAAAAGCTGACCGAACGAGAGAAGTAAAACTATTCTTGTGTAAGATTCTGCTTCCGCGAGTATTTTCGCATCGCTCGTGAAAAGCTTTAAAAACGGCGTTGTGACGATAAGGCCGAATATGACGAACAATATGCAGTGAATGAAATTGAGCGCAAGGCCGAGAGTTGCGGTTCGGTTTGCTTTTTCGTGATCGTTTGCCCCGAGATAAATCGCAATGGCTGAGCTTATGCCCACTCCTATGCCGACCGCAACGGACAAAACGGCGTTCTGGAGCGGATAAGCAAGCGAGACGGCTGTGAGTGCATCCGTGCCGAGCCTCGAAACATAAACGCTGTCGACTATGTTATAAAGCGACTGAAACAGCATGGATAGCATCATCGGTACGGACATCGAAACAAGCAGATTTATTATCGGCTTTGTTTTCATAAATTCGTTTTCACTGTTCATGATTTTACTCCTTGTTTGTGGTTTTATGTGACAACAAAAAAAGCCATAAGGCGTGTACTGTTGGAAAAGGAAACAGTCAAACCGTATGGCTCAAAGTGTTAAGCTTTGATATGAATTTGATGTGCTCAAATTCAGCTGTTAAATTCTATCACAACAAGGCCGAAAAATCAAATGCAAATTTCAGGTAATTAATTTTTTAGCAGTTTTGCTTTTACCGCCGTGTACTTTTTTTCGGGAATGGGAATTTTTCTGCCGTTCGTAAGCGTGAGATGAAAGCGTTCAATCGATGCGATGTATTGCGGATTCACAAGAAAACTTATGTGACAGCGAAGAAAACAGTCGCCCAGTTTCTTGGCAAGAGCCGAAAGTCTTTCCCTGCACTCAAACACCTGAGTTGTCGTGTGAATAAGCGTATAATTTTCCATGCTCTCGAGAAAGATAATCTGATCCGAATTTGTGTAGAGAATTGATTTTTGCTTTCCCGAGAAGTGCAATGTTTTCGGTGACTTGCTGTAAAGCACCATTTGAGAGTGCTTTTCGATGTAATGAATCGGGTAAATTGTATCTCTGGCGTCATAGTCGATCGCATTTGATATGTGACAAACCCTTATTTTCGGTGCGTCTTCATCTGTTTGCCACGAGAGCGTTATTCTCTGATATACTCTGTTGCTTGAACCGTCCGGCCAAAAGGTATCGACAACAAACCGCAGAAAGACCTCGACGCTCGTTTTTGAAAGCTCAAACGGCGTTGCGCTTATATTGAAAATAGAAAAGGTGAGCGTGTTTTTTTCCTTTGCAAATAGATCTTCCAAAGCCTTTTTTGTGCGAACAATCTGATTTTTTGCGGGGCCAATCCAAAGAAGGTCCTCGTGAAGACAATCAAAAAACGGCTTTGTGTTGTTTTCGTAGTATTTCATGAGAATATCGGCGGATAATTCGGCAAGAGACGAAAGTTTCATAGTTTCTCCTCAAAAACAAGTTGATTTTGTAAAAAAACAAGTCATTTTCGTAATTCTATTGCTTTTTGAGGAGAAAGTCAATACAATATAATTGTAGTTTGTAAAAGTTTTTGAACGGTGCGACTTTTACGCAGAATTGAAAGTGAAGACAAATGACAATTATGCATCGTTTGTGCCCGGTGTATTCTTTATCGGAGTGCACCGGACAGCTCTTGTCTGATTGAAAATGGGAATACCTGTATCCTTAATTTTCCCGTGCGGTTTGGGTAGTGTCGCACGGGATTTTTTTATCTGAAAATTTGCGTTCATTGACATTTCTCTTTTTGTGTCGTAAACTGATTTTCACGAAAAGAAGAAAGAAATGCGGTGGTAAAATGAACCCTGAAGAAAAGAATAAAGGAAACTCTACTGTCAAAAATGCCTTTTTGAAGTCGCTTCCGATATTATGCAGTTATATATTTGTCGGTGCGGCTTACGGAATGATGATGGAAAACGCCGGTTTTCACTGGTACTGTTCGCTTTTTGTGAGCCTTAGCGTATACACCGGAGCATTTCAGTTTGTGCTTATCACATTTTTGAGCGGTTCGGCATCGATAGTAACGGTGGCACTCACCGCACTTTTGATGAACAGCCGACAAAGCTTTTACAGCCTAACTTTTATCGACGACTTCAAAAAAACGGGCAAGAAACTTCTCTATATGATTCACACCATGACGGACGAAACCTATGCGGTGAATTTAACTCTTGAAACGGAGTATAAAAAAGAAACGGACGGAATTGAAAAAGAAAATATATCCGACGGCGAAAAAAACATTCTGAAAAATACAGCTGAGAAGAAAAAACTTGACTCTATGTTTTTAGTTGCGCTTTTCAGCAGATGTTACTGGATGCTCGGTTCGGTTCTGGGCGGAATAATCGGCCAGCTTTTGCCGTTTGAGCTTGACGGAATAGATTTTTGCATGACGGCGCTCTTTGTGATAATTTTCATTGACCGCTGGGAGAGCAGTACGGAGCATAAGCCCGCGCTTATAGGAGCGGCTGTTGCACTTGTTTGCCTTCTGATTTTCGGCTCGTCACGCTTTATGCTTCCCGCACTTTTGATAGTATCGGGAATTTTACTGCTCATGCGTGAGAAGAAAGGGGAGACAACATGAACACAAAAACGTTTTTCCTTTTCGTGATTGTATCAGCCGTTATAACCTTTGCTTTGCGTGCACTGCCGTTCATCGCTTTTCGCGGTGAGAGAAAAATGCCCGAAAAGCTTAATTATCTCGGAAAAATTTTGCCGTCCGCAATAATTGCCGTTCTCATCGTCTATTGTTTGAAGGACGCTTTGCTCGATTTTACGGGAGGCGGTTTTGTTCAGTTTATTGCCGTGGCTGTTGTGGCGGTAAGCTACAAATTAAGGCACAACACGTTTTTGAGCATAGCGCTCGGCACGGTTTGCAATATTTTGCTCATGAGAATATTTTGATTTTCTGTTTTTTAGAACCTTCTGCTTTTGGGGCAGAGGGTTCTTTTTTTGTCCGTTCTTTGTCCGTACGAAAATGATATTATCTGCTTGTAAATTGAAGAGAAAAAACGGAGGAAATATGAGAGATTAGAAAAGCCAAAAGAAAATCGAGAGAAAATCAAGAATATAATGAATTGAATGTTTAATGAGAGAAAGGAAAATTTAAATGAAAACAAAGACAAGAATTATCACAGCTATAATGGCAATCGTTTTGGTAATAGGAGCGGCAATCCCCGCATTTGCCGATAATTTCACCGTTTATTTCACGGGAGACATAGTGAATGTATCGGAACTTAAAAAGGGCGATATAGTGAATGACGGCGACCTTATTTGGAACGACGTTATGCCAAAGCAAATTTATTTCGGAAAAGCAAATCAGAATATGATTGATATTGTTGCCGAAAGCAACAACTCGGTTTCAGACGTCACAATCACTTCTGACGGCGTATCCACACTGCTTAACAACAGCGCAAAATCTGTAATGGTCGACGAGGGATTCTGCTACGTGCTTGACGCAAGTGCTCATAACCCCGAGAGAACTTCCGGCGGAACAACTTGGGTGGTTCTCGTAAACGATGTCGGAATGCTTGTCCTGAGAGCAGTGGCTTAACATAGACTTAAACGCAAATGATTTAAAAGCAATAAAGGAGAAAAATGAAGACAAATTCTATTTTTAAAAGAGCTTTGATGTCGCTTTTGGTGTTTGCGATGCTCATCACCTCGGTGGTCGGTTTGAGTGCACCGAAAGTAAGTGCGGCAACGGAACCCAGAGTAATATCCGATGAAAACGCTACGGCGTACATTTACCCAAACGGCAACGGATACATAACGCTTAACAAAGTGTTTACCGACGAGGATCCTTTGACAGAGATAGGCGGCGTGCCGCTCAAGGAAATCATCACATTTGTCAAGGGCGGCTATGTCGATAAATTATGGTCACATTTAGATTGCAACGGAATTATTTACGACAACTGCTTTTGTATAGACGGAAGAGCTCCTTCGGGACTTTACGGCGGCGTAGTAAGAGCAATAGACCAAACAAACGACAGATACATTCTCACTTTGTGGTCGTCAAGATGGATGGCTCACTATGTTTATTACAACAGCGATAAGCCCATTATCCAAACCGTTGAATGGAACAGCATTTAACTGAAATTAAACTAAAAAGAAATAAGGAGAAATATGAAAACAAATTCAATTTTTAAAAGAGGAATAATGTCACTTTTGGCATTCACAATGTTATTCACGGCAATGTTCGGATTCAGCGCAACAAAGGCGAGTGCGGCACAGCCGGTGCGAGTAATCTCGGACGCTTACGCAACAGCTTATATAAACGAGAACGGAAGCGGATATATCGAACTGCACAAAACTTTCACCAAGGACGACCCGCTCACTTCAATCGACGGAGTAAAACTCTATAATATCATTAGGTTCGGCGAGAACGGTTTTATCAGCCAGTTCTATACATATGACAACAAAGACGCACTCCTTTACGATCACGGAATATATGTTTACGGACACGGCCCGGAAAACTTCTGGCGGAGCGGACACCTTTGCTTCGACGACGAGTCAGTGGATGAATATAACCTCCAGTTATGGGTAAATAAATACGGCAGCCATACTGTCGATTACAACAGCGACAAGCCGACCATCACAACAATCTCGTGGTGGACAACGGATTAATTTGTTTCCGAAATTTGGGCACTCTGCTTTTTGCAGAGTGCTTTTTGGCGTGTCCGTAATTTGTCCGCCACGGGATGATATTATAAGGTCACAAGATAAAACACAAAACAACCTAATCAAAAAGGAGCAAGAAAATGAAAACTAACTCAATCTTCAAAAGATCAATCATGACACTTATGGCGTTCACCATGTTATTCACGGCAATGTTCGGATTCAGTACCACAAAGGCGAGTGCTGCAAGAACAACACTTGATAGAGTAATTTCCGATGAATACGCAACAGCTTACATTAATACTGACGGAAGCGGTTACATGACTCTCAACAAAGTGTACACACAGGATAATCCCCTCACCGAGATTGCAGGCGTACCGCTCAAGGACATCATAAGATTTGACGACAAAACAGGTTATGTAGGCGAAATTTTCACCTATGACCGCACAGATTTCAGACTTTATGACCACGCCATTCACGTTGTCGGAAGCGGCCCCGAAAAGCTTGCTTGGACAGGACACCTCATTTTCACAGATGAGTCCGGCGATTACTACACACTCACTTTGTGGGTTAACGCTTACAGACACCACAACGTTAACTACGACAGCGACCAGCCGATGATTAAGACAATCAGATGGTACACTTCAAAGTAAATTAACGGGTAAAATATCGAGGAGAAAATTATGAAAAGCAACACTTTATTAAAAAGAACGATTATGTCTCTTATGGCATTCACGATGCTTATAACGGCGATGATCGGATTCGGCGCAACAAAGGCGAGCGCATCGACTACCGTAAAACAAATTACGGACGGAACTGCAACCGCATACATCAATGATGACGGAAGCGGATGCATATATCTTAACAGGGTATATACTCAGGACGACAGACTTACAGAGATTAACGGCGTGCCGCTCAAGGATATAATTAAATTCAAGGACGGCGGTTATATTTCGGAATTTTACTACAAGCACCCCGATCAGCCGTTTTTCGGATATGCAGAGTGCGTATATGTTTGGGGACAGGGCCCAAGCGGTTTGTTCAACGGTTCGGGATATCTGCACTTCATGGATAAAACCGGTGATGTTTACAATATGAGCATATGGTCGAGTTTCTTCAATCTTCATTACATCAGTTACAACAGTGAACATCCCGAGATTGTCAAGATAAGCTGGGATTCATAATCTAAAATTTGCAAAAGGGAGAATTTATGACAAAAGGAAACACATTTCTGAGAAGAACAATAATGACGCTCATGGCGTTTGTGATGCTGATAACGGGAGCGGTAGGTTTAAATTCCGTTAAAGCAAGCGCCGCCACGTTGACGAGGGTAATTTCCGATGAATACGCTACCGCTTATGTTTACAGTGACGGATCGGGACATATCGAATTTAATGAAGCGTTTGATGGACAAAAGGAGCTCAGAGAGATAAAAGGCGTGCCGCTTAAGGACATCATACAGTTTGGCAACGGCGGTTATATCGACACAATTTACAATGTCGAGACTTCAACAGACTATATTTACAGCTACAGAGTCACTGTTCACGGATGTGGCCCGTCAGGTCTTTTTAACGCCGGATTCCTTCAATTTGTGGATAAAACAGGGGATGCATACGAGCTTTCTATCTGGTTAAGCATACGCGATTTGCATCAGGTTTGCTACAACAGCGATAACCCAGCATTGACAGATGTTTACTGGTGCAACTGACTTACAAAGGAGAGCGATGAAATGAAAAACAAAACTAATCGTTTTCTCGGTGCTTGCTGTTATGCCGACAAATCCGGATGCGGACATAGTTGCGACGAATGCGGAAGAATGAGGTCGGGCAGACGTTTTTTAAGCTGAACTCAAAAAATTAAGGTCACCTTGCGAAAGAGGTGACCTTTTCGCTGTCAACAAGAAAAAATCAACAGACTATTGAAAAAAGCTTTAAAATTACGGATAATGAAATTAATCTATTTCTGTGAGAGGTAACAAAGTGGAAAACACATTATATGAGAAAATCAATATAAACGAAATGGACGGATTTCGCATAGGAAATTCTTCGGATTTTGTCGCAAAGACGGGCGTGACGGTTATCGTTTTCGATAAGAAGGCAACAGTCGGAGTTGACGTGAGCGGCGGCGGCCCCGCCTCGAGAGAAACTCACCTTTGCGATCCCACAACTGCTGACAATCCCGTGAATGCGATTGTTCTTTCCGGCGGTTCTGCTTTCGGTTTGGCGGCGGCTGACGGCGTTATGCGCTATCTTGAGGAGAACGGCTTAGGTTACGATACGGGCTTTGCAAAAGTGCCGCTCGTGTGCGCCTCGTGCATCTACGATTTGAATTACGGCCATGCGAACACAAGACCTGACAGCTTAATGGGCTACAAGGCTTGCAAGGACGCTGAAATAAACTGCCCCAAATCAGGCGATGTCGGAGCTGGCACGGGCGCAACGGTAGGTAAAATTCTCGGCATGGAACGCGCTTCAAACTCCGGCCTCGGCATTTTTGCCGTGAAACTCGGCAAGCTCGAGATGGCGGCAGTTGTTGCCGTAAATGCCCTCGGTGATATTTTCGACCCGTCAACGGGTGAGGAGATTGCGGGACTTCGTTCCGAGGACGGAAAAGGCTTTGCCGAAACAAAAAACGAGCTCTACAAAATCGCAAAGAAAACGGATTTGTTCAGCGGTAACACCACAATCGGCGCCGTGATAACAAACGGCAATTTCTCCAAAGCCGAGATGAACAAAATTGCTTCCATGACGAGAAACGCTTACGCAAGATGCATAAATCCCGTGGGAACGCTTGCGGACGGCGATACCATATATGCCGCAAGCGTTGGCGGAGCGGACGCCGACGTAAATGTGGCTGGAACACTTGCCGCCGAGGTAATGGAAAGAGCGATAGTTGACGCAATAAAATCTTCCAAAAAAGAACTTTGATGTCCTTTCTTTGTCCTACCGAGTTTTGTAAAATGAAATCACAAAACAATTTCATCAATCAAAATTAGGGAGAAAGAAAATGAAAAAACTATTCGGAAAATTAAACATGAGCTGGCTGACGGTAGTGATATTTGCCGCCATCACCGGCGTTTATTCGGGACTTGTAATGCTTGTTCCCGCATTAAAGGAGACATCGTTTCAGGATATAGGAATAAGCTATGAATGGTGGCTTATTTTTGCGGTTATCGTTGTCGTCAACTGCAACAAGTGGTGGGACGCGGCCCTTAAATGCTTTGTGTTCTTCCTCTTGAGTCAACCGATTTGCTACCTCGTTCAGATTCCGTTCAGTGCGGAAATGACATTTAATATGGCTTTCCACTACTATTATCCGTTCTGGTTTGTGATGACTTTGCTTACAATTCCCGGCGGTCTCATCGCATATTTCTGCAAAAAGCAAAATGCACTCGGCGCTGTAATTTTAGGCTTGGGAAACACAATTCAGGCTATTATGGCGGTTTCTTACACAAAGCTGGCATTCGTCACAAATTTTCCGCATCACCTTATCACCTTTATCGTTTGCATCGTATCTATTTTCGTCATGACATTCTCGATTCAGACGGAAAAGAAAAACCGCATTATTTCAATCGCAATTCCGGTTGTTCTCACGGCGGCGATATTCGTGTTGTGCACACTGACGGGAAGAACGATGTTTGCCTAAAATCCAAATTTAAGAGCAAAACGGCTTGTTTTCACGCAAGCCGTTTTTTTCAGTTTTCTTTTGCTTTTTCGTCAAGCTCTTTTCGCTTAAGTCTCCTCACTCTGTTTATGTGCCTTTCAAAGTCTCCACCGTCAATAAGTTCGGCGAGGACATACTGCTCAAATGTCGGAACGGTGCACGAATAAAATCCGAGTTTCTCTCTGTAAATTTCCACGAGTTTTTTCGGAAGAACCATGTAGCTTATACGCACGGACGGCGAGATGGTCTTTGAAAAAGTGTTTAAATATATAACGTTATCGTTTTTTGAGAGAACAAAGAGAGTTTCCGTCGGGTTTGTCGTGACGGAAAATTCTGAGCCGTAGTCCGACTCTATGATGTATCTGTCGTTTTTATCCGCCCAGTGGATGTATTCGTGCCGCTTGCTTGCCGACGCCGTTACGCCCGTCGGATAGCTTCGGTAAGGCGTTGTGTGAAGTACGTCCGCGTTCGATGCAAAAAGCGCTTCGCTCTCGATTCCGTCCTCGCAAAGCGGTAAAAGTTCGCACGTTATGCCAGAGGCTTTGTATATCTGTTCAAGCTTGTGGTATGAAGGATTTTCGATTGCAAAAATTTTATCACGCCCCAAAAGGCATGCAATCAGTCCGTAGAGATATTCCGCTCCCGCTCCTACAATAATCTGTTCGGTATCAACGTTTATATTTCTGTTTCTCTGCAAATACTGTCTGATTGAATTTCTCAATTTTAAAAGCCCCTCGTTCGGCGATTTTTCAAAGAGGACATCCTGATATTCGCTGAGAACTTTTCTCATGGTTTTGCTGAAAACCGAAACGGAAAAACTCGGATATTCCTCAATGATTTCGGTCTTTCTGTCGAGCGGTGAAGAGGCGTATTTTTTTTCGCCGCTTGCCGCAAATCCGTCCGTCGGTCTGAATATAACTATGTAGCCGCTTCTTTCCCTTGCCTCCAAATATCCCTCCTCACAAAGGAGCTCGTAGGCGTGCTCCACCGTTATGGTGCTGACGCCTATTTCGTTTGCCAAAAGTCTCTTTGAGGGCAGTTTGTTTCCCAAGGAATATGCACCTGAAACTATGTCTTCTTTCATTTGTTTGTATATTTGCAAATAGACGGGTCTTTTTGATTTGTCGACAGTATATTTCATCTGGTTATATTATTTTCTCTCTTTCTGACTATTTTATATCATCAGATTACATTGTAAACTACAATCACTCTAAATTCAAGGAGGAAAGAAAGATGAAAGAAGAAAAAAGCACAAAGAAAACCACAGTTTGGTTGTGCACGACTGCACTTTTTATGGCGCTTAACATTGCCATGAGCTCGTTCGGAGTTCCCGTTCCCGGAGGACACCTTTATTTGTGCGATATAGTCATTTGTACGGCGGCGATTATCCTTGATCCCGTGGCGGCATTCATGGTAGGCGGCGTGGGATCGTTCCTCGGAGATTTCTTTTTCTACCCCGCTCCAATGTTTGTTTCGCTCGTAACTCACGGCTTACAGGCTGTTGTAATCTCGCTTTTTGCACACAAGTTCAAAAAGGATAAGCCTGAGCTTGCCGCCGGAATCGGTGTAGCTGTCGGCGCAGTCATAATGGTTGTAGGTTACACACTCGGAAAGACATTTATTTACAGCACGTTTGAGTATGCTATAATGAAACTTCCGTACGAGATTTTACAGGCTGTTGTCGGTGCGGCATTCGGTATGATACTTTGCTTTAAATGCGGCCTTAAGAAGCTTTTCAAAATCATCTCCGCAAGAACGGGCTTGGTAATAGAATAATTTTTAGGTAAAAAAGAAAAGAAGAAAGAAGAGAATAAAAATGAGCAATTCAACAAAATCCAACAAATCAATCTACAGAATAGCTTTGGTAGGCGTATTTGCCGCTTTGGTATTCGTTTCAAATTACCTCAGCATAACAATTCCCGTTGCAATCGGAGATGTCTCGAGAATTCATCTCGGCAACATTTTCTGCTTGCTTTCCGGTATGGTTTTGGGTCCCGTGGGCGGCGGTCTTGCCGCAGGTATCGGCTCGGGACTTTATGACCTCACAAGCCCCGTTTACATCACAAGCGCACCGTTCACATTCCTCTTCAAATTTGTGATGGCTGCACTTGCCGGTCTCATCGGTAAAAAAATCGGCAAAGGAAAAGTAGGCTTCAATATTCTCGGAGGCATTGTCGGTGAGGCGGCTTACATCGTGCTTTACCTCGGAAAAAGCTTTGTTCAGGGCGTTTTGGAGGGTTCTGCTCCTGCTGCAATGGTGCCCACAATTATCACAAAACTCTCCACATCTTCAATAAATGCGGTTATCGCAGTTGTTTGCGCAGTTCCTCTCACGGCAGCAGTTACCTTGGCACTCAAGAAAAGCCGTTTGCTCGATAAGTGATTTTAGTTTCGATTAACAGAAAACAAGATAAGATAGATATTAAAAATTCCCGTTGCTTAAAAGCGACGGGAATTTTGTTTTGCCAAAATTTAAATAGAAAAATCGTAGGCGTTATTTTCGTTCTTCTTATCGATTATGTCCTGAAGAGTTATGCCCGAGAGATAATCGGTAACAACCTTTTGAAGCCCCTCCCAGACGTAAAGCGTCGTGCACTCGTCTTTGCGGTCACAACAGTTTGTCTCGGTTTCAAGGCACGAAACGGGGGCAAGCGAACCCTCGGTGCGCTTTAAAATTTCAAATACCGTGTAGTCTTTCGGTGCTCTTGCCAGTTTGTAGCCGCCCTGTGAGCCTCGGTTAGAGAGAAGAAAATCCGTTTGATTGAGTATTGCTATAATCTGTTCAAGATATTTCTTCGATATGTTCTGACGGTTCGCCACGTCCTTTAATGCAATGTAGCCGTCCTCGTGATGTTCTGCCAAATCGACAAGAAAACGCAGGGCGTATCTGCCCTTCGTGGATATTTTCAAGTAAATCACCTCATTTTTATATATTCTATCATAAAAGTATGAATTAGTCAAAAATTGAAATGCGGTTTTGAAGGGGAGAAAAGCAAAATGCAAGTCGGAAAAATAAAAATTTCAAAAAAACATAAAACATACTTGACAAATAGGAAATGTAGGAATATAATACAAACACATCAAAAACATATCGAAACAGTAGGAAATGAAAAGAGGCAAATCATGAAAATCATACCTACAATCGTGAGAAACGAGCGATGTTGACTCTGTTTTGTTAATGATAAAAATAAAACCTACAAAATATACTTGACAAGTAGGAAATAAAAGTTTATAATTCAAATCACAACAAAACATACCTGTTAAATAGGAATTAAACGGAGGACAACATCATGGCTAAAATATATAAAAGCGCAACAGAATTAATCGGAAAAACACCCCTCGTCGAGGTTACAAACATTGAGAAAGACTTAGGTCTCGAGGCAAAGCTTCTCGTCAAGCTTGAGTACTTCAACCCCGCCGGAAGCGTCAAGGACAGAATCGCTTTTGCGATGATTAAGGACGCCGAGGAAAAGGGATTGCTCAAGGCGGATTCAGTTATAATCGAGCCCACATCGGGCAACACGGGTATCGGACTTGCTTCAATCGCAGCGGCAAAGGGATACAGAATCATCCTCACGATGCCCGAGACGATGAGCGTTGAGAGAAGAAACATTCTTAAGGCTTACGGTGCAGAGATCGTTCTCACCGAGGGCGCCAAGGGAATGAGCGGAGCAATCGCAAAGGCAGACGAGCTCGCAAAGGAAATTCCCAACAGCTTCATTCCCGGACAGTTTGTTAACCCGGCTAACCCGAAGGCTCACAGAGAGACAACAGGCCCCGAAATCTGGGAGGATACAGACGGAAACGTTGATGTATTCGTAGCGGGCGTAGGAACAGGCGGAACTCTCACAGGTATCGGCGAGTATTTGAAGAGCAAAAATCCCGATGTTAAGATCGTAGCTATGGAGCCCGCAACTTCACCCGTGCTTTCACAGGGAAAGAGCGGTCCGCACAAGATTCAGGGAATCGGCGCAGGATTCGTTCCTGATGTTCTTAACACAAAGATTTATGACGAGATAATCACAATCGAGAATGACGACGCATTCAAGACAGGTAAGTATCTCGCAAAGAAAGAGGGAATTCTCGTAGGTATTTCCTCAGGCGCAGCCCTCAAGGCAGCTATCGAGCTTGCTCAGAGACCGGAGAACAAAGGTAAGACAGTCGTAGCGCTTCTTCCCGACAGCGGCGACAGATATTACTCAACTCCTCTCTTTGTAGAATAAATAAAAAACTGAAAATCACTAAAATTAAAGAAAGAACAAAGTAACAGATCGGAGACTACTATCATGGCAGAGAAAATTGCAAGAAAAGACAGAAAGTTTAAGTTTGAGACATTACAGCTTCACGTAGGTCAGGAGACCGCTGATCCGGCTTCGGATGCACGTGCAGTGCCGATTTACCAGACAACTTCTTATGTTTTTAAGAATTCCGCTCACGCTGCAGCCCGTTTCGGACTCGCAGACGCCGGTAACATCTACGGCAGACTCACAAACTCCACTCAGGGCGTTTTTGAGGGCAGAATCGCAGCTCTTGAGGGCGGCGTAGCAGGTCTTGCAGTCGCTTCCGGCGCAGCAGCAATCAACTACACAATTCAAGCTCTTGCCGGTCAGAACGAGCATATCGTTGCTCAGAAGACAATCTACGGCGGCACATCCAATCTTTTGGGACACACCCTTCCGCTCAACGGAATTTCCACAACATTCGTAGACGCTCACAATCTCAAAGAGGTTGAGGACGCTATCCAGGACAACACAAAGGCTATCTACCTTGAGACTCTTGGTAACCCGAACAGCGATATTCCCGACATTGACGCTATCTCTGAAATCGCTCACAAGCACGGCCTTCCCGTTGTTGTTGACAACACATTTGGCACACCTTATCTCTTCCGTCCGATCGAGCACGGTGCAGACATCGTTGTTCATTCCGCTACAAAGTTCATCGGCGGTCACGGCACAACTCTCGGCGGCGTAATCGTTGACGGCGGTACATTCGACTGGGCTAAGAGCGGAAAATATCCGTGGATCAGCGAGCCGAACCCGAGCTATCACGGCGTTAAGTTCACAGAGGCAGCAGGGGCAGCCGCATTTGTAACATACATTCGCGCAATTCTTCTCCGTGACGAGGGAGCTACAATCTCTCCGTTCAACGCATTCCTTCTCCTTCAGGGCACAGAGACTCTCTCTCTTCGTATTGAGCGCCACAACGAGAACACAAAGAAGGTTGTTGAGTATCTCTCCAAGCATCCTAAGGTCGAGAGCGTAAACCATCCGTCACTTCCGGATCATCCCGACCATGCTCTCTATGAGAAGTACTTCCCAAACGGCGGAGCATCCATCTTCACATTCAACATCAAGGGCGGCCAGGAAGAGGCTCATAAGTTTATCGATAACCTCGAGCTCTTCTCACTTCTCGCAAACGTTGCTGACGTTAAGTCTCTTGTTATTCACCCGGCTACAACAACTCACAGCCAGTGCACAGAGGAAGAGCTTCTCGATCAGGGTATTAAGCCGAACACAATTCGTCTTTCTATCGGTACTGAGAATATCGATGATATCATTCAGGACCTCGACGAAGCTTTTAAGGCTCTTGACTGATGAAGTTCTCAAAGAAAAGCAGATATGGTTTGCGTGCGCTTATTTGTCTCGCCTTGAGCGGGGAAAATGAGCGCGTCGCGCTGAGCACGATTGCGGACAAGACCGGAATCTCGCTCCAGTATCTTGAACAGGTTTTTGCCGCTCTGAGAAGAGCGGGCATAATCCGCAGCGTAAAGGGCGCACAGGGAGGCTATATCCTCAATGATGTCCCGTCAAAAATCAGTGTTTCGAGAATTATCGAAGCGCTTGACGGAACTTACTTTGTCGAGGACGAGGTTAGGTCTTCCGAGCATGACGCATCGGGCGAGGCAATTCAAAAGCTTATCATAGATAAGGTGAATTCGGGTACCCGTACTTTGCTTGAGGGCGTGAGTCTTCAAGACCTTGTGGAGGACTGCAGAAACCGATCTGTTCAGGAATACATGTACTTTATCTGAAACTATAATTACAAGACAGAGATCTGTTATTAGTTTTTTCAAACGCAGGATTCTTTTCGAAAGGAAAGAGTCCTGCGTTTTGTGCTTTTCTCTTGAATGCGTGCGAAAGAAGAATTTGAAATTTATTCGCCGATAAATTGCACATTCTTTGATTTCTTTTGAAAGATTGTTGAGGGGAATAGTCGGATTTTGCTTTTCAGTTATAGGAATCAGACCCAACAAACGGCTTTAAATTCAGAAAAATAAAGATTTTGGCTTGCGAATTGTAGATCGAAACGCATTTTGTGAAAAAGCAACAATAAATTTTATTGCAAGTCTCACTTTTTGAAATTTCAAACGAAGTCAATTAATTTAGATAAAACCTATTGACTTTATAGGTTTGCGATAGTATAATTCAAAGCAAGATAAAACCTATCGAATTACTATGAAATGAAAGGAGAAAACACGATGACTGTATTTATGGCTTTAGCTTCTATGATGTGTTGTTTCATAATGTGCGGGATGTGCCTTATGCCGATGTGCATGCACAGATGTTGTCGTGTGAGATCCTTTGCGAGCTTGCGAATGTGACGCCAAAATTTGCGTCATACAGCTTTTTGCGGAAAACACGACGTCACTTTGTCTGTGTTTTCCGCTTTTTTGTGCCCAAAATCTGAAAGGAGCAACTCCCGTGAATAAATCCCACCAAAATGCGTCAAAGCTTTTTTATCGTATACTTCCCATAATCTCGCTACTTGCCGCCGTAGCAGTCGATGTTATTTTGCCCGACTCGTCATCGCATCCGAGTGCAAAGCATCCTTACTTCTTGTATTTGCTCTTAATTGCTCTGGCAGTTTACATTATATTTTTTATCGCCTCTTTTTTCAGAGAGGCAACAAAAGAAAAACTAAGTTACAAATCTCTGTTTTATGCGGGAGTTGTCCTCTTTTTGAATGTTCTTAATATCGTAACCGTGAAGTTTGCACTTTTACCCGTGCTGTACTTTCCATCGCTTGACAGAATTTTTGCCGTGCTTGTAGAGGACAGATTATTCCTTCTGAAATGTCTTGCTTACTCCGCACGACTTCTCATAACGGGTTGGTTCTCAGGTGCAGTAGTCGGAATGCTCACGGGAATAGCAATCGGTTTCAACAAAACCTTTGCCTACTGGGTTCAGCCGCTTGTTCGAGTTCTCGGTCCCATACCTTCAACGGCTTGGATACCGATAGTGCTCATAGCTTTTCCCACTGCGGTTTCGGCAAGTGCCTTTTTAATCGCTCTTGCGGTTTGGTTTCCGACAACGGTTCTCACAAGCAGCGGAATCGCTTCTATACCAAACGCTTACTTTGAAGTGAGTTCAACTCTCGGAGCAAAACGCTTTTACAAAATATTTAAAGTGGGTGTTCCCGCCGCCTTGCCTCATATGTTCTTAGGCTTGTTTAACGGAACTTGCTCATCGTTTATCACACTTGTCACGGCTGAGATGCTCGGTGCAAAGTACGGCATCGGCTGGTACATAAACTGGCAAAAGGAAATGATGGCTTACTCAAACGTATATGCCGGACTGATAATCATTGCGGTCACATTCTTTATTCTAATCACATTGCTGTTTCGTCTGCGTGACCGTGTTCTCGCTTGGCAGAAAGGAGTTATCAAATGGTAGGAAATATCTCCGTACAGGGAGTAACCAAGCATTTTGTTAATGCGAGCGGTGAGAAAATCACGGCTCTCGATAATGTCTCGATAGAAATTCCCGCCGGATCGTTTACATCGCTCATCGGCCCGTCGGGATGCGGAAAATCCACGCTTCTTAGGCTTGTTGCGGGTTTGATAGAAACGGACGACGGCACGCTCAAGCTTGACGGTTCGGCCATAACGGCACCGGGCGCCGACAGAGGATTTATGTTTCAGGAGCACACGCTTTTCCCGTGGCTTACGATATACGACAACATAGCGTTCGGCCTCAAGGCAAGAGGGATTTACAAGGAGCAAAAACACACGGTTGACGAGTTCATCGAAATGGTTGGACTTAAAGGCTTCGAAAAATCTTATCCGCATCAACTCTCCGGTGGGATGTGTCAGCGTGCATCACTCGCAAGGGCACTTGTGGGAAAGCCAAAAGTTTTGCTTCTTGACGAACCGCTCGGAGCGCTTGACGCTTTCACGAGAATGAATATGCAGGACGAAATATTGAGAATCTGGAAAGAGACGGGAATGACAGCAATCATGGTCACGCACGATGTTGACGAGGCTGTCTATCTTTCCGACAGAGTAGTCGTAATGACGCCGAGACCCGGAAGAATAACAAGCACGCTCGATATTGAGCTTTCAAGGCCGAGAGTCAGAAGCGGCGAGGACTTTTTGAAGTATCACGCAGAAATTTTAAGACGTCTTCACTACGGCGGAACGGTTGTTGAGCCGAACTATTACATATAAATTGCATTAAGAAAATTACAGAAGAATTTAAGAAGAATATATTAGTAAAGAAATTGAGGAAGAGAAAATGAAGTTTTTTAATCTTACAAAAAGAATAATAAGTGCCGCACTTATCGGCGCGATCGCATTGTCGCTCACAGCTTGCTCAGGTTCATCAAATTCGTCAAGCTCATCTGGTGAGTCATCTGCCGATACCGCATCTTCTGCAAGCACTGAAAATACTGACAGCGCAGAAAGCAGTGAAAAAACGACGTTAAGACTTGCTTATCACGGCTCGCTTTGCGGCGCACCGCTTTATATAGGAATAGAAAAAGGCTTTTTCGAGGAAGAAGGAATAGAGATTGAACAGGTGAACATAGACGCCGCTCATGTTTCAGAGGCAATCGGAGCAGATCAGGTTGACGTTGGAATGGGCCTTATCGGAAAATTCCTCCAGCCGCTTGAAAACGGTCTGCCGATTAAGTTCACCACGGGAATTCACACAGGATGCATTAAGCTTCTTGTTCCCGCCGATTCCGACATCAAAACAATAACGGATTTAAAAGGTAAAAATGTCGGTGTTCCCGGTCTTGCCGACGCAGGAACAATAGTCACAAAGCGTTCTCTTTTCAATGCCGGAATTGACGTGACGGAGGGCAGTTCCGAGGTTGATTTCACGGTGTTCTCAAGAAACGATCTTCCACAGGCTCTCGAAAACGGTGCAGTTGACGCAATCGTGCTCGGCGATCCTCAGGCTTCGGTCGCTCAGGAGGAATATAACCTTAATGTTCTGATTGATACCGCAAGCGACGATGAGTACAAAGATGAGTACTGCTGCGCAGCATTTGTAACAACCAAGCTTGCCGAGGAAAATCCCGAGGCTGCGGCGGCATTCACACGTGCGGTTCAGAAGGCATCCCAGTGGGTTCAGGACAACCCCGAGGAATCCGCAAAAATAATCACCGAGAAAAACTATGTTTCGGGCGAGGCTGACTTTGCTGCAAGCGTGCTTTCCACCTATAACTACAAGCCGTCTGTTCAGGGCGGATATGACGCACTCAAATTGAGCGCAGAACAGCTCTCTCAGATCGGCATACTCTCGAGTGATACCGACGCTACGAAATTTGCCGACAACGCTTATGCATTCTTTGACGGCGTTGAGGACACGGTATCATCTTCCGAGACCACGGCAAAGAGCGGAAACATCAATCTTTCCGCATCTACGCTTGATTTTATCGCAAAAAACACCACAACCGAAAACAGCAGTGCAGATGTTCAGTCCGAGGAGGACGATTGTTGCGGCGGAAAGTAAAACCACATACATATATAAAGTAAAGAAGTAAATCAGAAAAGCTTGAAGGGAGCAAAGAATTATGTCAGAGGAAAAAAGAGTATTCAGCTGTGCGGACTGCACAAGACTAAGCTGTCGAGCAAAACAAGAGGAGAATTATCCGCCGTTCTGCCTTACAAAGGGCGTGGATAAAGACCTTTTGAACGAAACCCTTGAATTATACAAGAATGACGAGGAAGTCGGAAATATAGCAAGAACTGCCGCTTTAATCGAGGGCGAATACTACGGAAAACTCACAAGAGTTGAGGAGACAATCGAATTTATCAAGCGTATGGGCTACAAGAAAATCGGAATTGCCTCTTGCGTAGGTCTTATGAGAGAAACGGGAATTCTCGGAAAGGTTCTCAAAGCAAACGACATCGATTACTATGCTGTCGGCTGTAAGACGGGAGCGGTCGATAAAACCGAAATAGGCGTTCCCAACGAGAAAAAGCTCAACAAGGGCTGCGGTCATGAATCTATGTGTAATCCCATCATGCAGGCAAAGGCTCTTGCCGCCGCCGGCTGTGATTTTAACATAATGGTCGGCTTGTGCGTCGGACACGATACGCTTTTCCTCAAGTACAGTGAAGTTCCCACTACCGTTTTGGTTGTCAAGGACAGAGTTCTTCAGCACAATCCTGTCGCCGCACTTTACGGAGTCGGCTCTATGTACTCGAGATTCAAACAGTTTGGTCTCTGATTAGCTTTGATAAAATTACTTTCGGTTTTTACAACATAACACTCAAATAACACACAAATAAGTAAAACTACATATAATTTACCTCCTTAAACACTAAATACAGTGTGCTTAAAGCACACGCACGAAAAGTTCCGCTAACTTAATTTGAGGTTGGCGGAGCTTTTTCTTGAAGTATTTTTGGATATGTGATAATCTATTAAATATATTTGAGCCGAAAGGAAATCGATTATGTCAGAGAAAAACAACGAGAATAAGAGAGTATTCAGCTGTTCCGACTGCACGAGATACAGCTGTAAAGCAAAAAAAGAGGACGCTTATCCGCCGTTTTGCCTAACAAAAGAGGTTGATAAAGAATTGCTTGAAGAGACCGTGAATATCTACAAGACGGATGAAGAGGTCGGCAAGATAGCTGTAACATCGGCATCCATCGAGGGCGAATTCTATTGCCGAATGACCAGAGTTGAGGAGACGATAGAGTTCATCAAGCGCATGGGCTACAAGAAAATAGGAGTTGCATCTTGCGTGGGCCTTATGAGAGAGACAAGCCTTTTCTGCAAGATACTGAAAGCCGAGGGCTTTGATTATTACGTGGTCGGCTGTAAAGTAGGCGCAGTCGACAAGACAGAGATCGGCGTGCCGAACGAGAAAAAGATTAACGGCGGCTGTGCTCACGAATCTATGTGCAACCCCGTTATGCAAGCCAAGGTGCTTGCCGCCAACGGCTGTGACTTCAATATTTTGGTAGGACTTTGCGTCGGCCATGACACCTTGTTCCTGAAATATTCCGAAGCACCGACAACCGTTATGGTAGTCAAGGACAGAGTTCTCCAGAACAATCCCGTTGCCGCACTTTACGGCGTGGGTTCGTCTTATTCGAGATTTAAAAAGCTCGGCTTATAATCTAAATATGATTACAGAAAATCCGAAACGGAAATTTAACCGTTTCGGATTTTTGTTTTATTTGAACCTTGGTTCGTATTTGTTTTCCGAATCGCCGAGATACAATTCACTTAAATTCTCATTGAGGAAAATTTCAAGCGTCTCGTGCATATACCAAAGAGATTTTTTGTTCTTGAATTCTTCAAGCGGCATCCACATAACTTTTCCTTCCCTCGAGGATTTGAGCTCGCCGTGGTATTTGTTAGCTTTATAAAGGAAAACAAGTCCTCTTGTGTCGCTGTCACACCACTGTTTAACGCCGCAAAGTGTTGGATTTTCAATTGTGAGGCCCGTTTCTTCGAACATCTCGCGTTTAACCGCATCTGTGAGAGATTCTTCCTTTTCCACGTGACCGCCGGGGAAGATATAACCTTCTATGTCGGGACAAACTTTATATTCAACGAGAACATTTCCGTTTTCATCAGAGAGCATACACATATTCATAAGTTCGCAAAATTCTTTTCTTGACGGCATTTTTACATTTACCTCTTTTCTTACTTGTATTTTACATTCGCTTAAGAAAAGTATATCACAAAACAAGAAGGTGTAAAGCCCAATTTCATGCGATTTTTCCTATCTTTTACACAAATGCGGAAATGCTGATTTGTGAAGTTTGTGTATTTTCTGTCTCTATGATTTTACATAGATATAACATAAGGGTGATTACAGATTTTACATAGCGGGGGTATCATCATACACGTGATTAGGAAAGACGAAATTAATTAAAAGATCACACGGAGGTTCAAAAATGAACAAATTGGTAAAAAGAATAATGGTAGCAGGCGTTGCAGCACTCATGGTTGCAGGCAGCATGACAGCCTGCTCATCATCAAGCTCTTCTTCAAGCTCATCTACAGCAGAGAGCAGCACAGCATCTTCGAGCGCATCAAGCTCGGAGGCAACAAAGGACGCTAACGTATCCGGTACAATCACACTTGCAGGCTCCACATCTATGGAAAAGCTTTGCGAGGCAATGAGCGAGGCTTTCATGGAAGCTTATCCCGATGTAACGGTTACAGTTGAGTATACAGGTTCGGGCGCGGGCATTGAGTCCGTAACAAGCGGAAGCGTTGATATCGGCGACTCCTCAAGAAGTCTCACAGACGACGAGAAGGCTAAGGGCGCAGTCGAGAACATTGTTGCTATCGACGGTATCGCAGTTATCACAGACAAAGACAACACAGTTGCAAACCTCACAACAGACGAGCTCGCTAAGATCTACAAGGGCGAGATTACAAACTGGAAAGAGCTCGGCGGAAACGATGAGTCCATCGTTGTAATCGGTCGTGAGGCAGGTTCCGGTACAAGAGGAGCTTTCGAGGAGCTCTTAACAATCGAGGACGAGTGCGCATACGCTCAGGAGCTTGATTCCACAGGCGCCGTTCTTGCAAAGGTTGCATCAACTCCCGGCGCTATCGGTTATGTTTCTCTCGATGTTGTTGACGACACAGTAAACGCTGTTTCTCTTAACGATGTAGAGGCTACAGAGGCTAACATCCTTGCAGGCGACTATCTCCTTTCGAGACCTTTCGTTATGGCTACAATGGGTGAGATAAGCGAGCAGAGCGAACTCGTTCAGACATGGTTTAACTACATTGAGTCTGACGAGGGCCAGAGTGTTATCTCAGACCTCGGACTCATCCTTCCTCAGTAATTTAAGCAAAGAAGCTCAAGAAGCTACTTGAAGAGGAGCAAAACATGAACAACAAAGCAAAGCATCCCGTGGAATCTCTTGCAAAGGTAATATTCATAATTTGCGGAGCAGTTTCAATCTTTGCCGTTTGTTCCATTACGATTTACATGATTGCTAAAGGTGCTCCGGCTTTCTCGAAAGTCGGAGTTTCCGAGCTTTTATTCGGAACCGTTTGGAAGCCAACGGCTGATGATCCGAAATACGGTATTCTTTATATCATACTCTCGTCCCTTGTCGGTACAGGAGTTAGCATTTTAATCGGTGTGCCGATAGGACTTTTGACGGCAGTTTTTCTCACCGAGATTTCAAACAAAAAATTGGCGGCTGTCGTTCAGCCCGCAGTCGAGCTTTTGGCGGCTATCCCGTCCGTTATCTACGGCCTTTTGGGACTTATGCTTCTCAATCCTCTCATGTACAAATTGGAGAAGATTATCTTTGCCGGCTCAACCACTCACCAGTTCACGGGCGGTTCCAATATGCTCTCGGCTATCATCGTTCTTGCGATTATGATTTTGCCGACAGTCGTTAACGTTTCCGCATCGTCTATCCGTTCCGTAAGCAAGGATTTGCGTGCGGCGTCTCTTGCGCTTGGAGCAAGCAAAATCCAGACAATATTCAAGGTAACGATTCCTGCGGCTAAGTCCGGTATTATGACGGGCGTGGTTCTCGGTATCGGCAGAGCGCTGGGCGAGGCTATGGCAATTAACATGGTTGCGGGCGGTTCAGTTAACATTCCGCTTCCTTTCAACTCGGTAAGATTCTTAACGACACAGCTTGTCAGTGAGATGGGATATGCCGAGGGTACTCACAGACAGGTGCTTTTTACCGTCGGTCTTGTACTTTACGTGTTCATCATGATTATCAACCTTGTTTTACAGAAGCTGAGAAAGGGAGCAGAGCATGAATAAAGAAAATTCCCTGACAAAGGCTAAAAAAAGACCGAGCGACGCTATACTTTATTTCCTTATATATTTCAGTGCGGCATTTACGGTTGTTCTTTTGGCGGCAATAATCATTTATGTCGTTGTGAGGGGTATAAGCACAGTTAATCTGAGCTTTTTGACAACGGTTACATCCGTGAGAAAAGGAACGGTAGGTATTGCCGGTAATATCGTAAACACACTTCTCATCGTTATCATCACCATGATAATCGCCGCTCCAGTCGGAGTAGGTGCGGCAATTTACTTAAACGAGTACGCAAAGCCGGGTAAGCTTGTCAATATAATCGAGTTTGCAACGGAAACTCTTTCCGGTATTCCGTCCATTATCTTCGGTTTGTTCGGTATGATGTTCTTCGGTCAGACCTTGCACCTTGGCTACTCGCTTTTGACAGGTTCTTTAACCCTCATACTTATGGTTCTGCCGCTTATCACGAGAAACACTCAGGAGGCATTAAAGACAGTTCCGAACTCTTACCGCCACGGTGCAGTCGGTTTGGGCGCAGGAAAGTGGCACACAATCCGCACCATTCTTCTTCCGTCGGCAATGCCGGGAATCATCACGGGCGTTATCCTTGCGATAGGCAGAATCGTAGGTGAGTCCGCCGCACTTCTTTTCACGGCAGGCAGCTCGAAAGCACTTCCAAAGTCCTTCGCGGCAGTCTTCTCAAAGATTTTCCAGTCGGGCGGTACGCTCACAACTCAGCTGTATCTTTCCGCCACGAGTGAGGGAGATTTTGACACGGCTTTCGGTATTGCGGTAGTACTACTCATACTTGTATTCCTGATTAATCTTGGAACAAAGCGTTTAGCCGCTAAATTTGATGTAACGAGGAAAAAATAATATGGAACAAAATTCAAAAATCAGCGTTAAGGATCTTCACCTCTATTACGGTGAGAACCACGCTCTTAAGGGCATAAATATGGAGATTAGGCCCAACGCCGTCACTGCCTTCATCGGCCCTTCCGGATGCGGTAAATCTACCTTCCTTAAAACTCTCAACAGAATGAACGACTTGGTTGATAACTGCCGCATAGAAGGTCAGGTACTTCTTGACGGTGAGGATATCTATGCTCCCGGCGTTGACACCACCATACTTCGCAAAAAAGTCGGTATGGTTTTCCAGCAGCCGAATCCGTTTCCGATGAGCATTTATGATAACATCGCTTACGGTCCGAGGGTTCACGGAATTAAGGATAAAAAGAGCCTCGACAGAATAGTTGAGGAGAGCCTTTGCGGTGCCGCAATTTTCGATGAAGTAAAGGACAGACTCAAGAAGTCGGCTCTCGGCTTATCGGGCGGTCAGCAGCAGAGAATCTGCATCGCAAGAGCTTTGGCTGTTCAGCCCGATGTTCTTCTCATGGACGAGCCCACAAGTGCGCTTGACCCGATTTCCACATCTAAGGTTGAGGATCTTATGGAGGAGCTCAAGAAGAAATATACGGTTGTAATCGTAACGCATAACATGCAGCAGGCTGTTCGTGTTGCCGATTACACGGCATTCTTCCTTCTCGGCGATCTTGTCGAGTTCGGCGAGACAAAGCAGATCTTCTCTTATCCTAAGGATAAGCGCACAGAGGACTACATCACGGGTAGATTCGGCTAATAAGGTAAGGAGACTTAAGAAAAAATGAGAACTAAATTTGACGAACAGCTTCGCCAGCTCAATTCAGAAATGGTTCTGATGGGCAATATGATTGAGGAGGCTATCCAGAACGCACTGGAGGCACTTTTCAATAAAGATATAGAAAAAGCAGAGCAGATTATGGCTGACGACGAAAATGTCGACCGCGAGCAGAAGAAAATCGAGAATATTTGCTTTCAGCTCTTGGTTCAGCAGCAGCCCGTTGCCCACGATTTGAGAAACATCACGGCAGCCATGAAAATGGTTACGGATATGGAGAGAATCGGCGACCACGCTGCGGATATTTCCGAGCTTACCATAATGATGCCCGACTCGATTAATGAGATGAAAGCCGACGATATACGCAAGATGAGTGCCGAGGTTATACTCATGCTCTTGCAGTCTATCGAGGCTTATGTTGAAAAGGACGCAAAGAAAGCTCAGGCAGTTATCGATCACGACGATATCGTTGATGATTTGTTCGTTAAGGTTAAGAGTGAGCTTATTGAGATTATGAGAAATACTCAGGAGCATGCAGAGACCGCCGCAGATTTGCTTATGGTTAATAAGTATCTCGAGAGAATTGGCGACCATGCAACGAATATTGCAGAGTGGGTTATCTTCTCGGTCGATGACCGTTACGATCGAAAGGACTGAAATTTGAAGATTAATTTTAAGGAGAAAAAGGGTTTTATTTGCGATATGGACGGAGTTATATATCACGGAAATAAAATCCTTCCCGGGGCGGCGGAATTTATCGGCTGGCTTCAGGAGAACAACAAGGAATATCTTTTCCTCACAAACAACAGCGGTATGACCCCTAAGGAGCTGCAGCAAAAGCTTGAGCGTTTGGGCGTAAGCGTATCGGAGGAGCATTTTTACACGAGTGCTTTGGCTACGGCGGAATTTCTCAAGGCTCAGGCACCGGGATGCTCGGCTTATGTGATAGGTGAGGCGGGACTTCTCAATGCGCTTTACGATGCGGGAATCACGATGAACGATGTGAACCCCGATTATGTCGTGATGGGCGAGGGAAGAAGTTATTCGCTCGATACTCTCACAAGGGCGGTGAATCTTGTGCTTGAGGGCGCAAAGCTTATCGGAGCAAACTCCGATGTCACGGGTAACATTGAAAACGGAATTATGCCGTCGTGCAGAGCGCTTGTCGCTCCCATTGAGATGGCTACGGGCAAGCAGGCTTATTTCTGCGGAAAGCCCAATCCGCTCATGATGAGAACGGGACTTAAGCTTCTCGGTTGCCACTCCGAGAACGCCGTTATTATCGGCGACAGAATGGATACCGACATAATAGCCGGTACAGATAGCGGCGTCGATACGGTTCTTGTGCTTAGCGGTGTTTCCGACATCAATACGCCGAAGACATATGCGTATCAGCCGACTGTTATTTTAAACGGCGTGGGCGATATACCATGCAGTGAAGTTTGAGGAAAAATCAATCCCGACCGCAATTTTTAAGGCGGGTCGGGATTTTTACGTTTTATTAAATTACGGTATGGATTTAAGGCACTCTAAACCCTAAAAAATCAGTGAAATGAATGGCGGCAAGCGTAAATGAACACGAAAAGCCAAGATAAAACTACGGGATACCCCACAAAGCAGACTGCGTTATCAAGCCCCGTGAGAATTCTCTGGCCGATTAAAAGCCAGATAAGTGCACCGAACACTGCGGCAAGAACGCTGAAAACGAAAAATGTCAGGCGGTATTTGTTTTCACATTTGATTTTCATTTCGTCGATATAGTTCCAGATTTTTAACATAGATATCACTCCTTTTTATTCAAAGATAAGACCGAATTGTAAAGACTGAAATCACAGTTGTGTAAAGATTGCGTAAATTGCAAAAATTTTACACAGACTTTACATTAGCCACGATTAAACTTTACAAAGCCAAATTAACATTATTATCGTAAAATACTGAAAGGGGTATTTGTAAAGACATGGATATATTTGGGGTTTTGACAATGCTTGGGGGTCTTGCATTGTTTCTCTACGGAATGAACACATTGGGAGACGGTCTTGTTATGCTTTCCGGCGGCAAGCTCGAGAAAATTCTCGAGAAGCTCACCGAAAAGAAGATAATGGGATTATTGCTCGGCGTATTTGTCACGGCGGTAATTCAGTCATCCTCGGCAACAACCGTTATGGTTGTCGGCTTTGTTAACTCGGGCATCATGAAGCTGACTCAGGCGGTCGGCGTAATCATGGGCGCAAACATCGGTACGACGGTCACATCGTGGATTTTGTCACTGAGCGGAATAAACGGCGACAATTTCTTAATCAATATGTTGAAGCCGAGCTCGTTCTCGCCGGTTCTTGCTTTAATCGGCGTCATTTTCACCATGACGAGCAAGGACGGAAGCAAAAAGAAGATTGTCGGTAATATTCTTTTGGGATTTGCGGTTCTCATGTTCGGAATGGAGACCATGAGCGACAGCGTTTCTCCTTTGAAGGACGATCCCAAGTTCACAAATCTTCTTCTCAAGTTCTCAAATCCGTTCCTCGGAATGCTTGCGGGTACCGTTTTGACGGCAGTCATTCAGTCGTCTTCCGCATCAGTCGGTATTCTTCAGGCGCTTTGCATCACGGGCGTTGTTAAGTATTCCACGGCACTCCCGATTATCATGGGTCAGAACATCGGCACATGTATTACCGCTATGCTTTCTGCTATCGGTGCGAATAAAAACGCAAAGAGAGCCGCTTTTATTCACCTTTACTTCAACCTTATCGGCACAATAGTTTTCATGACGATATTCTATGCGCTGAACAGCTTTATCAACTTTGAGTTCTTGAACGAAACTGCCGGCGCCGCAGGCATTGCAGTAATCCACAGCATATTTAACATCGCCTGTGCGGTGGTGTGGTTCCCGTTCTCGAATCTGCTGGTTAAGCTTGCAACGCTCACTGTCAGAGACAAAAACGAAGAAGAGCCCAAGGACGACAGACCCAAGAGCCTCTCGGCACTTGACGAGCGTTTCCTCGAGACTCCCGCCGTTGCAATGCAGCTTTGCAAGAATGCTGTCATCGATATGTCCAAGTATTCAAAAGAGGCAATCGTGCTTGCTATGGACTCGCTCAAGGACTACTCGAAAGAAAAATTGGACGAGGTTATCAGACTTGAGCAGACGGTCGATAACTATGAAGATAAGTTAAGCTCGTATCTCGTGAAGCTTTCCGGTAGAGAACTTAACACACAGGACAGCCACCTTCTCTCGATACTTCTTCACTCGATAAGCGATTTCGAGAGAATTTCCGACCATGCGATCAATATCGCATATTCTGCACAGAGCATGAGCGAAGATGGCCTCAGCCTTACGGATAAGGGCATGAAAGAGCTCAGAATTTTGAGCAAGGCTGTTTTCGACATCATGACGATGACAACAGACGCATTCGATACGCTCAACTCAAAGGAGGCGGAGGATATCGAGCCGTTTGAGGAGGTTATCGATGACCTCGTTTTGGAAATTAAGCAGAGACATGTCGCAAGACTAAGAAACGGAAAATGTTCAACGGAGGCGGGACTCATTCTCGAGGATATTCTCACAAACTACGAGAGAGTTTCCGACCACTGCAAGAATATTGCAGTTGCTCTCATTGAGATTCCCGGCGATATTCTCGATATGCATCAGTTTGACGCAACAATCAAGAACAGCGATCCCGCATTTAAGGAGAGCTACCGCAAGTTAAAGAGTGCCTATGTCCTGCCATAACTGAGAAAGGCAAAATTATGGCATTAGTATATATAGTTGAGGACGATACAAGCATAAGAGAGATTGAAGAGATTGCCCTTAAAAACAGCAATTACACTGTTCAGTCTTTCGATAGGGCGAGCACGTTTTACAAGAGACTCGAAGAAATTGTTCCCGATCTTATTTTGCTTGATATCATGCTGCCCGATGAGGACGGCTACGAGATTGTGAAAAAGATAAGATCCGATTTCAAGACCATGAAAATTCCCGTGATTATGGTCACGGCAAAATCCACGGAAATGGATATGGTCAAGGGTCTTGACGAGGGCGCCGACGACTACATAAAAAAGCCGTTCTCCGTTCTCGAGCTTCTCTCACGCGTTCGCTCAATTATGAGAAGAAGTGCAAGAAACGAGACCGAGCAAATCCGTGTGGGTGATATCGTTCTCGATTACGACCGTCACTGCGTGCGTGTGGACGGAAAGAACATCGTTCTCACGATGAAGGAGTATGAATTGCTTCGCTACCTCATGCAGAACGAGAACATAGTTCTCTCGAGAGACTCCATTATGCATGCCGTTTGGGGAGTCGACTTTGAGGGCGAGTCACGCTCGGTCGATATGCACATAAAGACCATTCGCCAAAAACTTGGTGATATGGGCACGTGCATCAAGACGATAAGAGGAATCGGCTATTCTATAAGTGCAGAGGCTTAATTTGCGCCCATAACAAGAAATCAAAATGATACCGCACCTTGCGAAGAGGCAAGGCTTTGTGGTATCATTTTTTCTTGCAGAAGAAAGATTGAATCAGTGTTAAAGAAAATGTTGCTTTTACCGAAAGGAAATTAAAATGGACAAAAAGATATGCTTCATATATACCGGCGGAACAATCGGAATGATTGAGAGCGACTCCGGCTATAAGCCGAAAAAAGGTTATCTTCGAGACGAAATGGAGAGAATTCCCGACCTTTCCCGTCACGGCATGCCGAAGTGGGATCTCATAGAATTTGATCCGCTCTTGGATTCTTCAAACGTGAGCGCAAAGGAATGGAACAGAATAGGCAGAATAATCGCCGAGAACTATGATAATTACGACGGCTTTGTCATTCTTCACGGAACCGATACCATGGCTTATACCGCTTCCGCTTTGTCCTTTATGCTTGAAGGACTTTCAAAACCCGTTGTCTTGACCGGCTCTCAAATTCCCATCGGCGGAATCAGAAGTGACGCCCACGATAACATCATATCGGCGGCGATAATAGCGGCAGAGGGCAGATGTACCGAGGTTTCACTTTGTTTCGGCGGCGTTTTGTTGAGAGGAAACCGCAGTACGAAAATTTCAGCCGACGAGATGATAGCGTTCGACTCCCCGAACTATCCGCATCTCGCAACGCTCGGCATCGATATCAGATACAACGACCGCGCGATTATGACGCCGGGAGAAAACTTCAGTTTCACGGAGCTTTCGGAGCATATTCCTATTGCTGTTTTGAAGGTTTTCCCCGGTATTCAGTTCAGTCTTTTTGAGGGAATTATGACAGAAACGCTCAAAGGTCTTGTCCTTGAGGCTTTCGGTGCGGGCAACGTGCCGCAGTATGACGAGGCGCTAATCCCCGTTTTGAAAAAGGCGGCGGATAACGGTACGGTTATAGCCGTCTGCACGCAGTGCTTAAGGGGCAGAGCCGTGCTCGGAACTTACGAGGTAAGCTCGGGCCTTATGGCGGCAGGTGCTGTGAACGGCTCGGATCTCTCGGCGGAAGCCGCCGTAACTAAGCTTTATTACCTTTTCAGCAAGACGGACGATAAAGAGAAGATCAAAAAGCTTATGGGCGAGGACTTAAGAGGCGAAATGACGGTTAGCTAAAAAATATACATTTATTTTTTACCTATTGAGAAAATAAACTGTCCTTGATTTTTAAATAAAACCTACAAAAATCAAGCTTTTTTCGTGAAACGAGTCAATTCGCCCAAAAGTCGGCTGTCTTGACACAAGTCGATAAAAGTTTTATAATAATTCACACAGTTTTCAATATGTGAAACTGTGTTATTCAGGGATTAACGCACCCGAATTTTTCTGATTGATTCAATTTGTTTGAATATTTAATTTATTAGAAAAGGAGGTGCCAGAAATTGCCAATTTATCTTTCTATAATTCTGATAGTTGTTGCTGCAGCCGCAGCAGGATTTATATGTTATAACCTCGGAATCAAACACCGCAAGCAGATTGCAGAAGCCGCAATCGGTTCGGCGGAAAAGGAAGCCGAGAGAATAGTAAGCGATGCTGTTAAGGACGCAGAAGCAAAGAAAAAGGAATCTGTTCTTGAGGGTAAGGAAGAAGTTCAGAAGTTCCGTAACGAGACGGAAAAAGAGCTTAACGACCGCCGCAGAGAGGTTCAGCGCCAGGAGAGACGTGCCGTCCAGAAAGAAGAGAATCTCGACCGAAAGCTTGAGAATCTCGAGAAAAAGGAAGGCCAGCTCGACAACAAGCTGAAGAAAGCGGATGAAACGCTCAAGGAAGCAGAAACGATAAAGAAGAGTCAGCTTGAAATGCTTGAGAAAATCTCGGGACTCACAGTCGAGCAGGCTAAAGCTCACATACTCGATACACTCGACGGAGAGTTAAGCCACGAGAAAGCACTCAAGATTATGGATTACGAGCAGCAGCTCAAAGATGATTCTGACAAAATGGCAAGAGAGGTTATCTCTCTGGCAATTCAAAGATGTGCGGCAGACCATGTTTCGGAAGCCGTCATCAGCGTAGTTCCTCTACCCAACGATGAAATGAAGGGCCGCATAATTGGCCGTGAAGGACGCAACATAAGAGCAATCGAAAACCTTACGGGAGTAGATCTTATCATAGACGATACTCCGGAGGCTATCACCATCTCGAGCTTTGAGCCCGTGAGAAGAGAGATTGCAAGAGTTGCACTCGAAAAGCTTATTCAGGACGGCAGAATTCATCCGACAAGAATTGAGGAAACCGTAGAAAAGGCTCGCCGTGAGGTTGAAGCCACAATCAAAGCCGAGGGCGAAAGAGCGGTCATTGCCGCCGGCGTCAACGGCATCAATCACGAGCTCGTTCGACTTCTGGGACGTTTGCGTTATCGTACCAGCTACGGTCAGAATGTGCTCAACCACTCGCTTGAGGTCGCATATCTCGCAGGTATGATGGCTTCGGAGCTCGGACTTGATCCGACTATTGCAAGAAGAGCGGGTCTTCTTCATGATATCGGCAAGGCACTCGATCACGAGATTGAGGGTTCGCACGTTGATATCGGCGTCGAGGTCGCAAGAAAGTATAAGGAGAGCGAAGCTGTTATTCACGCTATCGCGGCTCATCACGGCGACGTCGAGGCAAAAACAATTATTGCTTGCTTGATTCAGGCAGCGGACGCAATCAGCGCCGCAAGACCGGGAGCAAGAAAAGAGAATCTCGAGAACTACATTAAGCGTCTTGAGAAACTTGAAGAAATCACTCAGAGCTTTGACGGCGTAGAGAGATGCTACGCAATCCAGGCCGGTCGTGAGATCAGAGTTTTGGTAAAGCCCGATGTGATTAACGACGAAAAGATGACTCTTCTCGCCCGTGACATCTGTAAGAAGATCGAACAGGAAATGAGTTATCCGGGACAGATCAAGGTTAACATGATTCGTGAATCGAGAGCTGTCGACTACGCAAAGTAAGAAAATCAGAGCCTTTTCCGCTTGGAAAGGCTCTTTTTTTACTGGTTTTTTCGGCTTTCGTTGACTTTTTGACAATTTTAAAATATACTGAAACAGCTTTCGGCGACCAAATGTCTCAATAAGGAAGTACGGTGAAATTCCGTGACGGACCCGCCGCCGTGATTGCCCCGCTTTTGCAAATTCTTTTCATAAGTCACTGAGAAATCGGGAAGGCGAAAAGAAAACGGGCATAAGTCGGAAGACTTACCGAGAGCGATAAAAATTATTTGTGCCGCGAGGATTCGGCAGAAAGGAAAGTAATATGACTGAAAAAAAGTCAAACAAAAAAGTGACAGCTATTGTGGCTGTCGTGCTCATAGTACTCATCGCAGTATTCGGAGTAATCTATTTTAACTCAAGACCTAAGGTAAACGAGGGTACCAAATCCGTAACGGTAGAAGTTATTCACAAGGACGGATCAACAAACGAGTTTGTTTGCCAGACAGAGGCAGAAAATCTTGAGACTGTTCTCTTGAACGCCAAAATCGTTGAGGACAACCAGACAGACTGGGGCCTTTACATTATCACAGCAGACGGAGAGACAGTGAACGAGGACAATCAGGAGTGGTGGTGCATCACCAAGAACGGCGAGACTTTGACCACCGGCGCAACAGATACAATGGTTGCAGACGGAGATCACTACGAGCTCACCTTCACAACGGGTTACTGATAAAATGAAAAGCCGCTCCGTGGCTGTAAGAGACATGAGCTTAATGGCAATGCTTGGCGTGCTGATGTATGTTGCGCAGGTGGCTTTGGCATTTTTGCCAAACATTGAGCTGGTGTCGCTTTTAACCATTCTCTTTACTCTTTGCTTCAGAAAGAGAATCATAGGAATTTTAGCCGTGTTTGTTTTTATCGAGGCGATGACATATGGCTTTAACACTTGGGTCATTATGTATATCTACATTTGGCCCTTGCTCGCGCTTATCGCTTATCTTTTCAGGTGGGTCGATAACGCTTTCGTCTGGGCGTGCATCTCGGGAATTTACGGCCTTTGCTTCGGATTCCTCTGTTCGATAGTTTATTTGTTTATCGGCGGAATCGGAGGCTTTTGGGCGTATTTCACGAGCGGACTTACGTTTGATTTTATCCACTGCGGCGGGAATTTCCTTGTCGCTCTGATTTTGTATCGTCCGCTTAAGCTTGCACTCGATAAAATAATCAAAACACTGAGACTTAATTAACGGAAAGATTTTCAACAACTTTTCAAAATCAGTTGAAAACAAAGAGCAGTCGTACCTTTTTGGTGCGGCTGCTTTTGCGTTTCATAGTTTATTTTATCATACTTCGTGTATGATTACGGGAAGATGAGGCTGAGAAGAAACTTTGCACTCCTCTTCAATTTCCGTTACGGGGATAAACTTTCCGTCACGAAGGCTAACGGGCGTGCCCTCGTTGTTTAGCATGGCTTTAACGAAGTCATCGATACTCTCGAGTTTGCGGTCGAATGCGACTCCGCCCTTGATTTCATCGCTCAAATGGTGAATGTCACTGCCGCCGCTCAAAATAGTCATGCCTTCTTTTTTTGCGTACTCTCTTGCCAAAGCGTTTTCGTACGGGTGGTTGCATGCGTTATAAACCTCTATTCCGTCGCATGCGCTCGGCGTTAAGTGAATTGCCGAGAGATAGTCTCTTTCTCTGAAAGGATGTGCCTGAAGCATAAGTCCGCCGTATGCTTTGACGAGCTTATAAACTTCGGTGCGCTCCTTTGTCATGATGTCGGGGTTATCGAGAAGCCATTTTTCATCGACGCCGTAAATCAAATATTCGTCGCCCTTGAAGTTGTATTCTATTCCGAAGAATACGGAGAGATTTTTTCCCTCGGCGGCTTTTTTGGCGGCTAAGTAGCCGTCCTGATAGCGTTTGACTTTTTCTTCCCACGGGAGAAAGCTCGGTACGCAAGAATTTCCGTTGAAGAAATGATCCGTCACGATTATTCCGGAATATCCCAAATCTGTCATATAGTCAATGTAATCTTCGCCGTGTGCGACGCCGCATGCGCTTGCCTCGCAAGTGTGAAGATGAGTTTCGTAAATATACTTTTTGCCTTCCATAATTGCGCCTTTCTTTACTTCTTTTCTTTAATTATTTAAACTCAAATACAAAAATATTTCAAGCGGTTGATATGAATATTTTTGAGTGATAAAATAGACGCATATTTAACTGAACAAAGAGGAATTTCTTATGAAAAATAAATATCCGCATATGTTTTCGCCCATAACGATAGGCGGCGTTACATTCAAAAACAGAATTTGGTCGGCTCCTGCGGGGGCACATCTGCTTGCGGGCAGAGAGGAATATCCGAACGATCACGTTATCGCATATTATTCCGAAAAAGCAAGGGGCGGCTCCGCCTGTATCACGGTTTCGGCTCAGAATATGGACATTCACAAGCCTTACGATCCCGTTCATGCCAACGAGAACATCTTTCACCCCGAAGGACACAGATTCTGGACTCAGCTCACCGACGCCGTGCATTTTTACGGAGCGAAGATAAGCCTTGAGCTTCTCGGATTTTCTTACCACGGCTACGACTACAACGGAGAATTGTGCGTCTACACCGTTAACGGTGAGAGGACAAAAAGATCGGGCGCAAAGGTGAGAATGTTCACGGAGGACGTTATGCTTCAGCTCGCCGAGCTTTATGCGGATGCCGCCGAAAACGCCCTCAAGTGCGGCTTTGATATGATACTTATTCACGGCGGTCACGGCCTTATTTTAAGCCAGTTCCTCTCGCCGATACTCAACAAGCGAACAGACAAATTCGGCGGAAGTCTTGAGAACAGAGCGAGATTTCCCATTATGATTCTCGATGCAATCAGAAGAAGAGTTGGAAGAAAGATTCTCATCGAATACAGAATTTCAGGCTCGGAGCTTGCGGGCGAGGGTGGATTTACCGAGAAAGACTGCGTGGATTTTCTCGAGATGATTCAGGACAAAATCGATATTGCACACATTTCTGCCGGCTCTTTTGTGACGGATACAGAAGAAATAACTCATCCGAACCACTTTTTGCCGGCGGGAGTTAACACTTATCTCGCCGAGTATGTCAAGAAGTCCGGCAGAATTCACATTCCCGTTCTCACATTGGGCGGTTACCAGTATCCCGAGGACATAGAGAAATGCCTGGCGGACGGCAGAGCCGATATCGTATCCATGGCAAGAGGTACAATCGCAGACGCTTTTCTTGTAACAAAATCGAGAACGGACAAAGAGGACGAGATAATTCCGTGCATTTGCTGTTTCCATTGTCTTGATTACACGAGAGCGAAAAATTTCGGCTGTTCGGTAAATCCGACCGTCGGAAGAGAGCTTAGACTCAAGAATTTGGTTCCGCCCGTGGGCGAAAAGAAAAGAGTTGTCGTAATCGGCGGCGGCCCGGCGGGAATGCAAGCCGCCATAGCCGCAAAAAGTCGTTGGCATGAGGTCATTCTTCTCGAGCAAAGCGACAGCCTCGGCGGAAAGCTTAAATTCTCGAGACAGGTAAGCTTTAAGAAGAATTTATGCGATTTTCTCGAATTTTTAATTCATATGACCGAGAAAAAAGGAGTCGATGTAAGGCTTAATACACAGGCGACCGAGGAGCTTGTTGAGAGTCTTTCGCCCGATGTCGTTATATCTGCCGTAGGAGCAAGACCGATAATTCCGAATATACCGGGTGCGGACGGAAAGAATGTAATAACAGCCGAGGAGGCTTATAAGCTTGCCCTTGAAAACAAGCTTGGCGATAAAATTGCCGTTATCGGCGGCGGTGACGTCGGAGCGGAAACAGCCGTTTATCTCGCAGAGGAGTGCGGAAAAACCGTGGAACTTGTTGAAATGAGCGATACTCTTGCCGCCGCAAGCTGTGAGATTCCGCAAATTGCCATAAGAAAGCACTGCGAAAAAAGCGTAAGGATTCACTTAAATTCCGTGTGCATAAGCATAAACGACAGCGGAATTGTTTATAAGGATGCCGAAGGCGAGAAAACAATTAACGCCGATACCGTCATACTTGCGGCGGGCTACAAAGCTTCTGCAGCCGAGTCAGAGCGATTCAGATGCATCCCCGAAGAATTTTTCTCCGTCGGCGACTGCATTTCGGCTTCGAACGTGGGAAATGCCGTCAGAACAGGTTTTGACGCCGGCATTCAGATTTAAAAATACAAGATACTCAAAAAGCACGGAAAACGGCGAAATTATGCTGTTTTCCGTGTGTTTTTATTGTAAGGGAATTTTACCTGAATTTAATACAAACTACACAAAATTTACAAAGTGCTTTTAGGATATTATATGATTTTAAATAAAATTCTTGCAATTTTATTACACAGTTGTTATTATATAACTGTATAATAATGATTAAGGCAAAAACCAATCACATAATTATATATATGAAATATTAGGGAGGAAACAAATATGTTGCCTAAACAGGAAGTAGTAGCAATGCTGCTTGCAGGAGGACGCGGAAGCCGTCTTTATTCGCTGACCAAGAATGTCGCAAAGCCTGCAGTACCATTTGGCGGAAAGTACAGAATCATCGATTTTCCGCTTTCCAACTGTGTTAATTCCGGTATCTCCACAGTCGGTGTGCTGACACAGTATCAGCCGCTGGAGCTCAACGAATACATCGGAAACGGCCAGCCGTGGGACTTAGACTCCATGAACGGAGGCGTAAGAGTATTACCGCCGTATGAGCAGCAGCAGGGCACAGATTGGTACAAAGGTACAGCCAACGCAATCTATCAGAACTTGGGATATATCGCAAGATACAACCCTGAGTATGTTATCGTTCTTTCGGGCGACCATATCTACAAGATGGATTATTCCAAGATGGTTGAGTACCACAAGGCAAACAATGCCGCATGTACAATAGCTTGCTACACCGTTTCTTTGGAGGATGCATCCCGTTACGGTATCCTCAATACAAACGAGGACGGAAGCATATATGAGTTCGATGAGAAGCCGAAGCACCCGAAGAGCACAAACGCATCCATGGGTATTTACTGCTTCACATGGGAGAAACTCAGAAAGTATCTCGAGCTTGACGAGGCAGACCCCAACTCAAAGAACGACTTCGGATTCAACGTTCTTCCGAACATGCTCAATTCGGGCGAGAGAATGTTTGCTTATACATTCGACGGCTACTGGAAGGACGTCGGAACAATCGACGCTCTCTGGGAGGCTAACCTCGACCTTCTCAATCCCAACCTCAACCTTAAGCTTGACGACAACGAGTGGAAGATCTATTCAAGAACACCCGATATGCCGCCTCACTATGTAGCAAACGGCACAAGCGTTCAGAACTCACTTGTTGCTGAGGGCTGCCAGATTTACGGCGACCTTGAGTATTCCGTACTTTCACAGGGCGTTTATGTCGCAAGCGGCGCAAAGATAGATAACTCCGTTATTCTTCCGGGTGCAGTCATCGAGGAGGGCGCTGTCGTTCAGTATGCTCTTGTTGCTCAGAATGCTCATATCGGTAAGGGCGCAGTTGTCGGCGAAAGACCGGAGAACATGGCAAACCTCGACGATTGGGGCGTTGCTGTCGTAGGTCCGGAGGCTACCGTTGCAGACGCTCAGGTAGTAGCTCCGAAGGAAATGATTGAAGCTTAAGGAGGATGTAGAATAATGCGTGCAAAGAAAGCAATGGGCATCCTTTTTGCCTATGTTCATGAAAACAGAGTAAGCGAGCTTACAAAAGAGAGAGTTATGGCGTCAATTCCTTACGGTGCAAGATACCGTCTTGTCGATTTTCCGCTCTCCAACCTTGTAAATTCGGGTATAAATAAAATCGGCGTCGTAACCGAGGAGAACTATCAGTCGCTCATGGATCATCTCGGATCCGGTAAAGCTTGGGATCTCTCCAGAAAGAACGAGGGTCTTTATCTTCTTCCGCCTTTCGGAACAGACCACACAAGAAACAACGGCAGAATTGAGTCTCTTTACAGCATAAGAAATTTCCTTAACAATTCCCACGAGGAATATGTTATCCTTTCCGACTGCGACTATGTTGCCAACATCAACTATGCCGACGCTCTCGAGTATCACATCGAGAAGGGTGCCGACGTAACCTGCATTTACCGCAGAGGCAATGTTATCGAAGGCGTTAATTCAAGCGTATTCACAATCGATCCCGAGGACAGAGTAAGGGAGTCTATCGTAACAGATAAGGCCGCTTCAAACGCAAATGTCGGTATGGGAATGTACATCATCGGCAGAGAGTACCTCATAAATCTTGTTGAGAACTGCTACGGCAAGAACCTTCTCGACCTCGACAGAGTTGTTTTACCGATTCTCATCAAGGACGCAAAGGTTTACGGCTACGAGTATCAGGGAGTTGCTTACCAGATTACATCTCTCACATCTTATTTTGACGCAAATATCGCACTTATGGATCCGAAGGTAAGAAACGAGCTCTTCATGAACCAGAAGCAGCCGATTTACACAAAGAACAGAGACGATATGCCGGCAAAGTACGGTTTGGGCTCACATGTTTCCAATTCACTCGTAGCAGACGGCTGCATTATTGACGGTGAGGTTGAGAACTGTATTATATTCCGCGGCGTTCAGATTAAGAAGGGCGCTAAGGTTAAGAACTGCGTAGTTATGCAGGATTCTGTAATTGAAGAGAATGTTGATATCAACTATGTTGTGCTCGACAAGAAGGTAGACATAAGCGCAGGACAGAAGATGTCCGGCACAGAAAGCTATCCGTTCTATATCGCAAAGAACACAAAGGTCTGATTTCGGGCAGTCAAGAAGTTTTAACGGCTACTCCGAGTGGTGGGTAACTGCTCGGAGTATTCCTATTATAAGTGTGTGGTTTTTAGAAAAAAAGAAAGGATTCATCATGAAAGTTTTATTCTGCACAAGTGAAGCGAGACCGTTCGCTGCTTCGGGCGGACTTGCGGATGTAGCCGGTTCATTGCCAAAAGCTCTGCGCACACGACTTATCGGATGCAGAGTTGTAATGCCTTTATATGACAGTATTTCTCAGGAGCTCAGGGACTCCATGCATTTTGTGACAAGCATAAGCGTTCCCGTAGCCTGGAGACGCCAGTACTGCGGAATTTACGAGGCAAAATATGACGGAGTAACTTATTATCTTCTCGATAACCAGTATTATTTCAAGAGGGGCAGACTTTACGGCCATTACGATGACGCCGAAAGATTTGCATTCTTCTCGAGAGCCTGCATCGAGATGCTTCCGGCAATAGATTTCAAGCCCGATGTTCTCCACTGCAACGACTGGGAGACGGGTCTTGTACCGGTTTACTATCATATTTTTTATGCAAATCAGGATTGGTACAAGGGAATTAAAACTCTCTTCACCATTCATAATATTCAGTATCAGGGTCAGTATGGGAAAGAAATTCTTGAGGATGTTTTCGGTATCCCGAGTGCAAACGCAAATCTTCTCGAGTGGAACGACTGCGTGAACATTATGAAGGGCGCAATCGAGACAGCCAACTGGGTTTCGACCGTTTCTCCAACATATGCAAAGGAAATTCTCGACCCGTGGTTCTCGCACAAGCTCGATCCCATTCTGCGTGAGCGTTCTTGGAAACTTAGCGGAATTCTCAACGGCATTGACGAGAAACTCTATGATCCCGAGACCGACGACAAGATTTATGCAAACTTCAGCGTAAAGGATAAATCCGGCAAGGCGGTCAACAAGGCTAAGCTTCAGGAGAGACTCGGCCTTGAGGTTAAGCCGAATCTTCCGCTTATCGGAATGGTTACAAGACTTGTTTCTCACAAGGGACTCGATCTTGTTAAGTCGGCAATCGACAACATTATGGAGTTCTCAAACGCTCAGTTTGCCGTTCTCGGAAGCGGAGACTGGGAGTACGAGACATTCTTTAAGGAGATGGCGGATAAGTATCCGGGAAGATTCAGCCTGACAATCGGATTTATTCCGGAGCTTTCCTCTAAGATTTATGCCGGTGCCGATATGTTCCTCATGCCGTCCAAATCCGAGCCGTGCGGACTTTCTCAGATGATTTCTTTGAGATACGGCACTATTCCCGTAATCCGTCAGACAGGCGGCCTTAAGGACACTATCACGGACAGCGGTGACGGAGAAGGAAACGGATTCACTTTCCTCAACTACGATTCCGGCGATATGCTCAACACACTTCACAGAGCGATTTATCAGTACAATACCGATAAAAAGGGCTGGGATGTTCTTGTTGACAGAGCCATGAAGTGCGATAATTCCTGGGGCAAGAGTGCAAGGGAGTATATTGCTCTTTACAAGCAAATCACAAACGATTAAAATCGATAATAATCGGAACGCCGACCCTAAAGGTCGGCGTTCTTTTTGCGAAAAAATCAAATAAGAAAAGGGCGTCTCTTTTGAGACGCCCAAAGTTTTTAGAAGTAATATTTCTCACCGCTCTCAGAGGCTTTGTATGCGCCCTCCATAAGCTTTGAAAGGGTAACAGCTTCATCTGTGCCGAACGGTGCCTTTGTGTCGTTTATAACGGCATCAATCCACTGGTAAATCGGAAGGGGATCGTTTTCGGGAAGCCACTCGTTGTGCAAGTGTTTCCACTCGCCGTCCGTTGCGGGGCTGCAGCTTGAAACTCTGTCGCCGTGAACGAGAAGTGCGCCTGCTGTTCCGCTGAGCTCGAGCGTGTAGGGGTTATCCTTTGAGACAAAACCTGTCTCGGATACGCCGATAACGCCACCGTCAAATTCAAGCACTGAAACCGCATTGTCCTCAACGGGTTTGCCGTAAACGGATGTGAAGGTGGATGTTATGCTCTTCGGCTCGCCCAAAAGCCAAGCGAGAGTATACATTGGGTGTGCGCCGAGATCCATCATTGCGCCGCCGCCGCACTGCTCTTTGTCAAAGAAGTGCTCGGGAAGCCAACCGTCGGAAACGCCCGAGTGAACGTTTCTCACTCTTGCATAGGTGATTTTTCCGAGTTTGCCCTCTGCGATGAGATCCTTTGCATACTTCAATTTTCCCCATGTTCTGTGCGGATAGGAGATTGTAAATTTAACTCCGCTCTCGTCAACAACCTTTTTGATTGCCTCAGCCTCGGCTGTCGTGAATGCGAGAACCTTTTCCGTGAAGATGTTCTTGCCTGCTTTTGCGGCTGCGGGAATAACGCTTGTGTGCTCTCCTGTTGCCGTGCAAACAAGCACGCTGTCGATGCTTTCGTCCTCGAGAATTTCCTCGAGCTTATCTGTGTAAGCAATGGAATACTTAGCGGCAAAAGATTTAGCCTTTTCCAAATCTGCGTCCCAAACCTTGACGAGGTTTGCCTTGCCGCTGTTTATAACGGCCTCGCTGTATTCCGGTGCGTGAACATGCCATGTTCCGAGTAATGCTACATTCATATCAATAACTCCTCATATATAAATTGATATATAAATTAATTCATCAAACCTTTTTGACGAATTCCTTGCGGCAATTTTGACAGGTGACCTTAATTTTGCCTCTGCCCTTGGGTGCTCTCAGTTGCTGGTGGCAGTTGGGGCATCTGAAGTAGGTGTAGGTTTTTCTGTCGTCAAACTTTCTCTTCTGAAATCTGAACCATTTTTCGATAGGATTCCAAACTTTCAAAAATGCGATATTCTCTTTCTGCCTTGCAGAATAGTTCTTTGAAAGAAGTCTGAAGATGGCATAGGCGTAAATTACATACGGTATGAGAACAATAACCGAAATTCTTGTAAGGCTTCCGATCATCGACAGGATCAGTCCGATTACAAGCAAAAATACATTAAGTTTATCCGTTCCGTAGCGTCCGTACATAAATTCCTGAAGTTTTCTTAAAAACAAAATCAGCACTCGCTTTCATTAATAATCTTTTACTCAATAGTTATTTTATGGCTATATTATAAATCCCAAAAATCGCATTTTCAATATACTTCCAATCAATTTACAGCTTGTTTACACTTTGTTCTTTTTTGAACGGAATGTTGTTCGAGCAAGTCTTCACACCACATATTGTAGCAAACAAATATTTCGAATATATTTTCGATTTACGGTTGACTTTTAAAACAAATGTTCTATAATAAGCTTATAAGCAAACGCTTGTTCTGAATAAATGTTTGCAAAAACAGACTGAGTGAGATATTTTATTATTCAAAAAAGGGGATAGAATTATGAATGTTTTGGTTACGGCGGTGAGTATTTTTCTCTTTGGTTATCTCGTCATGAAATCAACCTGATATGAATGAATTTAGAAGAGATTTTTCCTCGGACAGAGTTATTCTTCATGTTGATATGAATAACTTCTATGCTTCTGTCGAGACGCTTTATAATCCGTCACTTAAGGACATTCCCATGGCTGTGGGCGGCGATAAGGAGTCGAGGCACGGTATAGTTCTTGCAAAGAATATGCTTGCAAAAAAGGCGGGTGTGCAGACGGGCGAGGCGCTTTGGCAAGCAAAGCAGAAGTGTCCCGATTTGGAGTTCTGTCCGGCGCATTATGACAGATACAAGAAGTATTCTTCGCTTGCAAGGCATATTTACATGCAGTATACCGATCAGGTCGAGGCTTTCGGCATGGACGAGTGCTGGCTTGATGTGACGGGCAGCCGTATGCTTTTCGGCAGCGGAATGGAGATAGCCGAGGAGATAAGGGAGAGAATTAAAGAGGAGCTTGGGCTTACGGTTTCGATAGGCGTATCTTGGAACAAGATTTTCGCAAAGCTCGGCAGTGATTACAAAAAGCCCGACGCCGTGACGGAGTTCACACGGGAGAATTACCGCGAAAAAGTGTGGAAGCTTCCCGTGGAAGATCTGCTCATGGTGGGAAGGGCAACCGAGAGAAAACTCAAAAAATACGGAATAAACACGATAGGTGCGCTTGCAAACACCGACCCCGATTTTCTTCTCAAAATATTCGGAAAAAACGGACTTATGCTGTCGGCATTCGCCAACGGAAACGATGTTTCGCCCGTTGTTACAGCCGATTTCGAGCGCGTGATTAAGAGCATAGGAAACACGGCTACAACGCCCGTTGATATGACCGACGACGAGGACGTGAAAATTATGCTCTATGTGCTAAGCGAAAGTGTGGCAGAGCGACTTCGTGAGAATGGTTTGGCGGCAACGGGCGTACAAATAAGTATGAGAACAGCCGATTTGTACAGATACGGATGTCAGTGCGTGACCGATTTTCCCGTTTCCGACTCTGAGAGTATCTTTAAATTTGCGTTCAAACTCTACAAGGAGAGCGGCGAAACCCGACCGCTTCGAAACATAGGCGTTCGTGCGATTAAGCTCTGCGAGGATGTCGGCTCGCAGTGCTCGCTTTATCCCGAGGAGAGAATGAGCAGAAGATGGGCAAAGCTTGAAAACACCGTTGAAATGCTCAGGGATACTTACGGCAGAGACAGTTTGGTAAGGGGCGTTTTTATATCAAACCGTGCTCTATCGAGGATTAATCCGAGGGAAGATCACACGGTTCATCCTGTCGGATTTTTCTCGGGTTAATTCTAAAGTAAATTTAATGCGAGGTGATTTTCGATGATGAGCGCCGAATTTCTTCAAAACCATGTGGTTTATCACTACGACGGCAGTTTTGACGGACTTATGTGCTGTGTATTTGAGAGTTTTCTCAAAAAAGAATTGCCGACTGCGATAGAAAGAGAGGACGAAGCACGGGACACGATTTTTCCCGTCAAGCGTATCGAAACCGACTTATCACGTGCCGAAAGGGTTAAGAGAAGCGTGCCCGTTAAGGTTTCTCTTGGCGCAAAGGAGCTTATCGAGGAGAGTTTTTTGAGCTGCCTTGCCGAAAAGGAAATTCACATATTATCGTTTATTTATCTCGGATTTAAGTATGGCGCAGTCGTTACCGATATGCTCGAAAACGAACACGTTGCCGCCATGAGAAAAGCTGTTCAGCTTCTATCAAGGGAGGCTCACCACATGACGGGAATGATTGCTTTTTCGGACTACGGCGGAGTTCTCATGAGCAGAATTTCACCGAAAAACAATATTCTCCCGCTTATTGCGGATCATTTTTCCGATCGTATGGCGGCGGATGTGTTCATGATATATGACGATGTTCACGGGACTGCGCTTTTGCACCGTGACGGACGAAGTTTTTTCGTAAGTGCGGGGAAGATTGCGCCGCCGCCGTTCTCACCGGAGGAGAGCAATTATCGTGGACTTTGGAAGAAATTTTTCGATATGCTCACACTGGAAGGAGAAGTAATCGGTGAACTTGGGCCGTTGCCGCCCAAAAGAATGCGAAAAGAAAATCAAGGAAAAAAATAAACATCCGAGCGAAAAACTCGGATGTTTTTGCATAAGTTTATTTCAGTCCCTTGTGTTTGATTACGCCGTTTACGGCATAGCTTGCAAAGTAAACAAGGCTCATGGCGGGATTTATTCCCGACTGACGCAAGGATTTGAAGTGTTTTTTTGCGGTGCTTACCGTGCCTGCGGAAATCTGATTTTCGCTTTTTCTGTAGTAGAGAAGCGGCTCGTTAATGCCGACGCAGTATTCGTGCTCTTTGAGTATCTTCAGCCAGCAAACATAGTCCTCGTGAACGCTTTGGTCACTCGTCATGGGGTGCTTGAGAATTACTTTGCGCTTGATGAGAACGGAGGAGAGGGATATGCTGTTTGTCTTGAGCAAATCTTTGTAGGTGATTTTTGAGCTTACGGGAACGATTATTCCCGTGTGTGTTCCGTCCGCCTCGATAAACTCTCTTGCCGTTGAGCACATAACAGCTTTTGAGCCGTGCATTGCGGCAAGCTGTTTTATAAGCTTATCCTTTGCCCAAATATCGTCGCTGTCGAGAAAAGCGATTAAATTTCCGCTTGAGTTTTCAACTCCGAGAGTTCTTGCGCCGCCGGGGCCGGATCTCTTTTCTGTTTTTAAAAGCTTGAAGCAAGCGCCGTTTTCTGTGAGAAAGTCGACCGCTTTTTTAATTCCGCCGTCATCGCTTTGGTCATCGACCAAAATGATTTCGAGCGTGTCATCCTCGTGCAAACGCTGTGAAACAACGGAGGCAAGCGCATCGATTATTGTTTTTTCAGCGTTGTGTATGGGGATGATTACCGATATATCAGCTTTCATTTTCAATCATATCTACCTTTACGTTGCCGTCATCATCGATAATCGTGATGTCCTGCTTTGTCGAACTGAACGGTGAGCCGAGGGCTGTTGTCTGGTTCTTTTCTATGCCTTCGCTTGCTTCCTTTGTGAACATTATTCTGATCGTTTTCAGAATAAGCTCGATGTCAAGCAATGCGCTCTGATGCTCGATGTAATACAAATCAAGCTTAAGCTTGTCGTAAGGCGTGGTGTTGTATTTTCCGAAAACCTGAGCGTAACCCGTAAGTCCCGCCTTGGCTTTAAGACGGAAATTAAATTCCGGCACTACCTTTGAGTACTCGTCGGCAATTTCTGGCCTTTCGGGTCTTGGACCGACAACGCTCATTTCGCCCTTTAAAATATTGATAACCTGGGCAAGCTCGTCAAGGTGAGTTTTTCTTAAGAATTTTCCAATGGGGGTAATTCTGTCGTCGTCCTTCTTGGCAAGCTGTGCTACGCCGTTTTCGGAGTTCATTCTCATGGTTCTGAATTTATATATTTCGAAAACCTTTCCGTTTAGCGTGAGTCTCTTCTGCTTGTAGAAAACATCTCCGCCGTCCGTGAGCTTGATGATAAGCGCAAAAATGAGCATAAACGGCAAGGTGATGAGCGTGATGGGAATAATAATCAGAAGGTCGAGTATACGCTTGATTATTCTCTTCTCAAGTCTTATTCCTCTGTTCTTACAGATTAAAAGCGGGCTGTCGAAAATATTCGAGCTTTCCGCTCCGAGAAGAATGATGTCCGAGAGCTTGGGCGTTACGTAGGCACGGATGTTTTTGCTGAAACAGAATTTAATCAGCTGGTTTCGTTTCTGTGCGGGAATATCGCATATGATGACGGACTCGTACTCCTCGATTTTCGAGAAGACTTCCTGTTCGGTGAAATTATTCACGCAAAAGAACTCTCTTATGTTGTACTTATCTTTTCTGGTGTTCATCTTGTTGATGAAGCCGTCGGGGTCGTGGTCGCCGTATACAAGCAACAGTTGTCGTGCGCTGTAAATTTTGCTGTAAATGTACTTTGATATTATCGCCCATGATATGACGCACAGAAAATCAAAGACCGTAAGCAAAAGCATAGGCTTAATTCCCGCAAACCAGCGGTTGATAAGCGAGACTATGCCGTAGTCAAAGGCGTTTACCATTATAACGGTCAGACACTGCGAGTAGATTATATCAACGGTGCGATAGTCGCCGATATTTCTCGAACCGTACAGTTTCATGAACGCATAGGTTATAATGGCGTAAACTCCGACAACAACCCAGTTACCTTTGCGCCAATAAGGATTCGGAATACTGTTGGCGTAGTAGGTTGTCCATACAACCCAGTAAAGGTAAGTAAGCACGAAGATAATTACCCACGAAAGAATGTAGGATAAAAGTCTTCGGAACTGGTTCTTATTTTTATTCATTTTTCAAGTTCCTTCTCGGCTATTGGCCGGATAAAAAACAGTCGGCGCAAAACGCCGCATTTTTCAGTATAGATATAGGCATTATATAACTATTGTGAGAATTTTTCAAGTGGCGTACATTTGTATACATACCGAGAAAAAGACGCTCCCCCAAAGGAGAGCGTCTCATAGTCAGAATTTATCTTTTGGCTTAATCGTCCTCTTCGTCGTCGGGCATGAGCTCATCGAGATATTTGTAATACTCGCCCCACTCTGAGGAATAATAGGATTTGTCGTCGCCGCTTGCACTGAATTCATCGACCGTCTCATCGTTTTTAGTCACGTTGTAGCCGACATAATCGCCCATGTACTGAGCCGAAATTCTGTAACCGTCCTCGAGCTCTATTGTTTTGAGCATATCGAAAAGACCGAATTCAAATTTATGTGATAAAATCTTATATTTCATACAATCCACCCTTATTTTGATTAATATCAGATTGCAAAGTCGCCGTTATCGAATATTACGGTTTCCTTGCCGTTCTCGTCAATTCCCACGATGTGCATATCGGGAGTGCCGACCATGAAGTCGATGTGAATCTGAGAATTGTTGAATGTGTAGCGCTCGTCCTCGGGCTGAGCGGGAGAAAGTGCTCTGCCAAGTGCGAGGTGACAGCTTGCGTTCTCGTCAATGAGAGTTGTGTAGTAGACAAGTCCGCTCATGGAAATGGGTGAGTGATACTCGACCAAAGCCGCCTCGCCGAGATAGCAAGATCCCTCGTCCGTTGCAACCAAAGATTCGAGCATTTCTTTTCCCTCGTCGGCAATAACCTCGACTACTTTTCCGTTCTCAAAGCGGAAACCGAAGTTATCAACAGCTTTACCGCCGAGTACAAGCGGTCTCGAAGAATAGACAACGCCGTTTGTGCCGTATTTTTCCGGTGAGGTGCAAATTTCCTCGGTTGGAATATTCGGGCATGTGGCAACTCTGTCATTTGGCATGCGCGCCAAATATCTTTTCATGCCGAAACATGAATCGGGAGTGAGTTCAACCGTGAGGTTAGTTCCGTTAGATGCGGTGTAGTGAAGGTATCTCAAATGAAGCTCGTCGATTTTGTCGCCGCGCTCGTGCTTCTTTGCTCCGAGTTCTTCCCATGTCTTTACGACGTCGTTTGTCTCGTCTATGTAGCAAAGCTTGAAGAGAATATTCCAAAGCTCCGTGAGGTTATCCTCTTTGTTAGGCAGAATGTAATCTGCCCATTCCTGAGTGGGAATCATGGCGATGAGCCACTGACAGCCGTTTCTTGTGTACTTTCTCATTACATTTCTAAGATTGTCCGTGCGCTTGAAGATAGCGTTGCCCTCCTCGTCGGGGACATCTTCCATAAGCTTGGGGTTAACGCCCTCAAGTCTTACAAACGCCGCACCCTGAGACATATAATAGTCGTAGTAGTCGTTTTCCACCTTGTCGACTTTCTGCATCTCGTCGACGGAAGTGTAGTGTGCTCTCACTTTCAGATTCGCCTGATCAAGGTAATTTATGATTACGTTGGACGCACCGAGCTTGTAGCACTCCTCTGCAAAAATCGGTGTGAAAGCATAGCCCTCGATGGCAGCCTCAACCATAACGATCTGACCCTTTTGCACATTTATGCCCACTCTTGCAAGAGTATAGGCGTATTTGTGCTTCATTTCTTCAAAAGTCATTTTAAACATCTCCCCTAAGATTATTCTATACTGATATTATAGTTTCTGACAAAGAAAAAGTCCACAGCTTTCCGAGGAATATGAGAATTTATCGGAGGAACATCACGGTTAGGAATGCCCGAACACAATAAATTTACAGTTATTTTGTTGAAAAAATAACAAAATGAGAGTATCATTATCTTGACTGTATACAGTAAAAAGGGGGATTGTTTGTGAAAAGAAAGTCTTTTCGCGACTTTATGAACACAACGGTAGCCGGCGCAAGCTCCATTTTAATCGTTGTGCTGCTGTACTTTATGCTTTTGCGCATAAGCTCGATTGTCTCGTGCGTCACTTGGCTCTGGAAGGGAGTCGAGGTCTTCTTTATCGGAGGCGTTTTGGCTTATCTTCTGAAAGGCCCGTGCAACTTTATGGACGAACAGCTAAAGAAGATTATTCCGGAGAAGCATAAAAAGATTATTTCACCGCTCAGCGTGGGAATAGTTATGTTTATCACGCTGCTTATCATTTACGGACTCGTCGCTTCGGTTCTTCCGCAGACAATTAACAGTATTGCGACGATTGTGAATTCGATACCGCAGGCGGTGACAAGGCTGACTCGCTGGGTCAACAATCTTCACATTGCAAATCCGACTATTCAGAAGTACCTCACTCAGGCTATCACCGCGAGTTCGCAGTATCTTGACAACTGGTTCTCGAACGATGTTATGAGCTATTTCACGAACCTTGTCGGCGGTCTCAGCAACACGGTCAATGCGATTATTGCTCTTTGCAAGAATGTATTTATCGGCGCAATCGTGTGCGTTTACATTCTTCTCGGAAGAAAGACCTTTTCGAGACAGGGAAAAGCGGTTCTCAATGCGATTTGCCCGCCCGAGTTTGCCGATAAAATTATGGACGAGCTCAAGTTTATCGATGATATATTCATCGGATTTTTCGGCGGAAAGATTATCGATTCGGCAATTATCGGCGTTATAACCTATATTTTCTGCCTGATACTTTCCTTTACGAACGGACTTCAGAACAGCTTGCTTATTGCGCTTATCATCGGAGTTACAAACATAATTCCGTATTTCGGCCCGTTCATCGGAGCTGTGCCAACAGCTTTGATGGTTCTGATGGACTCCAAAACGAACTGCATTATTTTCGTCATCTTCATCATAATTCTTCAGCAGATAGACGGAAATATACTCGGCCCGAGAATTCTCTCTCAGAGCGTCGGCATAAGCGGTTTCTGGGTACTTTTCTCGATTATGTTTTTCTCTCATATTTTCGGCTTCTTGGGATTCCTCATCGGTGTTCCGATTTTTGCGGTCATCTACGATTTGGTGAAGAGATTTGTCGTGAGAGGACTTAAAAATCACGGAAGAAGTTACATTTTGTCGGGCGAATCGCCTACGGCTGAAAGTGAAGAAAACCCAAGGCAGCCACAGGAAAGCGAAACGGTTCAAAACGAACAGGAATAGCAAAAAAGCGTTCTCTTTTTTGAGGACGCTTTTTCATATTCTCTTTTATATTGTTTTCTGAAAATTATTTTTTATTTGTACTAAGAAAGCTTTAAAAGTCCGTCATAGTCAAGCACGGTCACCGAACCTCGTGAACAGGAAATAAGTCCTTGCTTTCTGAATTCGGAGCAGATGCGTGCGATTTGCACACGGGAAGCGTTTACGGCGGAGGCGAGCTCATCTTGCGTGAGGGGGACGACCTTTTTGGGTGCAAAAATTTGCAGACGGAATCCCGTATATTTAAACTACAGTAAATCAACACATAAAATTGCGGAGGTTCATTATGGCAAACGTATTAAGTAACAATAATTTGAAACAATACATATCGGTTGTTTATCAGGGAGAAAAAGAGAAATACCGCCTCGAACAGGTGATAAAAGAGACAAGAGACGAAATTGGCAGACTCAGAAATATCGAAGTCGTGCCGATGCCCGAAAAAGGGGAACTTAAGGAGATAAAGGAGTTCACGGGCGGTGCGATTGCTTTCGGCATAGGCATAATTTTCTACGAGTTTTTTATGGGCGGCGCCGCTTGGCAGCCGTGGTGGCTCATACTCGCTTTGCTTGCTTTGGCGGTTTACCTGATAAGATACGGCGTCAAAGGCAAAGAGGAAAATCCTTTTTCTGAAAAACACAACAAATATATCAATGAAATCTACGAGAGACAGTGCGGTGATTACAGAAAATATCAGGCGAAGAAAAAATCCAATGAAGCGCTTATTGCTTTGCTTAACACGAGAATAGCCAAGACCACAAGTATTTTGGCAAGTGTAAATAGAAGCCTTAACCGTCTTTACGGCTACAATGTGATTTATCCGACTTACAGAAATTTGATAGCGGTAAGTTCTTTTTACGATTATCTTTTCTCGGGCAGATGCGACAGCCTTGCAGGGCATGAGGGTGCTTACAATATTTTCGAGAACGAATCGAGACTCGATAAAATAATCACGAGAGTCGACAGAATAAGCGCTCAGCTAAATAACATCGAACACAATCAGCATGCACTTTTTCTTGCGGCGAAGGACACAACCCGATTTATGAGAGACATAAACGAGTCGTTTAATCAGTCGGCGGCAAGACTTGAAAAAGTTGCAATCAATCAGGAAATTACCAACAGCCATTTGGCAAGCCTTGACTGCAACACAAGATTAATCAAGTTCAACACCGAACAGGCAAGAAACGAGATAGAATTCAGAAACCGTGCGGACGGAATATACCGTTTGTTCTGATTTTAGTTTATTTCAGAAATGTGCCCTGCTCTTTGTGGGCAGAGTATAATAAAAAAACAGATTTCAAATTAATACGGAATATTATGTGTATTGAAAAAAGAGACGGCGGAGTATATTATATATGTAATTTACCGATAGTAAAATGCGATGTTTCCTCGCTTGCTGTGTATAATTTGAGGTGGTATTGCGGTTATATTTCTCAAAGACTTGATTCTTCAAGATACACCTTGCGCATAACAAGAAAGATGTGTTTGTTGACGGTAAAGCTTGCCGAGAGCGAATATGCCGACATTCAAAAAAGAGAAAGCATAATCGGATACGCAAATTCTTTGATTTCGGAGATTAAAGACGATTTTGACGCGCTTGTCTCGGGGAAAATTCCCGATAAACTGCGTGAAAGTTACATCAAAGAGAACAGCAAGATTTTAAGGGAATGGATTGAGTTTAAGGAGTGAGAACCTATGGGAAGAAAGGTGAAAAGAGATGTTTTTGACGATCTTATCATAGGTCTTGCGGGAAAAGATGCGCTTTATTCGCTTGATAAATTAAATGAAATACAGAACCTTATGATAACGGGGCTCACGACTGAAAAACTTCTGAAAGCTCAAAACGAAATTCAGAGTTATCCTTTGAGATACCGAATTATCAGCAAGGGATTTTTTGACGGCGTGAATCTCGAAACGCTTAATCAAAGGCTTGAAGAAAAGGGCGAGAGACGGCTCTATTCAAGAGATTTAATCGAGGCAACGCTTATTTTTGCCTTTAAGAAAGCGCTCAAATTTGAAGTGTGGAGAAAGCTGGTTTCGGAGCTTAAATCGCTCGAAAGCGAAGGCGTTTGGGACGAATTTTTAATAGGCGGTGCAAACGGATCTTATACCGCTTTTCCGCTTGAAAAGATAAAACTCTATGTGAAAAAATCATCGTTTGAGTACGCTCAAATGGAGTTCACGATTGAGAGAACTAAAACGGCTTTGCAGAAACTGACGGGGCTTGAAACAGACGATGAATTCGTTTCGTATATCTGCGAGAACATCAGAAATTTCTGTGAGGGCAGAGAAAAAGCGAGATATTACATTTGTAAATATCTTTGCCTTTATATATCGACGCAGGTCGAATATTATCTGTCAAAAGGAATTTCGAGAAACACAAAGCGAAACATATATCTTGATTTGCCGCTCAGCAGTATTTCGGAGATGGACCCCAACCGCCACACAAACTTAAACCGAGAAGAAACAACGGCTTGCCTAAAGAAAGCAAAATTAAGTCCGAACAAGCTTTTTGAAATAATCAACCGTTTTTATTGCTATGCGCTTTTGACGGATTCGGAGGCAAACGATCCAAACTGGGAGGAATACAGCCTGATGAGGAAAATTCTTTCCGGTGACGGAATCTCGAGAAATATGCTTATGCTGTGCATTCTCTTTTTTGGCTGTAATTCTCAGATTGCGGACGAGGGAATGCGGCTCGATTTCACGCGTATGAACGATATTTTGAGGGCGTGCCGATTTGAAACGCTCGATGAAAAAAGCCGAAGAATCGACTATATAATCACAAAAGCACTTGCTTCAGACGATCCTAAGTCGCTTCTCGACAAACTTATTTATGAGGAAGAGGACGCCGTTTCAAAGCTTTGAGAAAAGGAGACAAACCATGCCGCTTGCACCGGGGACAGAACTTAACGGTTACAAAATAATAAAAACTCTTGGTGAGGGAGGCTTTGCCTCAACTTATTTGGCTTTGAAAGAACCTATAAACCTGACCGCTTGCATAAAGGAGCTTAATTCCTCGGGACTTAATGAGGGAAAAATTCTCGGCAGTGTGAAAAGCCCCAATGTCGTGCGTGTTCTCGATTATTTCGAGGAGAACGATAAAAGCTACATCGTGCTTGAATATCTCGAGGGTCAAACGCTCAGTGACTATGTGAAGAAAAACGGAGCAATCGAACCCCAAAAGCTTTTTGTTTGGGCAAAACCGCTTCTCAAAGCGCTGGAGGAAATTCACGGCAAGGGTCTAATTCACCGTGACATTGCCCCCGACAACATTATGATAACGGCAAAGGACGGCGGAAAAACCGATAAAAGCGATATTCTCGATTGCAGTCTCAAGCTTTTTGATTTCGGCACGGCAAGAAACATAGGCGAAAATGATAATTCACGCATATTAAAGGACGGTTTTTCTCCCATTGAACAGGTGGCAGGTGATGAAAACCAAGGCGCATACTCGGATATTTATTCTCTTTGCGCCACGCTTTATTATTGCCTTACAGGGAAAAAGCCCGAATCGGCTTACTCGAGATTGCTTGACGATGACCTAAAGAAACCGTCGGAGCTCGGTTGTGGGATTGACAGCCGACTTGAGAACATTCTCATGAAAGGCCTTTCCGTAAAGTATAACGATAGGTATCAAACGGCTAAAGAGATGCTCCAAGATATTGAAAGGATTCTGCCGACAGAGAGTAAAGCCGAGGCAAAAACTTCTCACGCCAAAGAAAAAAGCCAAAGGAAAAAGAGAATAACAGCCTTATGTTTTGCGGTTATTGCCGTGTTGGCAGTGGTTATTTTCAGTAGTTTTAAGAGTGCTTCCCCAAAGTATGACCCTGAAACCATGTACAAAATAAAGCTAACTCCGTCCGATGAATTTACCGTTGCGGGCTACAACGAATCTATAAAAACTCTTGAAGAAAGGCTTAAACTTTTTTCGGTGGTCAGCGGCAGTTTTAACCTCGAAGAAAACGGCGGAACTTTGAGCCTTATTTTGAATAAATCAGATTTTCCGCAGAATGAAATTTCTGACGACGGTTATAAATCGGTCACGGTCGAGGAAGATTCAATTCCCGAGTACGTTTTGCGTGCATATCTTACGAGGGCGGTGTCGCTCAGCTTGGTGCCAACAGGTGGCGGAGAAAGCATAGCGGTTGACGGAACAAGTGAAATTTCGGTTAAACCTATGGAGAGTGACACGGGAATTAAGCTTGATGTAAGTTTCAGCGATGCTTTTTTGGAAGAAAATGGGGAAAAGCTGAAAAATATGAATAACTCATATTCTTTGCGACAGGATGAAGAACTTTCTCCGCCCGTGACGCCGTACAAAACCGAACCGAAAGAGGACGGCAGCGGATTTTATATTGTGAGCGATGACAATGAGTCTTTTCTCGAGCTTTTGGAATATAATCTGACGCACGAGCAGCTTGAGCAAAGCTTTGAAATCGAGATTGAAGAACAGATTTCTTGGCAGAGTGACGAGGCGGATTTCGGAGAAAATCAGGCGAAAAATACAGATTTTTCAGCCGATGAAGAAGAAAACAGCGTCACATATATTTTTAAAGGGGTTATGTCTGACGGAGAGCGAATTGACTGCACTGAAATACTGAAAAAAAGGCTCGATGCCATCGGCGTGAAGTATGCGCTCGGGAATATGGATTCACTTTCTGCCGTTACAGTCGGATGCGATGCACCGATTTACTCTTTCCTTGCGGTGAAAACGAGCGACAAAAGATTGTTTGATACGGATATTGCCGATTTGGCACTGCTTGGAAACAAATTTTATCTTTGCACAAAGTCGGGAGAGTATTCGGAGCAATACATAATGACAAGCCTATATAATTCTGACAGCAGTGAAATTTCTGTAAGTGATTTTAGCTTTTCAAAATCTCTTTCCGATAAGCAAGAGACGGTTTACCTTTGTTACCTTAACGGTTACAAACTGCTGGCGGGAAAATATGACGAAAGTGGGGAAAACTTTGTGTTCTCCTCTTTTGCAAACGGCGAGGAGATAACGGAAGAAAATTCATGGGTGGCAAAACTAATTGATGTTTGTATCAATAATCAATACCCCGTAGATTTGACTGTTTATAATACAAAAACGCAAAATGAAGGAAACCTGAAAACATCGGGATTATTCGAATTGGCAAAATAAAAAATACTGTGAGTATCAAAACAATACTCACAGTATTTTTGTTTACACAAGTCCGAATGATTTTAAAGCAAATATGCCGATAGTCATGGTTATAACCGTCAGAAGTGATGTAGCCATGACAAGTCCGGCGCCAAGCTCGGCGTCGCCGCCCATTTGCTCGGTCATGATGTAGCTGTTTGTTGCCGAGGGAACGGCGTGCATGACAAATATCGTTGCGATTGCCTCGCCACGGAAGCCCAAAACTATGGCGAGAAGCGTGAAAACCGTCGGTGCGAACACTATTTTAATAAGCGTGCCAAGGATAATGCCCTTAGGTTTCTTTTTGAAGGTCTCGGGTTTTAAGTTGGCACCGATTAAAAGAAGAGCAAGCGGAGTTGCAAGCTGGGCGAGGTAAGAAAGGGTTTTGTCTATCATGTTCGGCATTTTTATTTGCAGAAGAGAGAACGGAATGCCGATGAAAATCGCAACTATCAGCGGATTTTTGATTATCTTGATTAACTGCTCTTTGACCGATGGTTTCTTTCCGCTTGGGTCATAGTAAGAGAGAACGATTACCGCCAAAATCGAGTAAATCGGAATGACAAAGGCTATGACGAGGACGGAACACGGCAAAGTTGACGTGCCGAGAAGATTTGTGAGAATGGCAAGTCCGACATATGCGAAATTTCCTCGGTATGCGCCGTGGACGGTTGCGGAAATCTGCGATCGCTCCTTTATGATAAGCGGAGTTATGAACCATGCGAGAACAAAAACGGCTAAGGTTGAACCGACTACATACAGCACGAATTTTAAATCAAATCCGCTTTTTAAGTCGGAGCCCGCCACGCTTTTAAAAAGCGAGCACGGCAATGCGTAGTAGAAAACAAGAGTTGAGGCTTTCGAGCGGAAAGAGTCCGTCAGAAGACCTTTGCGTTTGAGCAAATAGCCGAGAACTATCACGAAGAAAATCGGCATAACTATATTTGCGCTGAAAATTAAGTTAGACATATAAATCTCCAAAATAAACATCGGATTCAGTTGAAAAATCAACTCTTTGAAAGTATAACCGCCGTGAAAGATAAAATCAACACTAATAAAAATCCTATATAGAATAGATTAATAGATAAATTCTATCGAGTGGGTTGAAATTCAGAAAATTATGTGCTTTGAAAATGATGAAAATCGATATTGAGAAAGTCAAACGGCTGTAATATACTTACATTAAGAATTTATTCCGATAAATTTAATAAGGAGTGGTAATATGCCGATGAAAATGGGTTGGCGATGGTACGGCGAGGGAAACGATCCGATTACTCTTGCCGATATAAAGCAAATTCCCGGCGTGACAAGCATTGTTTGGGCACTGCACCGCAAAATGCCTGGCGAAATCTGGGAAGAGGACGAGATAAAAGCCGAGGTTGAGAAAATTCACTCTTTCGGATTTGACGCCGAGGTTGTGGAGTCGGTGAATGTTCACGATGATATTAAAATAGGAAAACCGACAAGAGACGCATTGATAGAAAATTACAAGATCTGCATAAAAAATCTCGGAAAATACGGCGTTAAAGTTATTTGTTATAATTTTATGCCGATTTTCGACTGGACGAGAACAGATCTTTTTCACCCTGTCGGAGACGGCTCAACTGCGCTCTTCTATCAGAAAGACATGATAAAAGACGATTACAAGGCTATGGCTGAGTATATCATGAGTTTCACGGAGAAATTCGGAATGACTTTTCCCGGCTGGGAGCCTGAGAGAATGGCAAAGCTTGACGAGCTTTTCAAAGCTTATGCACCCGTAACAAAAGAAAAATTGTGGGAGAACCTTTTCTATTTTCTTAATGCCGTTATGCCGACCTGTGAGGAAGCCGATGTGAAAATGGCAATTCACATGGACGATCCGCCGTGGGACATTTTCGGCTTGCCAAGACTTATGGTGGATGACGCCGCTTGCGGAAAGTTGCTGTCGACAATCGATAACCCGTACAACTGTCTCACGCTTTGCACGGGAAGCCTTAACGCAAACCCCGAGAACAACTGTGCCGAGATAGCCTCGCATTACGCCGACAGAATAGCGTTTGCCCACATAAGAAACATTCATCATTTTCCGAACGGAGATTTTTCTGAGGCGGCTCATCGTGATTCTTGCGGCGAAACGGGAATAATAGATATTTTAAGGGCGCTCCACTCGGCAAAGTGGGAGGGATACATAAGGCCCGACCACGGCAGACAGCTCTGGGAAGAGGGCCCCGGCGTTTGCCGTCCCGGTTACGGAAAGTATGACCGTGCTCTCGGCACGCAGTATATGCTGGGCGTGTGGGATCTTCTCGATAAAATCGAGCCGTAAAGGCTGAGAAGGAACAAAATAAAACAGAAAATCGGTTCGGACAAGCGGAAAGCTGTTCGAGCCGATTTCGTTATGAAATATACTTGGAGGTTATTATTTTCTTTTTATCTTGACGGTTTTGTGAGTGCCGGCACGGAGTATTTTTCAACTCTGTCGTCATTTATAACGCCCGAATAGTTAAGTCCGAAAGCAAAGTCATATTTGTTTCCGACAGAATCGGTGTAGCATTCCATGTCTCTCGGAGTATCCTCAGCCTGTTTTTCAACATCGTCCATGTCCTTTGGCATCTGCATCGGAAGAAGTCCGCTCGGCTCGCTTACGCCCGCTACAATCTGTGCGAGTGCCTCGGAGGATGCTGTTCCGCCGCCGTAATTTGACGGCTGTGAGAAGGTTACGACTATACCGTCAACATCCTTTTCAAACTCGTGGAAACACATAGGTCTGCCCATGAACATTGCCACAACGCTCGGAACGCCGATTTTCTTAGCCATGGCGGCGGCTTCGAGAATCTGATCGAGCTGTTCGGGGTTTGTCGTGAGAGCTTCCTCGCCAAAATACGAGCGGTTTTCCTTTGAGCCGTCCGGCAGTGTGTTGCCGGCAATCGAAACTTTTCTTACATGCTCGCCGTTTGCGACGTACTTTCCGTACTGGCGTGTGATGGGAACAAACTTCATGTTGTCGGGGTCACGGCCGTCCTGTGGGAACGAGTTACCCGGTTCCTTTGCGGGTATAAGAACGAGATCCACGCCCTTTAATTCTTCTTCCGTAAGTCTTGTTACAGAAGAACCGTCCACTTTATCCGTCACGACGTCAAAGTATTTCTCCATGGTCTCTATGCTTATCGGATATGTTACTTTAGCCTCGGTTATGACTAGGCCTTTTACGTGATCCATATCTTTGTGCGGTGCTTCGTAAAGTGCCGGCACATAGACTTTTATTCTCTTGTAGTGAGGAACAATAGCCGAGTTCTCGTTTTTAACCATGACAACGGCTTTGACCTGTGCTTTGAGAGCCTCTTCCTGTTTGTCTTCGGAGTTAACGTCCGCAAGAGCGGCTTTTTCGTCAAGGTACGGATTTTCGAAAAGTCCCGTGAGGAAATAGCCCTGAAGAAGTCTCTTTGCGCTTGTTGCGAAAGCCTCGTCCATCACTTCTTTGCCGACCTTTTCACAGCCGAAGTTGTAAGCGTCTACGAGAACCTGAGGATTTGAGCAGCCGCCCATCTGGTCGACGCCGCACATTATCGCCATAAATGCTCTTTCGCCCGGGGTTACATCTTTTCTCTCAATGTATTCGCCCCAGCCCTGGTATCTCTTGCCCTCGTTCATGCCCTCGTTGAGAACCATCCAGTCGGTGCAGACAACGCCCGTGAAGCCGTAGCGCTCACGAAGAAGTTTCTTGATTTTATATTCGGAATAGCTTGAGCCGACAATCTCGCCGAGAGATTTATCCTCGGTGTAAGCTGCGGCATATGAGCTCATAACAGCCTGAGCGGTCTTTGTTTTGCCCTTAAGGTCAAATGCGCCGTCAACAAACGGAATCATGAGAGCCTCAAAGTTGTTGTTCGGGAATACCGAGTATTTTCCGCCCTCCATGTGGCCTTCGCGTCCGCCCTCGGACGAACCCTCTGCCGTCCAGTGCTTTGCCATGGCGGTGATGGAGTCTTTGCCCCAGCCGAGATCGTTTCCGTCCTCGTCAAAGGTTGACTGCAAGCCGTCACAGAATGCACGAACCATATCTCTCGAAAGAGCGGGATCTTCGCCGAATGTGCCGGCATTTCTGAACCAGCGCGGTTCGGAGGAAATATCAACCTGAGGCGCAAGGAAGCACGCAACTCCCAAATCACGGAGCTCTTTTGACTGGCATTTTGCCGACTCGAATGCGATTTCGGGATCGAACGTTGCGGCAAGGCTTAAGTTGCCGGGCCAGTCGGATACGCCCTGTCCGTTTCTCGGGTCGGAAGCAAAATAGCACGGAATGCCGAAATCTTTGCCCTCGACATATTTCTGCATGTTGTTTGCCCAAGCAATCTGATATTCGTCGGGGTCGCCGGAAAGTCCTGCGGAATTGAGAACGGATCTCAAGTGATTATCGAGGAATTTTTTCTGATCGGCGTTAACTTCGGGCTTAATGCCGAACTGATGAGCCGAGAAGCACATAAGTCCCGCAACCTGTTCGACGGAAAGTCTTTTTCCGAGATCTTCGGCTCTCTCTTCTGCCGAAAGTCTCCAGTCCTCGTAGGGGAGAAGCTCGCCGTTGCCTAAAAAGTCCTTGAAGTAAAGGCCGTCCTTTTCGATAATTTTAACGCCCGAATCGGGGCAATAGCCGAGCACGGGGCCGTTTTTGTTTTCAACCAGGTTAAAGCCGTATTCGGTTTTCTTTTCGTTTTCCATAAAATCAATACCTCCACACCTTTTTGTTTGACATGAAAAACAGTTAAATCTTTAATCACTATGTGAAAAGTATACAGAATATAAAGAATACTGTCAATATTTTGGAGCAAAAATTTGAGATTAATGTCTCAATATTTATAAAATAAAACAGCTTTTTCATTCACACTCTTAACGTGAACGAAAAAGCTGTTTCAAACTTAAATTTGTGAAACGAAAATCACTCGCTTCTTCTCTCGGCAATAACCTTGCCCATATTCCAAAGCTGAGAGGCACGCTTGATTGCCTCAAGCTTGTCGTTATCTTGGTCGTATCTGATAAAAGCGGTAGCAGAGCCGCAGTTTCCGCAAATTGCGTAAACACACCAGCCGCCCTCGTCCTCAATGTAGCCGCAGTCCTCAAAGCACACACGGCAAGGTAAAAGTTCGTCCTCCATGATTATCTCTCCTTTTTTTTCTTGTTGAAACTATTTTATCACAGCTTTTGTTTAAAATAAAGCTAAATATTGTGAATAGTAATATAGCCGATGATTCCAAAATGTTTTTATAAGGCTTGTAAAAACTGTGTTTACAAATGATAAAATTATGATATAATCTTTATGCGTGTGTTAACTGTCTTTGATGCGAGAACACATGAAGGCACTTTTAGAATAAGAGGTAAAAAGAGGATTAGAAAATGTTAAAAGCTGTACTTTTGTTTGCTGTCGGCTTGGTCTGTCTTATCAAGGGCGGAGACTGGTTTGTCGACGGCGCAAGCGCACTCGCAAGGCGCTTCCATTTGCCCGAGCTTTTGATCGGTGCAACCGTTGTTTCAATCGGCACTACTCTGCCCGAGGTTATGGTTTCGTCCATGTCCGCTGTTTCGGGACACGGCGAAATAGCTTACGGTAACGCAATCGGATCGGTTATCTGTAATGCGGCGCTCATTGCCGCAATCACCATTGCTGTAAAACCCGGTAAGGTAGACCCCAAAACGCTTAAAACCCCCGTTCTGTTCTTTTTCCTTGCTGCCGCCATTTACTGCGTTGCGGCTTATGTTATGGGAGAGTTCACCAGAATCATGGGAATAATCATGCTGGTTGTCTTTGTCGTTTATATGATTGTTAACGTCAAGCAGATGACAGGCGGAGGAAAAGAAGAAAATCTCGAGGACGACGAGGAGCAGATGAAAGTCTCCAAGATGATTATTGATCTCGTTCTCGGAGCGGCGGCAATTGCCGTAGGAGCGGATTTGCTTGTCGATAACGGCACAATTATCGCTCAGAGCTTAGGTGTGCCCGAATCCGTTATTGCGCTCACATTTGTTGCACTGGGAACATCACTTCCGGAGCTTGTAACGGCAATAACCTCGCTTATCAAGGGCCACAGCGATCTTTCACTCGGAAACATAATCGGTGCAAACGTATTCAATCTCGTTTTGGTAAGCGGCGTTTCCGTCACGCTCTCGCCGTTCGTTGTGCCGAACAGCAAGCAGATTATGGGCATGAATGCAAGCCTTATAGTGGATTTGCCGCTTATGATAGTCGTCATGCTTATTCTCTCTTTGCCCGCTTTATTAAAGGGCAAGCTCTCGAGAATACAGGGAATACTCATGCTTGCGATTTATTTCGCATTCTGCGTTTTCCAGTTTGTCTGCTGATAAACAAAAATCCAAGAGGACACACCGAGCATTTCGGTGCGTCCTTTTTTTCGTATTGGGAAATTTGCACAAAGTTAAACACTGAGATTTTTGTGAAATTTGCTGACGCCTTTTCAAAATCGAGTCTTATTTTTTGAGTAAATTTAACTGCATCTATTGCATTTGTGGCAATATAAATGTATAATGTCTACAGATAAGCTTGTAATGGGAAAGCTTATCTAAGAACTTATTGAATTCTTTTTTGTAAGGAGTGTATTACCAATGAAAATCGGTGTTTGTTCTAACCTTCGTGCGGATTTGCCGTGGCGTGAGGCATTAGAGTATTTTGCATCCAAGGGCATTCAGGCTGTTGAAGTAGGCGTAGGCGGATATCCCGGAAACGACCACTGCAATGCTGATGTTCTTCTTAATGACGAGGCTGCTTATGCAGAGTGGAAAAAGGCTCTTGACGATACAGGTATAATCGTATCGGGCTTCTCCGCTCACTCAAACCCTGTTCACCCCAATAAGGAATTTGCCGCAGAGTCCGACAAGGCTATGCGTGACGCTGTTCTCATGGCTGAGAAATACGGTATTGATAACATCGAGTGCTTCTCCGGTTGCCCCGGTGATTCTCCGACGAGCCAGAAGCCGAACTGGGTTACATGCCCGTGGCCGAACGATTTCGGCGAGATTCTCGACTATCAGTGGAACGAGTGCCTTATTCCGTACTGGAAGAACTTTGTTGAGTTTGCCAAGGCTCACGGCGTAACAAAGATCGGTCTCGAGATGCATCCCGGATTCTGCGTTTACAGCACACAGACACTTTTGAAACTTCGTCACGCTGTCGGCCCGGAGATCGGCGCTAACTTCGATCCTTCTCATATCCTTTGGCAGGGCATGGATCCCGTTACAGTTATCCGTGCACTCGGCAAAGAGGGCGCTATCTTCCACGTACATGCTAAGGACGTAAGAATCGATCCCGACAACACAAAGCTTAACGGTGTTCTCGATACAAAGTCTTATGCAGACGAGATCAACAGATCTTGGATCTTCCGTTCCTGCGGTTACGGCAACGATAAGCTCTACTGGAAGGAATTGATTTCCAACCTCAGAATGGTCGGCTACGATCACGTTATGTGCATCGAGCACGAGGATTCACTCATGAGCATCAACGAGGGTCTCGAGAAGGCTGTCGCTTGCATGGAAGAGTGCATTGTCAAAGAGCCTAAGCTCACAGGCGCACGTTGGATCTGATAATTCAATATTGACTTAAATTGAGGGAGAGAGCTTTCGGGTTCTCTCCCGATGTTTTTGGTATACATTTTTCGAGTCCTTTAAAAATCAATTTAATTGTGATAAAATATCGATTTTAGATACAGATTAATCGGAAGAAGGATAAGAAGAATGGTTATTGATTTCCACACACATACATTTCCCGATAAAATAGCCGCAAAGACTATTTCTTTCTTGGAGCAAAAGGGCTATGCCGACTCATATCGTGACGGAAGTGTTTCGTCGCTCATCGAGTCCATGAAAAATTCCGGCGTTGACATAAGCGTTTCGCTTCCCGTTGCGACAAAAGTAAGCCAGGTGAACAGCATAAACAGAATGAGCAAGGAGTTAAACGGCAAGAACAGCTTGATTTTTGCGGGTGCAATTCACCCCGATTGCGAGAACATCGAGGAAATTTTGGACGATATAAAATCGAGCGGACTTTACGGAATTAAGCTTCACTCCGACTATCAGGACTTGTTTTTTGACGAGGAGAGATGCATTCGCATTTTGAGGGGAGCCGCCGAGAGAGATTTGATGATTACCGCTCACGCAGGTTTTGACCCCGCTTACCCGGACGAGGTTCACTGCACGGTCGATATGGTAGTAAACGTGCTTGATAAGCTTGGAAGCATAATCGACGACAAATTGATTTTGGCTCATATGGGATCGGTCGATAAGCCCGATGAAGTCATAGAAAAGCTTGTCGGCAGAAAAGTGTATTTTGACACGGCGTACGTTCTCGATAAATTTCCGAACGAATGCGTTAAAATCATCAAAAGACACGGGGCGGACAGAGTGCTGTTTGCGACCGACTCGCCGTGGAGCAGTCAGAAAAAATATGTCGAGCTTTTAAAAACACTCGATTTGAGCGATACCGAAAAGGAGCTCATTCTTCACAAAAACGCAGAAAGAATTTTAAGGGCACACGGACAGAACATTTAAGATAACGGAGGCTCTAAATGAACAGAACCGAAAATATAGTAAAGGTAATAAAGAACCTTGGGGCAGACGCCGTTTTAATAACTCATTCCGATAACCGACTTTATGCCTCGGGATTTATCTCCTCGGCCGGAAATGTGTTTGTTACAAGCGGCGGCGAAGCTTATTATCTCACCGATTCAAGATATTTGGAGGCGGCTGAGAAAGAGCTTTCGGACAAGAATTACAAGCTTGCCGACACAACGGCAGGTTATATCTCGGTAATTAAAGATCTTATCAAAAAGCACGATGTTAAAAGACTTGTCGTGGAAGACGCTCATTTAAGCCTCGGAGAGTACAACAATCTGAGAGAAAATCTTTCGTGCGAATTTGTTTTTGCGAGAGATAAAATCGACAGACTCCGTTCGGTGCTTACGGTAGAGGACAGAGACGCCCTCGAGCTTGCCGAAACGCTCGCATCAAAGGCACTTGAAGAAACACTTTCGTCGTTCAAAATCGGTATGACTGAAAAACAGCTTGAGGCGGAGCTTATCTATCACATGTACATGAACGGCGCCGACGACCTAAGTTTCAAGCCGGAGATAATAAGCGGTGCAAACGCATCCATGCCGCACGGAAACCCAAGCGACAAGCCTATTTTAGAGGGCGATGTTTTGCTCATGGATTTCGGACTTGTGAAAAATGGCTACTGGTCGGATATGTCGAGAACCTTTGCGGTCGGCTATGCAAGTGATGAGCTAACTCGCGTTTACTACACCGTTTTGGAAGCTCAGGAGCGTGCGATAAACAGCTTTAAAGTCGGCGTGACGGGCAAGGAGCTTGATGCTGTCGCAAGAGATTATATCGAGAAAAGCGGCCTTGAGGGTTGTTATATGCATGCGCTCGGCCACGCTTGCGGATTGCTCGGCGCCGCTCCGACTCACCTTGCCAACAGATTTTCGGATGATATTATGGAAGTCGGCAACTGCTTAAGCTTTGAGCCTGGAATCTATCAGCCGGGAAAGCTCGGATGCAGAATAGAGGACCTTGTTTACCTCGGTGAGGACGGCCCGTATAATCTCACTCATTTTCCGAAGAAGGAGTTAATCGTACTCAAATCATGAACAAAGATAAAAATAAAGATGCAGAAAAAGCCGAGGAGCGAAAGCTCAAGCGAGACAGAATTCTCATCTGCTTTGCTATGGCTTTGCCGTGGGTGCTTATCACGGTGGCAATGATAATTGTCGGTTATCCGATATTTGCGATACCGTCGGGAGTTATAGCGGCGGCTGTGATATTTGCGGCTCTCTTTTTGTGGGCAAAAGAAAAATTCAAAACCTAATTTCATCAAAATTCCAAGAGTAAACCTCTTGGAATTTTCTTTTGCCATAAATTTTATTTATGCTGTGCTATCGTTAATGAATATTTGCATTTTACTGATATAGGCTATATAATTTAGATGAAAGTTACAAAAGAAAGCTTTTAAGCAGAAAAAATTGATTTTATCTATCAAAGAAATTTATTTTAACGGGAGGCAAATTATGAAGTATGTAACGCTTAACACAGGAGCAAAAATGCCGATGCTTGGTTTCGGAGTTTTTAGAGTGCCTGACAAGAAAGAATGTGCAGAGTCGGTTTATAATGCCGTAAAGGTAGGTTACCGCCTTATCGATACGGCTGCCTCTTACGGTAACGAGGACGCTGTCGGCGAGGGTGTGAGAAAAGCGATAGCCGAGGGCATTTGTACTCGTGAAGATCTTTTTATCACTTCAAAAATGTGGGTTGCCGATATGAAAAATTATGAAACGGCAAGCAAAGCGATTGACGCCTCGCTCAAAAAATCAGGACTCGATTATCTCGATTTGTACCTCGAGCATCAGGCAATGAACGATTATTTCTCGGCGTGGAGAGCCATGGAAGACGCTTTCCGTGCCGGAAAATTAAAAGCAATAGGCGTATCAAATTTCTATCCGAACATTCTCGCAAATTTCTGTGAGACGGTAGACATCAAGCCCGCCGTAAATCAGATTGAGCTTCACCCGTACTTCACTCAGGAAAGTGCACTTGACAACATGAAGTACTACGGCGTTATCCCCGAGGCGTGGGCGCCGCTCGGCGGCGGAAGATACAATCCCTTCGAGAATGAAATGCTAAAAGAAATTGCCGAAAATCACGGCAAAACAGTAGGTCAGGTCATTCTCAAGTGGGGCATTCAGAGAGGTTCTGTGGTTATCCCCAAGAGCACGCATCTCGAGAGAATCAAAGAGAATTTCGATGTGTTCGATTTCACTCTCACAGACGAGGAAATGAAGAAAATTTCTTCTCTTGATATGGGATACAACGGCTCGAGAGCAAAGCATTTCGATCCCGAGTTCGTGAGAATGTGTATGCACAGAACATTGTGATTTTTGTAAAAAATAAAGAGGGAATAATTATGTATTATAATAAACTTGCGGGCGTGAATGTGTCCGCTTTGGGTATGGGAAACATGAGGCTTCCCACTACAGAGGAAAGAGGCCCGATAGACAGAGAAAAGGCTCGAGAGATAATCGAGTATGCTTATAATCACGGAATCAACTTTTTCGATACCGCATTTCGCTATCACAACGGAGAATCTGAGAGCTTTGTCGGCGAGGTCTTGAGCCAATATCCTAGGGAAAGTTTTATGCTCGTCTCAAAGTTCCCAGGCCATATGATGAATTTCAGCGATCACAAACTCGGTTTTCAGGGTTATCTCTCAAATTTCCACTGTGATAAATTATCCGATGTCTTCGAGGAACAGCTGAAAAAATGCCGAGTAGATTATTTTGATTTCTATCTTCTCCACAATGTGTGCGAATCTTCATTTGATTTTTATATGAATGAGGAGCTTGATGTTGTCGGTTACCTTGAGGAGCAGAAGAGACAGGGGAAAATCAAACATCTTGCTTTTTCCGCACACGGCAGAGCCGACACGATAGACAAATTTCTGACTAAATATCCGGGAGTATTCGAGTACTGTCAGCTTCAGCTTAATTACCTCGACTGGACTTTACAGGACGCAAAGGCAAAATATGAGGTTTGCGAAAAGCACGGAATTCCCGTTGTTGTCATGGAGCCCGTTCGAGGCGGAAGACTTATAAACTTACCCGAAAATGCCGAAAAAGCATTGAAAGCGGCAGAACCCGAATGGACAAACGCGCAGTGGTGCTTTAAGTTTGTTCAGTCGCTTCCGAATGTGGCGGTTTGCCTCTCGGGAATGTCCACGCTCGAACAGCTTAAGGAAAATCTCGCAACATTCGAGACAAGGGCAAGTTTTGAAGAAAAACATTATGACGCTGTTAAGTCGGTTGTCGATGTTATGCTCAATCTTGTGCCGTGCACGGGCTGTTCCTACTGTACCGAGGGATGCCCCATGGAGATTAATATCCCCAAGCTTATTTCTTTCTACAACGAGAGCAAAAACGGCGGCGCAATGCTCAATTTTAATATGAACAGAAATAATCCCGGCGAAGATCCGGCCGCCTGTATCGCTTGCGGAGCTTGTATGAGCGTTTGTCCGCAGGGTATTAAAATTCCCGAGATACTGTCGGAGTTTGCCGAGATGCTCGATAAGTGATAAAGATGAATTTATTTGAAAAATACAAGATAATTAAAGGTGCAAGCCTCGGTGTCGTGTATGAGATAGACGGTTGTGATTTCAGTCGCCAACACAATATGAATTTGCTTGCACGAAAAAACGACAAGTTTAAGAAGTCAAATAACGAAACAACAAAATATCGTACATGTGATTATAAAGGTGAACACTATGTCTAAATATGTAATGGTGACAGGCGCAAGCTCTGGCATAGGTTACGAAACATCCAAAGCTTTTGCAAAGCACGGATATAATCCGATAATACTTGCGAGAAGAACCGAAAAGCTTGAGAAACTCAAGCAAGAGATTCTTGGGTTAAATCCGAGCGCAGATGTTGTGATAATTTCATCCGATCTCTCAAAGGACGGAGAACCCGAACGGGTTTATGAGCTTGTTAAAAAGTACGACATTGAAACTTGGATCAACAATGCGGGGCTTGGAAATTCGGGCGATCTCAGAAACGCAGAACCAGAACACAACAAGAGAATGCTCAGAGTTAACACTGAGGCACTCGGTTTGTTCAGCGCAATGTTTGTAGCCGACAATTATAACAAAGATGGCGCACAGCTTATCAATATTGCTTCGGTCGGCGGATACATAAATGTTCCCGGATGTGCATTTTACTGCGCAACCAAATTTTTCGTGACAACTCTTACGGAGCAGATTTGGGACGATATGAACCGTGGCGGATACAAGCTGAAAGCAAAGGTTATGGCTCCCAAGACAACAGAAACAGAATTTGAGCAGTCTTGCCACGAAAGCGAAACTCCGTTTGACTATTCTTCAAGACCCGGAAAATATAACACGGCTGAGGAGATGGCAGAGTTTATCTGGCAGCTTCACGAGGGCGATAAGCCGGTCGGAGAAATAGACGGCAACATGAATCTTGTTTTGACAGACAGAAAAATTCCGCACATTTGATTGGTGATAGAAAAAGGGAAATCCCGTTTTTGGAGATTTCCCTTTTCTGTATTTTTGTTTTGAGTTAAAGTCAGAGAAAAAAGACTTATAAAATCAATTCTCGATTCCAAGTGCTCGGTTCATGCTACCCATGGTGTAGCCACCGAGGTCGAGGGTTACGTACATAAATCCGAGAGAGCGAAGATAATCGTTTATCTCCTTTGCTTTCGGCATAATTTTTTCGAATTCGTCGGGAGCGACTTCAATTCTTGCAAGCTTGCCGTGAATTCTAACACGGAGTTGAGAGAAGTTCATCTCACGCAGATAGTCCTCGGCTTTTTCGACCATACCAAGTTTTTCTGCCGTGATGTACTCGCCGTACGCAAAGCGTGAGGCAAGGCAAGCAAAACTTTGCTTTTTCCAAGTGGGAAGATTGAGCTCTTTTGAAAGCGCTCTTATCTCGCTCTTGTAAAGCTCTGCATATCGCAGCGGAGACTTAACGCCGAGCTCGGCTATTGCCTTAAGACCGGGACGATAATCGGAGAGATCGTCCATGTTTGAGCCCTCGCATACGTATTCTGCGCCGTTTTCCTTTGCGACCTCGATAAGTCTTGTGAAAAGGGCAGTTTTGCAGATGTAGCATCTGTCGGGCGGATTCTCGGCAAAGCCTTCAATCTGCATTTCATCGGTCTCCACGAAGAAGTGGCGCACGCCTATTTCTTTGCAGAAAGCCACCGCCTCGGTTGTTTCCTTTTTGGGGAAGAACGGAGAGACCGCCGTTACGGCAATTACGTTTTCTTTGCCGAGCGTGTCGCAGGCGACCTTTAAAAGAAGTGTGGAGTCAACGCCCGAAGAATACGCTACCGCTACCTTTTTTAAGTCCTTCAAATAATTTTCTAATTTTGTTTTCTTTTCCGTTACTGTCATACTTAAATCCATTGCCGTCATCGAAACTGCTGAACGAAAATCCGCTTCTTAACGAATGGCTAATGCGCCTGACGGCTGAACTAATTTTCCTCTTTTGCTTTTCGGGCTTCATGCCCGATTGAATCTCGGAATAACCTCCCGTTTGCCAATTCCCAAATCGCAAGGCTTCAAGGATTGCATACTAATCTGGTAGGAAAAATATAGCATATTTTGAGGCTTATGTCAATTTGAATGTAAATCAAAAAAAGTCGGGCGATTAAACCCGACTTTTTTTGATTTGTGTTTTATTCGTCTTCCTTTGGCAGTTTTCTGTAAAGCGAGAAGTACATGGTTGTGTAAGCCGCAAGACCGCCCAAGACATTTGATATAGGTTCGGCGGCAAAAACGCCATTTACGCCCATACCGATTTTCGGCAGGAAGATAGTGAGAGGGATAACAATGATTGCTTTTCTGAGTAGTGAAAAGAATATCGCACGTTTCGGACATTTGAGAGAAACGAATGTCGATTGTCCCGCAGACTGGAAAGTCTGGAAGAAAAATGCGAGGAAATAGATGTGAAGTGCCGCAACGCCCTTTTCAACCATTTCGCTGTCCGTTGTGAATATCGACATAAACATTTTCGGGAAACAGCTGATGATTATCCAGATGAAAATAGAATAGATAAGTGCGGAAATCGTCACGAATCTTACGCACTTTCTGAGTCTTGCATATTTTCTTGCTCCCCAGTTATATGAGAGAACGGGCTGAGAGCCGTGTGTGAGCGAGAAAACGGGAAGCTCCGCTATGGAACGCACGGAGTTGAGACAGGTCATAATTCCGACATAAAGATCGCCGCCGTAGATTTTCAAAGTGGCGTTGCAAATAATCTGAACCGCACAGTTTGTGCCGTTCATGATAAAGCCGGAAATTCCGAGCGAAAGAGTATCTTTAATTATTTTTGCGTCGGGCTTAAAATACTTCACATTGATGTGATACTGAGATTTTTTGCCCGTGAAGAACATAAAGACCCATACAGCCGAAACCGCTTGGCTGATAACCGTTGCGATGGCGGCGCCTTTAACTCCCATGCCGAAGGTGAATATAAACAGCGGATCGAGCACAAGATTGAGAATTGCGCCGATTACGGTTGTCATCATTCCCGTTCTGGGGTAGCCCTGAGCGTTGATGAAGTTGTTAAGTCCCGTTGAGAACATTGTGAAGGTTGTGCCGAACAGATAATATTTTAGGTAAGTATCAGCGTAAGGATACGATGCGTCGCTTGCTCCGAAAAGGTACAAAACAGGTTTTCTGAGCGTATAGCACAGAACGAAAAGAACAAGAGACGTGCCGATTAAAAGCACCGTGATTTGCGAGAGTATTTTCTCGGCCTCCTCATCGTCTTTTTTGCCTCGTGCAATGGAGAAAAGCGGTGTGCCTCCTATGCTGTAAAGTCCCGTAAAAGCGGATATGAGGGTTGTGAGCGGAAACGCAAGTCCGATTCCCGTCAAAGCCATCGTGCCGACATCAGCCATATGACCGATGTAAATTCTGTCAACGATGTTGTAGCAAAGCTGCACAAGCTGTGCAAGCATGAGCGGAAATGCCTGAGAGAGAATGTTTTTTGAAACAGCACCTTCGGCGAAATTTCCGCGAGATGTTTCTTTAGACACAGTTATCACCTTGAATCGATAAAATAGTTTCAAAATAAACTATTTGAAACGATATTAATATAACATATGTGAAAGGCTAAAACAAGTGTTTTTTGCTTTAGGTTCAAAAATGCAAAATTTTGTTAGCTTGAATTGAAACAGTATTTATAATATAATCATATTAGGTAAATATGTGAACAGATATTTTTTAAACTGTAAAGGAAATTGATATGGTCAAGATACTTATAGTTGAAGATGAAGAAAATATAGCAAGAATGATTAAAACGAATATCGACCTTAAAGGATATGACTCCGATATAGTCGATAACGGCCCCGACGCAGTGACGAAAATACTCGAAGGGGATTACGATTTGGTTCTTCTCGATGTTATGCTTCCGGGCTTTGATGGCTTTGAGGTTATGAGAAGAATTGAGGGAAAAGGCGTTCCCGTTATTTTCCTTACCGCAATGCAAGATGTTTCCGATAAGGTTAAGGGCTTGCAGCTTGGCGCCGAGGACTACATAGTCAAGCCTTTTGAGGGCTTGGAGCTTCTCGCAAGAATCGAGGTTGTTTTAAGGCGCAGCAACAAGGGCAGAAACAATCTTTCTTATGAGGATATCGAGATTGATTTAACCAAGCACACCGTGACAAAGGGCGGCGAAGAGGTGATACTCACGCCGAAAGAATTCGATGTTCTTGCCCTTTTTATGTCCAACGTTGATATTCTCATCACGAGAGAGAGACTTTTGGCTGAGGTTTGGGGATATGATTTCGTCGGCGAATCGCGCACGGTCGATATTCACGTTCAAAAAGTGAGAAGAAAGCTCAATCTTCAGAACAAGCTTATCACAATTCCGAAGCTTGGCTACCGACTCGAGAGCAGATAAGCGGGTAGGCAAATGCGACTTTGGCACAAGATTTTTATCATCGTTCTGATATTCGTCACGCTCTCGATTGAGATAACAAGCATTTTCGTCTCGCAGTCGAATTTCTCGGGAATAATCGATACCGAGGAGAAGAATGCGACCTCGGCTCACACAAGCTTTGCTTCCGGCATAGTGAACAGGACGATGTACGAGAGAATAAACGCGGGAGAAATTTTGCTCTCGCAGGAAGAATTAACCGACATCATAAGAGAAATTTCGCGTGAGGCGGGTTCGGCTTACGGCGAGATAATCGTTGTCGGCTCGGGAAACGAACTTATATATCCCGCAACCACCGATGTGAGAGAAGATATTCTCTCAATTGATGTTGATGACGGAATATGCAAAAGTCTCATCACCGATATAGGCGATGAGACCTGCCTTATCACTGTCAGCAATATTGAGCTTGAAAAGCTTGAATATAAGCTTTTCACAATCAGAGACGTCACCACCACCTATCAGGTGCACGAAAAGCAGATGAGAACAATTCTCTACATAAGCTTGGGACTGGCACTTTTGGCGGCGGTTCTTTTGTCGTGCTCGATTTTTGTTTTTACGGTCATTCCCCTTGCAAAGGTAAATGACGGCCTTGTAAGCATAGGTGCCGGAGATTACAGCGTTCGTCTTGAAGAAAAAGGCAGCGTGGAATTTAAGCTTTTGGCAAGAAACGTAAACCGAATGGCAAGCGCAGTTCAGATGAACGTGGAGCGACTTGACAGCATTGCAACATCGAGAAAACGATTTGTCGATTCCTTTGCCCACGAGATGAAAACTCCGCTCACATCAATAATCGGTTTTGCCGATATTTTGAGGAGCCGACGCGTGGTTTCCGACCAGCAGAGAATGGACTACTCGAATATTATTATCGAGGAAGCTACAAGAATGAAGTCGCTTTCGGGAAAACTTCTCGAAATGGCTACTACCGATACTGCCAACATCGAGCTGACAGATGTTTTTGTTCCCGAGCTTTTGATGGAGGTTTATAATTCAACCGTTCCGCTTGTCGCAAAGAAACACATAAATCTCAGAATTGCTTCAAAGAGAGTTTGGATAAGAGCCGACAGAGAATTGTTTAAATCTCTTCTTTACAATCTTATCGACAACGCTTGCAAGGCAAGCGACGACGGCAACGAGATAAGAATGGTTTGTGACACCGAGGGCGACAGAGCGCTCATATGTGTTGCCGACGACGGCGTTGGAATGGCAAGAGAGGACCTCATAAGAGTTACGGAGCCGTTCTATATGGTTGATAAATCCCGTTCGAGAAAAGCGGGCGGAGCAGGCCTCGGACTTTCCCTTTGCGCCGAAATAGCGAAAAAGCATAACGCCCAGTTTACCATAGATTCAATTCTCGGCGAGGGAACCATGGTAACTGTTAACATTAAGTGCTTTGTGAAGAAGGGAGGGTATGAAACGGATGAATATGAAGATGAAGCTGCCGATTATGACGAAGAAGACATCGAGCGCGGAGAATACGGTTCTGATGCCGACGCCGGCTCAGCCGACGCAGACGGAGCAGGCACAGAAAAGCAGACCCGAAAAGACAGCGCCGACGAAGGAGACATCGGCTCAGCCGACTACGACAGCGAGTACATCACGGACACGGTCGATTTTGAATCTGAGGACGATAGCTTGGATAAAGAAGAAGGCGGAGAAGACTAGCTTTGAGCTTGCCACAAAGTCTAAAGAAGAGCTTGTCAAGACGTTCTACCCCTATGCGATTATGCTTGCGGTTGCGATACTTCTGACGATAGGCAGTTTTTTGGTTTTCAGTTGCCTTCCGCGCTACAAGGACACGGTACATTCCACTGAGGTAAACGAACAGAAAACGGTTTATTCCGATGAGACCTTGAGTTTTGTCGGCTTGAGCGATCTTCAAAATTTTGACGATCTCGCAAAGGCAAATATGCCGTCTTCTGCCGACAAGGAGTATGCAAGCGAAATATCCGACATTATATCCCTTATTTATTCGGATGCCTCCCCAAAAAGCGAGGACGACTTGGTGGGTAAATTTACCTACTATACCTTTGGCGGTGCAAGCGTTCCGACCGACGATGATGCCGATTATTCGGGACATGACTTTCATTCGAGCTACAAGGGACTCGGAAGCAGCGACTCGAGAAACAATATGAGCACCAATTTCACGGGTTATTCCGAGGGTATTCTTTTGGTTGCCCAGGATGTACGCTATACTGCCGAGAGCGGTCAGGATTACTGCCTGTCGATTATTTCTTGCGGAGATAATTTCTATTACTTCAATATTATGAGAGCTGACGACAACAATCTATCGGCTGAAGATTTTTACAGAGTTATAAGCGAGCTTGATGTCAACTCTTGGAACAGCGAGGCGGGGAGCCTGAGAGATGTTTTCGCAAATCTTTCATCGGATTATTTAAGCGGCAATATTTATTCCGGCTCAAAGCAGGACTATATAAACAGTATTGAGAGCGTAATTCAAGAGGACGATGAGGTAAGAAGATTTTTCGAGAGACTTACAAGCGTTGCACTCGATTACAACGATGAGCTTGGTTGCCTTAACGATTACTATTCGTTTTCGGGAATCAAACTGCCTAAGTTTGTTGAGAAGGCGTGCAAGGCACTTGAGGGTTCAAACAAGAAAACGCTTGACGGCTCGAGTATTATAATATCGAGCGATACCGAGTTTTACGGCGGTTACAAGCTGGGATTTGTCTACGATCTTCATTCGGGAGAGATAAGCGGATTCGGTCTTTGCAAATAGGTGATTTATGCTTTTGATACACATTGAAAACAAAGAAAAAAGAGAGAAAATACTCGCACTTGCAAAAAAGCTTAACCAAAGCGTGAGAACTTTCGGTTTGGATGAATATTCTATGACTTTAGCCGAGGTTTTAAAGGGAGCAAAGCCGAAAACAAAGGCAAAGCCGATGCCGCTTTTCGTTATGCCCGATGTTATAGTTTTTTCGGGATTTTCCGACAAAAGCCTTGACTCTTTTTTGAGCGAATACAAAAAAGCCGAAATTCCGCCCACGCCGCTCAAGGCGGTAGTTACGCCGTACAATCTTAATATGAAGCTTGAGGAGCTCATCGGTCATTTAAAAGCCGAGGCGTTGACAAGAGGCTGATACTCAAAACCGTTTCTGTGGGAGACGGTTTTGTTTTTTGCATACAAATCTAAGGCTTTGGGTGACCGACAGTCATTTTATGTTGTAAATTCGGCTTATATGTGGTAAAATATTGCCGTTAGCCTGTGTTAACGAAAACACTTATTTTGGAACACGGCTGACGATTGGAGGATATATTAAATGGCTTTTATGGAAAAAAGACCGAGAAAGTTCGGAGATCGCCGTGACGGTCACTGGGTTAAGGACGCACCCGGAATGAATGTTGTCATGACGGATCTTTATCCAAAGAGAACCGACAGCGAGGTTTATCTGAAGCAGGAAATTGATGTTACCAAGCTTCTCGAATATATAGCGAAGAAAAACGAAGAGCACCCCGAGTACAAAACAACGGTTTTTCACTGCGTTGTTTTGGCAGTTGCAAGAATTCTCAACGAGAGAAGATACATGAACCGCTTTGTTCAGGGTGGAAGAATTTACGAGCGTGACGAAATTGTTCTCGGCTTTACGGCAAAGAAACGCTTCACGGATCACGACGAGGAGTGCCTCATGCTCTACAAAGCAAAGGGCAGCGACGATCTCGATTTTGTCTCGAAGAAGATTTACGGCGAAGTAAAAGAGATGAGAGAAAGAGAAAAGCAGATAGGTATTGACGATATTCTCGATACTTTCGGTAAATTTCCGCGACTTCTCCTCATGTTTATCGTGCGTGTTGTTCGCTGGCTCGATTTCTGGGGCAAGGTTCCCAAGGCACTCACGGAGGGCGATATAAACTATGCTTCCGTTATTCTTTCCAATTTGGGCAGCATAAAAACAGACGCAGTTTATCACCACTTGAGCAATTACGGCACGGCTTCCATTTTCATCACACTCGGAGTGATGCACAAGGCACAGAGAGTTATGCCCGACGGCAGCGTTCAGATAAGAGATGTCATGAACATCGGAGCTATTCTCGACGAAAGAATTGCGGACGGTTTCTATTTTGCGAGATCTTTAAAGCTTTTACAGCACATTTGCGATAACCCCGAACTGCTCGATAAGCCTTTGGAAGAGGAGAGCGGATATGACTACAAATAAAATTAACGAGCCGCTTCTCACCAAATATCAGAAGAGCTCACTCAAATTTTCCGTTCCCGATGAGATAAAAGCACCTTGGTTCAAGGTTGCCGAGGAGGACGGGCTCCCCACATCCCTCAATTATTTTGACGGCTCCATGATAGACGCCATCGAGGCTTCTGCCATGGCTGTTCCAAAAAATACAATCGCATATAATTTTTACGGCAACAAGGTTACATATAAGGATTTTATGCTTCAGGTTCATATGGCGGCAAGATCGCTTGTCGCATACGGCGTAAAACCCGGCGAGCGAGTGACGATTTGTATGCCGAACACACCTCAGGCGCTTGTCATGTTTTATGCATGCAACAGAATGGGCGCCGTGGCAAGCATGATTCATCCGCTCTCGGGAGAAGAGGAAATCGTAAATTACATCAATAACGCAAACTCTGTTTTGTGTCTCACGCTTTTGCAGTTTTACCCGAAGTTTGAGAAAATCTTAGACAGACTGAATAACAAAAACCTTGTTATTTGCGATATTACGGACGGCTTAAAGGGCGTAAAAAAAGTTCTTTTCCCGTTTACGAGAAAGAATGTCAAACCGCTTCCGAAAAACAGCACCGCGATAAAGTGGAAAGACTTCATCGGCGGCGGTAAAAAATATCACGGCGAGTATATCTATCACGCAAAGAGTGAAGAAACAGCCGCAATTCTCTATTCGGGCGGAACAACAGGTACGAGCAAGGGCATTTTGCTCTCGAACCTCAATTTCAACGCTCTTGCACTTCAAACGGGAACGGCAGGCAACTGCATAATCCCGGGACACACGATGCTCTCCATTATGCCCGTTTTTCACGGTTTCGGTTTGGGCGTTTGTATTCACACCATTCTTTATTGGGGATGCACGTGCATACTCGTGCCGCAGTTCAATGTGAAAACCTACTGTGGTTTGCTCAAAAAGTACAGACCGAATTTGATTGCGGGCGTGCCTACTCTTTATGAAGCTTTGCTAAGAATAGAGGACGCAAAAACGCTCGATCTCTCTCAGCTTGAGGGAATGTTCTCGGGCGGCGACAGCCTGAGTGTCGAGCTCAAAACAAAGGTCGATGAATTTATCACGGCTCACGGCGCAAAGGAACAGGTGCGTGAGGGCTACGGTACAACGGAGTGCGTCACGGCTTCGTGTCTCACACCGAGATTCAAGTACAAGGAAGGCTCAATCGGCATTCCTTTCCCCGACACCTACTACAAGATAGTAATGCCCTCAACTCACGAGGAGGTTCCCTACGGAACAATTGGCGAGATTTGTATTGCGGGTCCCACCGTCATGCAGGGATACATGGATAACCCCAAGGAAACCGCTCAGGCACTCCAGCTTCACGAGGACGGACTCGTCTGGCTTCACACGGGTGACCTCGGAACCATGGACGACGAGGGATTTGTCTACTTCAAACAGCGCCTTAAGAGAATGATAGTAACAAGCGGATATAATGTTTATCCGTCACAGGTAGAGAATGTTCTCGATTCTCATCCCGCTGTTCACATGAGTACGGTAATCGGCGTGAAAGACAATTACCGCATGCAGAAGGTTAAGGCGATTGTGGTGCTGAAATCGGGAGTGGAGCAGACAGAGGAGCTCAAAAAGGACATTTTGGCTTATTGCGCCGAGCGTGTGGCAAAATACGCAGTTCCGAGAGAGCTTGAATTCAGAGCCGATCTTCCCAAAACTCTTGTCGGAAAGGTAGCTTATACCGTTCTTGAAAGAGAAGAGGAAGAAAAGCAGAAAAACAATTGACAATAGACAAAAGGTCAATTTTTTAAGGAAACGGAGGTAAGGGTATGAATTTTCCGAATGATCCGTTCATGCTTATGAGTATTGTAAATACCAAGCTGAGAGATTTCTATCCGTCATTGGACGAATTTTGCAAGGTTGAAGACGCCGACAAAAACGAGCTTATCGAAAAATTGAGAGCTGTCGGTTTCGAATACGACGAAAAGTTAAATAAATTTTGCTGACAGAATTTATAAGTCGGCTGGAAAGGTGTGAAATATATGAACTACAAACCGGTTATTCCACAGGATACTCAATTTATCCCCGGTATGAAAACAATTTGGGCTGACTCAACAAGCGTAAATGAGGTCAACTACACAAAAGACATCGTGTACGTTAAAAGACCCGAGGAGGACCTCGTGCTTCAGCTTCTCACGCGTTCGGAGCCTGACCCGCAGACGGGAATATTCCCCGGTAAATATCCGCTTGTCATTTATGTTCAGGGTTCTGCCTGGATGGAGCAAAAGATCTACAGAAGAATTCCCATGTTTACCGACATTGTAAGAGCCGGCTATACGGTTGCGTCCGTAAAATACCGTGCGGCAACAAAGGCAAAGTATCCCGCTTATATTCAGGATGTTAAGTCTGCCGTGAGATTTATGCGTGCAAACGCTGAAAAATACGGAATAGATCCCGAGAGAATTTCGATTTGGGGAGATTCTTCAGGCGGAAACACTGCCTCGCTTCTGGGCGTAACCGGTGACATGGAAGAGTTCAAGACCGAGGACAACAAGGAGTTCTCCGATTCCGTGAGATGTGTTGTCGACTTTTACGGCCCGACCGACTGCGGAAGAATTGACGAAACTCCGAGAGATCCCGCACTCACCGCAGACAAGACCAAAATTCCCGAGGACATTCTTTTCGGCGGATGCGTCGCAGAGCACCCCGAGATTGCAAAGCCGGGCGATCCGTGCACATACATAAGCCATGAAAAGGATATTCCTCCCTTTATGATTGCTCACGGAGACTGGGATCAGATGGTTCCGTTCAATCAGAGCGTTATTCTCTACAAGAAACTTTTGGAATGCGGCAAGGTCGCAGAGTTTTATAAGGTTGTCGGGGCAGGTCACGGAATCAACTTCTGGACTAAGGAGTTAATCGGCGAAGTTATCAAGTTCCTTAATGCGTACAACGCTTAAAACAGGCAAGTTTTCAACAAGTTTAATTTGATTGTTCAAAAGAGCACCCCTAAAGGTGCTCTTTTTGCATTTGACAAAGAAAAAAGAGAGAGTAAAAACTCTCTCCGCATCACTTGCTTATTTTAAGCGTTGGATTTATCAAGCCAAACCGATGCAATATCGATAGCCTCGTAAAGTCCGTTTGCCTCTCCGCGCTTGGCAATCATTTTTGCGGGCGGAGTTGTGGGATCGGTTGCAAGAATCTGAATTGAAATTCTGTCAGCCACTTTCATATCCTTGACGTCTTTTTTAGTCTTAATGTCGAGTTTTGCGACAAAAGGCTTTTTCATGCTTCCGTAATAGATAGTATCGCCCGATCTGACTATCGGTCTTCCTTTATAATTCTGAAAATTTGCCATAATACATTCGTCCCTTCATTCAGTGTGTAAGGCAAAGAGCAAAGCGATTTGCTCCTCACGATTTGCATACCACGAAAAATCACACAAATACGGTAAATAAAAAAGGGCGCGCCACCAAACGGCTGCCCTTTTTAATTATCTGTCTTTGCTCACACCAAGATAATTGCGGACGAGGTCTTTTAAAAGCTCGTCACGATCGATTCTTCTTATGAGCGATCTTGCATTCTTGTGAGTTGTGATATATGTGGGGTCTTCAGAGAGAATGTAACCCACAAGCTGACTGATAGGGTTGTAGCCTTTTTCCGAAAGAGCATCGTAAACTGCCTTTAGAATGATTCTGGTATCTTCCTCTTTAATTTCTTCAAAGGAAAACGGTTGAGTAGCGTCCTTTTGATAGTCTGCCATAAGGGCACCTCCTTCTTTGAATCTTCATTTTGAATATATAATAACAAAAAATCGCAAATTTAGCAAGTGTTCTTGCACAATATTAACCGATAATTAATATTTTGGTACTTTTTACTTCTGACAACAATCAAATTAACACCGACAAAAAGGACGCCTTTTGTCGGCGTCCTTTGAAATAACAAGTTTAGTTTCTCGAGAAGTCTGAAAGCTCTAAGCCCTCGTTGTGGTCGTAAGCCCAGCCGATGCTCCACTCGTTTGAGAAGAGAAGAAGGTATCTGCCCTTCATATCCTGAACCTTTTTTGTGTCGGTTGTAAGATTGAGTTTTTTGAGGTCGACATCGGGAGTATCAATCCAGCGAATGAGCGAGTAGGGGAGATTTTCCATTCTGAGTTCAACGTTATATTCGTTCTCCATGCGATACTTGAAAACATCGAACTGAAGAGTACCGACAACGCCGACGATTACCTCCTCCATACCTGAGGCAACCTCCTGGAAAATCTGAATTGCACCTTCCTGAGCAATCTGAGTTACTCCCTTGACGAACTGCTTTCTCTTCATGGTGTCTTTCTGAGTAACACGGCAGAAGAATTCGGGAGCAAAGGTAGGAATTCCCTCGAATGTTACTTTTTTGCCCGTGCAGACGGTATCGCCGATTGAGAAAATGCCCGGGTCGAAAATACCGATTATATCGCCAGCATATGCTTCCTCGATTATTTCACGCGACTGAGCCATCATCTGCTGAGGCTGTGCGAGCTTTATCTTCTTGCCGCCCTGAACGTGAGTGACTTCCATTCCTTTTTCGAATTTGCCCGAGCAAATTCTCATGAATGCGATTCTGTCACGGTGAGCCTTGTTCATGTTTGCCTGAATTTTGAAAACGAAAGCGGAGAAATTCTCGCTCATCGGATCGACAACGCCCTCGACTGCTGTTCTCGGGAGCGGACTTGTCGTGAGCTTTAAGAAGTCCTCAAGGAAAAGCTCTACGCCGAAGTTCGTAAGAGCCGAGCCGAAGAATACGGGGGAAAGTTTTCCGCCTCTGATTCTGTCAATATCGAATTCATCGCCGACGCCGTCCAAAAGCTCAACGTCGTTCTTTAATGTCTCGTAAAGCTCATCGCCGAGATCTTCTGCAAGAGATGCGTCGTTTATGTTGATTTCTCGTGCCTCGACCTTTTGACCGGAATTCGGTGTGAACTCAACAATGTGAGATTTTGCTCTGTCATAAACGCCCTTGAAGCGTTTTCCCGAACCGATGGGCCAGTTCATCGGATAAGTGCCGATGCCGAGCTCTTTTTCGATTTCATCGAGAAGATCGTACGGATCGAGTGCGTCTCTGTCCATCTTGTTGATGAAAGTGAATATCGGAATGTTTCTCATAACGCAGACTTTGAAAAGCTTTCTCGTCTGAGGCTCAACGCCCTTTGCGGCGTCGATTACCATCACGGCGCTGTCTGCCGCCATAAGAGTACGGTATGTGTCCTCGGAGAAGTCCTGATGTCCGGGGGTATCGAGAAGGTTTATGCAGTATCCGTCATAGTTAAACTGCATGACGGAAGAAGTGACCGAAATACCTCTCTGCTTTTCGATTTCCATCCAGTCGGAAACGGCGTGCTTTGTGTTTTTCTTGCCCTTGACCATACCGGCCTGATTGATTGTGCCGCCCCAAAGGAGAAATTTCTCGGTGAGGGTGGTTTTACCTGCATCGGGGTGGGAGATGATGGCAAAGGTTCTTCTTTTTTCGATTTCTGTTCTTAAATCAGCCATATTTATACTTATATCCTCTTTGTTTGAAGTTGAATCTGAAAATTAATAATTGAGTAAATCCGAACCGAACGGTATTAAGGTTCAAAACAAGTTTTTATCATGTGTTACCTCTGATAAAACATAATTAAATTGCGGCAGGAAAAATTAATAGTGAATGCCGAAACGGCTTAAATCAAATCTCTGCACAAATTAAAATTTTATCATAATTGTTATTTTTATGCAAGATAAAGCCGTTTCCAAACATTGAGTTGAAATTTTAATCTTATTTGTATATACTTAATAACTTAGAGTAAGTAAAAGAAAAATAAGTCGGACGCACTCGCTTTTTGTGGCATCCGAAAAGATAGTATACGAGGTAGAAATATGTTGATAAGAACAGCAGAACTCACGGATATTAATGCGCTCTCAGAAGTTGAAGCCGAGTGTTTCCCTCCCGCCGAGGCGGCTTCTCCCAAGGAGATAGAGGAGAGAGTGAAAGCTTATGCAAACCATTTTTGGCTGCTTTTTGATGACGACAAGCTTGTTTCTTTTGTGGACGGATTCTGCACCGACGAAAAAGATCTCACGGACGAGATGTACGCTGACGCTTCCATGCATAACGAAAACGGCGCTTGGCAGATGATTTTCGGCGTGAACACCATTCCTTCCGCCAGAAAAAAAGGCTTTGCGGGAAAGCTTTTGAGAACCGCAATCGACAATGCAAAAATGAGCGGCAGAAAGGGCGTTGTCCTCACGTGCAAAGATAAGCTTGTCGATTATTATGCATCGTTCGGATTCAAAAAGGAAGGCATTTCCGATTCCACACACGGCGGCGCCGTTTGGTACCAGATGAGATTGGAATTTTGATATGGCAGAGAACACTAACAAAAAAAGCACGCCGAACAAACCTAAGGTAAACTATCAAAAACTGCTCGATTCTCTTATAGAGTCGCTTGACGGCAACGTGCCCAAGCTTATGCTTCACGGGTGCTGCGCTCCGTGCAGTTCCTATTGCCTTGAGTATCTCTCAAAGTATTTTGATATAACTCTGCTTTTTTACAATCCGAATATTTCTTCGTTTGAGGAATATCTAAAGCGTGAAAACGAGGTTAAAAGGCTCATTTCTCTTTTGCCGCAGGTTCATCCCGTTAAGTTCTTGTCTGTGGGATATGACAGCGCCGAATTTGAGGAGATGGCTAAAGGCCTTGAAAATGTGCCCGAGGGCGGCGCACGCTGTTTTAAGTGCTATGAAATGCGAATGAGAAAAGCCGCTGAGCTTGCCAAGGAATACGGCTTTGACTATTTCACGACAACACTTTCGATAAGTCCGCTTAAAAGCTCGCAAAAAATAAACGAGATAGGCGAGAAACTCGAAAAAGAAATCGGAGTTAAGCATCTGCCGTCAGACTTCAAGAAAAAAGAGGGCTACAAGAGAAGTATTGAGCTTTCCGCCATGTACGGCTTGTACCGTCAGAATTACTGCGGATGCCGTTTTTCCGTAAGAGACACATAAAGAGAGGATAATTTTTATGCCGATGTACAGGGTAACTTTGCCCGATATGCATATTGCAAAGAACAAAGCACGCTTGTGTTATACATTTTTGAAATTGCCGACGATTAAAAACACTTGCGTTTCAATAATCAACAAAAAGGCTGAAGCCACGATAAAACCGGGCAGAATAGAGTCCGACAAAATGTATGCCGCAGAGTTCACCGCCGACAACATTCCGAGCTTTGAAGAATTTTGGAATATCTACCGCAAGAACCGTGTGGGAATCACTTGTTCCGCTTCGTTTGACGATGAGAACAAAGCGCGCGTGGGAATTACGCTTATGCCGGAGACTTACGATATAAATCTTTCACCCGAAAGTCAAATCGTCATAAGCACGTATTCGCCCGATTCCGACGCTTACATGGAGAGCTTTTTGAGGGAGCTTTACGAAAGCTACGCCGAAGATATAAAAAGCTGAAACAAAAGGCTGTCCTTTTGCTTAAGGGACAGCCTTTTGTTCGGAAAAAGAAAAAAGCCTGCAATCAAACGATTGCAGACCTTGGCGGAGAGTTAGGGATTCGAACCCTAGGTTCCTTGTGGGAACACAGCATTTCGAGTGCTGCACCTTCGACCTCTCGGACAACTCTCCATATTAAGTTAAGTTTGCGTCTGGGACGAAAACATAGTATCGTTCAACCGACTGTATAATTTTAATATTTTATTATCCGTTTGTCAAGGAAAATTCCTTTTGCTTGACTGATTTTATAAGAAATAGTAAAATAGTAAATGCAGAACTATGTATTTTTAAGGAGAATTGATATGTCTATAAAAAAGCTTTCGGCACTTCTTTTGGTGCTTATCATTGTTTTGTCGGGCTTTACAGGCTGTAAATCAAGCGTCAACGTCGATAAAGACGGAACAGCCGATTTGCAGAATTTCCCCGTTACCGTTAACGATGTAACGATTGAGTCAAAACCCGGCTCCGTTGTTTGTCTGAGTGCTTCGCTTGCCGACGCCGTTCTTGCCATGGGCTACGAGACAAGTTTAAAAGCGGTTTCGGACGATGCTACGCAGAGTGATTTTTCAACGCTCACCAAGGTGGACGCAAGCGATGCGGACGCTGTTATCGCACTTTCGCCCGACCTTGTTATAAGCGACAGTTTTTCCGATGATATGACTTCCAAGCTTAGCGATGCGGGAATTAAGTATGTCACAATTTCCGATTCAAGCTCACGCTCGGATTTTGAGAGACTTTATACTCAGCTCGGCTCCGTTTTGGACGGCGCAAACACCGGCTACAAAAAGGGTCAGGAAACAGCGGAGAGCATTTTCACATCTCTTGACGATTTGTCGAGAATCATTCCCGAGTCAAAGACCGTTGTAACCGCTTGCTACCTCTACGACGATGAGTCCAAGGCGGCAACGGGAGACACCTTAATCAGCACCGTTTTTGAGTATGCGGGACTTACCAACATATTCAAGGGTTCTGAGGGCAAAAAGTTTGAGTTTGAAAATCTTAAAATCGGCAACCCCGACTACATCTTCTGTGATACGGGAGTTAAAGATAAGATTCTCAAAAACGAGAATTTCGCTTCTCTCAAGGCCGTAACTAACGGAAATGTCTACGAGATTCCGTCAAGTGAAATCGAGTGGCAAGGAAGAACCGTAATCACAACGGCAACAAACATTGCGGCAGTTGCATATCCGAGCCTCACAAAGGAGACAAGCTCATCCGTCGAGTACAGCGCATCTTCAAAAGAGGAATCTTCAAAGGAAGAAAGCTCTAAGGAAGAAAGCTCTAAGGAAGAATCAAGCAAAGAGGAGTCCTCAAAGGAGGAAAGCTCCAAGGAAGAATCAAGCAAGGAGGAATCCTCAAAAGAGGAGAGCTCCAAGGCGGAATCAAGCGAAGCTTTACTTGAGGATAACGAGGGACTTCAGGCGGGACTTGACAACGACTACTCAAAGGTAATTGAGGTTCAGGAGAGACTCGCAGAGCTCGGCTATCTTGACAACAGCTATGACGGATATTTCGGCGACGCAACTGAGACAGCCGTGAAGAATTTCCAGAAAGCCAACGGCATCAAAGATAACGGCGTTGTTGGTGAGAACACGCTCAATGCGCTTAACTCCGACGATGCGGTAAAAGCAAATTAACCCTAAATAAATCAAGAGAGAATTTCGGTTTCGAAGTTCTCTCTTTTCTTTGTGTAAGAAAAAAATCGGTACAGCGGCGGCTGTACCGATTTGCTTTTTATAATCAGCTTCTTATCTCGACTTCGAGAGTCTTCTTGAGGTTCTTGAGAATCTTCTTTACGAAAGAATCCACCTGATCGTTTGTGAGCGCCTCGTCCTTTGGAGCAAATGTGACGGTGAACGCCATGCTCTTTTTGCCGAGACCTACCTGAACGCCCTCGTAAACATCAAAAAGCTTAATGCTCTTGATGTACTTGCATGAGCTCTCGATTACCTCTTCAATCTGTCCGCAAGTGATGTCCTTGTCGCAAAGAAGAGCGAGGTCACGCTTCTCGTTCGGGAAAGCGGAAAGCGGCTCGTAAGTCGGAACAGTGCCGTACCACTTGGAGAGTGCCTTGAGGTCGATTTCCATGACATAGCACGGATTTTTCATATCAAGCTCGTCCTGAATCTCATAGCGGAGCTTTCCGAGATAACCGACGCTCTCGCCGTCGCACTTAATCTCAGCCGACTGATACGGGTGAAGGAACGGCTTTTCTGTCGGTGAATATGTGAACTTTATGTTGAGAACCTCGGCAAGCTTTTCTGCCATGCCTTTCATCGTGAAGAAGTCCTCTTTCTCGCCGAACACTGCGCCGCAGAGGGTTTCTCTCTCCTCGGGATACTCCGTGAGCGGTAAATCTTTAGCGATGAACTTGTTTGCAATCTCAAAGAGACGGCCCTCGTAGTTGCCACGCTTCTGGTTTCTTGCAACTGCGTTTATCATGGACGGAACAAGAGTTGTTCTCATAAGTGAGAGATCTTCGTTAATCGGATTTAAAAGTCTGATTGCGTGTCTCTCGGGTGCGTCCTCGGGGAGCTTGATGAGGTCTAAGTCGCTTGGGGAGAAGAACGAGTAGTGAATGCACTCGTATGCGCCTGTTTCGAGAAGACCCTTCTTAATCTTAAGCTCTGTCTTCTGGTTTGCGTTCAATCCGCCCGCTGTGACCTTTGCTGTCGGCATAAAGGTTGAAACGATATGATCGTAGCCGTACATACGGATGACTTCTTCGGCTACATCGGGATAATCTTCCATGTCCTCACGGTAAGCCGGAACGTGAATTGTGAGTTCGTCGCCGTTTACCTCGGGAGCAAAGCAGAGGTTGTCAAGAATTCTGACTATATCCTCATCGGGAACTTTAATTCCGAGAACAGAGTTTATTTTGTTAATCGAAACCTTCATCGGAGTCGGCTCTAAGCTGTTGCCCGTGTTGACGTCAACCTTTGTGGAAGAAACCTTGCCGCAGCCAAGCTCTTCAACGAGGTGGCATGCACGCTTGAGCGCCATATTTGTTGCGTACTCGTCAACGCCCTTTGAGTAACGTGCGGAGGAATCGGAAGACTGACCGAGCGCACGGGACGACTTTCTGATGTTGTCTCTTGCAAACTTAGCGGACTCAAACATAACTTCGCTTGTGGTGTCACGAATCTCGGAGTTGAGACCGCCCATAATTCCCGCAAGTGCAACAGGCTTCACGCCGTCGCAGATGACGAGGTTCTTGTCGTTTAAAGTGAATGTTTTTTCATCTAGAGTTGTGATTTTCTCGCCGTTTTCGGCACGTCTTACGTTGATTGCGTTGCCCTCGAGGTAGTCGCAGTCGAATGCGTGCATCGGCTGACCGAGCTCCATGAGAATGTAGTTTGTGATGTCAACGATGTTCGAGATTGAACCGATGCCGACAAGCGCAAGTCTTCTCTTCATCCAAGCGGGGGACTCGCCAATTTTAACATCGTAAATATAGTGTGCGCTGTAACGGGGGCAGAGGTCGGGAGCGTCAACCGTTACGTTGAATCCTTCTTTTGTTACGGGCGTTTCGGTGTAGTCGAGTGCGGGTGTTTTAACTCTCTCGCCGAGAATTGCGGCAACCTCACGCGCAATGCCGTAAATCGACTGGCAGTCGGGACGGTTTGCCGTGATGGAGATATCGAAAATATAATCGTCCATGCCGAGAATCGGCTTTACGTCTGCGCCGATGGGTGCTTCCTCGGGGAGAACAAGAAGTCCGTTGTAGCCCGCACCGGGATAAAGATCCTCATTAAGTCCGAGTTCAGTGCCCGAGCAGAGCATGCCCTGAGATTCGTATCCGCGGAGCTTGCCCTTTTTGATGGTCATAACGCCCTCAATCGTCTTGTGGTCCTTAGCGGTTGCGTAAACGCTTGCGCCGATGAGTGCGACGGGGAATTTCTTTCCCGCTACGACGTTATCCGCACCGCAGCAAATCTGCCACTTTCCGTGAACGCCTGTATCGACCGTGCAAACGTGAAGATGCGTGTCGGGAATAGCCTCGCAAGTTTCAACATAGCCGACAACAACATTTGAAACATCTTTGCCGACCTTTATAAGCTCCTCAACCTCGAATCCCGAGTCGAAAAGCTTTTTCTCGAGCTCTTCAGCCGAGACATTTATATCTACATATTCTTTAAGCCAACTTAATGGTACTAACATAAAAAACCTCCGGAATTAGTCGTTATCGTTGAGCTGAGACAAAACTCTCAAATCGCTCTCGTAAAGATGCTTGATGTTGTTGATGCCGTACTTGAGCATGGCGGCTCTCTCAATGCCGATACCGAATGCGAAGCCGGAGTACTCGTCGCTGTCGATTCCGCAGTTCTCGAGAACCTTCTTGTTTACAACGCCCGCACCGAGAACCTCAATCCAGCCTGTGCCCTTGCAAAGCTTGCATGAGCAGCCGTCTTCCTTTGTGCCCGTGCCGCCGCAAGAGAAGCAAGAGCAGTCAACCTCAACGCTTGGCTCGGTGAACGGGAAGTAGGAGGGGCGAAGTCTTGTCTTGACGTCCTCGCCGTAAATTCTCTGAACAAACAAATCGAGCATACCTTTTAAGTCGCAGAGAGTTATTCCCTTATCGACAACAAGACCTTCCATCTGGTGGAACATCGGCGAATGGGTTGCGTCGTCGTCGGAACGGAAAACTTTACCGGGGGAAATTATCTTAATCGGCGGCTTCTGTGCCTCCATGACGTGAATCTGACCGGCGGAAGTCTGAGTTCTCAGAAGAAATTCGGGGGAGAGATAGAAAGTATCCTGCATATCTCTTGCGGGGTGATCCTGAGGAGTGTTGAGTGCGGTGAAGTTGTAGTAATCGTTCTCGATTTCTGCGCCCTCGAATACATCGAATCCCATGCCGGCAAAAATATCGATGAGTTGATTTTTCATCTGGGTTACCGGATGAAGATTTCCCGTTTTGTTCTCCTCGCCGGGGAGAGTGACGTCGATTTTCTCGGACTCGTAGCGGAGTTCAAGCTCACGAGCTTTGAGTGTGGTGTCGATTTCGGAGAATTTATTCTCTGCCCATGAGCGGATCTCGCCTATAAGCTTGCCGTACTCTGCACGGTTTTCCTTGGGAATATCGCGCATGCCCTTTGAGAGAGAGCCGATTGCGCCCGTTTTACCGTCCATGAAGCGTTTTTTGAATTCGTAGGCAGCCTTTGAGGAGTGAAGCTCCTTGGCGCCCTCTTCGATTTCTTGCCTGATCTCGGCAAGACGTTCGTTAAGTGCATTTAATTCTTGCATTTTTATTATCCTTTCAGAAATAATTAATAGTTAATAATTAATAATTAATAATGACTGTGTTAAATTGAGCTGAGTCGTTTTTTCAGCATTTGTTATCGGAATTTGCCTTGCTTGACTTTAAAATACTTGTCAGAAGTTTAAGAATTTCCACCGCATCATTTTGCATGCTTTGAAATTGCTTTTTGGTTAAATATTCGGTTTCGAATAGAATTTCCAACCAATAAACCGTTTCGGCGGATTCTTTTAAGGCAATATTAATTTTATTGATGAAGTCGGCTTTGCTTTGAGCGAAGACCGCTTCCGTCACATTTGCACCGATGCTTGTTCCGCTTCGCAAAATTTGCTTTGACATCACAAATTCGTGCTTTTCTTCAGTAAGATACTTGTTAAGCTTTATTGTTCTTATAGCAAACAGCTTGCTTTTATCTTTAATAGGGTTACCGTCTTTGATAAAATCAACTCCCCAAACTAAAAATCTCTAACTAAATGAGATTTGTGCGTTCATTATTAATCATTCATTATTAATTAAAAACGCCCCAAGACGCACAAACGCATCTTGGGACGAATTGATTTTATCGCGGTACCACCCAAATTCGGTAAATTATCAAATATAATTTAAAGATAAATTACCCTCATTATGCCGTAACGTGGCTTTGCCTTATTAAAGACAGTCGTCGGGGCTTACTTTGTGTTTTCTGCTCCGCCGCTCCAAAGCGAACTTCACATTCACTTGCGGGGCTTGCTTACAGCCGATGACAAGCCGTCTCTTAACGCAGTTTGAATGTTACTCTTCTTTTTCATCGCGTGTAGGTAAATATTATCACATCGGGTTCTATTATGCAAGAATTTATTTTTGAGTGTGATTTTCGCTTTTTATTTTTTGTGCCGTAAAAGAAAAATATCGAATACCAAAATAAATACTCAGTGATTTTAGAAAAATAACTCCAATTATATTTCTAATGGAGAAAAATAGGGAGGGTAGATGAAGAGAATTTTACAAAAAAATCAAGAAAAATCATAAAAATATTGGATTTATCGTTGCAAAACCGAGACTTTAGTGCTATAACTGTATATATAAATAAACTTGCTGTTGTTTAATGGCACAACACTTTCTTCGGGTGTGATTTTCCGCTCGGTGTACCAGAAATAACAGCAATAAATGAACAAAAGGAAATTTATGAATTCGGCAGTAAAAAAAGTTTGGAATATAATAAGCGGAATTCTTGTAGCCGCCGTGGTTGTTCTCGCCGCACTTCTCGTTGGCGTGAGACTGTTGGGCTTTCAGGTTTACACCGTTCTTTCCGGCTCGATGGAGCCAAACTACCACGTCGGTTCTCTCGTTTACGTGAAATCCGTCTCGGCTGACGAGATAAAAGTCGGCGACGCAATAACCTTTGTGCTTGATTCCGGCATGGTGGCAACTCACCGTGTTACGGCTGTCAGCGAGGAAAGCGGTCAAACGGCTTATAAAACAAAGGGCGACGCAAACGAAAACGAGGACGCCGGTCTCGTGAGCTATCAAAACGTGCTCGGAAAAGCGAATTTCTCGATTCCGTACCTCGGCTATCTTGCCAACTTCGTGCAGAACGCACCGGGAAAGTACATCTCGATAGCGTTTGTGGCACTGCTCCTCATATTCACGTTCATTCCCGATTTATTCAAATCGGAAAATAAGAAATAACACAACTTAATATATTTTTTACTTTCTTACTTTGCTCTGTTAGCAGAACAAAGCGTCTTTCACTTTCAAAATTACCCGATATCTCGGCAAGCTATACGTACCAAATCAAGTAGGGGTGTTCGCACAATCGGACGATTATGCGACAGCTTGCGTCGGCTCGCTTGTGCGGAGATTTGTTCCCGTGCTTTCTGCGGTATCGGTTAATTTACTATTATTTATTATGGAGGTTTCACTATGAAAACCAAGTCAAAGGCAGTTGTGCTCACACTCTGCGCCGTTCTTCTCGTTGTTGCTTCCGTCATGGGAACAATGGCATATCTCACATCAAAGGATAATGTTACCAACACATTCACTGTCGGTAAAGTTAAGCTCACCCTCGACGAGACAAAAGTTGACGAGTACGGCGAAAAATATCTTACTTCCGATAGTTCTTCGGTTTCAAAACCTGATGCCGCTAAGGTTCAGGCTAACACCTACAACCTCGTTCCCGGCCACACCTACATAAAGGATCCTACCGTTCACGTTGAGAAAGACAGCGAGGATTGCTATGTATTCGTAAAGGTTGAGAACGGCCTTGCAAGCTTTGAGAAGGAAGGCAACACAACAATCGCAACCCAGATTACAAATACAAACGGCTGGACTCAGCTTACAGACAAGGAAGGCAAGGTCGTAGCAGGCGTTTACTACAAGAGCGTTTCGAAGTCAACTAGTGATCAGGACCTCACAGTTTTCTCAAGCTTCACACTTGCTAACGATGCTAACTCTAAAGAAGACTGGTCTAGCCTTTCAGACGCTAACATCAAAGTTACAGCTTACGCTATCCAGCAGGACGGCTTTACTACAAGCGCCGCAGAAGGCTCTGCAGAATATCAGGCTTGGGAAGTTGTTTCTAAATAAGCCTAATTTACTTTTAAAATGCACATTTCGAGGATAGATTTTCTATCCTCGTTTTGCATAATTGAGGATGCTTGATTTTTGTACAAACTGAACTGTTTATGTGCAAAAATATTCAAAAAACCGCCTTTGGCTTTTAACACCCAAGCCGAGTGCGGTGTGATCTGAGTGAAACGGACTTGATTTTTCCTTTGCTCAGGTCATATGAGAGGGCACGGAGGGATTCGTGCTTTCTCATATGACGGACTCAATTAATAATTAATGATTAATAATTAATAATTAAGGTGTTCGTACTGTATTGTCTTTCTCATTCTGCTTATGCGGAATATGTTAAATAAAGGTCTTTCACAAAATTTGTCTTTCAATTTTCAAACGGGAGGATCCACCGTGAAGAAAAAAGTCTTTTCACTTTCTGTTGTTGCGATTTTAATCGCAGTTTGTTCTTTCGGCACTGTCGCTTACTATAACGCTCAGGACGTTGCGCACAACGTCATCACCACGGGCGGAGTCAAGATTGAAATTGACGAGTGGGCGGACGAGGAGCGGACGATTCCCTTTGCCGATGTCGAGGGGGTTGTGCCGAACTCGAGCGTGACGAAAATTGCCGAGGTTAAAAATACGGGTAAATCCGACGCTTGGGTGCGAGTCAGAGTCGAGAAAAAAATCGCGCTCAGCCAATCGGGCGAAGCCGACTCCGATATGCTTAAGGTTAACGTCAACAGGACGGACTGGATAGACGGCGGCGACGGTTACTTTTACTACGCCGAAAAGCTCTCGGCGGACGAAATTACCGAGCCGATATTCACCTCGGTTGAGTTCTCCGAGAATATGGACAACGATTATCAGGGCGCAAGGTGCTCCGTCGATGTTTACGCTCAGGCGGTTCAGTCCGCAAACAACGGCACGGACGCTTTGAGTGCATCGGGTTGGCCCGAGGCGTAAGGAGGAAGAAGTATGATTAAACTGAAAAAGCTTAAGCGCAGAGCGGTTTCACTCATGCTTGCCCTCTCGCTTATGGCAACGGGCGTTCCGTTCTCTCCCGTTTCGGCAGAGGATACGGAAAACGCCGAGAAAATTGAGGCGAGCGCATTTAATGCTCCCTTTGCAAGCGGCGATAATTCTTACATAAATTCCGCTTCACTTGTGACGCTCGCAAACGGAAATCTTGTTTCTGCCGCCGAGCTGAGAAGAAATTCCGCATACGACGGCGGTGGCACGGATATTATTTCCGCTGTTTCGGGTGATAACGGCTCGGGCTGGAGCTCAGTCAGTGCCGATTATCTTGGTGACAACGGAGACACTTACAACGGCGAAAAATCAACTGCGTTCACGTCTCCCACTCTTGTGGCAAACGGAAACACGGTCTATATGCTCTCCAACTTCTACCCGTACGGGGTTGCTTTGAGCGACGAGGGAAATATTCTTCCGTCGAGTGAGAGTGCATTCGATGCAAACGGCAATCTTCTTTTGAGCGCCGATGATTTTAAAACTTACGGCTATTATCTAAATTTAGACGATTATTATATTTATACGGCTGACGGACAGAAAACTGCGCTTCACACCGATAAATATTTCAACCTCGACTACAGCGAAAAATCGCTTGACGAGGCTGAAAAACTCACGGCTACGCCCTCGCCGACGCCAACGGCTGAGCCGAGCGAAGTAAGTGAGACGAGTGAAATAAGCACCACAGAAAATTCTGAAAATGATGCTGAAACTTTGGTTACCGATACCGCATCGGACGATTTGTCGGCTAATCTTTCCGCAAAGGGCAGCCATTCGGCTTTCACGGTCGCAAGTCTTTCTACCGAAACTCTTGTGAACGATATTGCCGAGGGCTTGGATAATCTCGATGACGGCGAAAACGAAACAGTCGAAGAGACTGTAACTCCTGAGCCAACGGCTGAACCTACAGCCGAACCGACTGCCGAACCTACAGCCGAACCGACTGCAGAACCTACTGCTGAGCCGACCGCAGAACCGACAGCAACACCAACAGCAACACCAACAGCGACACCGACGGCTGAACCGTCCGAAAGTCCGTCACCGACGCCGAGTGCAACTCCAATAAGTGACGAGACAAAGACGAGCAACCTTTTCTTTGAGGAAAGTCCTTTTAAGGTGGTAAGAACTTCTTATCTCTATCTGACTTCCTCCTCGGACGGACTAAACTGGAGTGAGCCAAAGCTCATAAACGCAAAAAACACATCTGAGAACGCGCTTCTTTCGGCGGGTGGACGTGGAATCGTCACATCGGGCGGAAACATGGTTTTCCCCGTTTACAGCTATGTGGGCGGAGTAAGCACACTAGGATTTATATTATCAACTGACGGAACAAACTGGACGAGAACAGATTCTTCTATAAATGCAAACACTTCTGCCGTGACTGAACTGGCGGACGGAACACTTCGTTTCTTCTTCGCAAACGGCGGCACGCTTTGCTATGCCGACTGCGCCTCCGGCGCTTGGTCGGACATTACCGCAACCGATGCAGAAGTCGGTTCGGACAGTGTGATTTCGGCTGTAAGTTATTCACAAACCGATTCGAACGGTGGAAAAGTTATCCTCGTTTCTGCCGGCGGAAATATCTCGGCTTTTGAAGTCGGTGATGATAACGCACTCACGCTTGTATCGGATGTTTCAGTCGCAGACGGATTCACTTCGTCTTGCCTCACGGTGAGAAGCGATAACAGCGTAGCTTTGCTCTATACCTTGGGAAATTCCGTTCAGACGGCCGTTTACACTGCCGACACGCTCGGCTTGAACGGCGATGATGCGGTCGCTCTTGACGATGAAGAGGCATCAAAGGGCGGAGAAGATGACGACGCGGGTTATTCAACCGGTGAAGTCAACCCCGATATTGACAAGGACTGGTATTCCTCAGTCGGATTCAGCGTTGATGCGGACGGCGTTGAGTTCACGGCTAAAACCGTAACCAAGCTTGATTCCTTTGATCCGAATAACTCAAATGTAAACTCCTACGTTGCCTTTAAAACAGACCTCGAGACGAGCGAGGGCACATACAAGGGCGGCGGAACGGTCACGGTCAATATTCCCGCATCTTGGAACACGAACAAGACATTCGGATTTGTTCTCGACAAAAACAATTCCGTAAGGCTTGTTGCCGGAACTTTTGACGGAAGCAATTTTACTTTCAAAGTGCCGTTCTTCGGTACGATCGGCGTCTGCGAACTCTCCGACATGGATACTACCGAGAACTACATCACGGTTTATCTCACGGTCGGCGAAACGTCCTCCGACGTTTTCGTTTCCGATGATCAAACGGTCGGTACTGCCGATACCGTCATTCCGACATCGGACGGCATTGCAAGTTTTGTCATCTCTCACGATACTTCTTCGAGCGTAAGCTACAACAAGGTGACAGAAATCGAGAGCGGTGCGGAATATCTCATTGAGACCGCATCGGGCAAAGCCATGTACAAGTACTCCGAGTACAATTACTCCTACGGCTTTGATACTTTCCCGCTCTCTTATCCGAGCGATTACTCCGACTACCTCTGGACGTTCACGCAGACGGATGACGGCTACTACATTCAGAACAGAAGAAATGGCGCCGTGAGCGGTTATCTCACTCTTTCGGATGTTGACGAGGGCGTTAACGGCACGGCTTGCGAGAAACAGAATGAGCCTTATGCACTCGACGTCAACGCATCGGGTGACGGTTTCATGATTTTCAAGCACGGTTCCACTGTCGGACTTAACAATGCCGGCGGTTCTGATGAGTGCGCACTTTCTTGGAACACAGCAAATAACTCCGTTTGGTATCTCTACAAAAAGACGGAGACCGCAAACAACTCAACTAGCGTTAAGTTTACAGCTATTAAGCCGGGTGAAACCGAGGTAAACATCGGCTCGAATGTATATGACGTTGTTGTGAGCGAGATAGAAGAGAGCAAGTCGGTTCACGTCAAGACAGGCTCCACGGATAACGCTTTGGATCCCGTCAGTGATCTCGGACTTTCTTCCGATAACTCCTACACCGTAAGTTACGAGCTTACGGACGGAAGCGATTTAATCACACTCGATACTGCTACGGGTAAATTTGATGCAAATTCGACAGAGGGCACGGCTACCGTTGTAGCAAGCGTTTCTTATGCCGATGACAGCGAAAACACAGCCATTGCAAAGGTGACTTACTCGGTAGTTGTCGAGGAAAAGGTTATCACGGAGACAAAAAATATGTTCGTCATAGCGGGCGATACCTCTTCGATGACGGGCCTTTCGGGAAAAATTGATCTCGATTTAGCCGATATGACTCTTTTTAACAGCTATGAATATTCGGAGTCGGACGGAAAACTTACTCTTACGGGTAACTATCACGATAAAACTGGCTCAACCGAGATAATTGTCGGCACAACGCTCTTAAAGGTTCACGTTTACCCGACAACGCTTTTCGGCTCCTGGCACACCGAGAACAGCTTTAAATTCAACGTCGATAAAATCGAGAACTGCGATGTTTATTATTCCATAAACGGTTCGGAGCTTATTCCGCTTGAGTCTACGGGTGCGCTTGTCGATCAGGCTCAGCTAAACGGCGGCTTCCACATTTCTTTCTACGCAAAGCCGCACGAGGGCTATGCTCTTGCTTCAATGGGTGCTACGGGTTCTGCCGGACAATACTACTCCATGCAGTACACCAACGATATAACCGAGTGTGAGGCTTGGCCGGAAAACGGTTCGGCTTTTGCAAGCGACGTCGGATATTACTTCACACTCGAAACGCTCAAAAAGGTATTCACCGCAGCCGACGAGTTGGGTTGTGACGGTACGATGAAGTTCGTAAGATGCGGACATTCGAACGTGACAAATCTTTCGTTCGTTGCGGAAAAGCTCCCATCGGTCAATAAGGAGATTATCGGCTACAAGTACGCAAGTGCCAACACAGCCACAACGAAATCAAAATCAACTCCCGAATATCTTGATATTGAAGGTTACACCGATTATTACAAGTATAACGCGGACGACAACCTAAGCTTTACGTTCGGCGATAAGCTTCTTTATAAGCTGACTGTAAATACATATTCGGACAATGTTAAATACACGAATGCCGTGCTTTCTGACGAAAGAATCGGTACTTACGATTCTGACGGCAAAAAAGTTCCTTACACGGTGAATTTTGATGACGACAAGCTCGATACAAGCGGTCAGGAGTTTGATTATTACGTCGACTATACGATAAACGAGCAGGACGCAAAGAATTACTATTACCTGAGCGGTAGGTTTGTCAACAGTGTAGATTTAAGCTACACATATCAGTCAAAATACTCAAAGGGTTCTTACGGAAACACGAGTGAGGCTACGGCAACCGCCGAGATTGTCGGAATTGTCTCTTACGACTGGGCAGAGGGAACGCCAAGGGGAATTTATTCCGATTCTAACTGCACATTGCCGGAAACGAAGTCGGTGCAGACCGGAGCAAAATACGGCTTGGACGCTTACACGGGTGCAACGACCTATGTTGACAGTGACGGCAAGAAGTATTATCTCGACCACTGGACTTGGTCGGACGGCAACGGAAATTCTGAGCAGATAACAAAAACCGAGGACGGTAAAACCGTACAGAACATAGGGCTTGTGGATTCCACATGGGAAAAAGAAATGATAGCCGACAAATCGGCTACCATAATCGGTACGTGGAAAGAAAAGCCTAAGTACAATGTTGTCTATGAGTGGAGCGATGAGGGTGACGGCACGCCGGCATCGGCAATTTTGCCGAACACGATCGGTTACTACACGGGCGATAACTTCACTGTTACAAACGCTATTCATAAAATAGACGACGGCACTTGGACTTGGACGTTCAACGGCTGGAAGCTCAAAAATGCGGACGGCACGATAACGGATATTGACGGCAATAATTACAGTGCATCAGATGTTCTTGACGGCAAGACCTTTACCATGGGCACCGAGGAAATTACGCTTGTCGGTTCGTGGTCGAAAAATTACGACTACACCATTATGACGCTCAAAAAAGTAATTGAGGGGAATAATTTCAGCAGTGATGATGTTTTCGTATTCAAGATTACATGTGAGGGCAGATACAACCCGAACATGACCGTCACATTAAAGGCGGGCGATCAAATCAGAATTTCAAGACTGAGAATCGGCACAACCTACACCGTGACGGAAGTGGGCGGTTGGTCGTGGCGGTACACGCCGACCGAGGGTAGCACGCAGCAAATTAAGCTTGTGGAGCGGCGAAGTTGGACTGATGTTTCTAACATAGTTACATTTACAAATACTCTCGATGAGACCAAGTGGCTCACCGATGAGGATAAGGTAAGAAACAACTGGACAGAAAACGGTGTAACCAAAATTGAAGAGGTTACACCGACTGCCACTCCGACAACGGATGCCGAGTCGACAGAGTGATGAGGGGGACACAGAGTGAACACGGAAAAAAACATAAAACCGAATAAAAAAGCGGTCGTTCTTGTGGTTTCGGCTGTTCTCCTCGTGCTTGTCGCCGTGGGCGGAACTTTTGCGTGGCTTACAAGCGGTCGCGGCGAGGTGGCAAACTCCTTTAAGGTCGGCAAGATTTCCATCGAAGTTAACGAAGAGCTTGACGGCAACACAAAAAAGAATGTCACGGTCGAGAATACGGGAACGGCACGGGCTTATATCCGTGCGGTTGTGGTTATCAACTGGGTTAACGTAAACGGTGATATCCTTTACGGCGAACCGCCCTATGAAGACACCGACTACACGGTTGATTACAATACCGACGACTGGATTCACGGCTCGGACGGATTTTGGTATTACAAATATCCCGTTGATCCGAAAGAGTCAACGAAAAATCTTATAAACAGCCTCACCCCAACAGCGGAGAGAGGCCCCAAGGGCGAATATAACACTTCAAACTCATCTTGGGCGTCCGGGCTTCAGTTCTATCTCGGTTGCGAGATAACCGCATCGGGAATTCAGTGCGTGCCGACTTCTACCGTCGAGGAAAAGTGGGGCGTAACGATAAACGATGACGGCACTTTGAGCGTAAGCTGAGGAGAGGAATTATTATGAAAAAAATTAAAACTCTTATCTCCTTTTTGCTTCTTATTTCGCTTGTGTGCGGTTTTGGGGTAACGGCTAACGCATCGTCCGTCACGTTTGAGGGATTCGACAGCGGATTCGATTTTGAGCCCGGCAGTGAGTACACAAGCACGGATCTTTTTGAGAACTTCAAAGATGTTATGCCGGGAGACGTCCTCACCGACACGATAACTTTCACAAATAATTCGAGCGACAGCGATTTTGTCAATCTTTATATGAAAGCCGAAACAAGAAAAGAGAACGACAGCGAAACTCTCGATTTTCTAAGTAAGCTTTCTTTAAAGGTTTATAACGGAACGGATTTAATTTACGATGACAGTGCCGACAACACGGGTTCGCTTACCGATTTCGTTTTGCTCGGTACGTACAGAAGCGGCGAAACAGCAACTTTAACGGCAGAACTGAGTGTGCCTGTTTCTCTCGGAAACGAGTACGCCGACAGAATAGGCGAGGTGGACTGGATTTTCCACGTTGAGGCTTACAACGAGAGCCAGCTCACCGCACGAAAAGTTTGGTCGGACGGAAACGATAAGCACGAGGGCGATGTCGTCACGGTTAATCTTCTCAAAGACGGAAAGCCTCAAGAAACGGCAGAGCTTTCAGCCGCCAACAACTGGGCGTACACCTTCGATAAGCTCCTTGAGGGACACGATTGGAGCGTTGAGGAGGCAAACGTGCCGAACGGCTATGAAGTAAGTTACGAGACAGTCGGAAACGTCACAACCATTTTGAATAAGGCTAAGGAAAACCCGACGCCGACTCCCACCAATCCGACTGATTTGACCGTCACTAAATCTTGGAGCGGCGACAGTCAGAGCGAGCGGCCAAGCTACGTAACCGTCACTCTCTATAACGGTCAAAGCGAATATCAGTCGGTTAAGCTTGATTTCTCAAACAACTGGTCTTACACGTGGAAGAGCCTTGACGGCAACGGCAACTGGCAGGTGCTTGAGAGCAACATTCCGAGCGGCTACACTCCGTCCTATTCCAAAAACGGCGGCACGATTAACATCACAAACACCAGAAGTCTTGTGCAGACAGGTCAGAACAATTTTCCTGTTATCGTCTTCGGTGCTTGCGGCTTGGTCTTGATTCTTCTCGGAATTTTAGTTCTCAGAAAGAAAAAGAAGAATGACTAAAAAAATCGGAACTCTGATTATCGTTGTCGGACTGATGTGCTTGGCGGCGGCTTCGGTATTCTTCTTTCGCAATCAAAACGAGAGCAAAAAGGCGGGCGAGAACGCCGATGCTGTGTTGACTGTTCTCACGGCTCAAATTGAAGAAGACAAGCTTGATGTTTCGGAAGAAAATAATTCCGATGAGGAATTAAACGATACTATGCCGACCGTCAACATTGACGGTTACGACTACATAGGCTATGTGGAAATCCCAAAAATAGGAATTAAGCTTCCCGTTATGTCCGACTGGGACTACGATCGACTTAAAATTGCACCGTGCAGAAATTTCGGCTCGGTAAATAACAACGATCTCGTCATTGCGGGACACAACTACACGGTACATTTTGGCAAGCTTGATAATCTCACCGAAGGTGATGCGGTAGTATTTACCGATGTGAACGGTAAGGTTTATTCCTACGCCGTACAAAAGCTTGATACGGTTTCGGCGGAAAATGTCGATGCGGTTCAAAACAGTGGTTACGACCTCGTTTTGTACACGTGTACGCTGTCGGGCAAGGAGAGAACGAGCGTTTTCTGCAATCGCACAGACTGAACCAAAAAGAAAATAGTCATAAAAAATCTCAGGCAGATTAAGTTTTCTGCCTGAGATTTATTTTTATCTTACTATTTTTATGACAGCTGTGTTCGTGTAAGTTACGGGGTCGTTGTGAATGAAGAATATCTTTCCGTCACAAGGAGCGTAAAGAGTTTCGTTAATTTCGCTGTCGTATGGGTTGATTATATTTGCAAGAGGTTCGCCTATATTGACCGAATCTCCCGCCTTGACAAGCGGCTCGAAAAGTCCCGATTCGCCCGTTCTCACCGATACAAGCTCGGTATCTTCAACGATTTTTGACTTGTAGCCGAGTGGGCCCGAATAATCGATTATACCCTGAGAGGAAAGGAAACTCATAACAGCCAAAACAGCCTGACCCGCACCGTTCGGGTCAATTCTCGTCGTGCTTGTGGTGTAAAGAGAAAACGCCTGAGTGTTCCACACCTGCCAGTTGTAGTTGAGCGTGGTGGTGTCGTACGGGCGAACTTTTCTTACAACGACATAAGGCAAGCCGAATTTGCAAGCAAGCTCCGTGGTGGAAAAGCCCTCGTCCATCATTCTTATGTGCGGTACGAAATCACCGGGCATATAGAAAGAAGTGAACTGAATGCCGTATTTGTAGTCCATGATTTCCTTGAAAACACCGTCGGCAATTCTCTGGGTGGTCTCGCCGAGGTCATAGCCGGGGAACATTCTGTTTATATCGGTGTTATCGGTCGGCCAGAATCTCTTTTGAATGTTCATGGAGGATGGATTCATCGAGGGAATGATGAGAATTTTCTTGCCCTTTTTGATTCTTCCCTCGGCTTCAATCTGTTTGAATTTCTTCACGAGTTTCGAGGCGCAGTATATCTGTTGAACCTCGTTTCCTCTTGATGCGCCGACTATTGCGACCGATTCTTCGCCCTCGCCGAATTCATAACCCGTTATGCGGAAATTATCTCGGTAAAGACCGCTCATCTCGTAGATTATCTTTTTATTCATGCTGGCACACCTCCTTGCGCAGAAGTCTGCCGATTAAAGAACCCTCGTTTACAACGGGGAAATCCCTTATCGTGAAGAGAATACCGTCCACGGGTGCGGTCACTTTATCGAGAATTTCTCCCGACAGCGGATCGACTATTTTTCCGACCAAATCGCCCTTGTTTAAGAGAACCCAGCATTTTACGGACGGAATAAAAATTCCGCCTGACTTAGCGTTCAAAAAGCAAACGTCATCGGGATCTCGCGATATTATCGGCACACGGGGAGATTTTGTCTCGCCTTGCCAAATTCCCATTTTTGCCATGAGTTTTAAGATTCCGTCGGTAAGCTGGTCGCCGAGCTCCTGAGTTATTCTCATGCCGACGCCCATTTCGACAACAAGCGTTGGTGTGCCCGTGCTGTTGAGGCTGTAAGCAAATGTCGACTCGAGAACGGTGCTTGCGCCGTGAACCCATATGAAATCCACGTTTGCCTCTTTGGCAAGCGGCACAAGCTCCTTTTCGTGAAGCTCGTTAATTCTTATCTGAGGAATTTCCGTCAGGTAAATATTGCTTGCGTGAACATCAAGCACGCAGTCGGAGCCGCTTACGTCCTCGATTATTTTTGCGGCTAAATATTCCGTGATGTTACCATCGGCATTGCCGGGGAAAAGCCTGTTCATATCGAGATCAAACGCAGGAATTCCTCGAGTGATTGAATCTATGCCGAGCGGATTCATTGCGGGGTAAATATCAACAATTCCCGTCAGTTTGTCTTTTTCTGCATTGATTCTTCTTTGCAGCTCGTAACAGACATACTGTCCCTCTAATTCGTCGCCGTGAATACCGGTGACTATGCTGATTCGTTTCGTCGTGCCGTCCGTTTTTTCGGGAGAAAGACGGTTCTTTCTGATTTTCAGAACCTCATCGACGGGAAGACGAACCGAAGCTACTGTTTCTATCATGTTATTCTTCCTTTACTGTGAGATAATCGGAGAGGAAGAAACTCTCGAGCTTATCTCTTGTCTTTGAGCACCGCCGCCCACCAAAATTCCACGGTTTATGGCGCATTCCGTTGCGTCTCTGCCGTCACCGAGTTTGATATAATTTTCGAGCACGGGAACATCGTGAGTTGGATCAAGCCCAACCCATTTATCTCCTATGAGAGCCTCAACCCATGCGTGACTTTCTCCTTCGCCGACCAAAAGTCCGCAGACGTAACGTGCGGGAATTTTGGAAAGCCTCAAGAGAGTTATGAGAATGTGAGCATAGTCCTGACAGACGCCGACTCCCATTTTAAAGGCAGATTCGGCGTCTGTTGTTACCTCGGTTGTTTTTGGCACATAGGAGAAATCCCCATGGAGCTTGTGCATGATGAAAAGCGCTTTGTCAAGATCGTTCTCAAAAGGCGATAAATCGAACGAGTCAAAATACGAAGTGAGAGCATCCATCGGTTTGCACAAACCAAACGGATAACGGTAGAGTGCAACTCTGCCCGCCTTTGCGGTTTCTTCAAACGGACTTTCGTTAATTTCTGCCGTGCCGAAAATTCGGTAGCTGAAAAAATCGTGGGGCGTATCCACGCGTCCGTAAACCTGTTTGTTTCCGTATGAGTCTTCGCCGAGAGAATATGGTGTTTGCGGTGTTATTTCGATTGTATGACTTAAAAGTTTTTGGCGCAGTGTGTCCTTTGGGATACACTTAATTGTGAAATGACACTTGCTTACCGGTGAAGAGTAATACAGATTCATTCGGTAATCAAATTCTAAATTCATATCGTACCTCTTTTAAAAAATCTGTTCTACATTTGATACGATACTATAATAATCCATTTCTTCCTTTTCTGCCAGTTCTTTTACCGTATTTAATTTATCCTCGTTGTATTTGAGTCCGCTTTTAGTGACTCTCGGGATCATACGGTGAACCTCGCGTCTTATCTCTTTTGTTGGCACTTCAAGCCTTGCGTAGAGATCGATTCGTTCTATTCTTTTGCCCGCCTTGATTATGTTTCTGACGTGCTCGCTGTCTATTCTGTCGTCGATAATTCCCCAGAAAGCGAGAATATCGTCAATGACATGCTGCAATTCAAACAGAGGTGCGTCTGAGCTTGCTGCCTTGTTCATCTCGTAAATTGTGAGCTGAATATAAGAGAGCGCTTCAGTTGTTATGTTGTCTCTAAGTACGATTGCGTTGTCGTAGGCACGGTTGAGATTGCTGATAATCGAGTCGGGATTTTCCGCGTCAAACGGATAGCGTGAGAGAAAATCGTCACGGTTTTTGTAAATATTCGGAATATCTATGCTGTCGCAAAAAGTGATGTATCCGTCCGCTTCATCGTCAATCATTGAGTCAAAGCTTTTTGAGAAAAGACGAATTGTTGAGTAAACACGCTCGGTGTATCTGCCGAGCCAGTAAAGTCTGTCTGCCTGTTCTATCGAGATAATACCCATGTGTCTTTAAATCCTCCTCCTTGAGATGAGTTAACTATAAACGAATCGGGGTTGCGCGAAAAACGTGTAAGTCCCGACTTCCATACAACGGGCTCTTCGCTTGTGAGAACAAAAGCACGAAGGTCGGCTTTTCTCGGAACAAGTGCGCCGCTGTCGAGAATATCGAGATCCTCGAAATCGATAACTTCCTGAGCGATGAAACGTCTCGGCTCTCTCTTCAAAAGTGCGATAAAATCTTCTTTCTGCTTTGCGGTCATTGAGCTTCCGAACACAACGCCGTAGCCGCCCGCTTCCGCAACGTCCTTCAAAACAAGCTTGTCGAAATTATCGAGAACATATTTCATGTCGTCCTCATAGAAAGGAAGATATGTGGGAGCATTGTGAAGAATCGGTTCTTCGCCGAGGTAATATTTAATCATTTTCGGAACGAAATAGTAAATGCCCTTGTCGTCGGCAATTCCGTTTCCGGGTGCATTCAAAAGAGCAACATTTCCCTTGCGGAAAACATCGTAAATGTGAGGAATGCCGATAAGGGATTCGGGGTTAAAATTCATCGGATCGAGGTACTCGTCGGAAATTCGGCGGTAAACCGCACCGACACGCTCTTTTTTGCCGTCGGCGGTTATGTAATAAAGCTTATCGTCGTCAACCGTGAGTTCGTTTCCGCTGACGAGAAGTGCGCCTGTTTTTTCTGCCAAATAAGAATGCTCGAAATATGCGGCATTATATCTGCCAGGGGTCATAATTACATTGACACCGCCCACATTTACGTAGTCCATGGTGTGCTTTAAAAGTGCGGCGTAGTTTCTGTTGTCCTCAAGCTTGGTGTTGGTAAAGGTGTGCGGAGAACAGCGGCGGCAAAGCTCTCTTGCTATCATGGGATAAGAAGCACCCGACGGAACACGCAGGTTATCCTCAAGAATGTACCATTCGCCGTCCTTGCCTTTGACAAGATCGATTCCCGAGATGTGAGAGTAGATGTCCTTGACGGGAGTTACGCCCTCGCATTCGGACATATATCCGCTTGAAGCAAAGACAAACTCTTCGGGAACAACGCCGTCTTTCACGATTTTCTTTTCGCTGTAAATATCCTTTAAGAATAAATTGAGCGCCTTAACTCTCTGCTTGAGACCTCTCTCAAGGTAGTCAAATTCATCGTGGGCGATTATTCTGGGAACGCTGTCGAACGGGAAAAGCTGTTCTTTGAAAGTTCCGTTCTTGTAAATTCCGAACTTCACGCCGTATCGTGCCAAAAGCTCGTTGACATTTTCGGTATGACCGATAAGCTCTTTCATTTTCTTCCTCCTAAACACGAAAAAAGGCGCTCTGCAAGTTTAATGCAGAACGCCTTCGTTCATTTCAATATATAAAGATTTTATCACAAGTAAGTGCTTTAGTCAAATAAAATGTTAAATTTGAAACAAAATCGGCATATAGCAACAAATTTGGCTGTTCCCGAACACAAAATATGCCGTATTTGATAAAAAGCACAAAGATGAAAGCGGTTGTGGCGATTTTAGGCTAAAAGAAAGTTTTGAGTTTCAATCTTGCAAAAATCAGTTTTTCAGCTCAAAAACATTATCGAGGTTTTCGATGTCGTCAATTTGCTTTTTTCCGCCTATAACGCAAACTCCGCCGCCGTTTATGCTTTTTTCGAGGCTGTCGGCTATTTCTGCCAAATCAGATGCTGTTGTGCCGAGTAAATCACGGCGAACTTTGCATCTGTCGAGCCAAGTTCTGTCCGAGAAATAGAATCTGTCGCCCGTCTGAGCGTTCGATCTCGGCGTCATGAGCGAAGAAGAGTTTGAGACGGTGCCGATTATAAAATCGGTGAGATCGTCTGTCTGCTCGGAAAAATCACGCAAAAAGTTGGGAACGCCTGTGTAGCTTTCAAGCGAGGCTTTGCCGTTCGGATCACGGTAAGAGTAGCAAGCGGTGAAACCGCCGTCACGCGCGATAAGTCCCGTTCCGTAAGCGCCGCCCTGTACTCTTACGGTGTTCCAGAGGTAGCAAAGGCTCACGATTTGCGATGCGACAAGAAGTTTGCCGGAATAACCGCAGTCGGCATAGCCGCCCATCACGGCAAAGCATGTGTCTGACGGAACGATTATTCCCTCGTTCCTTTTGCCCCACGGCTTAATCTCTTTCTTGGGAGGAAGTTGCTCGTCAGGCAGAGAGGAGATTACTTTTTTTGCAAAGGCTTCCTCTTTGTCTGTTCCCGCAAGGCTTATCGTCACGCCGTTAGAGTTAATCACGCTGTGAAGAACTTCGCTCATTTTGTTGCCGAGTGAGAGAAAATTGCCTTTTTCTGTCTGTTTTCTCAACCATTCGTAAAATTCAATTCCGTCCGTCAAATCGTTGAGTACGCCGACGGGGGAGGTCTGAGCGGAAAGTCTCTGAACGGCTACGGCGTTTCCATACATGATTATCTGATCGAAATAAGCGGATTTGAGCTGTTTTAGGTAATCGTTTACGTTCTTCTCGGTGAAAACAGAATCCGTGATAACCTCGAGGACAAAATCGAGAGCCTCAAAAAGCTTGGTTTCAAGTGCGCTGAAATATACACATAAATATGGCTTGATTACGCTTTTGTCTTTGCTCGACATAAAGAAGTTAAAGTAGTTATAGAAAGTACCGCAAAGAAGTCGCTTTCTGTTTATGATTTCGTCAGCCGAGTGCTTTGACGTTGCGGATTTACCGAGAAGATTTGCGGTGAAGCTCAAAGTCTGAAGCTCGTCTTCGCCGAGACCGCTCACATCAAAATAAAGTCTGACGTAAACAATTCCGCCCGTATTTATTTTGTGAAGAAGAATTTTTCTCCCGTCAAAATCAATCACTTCGGTGGGAGTTTTTTCGGGTTCGGGTGGGATATCCTCAACGGAAAGTCTCGGAAGCGACTTAAGGTTTTCTTCACTGTCGGGGGTCTCTTGCCAAGAGATAAGCTTGTCGGCATATTCCTCCACGGCGTTCAGCTGCTCGGCACTCATGGATGAAATGCGGTTTTCGATCAATGTCTGTTCCGCTTGTCTTCTCTCGTCACCGAGAGTTTTTGAGGGTCTGAATATAAGTCGGCAAGCGTGCGGATTATCGAGAATTTCCTCGCGGATAAGCTTTTCAAAATAGCCGTCGTTCATTTTTTCTCTTAACTTTACGAACATATCGCCGACTTCAAGTTTTCCGGACGGATCTGCGCCCGCAAGCCAGTAATCGAGAACGTCAAAAGCGAAAATAAGTCCCTTGGGGTAAGAGCCGTAATCACGCTCACGAAGTTTAAATTCACTGTTCGTCATTATGGCTTCAAGCTCTGCGCGGTCAAGTCCGTCTTTGAGAAGTTTTTCGAGGGTTTCTCTTACGGCAGATTCCGCCTTTTCGAGATTTTCTTCCTTGATGTTCTGAATATCGATCGCAAGCCACGGCTGAAGAACGCTGTCGCTCACGTTCATTGTTATGTTCTCGGCAAGGCCCTGATCGAGTATCGCTCTTGAAAGGGGAGATTGGTTTGTTCCCGTGAGGTAGCTTGAAAGAATGTTGAGCGCACGCAGTTTGATTTTATCGTCGATTTTGCCGACTGCCATTCCGAGTGTGAGTCTTGTTTTTCCGTCAAGATCGGAGTCGGAGCTCACCTCGTAGAAGCCCTCGTAGTCGGTTTTTACGGGCTTTTGAAGCTCGGGGGTCGCAATTCTCTCGGTTTTATCGTAGTTTGAGAGGTATTCGCTGTCGATAATTTTGAGTGTTTCGTCGATGTTCACATCGCCGTCAAGAAAAATATATGAGTTGCTCGGCGAATAGAACTTCTTGTGCGTGTTTATAAAGGTATTGTAATCGAGTGAGGGGATTTTTGTGGGATCGCCGCCCGAAACGAAACTGTAAGGTGTGTCGGGGAAGAGACAGGCGTTTAGGCTGTTGGCAACAAGCTCGTCGGGACTTGCGAATGCGCCTTTCATCTCGTTGAGAACAACGCCCTTGTAGCTGTACTCTCCGTTTTCGTCCTTCTCAAAATGCCAGCCTTCCTGAAGAAAAATCTCGGGCTTTGAGTAAATGAGGGGGCAGAAAACGGCGTCGAGGTAAACTCTCATCAAATTGATGAAATCCTTGTCGTTCTTGCTGGAAATCGGATAGAAAGTTTTGTCGGGGAATGTGAGTGCGTTCAAAAATGTATTGAGAGAGCTTTTCATCAGCTCGACAAAAGGTTCTTTTACGGGATATTTCTGAGAGCCGCAAAGCACGGAATGCTCCAGTATATGGAAAACACCGCTGTCGTCGAAAGGCAGCGTCTTAAAAGCAATGCCGAAAGTTTTGTTGTCGTCGGGACGCTTGAGCCAAATAAGCTCCGCTCCCGTTTTATCGTGAACGAATCTGTATAGGGTTGCCTCGATTTCGTCAAGTTTTGTGCTTGAAAGAAGTGTGAAGCCGTGAGTTTTTTCTGTAAACATATGGGTATCCTTTTTCTTGATAAATAAGCCGATTTCAGGTAAGAAATCCGCAACCAGATTATAACATAACGTGCTTTTTTGTAAAGTTAAAATTTGGTTAAGAAAAACGACCGAAGCCGTGATGACTTCGGTCGTGAAAAAATTATTTTACGAATTTTGCTACCGCACGGGCGATGATTCCGCCGAGAATTCCTGAAACAAAAAGTTCAACAAGTCCCTGAACACCGACAAGAAGAATGATGAACATGAAGGGGTTTGCCGCACCGAGCGAGGAAACAATGCCCTGAATATATTCTGAATTGTAGAAAGCAAGCACCAAATATCCCATGAAGAAAACCGTGTTGAGACCGGGTGCGCACATGGCGCCGACTATGTATGACCAAGTGCCTTTCTTGTCAAAGTTTTTGAGTCCTTTGAAGATGAAGCCTACGCATAAACCCATGAGAATACGGCAAACGACGCAGAGAATAAATGTTTTTACGGGGCTTAACTGAAAGAGTGCAGATCCCATGGCTGAGCGTCCGGTTACTGCATCGAAAAAGCTGACAGCTCCGAAAAATCCGCCGAGAACCGCTCCTGCGAGGGGGCCGATGTTAATTGCACCGACGGCAATCGGAAGAGTGAGAAAGCTCATGTAAAGCGGGCCGACGGGAACACTGCCGAGACCTATAGCTTTCATGACGAGCTCAACGGCGACAAGAAGTCCGAGCTGTGCGAGCGTGACAAGCTTGCTGTTTCTGACATTCGTATTCATATTAAATTTTACCTCCTGCTGTTGCTCCGTCTTTTGTCGGATACAACGCTGATTTGTGCGAAACGCCGAATTGTTTTAGGCTGTTTCGCTGATTAAAAAGGCAAGGCTTATTTTTTGCGTACACCCCTTGGCGGTAGCGCCGCAAATTTATGCCGTGCCTGACGAACAGAAAGATTTTACACTAAATAAAGGTTTAAATCAATCAAAAAGCTCAATGTATACAGAATAAATTCGAAAATAAAACTTGTTTGGTATACAAAAAATTGCTCAAAATGACTTTTGAAGTATTGATTTTTCTTTTGAAAAAAGCTAATATTCTTTGAGCGAAAAATAAAAGAAAGAGTAAAAAGAAAGAATGAGTAATAATAAGAATTCTCTGTTTGACACAGACAGGCTTTACAAGAGCTATTTTAAGCTTGCGCTTCCGCTCGCACTGGGCATGATGGTCTCGCTTGTTTACAGCCTTGTCGACACCTATTTTGTTGCGCTGACAAACAACACAAATCTTATTGCGGGCGTTTCGCTTTGCACACCGCTTTTTAATGCGCTTATGGCGTTCGGAAACATTTTCGGTCAGGGCGGTAGTTCGCTTATCTCCAGAATGCTCGGTTATGGCGATACCGACGGAACTCACCGCGTGAGTTCGTTTTGCTTTTACATGGCGGTGGTTGTCGGCGTGATTTTATCCTTTGTAACACTTGTTTTCAAAACACCTGTTTTGGGCTTTTTGGGTGCGACAAGCGAAACCTTTTCTTACGCAAGCGACTATTACACGGCTTTAGCCGCCGCTTCGCCCATTATTGTGCTTAACTTTGTGCATTCCAATTTGATGAGATGCGAGGGGAAATCGACCGAGGCGATGATTTCAACCGTCACGGGTGCCGTCATAAACATCATATTGGATCCGATTTTTATTTTCGGCTTGAATATGGGCGCATTCGGTGCGGCATTTGCTACAGTAATAGGCTACTTTTTCAGTGATGTTTACAGCTTCTTTGTGGTCACGAGAAAGTGCAAGAGCATATCCGTAAAGCCGAAAGATTCCCGTATAGGAAAAACGGAGCTTGGCTCTATACTCGGCATAGGCTTTACAGCCGCACTTTCCAACTTAATGTCCAGCCTTACCATGGCGATAAACAACCGCTATCTTTTGCCGTACGGCAACGATAAAATAGCGGCTCTCGGAATAACTTTCAAGGTATGTATGATTCCCACTATGATAATTACGGGTCTCGCTTTCGGCGGAATTCCGCTTTTCGGTTATCTTTACGGCGGAGCAGACAGGAAAAATTTAGGCAAACTCCTCAAATTCTGCATGCGCTTTTTGTGTGGAATTTCTCTTGCGATTTCGGCAGTCGTATTTATTTTCTCGGACCAATTCATCGCACTTTTCTTGTCTGACGGCGATTTGATTTCCACGGGCTCGCAAATGCTCCGCTATCAAATTTCAACCACGGTGTTCATATCGGTTGTATTGCTTTTGACGGTTGTGTTTCAGGCGGTCGGAAAGGTTGTGCCCGCATTTATTCTGTCGATAAGCAGACAGGGCGTTGTGTTCCTTGCCGTGATAGTCGTTTTGGCAAAGCTTTTGGGTTACGAAGGCGTAATTATGTCTCAGCCGGTCGCCGACTTATTGAGTGCGGCAATAGCGATAATAATGTTTGTGATTTTCAATCCCACAAAGAAAAAAGAGAATAATTAATGTTTTGAAAGGGGCAATCGTGAATTGCTCCTTTTATTTTTAGAAAGACTTGACGAAAAGGACAGTTTTTAAACCAGAAAATCACGATAATTTATTGATTATTTGAGAAAATAATTTCTTGCATTGAGTCGCCCCTTGTGGTAGAATAAATCGGTAACTCACACGCCGAGGTTTTCGGTCAACAGCCCACAGGGCAGCCCGATTTGCCAGACCCGGCGGACGAAAAAATTTTATTTTATTCCGACAGGAGGAAACAAACATGGCAGTAGTATCAATGAAACAGCTTCTTGAGGCCGGCGTACACTTCGGTCATCAGACAAGAAGATGGAACCCGAAGATGGCTGAGTACATCTTCACAGAGAGAAACGGTATCTATATTATCGATCTCCAGAAGACAGTTAAGAAGCTCGAAGAGGCTTATAACTTCGTTCGTGATCTTTCCGTAGAGGGCAAGAGCGTTCTCTTTGTAGGCACAAAGAAGCAGGCTCAGGAGTCCGTTAAGGAAGAGGCATTAAGAGCAGGCGCTTACTATGTAAACGCAAGATGGCTCGGCGGTATGCTCACAAACTACACAACAATCCGCACAAGAATCGCAAGACTCGCTCAGCTCAACAAAATGGCTGAGGACGGTACATTTGATCTTCTTCCCAAGAAGGAAGTTGCTAAGCTCAACCTTGAGATTGAGAAGCTCGAGAAGTTCCTCGGCGGTATCAAGGACATGAAGGAGATGCCGGGCGCACTCTTCATCGTTGACCCGAGAAAAGAGAAGATCGCTGTTTCCGAGGCTCACAAGCTTGGTATTCCGATCGTTGCTATCGTAGATACAAACTGTGATCCTGATGAGATCGACTACGTAATTCCGGGTAACGACGACGCTATCCGTGCCGTTAAGCTTATCGCAGGTGCAATGGCTGACGCTATCATCGAGGGCCGTGAGGGTCAGATGGGCGCTGCTGCAGCTGAGGAGCCGGCAGAGGAAGTCGCTGAGTAATTCAGTAATTATTAGTAATTATTAGTATTTTACTATCAACCTGATATTACAGAAAGGAAGATATCACTATGAATTTTACAGCAAAAGATGTCGCTGAGCTTCGTGCAAAGACCGGCTGCGGTATGATGGACTGCAAGAAGGCTCTTTCCGAGACTAACGGCGATATGGAAGCTGCTACAGAGTACCTTCGTAAGAAGGGCCTTGCAGCTCAGGAGAAGAAGGCTTCGAGAATCGCTGCCGAGGGTGTTGCTTTCGCTAAGGTAGAGGGCAAAGTCGGCGTTGTTATCGAGGTTAATGCCGAGACAGACTTCGTTGCAAAGAACGACAAGTTCAAGGCTTTCGTAGAGGCTTGCGCTAATGCGGTTATCAAGTATGCTCCTGCCGATGTTGAGGCTCTCCTCGCTTGCACAGCTGAGGACGGCGAGACAATCGACGCAAAGCTTAAGGACGCTATCCTCGTTATCGGCGAGAACATCAAGATTCGCCGTTTCGAGAGAATCGAAGGCGACTGCGCAGCTTACGTACACGGCGGCGGCACAATCGGTGTTCTCGTTAAGTTTGACGCTGACGAGAATGCTTCCGGCACAGACGCTCTCGTAGCTTGCGGCAAGGACGTTGCTATGCAGGTTGCAGCTATGAACCCGACTTACCTTGATGAGGAGAGCGTTCCGGCTGCTGATTTCGAGCACGAGAAGCAGATCCAGATCGAGATCATGAAGAACGATCCTAAGATGGCTAACAAGCCTCAGGCTGTTCTCGAGAAGATCGTTGTCGGTAAGATGGGCAAGTTCTACAAGGAGAACTGCCTTGTCGACCAGGTATTCGTTAAGGATTCCTCCAAGACAGTTAAGCAGTATGTTGACGATTGCGCTAAGACAGTCGGCGGCAAGATGAAGGTTTCTCAGTTTGTCCGTTTCGAGAAGGGCGAAGGCCTCGAGAAGAAGCAGGAGAACTTTGCTGAGGAAATCGCAAAGATGGTCAAGTAATCTGACTTAAAACGATTACATTTACAACACTTTAATTACAACATTTCTAATTTACAACAACGCTTTTAGTCCCGGGAATTTGGTGCCCGGGACTTTTTGCACCTTTCTGTCTTTACAAGCAGGCGTAAATAATGTAAAATGATTACAACTGAAATTGTATAAATAAAGAGAAAGGTGAGTGCAAATTATGACTCCTAAATATAAAAGAGTGCTCCTTAAGTTAAGCGGAGAGTCTTTGGCGGGTGATGACCGTTTCGGCATTAATTTTGATACAGCCGCAAAGATTGTCGCTCCCGTTAAGGATCTTGTCGAAAACGGCGTTCAGGTTGCCATTGTTGTTGGCGGCGGAAACTTCTGGAGAGGCAGATCCAGCGGCGAGATGGAGAGAACAAGAGCCGACAAAATGGGCATGCTTGCCACTGTTATCAATTCTCTCGGCTTGCAGGACATTCTTGAGAGCATGGGCCTTGAGGTCAAGGTTATGTCGGCACTTTGCATGGAGCAGGTGGCAGAGACATTTGTCCGTGACAATGCCGTGAAACACCTCGAGGAGGGAAAAGTTGTAATCTTTGCTGCTGGAACGGGAATGCCGTTCTTCTCAACCGATACGGGTGCAGCACTTCGTGCGGCTGAAATCGGCGCAGAAGTCATTTTAAAGGCAACCATGGTTGACGGCGTTTACGACAGTGACCCCAAAAAGAACCCGAACGCAAAGAAGTATAATCACATTCAGTACCTCAGAATTATCCAGGATAACCTTCAGGTTATGGATATGACAGCCGCTTCTTTCTGCAACGACAGAAAAATTCCGTTCTATGTTTTCAGCATTGAAGATCCGCAGAACATCGTAAGAGCAGTTAGCGGCGAGGATATAGGTACAACTATCGACTGGAAAGAGGACTAAACCTCCGATAACCGAATAATAACCAAAACAGATTACCGAAAGGATTTTTTACCATGAAAGCGATACTTGATGACGCAAAAAGAAGAATGAACTCCGCTATCGACCATTTGGTAGCAGACTACAAGACAATAAGAGCCGGAAGAGCAAACCCAGCAGTTCTCGATAAAATCACAGTTGAGTACTGGGGCGCACCAACACCGCTTAACCAGATGGCTGCAATTGCCGTTCCGGAGCCGAGAGTTCTCACAATCAGCCCCTATGACGCAACTCAGCTCAAGAACATCGAGAAGGCAATCCAGAAGTCGGAGCTCGGAATCAATCCGCAGAACGACGGAAAGATCATCCGCCTCATTTTCCCTCAGCTCACAGAGGACAGCCGTAAGGAGCTTGTAAAGGACGTCGCAAAGCAGGCAGAGGAGTGCAAGGTTCACATCCGTAACGTTCGCCGTGACGCAATGGACGAGCTCAAGAAGAAAAAGAAGGCCAACGAGCTTACAGAGGACGAGCTCAAGCAGGCAGAGAAGAAGGTTCAGGAGCTTACCGACAAAATGGTAAAGGAAGTTGAGAGCGTTCAGTCCGCCAAGGAAAAAGAGCTCATGAGCATCTGATTGATTTAAACTATGATATTTACTAAGAACAACGGGGAGACGGAGGAGCTTCGTCTTCCCGTTCACATCGGAATAATAATGGACGGCAACGGTCGCTGGGCAAAGCAGAGAAATTTGCCCCGTTCCGCCGGTCACAAGGCGGGCGCCGCCGTTTTTAAAACAATAACAAGATATGCTTCTTCGATAGGAATTAAGTACCTCACGGTGTACGCATTCTCGACGGAAAACTGGTCAAGACCGGGTCCCGAGGTAAGTGCGCTCATGGTGCTTTTTAAGTCCTACCTCGAGGAGGCTTTGCGAGATTTTCTCGATGAGAACATCAAGGTAAGATTTTTGGGTGACACCACCAAATTCAACGCCGGTTTGCAAAAACTCATTCACGATGTTGAGGAGGTTTCCGCAAATAAAACGGGAATGGTTCTCAATATCGCTATGAACTACGGCGGAAGAGACGATATAGTTTATTCCGTTAAGCAGATTGCCGAGATGGTGAAGTCCGGCGAGATAGAACCCGAGGATATCACGGAAGACATGATAGGTTCTCATCTTTATACCGAAAATCAGCCCGATCCCGATGTTATCATCAGACCGAGCGGAGAGCAGAGGCTTTCCAATTTTCTTATTTGGCAATCGGCATATTCCGAATTTGTGTACTGCGATATCCTGTGGCCTGATTTCAAACCTGAGGACCTCGACGAGTGCATAAGAATTTACTCTGAGAGAAACCGCAGATTCGGCGGAGTTTGATTTATCTTTTATCTATATTTTAAGGACAGGATCGGTTCACTATGAAAACAAGAATCTTAGCCGGTGCGGGACTTTGCGTTATTCTTATAATAACGGTTCTTTTGAACGGCGTTTTTCCGTTATTCCTCAATATACTCATTGCGTTTATGTGCGCCGTTGCGGCTCATGAACTGTGCAAGTGCTTTTCTTTGGACGGACAGAAATGGGTTTATTTTCCGAGCATTCTGTTTGCGGCGGCTTCACCGTTTGCCTCGTTTGTTTCATGGGGAATGTTTTTGCTTGCGTCGGTTTACACCTTGTGGATGTTTTTCACGGTGATTTACCACCACGAAACTTTGAAATTCTGCGATACGGTTCCCGTTTACGCTATGAACATTCTGGTTACCGTAGCACTTAACACAATCGTGCTTATAAGAAACATAAGCCCCGAGTTCGGCATTTTTTATGCAATGGTTGCGGTTCTCGGACCGTGGATTGCCGATGCGGGCGCATATTTCAGCGGTTCGTTTTTCGGCAAGCGCAAGCTTTGCCCAAAGATAAGCCCCAAAAAGACGGTCGAGGGCTTTATCGGCGGAATACTTGTCAGCATAGTGGCTATGCTTCTTGGCGGCTTGCTCTTCACCAAGCTCTATTCACCCGAGAACGCAAGCGTTCACTACATAGTTTTGGCTGTCAGCGGATTCTTAAGCGGATTTGTTTCGGTTGTGGGCGACCTCTCATTCTCAATTATAAAGCGTGAGAAGGGAATCAAGGACTACGGAAATCTTATTCCCGGTCACGGCGGAATTCTCGACAGATTTGACAGTGTAATTTTTGTTTCGCCTTTTGTTTATACTTTACTTTGCATTTTCGGAGTACACTGATGAAAAAATTATCATTAATAGGTTCTACCGGTTCCATTGGAACTCAAACAGCGGATGTAGTCAGAACATTACAGAACACCGCAAGCGAGGACGATAAAATTAAAATTGTCGGTCTTGCGGCACATTCCAATATCAAGCTTTTAGAGGAGCAGATAAGAGAGTTTAAGCCGCTTGCCGCAGCAGTTTTTGACGAGGAGAAGGCAAAGGAACTTAAATCTAAAGTTGCCGATACCGACACAAAAGTTTTGTGCGGCGAGGACGGCGTTTGCGAGATTGCCGCTTTGAACGAAGCGGACATCACGCTCAACAGCTGTACAGGAATGATAGGACTTTTGCCCACTTTGGCGGCGATTCGTGCGGGCAAGGATTTGGCACTTGCCAACAAAGAATCCATGGTCACGGGCGGAAGCATCGTAACAGCCGAGGCTAAGAGAATGGGCGTTAAAATACTTCCCGTTGACAGCGAGCACTCTGCTATTTTCCAGTGTCTGCAAGGCTGCCACGACAAAAAACAGCTCAAAAGACTTATAATCACTGCGTCGGGCGGCCCTTTTTTCGGCAAAACTTTGGACGAATTAAAGGACGTAACGCCAGCTCAGGCACTAAATCACCCAAACTGGGACATGGGCTCGAGAGTCACAATAGATTCTGCCACGATGTTCAATAAGGGTCTTGAGATTATGGAGGCTCGCTGGCTTTTTGATGTCGATATAGATCACATCGACGCCATCGTTCACCGTGAGAGCGTTGTTCATTCGCTTATCGAGTATGACGATAACTCGGTAATTGCCCAACTCGGTGTGCCCGACATGAGAATACCGATTCAGTATGCTTTAACTTGGCCGAACAGATACGTTTCACCCGTTAAGCAGTTAAATCTTACGGATTACGGCAAGTTAAGTTTTTATACTGCCGACGAAAAAACCTTCAAGTGCCTTGCTTCGTGCAAAACGGCACTCAGAAGAGGCGGTCTTGCTCCCACCGCAATTAACGGAGCAGACGAGGAGGCTGTTAAGTTGTTCCTGTCCGGAAAAATAGGCTTCACGGATGTCGCGGAGCTGGTTACTGCGGCTATGGATAACCAGTCATCGGGCGATCCCGTCACGGTCGAGAGCATATTCGAGGCCGACAGAAAGGCAAGAGCCTTTGTTTTGGACAGCGTCAAATAGTCTTTTTGGAAAGGAAAACTTTTTAGATGCTAAATATTCTTCTGATTATCATAGCGGTATTGCTTTTCGGACTTATCATATTCATTCACGAGTTCGGTCACTTTTTCACGGCTAAGCTTTCGGGAATAAGAGTAAACGAATTTGCCGTGGGAATGGGCCCCAAGCTTTTCGGATTCACAAGGGGCGAGACGGATTATTCCTTAAGACTTTTCCCCATAGGCGGATACTGCGCCATGGAGGGCGAGGACGAGGAAAGCCCTGACGACAAGGCTTTTAACAACAAACCCGTTTGGAAAAGAATGATTGTTATTGTTGCCGGTGCGTTCATGAACATCGTTTTGGGTTTGGTGCTTATGGGCGTGGTGGTCTGCCAAAGCAATCTGCTTGCCACAAATCAGATTGCCGCATTTACCGATAACTCCAAGCTTGAGGCGGCCGGCGCCGAGGTTGGAGATTACATTTACTCGGTGGACGGTTACAGAATAAGAACGGAAACCGATTTGAGTTTCGGCTTCGGCACTGCCGATCCCGATTCATGCAATATTGTTCTTGTGCGTGACGGCGAGAAAATCGAGCTCAACAATGTCAAGCTCGATTCCTATGAGAGCAGTGGAAGAACAGCCGTGGTTATCGACTTTAAAATTTACGGCGTGCAAAAAACTCCGCTCAGAATAATCAAGAAAAGCGTGGATAACACATGGTCTATGATGAAAATGGTTATCTTAAGCTTAAAGGGCATAGTGACAGGAAAATACGGTCTTAACGATGTTTCTGGCCCCGTCGGAGTTGCTCAGGCGATAACCGAGGCAGCTTCAACAGGACTTGAGACAAGCGTTTCGGACGCTATTTATAACATAATGACGATAATGGCGCTCATATCCATAAATCTCGGTGTGTTCAATCTTCTTCCGTTCCCCGCACTGGACGGCGGCAGATTTGTTTTTCTCCTGATTGAAGCGGTGAGAAAAAAGCCTGTTCCGAGAAAGTACGAGGCATGGGTGAACACGGCGGGCATGGCAATTTTGCTTGCGTTTATGGTTGTCGTAACATGTAAGGATATAATCGGTATATTCAAGTAAGAGGGTAAAATTATGATTAACAGAAAGCTTACCAAGCAGATAAAGGTTGGAAATACTTTAGTCGGCGGCGGAGCACCGATTGCCGTTCAGTCTATGCTCAATGTTCCGTCAACCGATATTGAGGGAAGCGTCAAGCAAGCGATTGCACTCGAAAAAGCAGGATGTGATATTATTCGTGCGGCAATTCCCGATATGAAAGCGGTTGAGCTTATTCCGGCAATAAAAAAGGAAATTAACATTCCGCTTGTTGCTGACATTCATTTTGATTACAGACTTGCTTTAGCTGCGGCAGAGGCGGGAATCGACAAAATCAGAATTAATCCCGGAAACATCGGCGGTGACGAGCGCGTAAAAGCGGTTGCCGACATTTGCAAAAAGAAGAATATTCCTATAAGAATAGGCGTAAACTCCGGTTCTGTTGAAAAGGATATTTTAAAGAAATACGGTTCGCCCACGCCTGAGGCACTTTGTGAGAGCGCCATGTACCATGTGAAACTTTTGAATAAGTTTGATTTTGACGATATTGCAATATCGATTAAATCGAGCGATGTTGTCACAACAATCGAGGCTTACGAGCTTATGAGTTCCATGTGCGATTATCCGCTTCACCTCGGCGTAACCGAGGCGGGCACGGCACACATGGGCGTGATTAAATCGGCTATCGGTATCGGTTCGCTTTTACAGAGAGGAATAGGAGATACCATAAGAGTTTCTCTCACGGCAGATCCGACAGAAGAGCCGAAGGCTGGCCACGATATTTTGAAGGCGCTCGGTCTTGAGGGCGGCGTTGTCTTTGTCTCGTGTCCTACTTGCGGCAGAACAAGAATAGATTTAATCGGACTTGCCAACAAGGTTGAGAAGGCTCTTTCCACATGCAGAAAGAACATAACTGTAGCTGTTATGGGTTGCGTTGTCAACGGCCCCGGCGAGGCTCACGAGGCGGATCTCGGAGTTGCCGGCGGCGTTGGAATGGGACTCATCTTCAAAAAGGGAGAGGTAATCCGAAAGGTTCCCGAGGAGCAGCTATTAGACGCTCTTCTCGAAGAAATCGACAAGCTTTAAAGGGTAATTTAATTTGAATACATTCAGAAAATTTTTTGAACAGGAATTAAATGAAGTAAAATTAAAAGACGAATTATTGGACGGCAAGCTTTCACGGCTTGTCGTCAATAAAAACACGGGCGGAGTAGTTTTGTACTCCGTCTTTGGTGCTTTTGTGGAGTACAGCGATATTTTGGAGCTTTGCCGTCTTTTACAGCAGAAGCTCGGAATAAGCAAACTTAGCGTATCGCCAAAATTCCCCAAGGAAAGTTTCGGCGCAAATGTGCTAAATTCCGTTGTAATGAAGCTTAAAGAGAACGACGCTACCATGAACGGCACGTTCAGTGACGCTACCGCAGTTTACGAGGACGGAGTGTTGAGAATTGAGCTTTTTCACGGCGGAGTCGATTTGCTAAATAACCTTAAGACCGACCGCAAAATGAAGGCTCTCATTGCCGATTGGTTTGGCGTGGACTGCAATATTTGCTTCACGGGTACCACAAGCGTTGAGAGTGCCACCGAGTCGAGCATTGAGAGGCTGCACAAAAAGGAAGAGGAAGAGCGTAGAGCTCAGCTTATCGAGGAACAGGAGAGATATGAGCAGAGCCTTAAGGAAGAGGCGGCAAAGAGAAATATTTCTGTTCGTGAGGGCGATAATCTCTATCCGCAGATAATTCCAGAGACGATAAGGCCGCTCATCGGCAACCTCACAAAACAGCCGATAGTGCCGATAAACACAATCTCGCCCGAATCGGGCAAGGTAAACGTGTGGGGCGATATTTTTGCGATTGAGTCGAAGGAAACAAGAGATAAATCGAAGAAAATATATGACATCGAGATAACGGACTACACGGGTTCGGCCACGCTTAAAACCATTCAGGATATAAATCAGTGCAAGGAGCTCGATAGTCTCACAAAGGGAATGACGATAGTTGCACGAGGTGAGTTAAACTACGATAAGTACGATCACGAGAACACAATTCGCCCCTATGCAATCGGCACTGCCAAAAAGGTGAATGTCGTCGATGACGCACTCGAAAAGCGTGTGGAGCTTCATCTTCATACCAATATGTCCAGCATGGACGCTATTTCTTCCGCATCCGATCTTGTTAACCGTGCCGCCGCATGGGGACACAAGGCTGTTGCCATTACCGACCACGGCGTGGCTCAGGCTTTCCCTGATGCCATGAATGCCGCCGCAAAGCTGAAAAAATCGGGAAATGAGATTAAAATTCTGTACGGCTGTGAGGCTTATTTTGTTAACGACCTAGTGCCGGCGGTTTCGGGAAACGACAACCGCAATTTTGACGATGAATTTATCTGCTTTGACCTTGAGACGACGGGACTTTCAAACATCAACGACAGAATAATCGAAATTGGTGCTGTTAAAATTAAGGGCGGCAAAGTTGTAGACAGTTTTGATACTTTTGTCGATCCAGAAAGACATATAAGCGATAAAATAACGGAGCTCACAAGCATAACGGACGAGATGGTTGCAGGTGCGCCAAAAGAAGAAGAGGCGCTTAAGCTGTTCTACGAGTTCTGCGGAGAAAATCCCGTGTTTGTCGCTCATAATGCCGGTTTTGATACGGGATTTATGAGAAAAACGGGCGAGCGTGTGGGCATACCGTTTGAATACACTTACATCGATACGGTGACCATGGCGAGATCTCAGCTCAGAGACCTCAAAAACGGAAAGCTTGATACCGTTGCAAAGTACCTCAAATTGCCTGAATTTCATCATCACCGTGCGGTGGACGATGCGACAGTTCTCGGAGATATTTTTATAAATCTCTGCGAAAGACTGGTAAGCGACAACGGCGTTCATACGGTCGGTGAGATAAATGCCGCTCTTGCGGGCGGCGACCCCAAAAAGCTTCCGACGTACCACCAGATTCTTCTCGTTAAAAATCTTGTCGGACTTAAAAACCTCTACAAAATCATATCGGCTGGACATCTCGATTATTTCAGCCGTCATCCGAGAACGCCGAAATCATATTTAAACGAGCACCGTGAGGGGCTCATTGTCGGTTCGGCTTGTGAAGCGGGAGAACTCTTCCGTGCGATTGTTGACGGTAAACCGTTTGACGAGCTTGTAAAAATAGCCGAATACTACGATTTTCTTGAAATTCAGCCTGTCGGCAACAACTACTTTATGGTTCGTGACGGAAGATGCGACGAAGAGCAGTTGAGAGAGTGGAACAGAACGGTAGTTAAGCTTGGCGAAAAGCTCAACAAACCCGTTGTCGCAACGGGAGACGTTCATTTCCTTGATCCTCAGGATGAGAAATATCGTGCGGTTCTTCAGGCAAGTATGGGCATGAGCGACGCCGACAACCAGCCGCCGCTTTATTTCAAAACGACAAACGAGATGCTCAAGGAATTCAGTTATCTCGGAAAAGAAAAGGCTTACGAGGTTGTTGTCAAGAACACAAATCTCATTGCCGATATGTGTGATTACATTAAGCCTATTCCGGACGGAAATTTCCCGCCGTTCATCGAGGGCGCAGAGGAACAGCTCAACTCCATAACTTGGCAGAGAGCAAAAGAGAAATACGGCGATCCGCTCCCTGAAATCGTAAGAGCAAGACTTGAAAGAGAACTCGGCTCAATAAACAAGCACGGATTCTCTGTTCTTTATATGACCGCACAGAAACTTGTTGCCGACAGTGAGGCGCACGGCTACCTTGTCGGTTCGAGAGGTTCGGTTGGTTCTTCGTTCGTTGCAAGTATGTCGGGTATTTCGGAGGTTAATCCGCTCGCACCGCACTATGTTTGCCCCAAGTGTCAGCACAGCGAATTTTACACAAACGGCGAGTACGGCTCGGGATTCGATATGCCGCCAAAGGACTGCCCCGAATGCGGAACACACATGCTTCAGGACGGACACGATATTCCGTTTGAAACCTTCCTCGGATTTGACGGAGACAAGGTTCCCGATATCGACCTTAACTTCTCGGGAGAATATCAGTCGAGTGCCCACCGATACACGGAGGTTCTCTTCGGCAGAGACAACGTGTTTAAAGCGGGTACAATCTCAACGGTTGCTGATAAAACCGCTTACGGCTACGTGAAAAAGTACGCCGAGGAGAGAGGGCTCACTTTCTCAAAGGCTGAAGAAAACAGACTTTCGGCGGGATGCACTGGAATTAAGAGAACAACGGGTCAGCATCCGGGCGGAATGGTTGTCATTCCTAAGGGCATGGAGGTCTACGACTTCTGTCCCGTTCAGCACCCGGCAAACGATCAGAAATCCGATAACATCACGACGCATTTCGACTTCCATTCAATTCACGATACCATAACAAAGCTTGACGAACTCGGTCACGATTCGCCGACGGTTTGTAAGTATCTCGAGGAGTTCACGGGAATTTCAATCAAAGATGTCCCCATGCACGATGAAGCCGTTATGTCGCTTTTCACATCTCCCGAGGCGCTTGGAATAAAGCCCGAGGATATCGGCGGAGTTCAAACGGGTACGCTCTCGCTTCCCGAAGTCGGAACAGACTTTGCGCGAGGAATGCTTATTGAGGCTAACCCAAAAACTTTCTCCGACCTTTTGCAGATTTCGGGTCTTTCTCACGGTACGGACGTTTGGGTCGGAAATGCTCAGGACCTCATCCGAAACGGAACCTGTACGATTTCAAACGTTATCGGAACGCGAGATTCTATCATGGTTTATCTTATGCACAAGGGGCTCGAACCCAAAATGGCATTTAAAATCATGGAGATAACGAGAAAAGGTAACGCAAGAAAACTTCTCACAGAAGAACACCTTGCCGCCATGCGTGAGCACGGCGTGCCCGAGTGGTACATAGATTCGTGCTTTAAGATTAAGTACATGTTCCCGAAGGCTCATGCCGCCGCATACATGATTTCCACACTTCGTTATGCGTGGTATAAAGTTCATCATCCGCTTGAGTACTACTGCGCTTACTTCACCGTTCGTGGTGAGGACTTTGACGCAGACGCCGTTATAAAAGGCAAACAGGCTGTCATGCAGAGAATGGCAGTCCTCGAGCAGAAAAAGGCTAACAAAGAGGCAAGCGCAACAGAAGAAAACCTCTACACAAATCTTCAGATTTGTAACGAGATTTTCGCAAGGGGACTTTCTTTCCTTCCCGTTGATATATATAAATCGGACGCAAGAAAGTTCCTTCCCGAGGACGGTAAAATAAGACTTCCATTCTCCTCACTTTCGGGCGTTGGAGTCGGCGCCGCACAGGGTCTTGCCGACGCACGAAAGGACGGCGGCGATTTTATCAGTATTGATGATTTCAAAGCAAGATCGGGAGCGGGTCAGTCCGTTATCGATGTCCTCAAGAATGCGGGAGCTTTCGGAAATCTGCCCGATTCAAGCCAGATATCCTTTTTCTGATAATCAAGGATTTTAATGCATAAAAAGTCCGTGCCGATAAGTTTATATTGACACGGGCTTTTCCTTATGTTAGTATAGTAGCACGCTACTGTACTAAAGCGTTTGGTTAAATTTATGTCATACGCCCTAAAATACGAGAAAGAGTAAGAATATAAGATGAAGAGATACTATATGATAACTCCCGAGGGAACCAAGGATGTTCTTTTTGAGGAGTGCATAGAAAAAAGAAGAATTCAGACCAAGGCGACCTCGATATTTTCGTCAAGGGGATACAACGAGGTTATAACTCCGGGCATAGAATATTATGATGTGTTTGACCTCGACAATGCGGGAATACCGCAGTACGAGATGTATAAGTCGACAGATAACAAAGGCAGACTCATAGTCTTTCGTCCCGATTTGACCTTGCCGATAGCAAGACTTACCGCAACGAGACTTCAGAATTTAAAGCCGCCCATAAGACTTTATTACAATCAGAACATCTACCGCAACAGAAAAGACTTATCGGGCAGAAGCGACGAGAACTCTCAGGTGGGCATTGAGCTTATCGGAGCAAAGGGACTTCGTGCCGACACCGAGGTCATTGCCATGGCAGTATCGGTGCTTTCTTCTTGCATCGACAACAAGAATTTCAGAATCGAGATAGGCCACGCGGCGGTCTTCAAACTTCTTGCGGACAAGCTCCCCGTCTCCGAGGACACAAAGGAAGAGATTCGCTCGGTTATAGAATCAAAGAACTATGCGCGTCTTGGTGAACTTCTCGATACTCTCGAGCAGACTCCATACGTAGCGGCTGTGAAGCGACTTCCGAGACTTTTCGGCGGCGAGGAGGTTTTTGAGGAGGCAAGAAGTTACATGCCCGATGAGGACGTGAGAGAGGTTCTCGATTATCTCAAAAATCTTTACAATTCACTCAAAAAGCTCGGTCTCGGCGAGAGAATAATAGTGGATCTCGGACTTGTGCAGAGAAACGATTATTATACGGGAGTTGTATTTTCGGCTTATGCCTACGGTCACGGCGACGCCGTTCTCATGGGCGGAAGATACGATAATCTCTTGAGTGAATTTAACGCACCGATGCCCGCTGTCGGATTCGGCGTTGACGTTGACGCACTTACTGCGATTGCGCTCGCCTCAAAAAAGATAAGTCTTCAAAAAGGCGATGTTCTCGTCCACGGTGACGACGGCTTTGAGGTTGAGGCTCAGATTAAAATGAACGAGCTCACAAGTCAGGGCTACAAATGCGAGAACTCCGTTTTCTCAAACCGTGAGGAAGCAAGACTTTATGCGCGTGAGAACGGAATTAAAAAGCTTATCTTTATCGGAAAGGACGGGGAAGAAATATGAAACCGCTCAGAATCGCTCTTACAAAGGGCAGACTTGAAAAGGACACGGTGAACGCTCTCGAGAAAATCGGGCTTGATTGTTCGGAAGTGCGCAACAAAGGAAGAAAACTCATTCTTCCCGTCGGAAACGGAGAAATAGAAGTGGTTCTCTCAAAGGCGGCTGACGTTATCACTTATGTTGAGAACGGCGTGTGCGATCTCGGCGTTGTCGGCAAGGACACCATAATGGAGAACGGAAGTCACTTCTACGAGATTTTGGATCTCGGCTTTGGCAGATGCAAGTTTGCGCTTGCATGCAAAAAGGGAGTTGATTTCTATGAGGGCTATTCCTCAAAGGTAATCGCCTCTAAGTATCCCAATGTTGCAAAAAAGTACTTTGAGTCCCGCGGAATGGACATTCGTGTCATAAAAATTGAAGGCTCGGTGGAGCTTGCTCCGCTTCTCGGATTGTCTGACGGAATTGTCGATATAGTCGAGACGGGAACAACGCTCAGAGAAAACGGCCTCGAGGTAAAAGAATTTATATCGGATATTTCCGCACGACTTATTTGCAATTCGGCAAGCCTTAAATTGAGAAAAAAAGAAATTGAGGAGCTTGCCGCAAGACTTGAGTCGGTAATCGGATAAAATTTTCCGATTATCGCAATTCTTATGTAATTATCACGTTTTATATGATAGAATAACAAGAGAGGTATTTGTTAGCCGAGCAGACTGTTTCGGACAGGAAAGGAAAGGGCACCATGATCAGAATAAAGAAGGGCGACAGAGCTTCTTGCGAGGAGTTTATCGCAGAGCTTAAGTCGAGAGTTAAAGATAACGACAAAAAAGTTGAGGAGAGCGTTTCTGCCATTATTGCCGAGGTTAAGGCAAGGGGAGACGAGGCAGTCAGAGAGTTTTCGATTAAATTTGACGGCTGGGCACCCGATAAGACAGAGCTTTCAAGCGAAGATTTGAAGGGCTATGTCGATGAGTGTGATCCCGATTTTATTGCGGCACTTGAGAGAGCGGCGGCAAATATAAGAGATTTCCACGCACGTCAGAAACAGCAGTCGAGAATCGATACATATCCCTCGGGCGTTATTATGGGTCAAAGGGTTAGAGGCCTTCACAGAGTGGGCGTTTACGTACCCGGCGGCACGGCAAGCTATCCTTCTTCGGTTCTTATGAATATCATTCCAGCCAAAATTGCCGGTTGCGGCGAGATTATCATGGCTACTCCTCCGGGACTTGGCGGAAAACTAAATAAAGAAGTTCTTGCGGCGGCTTATATCGCAGGCGTCGACAAAGTATTTTTAATGGGCGGCGCACAGGCTGTTGCGGCGCTTGCATTCGGCACAAAATCCGTGCCTAAGGTTGATAAAATAGTCGGCCCCGGAAATATTTTCGTTGCCGTGGCAAAGAAACAGCTTTACGGAACAGTTGATATCGATATGATTGCCGGCCCCAGCGAAATTCTCATAATCGCTGACAGCAGTGCAAATCCGAAGTACCTCGGCGCCGACCTTATGAGCCAGGCAGAGCACGACAGAATGGCTTCCGCTATTTTGATTACTCCCGATGAGGAGCTTGCGAAAAAGACAAGCGAAGAGATAGAGCGCCAGATGCAAAATCTCTCGAGAAAAGATATTATCCGCGAATCAATCGATAATTTCGGCGCAATAATTGTAACTGAGAACATTAATGAGGCAGTTGATTTTGCAAACGAACTTGCGCCCGAGCACCTTGAAGTTTGCTGTGAAAATCCGATGGAGTACATCGGCAAGCTTGACAATGCGGGCTCGGTTTTCCTCGGACACTATTCTCCCGAGCCGCTCGGCGATTATTACGCCGGCCCCAACCACGTTCTTCCCACAAGCGGAACGGCAAGATTTTTCTCACCGCTCTCCGTTGATAACTTCATCAAGAAATCAAGCTTCATTTATTATACTAAGGACGAGCTTAACAAGGCTTCTGCCGATATTATAAAGCTTGCAAAGAGCGAGCATCTCACGGCTCACGCAAATTCCATTGAAGTGAGAGTTGAGGACATGAACGGATAAATTCCGTTCAAACAAGAAATTAAGGAGTAGGCAGATATGTACGAATTAAACGAGAAGATAAAAGAACTCAAACCATATGATCCGAGCAAAGAAGTTTACAACATAAAACTTGATTCCAACGAGAGCTTTTTGCGTGTGCCCGAGTATGTTTTGGGCGAGGCGATGAGGGACATTGAAAAAATTCAGTTCAACCGTTACCCAGATCCGACAGCCGACAAGCTTTGCGAGGCTTATGCAAATTACTACGGGCTTAATGCGGAGAACATTGCCGCCGGAAACGGCTCCGACGAGCTTATCAATATCATTTGCGGCGGATTTTTGATGTCAGGCGAGAAATATGCTGTTTTTCAGTATGATTTCTCCATGTATGATTTTTATGCTCACCTTGCGGGGGCAAACAAGGTTGTAATTCCTCAGAATGACGATTTCACCGTCGATGTTGACAAGGTAATTTCCGTTTGCCAAAGCGAAAAGGTGAGAATGCTCATTTTCTCAAATCCTTGCAATCCGACTTCGATAGGAATTGAGAGATATGAAGTGAGAAGAATCATCAAATCTCTTCCCGATACTCTCGTAGTTCTTGACGAGGCTTACATGGATTTCTGGGATCAGTCTCTGCTTGACGAGGTTACCGAATACGACAATCTCATCATTCTCAAGACTCTTTCCAAGGCTTTCGGTTTGGCTGGCCTTCGCTGCGGCTTTGCTGTTGCGAACAAGAAACTTACTACCGTAATTAAGGCTATCAAGTCTCCCTTTAATGTGAACAGCATCACACAGGCTTTCGGTGCGGCGGTTCTCAAGCATAAGGCAGAGAGCAAGTGCGCTTTCCGTCAAATTATTCAGTCCACAGCCGAGCTTCAGATGGCGTTTGACAAGCTCGCCGAGAGTTATCCCGATGCGATAACTGTTTTAAAGAGCAACACCAATTTCATTACCATCAAAATGGATAACGCCGCCGACCTGTACCTCTATCTCAGAGATCAGGGAATAATCATAAGATATTTCGGATCTTTTGTCAGAATTACGGCTGGCAACCGCTCAGAGAACGCACAGCTTGTTAAATTCTTCGAGCACTATCTTTCAGAGAACTGTTCCGATGAAGACGAGGAGTGATTTTAATGGGAAGAACTGCTGAAATTATCAGAAACACCAAGGAGACCAAAATTTCGCTTTCACTTGATATGGATGGCGGCGAGGTCGATATTTCCACGGGAATAGGCTTTTTTGACCACATGCTTAATGCGTTCGCTCATCACGGAGGTTTTGGATTAAAGCTTAAAACCGTTGGTGATTTAGAAGTTGATTGTCATCACACGATTGAGGACACGGGAATTGTTCTCGGACTCGCAATCAAAGAGGCACTCGGCGACAGGGGCGGAATTATGCGCTTCGGTTCGGCTTACGTGCCGATGGACGAGGCTCTCGGTTTTTGTGCACTCGATATAAGCGGCAGAGCGTTTCTTGTCTTTAAGGGAGAATTTCCCGAGGAGAGATGCGGCGCTTACGATACGTGCATGACGGAAGAATTTTTCCGTGCCGTTGCCGAAAATGCGGGAATCACGCTTCACATAAACTGCGAATACGGCAAAAATTCGCATCATATGATTGAGGCCATGTACAAAGCATTTGCTTACGCATTAAAAGCCGCATCAAGAAGAAACGAGAGCGGAAAAGTGATTTCCACAAAAGGCGTATTGTAAAAAATAACAAGGCAGTGTGTTTTACCCTGCCTTATTTTTTAGAAGGGATAAATTATGATTATTCTTCCTGCGATTGACATTAAGGACGGAAACTGCGTCCGACTTTATAAAGGCGATTACTCCACGGCTCAAAAGGTGGCAGAGGACGCCGTTACCACGGCAAAGGGCTTCGAGCATGACGGCGCCGCTTGGATGCACATGGTGGATCTTGACGGAGCAAAAGCCAAAAAGCCGATAAACGACGAGCTTATTTTAAAGGTGAGAAATAACACAAAGCTCAATATCGAGGTTGGCGGAGGAATTCGTGACCTAAGCTCTGTCGAATACTACTTGGAGAGAGGAATTAACAGAGTTATTCTCGGTTCTGCCGCACTTCAAAACCCCGAGCTTGTCAAAGAGGCGGCGGCTAAGTACGGAAAGCACATTGCCGTTGGAATCGACGCTTTGAACGAGATGGTTGCCGCCGAGGGCTGGACTCAGAAATCGGACGTCAATTATATCGAGATGGCTAAGAGAATGGAAGATGTCGGCGTTAAGTACATCATTTTCACCGATATATCAAAGGACGGAACCTTACAGGGGCCGAATTTCGATCAGCTCAAAAGGCTTAACGACGCTGTTTCGTGCAATATTATCGCAAGCGGCGGCGTAAGCAAACTTGACGATATAATTAAACTTAACGAACTCGGCTGTTACGGCGCAATTGCGGGCAAAGCAATTTATTCCGGTGCGCTCAGTCTTGACGATGCCGTTATCGCTTCACAAAAAGTAAGCCCCGTTGTACTCGAAAAGAACGTCACTGACGAACTTGAGAGATATTTCAAGAAATCGGAGCTTATTCCGGCTGTTATTCAAGAAAACTCGACGGGCGAGGTTCTCATGCTTGCCTATATGAATCTTGAGTCATTAAAGCGTACGCTCGAGACGGGTTACACTTGGTTTTGGAGCCGTTCAAGACAGGAGTACTGGAACAAGGGTGCCACATCGGGACATTTACAGAAAGTTATTTCCGTGACAAGCGATTGTGACGACGACACACTTTTAATCAAAGTAGACCAAACGGGAGCGGCTTGCCACACGGGTAGACACAGCTGCTTTTTCAGAAATATTAAGTGAGGATTAAAATATGACAGATATTCTTCGTGCGGAGTACGAGACCGCTGTTGAAAGACGAGAGAAAAAACAGGAAGGTTCATATACCTGTTACCTTTTTGAACAGGGAATCGATAAGATACTAAAAAAATGCGGAGAGGAATGCTCCGAGGTTATAATTGCCGCAAAGAACGGCAAAAAGGAAGATACTGTCGGAGAAATTTCCGATCTTCTCTATCATCTTGCTGTTCTCATGGCAAACGAGGGCATAAGCGTTGACGACCTCGAGGAGGAATATAACAAGCGCCATGCAAAAGAGGGCAACCTCAAAGTTTTTCATAAGGTGGACAAAAATACCTGATGGAGAAATTGACAGAAAAGCTTCCGTGGGATTACAAAAAGCGGCTTCTCGAATTCGTCAAAGATAACACTAAGCTGCTCATAATGGGCATAAAAGACGAGAATTTCACGCTTTCTCTCGATCACGATTTTTCGCTCACGTCCGTCACGGCGGACAAAAACTCCGAATTCGCAAAGCTTCTTGAAAAATACGGCGTTTGCGTAAAAGAGGAGGGCGAAAAACTCTATTTTGACGATGAGAGCTTTGACCTTGTATTAAACTATCATTCGGCTTACAGTGTTGAAGAAGTAAAGCGTGTGCTTAAGAAAGGCGGCCACTTTATCACGGAGCAAATCGGCGCACGGGATGAGGAAGAACTCAGAAATTTTGAACCGAAAGAAAACCCTGACTATAATCTCGAGAATAAATCTGCCGAGCTTAGAAATTTGGGATTTAAGACCGTTTACACAAATCAGGCTTATCCGAGAGTGACAAGAGAAAATTTCGAGTATCATTTGCACAGATTTATTATCGTTGCCAAGAAAAAATAACCTAAAAAGGACGGCTCTGTACCGACCCCCAAAAGTTAGACCTAAAAGTCTAACGATTGGAGGTCGGTACACTCAGCTGTCCTCTTTTTCATATTCAAGGCTTAATCTGCCCTCAAAATTCGGAAATTCTTGTAATGAAATACAAAAGGTGCTAAAATAACCACATATCAAAAATTAGGCTGAGAGTATAATATGAATATTAAGAACTGGGAGGTTCTTCCGTTTGACAGAGCACAGGTAATTTCTCTTGCCGAGAAGTACCGACTTCCGTCGGTGCTTGCCATGCTTTTTCAGGTGAGAGGCCTCACACAAAGCGAACAGATAGACAACCTGCTCGGCAGAGATGAAATCCCGACAGATCCCTTTGAGATAAAGGATATGGATAAAGCCGCCGACAGGATTATGCGTGCGATTGAGAATTTTGAAAAAATAGCAATTTTCGGCGATTACGATGCCGACGGAGTTACATCAACGGCAATTTTATACACCTACCTTGAGGAGAGCGGCGCCGATGTCATGTGGTATATCCCAAAGCGTGACGGCGAGGGTTACGGCATGAACATTCAGGCGGTAGATTTGCTCAAGGAGCAGGGCGTGGAACTTATTGTCACGGTTGATAACGGTATTTCCTCAGTGAACGAGATTGCCCACGCAAAAGAACTCGGCATGGAAACCGTTGTGACAGATCACCACCGTCCACACGAGGTTTTGCCCGATGCGGTAGCGGTTGTTGATCCTTACGTCGAGGGTAACGAGCACCTCGAATTTCGTGATTATTCGGGTGCGGGAATTGCATTCAAACTCATTCAGGCGATTGAAACGGAGATAGGAGACCCCGAAGAACTGCTTGAGCGATATGCCGACATAGCGACAATCGGAATTATCGGCGACATTGTTCCGCTTGTGAGCGAAAACAGGCGAATAGTCAAAAAGGGACTTGAAAAGCTTGCCGATTCCGAGCGCATCGGCATCCGTTCACTCATAGAAAAAGCGGGCGCCGCCGAGAGAAGCCTCACATCGACTGCGGTTGCGTTCACGATTGTACCGAGAATTAACGCAACGGGAAGAATGGGAGATTCCGACAGGGCAGTGAGACTTCTCATCACCAATGACGAGGACGAGGCGCAGTCGCTTGCAGAACAGATTTGCCTCGACAATTCAAACAGAAGAGAAGTAGAGGCGCAAATTACGCAAAGCGTCATTCAGTCTATAGAGAGTGACGAGAAAATTAAATATTCGAGAGTTATAGTTGTTGGCGGCGAGGGCTGGCATCACGGAGTTGTCGGAATAGTTGCCGCAAGAATAACGGAGCGTTACGGCAAACCGTGCATGATAATCGCCGTTAATAACGGAGTAGCAAAGGGTTCGGGAAGAAGCGTCGAGGGATTCAATCTTTTTGAAGCGATTACCGATTCGAAAGATCTTTTGCAGAAGTTCGGCGGTCACCCAATGGCGGCGGGAATCACGCTCGATCCCGAGAATATATCGGCGTTCAGAGACTCGATGAATGAGTACGCAAGAATTCATTATCCCGTTATGCCGGCTCTTAAAATAACAATAGATTTGAAGTTGCAGCCGTCAGTGCTGACAACCGCAATTCCGCAGAGCATAAGCGTTTTGGAACCGTTTGGAGCCGCAAATCCCGCTCCGCTTTTCGGCCTTTACAGAATGAAACTTGAGAGCATAAATGCCCTCGGAGGAGGAAATCATTTAAGACTGAATCTTTCAAGGGACGAGGTTGGAATTTCTTGCATGAAATTCTCTATGGACGAGAAAAGCTTTCCTTTTGAGATAGGCGATACTCTCGATCTGGCGGTTTCACTCGAAAATAAAATGTTCAGAGGAGCCATGAGCCTCACCATTCAGGTTAGAGATATTAAAATCTCGGGACAGGACATGAGCGAGCTTGTATCTTCTTGGAGAATTTACGAGAAATTTAAGCGCGGAGAAGATCTTACCGATGCCGAAAAAGACGACATAAAGCCGACAAGAGAAGATTTTATTCCGCTTTATAAGTTGATAAGAGCAGTCGGCTGGCGCGCGGGTCTCACGTCGCTTTTGTCGAGAATGCCGAAGAGCATGACGCTCTCAAAATTGAGACTTTGCCTCGATGTTTTAATTGAGCGTGGGCTTATTGCCGAACAGGAATACGGCGAGGCGCTGAGCATCACGGCTTTACCGACTACGGGAAAGACTGACTTATTCGATTCACCTATTATCAAAAATCTGTGAGAAGAAAGATTTTTATCTGTGTATACAAGGAAGAAGGGGTGTAATGTATGGAAGTAAAAACAAGAACCTATGAAGAACTGATTGATAAAATCAAAAGCAGCGATAAAGACTATGATTTGGCTAACATTGAGAGAGCCTACAAGACTGCCGAGAAATGTCATAACGGACAGCTGAGAAAATCAGGCGAGCCGTATATAATTCACCCAATTTCCGTTGCATATCTGCTGGTTGAAATGGGCATGGATTCTCAGTCGGTCATCGCCGGACTTCTTCACGATGTTGTCGAAGACACGGACATGACTCTCGAGGAGATAAAGAAAAGCTTCGGCGCAGACATTGCACTGCTTATTGACGGTTTGACGAAAATTTCTCAGATTCCGTTCTCCTCACGAGAGGAGCTTCAGGCGGAGAACATCCGCAAGATGCTCATGGCTATGGCAGAGGATATCAGAGTTATCATCATCAAGTTTGCCGACCGAATGCATAACCTTTCCACTCTTGAGTATATGACGCCTCAAAAACAGCGTGACAAAGCCCTCGAGTGCCTTGAAGTTTATGCTCCGATTGCCGACCGATTAGGTATCCGTGCCGTCAAGGAGTATATGGAGGATGTCTCCTTGAGATACATGGATCCCGTTGCCTACAACGAGATTTTGGCTAACCTTGAGGCACGCTCCACAAGCCGTCAGAATTTTATCAACAACACAAAGGCTGAAATCAAAGAGCGACTTAAAGATATCATCCCTGACGCTTACATTGAGGGGCGAGTAAAAAGTGTTCACGGAATTTACCGCAAGATGTTCGTTCAGGGTAAAACCTTTGATGAAATCTACGATATTTTTGCTGTTCGTGTAATAGTTGACAGCATAACCGACTGTTACAATGTTCTCGGCGTCATCCACGATATGTATCGTCCGATACCGAATAGATTCAAGGACTACATCTCAACGCCTAAGGCAAACATGTATCAGTCACTTCACACCACGGTTATCGGCAAGGAAGGCATTCCTTTTGAGGTTCAGATAAGAACATGGGACATGCACCACACGGCAGAATTCGGTATTGCCGCTCACTGGAAATACAAGCTCGGCTTGCAGAGCTCGGGCAAGGATGATAATCTTGAGAAGAGACTTGCATGGATTCATCAGATGCTCGACAGTCAGGACAGCAGCGAGGATGTAACCGAGATTATAAGCTCGATAAAATCTGACCTTGTGCCGGACGAAGTTTTCGTTTTCACTCCCAGAGGAGACGTTATCAGTCTGCCGGCAGGTTCAAATGTAATCGACTTTGCCTATGCGATTCATTCTGCTGTTGGTAACAGAATGGTCGGCGCAAAGGTGGACAAGAGAATAGTTCCGCTTGACTATAAGGTTAAGACGGGCGAAATTATCGAGGTCATAACAACAAAGGACGCAAGCCACGGCCCGAACAGAGACTGGCTCAGCCTTGTAAGAACCAGTGAGGCAAGAAACAAAATTCGTGCTTGGTTCAAGAAGGAAAAGCGAGAGGAAAATATACTTGAGGGCAAAACCGAGCTTGAAAAGGAGTTCAAGCGAAACGGAATTGTCATGAGCGACGAACTCATGAAGTATATGCTCGATTCCATCGGAAAACGCCACAGCGCAACCAACGAGGATGATTTTTACGCCGCTATTGGCTACGGCGGAATTCGTCTTTATAAGGTTATGCCTAGGGTCAAGGAAGAATATCAGAAGCTGACAAAGGCAAATCAGGAACAGGCACCGGAAGATATTGTTGCGGCTCAGCCGGCACAGCGCCTTAGCAAGAAAAAGGCGGGCGGAGTTCTTGTGGACGGTATCGATAACTGCCTCATTAAATTCTCACGCTGTTGCAATCCACTCCCCGGAGACGAGATTATCGGATTCATCACAAGAGGATTCGGTGTTTCCATTCACAAGAGGAGCTGTTCCAATGTTCCGAAAGATATGTCAAAAACTCCCGAGCCGGAGCGCTGGGTTGCGGCTCACTGGGAGGGCGATGTCAAGGAAGACTTTAAGAGCACACTTCACATTGTCGCTTCCGACAGAGCGGGACTTCTTGCGGATATCACCGTGCAGCTTTCTTCCATGCACATTTTCATTCACAATTTAAATTCACGAGAGATTAAAAATACATCGAACGCCCTTGTTGAAGCAACAATTTCGATTAACGGTCTCGATCATTTGCAGGCAGTTATCGACAGATTGATGAAAATCAAGGGAGTAATTTCCATAGACAGAAACTAAAATGAGTATTAATGTAACAACACTTTTTGCAGACGGCTATCTTGACGAGAACAGCTATATAATAACGGACTCCGAAACGGGAATAAGCGCCGTTCTGGATCCCGATCTTATGCGCCACAGCCCCAAATATATTGCCGACAACTATAATGTCGAGCTGATACTTTTGACGCACTGCCACTTTGACCACATCTGTTCCGCAGATAAACTGAGAAGTCTTACGGGCGCAAAGATACTTATTCACAAAGATGACGCCGAGGGGCTTCTTGACGAAAATATAAATCTTTCCGAGGCGGTAAGCGGAGAAAAGGTGTCTTTTTCCGCCGATAAAACCCTCTTGGACGGCGAGAAAATTATGCTCGGAAAAACCGAGATTGAAGTAATTCACACTCCGGGCCACACAAAGGGAAGCGCATGTTTTCTTGCGGACAACGTGCTTTTGAGCGGCGATACGCTTTTTTGCGGCTCTGTCGGTAGAACGGATCTTCCAAGCGGAAGTTTCTCCGATTTGATGAAATCCATGGAGCGACTGAAAAAACTCGATTCCACGCTTACGGTTTATCCCGGACACGGTTCAAGCACATCGCTTGAGGATGAATTTGCAAATAATCCATACATGAACGGAATGTTTTCATAATGATTTTATTTATCAGCCACGATTTCTTTCATTACGAGGCAGGCAATTTGGTAAGACTCTTTTTCCCGTACGACGATTTGAAAGTCGTGCAAATAGGGGAAGAGGGAGATTTTGCCGACGATGACAGAGTGACCGCTTCTATTGACGGCGACGATTACATCTGCACGATTGAAAGAAACGGAAAGAAACTCACAAAAAAGAGAACTCTCACTGACCACAGTGACGAGGAATATAATATTACAAGCACGATTTTTCTTGCTTTCTCGGAATTTTGCGGTTACATGCCAAAATGGGGAATGCTCACGGGAATTCACCCCGTGAAGCTTTTTGCCGACTACAAGAAAAAACTCGGCGAGGACGAGGCGGTTAAGCTTTTTGAGAACAGATTTCTTGTCAGTGAAGAGAAAACGGAGTTCCTAAGAAAAATCAGCCGTGTGCAATCTCCGATTGTTGACGGCATAGAAGAAAATGACTTCAGCCTTTATATCTCGATTCCGTTTTGTCCGACAAGATGCGCTTACTGCTCTTTTGTATCACAAAGCATAGAAAAGCAGAAAAAGCTGATAGAGCCGTATGTCGAAAAACTTCTTGAAGAGATTGAGTACACCGCAAAGGTGACCAAAGAAACAGGTTTGAGGCTTATTTCAGCCTATATGGGCGGCGGCACGCCGACAACGCTTAATGCAGAACAGTTAAGGCGTGTTATAACAAAGGTTTATGAGTGCTTTGATATGTCGGCGTGCACGGAATTCACAGTTGAAGCGGGAAGACCCGACACCATTGACCGTGAAAAACTCGAAACGCTTCTTGACCTCGGCATAACGAGAATCAGCATAAATCCGCAGACCTTACAGGATAATGTCCTTGAAAATATAGGAAGAAAGCACAGCGCACAGGATGTTGTGGACGCGTATCACCTCGCCCGTGAGGTCGGCATGGACAACATAAATATGGACTTGATAGCCGGACTTCAGGGCGATACTTTTGAGAGCTTTGTCGATACGCTCGAAAAGGTGATAAAGCTTGCTCCCGAGAACGTCACGGTTCATTCGCTTGCGCTCAAACGCAGTGCGAAGATTTTTCACGAGGAAAAGACGAGGGACTACCACGGCAAGGGAAATATTGCCGACGAAATGATAGATTATTCCGTTAAAAGACTTACGGAAGAGGGATATGAGCCTTATTATCTTTACCGCCAGTCGAGAATGATAGGTAATCTTGAGAATACGGGTTGGGCAAAGAAGGGCACGGCTTGCGCTTACAATGTTTACACCATGGACGAAAGTCAAACGGTTGTGGCATGCGGTGCGGGCGGAGTCAGCAAGATTAAAGATCCCTATTCCGACAGACTTGAAAGAATTTTCAACTTCAAATATTCCTATGATTATCTCGACAGATTCGATGAGATAATCAAGAGAAAGGACGGCGTAAAGGAGCTTTATGAGCAATTTCGCAAGCGGCTACATTAAATATATCAATAATCTTGAGCAGATTAACGACGCGGCGGTAGCCGATCCGCTCAAAATGATAACCGAGGTCGAAGATTCTTACAGAGATCACCTCGAGAATGTTGCCAGAAATATACGCGCTCACCACGATAAGATAAAAATTTGTATGCTTGCGGGCCCTTCAAGTTCGGGCAAAACAACCACGGCGCACTTGCTTCAAACTTATCTTAAAAATTACGGTGTGAATGCTTACATCGTTTCCATGGATAACTTCTATCTCGGACGGGAAAATACTCCGAAAACTCCCGAGGGAAAGCCCGACTACGAGACGGTAAATTCGCTCGACCTTGAGAAAATAAGAAGTACGCTTACAGAGGCGGCAAATTCGGGCGTTATAAGAATTCCGCATTTCGATTTTGAGGTTTCTCGTGCCGTTGGAGAAGATACCGTGATTGATCTTCAGGATGAAGATATGATAATCATGGAGGGGCTTCACGCTTTGAACCCGATGTTCACAAAGGGAATTCCGTCCGATAAGCTTATCAAGCTTTATGTCAGCATAAAGCAGGATCTTGAAGACATAAACGGCGTTGTCATGCACGCGTCCGACATTCGCCTTGTGAGAAGAATTGTCCGTGACATGAAGTTCAGAGGAAGCGACGCCGAGGAGACCATTTTGATGTGGGACGATGTTGTGGCGGGTGAGGATAAGTACATAAGACCTTATCGCCTGAGCGCCGACTACACGGTAAATTCGATTCACATTTACGAGCCGTGCGTTTTGAGAGTTCCCGCCATTCCCGTGCTTAGAAAAATCGAGGAGAACAGCCCCGCTTACCGTAAGGCAAGGGAGCTTGATTCAAAACTTATGCGCTTTGAGCCGATAGCCACGCAGTTGGTTCCCTCAAAGAGTATGTTAAGGGAGTTTTTGGGCCCAAAGTATGATCTTTGAAGGCGAAAAACGGCTCTATTAACCGAAAATTAACAATTTGCGACTATAATAGGTTTGCAATTACATCGCAAGTGTTATATAATCAAAGCATAAGTTCACCGCTTTTGGCGGTACCATCTTTTATGTGTGAAGGAGATAAACGATATGGGTATTCTCGACAATGTATACGCAAGTGTTAAAAACTATGCAGATGTTGCAGGTAAAAAAGTTAACAAGGTAATTGACGTTTCCAAGCTGAGACTTACAATCAGCCAAATTAATTCCGAGATTTCCAAGAGATACGGCGAGCTCGGCGAGTATGTATACGACTCAAAGAAGAACGGAGACCTTTCCGAGGAGGAAATTTCTCTTAAGATTGCAGAGATCGATGATCTCTACTCACAGGTATCTTCTATTGCAAAGCAGGTAGCAGAGATTGAGAACAAGGCAGTTTGCCCCGAGTGTGGCAGACAGATTCCGATCGATTCCGCTTACTGCGCATTCTGCGGCTCTAAGATTGAGCATCCGGAGCCGGTAGTTGAGGAGCCTGAGGAAGAGCCCGTTGAGGTTGATGTCGAGAGCGAGATTGAGATTGTTTCCGACGACGAGCCGACAACAGAGGAACCTGCAGTATCCGAGGAGAGTGCTGAGACCGAGGAGAAGGCAGAGGAGCCTACTGAGGAATAATTCTCAAGCTAAAATAATTTTGACCAAAATAACTTTAAGGGGAAGGAGATAAAACTCCGATTCCCCTTTTTGTTTTGAGTAGAAATAAAGGAATTTAGTAGTTTTATGTCAAAAAATAACTCAAGCGGTAAGGCAGTCAAGCAAAGCTTTATTCAGGGCGCATTGATTTTGACTTTAAGCCTTGCGATAGTCAAGGCAGTCGGAGCTTTGTTCAAGATACCGCTCGCAAACATTATCTCAGAAAACGGCATGGGATATTTCGGAACGGCTTATAATCTTTACGCCGTTCTTTACAGCCTTGCCACGGCTGGTTTCCCCGTTGCCATCGCACGACTTATTGCCGAAAATCAGGCGCTCGGAAATTATAATCAGATGCGCCAGGTTAAGCGTGTTGCGCTTCCGATTTTCCTTGTGACAGGTTCGGTCGGTACGCTTCTCATGATATTCGGTGCAATTCCCTACACACGATACGTGCAGAACGAGGGCGCGGTCTATTCGATTGTGTGCCTTGCGCCGTCAATCTTTTTCTGCTGCCTCGGATCTATCTACAAGGGATATTTCGAGGGCGTTTCCAATATGACACCAACTGCGGTTTGCGAGGTAATTGAGGCGCTCTGCAAGTTTGTTTTCGGACTTTCGGGAGCACTTTTAACGGTAAAGTATTTTTCAAACGAGTTTAACACCTACGGAACCTTTTTGGGCACGGCGGTAAACTCCCAGACGGCAATACTTCGCACATATCAGTTTGCGGCTGCAGCGGCTATTTTGGGCGTCACCGTCGGCACATTCTTCTCTTGGATATACGGTATGATTTATTACCGCCGCAAGGGAATGGGAATAACCGATGAGATGTATCTTAACTCTCCGCCCGCCGAAAGCGGAAAAATCGTTGCGAAAAAACTTATCAAAGTTGCCGTTCCGATTGCTGTCGGCTCTCTTGTTTCGAGCTTTGCGGGACTTGTCGACTCAAGCTTTCTTTTAAGGCGTTTGGGTGAGGTCGTGACGAATAACTCCGATCTCATTTTAAACATGTACAACGGATCTATTCCCACGGAAAACCTCTCCGATTTAAGCACCATTCCGAATTTTCTCTACGGCTGTTACAACAACGGTCTGACTATATTCATGCTCGTTCCCACGGTTACAACTGCATTCGGAGTTAGCGCACTTCCTACGCTTGCCTCATCATGGGCTAAGGGCGATAAAGAAGATATTAAAAAGAGCATAGAAACCATAATGCGAATGACCTCAATCGTCACAATTCCGTGCGGCCTCGGAATCACTTTCCTTGCTAAGCCGATAGCTTATCTTCTTTACGGCTCAACAGGTGCCGCTGATATTGTCGGCAGATGCCTTATCGTGCTTGGAATCGGTTCAATCTTCTCGGCGCTCAGCACGCCGATAACCTCAATGCTTCAGGCTGTTGACAGGGCAGACCTTCCCGTTAAGCTTGTCGTAATCGGACTCGTGATAAAAATCGCAGTCAACTACACTCTTTGCGGTATACCGATTATTAACGTTCAGGGTGCGGGACTCGGTTCACTTTTCTGCTATCTCTTTTTGACGATAGTGGAGATTGTTGCGCTCAAGAAAATTACCGGCGTTAAACTCAGTATGAGTCATACGTTTTTGAGACCGACTATGAGCGCAGTTATTGCCTGCGGACTTGCGGCGGCGGTAAACGCGCTGCTCACAATGTTTGGTTTGGGCGCAAGAGTTTCTTGCTGTATTGCGATAGTATTTGCAGTGATAATTTATGTTCCTGCTGTTATACTTTTGAGGGCAATTCCCAAGGATGATATGCTTATGATGCCCAAGGGAGAAAAAATAGTAAATACACTTGAAAAACACGGTTGGATAAGGTAAAATATGGATACTTCTGTAAAAAAGAAAAAATATACCATAGATGATTTGGTAACGGTAATGCATAGGCTCAGAGCCCCCGACGGATGTCCTTGGGACAGCGTTCAGACTCACGAGAGCATTCGCAGAGATTTCCTCGAGGAATGCTATGAGGCGGTTGAGGCAATCGACGAGAAAAGCCCCGAGATGATGCGTGAGGAGCTCGGAGACGTTCTTCTTCAGGTTGTGTTTCACAGCGTGATTGAGGAGGAGAACGGTAATTTCGATTTCAGCGATGTCGTTAACGATGTTGCCGCCAAGATGATAATTCGTCACCCACATGTTTTCGGAGATACTGCGGTGAAAGATGTCGACGAGGTTTGGAGCAACTGGGACGCCATCAAGAAAGAGACCAAAGGTCAAACTTCCGATAAAGAGATGCTCTATTCCGTTTCTAAGGCTATGCCCGCACTTATGCGAGGACAAAAGGTAGTCAAGAAGGCATCTAAGCTCGGCGTGGAGTATTCCGCCGACCCAAAGGCTGACCTTAAAAAGCTTGCCGAAAAAGAAGAAATGGGCGAGGAAGACCTCGGCAAAATGCTTCTTCTTATTTCCGAAATTGCCTTTAAAGGCGGTTTTGACGCCGAAAAATCACTCTATGACGAAACAAACAGATTTATCGGGCAAAATTTCTGAAAAACCTTAGTAAACAGGTCAATTTTTGAAATTATTTTTCTAATACAGAAATATAGGCTTGTCGGCAAGTAGTATAATTCTGTTTACTGTCGCTGATGAGCTATTAAAACAAATCAATTTTTGGAGGACCATTATAATGAATAAGACAGAATTAATCGCAGCAGTAGCTGAGAAGACAAACGTTAAGAAGAGTGATGCAGAGAAGGCAGTTACAGCTGTTATCGATACAATCACAGAGCAGCTTCAGTCAGGCGAGAAGGTTCAGATTGTCGGCTTCGGTACATTTGAGGTTCGTGAGAGAGCAGCTCGTGCAGGCCGTGACCCCAGAACAAAGGAAACAATTGAGATCGCAGCTTCCAAGGCTCCGGCTTTCAAGGCAGGTAAGGCACTTAAGGACGCTGTTAACGGCTAATCGATTTATGATAAATGCGGCTCGGAAATTTTTCCGAGCCTGTTTTTTTGGAGGAAAGTATGAGACTTGACAAATACCTGAAGGTTTCGAGAATAATTAAGCGCAGAACGGTTGCAAACGAGGCTTGCGATGCGGGCAGAGTAATGGTGAACGGAAAAGTTCAAAGAGCAAGCTACGATGTTAAAATCGGTGACGAGATTGAGCTTCAGCTCGGTGCGAGAAGTGTGAAGGCAAAGGTTCTCTCGGTGAGCGAATACGTTAAAAAAGAGGACGCTCCCGCAATGTACGAGATAATCGCCGAGTCCTGAGGTTAAAAATATGATACTGAATAAAGCAAGTCTTCATATATTTGATTTTACATCGCAAATGTGCGTGCTCTCAAAGGCGTGCCTTAATTTTGTTCAGCCGGCAAACGGAGAATTCATCAATAAGCACATCGACAAGATTATGAAAGATCCCGACCGCAAAAAGGCAAGCTTTAAGATTCAAAGTGCGTTTTCAGAGACGATTAAAGCCTACGCCGAGAGCGGCAGAACCGAGGACGACCTCATAATTCTGTCGGGAAGCGTAGGGCAGTATCTTTTCGATAAGCTTAAAGATACCGACAATCCCGACTCTTGTGATTTTCTCACGGCGGAGTTCAGTGAGGGCGATACCATTTATATCGCACTTATGCTTTTTAATCACAAAACGGCTTACACTCACAATATTCTTTCAACATCCGACGGCCCCGAATCTGAGGTTATAGTCCACCGTGCGATACTTTCGACGGGAGGTAAAGCCGACGCCTATGCTGTAATCAATCTTGATAATTTCTCCGTTATTTACAACGAGAAAAAGAGAGTGAGAAACGCCCAGCCCGTGTATGTTCTGCGTGACGACATTCTGGAGGTGGAAACAGAGGTTTCTTCCCGAGAAATAATAAAGGCTGTAAGCAAGGCGGCAGAAGAGGTTGCCGAGGAACACGGCGCAAACAGTTCTCAGGCGATAGCAAAGGCGAGAAGCTTTATTTATGAGAGTTCGGCGGACGGAGAGTATTTTGACCTTGAGGACGCCGCAGAGACTGTATTTAAAGATAACAGCTACATGCAAAGCGAGTTCAAAGAAAAGCTTCAGGAATCAAAGCTGCCGAAAAAGGTGAGCGTTGACAAAAGCTACGCCGAGAAGCAGAACAGTAAGCAGAAGATAAAGACTGATACGGGAATTGAAATAAGTTTTCCCGCAGACTATGCGGACAGCTCGGATTATATCGAGTTTATCAATAATCCCGACGGCACAATTTCGATAGAGCTGAAAAACATTAACAAGATAATTAACAGGTAACAAGAAAATCGGTGAGTTCAAAACTCACCGATTTTGCATATGTTTATTTTCTGAGACTTCTCACAAGCTCCGCCGCCGCACGAACCTTTTCTTCGATTTCGTCAAAGCGTCCCTCGTTTATAGCGTCAACGGGGGAAATCCAAGTGCCGCCGCATGCTATGCAGTTGGGAAGAGAGAGATAATCTTTTACGTTGGAAAGCTTAATGCCGCCCGTCGGCATAAATTTCATCGAGGAATACGGGCCGTAAAGAGCCTTGAGCATTCCCACTCCGCCCACAACCTCGGCGGGGAAAAGCTTAACAATTTTAAGTCCCATTCTCATGTTAGCTTCAACCTCGCTTGGAGTTGCACAGCCCGGAAAAACGGGAACATCGTGATCTATGCACCACTTAACTGTCTCTGGGTTTGTACCGGGGCTGATTATTGCCTTTGCGCCCGCTTTAACGGCTGTTTCGGCTTGCTCGGGTGTGAGAACCGTTCCCGCACACACAAAGCACTCGGGAACATTCTCTGCGATAAGTTTTATAGCCTCAGCTGCGGCATCCGAACGAAATGTTATTTCAGCCGCCGGCAAACCACCTTTAACAAAGGTTTTTGCAAGCTCGACTGCCTTAGAAGCATCCTCGATTTTAACTACGGGAATTATTCCCGTATTATATAAAAACTGTTCCGTGTTGTTCATGATAATCCTCCTAATTATGAAACCGTTCTGAATGTAATTGGCTGCATGATTCTTCCGCTGTCACGGTGCGTTGTGATAAGCTCGATATAAACTGCTTCTATCGATTTTTTTAGCTCTTCTTCGGAGATATTTCCGTTGATTGCTCCCGTGACGGTGAACTCGTATTCTTTTCCCGCTTCAATAGTTATTTCGTTGTCCGTTCCGTAAGAAACAAACGGATTTTGTGCGCCCGTGAGATCCGTAAATGTTGTCGGATAGTACATTTGAATATTAATCTGAGCGAGATCTTTATCCGTGTTTTTGATTTTTACCGTAAGCGTGTAAGAATTTCCTCTCGAGACAAATTCCGCGGAGCTAACTTCAAGTCCCGTCGGCAAATCTCTCAGATTAGGATATTCGTTGTATGACGACAAAAATTCCGAGAAACTCGTGCTAAGCTCTTCGGGATTAACCCTGTCACTGTGAAATATATTGAATAGAAGAATCGCAGCGGTCAATATGATGAGCGTTCCGATGAAAAAGAAAATTCCCAAGAACACTCTTTTTAACACCTTGTGCTCCTTAACTGGTGTCGGCTCGTCCAAAACATACGTAATTTGATTATTTCTTTTGGGTTTGTGCTTTCGTTTTTTGTTTTCTGCCATTACTCCATATAACCTCCCTTCATGGGTGAGACTGCGTGCTCGGTGTAAAGCTTAAGCACGCCTTTTTTGTATTTCGGTTCTTTCGGTTTCCATGATTTTCTTCTTTGCGAGAAGATTTCATCGATTTCCTCGGGCGTTTTTCTCTCTCCGTTTATGCCGATAACTCTGAGTATTCTCTCTTTGATGTCAATCTCGATTATATCGTTTTCTTCGACAAGAGCTATCGGACCGCCCTCTGCGGCTTCGGGTGAAATGTGACCGATTGCGGGGCCTTTGCTTGCGCCCGAAAATCTTCCGTCCGTCAAGAGCGCAATGGACGCGCTGAGCTCAGGGTCGGAAGAAATTGCCTCGGTCGTGTAGAACATCTCCGGCATTCCCGAACCCTTCGGGCCCTCGTAGCGGATGATTACGGCTTCGCCCGGTTTGATTTTGTGAGTTAAAATCGCATTGATGGCGTCTTCCTCACAATCGAACGGCTTTGCTTTTAGTATCGCCTTGTGCATTTCTTTCGGTACGGCGGAATGTTTGACAACGCATCCGTCTGGAGCAATGTTGCCTCTTAAAATGGCTATTGTTCCGTCCGTGCCTATCGGATTATCAAAGGTCTTGATGACATCCGTTCTATTAAGACCTGTCTTAGCCATGTATTCGTCACATTTTGCAAAGTAGTCGGACTTTTTGAGATCCTCGAGGTTTTCTCCCAAGGTTTTTCCCGTGACGGTCATGCAGTCAAGATGAAGGCTCGATTTAATCTCCTCCATAATTCTCGGAACACCGCCCGCATAGTAGAAATATTCGGCTGGCCATTCTCCTGCAGGGCGAATGTTGAGAAGATAATGAGCACCTCGGTGCATGCGGTCAAAGTAGTCGGCGTCAATCTCGATGCCGTATTCACGGGATATTGCGGGAATGTGCAAAAGCGTGTTGGTTGAGCCGGAAATAGCCGCATGAACCATAATAGCGTTCTCAAAAGCCTCACGTGTGCATATATCTGATGCTTTAAGGCCTGTTTTTGCAAGCTTGACCGCCTGAACGCCCGCTTTGTAGGCAAATTCTTTGAGGTCGGGGCTTGTTGCGGGCATGAGTGCACTTCCGGGCAGCATAAGACCGAGAGCCTCTGCCATAATCTGCATGGTTGAAGCCGTGCCCATGAATGAGCACGCACCGCAAGAGGGACAAGCGTGGTGCTTGTAGTAGGTGAGTTCTTCTTCGCTTATCTCGCCACGCTCATACATGGCGCTGTATTTTCCGATTTGTTCGAGCGTGAGTAAATTGGGGCCGGCCTCCATGACGCCGCCCGTCACAACAATTGCTGGAATATCTATTCTGCCGATGCCGATAAGCTCGGCGGGAACGGATTTATCGCAGCTTGCGATGAAAACGCCCGCATCAAAGCTTGTGGCGTTGTTGTGAATTTCAATCAGGTCGGCGATTATGTCTCTTGAAGCGAGGGAATAGTTAATTCCGTCGTGGCCCTGACTCATGCCGTCGCATATATCGGTGGCAAAGTAAAGTGCACCTTTTCCGCCGGCGTCGTGAACGCCACGGCAAGCCGTGTTGGCAAAATCGAGAAGATGAGCCGAGCCGGGATGACTTTGGCCGTAGGTGCTTTCTATCAAAATTTGTGGTTTTTCGAGATCATCGGCTGTCCAACCCATACCGATGCGAAGCGGATCCATTTCGGGAGCTATTGCTCTTATTTCCTGACTTTTAAGCATATTTTTACACTGACCTTTCTGAAACTGACGGGATTTACCGCACAGTTGAATACCCAAAAATCTGCCGACAAAAGAGAGTTCGGCATTTGCATTTTGATTATACTCCTTGCAGATTTAAATATAAAGCATAAAAATGTAAAGCTTTCTGTTCGTTTTGTTTTTCAATTTTCATTTACAATCGATATTTTGGCAAATTTGGGCATTTTGACGATGAAAATCGGTGTTTTAAAATTTGACCGAAAGTCAGTTATATGTTAAAATAACAAAGCTAAACTACGAAAAAACTGAAAGGTAAGAGATTTATGGAAAAATTAATATCCTTTACGGTTCCGTGCTACAACTCTGCTGATTACATGAGCGTTTGCATCGAGAGCCTTTTAAAGGGCGGAGACAGAGTTGAGATTATCATAATCGACGACGGCTCCAAGGACAGAACAGGCGAGATTGCCGACGAATACAGAGAGAAATATCCCGATATAATTAAGGTTGTTCATCAGGAGAACGGCGGCCACGGCGAGGGAATAAACCAGGGCATCGCAAACGCTACGGGCAAATACTTCAAGGTTGTCGATTCCGACGACTGGGTAGGCGAGGACGCCCTCGAGAAAATTCTCGATATTATCGGCGGAACGGCTGAGAAAAATCTTCCTGATTTGTTTGTTTGCAACTACCTTTACTATATCAAGGGCAAGGGAATTGACAGAAGAATCAAGTACGGCTCGATTTTCCCCGAGCATAAGATTGTCTCATGGGAGGAGACCAAGCCTTTCCTTATGAGCCAGAATTTAACTTTGCATTCATGTATGTTTAAAACAAGCGTCATGAAAGAGAACGGCCTTGTTCTTCCCAAGCATACATTCTACGAGGATAACTACTATGTTTATTACTCGATTCCTTATGCAAAGAAGATTATGTATCTCAATCTTGATTTCTATTATTACCTCATCGGCAGAGACGGTCAGTCCGTTGCAAAAGAGGCGCTCCTCAAGAGATATGCCCAGCAGCTTAAGGTAACCAAGCTTTGCTTTGAGTCGCACAGAATACTCGAGATTAAGAACACAAATCCGCATCTTTACAGATGTATGTATCATCATCTGAGACTTATGTTTATTCTCTCTTCGCTTTTCTGCCGCTTGAACAAATCCAAGGAAACCGACAGAGAAATGAAAGAGTTCTGGAAAGAGCTCTACGAGATAGACGCACCTTTGGCAAAGAAATTCAAGCATTTGAGCATAGTTTCTTTCCTCAATCTTCCCGGCAGAGCTGGTCAGGAAATTTGCTCATTCTCCTACAAGGCTGCTCACAAGTTTGTTAAATTCAACTGATTATACTTGATTTCACGGCAGAACCGAAGCTTCGGTTCTGCTGTTTGCTTTTTGTTCGATAATATGCTATACTCCTATTACTTTTCATAACATGATATTTTTAGTAAACAGGAGATAAAATGCTTCAAAAAACTCACGCCGCAGTCGGAACGGCGGCAAGCCTTGCGATGTTCGTTCCAAACAATATCCCCACACTGATAATCGGAACGGGCATGGCTTTGGTCGGCTCGGTCATCTGCGATATAGATTCAGGCACTTCAAGCTCAAGAAAACAGGCAAATCACATAATGTTTTTTATTCTTGTAATATGCCTTTTGCTCGGAGTTTCCGAATATTTTTTTCACATAGGAATCAGGGAGCGTGTGATAGCAAACGGCGGACTCGTGCGCTCGATTTTGTGTGCGGCGGTGTTCATTTCGGTTTGCCTTATTGGCACACAGACCGCTCACCGCAGTTTTATGCACTCTTTTCTTTGCCTCGGAATACTTTATTCGTGCGTGGCAATAGCGATTCCCGTGGGAGCGCCCTATTTTGCGGCAGCCTTTTTCTCTCATCAGGTTATCGATGTGCTCAACAAAAAGGGAGAAAGACTACTTTATCCATTCAAGACGGGATTTTCCGTTAATCTTTGCCGCTCGGACGGACTTATCAATAAAATTCTCTTCCTTGCGGGGATGATAGCCTCGGTGTCTATGATTCTCTACTCGTTAATTATGATTTTAACGCTCGGTTTTTGACGCACTTAAATTGTATTTTCGGCTTATTTGTGCTATTATTTGTAAGCTTATTAAGTAATTAAGGAAAGAAGTTAGAAGGAAAGAATAATGGACGCTTTTGTTTTTGCGCTTAATTCGACCATACCGATATTTTTGGTAATTCTTCTCGGTTGGTTTCTGAACAGAGTGAAAATTTTTAATGACGGATTTAACAAAGCCGCCAACGATTATGTTTTTAAATGCGCTTTGCCCGTGAGTTTGTTTGACTCAATATCGAGCATGGATCTTTACAGCGACTTCAAGCCGAGTTTCGCTGTTTTCTGCGCCCTTGCCACGATAGTGTTTTTCAGCGTGACATGGGGCTTGTCGTTCTTGTTTTTTAAAAAGAACAGGGGGCTTATCGGTGCTTTTGCCCAAGGCGCCACAAGATCGAGCGCCGCTATTTTGGGCGTTGCCTTTGCCTTAAATATATACGGCTCCTCGGGAATGGTGCCTATGATGATAGTTTCCGCCGTTCCGCTTTTTAACATTTTCTCCGTGCTCATTCTGCTTTTTTCGCCTCAGGTTGATGAAAATGGAAATCTTCTGCCTAAAGCAAAGGTAAGCGTTGGCGCGGCTGTAAAGAAAGCGCTTATCGGAATAATTACAAATCCGATTATACTGGGAATTTTGGCCGGAATTCCGTTTGCACTTCTCAAAATAAGTTTGCCATCAATTTTGTCAAAGACAATTTCAACTGTCGGCGGAACGGCTTCACCCGTTGCGCTTCTCGTGGTTGGCGCTTCGTTCTCGGGCGGTGCGGCACTCAAAAAGCTCAAGCCCGCATGTGCGGCAACATTTATCAAGCTTATGCTTTTGCCCGCCGTCTTTCTGCCGATTGCGGCTTACATGGGCTTCAGAAATTCCGAGATGGTTGCGATTCTCATACTTCTCGGCTCGCCGACAACCGTCGCAAGCTATGTTATGGCAAGAAATATGAAAGCCGATTCTGTTCTTGCATCCGATATAGTTGTTCTTTCTACTTTGCTTTCAAGCGTAAGCCTCACATTCTGGATATTTATGCTCAAATCCTTTAATTTGATGTGAGTTTTATTAAGTGGGTGATATCATGAAGAAAAAGCTGACAATAGCCGTTTTGTTTTTGCTTACGGCAGTCCTTTTGGCTGGCTGTAAATCCGATGTGAAACGAGAGGAGTCCTCCGAGAGCAGTAAAGCACTCGATGACGCCGTAATCGACAGCATCTTGGAAAAAGGATATATCACTGTCGGTTGCAACGACGAGCAAACGAAGCTTTTTCAATATGACGAGAAAACAAATAAGTATTCGGGTCTTGAAGCCGATATAGCATTTGAAACTGCCGCCGAGATTTTCGGCGTCACATCAAAACAAGCCGAAAAGGACGGTCTTGTCAAATTTGTTCCTGTGGATTCCGAGGATAGGGAAAATAAGCTTTTGTGGGGAGAATACGATGTTCTTCTCGCTAATTTCACCATTACGGGCGAGAGAAAAAAGCTTATGTCTTTTTCGGATACCTACTGTACAGATTATCTTGCTTTTCTTGTCTCTGAAAAATCCGATATTGACGATGTGAAAAGTCTTTCGGATAAGAATGTAGCGGTTGTGAGAAGCTCGACGAGTGAGGAGCACCTAAAGACTTATTTCTCTTCTTGTGACAAAACCGCACGCTATCCGTTCTTTTTTGAATATTCCGATTTGGACTCGGCTGTAAGCGCACTTAAGAATGGAGACGTTTCGGCAGTGTGTTGTGACGATAATTTAATCTCGGAATATGTCTCTGACGGATACAAACTTCTCGACGAAACAATAGTCGGACAGCACTACGGTGCGGCTGTTAAGCCAAAAAACGAGCTTTTGCTTGAGTATCTAAACAAAGCGATAGAAAAATGTATAAAATGAAATTTTGTCGATATACAAAACGAACGGTTCGATTTTCTCTGAACCGTTCATTTTATTATTCCGAATTTGTTACAAAGGATATTGAAAAAAACTTGTGCGACAGTTATAATCTAAGTGCAAACAGTCCGAGATTTCTTTTTGGAAGTCAAGGCGGCAAACTCAGAATATGATGATGTGGCAGTTGGAGTGTGAGAGTTTGCAAAATAAGTGAAGGTATGCAATCAGTCAGTGAAGAGAGGAAGATTATTATGAGAAAAACCAAGATAATTTGTACCATAGGTCCCGCTTCGGAGAAAGAGGAAGTTTTCCGCCAGCTTTGTGAGGCAGGCATGAACGTCGCAAGACTTAACTTTTCACACGGCTCGCACGAGGAGCATCAGAAGAAAATCGATATGATTAAGAAGGTAAGAAAAGACATGAATCTGCCTATTGCAATCATGCTCGATACAAAGGGCCCCGAGTACCGTGTCGGTGAGTTCAAGGGTGGAAAAGCCGAGCTTACCGAGGGTTCCAAATTTACATTCACAACAGAAGATATCATCGGAGACAAGACAAAGTGCTCCGTTTCATATAAGAATCTTATGCAGGATTTGAAGGTCGGCGATACTGTTCTTGTCAACAACGGACTTCTTGATTTTGTTGTTGATGAGCTCACAGACAAAGAGGCAATCTGCACCGTTCGTTCGGGCGGAACGATCTCTAACCGCAAGAGCATGAACTTCCCCGATCATATTCTCAAGAACGAATTTTTGAGCGAGCAGGACAAGAGCGATTTGCTTTTCGGAATTAAGAACGACGTTGATTTCGTTGCTGCTTCTTTCGTTTCCACAAAGCAGAACCTTGTCGACATGAGAAGATTCTTGAACGAGAACGGCGGAGCAAAAATCGATATTATCGCTAAGATTGAGAACCGCACAGGTGTTGACAATATCGATGAGATTTGCGAGGTTGCCGACGGCGTTATGGTAGCAAGAGGAGATCTCGGCGTTGAGGTTCCGTTCATGGAGCTTCCGTCACTTCAGAAGAAGCTTATCTCTAAGTGCCGTATGCTCGGCAAGAGAGTTATCACAGCAACAGAAATGCTCGAATCCATGATTCATAATCCGAGACCGACAAGAGCCGAGGCAAGTGACGTTGCAAACGCAGTTTACGACGGAACAAGCGCTGTTATGCTCTCGGGCGAGTCCGCTGCAGGTAAATACCCCGTTCAGGCTGTTAAGACAATGGCTGAAATTTGCGAGGTTGCCGAGAAGAACATCGACTTCAAGGAGTGGTTCAGAGAGACTGACTACACAATCAGAAATCAGGTTGACGCTGTTTCTCACGCTACTTGCTCAATGGCTATCGACCTCAAGGCAAGAGCAATTGTTGTTTCTTCAATTTCAGGTATCACTGTAAGAATGGTTAGCCGTTTCCGTTGCCCGATTGACATCATCGGAATTACAACGGACGAGAAGGCATGGAGAAAGCTTAACCTCTCATGGGGCGTTACGCCCATTCTTTCCGAGGAGTTCTCGAGCCTTGACGTTATGTTCTACTTTGCTGTTGAGAACGCAAAGAAGGTTCTTAACATGAAGCACGGCGACAGCCTTGTTCTCACAGGCGGTAAGAGCGGTAAAGAGGGCTCAACAAACACCATCAGAGTTGAGACAGTCTGATTTAAAATCACATAAATTATTGGGACGGAACATTCAAAAAAGTGTTCCGTCTTTTCTCTTTTTTGTTGATTTTTGTCGGTTTGAATATTAAAATTAGTTTGTAGTTTATCAAAGCAATTTAGGCTTTTGGAAAGGTGTGTTGATAATGAAATATTATGTTTCAGAAAAAGGCAGATACGGTGCAAAGGGTACAATTGACGATCCATTTAAGCTTATTAATTCTGCCGCAAAAATAGCAGAACCGGGCGATGAGGTCATCGTTTTGCCGGGCGTTTACCGTGAGAACGTTAATCCTGTAAGAGGCGGAACAGCCGAAAACAGAATAGTTTACAGATCGTCGGAGCCGAAGAAAGCGGTTATAAAGGGATCTGAGATTGTAAAGGATTGGGAGAAGACAGACGGAAACATATGGAAGGCAGAAATTCCCAACTCGCTTTTCGGAGATTATAACCCTTACACCACATTGGTAAAAGGAGATTGGTTTATCGCAACATACATCGCTCATACGGGTGAGGTTTATCTAAACGGCAAGGCAATGTACGAGGTGACGGAGCTTGAAAACGTTAAAAATCCCGTCAAATCAAAATCAAGCTGGGATCCCGATTTTTCGGTTTACACATGGTACACCGAGCAGAACGAGGAAGAGGACAAAACCGTAATTTACGCTAATTTCCACGAGTACGATCCGAACAAAGAGCTTGTCGAGATAAATGTGAGAAGAAACTGCTTCTATCCTCAGGCTGAGGGAAACGGTTACATTACACTTGACGGTTTCACCGTAACTCAGGCGGCAACTCAGTGGGCACCGCCGACGGCTTATCAAGAGGGTATGATTGGCCCGCACTGGTCAAAGGGCTGGATAATCGAGAATTGCGACGTTTCTAACTCCAAGTGCAGCGGAATTTCTCTCGGAAAGTATCTTCAGGAGAACAACGATAACAAGTGGCTCAAGAAAAAATATAAAGACGGCACGCAGACGGAGCGTGACTGCATTTGTCAGGCTCAGACAGAGGGCTGGAATAAGGAGAATATCGGCTCTCACATAATAAGAAACAACGATATTCACGATTGCGGTCAGACGGGAATTGTCGGACATCTCGGCGGAGTTTTCTCGGTTATTGAAAATAACCACATTCACCACATAAACAACCGTCAGAACCTTGCCGGAGCAGAAATCGGCGGTATCAAAATGCACGCCGCAATCGACTGCATTTACAGAAACAACCACATTCACCATTGCACAAGAGGAATTTGGCTCGACTGGCAGGCTCAGGGAACGAGAGTTACAAGAAACTTCTTCCATGACAATACTTTGCCGTATGAGCACCTTATGTGCCCAGAGGGAATGAGCGGCATAGGTGAAGATCTCTTCATCGAGGTTTCTCACGGCCCGACGCTTGTCGATCACAATGTATTTTTATCAGCAAGAGCATTAAAGCTTGCAACTCAGGGTGTTGCTATTGTAAATAACCTCATTGCGGGTGCGTTTACAACAGTCGGAAGGGGCGTAAACAACGGCTCGCTCACAAAAATATCACCGAGATACACTCCTTACCACGTAAAGCACGGCACGGCTGTTGCGGGATTTATGACAATTCTGCACGGTGATATGAGAATTTACAACAACATCTTTGTTCAGCAGCCGATACATCCGTTCATGAAAGAGCAGATGGACAAGGGCGGTTACGGAGAATGGGACGATTGTAACGTTGTTACAGGTACGGTTCCGTACAGCGGATATATGACTTTCGAGCAGTGGGACAAGGAATTTGACGGATACTGCGGAATGGGCAGTGCGCCGAGCGACCGTTATTACATGAGCCTTCCCGTTTGGACGGGCGGAAATATGTTCTTCAACGGAGCAAAGCCTTGCGACATTGAGAAGGACGGAAAGGTGATTGCCGAAGAAATCACCTTGAAGCTTGAGAAGAACGATGAGGGATATTTCCTTAGCACAAATCTCGGAAAGTTTGCTGAGGAGAAACAACTTCTTCACACGGAGGATCTCGGAATGGCATTTGAGCCGGAGGAGAGATACGAGAATCCTGACGGAAGCAGCATTACATTTAACGAGGACTATTTCGGAAAGCTTACGGACAGCGTTCTTGCCGGCCCGTTTGCAGAAATTCCGACAGAGCCGTTTAAGCTGTAATCATCAATATTTCTAAAATGGGACTTTTGAGGTGACTTGAAAGTCCCTTTTTTATAAAAGAACAAAACGAAAAGCGTCCGCCGAAGCGAACGCTTTTATCACTATGTTTTCAACTCTTTTTTGAAAGTGGTTAAAAACTTTTATTTATCTCTGAGAGGATGAACCGGAATGGAGAACAACGTCGTGATAGCCGCCCTCAACGATAGATGTGCTTGATACGAGGGTGAGCTTTGCGTCTCTCTGGAGATCTGCGATATTTGTTACACCACAGTTGCACATGGTTGACTTAACCTTGTAGAGTGACATCTCAACGTTATCGTGAAGTGAACCGGCATATGTGACGTAGGAGTCGACGCCCTCCTCGAAGGAAAGCTTAGCAGAACCGCCGAGATCGTATCTCTGCCAGTTTCTTGCTCTGTTGGAGCCCTCGCCCCAGTACTCTTTCATGTAAACGCCATTAACGAGAACCTTATTTGTCGGGGACTCGTCAAATCTTGCGAAGTATCTGCCGAGCATCATGAAGTCTGCGCCCATTGCGAGAGCGAGAGTCATGTGGTAATCGTGAACGATACCGCCGTCGGAGCAAATCGGAATGTAAATACCGGTCTCACGGAAGTACTCGTCTCTTGCCTGTGCGACCTCGATAACAGCAGAAGCCTGTCCACGGCCGATACCCTTTGTCTCTCTTGTGATGCAGATTGAACCGCCGCCGATACCGATCTTAACGAAGTCTGCGCCGGCTCTTGCGAGGAAGAGGAAGCCGTCTCTGTCAACAACGTTACCAGCACCGATCTTAACGGAATCGCCGTAGGTATCGCGAACCCACTTGATTGCGTTAGCCTGCCAGCAAGTGTAACCCTCGGAGGAATCGAGGCAGAGAACGTCAACGCCAGCCTCCAAAAGTGCGGGAACTCTTTCCTGGTAGTCTCTTGTGTTTATGCCGGCACCGACAATATATCTCTTTTCCTCATCGAGAAGCTCGAGGGGGAATTCCTTGTGCTCCTGATAGTCCTTGCGGAATACAAAATACTGAAGTCTGCCCTCTTCGTCAACAAGCGGAAGAGAATTAAGCTTGTGCTCCCAGATGATATCGTTGCACTCGTGAAGAGTTGAGTTTGCGGATGCTGTGACAAGCTTTTCGAGAGGAGTCATGAAGTCCTTGATCTTGAGGTCTGTTGTCATTCTGGAAAGACGGTAGTCACGGCTTGAAACAATGCCGAGAAGCTTTCCGTTTGCTGTGCCGTCGTCTGTGATGGCAACGGTTGAGAAGCCGTTCTTTGCCTTGAGGGCAAGAACATCGCCAAGAGTGTTCTCGGGAGTGAGGTTAGAGGCGGAAACAACAAAGCCTGCCTTGTAGTTCTTAACTCTTGCGACCATGGCTGCCTCGGACTCGATTGACTGAGCGCCGTAAATAAAGGAGATACCGCCTTCCTTGGCAAGTGCAACTGCGAGCTTATCGTCAGAAACTGACTGCATGATTGCGGATACGAGCGGAATGTTAAGAGAGATGCTCGGCTCCTCAAAGCCCTTGCGATATTTTACGAGCGGAGTTTTAAGAGAAACATTCGAGGGAATGCAATCCTCGGAAGTGTAGCCCGGAATCAGGAGATACTCACTGAAGGTGTGGCTTGGTTCGGAATAAAAATGTGCCATTTAATTTTTCCTCCTCTTGAATGTATTGGATAAAATAAAAAACAAATTCAGTAATTTGTATCCGTACTGAAAACAAACGCTTCAAAACGGTACAATATGGTTATTATAAATTTATACACTCAAAATAAGAATATTTCAAGTGATTTTTATCTTAAGAAAAATATTCTGTGTTTTTAGTAACTCTACAATAAAAAGCGAAAGTTAATTTGTGAAAATTTACAAGTCGGATTTTACCGATTTATCAAGCTAAATTTGTAGCTATAAAAAGGATTCGCGCTTTCAGTCTTTAATGATGAGTTCCACGGGGCAGTGATCCGATCCCATTACATCGGCGAGAATTTTTGAATCTTCGACGCTTTCGACAATATCTTCTGAAACAAGAAAATAATCGATACGCCAACCGACGTTTCTCTCTCTTGCTTTCATGCGGTAGCTCCACCAAGAATATGCGTCGGTGGTGTCGGGGTAAAGCTTGCGGAAAGTATCGACAAATCCGCTTGCCAAAAGCTCCGTGAACTTGCCTCGCTCCTCATAGGAAAATCCCGCGTTGCCGATATTTTGCTTGGGATTTTTGAGGTCGATGGAATTGTGCGCCACGTTCATATCGCCGCATACGATTACGGGCTTTGTTTTCTTGAGTTCGCCGAGGTAAGCTCTGAAAGCGTCCTCCCAACTCATGCGGTAGTCGATTCTTTTGAGTTCGTTTTGTGCGTTTGGCGTGTAGACGCAGACAAGGTAGAATTTATCGTACTCGGCTGTGATAACTCTGCCCTCGTGAGAGTGCTCCTCGGCTCCTATATCGTAGCTTACGCTTATCGGCTCTGTCTTTGAGAAAATTGCCGTTCCCGAGTAGCCTTTTTTGTCGGCTGAGTTCCAGTATTCGTGATAACCCTCAACCTCGAAATTTGCCTGTTCTTTCTGCATTTTTGTCTCCTGAATGCAGATTACGTCGGGATTTTCTTCTTTCATAAAATCGAAGAAGCCTTTTCCGACAGCGGCACGAAGTCCGTTTACGTTCCAGCTTACAAGTTTCATGTAAAAGCTCCTTTGTTTATTTACTTGATTATTTAAAAATTAGCTGATATACTGATAAAAGTTAAAATCGAAAAGTAAAATCTTTCGATTTATTTTACGAAGCAAGAAAGGAAAATGATATGTCAAATCCTATCGTTACCGTCAAGACAAATAAGGGCACAATGAAGCTTGAGCTTTATCCTGAGGTTGCCCCTAATACTGTAAACAATTTTATTTCTCTCGTCAAGTCCGGCTTTTATAACGGCACAATTTTCCACCGTGTCATTCCCGGATTTATGATTCAGGGCGGCGACCCCGAGGGAACGGGAATGGGCGGCCCCGACTATTCAATCAAGGGCGAATTCTCCGCTAACGGATTCAAGAACGACTTAAAGCACACAACGGGCGTTATCTCAATGGCTCGTTCTATGAGACCGAACTCAGCGGGAAGCCAGTTCTTCATCATGGTTGCAGACGCACCGCACCTCGACGGTCAGTATGCATCCTTCGGTAAGCTTACCGAGGGTCAGGAGGTTGCCGACGCAATAGTCGCATCCGAGAGAGACTATATGGACAGACCTTATGACGACTGCGTTATGGAAGAGGTTACCGTAGAGACATTCGGCGTTGATTATCCGGAGCCGGAGAAAGCTTGATTAAAAAATCAAAATAAGATTTAAAACAAATCGGAGAGAATTTTTACATTCTCCCCGATTTTTCTTTTATCTGATTGTTACAGCATTTTTGAGAATCTCTGCGGCACTCTCACATTTTTCGATTGATGAAGAATAAAGAGTCATAATGCTGTCGCCTCTGAATACGGTTTCTCCTTGTTTGCGGTTTAGATAAATTCCAGTGCCGAAGTCGATTGTGTCGCCCTCTTTTTCTCGTCCCGCACCGAGTGCGACCGATGCTCTTCCGCAAGAAAGTGCATCGATTTTCTCTATGTAACCGCAAGAGTCGGCTTTAATTTCGAGTGTGACGGGTGAAAGGGCGAGCTTTTCTGGATTATCGATGAAGGAAACATCTCCGCCCTGAGCGGCAACGAGCTGACGGAACTTTTTAAGCGCAGATCCGTCCTTTATGCTGTTTTCTGCAAGAATTCGCGCTTTTTCGAGGCTTTCGGCTTTCTCGCCGAGAAAAATCATATGCGAGGCTATCAAAAGTGCGGTTTCCCACAAATCTTTAGTGGCACTGCCTTTAAGCATTTCCACGGCTTCTTTCACTTCAAGGCAGTTTCCGACCGCTCTTCCGAGCGGAGAGTCCATATCCGTTATCACGGCATGGGTTTCTTTTCCTAAATTCGTGCCGATTTTAACCATTATATCGGCTAATTTTTCGGCTTCTTTACGGGTTTTCATAAATGCGCCGCTGCCGACAGTCACATCGAGAAGAATTTTGTCGCAGCCCGATGCAAGTTTCTTGCTCATAATGCTCGAAGCTATAAGCGGCAGACTGTCTACCGTTGCGGTTACATCTCTTAAAGCATACAGCTTTTTGTCGGCCGGGCAAAGGTCTTTGTTTTGAGTAGCCACGGCAATTCCGATTTTATTTACCTGATTTAAAAATTCATCTGTTTCAAGATTTACTCTAAGGCCCGGAATACTTTCAAGTTTATCAGCCGTGCCGCCCGTGAATCCGAGTCCACGACCGCTCATTTTTGCTGTGGGAACACCGCATGCCGCCGCAATCGGTGCGGCAATCAGCGTTACTTTGTCGCCGACACCTCCTGTAGAGTGCTTATCAACTTTTATTCCGTCAATTGTGGAAAGATTGATTGTCTCTCCAGAATCTCTCATATTGAGCGTGAGAGACATAATTTCTCTTTCGCTCATGGAATTGAAGTAAATTGCCATAAGCAGAGCGGATGCCTGATAATCGGGTATCTCTCCGTTTGTGAAGCCTTTTACGAAATAAGCGATTTCTTCGTTTGACAATTCTTTTCCGATTTTCTTTTTCTCGATAATATCATACATTCTCATGATGTTCTCCCTTCAAGCCGTAACGATATTTAATTCAAATCACGATAGTTCAAAGGAATACGGCAAAAGTTCGCCAAAATCAAGAATTTTGTAATTGTTTTCACTTACGGCTACTATCACTTTGAAGTTTTTGTCGCAAAATTCGCTCAAAGCCTGCCTGCAAATTCCGCACGGATAGGCAAAGTCTGTCGGATCTTCGCCTTGTTTTCCGCCGCAAACGGCAAGCGCTTTAAAATCCCGTTTTCCGTCGGCAACGGCTTTGAAAAGTGCCGTTCTCTCGGCGCATATGCCGGCGGGAAACGATGAATTTTCGATATTACAACCCGTGTAAATTTCACCGTCGATGCTCATAATTGCAGCTCCGACTGCATAATTTGAATACGGACAATATGATTTTTCTCTCATTTCGAGAGCGGATGTAATGAGTGCATAAAGTTCCTGTTCGTTAATTTGTTTGTTGTCTTTTATTTCATATTCGTTACGCATAAAATCACCTGCTTTGATTAAGTAACGATGTCAAAATATTATGCCCAGAAAATATATGAGGCAGAACTGAGTTTATCCGTTAAATCATACTTTTTTGCGTACGCTTCAAACGATTTCTCCGATGACTTGGCGTTTTCATTCGTGAAAACTCCCGAAACGAGACTTTTTATCATTAGGTCGGTAAATTCGTCTGAAGGCGTGACAAAATCAATTTGCTTGGTATTATTCTCCGACTCTACAAAAAAACAATGTGTGTTGGCTCCGAAAAGCTCTTTAAGACCGAAACAAACTCCTGCGGCGGCTTCGGCTGTGTCGGATGGAATTACGACAAACAGCGGATGAGCGTCATCAACGGTTACATGAGCCTTGTTTAACTGAACCTTTAGTCTAAGTGCCGCCGATGAACAGCCGAAAAACAAATCCTCTGAGGATGCGTCACCGATAAAAAAGCCGAATTCGTCATTTTCACTGTTTTCGTTTGTAGCAGAAACTTTAAAACCGAGTTTGGTTGCGACAGCTTGAACACCCGTTTCGAGATTGCCATTTGCCGTATAAACCGTATAGTTTGAGAGGAATTCTTCTATTGGCGGTGTGAAAATTTTGGAGTAATTCTCGGTGGGGGAAAGGAGTTTTTCCTTTTGCAGAAGTTTTTCGGTCAAGTGAAGAAGTTCGTGAATACTTCCGCGGGAATATAAACTGCCCCCGACGGGTAGCTTTGAATCGTCCTTAAGAAAAATTCTGCCGCAAAAGAATTCTTTGGTTACACTTGATGTATCTGTGACTTCGATTAGCTCCGATTCGATTATTCCTTTGCGACTTTCGGTCTCAGGGAAAGCCGCCGCAAAAAAAGGCATAAAGCGCATATAGCGGTTTTGAGCCGCTTTCATGTAAATGTGACCGTAGCCGTTGATTTTCGAGTGAATTTCAGTGTGAATGAGATTATTGTTTATGTAAAGCTCTTTTTGTGAAAGAGTTTCAATCTGCATTTTTATCAGCCTTTCCGTGTTATGTCTTCAGTTTGGTTTCTGATTTCATTGTAACACAACAGGGGCTTAAAATGCGAGAAAAATGCAAAAAGGAGCGAACACAAAGTTCGCTCCAAAGTAGTTTGGTGGGTTAAAAGCTTGAAATTCCGTAGCTGTTGATCATTGCGTCAACCTTGATTCCCGCCTTGCAGAGCGGACATTCTGAAACGGACTTTGAAGAGTAGTCGTTAAGAGCCTCGGTGTCAAATATGGAATTTACCTTGAAGCCGCCAACCTCTTTGACGCACGTGAAGATGGAGCAAACTCCCTGGGTGGTTCCACCGTAGTAATTTACGCACTCGATAGCCGTCTGAACGGTATATCCCGTTGTGACGGACGCCGAGAGAATAATAACGTTTTTGCCTGCTATCATCGGAGATACGTTCTCACGGAACAACAGCTGGCCGCCGTTTTCTTCCGGTGAGACGACATAGATTGTCTGGTGAGCGTTCATGCTCTGAATGCCGTGCTTTGTGAGCTCGCTTGCCATGCACGTGCCGATAATCTCCGTGCCGTCAAGGCAGAGAATCGTATCGACTATTGCGCTGCTTCTGAATCCTCTTGCGAGTTCTACCGCAGCCTCTTTTGCCTCGGAGAGACGGTGCTTTGTCATTGTCAGATCAATATAATAATTGGTATGGCTGTGCTTAGCGGCGAAGTGTCCTCTTGCAACTCTCAGTTTAATGTTGCTGTTTGAGGTCGGATAGCTGAATGTGTTGATTGCCATGGTAACATACCTCTTTGTGAAAAATTTTCCCGACCGTATGCCGAGAACCACATCTTAGTTAAAAAAATATCAAAATGTATCAAAAAGAAGCATCTTTAATATTCTCTTGCAATAAGATTAACAGATATTTTTCATAAAGTCAATAACAATTAGTGTAAAATACGCAAAAATGCTGATTTTGTTCTCGTTAATGATAAAAAATAGGGACTTGCATTTGCAAGTCCCCGTGATTTATGTTTCTTATTACCAGTTTGTAAGGCTGAGATAAAGATCCTTATACTGCTTTGCGGATTTTTCCCACGATACATCCTTGTTCATATCGCGAACGACCATTTCGTCCCAAGCGGGGCGGTTCTCGAAGTAGAGAGTCTTTGCGCGGTTGATGCAGTCGAGAAGATTCTGCGGATAATAATCGATAAATGTGAAGCCGTTGCCCCAGCCGAAGAATTTATTGTACGGCTCGACGGTATCCTTGAGGCCGCCCGTCTCACGAACAATCGGAACGGAGCCGTATCTCATGGAGTAAAGCTGAGTGAGTCCGCACGGCTCGAAGAGTGACGGAATGAGCATTGCGTCACATCCGGCATAAATTCTGTGTGCTCTTGCCTCGTCATACTGAATGCAAGCTGCAAAGTCACCTTTATAGGTGTTTTCAAAGTAGCGGAAAGAGTTCTCGTACTCGGGTTCGCCCGTACCGAGAATGACTACCTGAGTGTTGCCGTCCATGAGGTCCTCGGCAATAGCGTTAACAAGGTCAAGACCCTTCTGATTTGTAAGTCTTGAGACGAGGCCGATAACAAACTTATCCTCATCCTTGTTGAGTCCGAGTTCGCTTTGAAGTGCAAGCTTGTTGAGCTTTTTCTTCTCAACGGCGTTTTCGCTGTTGTAGTTCTCTGCGAGAAGTTTGTCGGTTTCAGGGTTCCAAAGTTCAACGTCGATGCCGTTGACTATGCCGCAAAGCTTGCCCTCGTGGAATCTGAGGTGACCGTCAAGATTTTCACCGAAGAAAGGAGTTTTGATTTCCTCTGCATAGGTTGCGCTGACGGTTGTGATTTTATCGGAATAAGCAAGTCCGCCCTTGAACATATTTGCGGCACCGTCGCCGAATCCGAGGCAATCGATGTCGAATACATAATCGGGGAGACCTGACCAGTACTTGATTGTTTCTGCGCTGTAAATGCCCTGGAATCTGAGGTTGTGAATTGTTGTGATAACCTTGGCGTTATTAAGCGGTGTGTCTGCAAAAAGAGTTCTGAGGTAGACAGGAACAAGACCTGCCTGCCAGTCGTGGCAATGAATGATGTCTGGATACCAGTCCATGAAGTTGAGAGCCGCAAGAGCTGCCTTGCCGAAATAGCAGTATTTCGGAATATCGACAACAAGGTCAGTGTAGGGCTTGCCCCAGCTGAAGAATTCCTCATTATCTATGAAATCATAGACAACTCCGTCTTCAACATATTCCATGATGCCTACATAGTAGCTCTTTCCGTCGGCACAAAGATCCATGTAGAACGAACCTCTGTAAACCATTTTGTCCTGCCATTTCTCTGGAATGCATGCATACTTCGGAATGATAACCTTAACATCGCAGTTCTGCTTTGCGAGAACCTTCGGTAAAGCGTACATAACGTCTCCCAGACCGCCTGTTTTTACGAACGGATAGCACTCCGAGCCGATGAAAGCAATGCTTCTTCTCGGGCCGTAGAGCTCTTCGATGTTCTGCTCATAGTTTTCGGTTGCGTTTGTCATATCAGCCATTATAAAAACCTCTCTTTATATGATTATGGAGTGAAAAATCCTAATTTTGGCAAAATGTAACGTTAAATAAAAGATAAACGATACGTCTGCACTTTGATTATATAACGGGATTGGAATTATTTCAACAAAAAATGTTATTTAATCCTCTGAATTTTCTACAATATCACTATTAGGCTCGTTGATATGTCTGAGATAACACGCAAGTGCGGTTCCCATGTAGGCATGTGTGAGCTCGCCGTCACCGTATCTTGCGATAACCTCATCGATCGGAAGTTCTTCAAAATCGAGGATTTCGTCCTCGTCAAGTTTTCTTTCTTCCGTTTCTTCGAGATCTTCTGCAAGAAAAACGCTGAAGTGATTTCTGAAAAGTGCGGGATTTGCGCTGACCGTGCAAAGCCTTGTCAATTTGTTAGCCTTGAATCCCGTTTCTTCCAATAGTTCACGCGTGGCGGTTTCCTTTGGCGTTTCGCCCTCTTCGCAAACTCCGCCGGGGAATTCGAGCGTAATTCTGCCCTCGCCGTGGCGCCACTGTCTTACAAGAACAAAGTTATCCTCGTGAACGGCAACGACAACAACCCAATCGGGCGCTTCAATCGCAACGTAATCGCCGTCAATTCCCGTTCTCGATGTTTTCGATTCCTTGACCACATCGAAAACAGGCGTGTGAAGAATAGTTTCTTTCTCCTCGGTGTCCCAGAGAAGATCGCCGTACTTGAAACTCTCGCTTTCGTCCATGAATTTGCGCAGTGCGAGCATGGCTTCAATGTCGGCTTTTCCCTCAAATCCGTGTGCGCCATCCTCAATCAAGACCATTTCTGCGTTTTTATAGTTTTTCTCTGCCTCGAAAGAATAAACGCAGTCAACAACAGCGTCCTTCTCTCCGTGAACGAGTAAAACAGGACCATCAAATCCCTCGATGAGTTCGTCGGCGTCCTTATCGATTACGCTTCTCGCATAATTGCCGCCAAGCTTCATGGGATTCTTTCCGAGAATGTCAGGAATATTATCTGGGTCGAATTTATAGAAGAGCATTTTTCCGTCCCTTGCGTCATCGGGAATTGAGAATGCGGGATAGAAAAGCGCCAATCTCTCGACTTTTTCCGGGTGTCTTGCGGCATAAATAGCGGAGACGAATCCGCCCTGACTGCAACCCATAAGCGCTACTCTCGTATCATTTACGTACGGCTGGGAAATTGCGAAATCAACAACAGCCGAAAGGTCCTTGAGCTCCGTGAAAACGGTCATGTCTTCCGTTTTTCCCTCGCTTTCGCACATAATTCCGCCGCCTGAGAAATCAAACGTGAATGCTACAAATCCCGCCTCAGCCAAAAGTTTTGCGTATTTTCTCACGCTTCGGCGGTTGGACAAAAATCCGTGACTTATAATAACCGCCGGCTTTTTTTCGTCCTCGGACACACCGTAAATATTTCCTTTTATGGTTAAGCCGTCTCTTTTGCATCTGAAAATTTGAGGAATTAAAGTTTTGCTCATAATAAAACTCCTTCTTATATAGTGAAATTATACAAATTTTGAATAATCTCGTGCTTAAAAGCATCGGATTTGTACCCTACATCAGAATATCACATAAATACGCCCTATTTGTGAACAAAAGAAAAATATATCACTTAATTTTGTTGTGATTATCGGCTCTAAATAGTATAATTAAGAATATTTGAGCGAAAATTCCAAGCTTTTTAAGCTTAAGGATTGATAAAATAAAGAAACAGGAGATTTTTAATGAAAATACTTGTAATCGGAGATGTTGTGGGCGGAAACGGATGCCGTCATCTGCGCGATAAATTGCCGAAATTCAGGCGTGAAAACGGCATAGACGCCGTTATTTGCAACGGAGAGAATTCTTCGGACGGTAACGGAATCACTCCCGCCTCGGCAAAATATCTTTTTGACAGCGGAGTCGATGTTATCACGCTTGGCAACCATACGTACAGACGCCCCGAAATTTACGATTATCTTGACGAGACCGAGACATGCATAAGACCCGCAAATTTTCCGAACGGAGCTCCCGGCAGCGGAGTTTGCGTTCTCGATATGGGCAGAACAAGCATTTGCGTTATAAATCTTATAGGACAGATGTATATAGATAATTTTGACAGTCCGTTTGACAAGCTTGACGAGATATTAAAGCGTGACGATTTACCGAAAATCAAAATAGTTGATTTTCATGCCGAGGCAACAGGAGAGAAAAGAGCATTCGGCTTTTATGCGGACGGACGGGTAACGGCAGTTTTCGGCACTCACACCCATGTGCAGACAGCAGACGAGTGTATTTTGCCGAACGGCACGGGATACATAACCGATGTCGGCATGACAGGCTGTATAGATTCTGTTCTCGGCGTTAAAAAGGAGCTTGTGATAAAAAAGCTTCGCACAAAACTTCCCGTTCGCTTTGACTACGAGCAGGGTGCTTCACGCCTTGACTGCATGCTGATTGACGCAGACCCGAAAACCGGGCTTTGCAACTGCGTCACCCGTTTTAGCCTCAAGTGAGAGTTTTAAAACGGTTCTTAAAAAATGAACATTGGTCATAAATTGTAAATTAAATGTAAATTTTGAGACTTTTAAGCTCAAGGCAATTCAAATATGTTTGTATTTTATACGGACTTGTGATAGAATGTACTCGATTACGATGTTTACTTATGTATATTGAATGCGTAAATTTAACTTAACTCGATCTATATCGAAGAAAGGTGTTATAGAAATGGTAAACGGTGCAACTTTAAGAGATGCTATCATCTCCGGTGCAAATAATATCCTCAACAACAAGAAAAATGTCGACGACCTCAATATTTTCCCTGTTCCGGACGGAGACACAGGTACAAATATGTCAATGACAATCACAGCCGCAAGAGACGAGCTCGTTAAGCTCTCCGATGACGTGACTGTCGCTGAGGTAGCAAAGAAAACAGCAAGCGCAATGCTCAGAGGCGCAAGAGGAAACTCCGGCGTTATCTCATCACTTCTTTTCAGAGGGTTTTCAAAGGGCCTTGAGGGAATGACCGAGGCTGACGGACACGCTCTCGTTCACGCTCTTTCAATCGGCGTTGAGGCTGCTTACAAGGCAGTTATGAAGCCGACAGAGGGTACAATTCTCACCGTTGCAAGAGTTGCAAGCGAGGTGGGCTCAAGCGCAGCCGAGATAGACAGCGATCCGCTCTATGTTTGGGGTGCCGTTTGTGAGGGTGGTCAGGAGGCTCTTGACGATACTCCGAATCTTCTTCCCGTACTTAAAAAAGCAGGCGTTGTAGATGCCGGCGGTAAGGGAATTCTCCTTATCTTCGAGGGTATGCTTTCCGTACTTAAGGACGGCGTTATCATCGAGGAAGTAAAAGAGCCCGAGGCACTTTCAAAGGACGAGGAGAACGCTCAGTTCTTTGCAAGCGTTGCCGCTGAATTTGACGAGGTTATCAACTTCACATACTGCACAGAGTTTATCGTCGGAAGAGATCCCGAGTGCGACAAAGATCCGCTCGATTTGAGACTTTTCCTCGAGACAATCGGTGACTGCGTTGTTGTCGTTGACGATGAAGATATAATCAAAACTCACGTACACACAGAGAACCCGGGCAATGCAATCCAGAAGGCTCTCGAGTACGGCCAGCTTCTCACCGTTAAGATTGAGAACATGAAGGAGCAACACAGAAAGGCTGCCGAGGAGAACGAGAAGAAAAAGCAGGAGTTCGAGGCTAAGAAGGAAGAAGAAAAGACAAAGCTTCCCAAGGCTGAGCCTGAAGAGGAATTCGGCTTTGTTTCCGTTGCTGCCGGCGAGGGCGTTCAGGAGCTCTTTAAGGATCTCGGATGCACTCATATCGTAAGCGGCGGTCAGACCATGAACCCGTCCACAGACGATATTTTGGAGGCTGTTCTTGCAACACCTGCAAAGGTGGTTTACGTTCTTCCCAACAACAAGAACATCATCATGGCTGCAGAGCAGGCTATTCCTATGGTTGACGACAGAAGAGTTGTCGTTGTTCCCACAAGAACAATTCCTCAGGGCATAAGCGCAATGCTCGCATTTGACGATACGGCAGAGACAGACGAGAACCGTGAGAACATGATGGATGCCGCAAGAGCAACAGGCACAGGTCTTGTCACATTTGCCGCAAGAGATTCCGAGTACGGCGGAAAGAAAATCCGTGAGAACGATATCTTGGGTCTCGTAAACGGTAAGATGGAATTTGTCGAGAAGAGCCCCGCAGATACTCTTTACAGAGTTGCAAAGCACATGATTACAAAGTCCACGGGCTTCATCACCATAATCTATGGTAACGGCACAACCGAAGAAGAGGCTCAGTCCGTAGCCGACAGAATTACAAAGAAGTTCGGCAAAGACGTTGAGGTTCAGCTTGTAAACGGCGGTCAACCTGTTTATTACTACATTCTCTCTGTCGAGTAATACTGAGATATTTATTATGAGGTCGCATTGGTTGAACTTGTGTGGCCTCATTTTGTTTTACATAGGTTAAGAAGGTGAAAATTATCCGAGATGTGTCAGATTTGCCGATTCGTGAGCTCAAGGGGATAGGCGAGAAAAAAGAAAAAGCATTTATAAGGCTCGGCACGCCTACAGTCGGCGATTTGCTCAGACACTATCCGTTCAGATATGTTGACTGGACAGACGTGCGAGCGATTAGTGACTGCGTTCCGAACGAAGAAAATATTGTTAAAGCCATGCCGCTTTCCGCTTTGTCTCAAACGGTGACGCCAAACGGCACGATTATCTATAAAGCCGACATCACAGACGGCGACACGGCAATGCGGATAAATCTTTTTTACCGTGCCTCGGGCAACTCACGCTTTTACGGCGGTTACTGCCCATTTTACCTTAAAGCGGGAGTGGATTACCTTTTTAAAGGAAAAGTGAGGGACGACGGCTACGGCTTGAATATGGATTCTCCCGTTTATTACGAGGCGGATAAAGCGCAAGAGCTTGAGCCGTGGTATCACCTGACGAGCGGCTTGAAGCAGTTTGAGGTAAAAAAAGCGGTAGCCGAGGCGGTCAAACTTTTGCCCGACACTTTGCCCGACCCGATTCCCGACGAAATTCGCCAGAAATACGAGCTTTGCACAAAGCGTTACGCCGTCGAAAATGTTCACTTGGGAAAAACCAAGGAAGAAGTCTTTTTGGCGAGGAAGAGACTTATTTTTGAGGAACTCCTTGTTTTCCAGCTCGGACTTATAAAACTTAGAAACAGAGTTAAGAGCGAAAATCTTCACAGGCTCAAAAAGGATTACACCGCCGATTTTGAGGAGCTTCTCCCGTTCGAGATGACGGGCGCACAAAAACGTGCGGTAAGCGATGCTTGCAAAGATATGTCCGGTGACACCGCTATGAACCGACTTCTTCAGGGCGATGTCGGCTCGGGTAAAACGGCAGTTGCGGCGGCACTTTGCTACAATATGATAAGAAACGGATGTCAGGCGGCACTCATGGCGCCGACTGAGATTTTGGCAAAACAGCATTTTGATTCTCTCTCAAAACTTTTGGAGCCGTGCAAGATAAATGTTGTGCTTCTCACGGGTTCCGTCAAGGGCAAGGCAAAAAAAGAGGTGCTCGCCATGATTAAAAGCGGCGAGGCTCAGCTTGTTGTCGGAACTCACGCGCTTATTGCCGACGCTGTTGAGTACAAAAATTTAGGCCTTGTAATAACGGACGAACAGCACAGATTCGGCGTTAATCAGCGATCCCTTCTCGAGGGAAAATCCGACAGACCGCACACGCTTGTTATGTCGGCGACACCGATTCCGAGAACTCTTGCGCTTAAAATTTATGCCGATCTTGACGTTTCCGTTCTTGACGAGCTTCCGCCCGGCAGACAGGTGATAAGAACCGTGGCACGCTTCTCGAGAAGTAAGTTTCCGACAGCGAGAGGTGCGGGAGTTTATAAGTTTATCGAGAGCGAAATTTTAAAAGGCAGACAGGCTTATATCATTTGTCCGCTTATTGACGATTCCGACTCCGATAAAAAGAGCGTGAACGAATATGCCAAGATGCTCGAAAAGTATTTTCCCGCAGAGTGGATTGGCGTCGTGCACGGAAAAATGAAACCCGCCGAAAAAGAAAAGGTCATGACCGAATTTTCCGAGAACAAAGTGAAAATTCTTGTTTCCACAACGGTAGTCGAGGTCGGCGTTGACGTGCCGAACGCCACCATAATGATGATAGAAAATGCCGAGCTTTACGGACTTTCACAGCTTCATCAGTTGCGAGGACGAGTGGGACGAGGTCAGTTTAAATCTTACTGCATTTTGATTTCGGACGCACAGAATGAGTCGGCTCAGGTGAGACTTAAGACCATGTGCGAAACGTCTGACGGCTTTCAGCTTGCTCTCATGGATTTGAAACTGAGAAAAGCGGGAGACTTTTTCGGCGTACGCCAGCACGGCGACTATAAGCTTGAAATTGCGGATATTTATAACGATACCGATATATTGAACGACGCAAAGGACGCAGTTGATATGATACTTTCTGACGATCCAACCCTTTCAAAGCCGACGCATAAGGCGCTTTTGGAAGAGGTTAAATCTCTTTTCAATAAAAACGGCGCCGTAACATTTTAATTTAACGGAGGTTATCATGGGAGATTTTGATTACAACGATATAAACCAAAACAAGGGCAAATCAGTTTTTTGCTATCTCACTTTAATTTTGTGGCTTGTGCCTTTTTTTGCATGGAGAAAGTCCGATTTTGTTAGATTTCATCTTAATCAGGGGCTTAACATCATTTTGTGCGGTGTAATTCTCGGGGCTTTTGACCGACTCATAACAACATTTCTTCATCCCGGTTTAATCACGGGAATTTGGGGCTTTGTTTACTCGATAGCATGGGTCATCCTTTTGGCATTCAGAATACTCGGCATCGTAAACGCAGTGAATGGTCAGGCTAAAGAAATTCCTTTAATCGGAAAAATAAGCTTATTTCGAATCTGATTAACAGAGCTATAAGGCAAAAGAAGAAGAGCATTGGCTAAAAAGTCAATGCTCTCTTGTTATATTGTATTAGTTACTCTGCAAGCATTGCGTCGGCAAGCGCTTCGAGCTTAGGTGTGTCGCTCTCTTTAAGTGCGGACGCAATCGTTACAACAGGTTCGACGAGAACGCAGTTTTTGTAGCTCTCGCAGTAAGCTTTCATGAGCTTGCCCGACATCGGTGCCCAAGAGCCGTTTTCGATGAAACCGATTTTTCTCTGCTGGAAGTTCTTAATCTTGAGGTGATAGAGAAGATCTTCCATGCACGGGAAAAGTGCGCCGTCATATGTGGGAGAAGCAAGTACAAGCTTGTCGTACTCATAGCAAGACTCAATGCACTCTGCCATATCGTCTCTTGAAAGATCGAAAAGTTTTACCTTTTCGCCTTTTGCAGCGAGAATTTCTCCGAGCTTTTTAGCGGCTTTTTCGGTGTTGCCGTGAATTGAAGCATAGGCGATTGTTGTTGCTTTTTTCTCGGGGCGGTAGCTTGACCATGTGTCGTACTGCTTGAGGTAATGGGAAAGATCGCCGCTTAAAACAGGGCCGTGAAGCGGGCAGATGGTTGCAATGTCAAGTGCGGCAGCTTTCTTTAAAAGAGCCTGAACCTGAGCGCCGTATTTACCGACGATGTTGATGTAGTATCTTCTTGCCTCGCAGTCCCAACCTTCGGGATCGTCATAGTCGAGTGCGCCGAATTTTCCGAATCCGTCAGCAGAGAAAAGAATTTTCTCTTTGCTCTCATAGGAGACCATAACCTCGGGCCAGTGAACCATCGGAGCTATTACAAAGGTGAGCGTGTGAGAACCGAGTGAGAGTGTGTCGCCCTCTTTTACGGTTACGTATCTTGCGGAGAGATCTTCGTCAAAGAACTTCGGAATCATATTGAAAACCTTTGCGTTCGAAACGATTTTCATATCGGGGTATTTTTTGCAGACCGCCAAAATGTTGTATGCGTGGTCGGGTTCCATGTGGTGAACGACAAGATAATCGGGAGTTTTGCCGTCAAGCTCTGTCTCGAGGTTTTTGAACCACTCATCTGTGGCTCTTCTGTCGACGGTATCCATCAGGGCGATTTTTTCGTCCATGATGAGGTAAGAGTTATAGGATACTCCGTTGGGAACGATGTACTGGCTCTCGAAGAGGTCGATTTCGTGGTCGTCACAGCCGATATACTTGACTGCGTCTGATATTTTAATTTTCATTTTAAGTCATCCTTTCAGTGTAAATTTAAAAATAAGTTTTCCAACTGATGATTAGATAATAGCATATAAATATGAACATTTAAATACCGTGAGAGCCTCGAAAAGTACTTTATTTTCAATTCTTAATGATTCTCAAATAGAATTTAAAAATGTTTAAATTTTGTAACTTTTATGTTGTATATTCAAAATGCTTGTGGTAATGTAAGCGTAGTCGGAGATGCGTAAAAAAAGCGCAGATTTTCGGCTCGGATTAAAGTAAGGAGGATTTTCGTATGTCGATAATTTATAACGAAAAAGAGAAGCTTTTTAAGCTCGATTCAAAGGGCTCAAGCTATATAATTCAGGTCTTTGACGAGGGATATTTACTGCACCTTTACTACGGCGCAAAAATACCCGATATAAATGTGAAAAATCTTGCCTACAAGGGCATGTATGCATCGCATCATCCGTCAAATCCCGTGATAAACGCAAAGTACGGAACCGACCAGATGTTTTCGCCCGATTTGGCACCCATGGAGTATCCCACGTTCGGTGCGGGCGATTTGAGAGAGAGCGCACTTTGCATAAGAAACGCACAGGGAAATAATGTTACCGATATAAGATACAAATCTCACAAGATATATAAAGGAAAGCCAAAGCTTGAGGGTCTTCCTGCAACTTACGCAAACGAGGACGAGGCTGAAACGCTTGAAATTCTCTGTGAGGACGGCGTAACGGGAGCAGAAGTCACTTTAATATACACCGTTTTCGAGAATTTCTCCGCTATGACGAGAAGCGTTAAAGTCAAAAACGCATCGGATAAGCCTATGGACATCGAGAGAGTGCATTCTCTGAGCGTTGATTTCCCGTCGATGGACTATAAGCTTGTTCACCTTTACGGCGAATGGTTCGAGGAGAGAAAAGAGGTTCAGAGAAAGCTTGAGCACGGCACACAGGGAATTTACTCAAAGCGTGGCGGTTCTTCTCATGAGCACAACCCATTTGCGGCTTTATTGGGCCTTGATGCCGGCGAGGATTTCGGCGAGGCTTACGGATTTAACTTAGTTTACAGCGGAAATTTCGTGATGGAGGCAGACTGCGATTCGAGAGACTGCACTCGCTTTGTGTGCGGTATCAACCCCGATACATTCGCTTGGCACCTTGAGCCGAACGAGAGTTTTCAGGCGCCCGAGGTCGTCATGGTTTATTCGAACGAGGGTCTTGGCGGTATGTCAAAGACATTCCACAGACTTTACATGAAGCACCTTATCCGCTCAAAGTGGAGAGACGTAAAGCGTCCGCTTCTCATAAATTCTTGGGAGGCTGCATATTTTGATTTTGACGATGACAAACTTGTTGCATTTGCAAAAGAGGCAAAGAAGCTCGGTATCGAAATGCTCGTCATGGATGACGGTTGGTTCGGCAAGAGAAACGACGATACTTCTTCTCTCGGCGACTGGTATCCGAACACGGCAAAATTAAAGGGGGGACTAACAGACCTCATCAAGAGAGTGAACGATGCGGGACTTAAATTCGGCATTTGGTACGAGCCGGAAATGGTAAATGAGAATTCAGACCTTTACCGAGCTCACCCCGACTGGTGTCTGCACGTGGACGGAAGAGTCGGCTGTATCGGAAGAAATCAGCTGGTGCTCGATATGTCAAGACCGGAAGTTGTTGATAATCTCTTTGAGCAGATGAGTGCCGTTTTTGCCAACAACAATATCGCTTACATCAAGTGGGACTATAACCGCTCGCTAACCGAGGCGGCTTCCGCTAAGCTTCCGCCCGAGAGACAGAAGGAAATTTTCCACCGCTTTATTCTCGGCACATACAGCCTTATGGACAGATTCACAAAGGCATTCCCCGATGTTCTCTTTGAGAACTGCGCATCGGGCGGCGGCAGATTTGACCTCGGTATGCTCTACTTCTCACCGCAAATTTGGACAAGTGACGACACCGACGCAACAGAGCGTGCGACAATTCAGTTCGGCACATCGCTTTGCTATCCGATTTCTTCCATGGGTGCCCATGTAGCCGCAAGACCGAGAACCTCGCTTGAAGCAAGGGGCGACGTCGCTATGATGGGATCTTTCGGCTACGAACTCGATCCGAGAAAACTGACAGAATCGGAAAAGGCAATTGTAAAGGCACAGGTAGCTGATTATCACAAGTACTATGATCTCATCCATTTCGGCGATTTCTACCGTCTCATCAAGCCGACAGAAAATTCTTATCACTGCGCTTGGCAGTATGTGAGTGAGAGTAAAGACGAAACTTTGGCGGTCGTGTTCACGATGCGCCAGAGAAGAACTCCGTTCTTTATTTTAAAGCTTAAGGGACTTGACCCCGACAAGCTTTATAAAGATGAAGAGACGGGTGAGGTATATTCGGGTGCGCTCCTTATGAATGCGGGAATCAACCTCACGCCTATGGTATCGGAAATTACAGACCGTGCTCCCGGTACGGACGGAACAAGTCTCAGAAAACATTTTACAGAAGTGAAGTAAAATAAAAACGGGTTGACTTTGTGATTGAAGTCAACCCGTTCTTTTATCTCTTTTTTGCCATTATTTTTAGTATGCTTTCCTTTTTATTGAAGATAATCATATCGTTGGACATATCTATAAAGTAAATTCTATCTCCTACTTTTATGCCAGCGTCATAAATAAGGGACTGAAATTTTTTGATTGCGTCCGTCACGGTGAAAGTACCTATCATAGTGCAGACATATTCGCCTTCGGGGATGAAAGCGTTGGTTACATCGTCGGGAAATACGGGAAGCCTGAAAACAGATTCGGGTGAATTTTTTATTCCGTCACGAACAGAATAGTATCCGCCGCCGACTGGACCTCGCAGTTCGTAGTAGTCCGTGTCGGAGCTGTAAGGGCGGGAAATGATATTTGTCATTTCGATTTTCTCGGTGTAAATTTCGTTTAAAGGATGATTTTTAAGGATTTCCTCGTTTTTGACTGTCTGTAAAAGAATGAGTCTTGTGGTTTCAAGCTCTCTAATTTGGCGCATAAGCACCTCCGATTGCTTTTTTGCAACGTCGGAAAACTCACCGCCGTCCTTTGAATATAGTATGCCTTTTATCTCGTCGAGCGAAAGTCCCGCCGTTTGGTAGGCTTTTATCATCCTGACCATCATCAGCTGTTTTGGGTGATAATAGCGGTAGCCCGATTCGCTCAGTTCGTAGGGCTTTAGAATATCGTTGTTGTCATAAAATATGAGGGTTTTGCGCGTGATTCCGCAGTAATTTGCGAATTCGCCGCACGAGAGAAGTTTATCGTCCATGAAAAATCTCCGTGAAAGGTAAAGTAATTCTTCAGTTAATGAGTGATTTGTGTGAAAATTTGTAAATCAATGTCAAGATTATACGAAATAAATGTGACGATTTTGTGAATAATTCAGTATTGACCTTGCCCTAAGGGTACAGTTTATTATAACAATGCTTCTATCGAAGCACAAACCGTTATATCGGGAAAAGAAAGGAAATCTTATTATGAAGATTAAAAAGTTCCTTGCTCTTGCACTCGCTCTTACAATGGCGATGACAAGCTTTGCAGGTTGCTCATCGAGCTCCTCATCAGCTTCATCGGAGAGCACAGACGACACTACAGTAGAGAGCACCGAGAGCACTGAGACAGCTGAGAGCACAGACGAGGCTACAGCTAAGAACGCAGAGCTTTATCCGGGCACAGCAGAGTCCGGCTCACTCACAATCGATATCGGCATGGAGCCCACTTCCATTAACTCCCTTCTCGGCACATATGTTGCTGACGGCAGAGTTACAGGCGCTATGCAGGTAGGTCTTACAAAGACAGACGAGAACGACCAGGCAGTTGGCGATGCAGCTGAGAGCTGGGATGTCAGCGATGACGGTCTCGTTTACACATTCCACCTTCGTGAGGGTATGCAGTGGTCTAACGGCACACCGCTTACAGCTAACGACTATGCTTTCGCATGGAAGACACTTTTAACAGCTGACACTGGTGCTGAGTACGCTTACTTTGCATACAGCACAGCAGCTATCAAGAACGCTGAAGACTTCTACAACGGCAAGTGCGATTGGGAAGATGTCGGTGTTAAGGTTCTCGATGACACAACTCTCGAGGTTACACTTTCCGCTCCGATTCCTTATTTCCCGTCACTTATGAGCCAGGGTTGCATGCTCCCTGTTAACGAGGAGTACTACAACGAGGTTGGCGCAGAGAACTACTGCACATCTCCTGAGACTTCTATCTCTTCCGGTCCTTTCGTTCTTGACACATGGACTCACGATTCAGAGATTGTTCTCACAAAGAACGAGAACTTCTACAACGCAGACGCAGTTTCTATCCAGAAGCTTGTTTATAAGATGTACACAACAACAGATACAAAGCTCAATGCTTTCAAGGCAGGTGAGGTTGATGTTATCTCCCTCTCCGGCGACCAGACAAGCCAGCTCAAGGCTGAGGGCTTCACACCTGTTGAGTATATCACTCAGTCCGAGTACCACATCCTCTTCAACTGCGAGGATGAGTACATGAGCAACGTTAACCTCAGAAAGGCTATCGATGCTTGCTATTCAAGAAGCGACTTCATCACAGCTATCCGTAAGGATGCTTCTGTTGCAGCTAACACATTCGTACCGTCTCCTGTTTCCGGCTTCGACGGAACATCCTATGCTGAGGCTCTTGCAGCTAAGATCGGCACAGACGGTGTTGTAAGAAGTGCAGACGCTGACGCGACAAAGGCTAACGAGTACCTCGACAAGGCTCTTGAGGAGCTCGGATGCACAAAGGACGACCTTTCAGCTCACCTCTCAATGAACTGCGGTGACTCCGACGTTGCTATGAACCAGGCAGCTTTCTTCCAGGAGGCTATCAGAACAGTTCTCGGTATCGAGATCACTGTTAACCCGATGCAGACAAAGGCTCAGTCCGCTGAGAGAACAGCCGGTAACTATGTAATGGATATCACAGGCTGGCTCGGCGACTACAACGATCCTATGACATGGTACGACATGTGGATCACAGGTGGCGGTAACAACTCCACAAGATGGTCTAACGAAGAGTACGATGCTCTCATCAAGGACGCTATCCAGAACACAGATCTCGAGGCTCGTCAGGAAGACTTCTATCAGTGCGAGCAGCTTCTCCTCGATGAGATGCCTATCTCCTGCATCTATTCTGCAGCTGGCGTATACGCTGTTTCCGGTAAGGTAAGCAACTACATCATCGATGCATGGCAGTTCAGCTTCCTCTACTCCACAGTTAAGTAATAATTCGATTATTACAAATATTTAACATGAGTACTCCAATTATTTTTTGTATGTAGTGTTAGCAATCGGCAGGCGTTTAGGCGTCTGCCCATTGCACTATTTGATTTTTCAAATCACTTCATACGGTTGGAGATAATAAAATAATAACCCGATTTAACATTTCTTTTCTAAAAATCGAGCTCGGCAATAGTCGGGCTCTTTTTGTTTGCCCAAAATTTGCCAAAAAACCCTCAAGGTAAAAACCTTGAGGGTAAACTTATCTTCAATCAGATTAAATATTTCGTATGTAAGCTTTTTTGCTCATTTTGCAAACGGGGCACTGCCAGTTATCGGGCAACTCCTCGAAAGGCATGAGCGGATCGTCGTAGACATAACCGCAGACGGAGCAGACAAACGTGTTTCCTGTTTCTGGTGTGTCGTCACTCGCCTCAATATAAACAGGTGAGTTTGATGGAGCAAAACCGCCGAGATTATCGCGGTAATATTTGTAGGTCATCGGAATGCCGACATATTTTTCACTGCCCGCCGTTATCTTTGCAACAAATATCGTCTGATCTTCGGCTTCCGTGCAGCTCTCTACTTTGCACAAAAACCAACAGCAACAGTCCTCTTTGAGAATCGGAACACCCTCGTTGAGTACACGGTGCCTTAAGTGCTTGAGCTTATCGGTATTTCTGCCCGAAACCAAACCGATTGCACCGATAGCGGCGCCGCTCGTTTTCTCGGACAAGACAGAAATTGTAAAGAGACCGTATTTCTTTATGCATTCACAGGAGTAGGAATCGGAATTGATGCTGATAGCCACTCTTGCCTTAGAGCCGTGACCGACTCTTGTTACTCCGTTGATAATACAAGCCGAAGGACCGTTATCCCCCTTTACGCCGATTGCGTACATTCCATAAGTAAAAGTGTTGAGTACCAATGGATTCATATAATATCCCTTCTTTCAAGTTAAGTATAATGCATAATTGTGAACAAAACAAGTATGCTAATGTTTAATTTTGTCCCAGTAGGATTTAAACGCCTGTTCGTTCTTGTTGTCACCGAATTTATAATATTTAGTGTTTTTAAGTGCGTCTGGCAAGTATTGCTGATATATCCAGTGGTTTGGGTAGTCGTGCGGATAGACATAAAACTGACCTTTGTTTTGAACTTCATCGCCGTCATAGTGCTTATTCTGAAGCTGTCTCGGAATGGGCAAAGCGCCGTGAGACTTAACATCTTTCATGGCGTCGTTTATTGCGTTGTAGGCAGAATTAGACTTAGGTGAAGTCGCAACCAAAACAACGGCGTCGGCAAGAGGGATTCTCGCCTCGGGCAAACCGACAGCCTCGGCAATATCAACGCATGATTTCACTATCGGAATTATTTGCGGATATGCAAGGCCGACATCCTCGCACGCGCAAACCATCAGTCGGCGGCACGCACTTGGCAAATCTCCCGCATCGAGAAGTCTTGCCAAATAGTGAAGTGCGGCGTCGGGGTCAGAGCCTCTCATGGATTTCTGATAAGCCGAAACTATATCGTAGTGTTCGTCACCTTCTCGGTCATACCTCATAGCGCTTCTCTGAGTGAGTTGGCTTGCAAGCTCGAGCGTGATATAAAGTCCGCCAAAATTTTCGCTTTGGTCGGCAGTCAAAACTGTAAGCTCGGCGGCATTCATGGCTTTTCGAACATCTCCGCCGCAAGCCGATGCGATATATTTTGAAACGCCGTCCTCAAGTACGATTTTTTCTCCACGCTCATCCGAGAGTATCGAGAACGCACGCTCCACGGCGGCTTCAACGTCCTTCGGCTCAACCGATTTAAACTCAAATACAGTCGAGCGGCTCAAAACGGCATTGTAAACATAGAAATATGGGTTTTCTGTCGTTGACGCAATAAGCGTGATGCTTCCGTTCTCGATGAATTCAAGAAGTGTTTGCTGTTGTTTTTTATTGAAATACTGAATCTCGTCGAGGTAAAGAAGAACTCCGTTAATTCCGTTAAGCGTGTTGACCTGAGCCACAGCGTCCTTGATGTCGGCGGTTGATGCATTAGTGCCGTTAAGCTTGACGAGATATTTATTTGTGTTTTTTGCGATTATAGATGCAACGGTAGTTTTGCCGACTCCCGATGGACCGTAGAAAACCATATTCGGAATTTCTCCCGATTCAATTATTCGTCTGAGCGCTTTTCCTTTTCCGAGTATATGCTGTTGACCGACAACATCGTCGAGTGTGCTTGGACGAATTCTGTCGGCAAGCGGTGAAGACATCATGCTAAAATCTCCGTTTCGTGTCTCAAATTCATATGACATAAAGTTTTATAATCAGATTATATCATATCGAAGAAAAAAGTCCACAGAAAAGAACATTTGTTTTATCTTTGGGAAAAAGTTTTGCTAAATTTTGCTTTTGCCACGAATAGTCTTTATTTTCGGCACAAAAAGAGTTATACTATTTAATTGAACAGTATTTTTGAAACAAACCAAGTTTAGAATAAAATAAGAGGAAATTATCATGAGAGAACACGAAAAAGTAGACAGAGATTTACTCGATAAAGTAAAGAGAATTCATTTTGTCGGAATCGGCGGTTCGGGAATGTGCCCCATGGCTGAAATTCTTCACCACAAGGGATATATTCTCACGGGATCCGATATGAACGAGGGAGACACTCTCGACAGAATCAAGAGCTACGGCATTAAGGTTTATATGGGACACAGAGCCGAGAACATCGGTGACGCCGAGGTTGTTGTTTACACAGCCGCTTGCAAACAGGATAACCCCGAGCTTGTAGCCGCAAGAGAAAAGGGAATTCCCACGCTTGAGAGAAGCGTTATGCTCGGACTTCTTACAGACCGTTTTGAGAATACGATCGGAATTTCCGGCACACACGGAAAAACAAGCACAACGGGCATGACAACCCAGATTTTTCTTGAGGCAAAGAGAGATCCCTCTTGCATAATCGGCGGCAAGCTTCCGCTTATCGGCGGAAACGGCAGAACGGGCAAAACTCAGGATATGGTAGTAGAGTCCTGCGAATATGTCGATTCGTTCCTTCAGATTCATCCGCACATTGCCGTTATAACAAATATCGACTCGGATCACCTCGATTACTTCGGCACGCTTGAGAATATAATCAAGTCGTTCCATCAGTTCTGCCTGCAGACAAACGGCTATGTCGTTGTCAATCACGACAACGAGAACGCTATGAAGGCTGTCGAGGGCATCACAAACGCAAAGATAGTGACATTCGGTTCAACACCTGATTGCGACTATTACTGCGCCGACCTCATCGAGGAGGCTCACGCTTGTGAGAAGTTCGGAATCTATCACGGTGGTGAAAAGCTTTGTGATATTGAACTTCAGGTTCCGGGCGCTCACAATATGATGAACGCGCTTGCAGCCGCAACAGCCGCATTTGTATGCGGAGTTGAACCCGAGGCTGTAAAAAGAGGTCTTGAGGGATTCACAGGCGTGCACAGACGCTTTGAGATTCTCGGCAAATTTGAGGACGTGACAGTAGCGGACGATTTTGCTCATCATCCGACTGAACTCAGAGCAGTTCTCACAAGCGCTTCAAAAATGGGTTACCACGCAGTTTGGGCAGTTTTCCAGCCGCACACATTCTCGAGAACGGCACTTCTTTTTGATGATTTTGTCGATGTTCTCAAAATTCCCGAGCACGTTGTTATGACCGAGATTTTGCCCGTTAGAGAAGTAAACACTTACAACATTCACACATCGGATCTTGAGGCTAAAATTCCCGGTTCTTGCCATTTTGAGACTTTTGAAGAGATTGCAGATTATGTTATGGGCAAAGCCGAGAGCGGAGATTTGATTCTCACAATAGGCGGCGGAGACATATACAAGTGTGCAAATCTGATTGTCGAAAAATACAAGGCTAAAGAGGAAAAATAAATGATTAAGATGAAAAAGCCTATAATGGTTTTTAACATCACAATTAACCGTGACGATATATCGTTTATGAAAGCGCCTTACGGAAAAGTTATGATGATTCCTTTCGGCGGAACAGTCGAGAGTGAGCTTTTCACGGGCAAGGTTTTGCCCGGTGCATGTGATGTTCAGATAACCAATGCGGCGGGAATCCGCCATATGTGCGCTCAGTATATGTTTGAGGGGACAGACAAAGAGGGCAAGGCTTGTCATCTTTTCGTAAAGAACGACGGCTACTTTGAGCCGCATTCAAACCCACAGCCGTTCAAGGCTTATCCGACTTTGATAACGGACAGCGAGGCTCTTGCGCCTTATTTCGGTCAGGCAAGATTCAGAGCCGAGGGCCACAGCACGGATAACGGCGTCGATATTTACATTTTTGATACTCTTGAGTAATCAAGCCGAAAAATAAACTAAAAGAGGGAAAGTTAAATGGATACCATTACCTACGAATACGGCGGAAGTCTTTACATCAATATGACCAACAAGTGTCCGAACAGATGCGAGTTCTGCCTGAGAAACAATTCAAGCGGAAGCATTTATGCCGACAACCTCTGGTACGAGGACGCAGAGCCGACAAAGGAAGTAATGCTTGAGAACATCAACACAAGAAATCTTGACGACTACAAGCAGATTGTTTTCTGCGGTTACGGTGAGCCCACTTGCCGTCTTGACGATTTGCTCTGGCTTGCAGAGAAAATCAAGGAGAAGGGTAATTACAGCATAAGAATCAACACAAACGGCATGAGCGACCTCATCAACAAGTGCGACTCTATCGAGAGAATGAAAGGGCTTATCAACGTTCTTTCCGTTTCGCTTAATTCCGATACGGCTGAGGGATACGATGAGATTTGTCATCCGTCGTTCGGCCCAGGCGCATATGACGGCATTCTTGATTTTACAAAGAGAGCCGTGCTGAGCGGATATTTTGACAATGTTGTCATGACCGTTGTAAGCACGATGAAACCCGAGGTTATCGAGAACTGCAGAAAAATCTGCGAGGGACTCGGTGCTTCTTACAGAATCAGAGAATATATCGAATCTTAATTCCAAATGAATTGAAAGAGGGCGTTTTCGGGCGTCCTCTTTTTTGAATTTTTCTTGACTTTTTATAATAATTATAATAATATTGAGTAGCAATTGAAATTGCGTAAAATTACTCTGTATTAATTTGTGAAGAGGTTGGGTAAAATGGAAAAAAAATATAACAGAACGATTTATTCCTGCTTTGTGGCTTATATCGTTCAGGCGGCAGTTAATAACTTTGTGCCGCTTTTGTTTGTTACCTTCAGATCGGAATTTAACATTCCGCTCTCAAAGATAACAATGCTTATCACAATTAACTTTTTGATTCAGCTTTGCGTCGATTTGATTTCCGTGAAATTTGTCGATTTCATCGGTTATCGTGCAAGCATAATCTTGGCGCACATATGTGCCGCACTGGGACTTGTCAGCCTTGCGTTTTTGCCGAGCATTTTGCCCGATCCGTTCGTGGGACTTTTAATCGGCGTAATCATTTACGCCCTCGGCGGCGGACTTATCGAGGTTATGATAAGCCCCATAGTTGAGAGCTGCCCCACCGACAACAAGGAAATGGCAATGAGCATGCTTCACTCGTTCTATTGCTGGGGTTCGCTCGCAGTTGTGCTTGTTTCAACGCTTTTTTTCAAGATATTCGGAATCGCAAACTGGAGAATAATGTCGTGCATATGGGCGATTCTTCCGATTGCCAATATGATTTCGTTCTTCTCGTGTCCGCTCGCCCCCGTTGTGCCCGAGGGAGAAGAGGGAAAGAGCTTAAAACAGCTTTTTGCCGATAAGATGTTCTGGATAGTTGTCGTTCTCATGATTTGTGCGGGTGCAAGCGAACAGTGCGTCTCTCAGTGGGCTTCAACATTTGCTGAAAGCTCGCTCGGCGTTTCCAAAACTCTCGGTGATATAATGGGCCCCGCATTCTTTGCGCTTCTCATGGCGATTTCAAGAACAATTTACGGTAAGTTCGGCGACAAGATGGATCTCACAAAATGCATGATAGGCAGCGGCATTCTCTGCATTATCTCGTATATCATCATTGCATTTGCTCCTGTTCCGATTTTCAGCCTTATCGGCTGCGGAATCACGGGATTTTCCGTCGGTATCTTCTGGCCGGGAACTTTCTCCAAGGCTTCGGCTTCCATAAGAGGCGGCGGAACGGCAATGTTTGCGCTCCTTGCACTTGCGGGTGATGTCGGCTGTTCGGGCGGCCCCACGCTTGTCGGTTTTGTAAGCTCGGCGTTCGGCGATAACCTCGCAGCAGGACTCGGTTTCGGTATTATATTCCCAGTTCTTATGATTTTGGGACTTGTGGCACTGAAAAAATTGTCCTCGAAGAGAGCGTAAGTTGTGCCGAAGCATTTTTATTTTGATATAAGTTGCGTTTTAGCAAGTTAAAGTGTATAATTAGACCGTCGTTAATTCGACGGTCTATTTTTATCTTGTGAAAGAAAGAGGTAATACCTATGTTTGGTGATCTTATCGATACAATCGGCTATGTTGACGACAAAGACCCCGAAGTCGGTCAAGCCATGAAAGATGAGCTTGGCCGTCAGAGAAGAAATATCGAGCTTATTGCATCGGAGAACATTGTTTCCCCGGCTGTTATGGCTGCTATGGGTTCGGTTCTCACAAACAAATATGCAGAGGGCTATCCGGGAAAGAGATACTACGGCGGTTGCCAGTATGTTGACGTAGTTGAGGAGATAGCAAGAAAGAGAGCTTGCGAGCTTTTCGGAGCAGAGCACGCCAACGTTCAGCCGCATTCCGGCGCTCAGGCAAACACTGCCGTTTATTTTGCACTTTTACAGCCGGGTGATACCGTTATGGGCATGAACCTTGCTGAGGGCGGACACTTAACTCACGGTTCTCCCGTTAACCTTTCGGGTAAATACTTCAACTTCGTTCCTTACGGCGTTGACGAGGAGACTCAGGTTATCGATTACGATAAGTTTGCAGAGATTGCAAGAGAGGTAAAGCCCAAGCTTATCGTTTCGGGTGCTTCTGCTTACCCGAGAATTATCGACTTCAAGCGCATCCGTGAGATTTGCGATGAGGTCGGTGCATACATGATGGTCGATATGGCTCATATCGCCGGACTTGTCGCTACGGGACTTCATCCGTCTCCTGTACCGTATGCCGATGTTGTCACAACCACAACACATAAGACCTTAAGAGGTCCCAGAGGCGGTTTGATTCTCTGCAAAAATCAAGTAGGCGAATTAAATCTTGCAAAGAAAATAGATTCAGCTATTTTCCCCGGAACACAGGGCGGCCCGCTCATGCACATTATAGCCGCAAAGGCGGTTTGTTTTGGCGAGGCTCTCAAGCCCGAATTCAAGGAGTACTGCGAGCAGGTAGTCAAGAATGCACAGGCTCTTGCAAGCGGCCTCACAAAGAGAGGCTTAAAGCTTGTTTCCGGTGGAACAGACAACCACCTCATGCTTCTCGACCTTTCCGACAGCGAGGTTACGGGAAAGGAACTCGAAAAGCGTCTTGATGAGTGCTATATCACAGCAAACAAGAACACTATCCCCGGTGAGAAGAGAAGCCCGTTTGTCACAAGCGGTGTGCGTCTGGGTACTCCGGCAGTTACAACCAGAGGATTCAAAGAGGACGATATGGACGTTATCGCAGAGTGCATTGCCCTTTGCGTAAACGATTACGAGGCAAGCGGCGACAAGGTTCGTGCAATGGTCTCGGAGCTTATCGCAAAGTATCCGCTTTACGAATAATTTTAAAATATTTTGATGGGAAAGACGGCGTTTTAAGCGCTGTCTTTCTTGCTTTTTCTGCCAATTTTGAGTATAATCTTCCGTGTATTAACAAAAACTAACCGCTGTTACAATCAGAAATTAAGGAATTGGGTATGGCAAAGAAAAAATCAACAAAGAGAAAAGAAAACCACTACGGAAATCCAGCAAATTACGGCAAGAAAAAAGAAGATAACTTCGATGTTCCTTCGATTAATCCAACAAACGGATTAAAGGACTGGAATATTCTCTGTTTCCCCGGCCTTGCACTGGGACTTATATCATCTCCCAACTATATTCTTGTAGCGATTGCACTCGCCCTGAATATCACGGTATTAGTTCAGTATTTTAAGAACATGAAAAGCGGAACGGTTCTCGCGGTCACAGGCATATTGTTTGCGATAAAAAACGCTTACAACTGTTTTAAGAACGGAACGGGCACGACATTTGATTGGAAGGTAACCATCGGATATATTATTTCAAGCCTTATCGTGAGTGCCGTAACTATGGCGATTCTCGAGCTTTTCTACATGATTAAAAGACGAAGACAATCGAAAAAAGTAGGATAATAGCGAATAAAAGCTCTTGACAAGCTAATCTTAGGGTGATAAAATCAAGCTATCGCAATGAAGAGGAAAGCTTTGCGGAGGTTCCGTTTCAGAGAGCTGTCGGTTGGTGTGAGACGGCAAAGGAAACTGCAGAGAGATCGCCTTGGAGCAACTTCGCTGAAATCGCAGTAAGCGGGTCGGTTTCCAACCGTTATTTTGGAGTGTGATGACAGTCACAGTGAGTGGTCGATTTTATCGGCAAAAAGAGTGGTACCGCAAGATAATTTTTATCCTGTCTCTTTGATTTAGAGACAGGATTTTTTGTTTTGTCAATATGAACTTAGGAAGGAAAGATATAAAATGCTTACGCTTGACAGAATTTTTGACGCATCGGTAGTGCTTAAGAGCATACTGAGAGACACCGCACCGCTTAGAGCAAACGGCTTCGCTCCCGCTTGCGACCTTTGGCTCAAACCCGAGAATCTTCAGATAACAGGTTCGTTCAAGGTCAGAGGTTCGGCTTACAAAATCTCTAATCTTACCGAGGAGGAGAAAGCAAGGGGCGTTATTGCTTGCAGTGCGGGAAACCACGCTCAGGGCGTTGCTTTGGCAGCAAGCAAACAGGGAATTAAATCTCTCATTTGCTTACCCGACACAGCTCCTATCTCAAAGGTTGAGGCAACAAAGGGCTACGGCGCAGATGTCTGTCTTGTAAACGGTGTTTACGACGACGCTTACAACAAGGCTTTGGAGCTTCGTGACGAGATGGGTTACACCTTTGTTCACCCCTTCGACGACGAGGATGTTATTGCCGGTCAGGGAACAATCGGTCTTGAGATTATTCAGTCTCTCAACGATGTCGACGCTATTTTGGTTCCAATCGGAGGCGGCGGACTTATAAGCGGTATAGCTTATGCCGTTAAGCAGATAAACCCCAAAGTTAAGGTTTACGGCGTTCAGGCTGCGGGCGCACCGAGCATGTTAAATTCTATCTCCAACGGAAAAATCGAGTGCTTACCTTCCGTTTCTACAATCGCTGACGGTATTGCAGTTAAGCAGCCGGGTGAGAACACATTCGATATCGTAAGTAAGTATGTCGATGATATCTGCCTTGTCTCAGAGGACGAGATTGCTGCCGCAATCCTCACACTTATAGAGAAGCAGAAGATGGTAGCCGAGGGCGCAGGTGCTGTTTCCGTTGCGGCTGCAATGTTCGAGAAACTTCCGATTCAGGGAAAGAAAGTCGTTAGCGTTGTTTCCGGTGGCAACATCGACGTCACAAGCCTTTCAAGAGTAATCGAGAGAGGTCTCATCAAGTCGGGAAGAAAAGCAACATTGGCTATCGAGCTTGTCGATAAGCCCGGTCAGCTCAAAGATGTTTCCGCAATCATCGCAGAATGCGGCGGAAACGTTACAGGCGTACAATACGAGCAGAGCGGTGAGACAGAGTCCATCACGGGATGCGTATTAAGAATTTCTCTCGAAACAAGAAATTACGATCACGTTCTTGAGATTGAGAACGCACTTGAAGAAAGAGGCTTCAAAATCGTAAAGTAATTTGCTTGTAAATATTGACAAAAATATCCTAAGAAGTTATTATAAATTTTATTAAACTTAATTGTGCTAAAAACTAATTCAGACTAAACTAAGAAAGAAAAAAGGGTGAAAGAATATGTTAATGACAGGTGCAGATATACTCGTAAGAACATTAATTGAGCAGGGCTGCGACGTCGTCTTCGGTTACCCCGGAGGACAAATCCTGAACGTTTATGATTCGCTTTATAAGTATCAGGACGAGCTTCATCATGTTCTTACGGCACACGAGCAGGGCGCCGCTCACGCTGCCGACGGTTACGCAAGAAGCACGGGCAAGCCGGGTGTGGTTATTGCAACATCGGGTCCCGGCGCAACCAACCTTGTTACCGGAATCGCAACCGCATACCTTGATTCAATTCCGCTTATTGCAATCACGGGTAACGTTGCTACAACAAAAATCGGTACAGACTCCTTCCAGGAGCTTGATATAACGGGTGTTACTCTTCCGATTACAAAGCATAACTATTTTGTAGGTTCGGTTGATAAGCTTGCAGACACAATCCGTGAGGCGTTTGTTCTCGCAACAAGCGGCAGACCGGGCCCGGTTCTCATCGATGTTCCCACCGATGTTCAGACGGGAAAATGTGAGTATGAGCCGATGCCCAAGCAGGAGAAAGAGCCAAAGCAGGCTGCAAAGGACGTAAGAATTAAGGAAGCCGCAGAGACAATCAATGCCGCAAAGAAGCCGTTTGTTTATATCGGCGGCGGTGCGATTGCGGGTGACGGCTACGATAAAATTCTTGAGCTCGCAGAGAAGATAGACGCTCCGATCGGCTGTTCTATGATGGGTATTTCGGCTGTTCCGACAGAGCATCAGCGTTTCCTCGGTATGCAGGGAATGCACGGCCACTACGCAAGCTCGATGTCAATGCATCATGCCGATGTTATTATTGCTCTCGGAAACCGCTTTAACGACCGAGTAACGGGCAACAAGGAGAAGTTTGCAGTCGGCGCGAAGATCGTTCATCTTGATATTGACGGCGCAGAGCTCTCAAAGATTGTTAAAGCTCATAACTCATTAAGAGGAGATATCAATCTTACTCTTGAAAAGCTCATTCCCGAGCTTAAGCAGAAGAAAAACACAAAGTGGTGGGAAGAGATTAACGGCTTCAAGGCAAAAGAGAATGCAGATCTTGACAAAAGAGAAACTCTCACGCCGAGAAACGCAATGCTCGCTCTTAACAAGTACCTCACTCCCGAAACACCTGTTGCAACCGACGTCGGTCAGCATCAGATGTGGGCGGCTCAGTACCTTTCATTCAAAAAGCCGAGAAAGTTTATTTCTTCAGGCGGTCTCGGTACTATGGGATTTGGAATGGGCGCCGCAATCGGATCGGCATTCGGTACGGGCGAGAGAACCGTTCTTGTCACAGGTGACGGAAGCTTCGGCATGAACCTCAACGAGATGATTACGGCTGTTGAGAACAATGTTCCGCTTGTTGTATTACTTCTCAACAACGGCGTTCTCGGAATGGTTCGCCAGTGGCAGACGCTTTTCTACAACAAACACTATTCAAACACTATTATTGAAAGAAAGGTCGACTATGTGGCTCTTGCAAAGGCATTCGGAGCAGACGGTGAGCTTGTAAAAACCACCGAGGAGCTCGATAAAGCGCTTGCAAACGCATTCAGCCACGAGGGACCGTATCTCATCGATTGCAGAATCGACAAGGATGAATTTGTATTACCTATGTTACCTCCGGGAGGCAGCATGGACGATATCATTACAGAAGCAAAGGCAGGAAATTGATAAACATGAATAGATTTGCTATTGCTGTTCTCGTAAGAAATCAGTTTGGTGTTCTTAACAGAGTTACCAGCATGTTCAGACGAAGACAGTTCAACATTGAGTCTCTCAACGTTAGTGAGACGGAGACAAACGAGTTTTCACGAATCACGGTTATTTCCACAGGTGACGACGTAAAAAAGGAACAGCTTATAAATCAGCTTTACAAGCTTCCCGACGTCGTATCCGTAAAGCAGCTTGACGACAGAACCTGCGTCAGCCGCGAGGTTCTTTTAATCAAAGTTAAGCACACACCCGAGACAAGAAGAGATATTCTTGACGCCGCACAGGCATTCGGCGCTTCAACCGAGGACTATTCGAGAGATACCGTTATCTTCCAGCTTACCGCTAAGAGAAGAATGATAGACGAATTTATTTCTCTTATGGGCGATTATCAGATCATCGAAATTTGCCGTACGGGCGTTTGTACGCTTGAGCGCGGCGAGGATGTTCTTCGTCAGACAGTTAATCTGTAACTGCAATTTTAAGCTTAAAATCTTGCAGTAAATATTGTAACACAGTGATAATGGTGCTATAATATGACTGCAAAATTATATAGAAATTTCAATTTACTTTTTAAAGAAAGAGGTAATCAAAATGTCAGAAGCAAGAATCTTCTATCAGCAGGACTGTGACCTTCGTTATCTTGACGGCAAGACCGTTGCAATCATCGGTTACGGCTCACAGGGACACGCACACGCTCTCAACCTTAAGGACAGCGGAGTAAACGTTGTTGTTGGTCTTTACGAGGGCTCAAAGAGCTGGGCTAAGGCTGAGGCTCAGGGTCTTAAGGTTATGACAAGCGCAGAGGCTGCTAAGGCTGCAGATCTCATCATGATCCTCATCAACGACGAGAAGCAGGCTAAGCTTTACAAAGAGAGCATTGAGCCGAACCTCACAGCAGGCAAAACTCTCGCATTTGCACACGGCTTCAATATTCACTTCGGCTGCATTAAGCCTCCGAAGGACGTTAACGTAATCATGGTTGCTCCTAAGGGACCGGGACACACTGTAAGAAGTGAGTACCAGGCTGGCAAGGGAGTTCCGATGCTCGTTGCTGTTGAGCAGGACGCTACAGGCGACGCTCTTGAGGTTGGTCTCGCATATGCAGCTGCAATCGGCGGTGCAAGAGCCGGTGTTCTCGAGACAACATTCAGAACAGAGACAGAGACAGACCTCTTCGGTGAGCAGGCTGTTCTTTGCGGCGGTGTTTGCGCACTTATGCAGGCTGGCTTTGAGACACTCGTTGAGGCTGGTTACGATCCGAGAAACGCTTACTTTGAGTGCATCCACGAGATGAAGCTCATCGTTGACCTCATCTATCAGTCAGGTTTCGCAGGAATGAGATATTCTATCTCCAACACAGCTGAGTACGGCGACTACATCACAGGTCCTAAGCTCATCACAGCTGAGACAAAGGCTACAATGAAGAAGATCCTCAAGGATATTCAGGACGGTACCTTTGCTAAGGACTTCCTCCTCGATATGTCCGAGGCAGGTTCTCAGGTTCACTTCAACGCTATGAGAAAGATCGCTTCCGAGCATCCGTCAGAGAAGGTCGGCGCAGAGATCAGAAAGCTCTACTCATGGTCTGACGAGGATCAGCTCATCAACAACTGATTTTAGTTTAGCAACAAAAGAATAAAAATAGCACCCGGGGATCTCTTCGGGTGCTGTTTGATAATTGCGATTAGTTCAACTGAAAGGAAAAACTTATGATAAAGGATACACAGGTAGTCGGCTATCAGAATGCGGCTCACCGTTCTCTTTACCGTGCGCTCGGTCTCACCGAGGAGGAAATGAACAGACCTCTTATCGGTATCGTAAGCTCTTACAACGAGATCGTTCCCGGTCACATGAACATCGATAAAATAACAGAGGCTGTCAAGCTTGGCGTAGCCATGGCAGGCGGCACACCGATTGTTTTCCCGGCTATTGCCGTTTGCGACGGTATTGCTATGGGTCACATCGGAATGAAATATTCACTCGTCACACGTGACCTCATTGCCGATTCAACCGAGGCAATGGTTTTGGCTCACGGCTTTGACGGTCTTGTTATGATTCCCAACTGCGACAAGAACGTTCCCGGACTTCTCATGGCTGCAGCAAGACTCAACAAGCCGACAATCTTCGTTTCCGGCGGCCCCATGCTTGCGGGCAGAGTTGGCGGACACAAGACTTCTCTTTCTTCTATGTTTGAGGCTCAGGGAGCATATGCTGCGGGCAAGATTGACGATGAAAAGCTTGAAGAGTTCGTTCAGAAGACATGCCCCACTTGCGGTTCTTGCTCCGGTATGTACACAGCAAACTCCATGAACTGCTTGACAGAGGTTCTCGGTATGGGACTTCGCGGAAACGGAACAATTCCCGCAGTTTACTCCGCAAGAATCGATCTCGCTAAGCGTGCGGGTATGCAGGTTATGGAGCTTGTTAAAAAGAACATCTGCGCAAGAGACATCATGACAAAGGAAGCAATTTACAACGCACTTGCTGCCGATATGGCTCTTGGATGCTCAACAAACTCCATGCTCCATTTGCCGGCAATTGCAAACGAGTGTGAGGTTGAGTTTAATCTCGATATGGCTAACGAGCTTTCCGCAAAGGTTCCTAACCTCTGCCACCTCGCTCCTGCTGGTCCGACTTACATGGAGGATCTCAACGAGGCTGGCGGTGTTTACGCTGTTTTGAAGGAGCTCTCAAAGAAGAACCTTATCAACCTCGACGTTCTCACATGCACAGGCAAGACCTTGGGCGAGAATATTGAGAATGCTGTTAACCTCGATAACACCGTTATCAGAGATATTGAAAATCCGTACAGCCCGACAGGCGGTATTGCTGTTCTTCACGGTAACCTTGCTCCGGACGGCGGCGTTGTCAAGAGAAGCGCAGTTCTTCCCGAGATGCTCGTTCACGAAGGCCCCGCAAGAGTATTCGACTCCGAAGAGGACGCAATGGACGCTATTCTTGCTGGTAAGATTGTTGCCGGTGATGTTGTTGTCATTCGTTATGAAGGCCCTAAGGGCGGTCCCGGAATGAGAGAGATGCTCAACCCGACTTCTGCAATTATGGGTCAGGGTCTCGGCTCAAGCGTTGCACTTATCACTGACGGACGTTTCTCCGGCGCAACAAGAGGCGCTTGCATCGGCCATGTTTCACCTGAGGCTGCAAGCGGCGGCGTTATTGGTCTTGTTGAGGAGGGCGATATCATCTCCATCAACATTCCCGAGTACAAAATCGAACTTAAAGTATCAGACGAAGTGCTTGAGGAGAGAAGAAAGAACTTTGTTCCCAAGACAAAGAAACTCTCAGGCTACCTTAAGAGATATGCACAGCTTGTTTCAAGCGGTGCAAACGGCGCTATAATCAATCAGAAATAATGAAGAATTACAATAATGCAGAGTTAAGGGCGAAGTTCAAACAGCTTCGCCTTGAGCTCAACACACTTTCGGTTTTTGCGGCACTTAAAAAGGACGCCGTTTTCTCAAAGCTTTACGAGTATCTCTCGAGCCTTTATAATTCCGAGCTTGAGGATAACCGTGATGAAGATTTAAGCTATAAACTTGGTCTTTATTCCGATTTTGCAAGCGCCCTTTTTGCGGCTCACGGTGACAATCTCTCCAAGCATATAAGAAGCATTGTGAATGATGATGAGAACATTTACATCAAGAATATCTGCCGCGGAAAAGAGATTACTCCCGTACTTCAAAATGCAGTGGACAGTGAGCTTAAAATCTTGCAGAAGCTTGCCGATTTGACTCCCGAGGAGCTTGCCGCTCCGCTAGGTTATGACGGCTATCTAGCACATTTTGAGACGGAAAAGCTTGACATCGCAGAGACTTATAAGCACAGAACAGCCAATATCGGAAAATACGGTTACGGTATTTATTCAAGATATTATATGTTCTGCCTTGACGACGACGGAAAGATTATTCCTGTTCGAAACCCCGATTCTCAGCGTCTTTCGGAGCTTATCGACTATAAAAACGAGCAGAAGATTATCATAGACAACACCAAGGCGCTTTTGGCTGGAAAGCCTGCCGCAAACATCTTACTCACAGGTGACGCGGGAACGGGCAAATCTTCCACAATAAAGGCTGTTGTCAACGAGCTTAAGGATGAGGGACTCAGAATTCTTGAAGTGAGAAAAGAGCAGTTGAGGGTAATTCCCGCAGTTCTTGACGAGCTCAACGAAAATCCCCTTAAGTTTATTCTTTTCATCGACGATCTTTCTTTCCAGAGAGACGACGATAACTTTGCGGCACTCAAGGCAATTTTGGAGGGTTCTGTTTCCGCAAAGAGCGGAAATGTTGTAATTTACGCAACCTCCAACCGCAGACATATGGTCAAGGAAACATTCTCTTCCCGTGAGGGCGATGATATTCACCGCAACGATTCCATGCAAGAGACGGTTTCGCTTTCTGAAAGATTCGGCATTCAGATTCTGTTCAGAAGACCCGATAAATTCACTTATCTCAATATCGTTCACCACCTCGCAAAAGAGGCTGGACTTGATATTCCCGAGAGTGAGCTTGACCTCGGCGCAGAAAGTTTTGCACTCAGAAGAGCAAACCGCTCCGCACGCTGCGCAAAGCAGTATGTTGACGGCTTGATTTCGGCGCAGAAATAAATATTGAAATCAAAATCAGGGAATGTTCTTCGGAGCATTCCTTTTTTCTTTTTTAACTTGAAAATCGTCCGCAATTATATATAATTAAATTGTAATATGAATCTATAAAGTGGAGGTTCACCATGAAAATTGAAAAATTAACCCCGTCATTCAAGGATTATCTTTGGGGCGGTACAAAATTAAGAGATGTTTACGGTAAAAAATGTGATTATGATAAGGTTGCCGAGAGCTGGGAGCTTTCCACCCATTCTGCGGGCGAAAGCTACATAAGCGGCGGCGAGTTTGACGGACTTAAGCTGTCCGAATATATCGAGAAAAACGGAAAGTCGGTTTTGGGCAAGGACTGCGAGGCTTTTGAAAATTTCCCCGTTCTCATTAAGTTTATCGATGCTAAAAATCCGCTTTCAATTCAGGTTCACCCCTCGGACGAATATGCGCTGAGAGTTGAGCACGAGTACGGCAAAACCGAGATGTGGTATGTTATGGAGGCAGAAGAGGGCGCATCGCTCTATTTTGGTGTTAATCGTCCCGTAACAAAAGAGGAGTTTCGTGCAAAGCTTGAGGATAACACAATTCTCGAGGTCCTCAACAAGGTGGATGTCCACAAGGGAGACTGTTTCTTCATTGAGTCGGGCACAATTCATGCTATCGGAGCCGGCATAGTAATTTGTGAGATACAGCAGAATTCAAACTGCACATATCGAGTTTATGACTACGCAAGAAGAGGCGCAGACGGCAAATTGAGAGAGCTTCATGTTGATAAGGCACTCGATGTCTCAAAGCTCACTCCGTCTGATACATCCGATAAGCAGTCAAAGCCGACAGAAAAAGACGGTGCGCTCGTAACAAGACTTGGAAGCTGCAAATATTTCACATCCGATAAGTATGAAGTTGAAAACGAAGCGGAGATTGAAGTCGGTGTGGAGAGCTTTGCATCACTTATGATACTAACGGGAGAGGGCAAGGTTGTCGGAAACGAGAACGAAGTGGAGTTTAAAGCCGCTGACAGCGTGTTTATTCCTGCAAATTCGGGCAAAGTAAAGCTTATTGGTAATTGCTCGTTTATCAAAACAACTGTTTAACTGGAGTAAAATATGATTAAATCAATTTCTATAAGCGAACCCGGAATGCCGTACCTCACAAAGCTTGAGGACGAAAACGGAAGAAGCGTGACGGTTAATTCGGCAAGAAAGCCGAGCGAATATCTCGCCCCCTCACAGCTCATTCAAGCAGGTTTGGCGGGCTGTATGTCCATGACAATAAAGGGTATGCTTTTTAAGAACAAGCTTTCCTATAATGATGTTTCCGTCACTGTGAATTTAGAGGAAAACGACGGAAAATATAAATTAACCTACAAGGTCGATGTTGATTCCGATGAAGATTCCGAGAAGGTTGCAGAGGCTGTTAAGCTAGGCATTTCACATTGCTATGTAAGAAATCTCTTAACATCCGATTTAACAGTCGAGGAGGCTTAAAATGTACGGAAAAATCGTACTTGTTGGCGAGCCGATGGGACTTTTTATCGCAAAAGAGGAGGGAGAACTCAGCGAGGTTGAGAATTTCTCTTCGTCGATTGCGGGCGCAGAATACAATGTAGCTGTCGGACTTTCCCGTCTCGGCCACAGAGTGGCTTATTGCACAAAGCTCGGTAATGATCCGTTCGGCGATAAAATTATCGAGGGCTTGAAAAAGAACGGCATCTCGACCGATCTTGTCATGCGTACGGATGAGAGCACGACTGGCTTTATGATGAAGGGCAAGACTTCTGTTGGTGACCCTAAGATTGCCTATTTCAGAAAAGGTAGCGCCGCATCGACTATTTCCACACATGATATTGACCGCCTCGATTTATTCGAGTGCGAGTATCTCCATGTTACGGGTGTATTTCCTGCTGTTTCGTCGTCTGCATGCAACGCCGTTAAAAGACTTGTCAAGCGTGCTTGCGACCTCGATATGAAAATCAGTTTTGATCCAAATCTTCGCCCCCAGCTTTGGAAAAGCGAAAAGGAAATGGTCGATACGCTGAACTCCTTTGCTCAAAGGGCTCAAACCGTTCTTCCCGGTATAGCAGAGGGAAAAATTCTCACGGGCAGTGATAAGCCCGAAAAGATAGCTGAATTTTATCACAAGCTTGGTGTAAAAAACGTTGTAGTCAAGCTTGGCGAAAAGGGTGCTTATTATTCTTGTGCTTCCGAGGGGGACGGCATTGTTCCGGGCTTTAGAGTGAATAACATAGTTGATACAGTGGGTGCGGGAGACGGCTTTGCCGCCGGAGTAATTTCTGCGCTTGCCGAGGGACTTTCTCTCAAAGAGGCTTGCAACCGCGGAAATGCAATCGGCGCAATTCAGCTCACAAGTGTAAGCGACAACGAAGGACTTCCCACAAGGGAAGAGCTTGAAGCCGTCTTGAAAAAAGGCGAAGTTTAAAAAACTATACAAAAAGAAACCACGCTCAGCTGAAGCTTAAGCGTGGTTTTGTTTATTTAGATGCTTTTGTAAAATCTGCCGTACCTATGTTGACCATAACATTTTTGATACCGGGAGCCGCCGCATAGTAGCTTGCGTCATAACAAATTGGGTAGAAAATGAACTGATTATTGAGAAATTTCTCGAGGTTTGTAATGTCGCTTATGCTGCCGCCGCCCGAATGCATCAAGGTATCGAATGCGACAGAATCGAGAAGCTGAGGTGAAGCCGTGCTCTCAAAGCTTTCGAGCATACTTAGCGCTGTATCTGAGCTTGACTCAATCGTGTAAAGTGCAACATCATAGTTTTTGTCGGATATTGCCTGATAGAAATCATCCTCGGAAAGAGGCTTGATGTTACAGTAACAGGAATCAAATTTGTTCCAATCGGATATGACCGAGTTTGCAATAGCCGTGGATTGATAATCGTCAAGACATATAATCGTTATGGACGGAATGTAGCTTATTTCTTCGTCACGGCTCTCCTCGAGGTATTCGTCACTTGTTGATACAGTTGTTACTTGCAAATTATCGGATGTGTTATCTACGATTGTGACCGAATCGGAAGAGTTGTCGCCCTCATCGCCCAAGTTTTCCTCGCTGTTGTTTTCCGTGGTAACTTCGTTTTTTACGGTCGACTGATAATTTTGGTAGTCGTAAACAGACGTGTCCTGTTTCACGTAGAGCGAACTCTCTGCGTTTGAGCGATAATCAGAGCCGTTGAACAACAGCCCCGACGGAATGATGTCATCCGCAATCTGAGTCCCTTCCGAGAGTGCCGCACTCAAAGCGTCACGGTCAATTGCTTTCACAAAGATTTCTCTCAGTCGTGTTGTGAGTTCCGTACTTTCGGAATTAAAAAGTATACCCGTCGTCTTATTCGTAAATTTGCTTACGGTGCATCCGGCGGCTTCTGCCTCGGTTGCCAAGGTCGCATTATCGAGTTGAAGAACATCCGTTGTGCCGTTTGTAAGCGCCGAAATGGGATCTTCTGTTATGTCGTCCGATTCACCCAAATAAAAGGTGAGAGACGCGGGTTTAACCTTTCCGTTGTAATCATCGTAAGCGGCGAGTTCGATTGAAACACCGTCCGTCCAAGAATAGTTTGATGAAAAGGTAAACGGCCCGTTTGTTATAAGGTAATTTGAACCGAGACCGTATCTTCCCGTGGTTGATTTGAAAAATTCTTCGTTACACGGCATAAATCTGACTCCTGCCGTGAGTTTCGGAAAATTGGGACAACTTCCCGTAAGTTTAAATACAAGCGTTGTGTCGTTTGTGGCTGATACTCCGACCGTGCTCACGTCCGCAAGACCGTAATAAGCCTCCCTTGCGCCGCTTATGATGAATAATTCGTCAACATTATCGGCTCCCGTTGCGGGGGATAGCGCACGCTGTATGCCGTAAACAAAATCGTAGGCGGTGACGGGTTCGCCGTTGCTCCACGTGGCGTCCTCGTCAAGCGTGAAGGTAAATACCGTGTTGGATGAATCCGCAGTCCAACTTTCGGCTGCTGCGGGAACGGCTTCACCGTTCTCGTCAATTCGGCAAAGTCCGTCAAAAATCGCATTGATAACCGTTGCCGCATATGTGCCGTTCGCCGTTTGCGGATCAAGCGAGCGAACGTTGTTTTTTAGATAATATGTAAAGCTGCCTTTGTGGGCACTGCAACCCGAAAACAGACTTAAAATCAAACATAAAGTTAGCAGTAAAGATACACTTTTTTTCATTTTTTTACTCCGACTCTGACTCGTTAGTAATTAAAGTATACATAATACGCTCAAAATTATAATTCTTTTAAAGAAATAAAATAAAAAGAAATAAATATCTCAATTTTAGTAATTGTTGATTATAATTATTGTATAGAATTTTGTTATATTTCACTAAAGTATGAAAAAATATATATAAAATACATACCAATCAGTGAATTTGATGAAAAATAAGGAGGATAAAAGGAAATATAGGACAAAATGAGAGCAATCGGAAGATTTAGGTATAGGTGGTAAAATTTTCCGCTACGGAAATTAAATACTGCGTTTTAATTCGATGAAATTTCACTAAAAAAAGGCTAAAAGGAATATTTGCATGCTAAAATCAAGGCTGTGCTCAATTGTGTGCTGAATTGTTTGGTTACATAAAACGGCACGGAAAAACTTGACTAACGACAAAAACGGCTCACCTAAGTGAACCGTTTTTAAGCCTGATTTTAAATTTTCTGGTAAAGAATACCGTTGTGATATTCGTTATCGACCCATTCGCCGGAATACACGATGTTGCCGGCGGCGTCAAACTCGGTGCCGTGACCGTTTTTCATGCCGTTTGCCCAGCTTCCGTTGTAGATGAGTCTGCCGTTTTCGTCAAAGAGCGATCCGATGCCGTTCGATTTACCATCTGCAAACTCTCCGATGTAGGTGTAACCTGTTTCGTTGTTTCGTGAAACGCCGACGCCGTTCTTTTTGCCGTCTTGCATAATTCCGCTGTACAAGAGGTTACCTTTGCCGTCAATCAACGTGATGTTCTCGCTCGGCTTGCCGTTTTCCCAGTTTGCGATGTGAACAGAGCCGTCGCTCGGTCTGAAGGAAATTCCCACGCCGTTCTTTTTGTCGTCTGCCCAGTTGCCCGCAAAGCTCAGTTTACCGTCAGAGAAGAACGATGCGCCAACGCCGTTTCGCTTGTCGTCGTGATATTCGCCGTTGTAAACGGAAACTCCGTTTTCATTCTCGGTGTGACCAATTCCCTCGCGCTTTCCGTCAACCATCATTCCCAAATAATGGTATTTTCCGATTTTCTGCTTTTGAGCATTTGATGATTTAACAGTGAGGGACTCGGATTTTGCTTCTTTGTCGGTCTCGTCCGCTTCCTCTTTTGTCGGCTTGGCAGAATTTTTAACTTCCTTGTTATTATCGGAAGACTCATTTTTCCCGTAGTCGTTATTCTCTGCTATCTTTTCTTTTTCGGAAATTTCGGCAGTTTTATTTTCACTGACAACTTCTTTTTTCTGTTCGCTTGAAGTTTCTTCGGTTTTTGCTTCCGTTTTGGCGTCGGCTTTTGCTTCTATTTTTTCAGGAGTTGTCGGCTTTTTAACCTCAGTAATTTTCTGTGGTTTCTCTTCGCCGACTTTCTCGGAACTTACGGCTTTTTCGACCGCTTTGTTTTCGCCTGCTTTTGCCGTTTTAGTAGCTTCGGAATCGCTGTCGACGGTTTTCTTTGCCGGAGCTTCCTTTTTGGGTGCTTCCTTTGCTACGTCTTTTACAGGCGCTTTGTCGCCGATTTCATCGAGGTTCTTAAAGGTGAGAGCCTGTTCCTTGCTTTTTGCGCTTGTCGGAACGGAACCGCTCTTTACTTCCCAAGCGTTCATAATGAGAACCGTGCTACCGTTTGTTTCATCCTCGTCATATACGTCGTAGTCCGGCTTATAGACAAATTCGCCGTCGGAAGCCGCAACAAGCACGCCGTTTTCTATGTCGTAGTAATTTTCAAAATCTTCTTTGTTTAGAGGGGTGGGGGTCAGATCCTCACGCTCGTAGTATTTGTTTTCTTCATTAAAGGAAAGTCGCTCAATAATGTCGCCCAAATCGGCTGAGCGCAAAACAAGCTTAGGCTGAATAAAGCTCTCCGGAGAATAGTACTCCGTGCGATACCAAGCCATTTCCTCATCATAGAATATTTTGCAGATAATGGAACCGTTGAGGTCTTTTCTCACGAGAACGCTGCCGTTCGACTGGCGGTAGCTCTGCTCGGTTACAACTCTGCCGATTCTCTTTTTCCACTTCAGCCTTGATTTGCTGACCGACGCGGTAAGTTTTCCGTCTGCGCCTGTTTCCGTAATTTTCTTTCTTACATATACCTTTCTTCCTTTGTTTTCATAGAGCCTTTTTCTCAGCTCATACAAATCGCCGTGAAAAAAGGAAGTGCCTTCTTTTTCTACATCGCAAATGTAGAATATGTCTTTATCAAGTATGTCCATCAGAATTTATCTTCACTTTCAAGTAAATTTGTATATTAATGTTCAATGTTCGTTTTTTTCATTATAACACAAGTTTGCAAATTTAAAAGAAAAAATATTAAAAATTCATTTTGAATACAATTTGATTTTTTGCACAAATTTATTTATTCCATAATTGGTAAAAAAAACTAAATTAATCGATAAACTTGCAAAATTGAGAATATTAATGTATCATCGATACATAAAATATTACGAAAGACAGGTGTTTCCGATGAAATACGATTTTTCCTCTATAATTGACAGAAGCGGCACAAATCAGATTGCTGTTGACATGATTCCGATTCCCGGTGTTACCGTCAAGGAAGGCTTCTCAAAGATTCCTATGTGGGTTGCCGATATGAACTTTGCAACTGTTCCGACAATTCAGGAGGAGATCATCAAGAGAGTTCAGTCTCCCACATTCGGATATTATTCCATGAGCGATGAATATTTCGATTCTATCATCGACTGGCAGTCTAAGAGAAACGGCGTAACAAACCTTTCAAAGGAGAACATTGCTTACGAAAACGGCGTTCTCGGCGGTGTTGTTTCCGTTGCCAACGTGCTTTGCTCAAAGGGAGATAAAATTCTTCTTCACTCACCTACATATATAGGCTTCACTCACTGCCTTGAGAATAACGGCTATGATCTTGTTCATTCCGACCTCGTTCAGGATGAGAACGGCGTTTGGAGAATGGACTATGAAGACATGGACAAGAAACTCAAGGAGAACAATATTCACTGTGCTGTTTTCTGTTCACCTCACAACCCTTGCGGAAGAGTTTGGGAGAAGTGGGAGATAGAGAAGGCAATGGAGGTCTACGCTAAGAACGACTGCTGGGTTATCTCCGATGAGATTTGGTCCGATCTTATTCTTGACGGACACAAGCACATTCCTACCCAGTCTGTAAACGAGTGGGCAAGAGAGCACGTAGCTGCTATGTACGCTCCTTCAAAGACATTCAACCTTGCAGGTCTTCAGGGTTCATACCACATCATTTACAACAAGTGGTTAAATGACAGAGTTCTCAAGGAGTCTTCACTCTCTCACTACAACGCATGCAACGTTCTCGCAATGCACGCTCTCATCGGCGCATACAAGCCCGAGGGACACGAGTGGGTTGACGAGCTCAAGGAAGTACTCACCGACAACGTAAACTACGCTTACGATTTCATCACAAAGAACTTCAAGGGCGTTAAGCTTGCAAAGCCCGAGGGCACATATATGCTCTATCTCGATTGTGAGGACTTCTGCAAAGAGCACGGCATTACAATCGACGAGCTTCAGGTCAAGGGCGCTGAGGTCGGCGTAATTTGGCAGGACGGCCGTCCGTTCCACAGACCGTACGCAATCAGAATGAACCTCGCTGTTCCGCATTCACTTTGCGTTGAGGCTTTTGACAGACTTAACAAATACGTTTTTAACGCATAATTTAATTTTTCCGAAAATCAGGCTCTCCTTTTGGAGAGCCTTTTTTGTACGCAAAAAGGAGCACCCAAAATGGGTGCTCCGAGTTTTTGAAGTGAATTACTTTGTACCGAAGATACGGTCGCCTGCGTCGCCGAGACCCGGGCAGATGTAAGCGTCTTCATTCAATTCTCTGTCGAGATGTCCGACATAAATCTGAACATCGGGATGAGCCTTGTGAAGTCTCTCAAGTCCTTCGGGAGCGGCAATGATGCACATGAATTTGATCATTTTTCCGCCCTGCTTCTTAATCTGATCGATAGCGTCAACTGCCGATCCGCCTGTTGCGAGCATAGGATCGGTGACGACGATGAGTCTCTCGCTTATCGGCTTGGGAAGCTTGCAGTAGTAAGGAACGGGCTCGTGAGTTTCCTCGTTTCTGTACATTCCAATGTGGCCAACCTTAGCTGTGGGGACGAGTGCAAGCACACCGGAAACCATGCCGAGACCTGCTCTGAGAATTGGAACGATTGCGAGGGTTCTGCCGGAGATAACAGGTGTCTCTGTTGTCTCGATGGGAGTTTCAACCTCGACATTTGCTGTCGGGAGGTCGCTGAGTGCCTCGAAGCCCTCGAGCATTGCGATTTCCTCAACAAGCTTACGGAACTCGTTTGTGCCTGTGTTCTTGTCACGAAGCTTTGAGATCTTGTGCTGAATGAGGGGGTGAGTCATAATGAAGATGTTCTTCTCGTTGTAAAAATCCATAATTATTCCTCTGTTTCTTTATTGTCGCTGCTCTTCATGAATACGCCGCGGCTCTGATCGCCCTCGGGATTCTTGCCGAACTCGTAGTCGTTGCCGGGGAGAATTGCGTTAAGTGCGATACCGGCGATGGCTGCGATTGCAAGACCTGTGAGTGTGATTGTTGCTGAACCGATCTGGAAAGAAAGTCCGCTTGAGAAGCCGAGTCCGCAAACGAAGATAACAGCTGCAATAATTAAATTTCTTGATTTTGTGAGATCAACCTTGTTCTCAACAACATTACGAACGCCGATAGCGGAAATCATACCGTAAAGCATAAAGGAGATGCCGCCGATGATTGCTGTGGGCATTGTGTGAATGATGCTTGAGAATTTAGGAATGAAGGAGAGAATGATGGCAAAGCCTGCGGCAATTCTGATAACTCTCGGATCGAAAACTCTTGAGAGCTCGAGAACGCCTGTGTTCTCACCATAGGTTGTGTTGGAGGGGCCGCCGATGAGACCGGCAAAAGCGGTTGCAAGACCGTCACCGATGAGAGTTCTGTGAAGACCTGGGTCCTCGATGAAGTTTCTGCCGACAGTTGCGCTGATGGCGGAGATATCGCCGATGTGCTCCATCATGGAAGCAATGGCAATAGGTGCCATTACAAGAATTGATGTGACATCGAACTTAGCGAGCTGGAACTTTGGGAGACCGACAAATGCTGCCTCTGCAACAGGCTGGAAGTTGAGGATTGCACTGCCGTCTGCGTTTGTCATTCCGAGAGCATTAAAGATGATAGCTGCAATGTAGGAAACAACAACGCCCATGAGAATAGGAATGATTTTGAACATTCCCTTGCCCCAAATGTTGAAGATGATGATTGTTGCAAGAGCGATAAAGGCAAGAAGCCAGTTTGTTGATGCGTTCGAGATTGCACTGCTTGCAAGTGAAAGACCGATGCAAATGATGATCGGGCCTGTGACAACGGGGGGAAGGAATCTCATAACCTTTTTAACGCCGACAAGCTTGATGATAGCTGCCAAAACGAGGTAGAGAAGACCTGCCACAACAACACCGCCGCAAGCGTATGCGCACTTTTCGTTTGCGCTCATGCCGGCGTAGATGCCTGTGTCAAGACCTGCAACCGTTGAGAAACCGCCGAGGAAGGCAAATGATGAGCCGAGGAATGCGGGAACCTTCATCTTCGAGCAAACGTGGAAGAGAAGTGTGCCGACACCGGCGCAGAAGAGAGTTGTAGAAACGGTTACGCCTGCCGTGAGCTCGTTTCCAAAGTAGCTTCCGACTAAGATCGGAACAAGTACGGTGGCGCCGAACATAGCAAACATATGCTGAAGTCCGAGAATGAGCATTTTCGGAACGCCTAAGGTTCTGGCGTCATAAATGCCCTTTTTTTCATTTTCCATGGTATACCTCCATCAATTTAAATATCCTAACTAAAGATTATACCATAGATTTGGTAAAAATAAATATTTATCGGCTAAAAAAGTTTAGATATAGCGAATATTGTAGAATATGCCAAACTTATCATAATATAAGGCGGTTTGATATGCGGAAAGAGACAAAACGGAATAGTGCAGATGATGAATAATATGTGATATGTAGGCTGTGTTTTTATCTCCTTGTACCTAAATTTTGAAACAACAGAGAATTATCTGGATTGGCAACATAGATTTTTATCCAATCGCTTGACAAAATGATAATTATAAATTATAATAACCGCAAGAATTATGATTTATAAATTGGAGGATGCACAAATGTCTGAAACATTTAACGAAAGACTTGCGATGCTTTTGCAACGGAAGAGTATGACACAAAAGGAACTGGCTGAAAAAGCCGGTGTGACAGAAGCTGCGATGTCGCACTATTTGAAAGGTGATCGTACACCTCGTGCGACGGTAATTGCTCGCATTGCTGATGCACTTGAGACTACAGTTGATTATTTGATGGGTGGCAATGAAATTGATTCCATTAGAGAGATAAGCTATGCTAAGCGTTTAATAGCAAGAAATGCGCATCAAATGTCAAAGGAAGAAAAATTAGAAATTATTAAAATTTTGATGTCCGGTGAATGATTGGAGGCAGCATGCGATTAGACGGCGAAGATTATGAGTTTATTAAGCAAGAGGTTGTTGATATGTTTATTCGATATGATATCAAGCGGACACCAATCAGTGGATTCGAGATAGCTAAAAAAATGGGTATTATCATTATTGCATATTCCGAATTATGCAATAATGCAAAACTGGAAGTTTTAAAACTAAGTACGGATGGATTTTATTTAGAACCTGGAAACGGTAAAGAATACATATATTATGATGACAATATTGGGTATAGAAGAGCTAATCTGACAATTTTGCATGAAATCGGACATTGTATTTTGGGACATAATGACAATACTGCCCCTGAATTGGCGGAAGCAGAAGCAAATTTTTTTGCGAAGTATGCAATTGCTCCCCCGCCATTAATTCATCAGATAAGTCCTACTTCTGCAGAAGATGTATCTCAACATTTTTGTATTAGTTATGAGGCAGCTTGTTATGCTTTTGACTATTATCGCAAATGGCTGTGCTTTGGTGAAGATAATTATACGTCTTATGAACTCAAATTGCTTCGTCAAATTTCAATAACAAGAAAATAGGAAGTCTGAAAAGCAGATATGCCAACAGAAATTAAAATGTAAAGAAAAACAGTTTGCACAGTAATTCGATGCGTTGTAATTTCGAAAATGCTGATAACATTCCAATACTGTACGACTGGATGACAGCGTTTTCTGATATTTCAGTCAATAACAATATAAACGAAATTGAAAAAATAGATTTAAAATTAACAATCGGATAAAAGTTGGGAGAGGATATTAATTTGACAAGTAGAGCAATGCGTGAAAATCCATTATTTCGTCGTAATGACTTTAAAACCATTGGAGATTGGCAAATACCGTTGGTTGAACGTCAATCGTTAGATTTGGAGAATTTGGAATTGATTTCCTATTCAGATATACGATCAAATGATTCGGAGAAAAACAAGAAAAAAGGTGTTCATTTCTTTATTGATGACTATCGCTTCGAAAATGTGTACCGTAACCCGGAACGGTCTTTACCGAGGCTTTCACAATATAAATTCCTTTTAACGCCTGACTATTCGACATATTCCGATATGAATTATTGGAGACAAATGGAGAGCATTGCTCACAGTAGGTGGGTTGGTGCATTTTGGCAAGATCAAGGACAAAAAGTTTTAGCGACAATCAGTTGGAGTGATAAGAGAAGTTTTGATTTTTGCTTTGACGGAGTTGAAAAACATTCTGTTGTGGCCGTTGGAATGATTGGTTGTAAACAATCAAAACAAGAATTTCTATTCGGCTATAACGAGATGCTTAACCGTATCGAACCGGAAGCAATTATCTGTTTTGGTGATCCGTTCAAAGAAATGGAAGGAAATATTGTACAAGTGGATTATCTTGAATCCAGAAAGAGAGAAAGAAAATGGGCGGCAGAGGAAGCAGTACAGGGGTAAGTGTAAAGAATAAACTTTATGGCTCGGAATATAAATCGTTGCTGACATCAGGAAATATAAAGTTTGTGGTGCCTACTGAGAGAAATACAACTGCGCCGCTCGAAACAATGACTATGCGCCGTATTTATGTTACTTTAGATACGGACGGTAATCCAAAATACGTAACATATTACGATAAAGAAAATAAACGATGTAAACAGATTGATTTGGATAAACCTCACAGAGGGGTCTCACCACATACTCATCATGGATTCAATCATAATGAAAAGGATACGGATAAAGGCTTTGCACATCTGACGATAAAAGAAAAAGCTATGGTAAAGCGAGTGATTAATATTTGGAAAGCGAGGAAAAGTGATGTCTGGGCCAGATGGAAAAAAGAACATGATTAAATTGACATGGGAGCAGTTTCAATCTTGGCAGAGATGGGATGAGTACCCTGAAAGAAAATTCAATCCCCCAATAACGGTTGATATGACATTTTTCTATCAAAATAAAATATACTATCTTGACTCTGTAAATCATGAATATGCCATTTTGACAGAGCAGTGGGAGACTTTGGCGAGCGACAATAATTTCTTAAAACTTTTAAATAAGCCGATAAAGGAATGGGACGAAAAGTCATTTCACGAATTACTTGGTGAAATGTATTTTAAAGATTGATTTAATAAATCAGGCAAAGAAGCAAAGGTTGAAAGGGTACAACCTCCAAACTCTTATTAACGATCAAAGACAGGTCGGTTAAAAATCAGCCCAAGTCAGCCGTTTATTTTAACTGCGAATCCGAGGGACATCTGATGTCCAGATTTAAGCCAATTCACGATGCACTTTTGCATTGTGGTTTCTTGTGGGAGATTGTCGGGGTTTGAGTCGTAGTCCTTACCGAAAACTCTCCAGCAGTCGTGGTATTTAGGATCTGCGTGCTTATCGAAAACATGAAATTCTCTTTGGAACTCGTTTATGTTCATGCTTTTTGGGAAAATTTCGAGGTTATCGGGGTTCATAAGCCAAGATTCGCAGAAAAGAACCATGGGCTTTTCTCCAAGTTCCTTTGCGAAAAAGTCCTTTGCGAGCTTGTAGGATTCCGCTCTTAATTCTTTTGTAAATTTTCCGCATGAAGGAATGTGCACGCTGTAAACCGTGTCGCCGTGCTTTATAGATATGCCCTCAAATGTTGTTTCGGGATACTCTTCGAGATAGACAAGCCGCTCAAACTCGAGTCGTCCGAGTTTAACGAGGTCGCATCTGAAGAAAATATCATACCAGGTTTCCACGAATGTTCCCCATACGCCGTGAACTTTTTTGCATTCGAAAAGCTTGTATTTTAAATCGAGTATTGTGTCCCAGAATATTGCATCGGAAATGCCTTTTTTTCTGAAATCCGCAAGCATTCTTTTTGATGCGCAAGCGATAAAAACAGAATTCACGGTGTAGATATGCACTCCGCTCATTTCTGAAAGTTTTTTTCGCATTTCGAGTGTGCTCTCGACAGAACAGTTGTTAGCATAAAGATGATCTATCATCTTCGTGAGACTATTTTCGTAAACGGGAAAAAGTTTGTTAAAGCTTTCCGTGAGGTAGATTGACGCTTCACTCGGAAGAGCCGCGTGTTTTAAAAATTCAAAAAAATGTTCTTTCATGTTATTGATTATTTCTTGTAGTCAAAGGTTTTGTTAAGCCAATTTTTACTGAGTTTTACCCACTGATTATTGTGTTCATTCGGGGAGCTTACTTCGGTCGTGCAAACCGACATTCCGTGATCGCCCGTTGGGAAGATGTGACACTCAAAGCTTATTTTGTTTGATTGAAGTGCGCTTATTAGTTTAATCGTGTTTTCCACGGGAACAAGACCGTCGCTTACGGTGTGCCACACAAAAATCGGAGCGCAGTCCTTGTCTACTCGCTTATCAAGAGAGAAGAAATTGTATTTATTCGTTCCCCTTTCTGCACCGCTTACGTTTTTAATCGAATCCTCATGGGCAAATTCGTCTGCTGTAATTACGGGATAACCCAAAATGGCGGCATTCGGTTTGTTCTTTCCGTTTTGCGTATCGAAAACAGCTTTGAATTTATCGTTGTTCCAGAGGATGGCTGCGCTTGCGGCGAGATGTCCGCCCGCACTGAAACCGCACACAGCGATTTTGTCGGGATCACAGCACCACTTGTCGCTGTTGTCCCTTATTGTCATAATGAGATTTGAAAGTTCCTTAAGCGGCAGAAAATCCTTCGCAAGCTCTCCGACAGAGTAATCGAGAATGAAAACATTGTATCCCTCTGCGAGATATTCAAACGCAACGGGATCGGCCTCTCTTTGCGATGTAAAGAAATATGCACCACCGGGGCAAACTATAACCGACGGATATTTTTCACGGTAGCCGTTCGGAAAGTTATTGACAAATTCTTTCATCTCGATGAGCGGCTCGTGAAGATAAGCCCTGACAGTTCCCTTTGAGAGGGAATCAAGCGGCAAAGCTTTAAATTCGAGTTTTTTCATATTAATACCTCCGTATGAGAAATATTTCATACCTAAAATTCCATACCTAATAAGTTGAGTATAACATATCAGCCAATGAAATAAAACAAAAACAAGTTTTTGAAAAATATCATTTTTAATGAAAAATCCCCGTGACTGCCCATTTGAGTGCGGTCACGGGGATTGATTTTTAATTGAATTTTAAGCGAGAATATCGTCAATTGAGATATCGGCAAGAGTTGCGCCGGCAACATCCGCTTTCTCGTACTTTGAAGCGTCGCCGACTGCGACAGCCTTCATTCCGCCGGCCTTAGCGGCATCGATTCCTGCGTAAGCGTCCTCGACAACTGCGGAGTCGGACGGAGCAACGCCCAAGAGCTTTGCGGCAAGGAGGAAAACTTCGGGATCGGGCTTTGAATGTGTGATCTGATTTCCGTCAGCAACTGCGTCAAAGAAATCGCCGAGACCGATCTGCTTTAAGATTACGGGAGTGTTCTTTGAGGAAGAACCGATTGCAAGCTTAACGCCTCTTTCACGAAGTGCGTTCAAGGTGTCCATAACACCGGGAAGAATATCGTTCGGTGTGAGCTCGACAAGGCTTTCGCGATAGATGTCGTTTTTCTTTGTTGCAAGAGCTTCTTTTTCCTCGTCCGTGTAAGTCTTTGTAGCTTTTTCGAGAATAATCTCAAGGGAAGCCATACGGGAAACACCTCTTAAGCGGTTGTTGATGACCTCGTCAAAGTAAATTCCCTCTTCGTCTGCCATTGCTTTCCATGCCTTGTAGTGGTAGCTGTCAGTTGAAACGATAACACCGTCAAGGTCAAAAATAACTGCGTTTTTCATGTTTGTTCAGTCCTTTTCTTATAATGTTATGTGAAAAATCTATGCTTTGATTTTATCTTAAAAATGTATCAAAAACAACCGATATATCAAGCAGATTAAAAAAATACTGATAAGTATGAAAAAATTACATATAATTAGTTCAAATAAGGAATGAGAGAGCCGATGTTGTCAACAATTAAATCCGGTTTGTGCTCGCTTTTTTTCACATCGCTCAAAGAGCTCTCTCCGCTTAAAACCAATATCGATGTTACCGCCGTGTTGTCGGCTACGGCAATGTCGGTGTAGAGTCGGTCGCCTATGACGCAAAGTTCGTTTTGCTTGCAGTTTGTCGCTTTGAGCATGTAGTCGAGTGTGTGGCGTGAGGGTTTTCCGAAAAATTCGCACTGAACACCCGTTGACGCTTTTACAAGAGCCGCCATAGATCCGCAGTCGGGAATAAATCCCGTTTCGGTCGGGCAGTTAAAATCGGGGTTAAGTCCGAAAATCTCTTTTCCGTCACGCACAAAGTCGCACGCTTTTACAAGCTTCTCATAGTTAAGAGTTGTGTCAAAGCCGAGAAGAACATAGTCAGCGTCCGTGTCGCTTATCTCAATGCCCGCTTCTTTCACGGCATTTTCGAGGTCTGGCGTGCCGACGACGTAAGCTTTTTTGCCCTGGCGGTTTTCGTTAAGCCAATCGGCCATAACGCCGTTTGAAATCAGCATTTGATCGTCACGGACATTTATTCCCATTTTTCCAAGCTTTTCAATGTACGATTTGAAGTTCTTGGAGCTGTTGTTTGTGAAAAACGAGAAGTCTCTTCCGCTTTTTTTTACGGCATTCAAGAAATCCTTTGTGTAGGGGAAAAGTTGGTTTCCGAGGTAAATCGTTCCGTCCATATCGAGAACAAAAACCTTGATGTTTTTGAGTTTCTCATTTATTTCTTCAGGGGATGAAACGGCAGTTTCTTCAGTGTTTTCATCCGTTAGGGAATAGAACAGATCGAGATATTCTCGTTCGACTTCTGCAAACGGCACGAAGTCGTAGCAAAGCTTGACGTGAATTTTCGGTTCGGGTTTATCTTTGTTTTCGCCGAGAAGCTCCCTCAAATCGTAAAACATAAGGTCTTTGTCGATTTTTTCGAGTTCTGCTTTTTCGTTATCGTCAAGATCCGAACCCAAGAATTTTGTGTAAATGAGAGACAGAAGTTTGTTTTCGTACTCGGAATATTCGCTCATAACCTTTTTGAGGGGACTTGGAACATCGGACATATAACTTTCCGATGCGTCATGAATCAAACAGGCAAGCTGCATTCTCTTTGAAAGTCCTCTTGCCTTAGCCTCTTTACAGCAAAGTATGCAGTGGCTTGCGACAGAAAAGAATGTTTTTACCTGACCGTTTCCTCTTGTTGTGAGCGAAAGCGCATGGGCAATGTCTTTTATATCAATCAGCTCTTCGGATGGATTGACAGGGCTTATGTGTTTTCCCGTGAAGGTAGTAATTTCGTTCATTTTAAATTAACCTCTTCTTGTATCGGTTACCGTTACGCCCTTCAAAAACAGATTGGTCATAAAGGTTGGGTAGTTTTTAATTGCCAAGGGAACGACAAAAAGCGTTTTTCCGTCTTTTAGGCACTTTACCGCCTGAGCGTTGTTTTGAACGGTTATTTGCGCTTCGCTTATATCGGAAAAGCTGTAAGTTGTGATTTTTCCCAAAGGTGTGCGGTATTTTATCTCGTCGCCGTCAACGGTAATTTTCCACACGGCGGCGTTTGCGAAAAGTCCGAAACATAGCATGGCAAAGACAAAAAAGACTATGCCGGCAAAGAGGGAAGAGCCTGTTACGAAATTAAGACCGACAAAGTAATCTACGATGTTCAGAATAAAGAGTGCGAGAAAAAAGTCGGCTGCGATAGCAGAAAAAACAGGGAGAAATCCTGACTTTTTCAGTTCGTATTTTTCTGGAATAAGCTGTTTTGACATAAAATTCACCTCGTTTTTCGTTCAGTAAAAAATGTTCTGTCCGCTTATCTTGATATATTCTAAGAAAATGATAACACAGCAGAGGTACGATTTCAATTTTCATTTTGCGAAAAAAGCGTAAATAAAGAATGAATTTTATTGACAATAAATAAGCGTGGGAATAAGATTATGACAGGCGGAGAAACGTTCCGATTTTTTAGTTTGGGAGGATTTTCACATGGCAAAAAAGTTTGCTAAACTCACGGTCGAAAAGGATTTTAAAATATCCGAGATTGACAAGAGAATTTACGGCTCGTTCATCGAGCATTTGGGCAGAGCAGTTTACGGCGGAATTTGGCAGCCGAATCACGCAAGTGCCGACGAAGAGGGCTTCAGAAAGGACGTTATGGAGCTTGTCAAGGAGCTTAACGTTCCCATTGTGCGTTATCCCGGCGGAAATTTTGTCTCGAACTTCTACTGGGAGGACAGCGTGGGTCCCGTTGAAGAGAGACCGAAACGCTTGGAACTCGCATGGAGAAGCACCGAGCCGAATTTGGTAGGCATAAACGAATTTTCTTCGTGGTGTAAAAAAGTCGGCGCAGAGCCGATGCAGGCGCTCAACCTCGGAACGAGAGGAATTGAGGCGGCTTGCAATCTTCTTGAATACTGCAATATGCCTGCCGGCACAAAGTACTCTGACCTCAGAGTGAAGCACGGTTATAAAGAACCGCACAACATAAAGGTTTGGAATTTGGGCAACGAGATGGACGGCCCGTGGCAGACCGGTCACAAGACTGCCGATGAGTACGGCCATTTGGCAGACGAGACCGCAAAGGCTATGAAGATTATCGATCCGAGCATTGAGCTTGTTCTTTGCGGAAGTTCTTCGAGCAGTATGACGACTTTCCCACAGTGGGAGGATACGGCTCTTTCGTGGGCTTACGACAGCGTTGATTATATTTCGCTTCATCAGTACTACGGAAACCGCTTTAACGACACTGCTAATTTCTTCGCACAGAGCGACGATATGGACTACTTTATAAACACGGTTAAGGCAACGTGCGACTATGTAAAGGCAAAGAAACGCTCCAAGAAAACTATGATGCTCTCCTTTGACGAGTGGAACGTTTGGTTCCACGCAAATGAGGCGGATGACGACACGATGAAGAACCGCCCGTGGCAAATTGCTCCGCATCTTTTGGAGGATCATTACGATTTTGAGGACGCCGTTTTGGTCGGACTTATGCTTATCACTCTCATGAAACATTCTGACAGAGTGAAAATTGCTTGTATGGCTCAGCTTGTAAACGTAATCGCTCCGATTATGACGGAAGAGGACGGCCCCGCATGGCGCCAGACTATTTACTATCCGCTGCTTCACGCGTCAAAATACGGCAGAGGAGTTGCACTTCGCCCCGTGTTCACCTCGTCCAAGCACGACACAAATGATTTCTCCGATGTAACGGATGTTGTTTCTATTCCCGTCTGGAATTACGAAAAGGACGAATTGACAGTCTTTGCGGTAAACAGAAGCGTAAGTGATGATATTGTCATGGATATTGACTTGAGAAGCTTTGAGGGCTACAAGGCGGTTGAGCATATCGTACTTGAAAATGACGATATGAGTGCAGTCAACACGGCTTACAGCGAGGCGGTCACGCCCAAGACGGTAAACGACAGAACCGTTTTGGAGTCGGATATGTACAAGTCAATGCTCACAAAATCGAGCTGGAACGTCATAAGATTCAAAAAGCAGTAAAAAATAATCCGAGGGAGAAAAAATTCTCTCTCGGATTTTTCATTCCATTATGATTTTAATTGCCTCAGCGCAACCGTCATGGTCGTTGTCCGCAACGATTATATCGGCAGTTTCTTTAACTTTTTTGTTGGCGTTGCCCATTGCAATGCCAAGTCCCGCTCTTTTTAAAACATCGAGGTCGTTGTCGGAATCACCGACAGCCGCCGTTTCGGAAATATCTATATTAAGGTATTTGCAGAGTGCTTCAAGCCCTGCGCCCTTGGTTATGCCTTTGGGGGAGCATTCAATCGAGGTTTTCTCGGAGTTGATTATCTCAAGGCCGAGATCTTGAAGTGCCGCTCTTGTCTTGTCACGCTCCTCCTGAGAAGTGTGATAGAGATTGATTTTATAAATATCCTCGTTATTTTCACGCGCGTAAGAAATCGGATCTTCGACTATTGTAGCGATTTTATCGTACATGCTCTTATAAATGCCCATTTTATAGTGAGCCATATTTTCTTCCTGAGTTTTTGCGACTATCGATTTTTCTGCGGTAAGAAGATGGAGCATGATGTCTCGGTCTTTGATGCGCTCAAAAATTTCATCGCAAAGACTTTTATCTATCGGCTTTGAAAATATGCTTTTTCTTTCTTTTATATCGTAGACAAGACCTCCGCTTGTTGAAACGGCATAACGGATTTTTGGCAAAACGGAGAAGAAATCACGAAGTTCCGCTATGCATCTTCCGGAGCAAAAAACAACTTCTTTTCCGTTGTCGGCGGCATAATCCAAAGCTTTGAGCGTGAGGGGAGTTATTTTTTTCTCGGAGCTTAAAAGCGTTCCGTCCATATCGAATGCGATAAGCTTATATTTGGACATAAATTACCTCGAACATAAAAAATACCGGAACAGTGAACTGTTCCGGTCTGGCTGGGCTGGTGCGATTTGAACGCGCGAATGTGGGAGTCAAAGTCCCATGCCTTAACCGCTTGGCGACAGCCCATTATACTAGAACACGGAGCTCGATTAAAAGCTCCGTGCTACTTTTTAATGTGGGGTGGGGTATCGGATTCGAACCGATGGTCTCTAGTGCCACAAACTAGCGCTTTAACCAACTAAGCTAATCCCACCATATTTGGCGCGCCAAAAGGGACTCGAACCCCTGGCCTACTGCTTAGAAGGCAGTTGCTCTATCCAGCTGAGCTATTGGCGCACATCACAAAAGAAAAAGCCCGTAGGCTTGGAGCGGGTGATGGGAATCGAACCCACGCAGCCAGCTTGGAAGGCTGGAACTCTACCGTTGAGCTACACCCGCGTATCTCTCCTTGCGACTGTTGAATTATAACACAGCAGTAATGAAATAGTCAAGAGTAAATTTCAAAAAAATTGAATTTTTTATTTTTGAGCAAAAATTTTCGCTTTTATCACACGAAAACATAAGAAAAAGAGCAAATGATAGTCCCAATATTGCTGAAAAAATCGAAAAATCAAGGTTTAGATTTTCCTATGCGTAAAAAAGATTGATTTGACGGGAGTAATTTTTATAGGTTCTTACAAGATTTTTTGTGCCTATTTTCAAACCGAAAAAAATAATATATACTCTTAATAAAGCTATGTCTTTCACGCAAAGACACGATTGAATGAAATTGTATGAATTATTGTTTTCATCGGAGAAAAGATATGACAAAAAAGAATTGTATGATTGCCCAGTCGGGCGGCCCCACATCCGCCATCAACGCTAGTATCGCAGGAATTATCTCTGCCGTAACCGAGAGCGGTTGTTACGACAAGATTTACGGAGCGATTCACGGTGTTTCGGGACTCAAGAATGAAAAATTCATCGAGCTTTCCGAGAATTTTTCGGACAAGGCAAATTTGGAAGCCCTCAAGATTTCACCTGCCATGTATTTAGGTTCTTGCAGAGTGAGACTTCCCGAGTATAAAGATGACCCCGATTCCTACGAGCAGATGTTCTCTGTTTTCGAGAAGATGAATATCGGTGCGTTCTTCTATGTCGGCGGAAACGATTCTATGGATACTGCCGCAAAGCTTTCGGCATATGCAAATAGCATTGGCTCCGATGTTAGAATTATCGGTGTTCCCAAGACGATAGACAACGATCTTTTTGAGACAGATCACACTCCAGGTTTCGGAAGCGCCGCAAAGTACATTGCTACAACCATGCGTGAAATCGCATACGATACGGCTATTTACGATTTGAGACAATGCACAATAGTTGAGGTTATGGGCAGAGATACAGGCTGGCTCACTGCCGCAACGGCTCTTGCAAGAAACGAATTTGACGACGCGCCTCAGCTCATTTACCTTCCCGAGAGCACATTTACGGCTGAGAAGTTCCTCGAGGACGTTGAAAATCGCCTTAAGATAAGAAAGAACGTCGTTGTTGCAATCGCAGAGGGCGTCAAGCGTCCCGACGGAAAGTATGTAAATGCTTCCGAGGGAATTGTGGACGCATTCGGTCACGGTCAGCTTGCCGGAATAAGCAAGGCACTCGAGAATTTTGTCAAGGAAGAAATCGGCATTAAATCGAGAAGCATCGAGGTAAATATTCCCCAGAGATGTGCAGGTCACATTTCTTCAAAGACGGATCTTGACGAGAGCTTTGAGCTCGGCAGATTCTCCGTTTCGCTCGCAGCCGACGGCATGAGCGGAAAAATGGCCGGTGTAAAGAGAGTTTCAAACAAGCCGTACAAAGCAGAGTTCAGAGCGGTTGATGTTTCTACCGTTGCAAACAAGGTAAAGAAAGTTCCGAGAAACTGGATAAACGAGAGAGGAAACGATATCACACCGGAGTTTATCGATTATCTTTCTCCACTCATTCAGGGCGAGGTTAATGTTCCTTACGAAAACGGACTTCCCGTTTACGCTAACATCGAGCACCTTATGGGCAGACTCGGATAAATTCAATCAAAAATCAGAATCCGACGCGAAAAAGCGTCGGATTCTTTGTTTTGTGTACCTAAAGATACTCTTTGTGAAAGAAAATGCACGGCTTGTTTTGACAAACGGGAATATCGATAGTATAGTTGAGTTAAAAGTTTTTCCATAGCGAACGAAAGGAAGAAAACGATGAAACTGATTCATGTAGCCGATTTGCATTTCGGTAAGGGAATGCACGGATTCTCTCTGCTTGAAGATCAAAAATACTGGATAGACGAATTTGTGAAGCTTGTCGATGAAGAAAATCCCGATGTTGTTTTGGTTTCGGGGGATATTTATGACAGAAGTTCACCGGGAGACGAAGCCGTGACCGTTGCCGACGATTTTTTCACGAGGCTTGCCGAGAGAAACATAAAGGTGATGGCGGTTTCGGGAAATCACGATTCGGGCTACAAGCTTTCCTTTTTAAATAAACTTACAGAAAAAAGCGGGCTTTTTATCGGCGGAAAACTTGAAAACAAGCTTAAGCGAGTCGCACTTGAGGATGAATTCGGAAAAGTTAATTTTTGGCTTTTGCCGTACTGTTTTCCCGCAGAATTTGACGAGATAGACGGTTTTGAAGAAAGACCGAGAACCTATGACGAAGCGGTGAGGAAATATCTTTCCTTGCAAGATATAGATTATTCCGAGAGAAATGTGCTTGTTGCGCATCAAACCGTAACCGATAATAAGGACGATGATGAAGTCACGGTAGGCAATGTGGGTAACATAGGCGCAGACGCTTTTTATGATTTCGACTATGTTGCCCTCGGACACGTGCATGCACCGCTTGTAATCGGAAAGAAATATATCCGTTATGCGGGTTCGCCGCTTTGCTTTAAGTTTGACGAGCTTAAATTTCCGCATAAGGGGGCGGTTGTGATTAATCTCGGCAAAAAGGGCGATGAAGTCGATATAAAAAGAGTTGATATAGAGCCGCTTCATCCGCTTGTCGAGATTAAGGGCACGCTTTCGGAGCTTATAAGCGCAAAGACGAGCGGAATTTTGGAGCTTGTGAGGGATGGAAAAACTGTTAAAACCGATTTTCATGGAAAGTATATTCATGTAATTTTGACCGATGACAGAATTTCGCCTGAGGCTTATTCTGTTCTTACCGATATGGCAGAGGCGCATAATTCGAGAATAATGATTTTCTCGCATGAGCCCTTGCGTGCGGTGAGAGAGAACGGAGAAACCGAAAATACGGTTAAGAGCGAAGAGAAGTCCGTATCGGAGTATTTTAAAGATTTTCTTGAGTTCAGAAACAAGCAAAGCGCAAGCGGCGAGGACGATAAAATCATCGATTTTGTTGCGGAACTTATAGAAAACAGCGATGTTTCCGATTTAAAAAACAATCTTGATTCGGACGCCGACAAGCTTGTGAAAATGCTGCTTGGGGAGGAAAACACATGAAACCGTTAAAGCTGAGAATTAAGGCGTTCGGCCCTTATGCCAACGAGGTTACCATAAATTTTGAGGATATACGGGATAATCTTTTCCTTATAAGCGGTGACACGGGAGCTGGAAAAACCACTATTTTCGATGCGATGTGTTATGCCCTTTACGGCGTTACCACGGGCGACAAAAAAGCGAATCAGTCGAGAAACACAAATGCCGACAGCAAGGTAAAAACCGAAGTTGAGTTCACTTTTTCACACAACGGCGGCGAATATACCGTTTTGCGCTCAATGCGTTTGACAAAGCACGCTGACGGCACAAACGAGGTAAAACCTGATGCATGCGCTTTTATGGGCACGGATATTTTGCCGATAAGCAAGGGCGGAGATATAACAAAAAAAATAACCGAGCTAATAGGTTATGATGCCAACCAGTTTAAGCAGGTAATTTTGCTCCAGCAAGGTGATTTTAAGAAATTTCTGGATGCCGACAGCGCCGAAAAACAGCAAATTCTCGGAAAACTTTTCGGCACAGACGAATATGTCGCATTTGAAAGCCGACTTAAGGTTGCAAAAGAAAAGCTTGAAAAAAACATAAAAGAGGATATTTCTGCGGTCAATAATCTTCTCAATCCAAAAACATTCAGACTGCCGGACGATATGAGCGACGCCGAAAAGCTTATTTACAGACTTTTGCCGGACTGCTCGAATGCCGAGGAATTGACGGACGCACTCGATACACTTGTCACGAGCGACAGCGAAGCTTTAAAGCTTGCTGACGAAAAATACAAGGGCCTCGAAAATGAGCTTAACGCCGCAAATAAGCTTTTGACGACCGCAAAGCACGAGAACGAAGAGCTTTTAAATCTCCAAAAGGAGAGAGAAAGAAAGTTACTTCTTGAATCTCGTGAAGATGAATTTGAAAGTCGTGAGAAAAACCTAAATTCATTAGAAAGAGCTTATCTCAGGGTTTATCCGATATATCGGGATATGAAAAACGGCGAATTAAATCTAACGAGACTCAAAGACAAGAGAAAAAGTCTCAAGGAAAAACTTTCGGAGCTTGACGGAAAGTTAAATTCCGCAAAAACCGAAGCGGACAAAAATCCCGTTTACCGAGAAGAGATAAACAGAAATTCGGTGGAACTTTCAGAGCTAAAAAAAGCGGCTGATGTTTTTGAAACTCTTCAAAAGGACGAAAGCAAATTATCGTCAAAGCTTAATGAGCAAAGCAAAACAAAAGCGGAATACGAAAGTCTTGAAAAAAGCATTGCTCTTAAGAGAAATAAGCTTGAAGAAACCGAAAATTCTCTCAGAAAATATGACGGAATCGATGAAAGGCTTAATAACGCGGTCGAGAAATATGATGTTCAGCGTGAAAAATACAGAAAGCTGGACGCAGTAAAAAAGAACGGTTTGAAGGCGGTTGCGGACAAGAAAAAAGAGCTTGAAGAAGAGCGTTTAAATCATGCCGAATGCCTTCGTGAGAAAAGCAGATGCGCCGCAAAATATCTCGAGATGTACGAGAGATTTATTGACGGTCAGGCGGGATTTATCGCAGAGGAGCTGAAAAACGAACTTCTCACGAGAGGAGAAAGCAAATGCAAAGTTTGCGGAAAAAAGCTTATAAGCCAAGATATACCGTTCCTTAAGGTGAGCGAAAGCGTAGTTCCCACAAAATCCGAGGTCGATAATGCGGCTAAAGTAAGCAAGGAAGCCGACGAAAAGGCGGCAAACAGCGAGAAGGTCACCGAAAAACTGAGAACTGAGCTTGAAGCCGTGAAGTCGAATGTTCTGCGTGCGGTGGCGGATGTTGTCGGAGAAAGCTGTGATTTTGAGGGTGTAAGCGAATTTATTGACATTAAGCTTAACGAGATAACCGATGAGGGAAAGAAAGCAGCCGCTTACAAAAAAAGCCTTGAAGCCGATAAAGCCGAAAGAGATAATCTTAGAAAAGTGCAGTCGGATATTAAAGTAAATTTGCCGTCTGACGAAAATGCGCTTAAAGAAACAAAGGAAAAGCTTGACCTTGTGAACAGCGAAATCAACTCACTCACGGCAAGAATCGAGCTCAACAAAAAGGCGGTCGAAAAGTTCGGCGAAAAATCGGAGACCGACAAAAGAACGGCTTGTCTCGAAGAGAGGAACAAAAATCTCGATGCGCTTATTAAAGAAAACGATAAGAATTATAACGATATAATCACATCAAGAAGCAAATTGTCGGGTTCCCTTGCCACAACCGAGAACGACATACAGTCGGAAGAAAATAATTATTCCGAAAAAACTTCACTTTATGCGGCTGCTTTAGCAGATAACACCTTTGAAAACGAAGATGAGTTTAAGGCGACAATAAGACCGCTTATCGAGGAGAGCAAAAACAGCGGAAGAAACCCCGACGCTATAATTTCCGATGAGCGAAATTCGATTAGCGACTATAAAAACAGTCTAAAGGTTTGCAGAGAACGCACGAAAGAGTTAAGCGAGAAAACGAAAGACTTTGAGAGAAGGGACGAATTTGAGCTTCAGGCAAAAATCGATGAAATTGCCCAAAGAAAGAACATTTCACTTTCAGAGCGTGACGATTTGAACTCGCTTTATGATATTCATTTGCGCACAGCCCGTGAGGTGAAAAAGAAAATCAAACGCTCCGAAAAATATATGAGCGCATTCAACCGTGTGGCTTATCTCTCGGACGTTGCCAACGGAAATGTTAGCGGCGAACAGAGGCTGAGTTTCGATACTTATGTTATCGGTCAGGATTTCAAACTGATTTTGGCAGAGGCAAACAAACGCCTCACGCTTCTTTCGGACGGCAGATATGAACTTTTGCACCGTGTTGAGGGCGGCAAACAGGGAAAGACGGGACTTGATATTGACGTTTATGATAATTTCGGCGGAAAAACACGTTCCGCAAAAACTCTCTCGGGCGGCGAGGGATTCTTAGTCTCTCTGTCGCTTGCACTCGGACTTTCGGATGTTGTGAGAAGTAAGGCAAACGGCAACAAAATAGACGCCATGTTCATAGATGAAGGATTCGGCACGCTTGATGATGACAGACTGGACGCAACCGTGTTTATTCTGAAAAAGCTGAGTGACGGAAATCAGATGGTGGGCATAATCTCGCATGTCGATAAACTCGAATGTGCAATAAGCTCCAAAATTCTCGTTAAGTCGAAAAACGGTGTGAGCAACATCGATATCATTAACTGACAAATCAAAACGGGCGGTGAGTTTTTCACCGTCCGTTTGTTTTCGGTTGAAAATTTAGTTTTAAATCAGTCGAGCTTGATTCCGTCAATTTCTTCCGTGAGAGAAACAATCTCGTCGATAATGGAGCCAATGTAAGCTATGGTGTTGTTGAGCGGCTCATCCGTTGAAATATCAACCTTGGCAAGCTTTGCAAGTCCGAGCGGATCGCGCGTGCTTCCCGCATAGAGAACCTTTTTCCAGTCGTCCACGGCGGGCTGACCTTCTTTTTCGATTCTTCTTGCGACCTCGGTTGCAACGGTCAAACCGGCACTGTAAGTGTAGGGATAAAGTCCCATGTAGTAGTGCGGCTGGCGCATCCAAGTGAGAGCAGCTTTGTTGTCAATTTTAACTGCGTCACCCCAGAAAAGCTCAAGGTTTTTCTTGAAGATTTCATTGAGTGTGTCGGCGGTCACGCTTGAGCCGCCGTCTATAATCTTGTATACCTCACGCTGATACCAAGCCTCACGAAGATGAGTGACAAAGTTGTGATAATAAGTGTGGCTTATCATGCTCGAGAGAACCCAGCGGCGGAAACGCTTGTCGGGGTTTGTCTTTAAAAGGTACTGAGCCATCAAGAGCTCGTTCATGGTTGATGGCGCTTCCACAAAATAAGTTGAAACATCGGTGTCATAGAAAGACTGCGCCTTATTGCAACGTTTGAAATGTCCTGCGTGTCCGAGTTCGTGAGCTACGGTGAAAACATCAGCCATTCTGTTGTTCCAGCTTAAAAGAATATAGCTGTTTTTGCCGTACGGGGTTTCGCAGAATCCGCCCGTACATTTGCCCTGATTTTTCGCAAAATCAAACCAACGCTTTTCGTACGCTTCGTCAATCATATCAACATAGCTTTCGCCGAGAACAGAAAGTCCGTTTTTTACATATTCCTTTGATTCCTCGATTGTTACTCTCGGGTCAAATTCGGGATCTACGGCAAGCTTCAAATCGGCAAAGGTCATTTCCTCAAGGTGATGCAATTTGCCGAGTAATTTTGCGTATTTGCGAAGGTGAGGTGCAAGCTTTTCGGTGATTAAATCAATCTGACGGTTGTACATCTCACGGGTTACCTTCTGATCCTCGAGAAGATAATCGAAAACGCTTTCATAACCTCTTAAATCGCTCATTGTTTTCTCGTAGCTTACCTGAGCGTTGTATGCGGTAGCGGTTGTGTTCTGATATTGAGAAAGTTTATCGTAAAATTTGTTGTAAGCGGCTCTTCTTACGTCGGTGTCGATCTCATATTCGTAGTCGTCCTCAAAGAGAGAATAGCCCAGGGGATATTCCTTACCGTTCACTTCAAACGTGCCAAACTGCATATCGGCAAGCTTGGACATATTGTAAACATTGTATGGCGTAGAAAGTGTGGGAGAAAGTGCCGCAAGAACTTTTTCTGTCTCGGGGGAGAGCATGTGCGGCTTTTTTCTGAGAAGATTTTCAAGATAAATCTTCGACCTTACTGCAATCTCGGCAGCCTTTTTGATTGTCTCTTCGCTTTGCTCCAAAATTTCTGAATCCACAAAGGAAAGCTCTGCGTTAATTTTCGAGAAATCAGCATTTACCTTTGCGCTTCTCTCCTGATTGTGATTATCGTAGTAATCAACTTCAACGGCAAGCATCGCATAAGCACCCGCCACATGCTCGATTTTGAGAACCTCCTCCATGTCGTCAAGACAGTTGACGATATTTTCGGGAGTGTTTAATTTGCCCTTGTAATTTTTAACGATTTCTTCGGTGAGCTTCTGCGCCTTCTTAACATCCGAGTACATATCCTCCTCGGTTTTATACAAAAGAGATAAATCCCATGTTTCGTTTACGGGAACATCCTGTCTTCTTGCAAGCTCCATAATTAACCTCCTAAAGCCAAAAGAATTTTATAAACCGAGTATAGTATATTTTGTTGGCGATTTCCATATCTTAAATAAAAATTACATTTTCTATCACTTTTATTACAATACTGTAACAGAAAAATGATTGATAAAGCCAGAAATTTTTGTTAAAATATTACTAAATAATCTTTGACATTAAATTTGGTCAGAGTACAAACGGGAGGATTTTTATTATGAAGTTGGGTATGATAATCAGACCTGAGGTTGAAGAAGTAAAGCACGCAAAGGAGCTTGGCCTTGACTTTGTTGAGCTCGACCTCAACTATCCGAAGTGGTTCGGCGTTCCGATGAGCGAGATTACACCGAAACTTCCTGAGCTAAAAAAAGCATTTGAAGAGAACGAGATGGAATGCGGCGCAGTTGGCCGTTGGGCAAGCCAGATAATCGGCGACGACGGCGAGGCTATCGCAGAGGAGATGGCAGAAGTTAAGACTGTTATCGATTTCGGCGCAGAGCTTGGCGCATCTCACTACCTCGTAAGCGTCGGTTACAACAAGAACCTCACATATTACGGAAACATCACCGCTGCTATCAAGGTTTTAAGAGAGATTGTCGCTTACGCAAAAGATAAGGGCATGACAACATCAATCGTAACATGCATGATGGGTAACAACTATATCCGTACACCTGAGCAGTGGAAACTTGTACTCGACGAGGTTCCGGGACTTACAATTAAGTACGATCCGTCACACTCGTTTGTTCACGGCGGCGAGCACGGCGCATATCTCTCGGAGACAATGCACTGGGGCGACAGATTCGGATATGTACATATCAAGGGAGTTATCCAGCTTGGCGATTCAATGGAGCCGAAGCACTGGAATTACTATGACATCGTAAGAGATTTGCCGGAGTTCTCAAAGTACTCTGAGGAAGAAATCAAAGAGGACGATTGCCTTTACGACAACCCGCCAGCAGGAATTGACTCCATTAACTGGAGAGCATTTTTCGGAGCACTTTATCAGCACCACTATGACGGATACCTTTCGATTGAGCCGCACTCGAAGACATGGCAGGGCGAGCTTGGCGAAAAGGGCGTTAAGTACACAATTAAGTACATAAGAGACTTGATGCTGTAATTAAAAGCAATTAAGCAAAATAAAATAAAAGAGTAAGATAAAAAGAGAAAGCGAAGCCAAAATAAAAGTTTTTGGTTTCGCTTTTTTCAAAAAGCGAACGGGTGTGGGCGGAGCCCACGGTAATTAATAAAGAATAATTAATAATGAACGAACAAAGAGGCACGAAGTGCCGAATAAAAAAGATAAAGGCTTGAGCAGTCAACCAAAGGCACGAAGTGCCTTTAGGGAGCGGAGCGACCGTAGTTGGCGGCGAAAGCCGACTTAATCACGTAAAGGAAAATAAAGAAGATATAATCAAATAAACCGTCATTCAAATAGTATGTTTTCGGAAAAAGTAAATTAAAGAAAATTAAGGCAGTTCTAACTTCACTATTAATTATTGATTATACATAATTAATTAGACGGAAAGGCTTGAGCAGTCAACCAAAGGCACGAAGTGCTTTTAGGGAGCGAAGCGACCGTAGTTGAGGCGAAAGCCGACTTAATCACGCAAAGGGAAATAAAGAAGATATAATCAAATAATTTGGCAAAACAAATAAAAAGCAAGTCAATGAAAATACGGCGAAGCCGGACATTTTCATTGACGGTTTATTAAAATAGAGAAAAATAAAGAACAAAAAAATTAATAATCTGACATACAAGAGAATATATTTTAAGCAAAACTAAATTGAAGAAAATTAAGTCTGTTCTGACTTCATTATTAACTATTAATTCTTAATTATTAATTAACAAAGTCAGTTGAAAATGAAACAAAATTGATTTATACTGAAGAAAAGAATTCTGTTTCGAAAAAGGAAAAATTATGGAAAGAAAAGAGCTTGCCGCAGTTTGCGTAGAGCGGCTCAAAGAAGAATATCCGGGGGCACAGTGCTCGCTTGAATATAAAAATCCGCTTGAATTATTAATCTCGGTGCGCCTTGCCGCACAGTGTACGGATGCAAGAGTGAATATGGTAACTCCCGCACTCTTTGAAAGATTTCCCACACTTGACGCATTTTGCGAGGCTGAAGAAGACGAGATTGCCGAACTAATAAAATCCTGCGGTTTGTATAAATCAAAGGCAAGAGATATTTATAAAATGGTGCGTGTGCTTCGTGACGAGTACGGCGGAAAGGTTCCCGATACAATCGAGGAGCTTGTAAAGCTTCCCGGTGTTGGCAGAAAAACAGCCAATTTAATCGTCGGTGATGTTTATCACAAACCAGCCATCGTGACGGATACCCACTGCATAAGAATTTGCGGACTTCTCGGACTTACCGACAATAAAGAGCCATATAAGGTCGAAAAAGATTTGAGAGCGGTGATTGAACCAAGCGAGGGAAACGATTTTTGCCACAGACTTGTACTTCACGGCAGAGCCGTTTGCGTTGCAAGAAGACCTAAATGCAATAAATGTTGTATGAACGACGTGTGCAGATACGCTAATTCGCCAAAAGAAATTTAAATCAAAATACGGAGAAAACAAATGGCAGAGACTTATGCTTTTTCTGAAAATAAAGAAAAAAAGTATCGTGAGCTAGAAACTTACATAAAAGGAATAACGGACGGCGAACCCGATTTGTACGCAAATCTTTCAAATGTGTCATCGCTCATAAATCTTGCGCTCGATAAAATTAACTGGTGCGGATTTTATATTATGAAAGAAAATATGCTTGTGCTTGGCCCGTTTCAGGGTAAACCCGCTTGCATAAGAATTCCCGTGGGAAGAGGCGTGTGCGGAACGGCAGTTTTAAAGGACGAAATTCAGCTTGTGGAAGATGTTCATGCGTTTCCGGGGCATATCGCATGTGATGAAGATTCCAGAAGCGAGATTGTAATTCCGATACACAAAAAGAACGGAGAAATTTTCGGAGTACTCGATATAGACAGTCCGTTCGTGGCTCGTTTTGACAAAAATGATAAATTGGGATTGATAAAAGCCGTCAAGGCATTCGAAAATATATTGGATTGATTTAGGATAGTATTGATAAATTCACATACAACAAAAAGTAAAGGAGAATTACAATGACAGAAACTTTAAAAGTAATTGAGGAACGTTCGTCAATCAGAGCTTATACCGATGAAAAGCTCACAAATGAAGAGATCGGTGCACTTGTAAAAGCTGGACTTCAGGCACCCACAGCCGCTAACCGTCAGGAGCTTCATTTTACTGTTTTGGAAAAGGGCAGCAAAATTCTCGATGATTTTTCGGACGCATTCAAGCAGATTGTTGCAAGCGAAAGAGATGTTGACCCAAGCACTCTCGCCACATTCTACCATGACGCTCCCACATTGATTATCATATCCGGAGACAAGGAATCCAACTGGGACGCAATCGACTCAGGTATCGCAGTTGAGAATATCGCACTTGCCGCTCAGAGCATGGGGCTCGGAAATCTTATTATCGGTTGCCTCAGAAGACTTTTTGAGTCTGAGGTCGGCGCAGAGTGGGAGAAGAAGCTTTTCCCCGAGAACTACCGCTACGATATTGCCATTGCAGTCGGTCATTCCGCTACAACAAAGGTACCGCATGAGTATGACGAAAAGGCACTTGTTACATATCTCGATTGATTTTGATGAGTGAAAAATCAGGGAACAGCCGAATTTTCTGTGCTGTTCCCTTTGATTTTGTCAAAAAGCTTGACAATTCGTTTAAAAAGTGATAATATAACTAAGCTGATTATGATGTTTTCTGTTCGTAACGGCGATAAAATTTAAAACGAGGTGTAGCGCAGATGGTAGCGCGCTTGGTTTGGGACCAAGATGCCGCAGGTTCGAATCCTGTCACCTCGACCAGAAAAAACCGCAGTAATATGCGGTTTTTTTCTTTTTGTATTCGACTTCGTGTTCGCTTTTTATGCCGAAAAGGTGCCGAGGTAACAAAAGTGAGGGCAAAATCAAGGATTAATCTTGCAACAAAATGGATTCGACTTCCGCCATTTCCACCAAGCTTGATTTGCAAAATTAGGCTTTTTTATTTTTGCAATATGTAAATCAAAAGAAGTAAATAAAAAATGAGAAGACCCACTGCATTAGCGCATTATCAGTGAGTCTTCTCCAATGAACCGCTATGTTAGCTGGTTCCTATTGCATGAGTACATTATATTCGACGACAGCTTGTTTGTCAATACTGTATTGTGGGTGATTTTGACACAGCAAAGCAAATTTTGACTTATTCTGCGAAAAATGCTCTTGTCATGGCAAGGCTGATCTCGGTTGCACGCTTGCAAGGCTCCATTCCCTCGAATTCGATTGAAACGTAATCGTCAAATCCGGATTCTTTAATGACGTGAATAATCTCACGAACGGGCATATCTCCCTGACCTGTAATCGAGCCGCGGAGCATCATTCCGCCAAGAGTCTCGAACCATGAGCCGTTGTCGCAGTTGAACATTTCGTTCTGTCCCGGAAGGCTGTCCTTTGAGCGGATGTAGAAATCCTTAAGGTGAATGATTTTTGCGTACGGCAAACATTTCTTTACGGCACCGACGTTGTATTCGTCAACGCAAAGGAAGTTACCGACGTCCATGGTCATCTTCATATCGGGGCGGTCAAGGTTCTCGAAAATTCTGACAAGTCTGTCCGAGCCGTTGCAGAAGAAACCGTGGTTCTCAAGTGTTGTTGTTATGCCGAGGCTCTTTGCGTAGTCGCAGAGTTCGCGTGTGCCATCAATCATGAGCGGAAGCTCTTTCTCGAAGTTTTGCGGTGTGTTGGTGCTGAACGGACGGCGGAACGATGCAATATCGTGGCGCATCCACTTGAGTCCCAAGCGATGTGCAGCGTCGATGTGAAGCTTAACTCTCTCAATCTCGGCTCTTCTCTCGCTCTCGTCTGTCTTTAACAAATCGGCATTGACTGAATATGTGGAAATTTCAAGATCTATCTTCTTTGCGTACTCACGAACGGAATCGATAAGTTCGGTGTTGAGCGACTTTGTTTCCTCGTTTACGAGCGCAAGGTGGAACGGCACAAACTCAATGTGCTCGCAGTCGTGCTGCTTTGCCCAGTCCATAACCTCAAATATCGACATTCCTTCTGCCATTGCATTATCAAGGCAGTAACAGCTGATACCAAGTTTCATTTTAATTACTCCTTCTTTCTCTCCCAAGATGTGATTTTATCGAATTAAATTGAAAATTTCGGTGGTGAATTAAGAAATAAATCAAAACTAAACTTTTAACACCGAAATTTGATAAAAAATTACGCTTTTGCGTCATTTTTTATCACGCACCGTGATTATACAATAAGCATTCGGATATTTCAACGGTTAATGCTGTTATATTTAATTTTCTTTTTTGAAGGAAAAGCAAAACAAAATATTCGCATTTTCGAGCAGTTTAGTGTACAATAGTCAAATAAGAAAAAGTACATTTAAGTTTTCTGAGGTTATAGTATGAAATTAATTATAGTAAGGCACGCAGACCCCGATTACGAGCACGATTCTCTTACCGAAACAGGCTTGAAAGAGGCAAGCCTCCTTGTGCCGAGAATGTTGAGATTAAATGAAGATGTCGGCGGTTTTTCCGATATATATGTTTCGCCATTGGGCAGAGCAAAACTGACGGCAAAGCCTACGCTTGATTTTCTCGGAAAAGAAGGAATCGAAAAGGGCTGGCTTCGAGAGTTTGAGGGAATAATCAGACGCCCCGATACTCCCGATAAGGACAGCATTTGCTGGGACTGGCTGCCCGCCGATTGGACTTGTCACCCCGAATATTACGATATAAACAAATGGGACGAAACCGACGTGATGAAACCCGTAAAAGCAGAGTACGACAGAGTTTGTAAGGGTCTTGATGATGTTCTTGCAGAACATGGATATGTGAGATGCGACAAAAGCGAGGGATTATTCTATCATGCAGTCAATTCAAACCACGATACGCTTGTGTTTTTCTGCCATTTCGGACTTGAAGGAGTTCTGCTCTCACACCTCACGGGAGTTTCACCGATGGTATATTGGCATAACTTCTGCGCCGCTCCGAGCAGTGTGACGATAATCAATACAGAGGAAAGAAGAAAGGGCACAGCAGTCTTCAGAATCGCAAGTTTTGGCGATACTTCTCACCTTTTTACGGGCAAGAGAGAACCGTCTTTCTCCGCAAGATTTTGCGAGTGTTTTGATGATGAAACAAGGCATGATTAATCTTTGCTTTCATTCCTTTTGAGAATGGTATTATCCCGAGTAAAATTCATATACGCAAGGGAATAAAATATAGTATAATCTAAATATCTTGAAACCCGAAATAATCAAACCCGCAAGGAAACGCTCAAATGGAAAATAACAAAGTCATCAAAATAAACACGGAAAATACAGCCGAAAAAATAGCCGAATTTGCCACAAGAGCTTTGCTCTTTGAGGTAAGCGTGACGCCGAAACCGGGACTTGTCGACCGCAGAAATACGGGCAGTCATAAGGATATGGACTCGTTCACCTTTATGAAAAGTGCCGCCGCACTTTATCCTTACTTCAAAAAATGTGCCGAACAGGGACTTGAAGACGCATTAAGCCGCAATGAACCGAAAAATACGTTTGAAGCCATAAGACCGTTCGGAATGGAAGCCGAGAAAAATATGCTTGCGGCTACAAATGGAGTGAATACACATAAGGGCGCTATATTCTCCGTGGGAATTGCTTGTGCGGCTCTCGGAAGACTTGATTTGAACGAGAGAAAAAATCCTGAGACGGTTTTAAAAGAGTGCGCCAAAATGACTGAGGGACTTACGGAGCACGACTTCAAAAACCTCACACACGCAAAAACAGCAGGTCAGAGATTTTACCTCGAATACGGCATAACGGGAGTGAGAGGTCAGGCGGAAAAAGGTTTTCCCGCCGTACTGAATTTCGGCTTGCCTATTTTGGAAAAAGGTCTTAATATGGGTTTTGGCTTTGACCGATCGGGTTCGGCGGCTCTTCTTGCTATGCTTTGTGCAGACGACGACACAAATATGATTACAAGAGGCGGCAGAGAAGAACAACTTCGAATGACGGAGAAAATTTCAAATCTTCTCAAAGAAAACCCCTACCCCGACGAAAAAACGCTCATAAAGCTTGACGATGAGTTTGTAAAGAAAAATCTGTCACCCGGCGGAAGCGCCGATTTGCTGGCACTCAGCTTTCTTTTATATTTTATTAAAACGGAGGATTATTAAATGTCAGAATACGGAATTACAAGGGTATATCCGAGCGACAAAAGACTTTTGAACGGAGTGGATGAACTTCTTGAAGCCGAGGGAATCCGCCGTGACGCAAACCTCGACTACACATGTGCAGTTTGCGACGATATGGGTAAACCGATAGCAACGGGATCTTGCTTTGGAAATACACTCCGCTGTTTTGCCGTAAGCCACGAGCATCAGGGCGAGGGACTTTTAAATCAGGTACTCACGCACCTAATCGAGTATCAGTGCGAAAGAGGAAATATTCACCTTTTCCTGTACACAAAGGAGAAATCGGCTAAATTTTTCGGTGACCTCGGATTTTACGAGATTGCAAGGGTTGAGGGAAGTTTAGTCTTTATGGAAAACCGCCGTGACGGCTTTCCGTCTTATCTCAGAAAGCTTGAGAAAAGCCATAAAGAGGGAAAAAGCGCCGCTCTTGTCATGAATGCAAACCCGTTCACTCTCGGACATAAATACCTCGCAGAAACTGCCGCCGCAAATTGCGGTACACTTCACCTTTTCATAGTGAGCGAGGACGCAAGTTTGGTGCCGTTTTCTGTGAGAAAAAAGCTTGTAAAAGAGGGAACGGCACACTTAACGAATGTTATTTGCCACGACAGCGGCCCGTATATCATATCAAACGCAACATTTCCGAGTTACTTTTTGAAAGACGAAAACGACGTTATCGATAACCACGCAAGACTTGATATAGCAGTGTTCAAGAAAATAGCTGCCGCACTCGGAGTAACAGCACGATATGTGGGAGAAGAGCCGACAAGTGTCGTGACGGGAGCATATAACCGCATAATGAGCGAAGAACTGCCGAAAGCTGGAATTGAGTGCGTAGTCGTACCGAGAAAGGAAGCGGAGGGAAAACCGATAAGCGCAAGCACGGTAAGAAGCCTTTTAAAGGACGGTAAGTTTGAGGAATTAAAGGAGCTTGTGCCGGAAACGACCTATGATTACTTTGTGAGCGACGAAGCAAAGCCTGTTATCGAGAGAATCAAGTCGGCAGAGAACGTAGTACATTATTAACAAAGAAAAATAAAGAAAGCGAAGCCGAAACAAAAGTTTTTGGTTTCGCTTTTTACAAAAAGCGAACGGGTGTGGGCGGAGCCCACGAATAATTAATAATTAATAAAGAATAATTAATAATGACAAGTTGTGAGTAATAAAAGAGGCACGAAGTACCGATTAAAAAAGAGGTAGGCTGAAGCAGTCAACCAAAAGCACGAAGTGCTTTTAGGGAGCGGAGCGACCGTAGTTGACTGAGAAAGCCGAATTAAACAAATAGAGAAAAATACAGAAGAAATAATCAAATAATCAAACAAAACAAATAAAAATCAAGTCAATGAAAATACGGCGAAGCCGGGCATTTTCATTGACGGATTGTTTACACCAAGAAAAATAAAGAACAGAAAATAATAAGCTTGTATTTCCTATATACCAAAGCTAAATTAAAACCGAAAAGACAGTTAGAACTTCATTATTAATTATCCCTATGCTTTGTCCAAGTAAATAAGCAAACAAAGAGCCAAAAAGAGCTTAAAAATCCATCGCAAGGTAATATAAAATTTATCGCTAAAAGTTATCGAAACATGGCTTGAAAATAAAAGAGAATATCATCATTCTTTTGAGGAATAATGCGGCTTTTTGAGCTTTTTTGTCTTGAAAAAGTGGACGGAAAAACTATAAAAATCACCCAAAAAGTAAATTTCAATATCGTCAAATTAGCCAAAAATACAAAGTTTAATTTTTCTTTAAAATAAGTCTTGAAATATTCATATCTTTGATTTAAAATACAGATAATTTATGGAAAAGATTTTAGTGCAATTTTAATAAGTTTTTTAAGAAACAGTTGATTTTGCGGAAGAGGAACAACGGCGTTCCTTTAAAGAGGTAACATGAACAAAGAAAAATTACATAGGCTCAGACGGATTGCCTTCTTGCTTGGCGGCGGCGTGCTTTATTATTTTCTGTTCTCGCTTGTCGAGCACAGAAGCACGGCAGTGACTATTCTTCACACGCCGATTGATGATTTTATTCCGTTTTGCGAGTATTTCGTCATTCCGTACTTTGCGTGGTTCGCATTTGTCATAATTACGGTGATTTATTTTGCACTGTTCAACGACAAAGACGATGAGTATCACAATCTGCTCGTTTCACTCGTTGTCGGTATGGCTTGTTTCTTGGCGATAAGTATATTCTTCCCGAACGGACAGGATCTTCGCCCCGATATAAGAGATCCGCAGAACATCTTCCAGGCGGCTTGCAAGCTTCTCTATTCTACAGATACACCGACAAACATTTTGCCGAGCCTGCATGTATATAATGCGGTTGTGTGCAACATTGCTTGGTGCCGCTCCGAAAAGTGGAAAAACAGAAATATTTTCCTGAGCTTCATAAACATTCTCACGGTTATGATTATTCTCTCCACAATGTTCTTAAAGCAGCACTGCGTTATCGATGTTGTGTCGGCACTCACGCTCAACCTCATTTGCTTCGGTATTTTGTATAAATCGAGCATCGGCTCAAAGCTTTCTGTCAAGATAAGCGCAATCGAGAACAGAGGTTACGGCAAGACCGCAAGAGAGAAAAAACTCACAAAGTAAAACAAAAAGATGCTTTCCTTACGAGAGCATCTTTTTTCTTTGTCTTTTATTTTTTGTCAATCAGTTTTCGAAGAAGCTTTGTTATCGGCTTATCGAAAAGATATGTGACGGCGATAGCCGAGAAGAGAGCCGCCGACCAAGCAATAAGGTTATATTCTTTCATCCAAGCGTAGTCGTAAAGTTGATTCGGCGGTGTATTACCGTTCCAATACGGAATTTTGAGCGTGTATTTAATCCACACGGCGAGCATTTGATGCCAAAGGTAGAGATTAAAGCTGATTGAGGAGAGGAACGAGAGAATTTTTCTGAGCGGAATATTAATACCCAAACCGAGGAAAACAACAGAACAGGCTCCAAGCACGCAAAGCGGCATTCTGAGGCAGACTTGCGAGTACCTGAAAACGGGTTGTTTGGTTTGATATTTCAGAAGTAAAGCTATGAGCAGAAACGCGATTATTCCAAGCAGACTCATCAGTATGCGAAAGGAATTGTCGAGCATAAGCTTGTTTCTTCCAAGGTTCGCAAAAGCCGTAGCACCGAGCATTCCCACGCAGAACACACCGATGAATGCGGGAAACTGATTGAAAAGCATATCGATGTTGGGATTATCAAAATTTTTGAGAAGCAGAAATGTTACAACTCCTTGTGCGCCAAGCATTACGGCTGATGTGATTACCATGTGCTTTAAGAAGAGATTTCTCAAAAGCGGAAAGAAAAGGTAGAAAAGGAAGAAAACCGTAAGCGTCCATGTCACGCCGTTGAGCGTAGTGTTTCGGTAGCTGAATGTGAAAAACATCTGGGTAAAGGTTAGATGAGCGATGAGATCTTTTATAAGCACAGCTGAACAGCCGTCCTTTATCACTTTTATTACAAATGAAAACGTTATCGAAAGATAGTAACCGGGGATTATTCTTACGGCACGCCTAAGATAAAACCTTGAAACGCTTTCTTTTTTTAGCTTAACATCAAGACAAGAGTCGGCTTTTGCGTTTGCATACGGAAGAAAAAGACAGAAAGCAGAGAGCATTATGAGAATATCGACCCAGAGTGCTCCCGTTCTGTTCCAAAAATCCAGCTTGCCGCCGCCAACCCAGCTTTGCTGCCAAATGTGATACCACGCGATTGAAAAGGCGGCGACCGCACGCATAAAATCGGCGGATAACGGGCGGTTTAAGTCCGGTTTTTCAAAGAAAAACGTTTTGATTAAGTTCGCTTTATTCATAAATATATAGCTTTATCCCTCTGAAGTAATTTATTAAGATTATATCAATCATAGGAAAAATCTTCAAGATTCAAAGCTTAGCCGTCAAATATTTACAAGTTGTTCAACAATATAAAGATAAAAAAATATATTATATTAAATGAATTTAGAGAATTCGGAGATTTGGCGTGTTTGGTTATGTCAGACCCTTAAAGGGTGAAATGAAGGTAAGAGAATATGAGCAGTACAAGGCGGTTTACTGCACTTTGTGCAAGGCGCTCGAGAAGCATTACGGCTTGCTTGCAAAATTTGCCCTGAGCTACGATATTACCTTTTATGCTGTTCTCGCCCTTGATTTGTCGGGGTGCGAGATAAGCGAAAGAAAAGGGCACTGCGCCGTGAATCCCGCAAAGAAATGCAATTTTATCTGCGAGGGAAACGAAGCTTATCACAAGGCGGCTGCACTTACGGTACTGACAACCTATTACAAGCTTATCGATAACATAGAGGACGAGAGTTTTTTCAAACGGCTTGGCGCAAAGCTTTTAAAGCTTGTCGTGAATAAAGCGGCTAAAAAAGCTAAAAATGATTTTCCGTATATGGACGAGGCTCTCGCAAAAATGACCGAGGAGCAGAGAAAAGTTGAAGAAAGCGAAAATCCGTCGATTGACGAATGTGCCGCACCTACGGCAGACGCACTGAAGACAATTTTTTCTTATCTTGCGGCAGACGATACGCAAAAGCTTGTCTTGGGGCAGTTTGGTTATTTTTTCGGCAGATGGATATATTTTATGGACGCCGCCGACGATTTGGAGGACGATTTAAAAAGCAAATCCTTCAATCCGTTCATTGAGAGACTTTCCCTAAGCGGAAAAACGGCTCTCACAAAGGAAGAAAAAGATAAAGCCGACAATTACTGCAACGAGGTCTTAAACAGCAATGCCGCCATGATTAACAATGCGGTTAATTTGCTCGACCTTAACAAGTATGAAAATATAATTACGAATGTGACGGTTCTCGGCCTCGGTGAGGTTCAGAGAGAAATTTTGTTTATGCACATTCATTCAAAAGACAGAAAGGGTAAAAAATATGAATGATCCTTATAAGGTTTTAGGCGTTTCCGAAACTGCTACCGATGAGGAAATAAAACAGGCTTACAGAAAGCTCGCAAAGAAATATCATCCCGATCAGTACGCCGGCAATCCGCTTCAGGAGGTAGCCGACGAGAAGATGAAGGAGATTAACGAGGCTTATGATACGATAATTGCACAAAGAAAAAACCGCTCACAGTCGGGCTCTTACGGCTACAATTACGGCTATCAAAGTGCGGGAGCATCTGAGTGGAACGACGTCAGAAGGCTCATCAACGCAAACAGAATTTCTGATGCCGAGCAGATTTTGAACGGAGTCCCCGGAGATAAGAGAAATGCCGAGTGGAACTTCTTGAAAGGTTCGTGTATGTACAGACGGGGATATCTCGAGGAGGCAAGAGATTATTTCTCTCGTGCCTGCACCATGGACCCCGGCAATGCCGAGTATGCTCAGGCTTACAACAGCGCAATGAATCAGAGATCCGGTTCTTACGGCGGTTACAATGCATATTCAAACCAAATAGGAGGATGCAACACCTGTGATGTCTGTAACACCCTTATTTGTGCCGACTGCTGCTGTGAGATGATGGGCGGAGACCTCATTCCGTGCTGCTGATGACATATTATGAAACAAACAGTTAAAATTGCTCTTTGCGGAATTTTAGCCGCACTTAGCATAGTTATAATGTTTTTGGCGGGCATAGTTCCCACAATGACTATCGCTTTGCCGGCAGTTGCGGGATGCATGCTCATTCCCGTCACCGCAGAGTGCGGAACAAAATACGGCGTGACCGTATTTGCCGTGGTTTCCGTTTTGGGATTTTTTATCGTGAGCGACAGAGAAGCGTGGCTTATGTATGTTTTGTTCTTCGGTTATTATCCCGCAATTTACGGGGTGTTTGACAGAATAAAGCACAAGAGACTTCGTTTTATCGTCAAAATAGTAATCTTCACGGCGGCTACGATTGCCGAGGGGCTTATCGCAACCTATATTCTCTCGATTCCGCTCGATGAAATGGGTGCGCTCGGTAAATGGTCAGTTATCATTCTGGTTTTAATGGCGGAGTTGGTGTTCGTTGTTTATAATGTTTCCGTTAGAAATTTAATCGCTCTTTACTTTGTGCGTTTCAGAAAAACGCTCCTCAAAATACTGGGCGGAAGAATGTAAGTAAATAAAATCGGCTATGCTTTTTACAGCATAGCCGATTTTGTGTTTTTGGTATAATTTAGATTTCCTTAGTCCAAACCTGCATCATATTTTCGCCACGGTTTGCCCATGTGTAGTAGGGAATATAACGAAGCTTGATTTTTTCTGCGGAAGGCTTTTTGTCGTAGGAATAAAGCTCGTCGCTCGAAGAGAGTACGTAACCGTCAACTTCAAGCGGAACTATGCCGCCCAAGGTGTCGGGCTCAAAGGGAAGAGCTTTAATTTCGCCGTCCGATGCAACTCTCATTCTTCTCAAGTCGTACTTGTTGTCTTTGCCCTCAAGGCAGTAGACAAACGGGCCACGCTGAATTGCAACAGCCTCCTGATCCTCACGCAAAAGAACATTGGCGTAGATTTTTCTCGGAGTGAAGTCAAGCTTGAGCTCGAGAGTGTCGCCAGCCTTAAATGCGGAGGCAATCTCGGCGTAACCCGAATTGATAGCGGAATTTATGCCGTTTCCGTTAAGCTTGACGGTGAAGCTTTTTGACCAATCGGGAATTCGAAGGTGAAGCTTTTTGTCAAAATCCTTTGTGAATTTAAATGTTACGGTGTCGGAGTAGGGATAATCGGTTACTATTTCTATCTCGTCACGAAGTGCGCCGCCGATGTAGAGGTTAAACCAAATATCGTTTTCTTCCTCATCGAAAACATAGCGGTTGAGTGATGCAAGAGTTCTTGCGATGTTCGGAGGACAGCAAGCGCAACCGTACCACGAAGGTCTTTCGGGAAGAACATGCTGATAGTTCATAACTTTGCCGGCGTACTCGGGATTAACTTCAAGTGGATTTACATAGAAGAAGTTCTTTCCGTTAAGACTCATTCCGGAGAGAACCGTGTTGTAAAGTGCTCTTTCCATTACGTCCGCATAGCGGGAATCTTTCTCGATTTCAAGCATCTTTCTTGCGAAGAACATAAGACCGATTGCGGCGCAAGATTCCGAGTAAGCCGTATCGTTAGGCAAGTCGTAGTCTGCGCTGAAAGCCTCGCCGTTATCGACAGAGCCGATTCCCCCCGTGACATACATGCGCTTTTTGGTTATCGAGTTCCAAAGAGTTTTGCATGCTTTTACAAGAGATTCGTCGCCTGTCTCCTTTGCAACTCCCGCCATACCCGTGTAAAGATAAACAGCTCTTACGGCGTGACCCGTTGCGTCCTTTTGCTCTCTTACAGGAGCCTGATTTTGGTTGTAGTCGCTTGTGAGTGCGTTCTGACCCCAGAGAGTCCAGCCTCGTCTCTCGGACTCGACCGCATAGAAGTTAGGTTCTGTTCCTCGCTCGTCTACAAAGTACTTTGCAAGCTCGAGATATTTTTCGTTGCCTGTTACCTTGTACATTCTCACAAGGGCAAGCTCAGCCTCGGGATGACCGGGGAAACCTCTGTTTTTGTCCTTACCGAATGTGTTGTAAATGCAGTCGGCAAACTTCTCCATAACCTCGAGAAGATTTGTTTTGCCCGTTGCCTCATAGTGAGCTACTGCGGCTTCTGCCATGTGTCCGAAACAGTAAAGCTCGTGAGCCTCCTGAAGATTCGTCCATTTTTTATCGAGTTTACCGAGAATAAAATATGTGTCGAGGTAGCCGTCAGGCTGCTGAGCCTTTGCGATAATATCGATAAGCGAGTCTATGTCGTCTTCAAGAGCTTTGTCGGGTTTAAGCATGAGCGAATAGGAAGCCGCCTCAATCCACTTGGCTACGTCGGAATCTTGGAAAACCCAACCATAAAATTCTCCCTCGGAAAGTCCTGCGGCAATGCGGAAATTCTCTATTGCGTGGGACTTTTCAACACCCGGGATTGCGTCGTCAATAACTTTTCTCTGGTAGGGAATAACATCTTCGGTAACAAGCTTTTGGTAGTGCCCGAAAAAGTTATCCTTTATAATAAAATCATTTTTCATTTTTTCACCGTTTGAATATGAATTTTCCTTGGGTTAAGGTGTCATATTCTCCTCTCATTCTTTTTCTCCTGCCATAATTGCTTCGATCTCTTCGATTGTTCTCGGAACGCATGCGGTGAGGTTCTCGCATCCGTCCTCGGTGACCAAAAGGTTATCTTCAACTCTGAAACCGATGCCCCAGTCCTCGTTGTAAATTCCGACATCTATGCAGAAAACTTCGCCCGCCGTTACGGGTCTTTCCATATCGGTGAGGTCGTGAGTGTCAAATCCGACATGATGTGCGCCGTTATGCCACATAAGCTTTCCTATGTTCTCGAACGAATCCATAAGTCCGACTTTTTTGAGCTGTTCACAGCAGTACTTTTTGACCATTACGTCAACCTCTGCCATGGGAATTCCCGGCTTGACAACAGAGAACATGTACTCGCTTGTGTTGTATGCACACTCATACATAATGCGCTGTCTCTCTGTGAATTTTCCGTTGCACGGCCAGCCTCTCGAAACATCGTTGCCCTCAAAATCGTACTTTGCACCGACGTCGTTGAGAATCATATCGCCGTCTTTAGCCTGACCCGTGTAAGCATAGTAGTGAATGCAGAAGTTGTTCTCACCGGCAGAAATGATTGACGGGAAAGCGGGCTCGAGGCAGCCGTGTCTTGTGAGCTCTCTGTCAAATTCTGCTTTGTACTCGTACTCATACATTCCCGGTTTGGAAGCTTTCATCATGGCAACAATGCCCGCTCTTGTGATTTTTGCAGCTTCTCTCATAGCCTCAATCTCGCAAGGCTGTTTAATGGTTCTCTGATTTCTTATCTGCGGGAAAACATCGATAATGTTTGCCGACGGATAGTGAGAAAGTTTCTCTTTGACAAAGCTGTGAGAAGCTCGGTCACGGTCACCGGGATCGCACTTGTAGAGGTCGAGGGCGACATTCTCAAATTTGCCGCTTAGCATAAGCTTGTGGAAATAAGCGTCAAATTTAGGTAGCTGATCGACATTTTCAATCATACCCTTATTATATATCTCGTCAGCCTTGAGTCGCTTGCCCGTCCATCTCTCGGCAAAAGCGTCGGGAGGCAGAACGAAAAGCTTTTCGCTTGTCTTTCCGTTAAGCTTTTCTGCTACGAGAATACTTTCTTTCTGTTCGATGCCTGTCATGTAGACGAAGGAGCGGTCTGCATAAAAGCCGTAAAATTCATCGGCTGTTTTTCTAATCTCTTTGCCCGAGAACAAAAGCAGGACGGTTTTGTCCGGCAAACTCTCATAGAGTTTTTCTCGGTTTCCTTTAAAAAACGTGTTTATCATTTTCTATACACTCCCATTTGAAATTTGCATATCGGAAATATGCATACAGGCAAAATGTATCACTCAATTTATTATTTGTCAATCGTGAAAATTACGGTAAGCCTTTCATATATGTAAATAAGGGTATTCGAGCGGCAGCAAAGCTTGATTAAAACCTATTGGTATGATATGATAAAAAAATTAATAATAGAAAATACTTATTAGAGAGGCCCAATATAATGAGAGTAACAGACATTATAAACGCAGAAAAACCAAGCTTTTCGCTTGAGGTTTTTCCTCCCAAGACAGAGGAAATTTTTGAACCTGTGAAAGATACGGCACTTCAAATTGCCAAACTCAAACCGAGCTACATGAGTGTTACGTACGGTGCGGGCGGCGGAACAAGTCAGTTTACTGCTGATATTTCTGAGGAGCTTTTAAAGGCGGGAACTACACCTGTTTCTCACCTTTCGTGCATTTCTTCAACAAAGGAAAAGGTAAGAGAACAGTTAGATCTTCTCTCTTCAAAGGGCATAGAGAATATTTTGGCGCTTCGCGGTGATATTCCCAAGGGAATGAGCATGGAAAACCTCGACTATCACTATGCGAGTGAACTTATTGAGGACATAAAGAAATACGGCGATTTCTGCATAGGCGGCGCATGCTACCCCGAGACTCACCCCGATTCAAAGTCGGCGGCGGATGATATCGAAAACCTTAAGAAAAAGGTTGACGCCGGATGCGAATATCTTGTCACGCAGATGTTCTTCTCGAATGATATTCTCTACAACTTCATGTATCGACTTTTAAAAGCGGGTATTGACGTTCCCGTTGTTCCGGGAATTATGCCGATAACAAACGCAAGACAGGTTGCAACAGCCGCAAAACTTTCTAACTCTTTTGTTCCGCAGAGCTTTTTGAGAATAGTTGACCGTTACGGTTCAAATCCGGCAGTTATGCGTCAGGCGGGAATTGCATTCGCAACCGAGCAGATAATCGATCTTTACGCAAACGGTTTCAATGCTGTCCACGTTTACACCATGAACAAGCCCGATGTTGCAAAGCAGATTATGGATAACGTAAGCGAGATTATAAAGTAAATGGCAGAGATTATATACAAGTCAGTTTCTGCCGACGAATTAACGCTAAATACAAACGAGGTTGCTTACCGCCTTGGCATACAAAGAGGTTACACGGACGAATTTATCGATGATTGCCTGAATGAATTAAAAAAGGTTATCACTCCCAAATTCAGCTTTACCGTCAGCGAAGCTTTTTACGGTGATGATAATTTGATAGACCTCGGATATGTGAAAATAAATTCGGAGAAACTCACGAAAAATTTGCGCGGAGCAAAGAGGGTATATACCTTTGCCGCAACAATAGGTCACGGCACGGACAGACTTCTTGCGAAACTCTCAAAGCTTGGAAGTGCAAAATATTTTGTGACAGACGGACTTGCTTCTGCTTATGCCGAGGCTCTTGCGGATTACGCAAACAAGTATATTGCGAAGGGAAAAGAATGTTACCCAAGATTTTCCCCGGGATTCGGCGATGTTCCGCTTTCGGTTCAGCCGAATGTTGTGGAGGCAGTCAATGCCGCAAAGCTTTTGGGAATAACTTTGAACTCAACTTTTTTGATGAGCCCGATGAAATCTGTCACGGCGTTCATAGGTGAGAAAAACTGATCGGAGGCTTATATGTCAAATACCGAAAAAAAGAAAATAACCGATCTTATGAGGGAGAGAAGAGTTTATCTTGACGGCGGCACGGGATCTGTGCTCCAGTCCGAGGGACTTTTACCCGGCGAAGCCCCCGAGATGTGGAATCTCACTCACCCCAAAAAGATACTCGATTTGTATAATTCTTATCTCGATGCGGGAAGCGATGTTTTCAACACGAACACGTTCGGCGTCAATAAGCTTAAATACGATAACTATGCGGAGCTTATTGAAGCGGCAATAGAGCTTGCTCACAAGGCGGCTGATGACAGAGAAGAAAAATACATCGCATTCGATATGGGCCCCACAGGCAGACTTTTGGAGCCGCTTGGCGATTTAAGCTTTGAGGACTGCGTGGATGTTTACACCGCAAATGTGAACGTTGCGAAAAATCTCGGAGTTGACCTCGTTATAATTGAGACGATGAACGATTCTCTTGAGACAAAGGCGGCTTTGCTTGCCGTTAAGGAAAATTCGGATCTACCCGTGTTCGTCATGAATGTATATGACGAGGGCTCAAAGCTTATGACGGGCGCAAGCCCCGAGGCAATGACGGCTATGCTCGAGGGAATGGGCGCAGACGCCATAGGAATGAACTGTTCTTTGGGTCCCGACAAGATGATTCCCTCGGTTGAGAGATTTATGAACTGCGCATCCGTTCCCGTCATCGTAAAGCCCAACGCAGGGCTTCCCGAGGTGAGGGACGGCAAGACTGTTTATAATGTTGATGCGGACGAATTCTGCGAATATATGCGCACAATCGCCGAGAAGGGCGCTTTGATTTTGGGAGGCTGTTGCGGCACAACTCCCGAGTATATAAATAAGCTTGTGGAAAGCACAAAGGATTTGCCGTTCTCTTATCCGACAAAGAAAGATATAACGGCGGTATCGTCTTACACTAGCGCTGTTGTGATTGACGAAAAGCCTACGCTTATCGGCGAGAGAATTAACCCAACGGGCAAAAAAAGAGTCAAGGAAGCACTGAGATCGGGCAACTACGCTTATATTCTCGAGGAGGCTTTAAAGCAGGTTGATGCGGGCGTGCATATTCTCGATGTCAATGTGGGACTTCCCGAGATTGACGAAAAAGAAGTTATGGTCAAGGTGATCAAAGAGCTTCAGTCCGTTACCGATGTTCCGCTTCAGATAGATTCGTCATCCCCCGAGGTTTTAAGTGCCGCCATGAGAATTTACAACGGCAAAGCACTTATAAACTCCGTCAACGGCGAAAAAGAGAAAATGGACGCTGTTTTTCCGCTCGTGAAAAAATACGGCGGAACTCTCATCGCACTCACAATGGACGAAAGTGGTATTCCAAAAACAGCCGAGGAGAGAATTGCGATAGTAAACAATATAGTTGACGAGGCGGCAAAATGGGGAATAGAGAAAAAGGATATTATAGTGGATCCGCTCGCTCTGACCATTTCTTCCGATACCTCTGCGGCGCTTGAAACTCTTCGCACGGTTGAGATGCTTCACAAAATGGGCATGAAGTCCTCACTCGGAATTTCCAACATAAGTTTCGGCCTTCCCAAACGCGAAAAGATAACAGCAACCTTTTATACCTGTTGTCTCGAAAAGGGCTTAAACTGCGCAATTATGAATCCTTACTCGAGAAATATGCTTGACGCTTACTACACATTTATGGCGCTTCACAATATGGATGAGGCATGCGTTAATTATATTTCTTATGCCGATTCTCTCGGTGACGAGGTGCTTGTCAGCGGTACGGGTGCAAAGACCGCTTCCGTGGCAGAAACTCAAAGCGGATCGCCGCTAAAGTATGCTGTCGTAAAAGGAATGAAGGACGCAGCCGTTTCGGCGGCAAAAGATTTGCTTGAGACAAGCGAGCCGCTTTCGCTCATAAGCGATCATGTCATTCCCGCACTTAATGAGATAGGCGACGCGTTTGAAAAGGGCAAGGCTTATTTGCCTCAGCTTCTTATGAGTGCCGATGCCGCAACAGCAGCATTCGAGGAGGTAAAAAGGAAAATGCCTTCGTCCGACGGTGCGCAAAAGGGCGAGATGGTTCTTTGTACGGTTAAAGGCGACATTCACGACATAGGAAAAAACATCGTAAAAGTAATGCTTGAAAGCTACGGCTACAAGGTGTACGATCTCGGTAAGGATGTGCCGCCCGAAGCTGTTCTTGATGCGTGCATAAAGCACAACTGCAAGCTTGTGGGACTTTCGGCTCTTATGACGACGACCGTTCCCGCCATGCAGGAGACGATTGAGCTTCTTCACAATTATGACAGCAGTATAACGGTTGTTGTGGGCGGAGCGGTTTTAACTCAGGATTATGCCGATATGATACATGCCGATTTTTACGGCAAAGACGCAATGGACACCGTGAGATTCACAGAAAATTATTACGCAAACAAATAAAAACTAACATCGGACGATGGAAAAAACTATCGTCCGATGTTTTTTGTTGGGCTTAGAAACAGTAAATTTTGTGTATGAAATTACCACAATAACTTTACACAGATTTTTCTTGACTTTTTATGTGAAAATCAGTAAATTATTACTTGCGTATGTAATTTGCAAAATGCAGGAGGTCGAAAGGCTTTAATGCTTCAAAAAATAAGGCAGCGCAGAGCTCTGTGAGGCTAAATGCCACGTGAAAATCACGACATGCTCTTTTGACAATGGGCGTGTTCACAGAATTTGTCTGGTACGGGGAAATCCCGGAAGTTCGGTGAGATTCGTTGAAATCTGATTGCAAACAAAGGAAAAAACATACACCGCAAATCAACGAAAACTTATCGTCAGGTCGGAAACTTTAAGTCCGGCCGCAGTTCCGCATTAAATTTCTGTGTGGTGCGGAGCCGAAGATCTTATTGTTTGGGGGTTGGCTTATGAAAGAACCAATTATAACACTAAAAAATATCGCTGTTTCATATGACGGTGAGCAGGTGCTGAAGGACTTTAATCTTTACATCAAAGACGGAGAGTTCATCACCTTACTGGGACCATCGGGTTGCGGTAAGACAACGGTTTTGAGAACAATCGCAGGATTTATCAATCCGGATTCGGGTGATGTGCTTTTTGAGGGTAAGAGAATAAACGATGTTCCTCCGCACAAGCGCACCGTCAATACTGTTTTTCAGCGCTATGCACTTTTTCCGCATCTGAATGTTTACGATAACATCGCATTCGGAATGAGACTTAAGAAGAAGAGCGAGAAAGAAATCAAGGCGAAGGTAGACGAGCTTTTGGAGATGGTGAGCTTAAAGGGACTTGCTCACCGCGGAATCGACAAGCTCTCGGGCGGACAGCAGCAGAGAGTTGCAATCGCACGCGCACTTGCCAACGATCCGAAGGTTCTCCTTCTTGACGAACCGCTTTCGGCACTTGACCTTAAGCTCAGAAAAGATATGCAGACCGAGCTTAAGAAAATTCAGAAGGCTGTCGGAATCACGTTCGTATTCGTCACGCACGATCAGGAAGAGGCGCTCTCTATGTCTGATACGATAGTTGTTATGGACGGCGGCGATATTCAGCAGATCGGCACTCCTACCGATATATATAACGAACCGAAGAATGCATTCGTTGCCGACTTCATCGGCGAATCGAATATTCTTGACGGCACCATGATTGAGGATTACCTCGTTGAGGTTGCCGGAATAAGATTTAAATCTCTCGACTCGGGCTTTGGGAAAATGGCTCCCGTCGATGTTGTTATCCGCCCCGAGGATATCGATATGTGTCCTGCCGACAGCAAGGGCGCACACATCATAGGCGAGGTTACAAGCGTAACATTTAAGGGCGTTCACTACGAGATTATCGTAGACGTTGACGGCTTCAAATGGATGATTCAGTCCACCGATTTCGTCAAAGTTGGCGACAGAATAGGCTTGACTCTCACACCTGACGATATACACGTAATGAAGAAGTCGAAGTACTCCGGAACATTCGGTGACTACTCGACATTCTCGGACGAGATGGAGGAGGCTCTTCTCGGTGAGGAAGACTCACAGGAGGAGGAGTAATGAAGCGTAAAGCCATTGCGGCGCCATACACGGTTTGGATGATAATTTTCATTGTCGTTCCGCTTTTCATGGTTGCCTTTTTTGCATTCACGGATTCGTCGGGAGCATTCACTCTCGAAAACATCTCTATGGTGGGAAGATACTCAAACGTCTTTTTGCGCTCCATTCTTTTGGGTGCGATAGCAACGGTGGTTTCGTTCGTTTTGGGCTATCCTCTCGCTTATATAATCTCAAAACTTAAAGTGAGCACCCAAACGGTGCTTGTTATGCTCATAATGGTTCCCATGTGGATGAACTTTCTTTTGAGAACCTACGCTTGGATGTCACTTTTGGAGGATCAGGGCATCATCAATAATGCTCTTGCCGCCATAGGACTTCCGAGAATTCACATGATTAATACGGCGGGTGCGGTTGTTCTCGGAATGGTTTACAACTATCTTCCTTACATGATTTTACCGATTTATTCCGTTCTCACAAAAATGGACGGTTCGGTTATCGAGGCGGCAGAGGACCTCGGTGCAAACAAAAATCAGGTTTTCCGCAAGGTTATTTTCCCCATGTCCATGCCGGGAATAATCAGCGGCGTAACCATGGTTTTCGTTCCTGCGGTTTCTACCTTTATTATCTCAAAAATGCTCGGCGGCGGCGGAAATCTTCTCATCGGTGACCTCATCGATATGCAGTTCCTCGGCTCGTCCTACAACCCGAACCTCGGCTCGGCTATCTCTCTCGTGCTCATGATACTCATTTTCATATGCATGGGAATTATGAATCAGTTCGACGAGGGCGACGACGCCTCGGGAGGAGGTATGCTCATATGAAAATACTCTCCAAGATTTATGCGGCTCTCGTGTATATTTTCCTTTATGCGCCGATTGTCGTTTTGATTATATTCTCGTTTAACGACACGGCTACTTACAGCCGAACTGTTTTCAGCGGCTTCACTCTCAAGTGGTACAAGCAGCTTTTTGCCGACAGACTTATTCTCGAGGCACTTCGAAACACATTGATTATCGCCGTGATTGCGGCTGTTGTCTCAACTGCTATCGGTACGATTGCGGCTATCGGCATAAACAGAATGAAGAAAACGCCGAAAAAGCTTATGATGACCGTCACAAACATTCCTATGGTTAACCCCGACATCGTAACGGGCGTTTCTCTCATGCTTTTGTTTGTTTTTGCCGTGAACCTTCTTCACTTAAAGAGCCTCGGCATGGTAACGCTTATCATCGCTCACATCACATTCTGCTTGCCGTATGTGATTTTGTCGGTTCTGCCCAAGTTAAGACAGCTTCCTCCAAACCTCTATGAGGCTGCTCAGGATCTCGGCTGTCCTCCCACGTCGGCATTTTTCAAGGTCGTTTTGCCTGAAATTATGCCCGGCATAATCACAGGAATGATGATGGCGTTCACGCTTTCAATCGATGATTTTGTCATCTCTTATTTCTGCTCGGGAACCACACAAACTCTTCCGATTTACATCTACTCGATGACAAGAAAGAGAATTTCTCCCGAGATTAACGCTCTCTCCACCGTGCTCTTCACGGTAATTCTCATTCTTTTGACCGTAATCAACATAAGACAGTCAAAGGACAGCAAAAAGGAGGGTAAGCGCTCATGAAATTTCGCACACTGAAGAAATTTTTATCCGTACTCATGCTTTTGGTGCTTGTTTTCTCGATAAGCTCCGTTTCAGCTTTTGCCGAGGATTCTTCCGATGAGGAAGAGGAGGAATCGACCGAGGAGGCTCACACCGAGGGCACAAGCGGCGTAACGATTAACGTTTACAACTGGGGCGAATACATCGCCAACGGCACGGACGGTTACATCGATGTCAACAAAGCGTTCACCGAGGCAACGGGCATAGGCGTTAACTACACCACGTTCGATTCCAACGAATCCATGTATGCCAAGCTTTCTGGCGGCGGTGCGGACTACGACGTTATAATTCCCTCCGACTACATGATTTCAAAGCTCATCTCCGAGGATATGCTTGCCGAGTTAAACTTCGACAATATACCCAACTACAAGTATATAGATGATGAGTTCAGAAATCTTGAGTACGATCCCAATAATAAATATTCCGTGCCTTACACATGGGGCGTTGTCGGACTTTTCTACAACACGGACTTTGTCACGGAAACTCCCACAAGCTGGAGCGTTCTTTGGGACGAAAAATACTCGGGCAAGATTTTGATGTTCGATAACCAGCGTGACGCATTTGCCATTGCGGCATCCGTTCTCGGTTTTTCGTTAAACTCAACCAACGAGGACGAGCTCATGGAGGAGGCATCGCTTCTTAAAGAGCAAAAACCGCTCGTTCAGGCTTACGTCATGGATCAGATCTTCGACAAGATGGAATCGGGTGAGGCTTGGCTTGCACCGTACTACTGCGGAGACGCCGCCATACTTTGCGACGAGGTGGACAACATCGCATTCACCTTCCCCGAAGAGGGCTCAAACTTCTTTGTTGACGCTATGTGCATACCCAAGACGAGCGAGCACAAGGAGGCTGCCGAGGCTTACATAAATTTTATCTGCAATCCTGAAATTGCGGGTGAGAACATGGATTACGTCGGTTACGGCGTACCCGAGACCGAGGCTAAAAAATACATGGACGAGGAGACTGTAAACGATCCTGTTCATTATCCCGGTAACGATGTAATCTCAAAAACCGAGGTTTTCGTAAATCTCCCCGATGAAACAGCTTCTCTTCTTGATACACTCTGGGCAGAGGTAAAAATGGGAGGCCCCGGCTCCACCTTAACGCTGGTTGCAATCATTGCCGTGTTCTTGCTTACGTACATAGGAATCATTATTCACAAGCGAAGAAAGCGCAAGCGTGAAATGGCTTAATTTATTCTCACTTTTCAAGCAAAGAACGAAAAGTACATTTTTAAACTGTCAAAACCCTGTTTCGGCGTAGCCGGAGCAGGGTTTTGTTTAGGCGAAATTCTTAATGTGTCCACAAGTTAATGATTTTTACAGGTTGTCTTTCATCCGAAACATCATGCATCACCAATGCACCTCGGTTTCAGAAAGGCAGTCATCAAGCGGAGTTTTAAGTCCTTTAATAAATTTCTCTTTTTGTTTAGAGGCAGAGGTAAGATACATCGTTTTTATCAGACCGTTATAATCTTCTTCACTTATCATAACAGCGTTTCCTTCTTTTGTGGTGATATTAACAGGTTCGTTATATTTAATCGTAAGTTCCAAAAGATTAAATATATTTTTTCTGAAATCAGTGATATTTGTCTTAATCATAGTATCAGCCTACTTTATGTACATTATGGTGTATGTACTGCTTGCTGTCAACAATGCTTGTCATTTTAAATTTTTTTGAAAAAAGTATTGACAAACGTAAACTTCCACGATATAATATACAAGCATTGTGAATGCGGATGTAGCTCATCTGGTAGAGCGCCACCTTGCCAAGGTGGAGGTAGCGAGTTCGAGCCTCGTCGTCCGCTCCAGTAAAGCCGATTTCCGATCGGCTTTTTTCTTTTGTTTACCCGCCGTTTATCGGCGGTTTTTTTGCTTTCTGTCTCGAATTTCTCAGATTTAGGACACCACGGATTAAATTAAGTTCGATAATGAAATACAAAAACAAAAATATTTTATTTTTGCAAGAAAATATAGCCTTAAAAACATTAAAATATAGCATTTATGAATAATCTTTAATTTTTTCTTTCAAAAATTGAATAAATAACCTTGACATATACGGTCAATCATAGGATAATCATAGTCAAGATGCACGTCTTTCAATATTTTATGTCATAAAACAAATAAGATACGTTCGAAAAAACTTAGAGAAAGAAGGAAAATACTATGATTAAGCTGTATGACGGCGGAGTTTATCTGCTTGACGGCAAAACGCTTGTCACGGAAGCAGAGGCAAAGGGGAACCCCGCTCTTTCAAAGGACGGCGCCAAGAAGGGAACTATTGCATATTCCGTTTTGAAGGCTCACAACACTGCCGACACCATGGACGACCTCAAAATCCGTTTTGACGCCATGACAAGCCACGATATCACCTTTGTCGGAATCATTCAGACGGCAAAGGCTTCGGGAATGGAAAAATTCCCCGTTCCGTACGTTCTCACAAACTGTCACAACAGCCTCTGTGCGGTCGGCGGCACAATAAACGAGGACGATCATGTATTCGGTCTTTCTGCCGCAAAGAAGTACGGCGGTATATACGTTCCGCCTCACATTGCGGTCATTCATCAGTTTATGCGTGAGATGCAGGCGGGCTGCGGAAAGATGATTTTGGGCTCGGATTCTCACACACGTTACGGCGCACTCGGCACCATGGCAATCGGCGAGGGTGGCGGCGAGCTTGTAAAGCAGCTTTTGTGCGATACCTACGATGTAGCATACCCCGGAGTTATCGCAATTTACCTTGACGGAAAGCCTCAGCCGGGCGTTGGCCCTCAGGATATTGCACTTGCGATTATCGGTGCGGTTTTCAAGAACGGCTATGTAAAAAATAAGGTTATGGAGTTTGTCGGCCCCGGAATTTCATCTATGACAACGGATTACAGAAACGGCATTGACGTCATGACAACCGAGACCACGTGCCTTACGTCCATTTGGAGAACAGATGAGGACACGCATAAATTCTTGACGGTTCACGGCAGAGGAGAAGCTTACAAAGAGCTTAATCCCGAGCCCGTTGCTTACTATGACGGTTGCGTTTATGTCGATTTGAGCAGTGTTAAGCCGATGATTGCTCTTCCGTTCCACCCAAGCAATGTTTATGAGATTGACGAGCTTAACGAAAACCTCGAAGATATTTTGCGTGAGGTTGAGAAGGAAGCCGCAAGAATTACCGACAACAAGGAGCTTGATTTTTGCCTGACCGATAAAATCGTTGGCGGAAAATTAAATGTTCAGCAGGGAATCATTGCCGGTTGCGCGGGAGGTACATACTCGAACCTCATGGCGGCGGCTCACATCCTCGAGAACGCTTCAACGGGCAACGACGAATTCACGCTTTCGGTTTATCCATCGTCTCAGCCTGTATTTATGGATCTCGTCAGAAAAGGCGCAATAACCAAATTTATGGCAGCCGGCGCAAACGTCAAGACAGCTTTCTGCGGCCCGTGCTTCGGTGCCGGCGACACACCCGCAAACAATGCGCTCTCAATTCGTCATTCGACGAGAAACTTCCCAAACAGAGAGGGCTCAAAGCCGGGTAACGGTCAGCTTTCTGCTGTTGCTCTCATGGACGCACGCTCGATTGCGGCTACGGCGGCAAACGGCGGAGTTCTCACATCGGCTACAAAGTATGCGGATGATTACACCGTGCCCGAGTACGATTTCGATCCTTCGGCATACAACGCAAGAGTTTATAACGGTTACGGAAAGGCAGACAGTGAGTCCGAGCTTAAGTACGGCCCGAACATCAAGCCGTGGCCCGAGATGAGTCCGCTTGCCGACAATATTCTCCTGAAAGTTTGCTCCAAGATTATGGATCCCGTCACAACAACGGACGAGCTTATTCCCTCTGGAGAAACTTCATCTTACCGCTCGAATCCTCTGGGACTTGCAGAGTTCACACTCTCAAGGCGTGACCCCGCTTATGTCGGACGCGCAAAGGAGATAGGCAAAGCGGAGAAAGCAAGAGTTTCGGGACTTGACCCCAAGAGTGAGGACGACACTCTCGAGAAAATCTATGCGGCAATCAAAAAAATCACTCCCGATGCGGTCGAGAGCGAAATTGAAATCGGTTCGATGATTTATGCCGTGAAACCGGGCGACGGCTCGGCGCGTGAACAGGCGGCTTCTTGCCAGAGAGTTCTCGGCGGTCTTGCCAACATCTGCACCGAGTACGCAACAAAGCGTTACCGTTCCAACGTTATGAACTGGGGCATGCTTCCCTTCCAGATGAAGGATGAGCCGACGTTCTCGGTAGGCGATTATATTTACGTTCCGAACATCAAAGAGGCACTGGACGGCGATATGAGCGATATTAAAGCTTATGTTCTCGGTGACGAGATAAAAGAGTTGTCACTTTATATCTCCGATATGGTCGGAAACGAAAAGGAAATTGTTAAAGCGGGTTCGCTTATCAACTTTAACAGAAACAGAGCAAAGAACAGATAAAATAAAATTCCGCATTTCTTTTGAGGTGCGGAATTTTTTTGAATATGCTTAACAGAAAGAGAGGAGCAGAAGATGGAAATCAAAAAAGTTGCTGTTTTGGGCGCAGGCGCAGTCGGATCGTATGTTATATGGGGACTTTCGCAGAAAAGCGACATTAAACTTGGCGTTATTGCCGAAGGAAAAAGAGCCGAGAAACTGAAAAATGGAACTTTAATCAACGGTGAAGTTTATAAGCCTGAAGTTTGGTCGGCAAAAGAGGCTCACGGGGCGGATCTCATCATTGTTTGCCTTAAGTATGCCGCTTTAAGACCCGCACTTGACATGTTAGCCGAGGCAGTCGGCGAGAACACTACTGTTATGAGCCTTATGAACGGTGTGGACAGTGAAGAGATAATTGCCGGGAAAATCGGAAAAGAGCACTTAATCTATTCCGTAATCAAAGTTGCTTCAAGCTTTGACGGAGAAAGTTTTAGATTCAATCCCGAGAAAACAATCGGAATCGTTTACGGCGAGGAAAAAGCTCCTTTTGACAGTGAGAGAATTAAAGCGGTCACTTCGCTTTTTGACGGAACAGAGCTTCACTATCGTATGTCGGACGTTATAAGGGAAGAGATGTGGTCGAAATTCAGACTTAACGTTTGCAATAACCTCCCACAGGCAATTCTGGGCGCAGGTGTTGGCTGTTACGCTGACAGCGAGCACATGAGGGCTATAAGCGACGGTCTTAAGCGAGAGCTTGAGGCGGTTGCACGCGCAAAGGGAATTGATATCAACAAGGCGGATGAATCTTCGCTTCACGGCAGTATAGTTCCGCCGAGCGCAAGATACTCAACCTTACAGGATATTGACGCAAAAAGGCACACCGAGATAGATATGTTTTCGGGCGCACTTATGAGAATGGGCAAGGAACTTGGCATACCAACGCCTTACAACGAATATACTTATCATATGATTAAGGCGCTCGAGGAGAAAAATGACGGTTTGTTTAACTATGACGGCGTGAACCGTGAGTCGTGCGCAGGTTGATTTTTCGTATAATTTCAAACTTCCCCCGCTATTGTATTTTCGGCAGAAAAATGTTAAAATCAATGGTAGCAAATCAGCTGAAGGGAGCTAACTTATGCCGAAAAGCAGCAGCATGTCGGAAACGGCATATTTGAATAAAAAACAAATCAAACAGGCACGCTCGTATGGTTATGGCAAAAAGCGCGGAAGTGCCTATTATTTTAACAACGGAGAGCCACTTGGAAGCGCCGTGCGAAGCGTTCTTGGCCAGCTTGCCTTTGTGCTTTTGGTTTTTGTTTTGATTGTTGCGGTGTTCTGGGGGAAAAGCTATGTGCAAAGCACGCTCAGCAATGACAGTGTTTTCACGCTCACTATGAGTTCAAAGTACAATCAAACGGTTTCCACCGACAAAATTGATACCTTCACGGCTCAAAAATCGTATGCGGCGGCTGCGATAAATGCAATTTCTTCACTTGTTAAACCTGAAAATGCTGTTGTCGCTCCAAAGAACGATTATGTTAAGAGCGTAAAATCGAGCCTTGAGGCGGCTTATGGCGAAGACAGAGTTGATTCGAGATCCAATGTCGGAAATTACGAGATGATGACTGAGATTTATGACGCTGTTGCAAACGGTGACGCCGTATTTTGTCTTATGTCTCTTTCGTCGGATGCCGATTCGAAGAGTGCGAACGATATTGTCTATTGTCCCGTAACTGAGGCAAACTATTCTGAGGACAGAGTTGTGATAGTCACGCCTTACGGAGACAAGAGAACCTTGACGGCAAGCGAATTTATCGAGGCGACAAGATTTACAAACAAGACTAAATATTCAATCTCCGAGAGACTTTCGTTTGTGTTCGGTCTCAGAGCGGTGAATACGATTTTCATAGTGACAAAAGAATGACGAAAAACGAAAAACTTATTCCAAATTTAAAATTGCCGAATAAAATAAACAAAGCCATCGACATGCTGTATGCCGGTGGCTTTTGCGCTTATGCGGTGGGCGGTTGCGTGAGAGATCTTCTGATGGGAAGAGAGCCGCACGATTATGACATAACAACGAGCGCCTTGCCAAAAGAGGTGACGGAAATATTCTCTTCTGCTTACAATGTGAGACCCACGGGAATTGAGCACGGAACCGTGACTGTGGATTTTGACGGCGAGGAGCTTGAAATAACCACATTCAGAAAAGAGGGCGCATACTCCGACCACCGACATCCCGATGAGGTTAAGTTCACAAGAGACTTAAAGGACGATTTGATAAGACGTGATTTCACCGTTAATGCGATAGCTTTCAACGAACACGAGGGAATTGTTGATATTTTTGGCGGAGTAGACGATATAGAAAATAAAATAATCAGATGCGTGGGAGAGCCAAGAAAGCGTTTTGACGAGGACGCCATAAGAATTATGCGTGCAGTAAGATTTGCTTCTTACCTCGGTTTCACTCTCGAAAACGAATGTGCCAATGCGGTAAAGGAGCTTTGCGGAAGTCTTTCTTTTGTTGCAAAGCAAAGGCTTGCGCCGGAAATATCAAAGCTTATGTGCGGCGATAACTGCGTGGCTGTTTTGCTTGGGTATCCCGAGGTAATTTTTGCCGCCATTCCGGAGCTTGAGCCGATGTACGGCTGTCTTCAAAACTCAGTCTATCATCACTATGATGTTTGGCGGCACACGGTCGGAGTTGTCGGCAATATGCCGAATATATTAAGCTACCGACTTTCGGCGCTTTTTCACGATTCGGGTAAGCCGAAAGCTAAGAAAACAGACAAGCTCGGTTTTGACCACTTCAAAGGTCATGTTGAGGTAAGCGTTGAGATTGCCGACAAGGTTTTGACGGATTTCGGTTATCCCGCCGAACTTAAGGAAGATATTCACTTTGCCGTTTTGCATCACGAGGAGAAAATTCCTGTATCACGGCAGCGCATGAAACTTCTCATGAACTGTGGTGACCGAGGAAAGCTTAAACTTTTAAATTCTCTTCAGTTTGCCGACAACCAAGCCAAAACCTTTGCCGTGTGCTCAGACCGCATGAATATCGAGATTAACGCAAGTGCGCTTATTGAGGACATAATCGCAAAGAACGAATGTTATACCTTAAAACAGCTTGCCGTTAAAGGAAACGACCTCGTGCCGCTTGGCATTAAAGGCAAAGAAATTGCCCTCACGCTCGATAATCTTTTGCTTGAGGTCATAGCGGAAAAAGTGCCTAATGAGAGAGATGCGCTTTTAAAATGCGCCGTGGATGTTATATCGGAAATCAGAAACGGAAATCCCGATTATCTGATAAATCTTAAGGATGAATGTTCAAGCTTTGCCGAGAGATACGGCAAACGGCTCAAGAAAACATGAGGTGATAAATATGGATAAAACAGAAAATTTGACGGTCAGAACCAAACAGGGACTGATTGAGGGAGATTATTCTTCTGACGGTAAGGTACGCATTTTTAAAGGCGTGCCGTACGCAGAACCGCCCGTCGGAAAACTGAGATTTGTTCGCACTCAGCCGAAAAAGCCTTGGATAGGCGTGCGACCGTGCAAGAGTTTTGCTCCTCAGGCAATGCAGACGGACAAAACAAAGGGCGAGCTTTACCCAAAGGAGTTTTACAGCGTCGAGATGCCGCCAATGAGCGAGGATTGCCTTTATCTTAACATCTGGACGCCGACCGAAACCAAAGAAGAAAAACTTCCCGTTCTCATGTGGATTCACGGCGGCGCATACATGCACGGCTACGGCAGCGAGGTAACCATGGACGGCGAGGGTTTTGCCAAAGACGGAGTTATCCTTGTTACAATTAACTACCGTGTGGGTGCTCTCGGATTTTTCGCTCACGACGAACTCGAAAAGGAAAACGCAGAGGGAATCTCGGGCAACTACGGCTTTTGGGATCAGATATCTGCGCTTAAATGGATTTACGAGAATATAGAGGCGTTCGGCGGAGACCCCGAAAAAATCTCGATTGCGGGTCAGTCGGCTGGATGCATGAGCGTTCAGACGATTATTTCAAGCGGCGAAACTAAGGGCCTTGTAAACGGCGCAATTTTGCAGTCGGGCGGCGGTATTCCCGGGTTTGCGGGAGATTATTCTCTTGAGGAGCAAAAGAAAATGTCGCTTGATCTCATGGAAATTCTCGGCGCAAACAGCGTTGAGGAGCTTCGTGAGATGTCCGCCGAGACCATTTGCTACGGCGGATATGCCGTAAACGAGAAAAATGAAGGACTTTGCTGGCGTCCCAATGTGGACGGCTATCTTTTGACCGATACGGTTTCCAACCTTGCTTTGAACGGCAAAATTCACGATATTTCGTATATGATAGGTTCAACAAAAGACGAGATGGGCGGCGGCACTGCTGAACTTCTCGAAGAAAGCGCAAAGGGCTTTGCTCTTAATCAGGAAAAGCTTGGAAGAAAACCCGTTTATGTCTATCATTTTGAACACGATTTACCCGGAAGCGACGACGGCGCATTCCATTCCGCTGAGCTTTGGTATGAGTTCCAAACTCTCTCCCGCTGTTGGCGTCCGATGGGTGAGGACGATTATAAGTTAAGCCGCGAGCTCAGCAAGCATTTTGCCGAGTTCGTAAAGAAACTTGACCCGAACACTGACGGAGTTTCCAAGTGGAGACCTTACACCGAAAACGATAAATTCGTGATGCGATACATCTGAAAAATAAAACCGCAGAGACTTAAATTAACCGACCTCCAAAAGTCAGATTAAAAATCTAACGCTTTGGGGGTCGGTTAAGTCTTTGCGGTTTTTATCTTTTGGTTATGTCTTTGGTGAGGTCTTTAATTACCTCGCCGCCTATTATAAGTCCTACAACGGATGGGACAAATGCGTTGCTTCCCGGCACGCTTCTGCGCTGTGTGCATTTTCTTGCAGTTCCCGGGGGACAGATGCAGTGCGATTTACAGCTTATTGCCATATCCTCGATTGGCGTTAACGGCTGCTCCTTTGAGTAGACAACTTTGAGTTTTTTTACACCACGCTTTTTAAGCTCCGTGCGCATAACTCTTGCGAGGGGACAAACGCTCGTCTTGTAAATATCGGTGACCTCAAATGCGGTCGGATCAAGCTTGTTGCCCGCACCCATAGAAGAGATTATCGGTGTATTTGCCGCCTTTGCGTTCATGACAAGCGCAAGCTTTCCCGTCACGGTATCGATTGCGTCAACGATGTAATCGTATTTCGTGAAATCAAACTGATCGGCAGTTTCGGGTGTATAGAAAGTTTTGTAGGTTGTTACCTTGCAGTTTGGGTTAATATCGTGAATTCTCTCCTCGGCAACGTCAACCTTGTATTTTCCGACCGTCTTTCTTGTTGCGATTATCTGGCGGTTTATGTTCGTAAGGCAAACCTTATCGTCATCTATAAGGTCAATTGCACCGACTCCGGAGCGTGCGAGTGCCTCGACGGTGTATCCGCCCACTCCGCCTATACCGAAAACGGCCACTCTCGATTCCTCAAGCTTTTTCATAGCTTCGTTTCCGAAAAGAAGCTCGGTTCTTGAAAAACTGTTAAGCATATATTTCCTTTCTGTCAGGGCTTTAATTTTTGTTACGGACTATTCTATCATATCTTTTAACAATTCTCAAACGCTAGCTTCCGTTTTTTCGCAGCTTCTCATGGCAAGAATGGTTCGGCTTATGAGGTCGTCAAGAGTCCAACCAAGCATATCGGCACCCCTCTCGATAACTTCTCTCGAACATCCTGCGGCAAAATTAGCTGATTTATACTTCTTCTTGACCGATTTAAGCTCAAGATCCATAGTGCTTTTTGATGGTCTCATTCTTGCTACCGCACCGATAAGTCCCGTTAATTCGTCCGTTGCGTAAAGAACCTTTTCCATCTCGTGGGTGGGCTCGATGTCAACCGTAAGTTTGTAGCCGTGGCTTGCCACCGCATGGATTATTCTCTCGTCAACGCCTTTTTCTCTGAGAATCTCCTGTTCCTTTGTGCAGTGCTCCTCCGGATAGAGTTCAAAATCGAGGTCGTGCAAAATTCCGACTGTCTGCCAGAAATCAGCTTCGTCCCCGTAACCGAGTTCATTTGCAAAGTAGCGCATAACTCCGCCTACAATCTCTCCGTGTGCAAGGTGAAATTCTCCCTTGTTATATTCTTTTAAAAGCTCAAATGCTTCCTGTGGCGTGGGTATCATGTTTTTCCTCCTTAACAAAATATGTATTTTATCGTCAAGCCCACATAAAAAGCCTACCTATTTAATATGCAATCTTATTTAGATAATTATAGATAAGCGCCGCCCGCTTGTCAAGAAATTGCGTGTTGATGGAAAATAAAATTTCTATCAACTGAATTCCAAAAAACAGTTGACATTATTGTCAATCTAATGTATACTTATATTTGCGATGAGGGTTGACAAATGTTTGTTGTCAACCAAAAAACATTTGAAAAAATATGTTTACAAATGAAAGGAAGAAATGTATAATGAATAATAATGACAACTCTGCAAGAATAAAAAATATTGTTCTTGTTGGTGTAATGACAGCGGTTGTGTGCGTAATCGCACCTATTTCCATTCCGATTGGCACAATTCCGGTATCGCTTCAGATATTTGCGATTTACCTTGCTTTGTATGTGCTTGACTGGAAGAGAGGAACTCTCGCTTTCATTCTCTATCTTATCATCGGATGCATGGGCGTGCCTGTTTTTGCAGGATACACCTCATCGGGTATCGCAAGCCTCGTCGGTCCTGCCGGCGGATACATCATTGGATTCATTCCGCTTGCAATTATTTGCGGAATCACCTTTGATCATTTCCCAATTGACAAGGCAGAAGGCAAGCAGAAAGCCATAAATTATGCCATTAACTTTGCTTCCATGATAGTCGGCGTTGCAATTTGCTATGCAGTCGGAACCGCTTGGTTCTGCTTCAAGGCAAGCTACTCTGTCGGTGCGGCTCTCGCAGTATGCGTCATTCCGTTCATTCCTTTTGACATCGCAAAGGGAATTTGCGCAATGATCGTCGGCCCTCAGATAAGAAAAGCTCTCGATAAGGCAAAACTCAGAAATTTCTGATACTGCCCTTTGGGAGTACAGAAATTTAATTATAAGTTAGCGGAACTGTTTTTCACCCCTCTGTACAGTTCCGCTTTTGTTTTTTTATTTTTTTCTTTATTTATTCATAAATATGTAGTAAAATCCTAAATTGTATACAAGTATACAATTTAGAAAGGAAGAACTGTGATGAAAATAGGAATCCCTTATTCGGATGGCGAGATTTGGCAACACTTCGGAAAAGCTCCCGGTTTTATCATCTACACCGTGATTAGCGGTGAGATAGTGGCTTCGGAAACAGTCACTTGTCAGTCGCACGGACATTCTTCGGCGGTTGCTCTTCTTAAGTCCAAGGGAGTAGATACCGTCATTTGCGGCGGTATGGGCAAAGCGGCATACGACTCCTTGCAGTCGGCGGGTATATTTTTAGTTTATCCCGGAGTTTCGGGAAAACCCGAGGACGCTGTGAGAAAAATGCTTGACGGTGATTTAAAGCTTGATATGAGCGCCGTTCACGTCGGCGGTCACTGCCACGGTAAGTGAGAGGCAGATTTTGCAAACCATAGACGAAGCTCTTTATAAGCTTTCAAAATCAAAATTCCGCTCGTCTTTTCACTTAAGCGAAAAGGACAAACAGACTGTTCGTGACAAGGGACTCGATGTAATTGAAACGCACTGTGCCGAAATCGTAAAGAAACGCTTGGCGCCCGCCGTGATACCGAACGACGGCAAGCAGACGCCGTGGCGAGGATATCCCGTGTTTGTGGCTCAGCATGCGTGTGCGTGCTGTTGTCGTGGGTGTCTTAACAAATGGTACAGAGTTCCGCTCGGAACGGAGCTTACGGAAGTTCAGCAAAAGAAAATTGTCCGCCTTATAACCGAGTGGATACGGCGGGAAACGGAGGAAAACTGATGTCGCTTTGGGCAATGGGCGATATGCACTTAAATCTTGCGGTTAACAAGGATATGACGGTTTTTTCGTCCGACTGGAAGCACCACGTGAAGAGAATAGAGAAGAATTTCTCGAAGAAAATTAAACCCGACGATACCGTTGTTTTGACGGGCGATCATTCGTGGGGGAAAAGCGTGGAGCAGTGCCTGCCCGATTTTGAGTTTATCGAAAATCTCCCCGGCAGAAAAATTTTGCTGAGGGGCAATCACGATATGTTCTGGGACGCAAAGAAAACTGAAAAGCTTAACGAGTTATTTTCGGGAAAGCTCAAATTTTTGCAGAACAATTTCTATAATTACGGCGATGTCGCTTTGTGCGGAACAAAGGGATATTGTTTTGAAAACAAGGACTCTTGGGAGCATTATCTAAAAATAATGGACAGGGAGTCTGAGAGGCTCAGAATCTCTTTGCAGCTTGCGAAGGAAGCGGGATACAAACGATTTATAGTATTTTTGCATTATCCTCCTACCACGATAGGATATTTTGAGAGTCCGCTCACGAAACTTGCCGAAGAATACGGCGCCGAACAGGTGGTTTATTCTCATTGCCACGGTGCGGCACGCTGGAGCGACAGCTTGAGAGGCAATCACCGGGGAATAGAATACAGCTTGGTTTCCGGAGATTTTCTCGGATTTAAGCCGAAAAAAATACTCGACTGAAAGGATTAACTTTATGGCAAGCTATCTTATAAAAGATACTACAGAAGAAGAAAGAGAAAAAATAGTGCGTGACGCATTGGGCTTTGACTCGGGCTGTGACGACGCATTTGACGGTTACGATATGTATTTGCCATATATCAAGGGCGAAATGGAGCTCAAAGATATAAATATGGCATACAAAACAAATTACATGAAAGACATGGAACGCGAGCCGAGATACAACTGCGGCATGGGCGTCAGATATTAAGAGGTTAAACTTATGATGAAAATTGAACAGCGCTTTGAGGATATGGAAGACGATGTAAGAGACAAAGTATTCATCGATTTGCGCGACCCCGACGATGTAAAAAGAGGAAAAGCCGAAGGTGCGGTGAATATTCCGGACGAAGAGATTAACGACAGGCTGCACGAGCTCGACAAGAGCAAGCCGATTTATCTGATGTGCTATGCGGGTGCGACAAGCCTCGAGCGTGCGCAGAAAATGAGAGATATTGGCTTTGAAGCTTACTCTTTGAAGGGCGGATATAGGGGCTATGTGCTATATCAGATGAGTCTTTGAGGCTTTTGCTATTGAATATTGCCGAAGATTGTGATACTCTGATTAAGAAATATATTACTCGGAGGGCATAAATTATGGCTGAAACCAAATATTGCACCAATTGCGGCGCTCCCATCACCACAGATACAAAATTCTGTCCCAACTGCGGTCAGGAGACTACATATAAGCCTCAGACAAAATACTGCAAATTTTGCGGTGAGGTTATTCCCGCGGACGCCGTTGTTTGCACAAATTGCGGCAGACAGGTTGAAAATCTTCAAAGTGAAACACCGACAGTGGTTGTGAACAACGTAAACAATAACAACAACACCAACGGAGTATTTGAATACACAAAGAGATGTGACAAATGGATAGCTTTTCTGCTTTGTCTTTTCCTTGGAGGAGTCGGCGCTCATAAGTTCTATGAGGGAAAAGTAGGCATGGGCATTCTCTATTTGCTCACGTGCGGACTTTTTGGCATAGGCTGGATAGTCGATTTAATCTTGATTCTCTTAAAGCCGAACCCGTATTTTGTCTAAATCGGTTTAAATCAAATACTGGCAAATCAAGAGCTCTCGAAAGAGGGCTCTTTTTTGTACAAAAATTAAGCATTTTGTAAATTTAGTTAATATGGTACAAATTTTTTTGAAAAATATGTGAAAAAAGCTGTTGAAACCTACGGGTTATGTGATATAATCTAAATGCGGAATTTTGTTCAAAAATATTCGCAAGCAAACACCTTAGGTATGTCAATCTAATTTTAAGTAAAATTAGGAGAAGAAATTTGGAAAGAAGTATTAGTCTCGAAAGACTTGCCGATCCCACCAATTTGTTCGGCAATCTTGATTCGAACCTGAAGGTTATCGAGAGAGAACTTCACGTATCGGCAGTGGTGCGTGACGCCTCGCTCAAATTTTCGGGCGATGAAGAGAACGTGGACAAAGCGGCAAGAGTTACCGAAAGTCTCATGGAGCTTGTTAATCGCGGAGAGGTAATTGACGAGTTGAGCGTGCGTTACTGCATGAACATGGTTCTCGAGGACAAGGAAGAGAAGGTAGTCGAGCTTTCGGGTGACACTATTTGCGTCACGGCTAAAGGAAAGCCCGTCAAGCCAAAAACGGTGGGACAGAAAAACTATTGCAACACCATTAAAAACAAAACGATAACAATCGGAGTCGGCCCTGCGGGTACAGGTAAAACTTACCTTGCGGTTGCGATGGCGGTCACGGCATTCAGAGCGGGTACGGTTAACCGCATAATTCTCACAAGACCTGCGGTTGAGGCCGGTGAGAAACTTGGTTTTCTCCCCGGAGACCTTCAGCAGAAGGTAGATCCCTATTTGAGACCGCTTTATGACGCACTCTTCGATATGCTTGGCGCAGAAACCTATGCGAAATACCTTGAAAAAGGGGCAATAGAGGTTGCTCCTTTGGCGTACATGCGAGGCAGAACGCTCGACGACAGCTTTATCATTCTCGACGAGGCACAGAACACCACAGCCGAGCAGATGAAGATGTTTTTGACAAGACTCGGTTTTGGCTCAAAAATGGTCATAACGGGAGACGTCACACAGATAGATCTTCCCGACGGAAAACGTTCGGGACTAAAAGACGCCATGAGAATACTTCGTGGCATCGATGATATCGGTCAGTTTAAGTTTACGGAAAAAGACGTTGTCCGCCACAAACTGGTTCAGGACATAGTCCGTGCATATGAAAAAGCATCACAAAACAGACAATAAAGACGGAAGGCAGGCAAGAACATGGATAAGACAAGAGTTATAATCACAAATCAGCAGAAAGCGGTAAAAATTCCCACAGGCGTGAGAATGTTAATCAGAAGAACCTGCAACGCCGTGCTTCAAATGGAGAAATTCGAGGGCTCGGCTGAGGTAAGCGTAACCTTCGTTGACAATGAGCAGATAAGAGAATTAAACAAGCAGTACAGAGATAAGGACGCAGCGACGGATGTTCTTTCGTTCCCCATGGGAGAGAACGGTGTCTATGACATCAACCATTCAACAGGCGCAAAGATACTCGGCGATGTTGTTATTTCTGTCCCCAGAGCAGTCGAGCAAGCCGAGCGCTACGGCCATTCGCTTGAGAGAGAAATCGGTTACCTCACGGCTCACTCCATGCTTCACCTTCTGGGCTACGACCACGAAAACGGCGGCCTCGAAAAGGTTCGCATGAGAGAGAAAGAAGAGCTTGTAATGTCTCAGCTCGGACTTCCGAGCACATCAAGCTACACAATCGATCCCGATTCAAACTGAGTGAATATTCACTGCCGATGCAAGCCAAAACTCGCATCGGTATTGTGCTGTTTATTGAACCTTGATAAAAATAACGGAGAAATACAATGACAGAAAATTTTGAAGAAAAATCAGCTTTTATCGCAATAGTCGGCAGACCGAACGTTGGAAAAAGCTCACTATTAAATAAGCTTATCGGTCAGAAACTTGCGATAGTTTCAAGAAAACCGCAGACAACAAGAACAAGAATTATGGGCGTGCTCACAGAGGGCGCGGATCAGCTTGTTTTTATAGACACACCGGGTCTTGTCAAATCGAGAAACGCGCTTGACGATTACATGGTTAAAAGCGTCAATTCATCCGTTGCGGGTGTGGACGCTTGCATGCTTGTTGTCGAGGGAAATACCAAAATTTCAAAAGCCGACATCGAGCTCACAAAGAAATTTAAGCAGCTCGGAATTCCCGCCGTGCTTGCAATAAACAAAATAGATCTTTTAGAGGATAAATCCGTGCTCATGCAGCAGATTGTAAATCTCTCCGAGATGTACGAGTTTGAGGCGATTGTCCCCGTTTCCGCAAAGGACGGCAACGGAATCAAGGACTTAAAGGACGAACTTAAAAAACTCGCTATGCCGGGCGGTCATATTTTCGAGGACGATACTTTGACGGATCAGCCCGAGAGAGTTATCGCAAGCGAAATCGTGCGTGAAAAGGTTTTGAGACTTCTCGACAAGGAAGTTCCGCACGGAGTTGCCGTTGTCACTGAGAGAATGAGCGACAGAGACGGAATAATCGACATCGACTGCACGATTTACACCGAGAAAGCAAACCACAAGGGAATAATTATCGGCAAGGGCGGAGCTATGCTCAAAAAAATCGGCACACAGGCGAGAATCGACATGGAGCGTTTCTTCGACTGCAAAATCAATCTTCAGTTGTGGGTAAAGGTCAAAGAGGACTGGCGACTTCGCCCGAACGTACTTCACACGCTGGGATTTGATATCAAAGACTTCAACGAGTGATAAAGAGTGACGAAAAGTGATGGTAGGCAGTATTAAAACGGACGGACTTATAATCAGAGAACAGACGGTTGGCGAAAGCGACCGTCTTGTCTCGATTCTCACAAGGAGCGACGGCGTGATTAAGGCGTTTGCGCGCCATGCAAAAAATCCCAAGGACAGCAAAGCGTCCTCGACAGCTCTTTTGTGCTATTCGGATTTTACAATCCGCCCCGGTAAAAATTACTGCTACATCGATTACGCAAAGCCGAAAGAAGTCTTTTTCGGACTTCGAAACGATATAGAGAGTTTAAGCCTTGCACAATATTTTTGCGAGCTTGCGCTTGAATTCGTGCCCGAACAGACAAATTCAGACGAATTTTTGCGCCTTATGCTAAATTCGCTCTATTTTCTTTCAAAGGGGACAAAGCCCAAAATGCAGATTAAAGCTATTACCGAAATGAGAATGCTGTCGCTTGCGGGTTATATGCCGAATATAATCGGCTGCAAGGAGTGCGGTGAGTACGAAAAAGAGAAAATGTACTTTCTGCCGCTTGAGGGCACGATAGTATGTTCCGATTGTTACAAGGGCGAAAGGCCCTATGTCGTGCTTAACAAAACCTCGCTTCACGTAATAAGGCATATTTGTTACTCTGAGTTTGAGAAGATATATTCGTTTGCCGTGCCCGACGAGGCTCTCGCTCAGGCGGCGGTCGCATGCGAAAGTTACACGGTAAACACACTCGGACACACCATGAAAACGCTCGATTTTTACAAATCAATCGCACTGAATTAAAGGAATATAAAATGGATAAAAATCATAAGGCGCTGGAGCTTGATAAAGTCTTGAATATGCTTGCGGCTGAAACAAGCTGTGAGGATTCCCGTGCGCTTGCACTCGGCTTAAAGCCGGCAGAAAGTCTCGAGGATGCAAAAACTCTTCTTCAAGAGACCGATGACGCATATATTTTACAGGCAAAATTCGGCTCGCCCAGCTTTTACGGACTCACAAACGTAACAAATGCCGTGAGAAGAGCCGAGGCGGGCGGTGCGCTAAATCTCACGGAACTTTTAAGAATAGAGGCTACGCTACGGGTTATAAGAGCCGTTTGTGAGTGGAGAAATAAGTCTGCAAGTATAAACACAGTTCTCAATTACAGATTCGATACGCTCCAACCCAATAAATATTTAGAGGACAGAATTAATTCTGTCGTAAAAAGCGAGGAAGAAATTGCAGATACAGCATCCCCGGCGCTTGCAGGCATCAGAAGAAAAATAGTAAATGCGGGTGCGCGCGTCAAGGAACAGCTTGATAAAATGGTCAAGAGCCAGACTTATCAGAAATACCTTCAGGACGCAATAGTCACTCAAAGGGACGGCAGATATGTCGTGCCCGTAAAAGCAGAGTACAGAAACGAGATTAAAGGTCTTGTGCACGACACATCGGCAAGCGGAGCAACCGTTTTCATCGAGCCGATGGGAGTTGTGGAGGCTAACAACGATATAAGACTTCTTAAATCTCAGGAAAAAGAGGAAATCGAGAGAATACTCTATGAACTCAGCGGCGAAGTTGGAAGCTTTGCAAACGGAATTTGTGAGAGCTACCGCATGCTAACTGAGCTTAATTTGATTTTCGCAAAGGCTCACTTAGCTTACAAGATGAAAGCAACTCTGCCGAAAATCAACGATGAGGGAAAAATCAAAGTAAACCGTGCAAGACATCCGCTTATAGATAAAAACAAGGTTGTGCCTACTGATTTTGAGCTTGGCATTAACTTCGATTCGCTCATAATAACAGGCCCGAACACGGGCGGAAAGACGGTTTCCATTAAGACGATCGGTCTTTTCTGCCTTATGGCAATGTGCGGGCTTATGCTTCCGTGCGCCGAAAACAGCGAGGTATCTTTCTTTAAGAAGATACTTGTCGATATAGGTGACGAGCAGAGCATTGAGCAGTCACTTTCAACATTTTCCGCACATATGGTTAATATCATCGGCATACTTGATGTTGCCGACAGCGAAAGTCTTGTCTTGATAGACGAGCTTGGAGCCGGAACAGATCCCGTAGAGGGGGCGGCGCTTGCCGTTGCGGTTATCGAGGCAATGAGAATAAAACATGTCCGTCTTGCCGCTACTACCCATTATGCGGAACTCAAGGAGTTTGCGCTAAAGACAAGCGGAGTCGAGAACGGCAGCTGCGAATTTGACGTGAACACACTCTCGCCGACATACAAGCTTTTGATCGGCGTTCCCGGAAAGAGCAATGCATTTGCAATATCGAAGCGACTCGGTATGCGCCCTGATATCGTGGCAAGAGCAAGAAATCTTGTTTCTGACGAAAGCAGTGAGTTTGAACAGGTTGTTTCAAAGCTTGAAGAGAGCCGCCAGAAGCTCGAAAAGGAAAATCAAAAGCTGAACCGTGAGCGAAACGAGGTCGAGAAAAAGCTTAAAGAAGCCGAAAGACTTAAGACAAAGGCCGAGAACGACTCGAAAAAGGAACTCGAAGAGGCAAGAAGACAGGCAGGCCTGATAGTTTCGAGAACCCGTGCGCAAGCCGAAAACCTCATGATGGAGCTTGACAAGCTGAGAAAACAGCGTGACAAGGTTATGACTCAGGAGCAGAAATCCATGCTCAAAGCGGGCATAAGAAATCTCGAGAACACGAGCAATCCCATTGAGGAGAAAAAGCCCGATGACGATTATGTTTTGCCAAGACCTTTGAAAGTCGGCGACGACGTTATTATATATGATTTAGGTAAGGAAGCCGTAGTTCTCGATATTCCCAAAGAGGGAGATCAGATACTTGTTCAGGCGGGAATTATCAAGACGAGAGTTCCGCTTTCAAATCTGAGACTTTACTCGAACCGACAGAAGAAAAAGCAGGGAGTCGGCAAGGACAGAAGAACCGTCAAGGTGATAAGTTCGCCACAGGAAACTTCACTTGATGTTGACGTAAGAGGTATGAACAGCGAGGAAGCCATAATGGAGGTGGATTCGTTCATCGACAGATGCGTCCGTCAGGGAATTTCCACCGTGACGATAATTCACGGCAAGGGCACGGGAGTTTTGAGAGCGGCAATAGGTCAGCATCTTAAAAGACATCCGAATGTGAGATCGTTCAGACTTGGCACATACGGCGAGGGCGAGAGCGGAGTTACCGTTGTCGAACTTAAGTGAGGGGCTCAAAATGAAAAAAACGATATCTGTATTACTTTCTGTAATTTTGATTTTATCTCTTGCGGGATGCAGTCTTATTTCGGACGAAACAAAAGGTAAGGTACTTATTCAAAGCGGCGGAGTGGACTTTGAGTGCTATGCCGTCAAGACAAGCGAGAACGGGGAGCTTGTTCCCGGTTACGATATGAGTGAAGTCGTGAATGAGATGAACTGCGACGTGCCGTACAATGACGACTTGACCGTGAAACTTGAGGGCGAAAGATACGGCGACGTTAAATATTCGCTTTACTCCGAGTCGCTCGAGTGCGATTACGAGAATGCCGACAGCCTGACTCTGCCCGAATCGGTCGGAAACAAAATTGTGAAAATAAGCGTAACTTGGGGCAGTTCCGAGAAAAATGCTGGCTACGACTGCTTTTTCAAGCTTGTAAGCTGAGAAAGTTATTTAGCTATGAATTTTAGCACTCGAAACAAGTTTCTGCTTATTCAAACAAAGTTAACAAATAGGGTGTAAAATATTGAAAGCTGAATAAGCAGCTTTATATACAAGGAGAGATGTTTTTATGGCAGTTAAACAATTCCAAACCGAATCCAAAAGAATTCTTGATCTTATGATCAACTCAATTTATACCCACAAGGAGATATTCCTTCGTGAGCTCATTTCAAACGCAAGCGACGCAATAGATAAGCTTTACTATAAGTCGCTTTCAGAGGGCTTGACCGGCCTTTCGAGAGAGGACTTCAAAATTTCTCTTGAGATAAACAAGGACGAGAGAAAACTTACAATTTCCGATAACGGTATCGGTATGACGGAGAAAGAGCTTGACACCAACCTCGGCGTCATCGCAAAGAGCGGCTCTCTCGGTTTCAAGCAGGAGAATGAGAAAAAAGAGGACATCGATATCATCGGTCAGTTCGGCGTCGGTTTCTACTCTGCATTTATGGTAGCAAAGAAGGTAACCGTTCTTTCAAAGGCTTTCGGTGCTGACAAGGCTTATATGTGGGAGTCCGAGGGAGCAGACGGCTACGAGATTACCGAGGCGGAGAAAGAGTCTCACGGCAGTGTTATCACGCTTTACCTCAAGGATAACACCGAGGACGATAACTATGACGAGTATCTCGATCAGTACAAGCTTCAGGGCCTTGTAAAGAAATATTCCGATTATATCCGTTACCCGATCACTCTCGATATGGACAGAGTGAGACCCAAGGAGAGCGACGATCTCGACGCAAAAACAGAATATGAGCACTATACCGAGAATGTAACTCTTAACAGTCAGGTTCCGATTTGGAAGAAGAGAAAGAGTGAAGTAAGCGACGAGGATTACAACTCTTTCTACAAAGAGAAATTCATGGACTGGGAAGATCCGCTTAAAGTTATTTACACATCGGTTGAGGGTACTGCAACATATAACGCACTTCTCTTCATCCCCGCAAAGGCACCGATGGACTACTACTCAAAGAATTACGAGAAGGGTCTCCAGCTTTATTCCAACGGCGTTATGATCATGGAGAAATGCGCCGACCTTCTTCCCGACCACTTCAGCTTTGTGAAAGGCCTTGTGGACTCTCAGGATCTCTCACTCAATATTTCACGTGAACTTCTCCAGCACGACAGACAGCTCAAGCTTATCGCTTCAAGACTTGAAAAGAAGATTGCTTCTGAGCTTAAATCGATGCTTACAAACGACCGTGAGAAGTACGAGAAATTCTTTGACGCATTCGGTCTTCAGTTAAAGTACGGCATGTATGCCGACTACGGTATTCATAAAGACGAGCTTAAAGATTTGGTTCTCTTCTATTCATCTTCGGAGAAGAAACTTGTAACTCTCGCCGAGTACGTTTCAAGAATGAAACCCGAACAGAAGAGCATCTATTATGTTTGCGGCGATAACGTTGACAGAATGGCTTCGCTTCCGCAGACAGAGACAGTTGCCGCAAAGGGCTATGAGATTCTTTATCTCACTCAGGAGGTTGACGAGTTCGCGCTCAAGACCTTGGCCGAATATCAGGAGAAAGACTTCAAGAATATTTCTTCCGATGATCTCGGACTTGAAACAGACGAGGAAAAAGCAGAGAACGAAAAGAAAGTTGAGGAGAGCAAGGACCTTCTCGAGAACATGAGAAAGGCTCTCGACGGCAAGGTTGTCGCTGTTAAGCTTTCTTCAAGACTTACAAAGCACCCTGTTTGCCTTTCTTCCGAGGGTCAGATAACTCTCGAGATGGAAAAGGTATTTGCAAGAATGCCCCAGGCAACCGCCGGCGGCGAGGTCAAGGCTGAGAGAGTTCTCGAGATTAACCCCGAGCATCCGATTTTTGAGGTTCTCAAGAACCTTAACGAAAACGATCAGGATAAGCTTAAGGCTTATGCCGAGCTTTTGTACGACCAGGCGGTTCTCATCGAGGGACTTCCTGTTGATGACCCTGTTGATTTCTCCAACAGAATTTGCGAGCTTATGAAATAAGCGAAAGGGCTTTTTAAGTGAACACCTACGATTTTAATTCGAACACCCTGCCCAATAACGGCGAAATGGTGTTTGATCCGAAATACGGCTATATGCCACCGAAAAAGCTTGAAAAAAAGAGACTCAGAGGACAGATGACAGCTCTTAGCTTTTTGCCGATTATCATGTATGGACTCATGCTGATATTCACGATGGCAAGCGTGCGGTTTATTGCCTTGTCGGGATACTGCGATATTCACGCTTATCCCGACACAAGCGGTATTCCTCCGCTCATCTACTATTCGCTTCAGTGCTTCTCCTCACCGTTTGCGATTTTCCTGCCGTTCTTCATCTATGCGGCAGCGTCAAAAAACGTGACGATGAACGAGGTAATACGGGTAAATCCCGTTAAGTTTGGCGACAAGCTGCTCATTATCTTTGCAGGACTTTCGCTTTGTCTTCTTGCAAACTTCCCCTCAAGCTGGCTCGGAAATTTCCTCTCGAGATTCGGTTATGACGCTTCTTCTTCGAGCGTTACGCCCACGGCGCCGCTTTTGATGCTTCTCTATTTCATCGAGGTTGCCGTTATGCCACCCGTTTTTGAGGAGTTTGCGTTCAGAGGCGTTATTCTAGGATCGCTTAGAAAATACGGTGACTGCTTTGCTATAATCACATCTGCGTTTATTTTCGGATGCATGCACATGAGCGCAACAAGCATTCCGTTTGCGTTCATCTCGGGACTTGTTCTCGGCTTTGTGTATGTCGTCACGGGCAATATCTGGGTTAACATCGGTATTCACTTTATGAACAACGCAATAAGCGTTTTGCTCGATTTAACGGAAGCGAACTGCACCGAAAATGTCGCTCTTGTACTCGATTTCATTCTGTTCTACGGAATGATTATTGTCGGCATAGTTTGCCTTATCGTTCTTCTGGTCAAGAAGAAAATACCGTTCAGACTTTATAAGCCCGAGAAGAAACTCGGCTTTGTCTCAAAGCTTGAATGCACCGTGTTAAACCCCGGTTTCATCCTCTTTTTGGTAATGGTCGGATCGTTCACAACTCTTGATTTCCTAGGTATTTACTGATGCTTGAATTCATTCCCGAAAAGCGTTTTATGCTCGAGGCTTTGAAACTCGCAAGAGAAGCGGGCGAGGCGGGCGAAATTCCCGTCGGTGCGGTTGTGGTTCTTGACGGCGAGATAATCGGTCGTGGAAAAAACACCCGAGAAGAGAGAAAAGATCCTTTGGGTCACGCGGAGATTATGGCGATACATCAGGCGAGCATAAATCTTGCCGATTGGAGATTAAGAGGTGCGCATATTTATATCACGCTTGAGCCGTGTCCCATGTGCGCCGGTGCTATAATCAACTCGAGAATCGAAAGAGTGATTTTCGGCGCCGAGGACATGACTATGGGCGCATTCGGTTCGGCTGTCGATATTTGCAAAATGAAGAATGCTTTCACGCCTAAAATCTTCCGTGGATTTATGGAGGATGAGTCAAGGGCGCTTTTGAGAGACTTTTTCGATAACATGAGATCTAAACACGAATAGATTCCTGGCACGGCTTTTTGAGCCGTGCCTTTGCTTTTGGGACAAACAAGTGGTTTTTGGCATAATTTTCTATGTGCTTTGTGTCACGCTTGTATCTATTTTCACAAAAATCACACGCTGATTTGAAAAAAATATTATGTTAGCGAAGGTTTAATAATAATCCCGACTGTGCTAAAATAAGAATAAATGCGATATTGTCGGTTGACGATATTTACTTTTGTAAATTACGGATTTCTGATGAAGAAAGGAAAATTTTCATGGTAACAAGAATTTTCGTTGAGAAGAAAAAAGGCTATGATATCGAGGCACAGCACACAAAGTCCGATATCGTGTCCAACCTCGGAATAAAGGGCTTGGAGGAGCTTCGCATCCTCAACAGATACGACGTTGAGGGACTTTCCGACGAGGAATTTAAAACAGCGTCCTATACTATTTTTTCAGAGCCCAATGTTGATAATGTCTATGATGAGGACTTCACTCCTTCATCGGAGTATAAAATATTTGCGACAGAGTATCTCCCCGGTCAGTACGACCAGAGAGCCGATTCTGCCGCTCAGTGCGTTCAGCTTTTAACTCAGGGCGAGCGTCCCACAGTTGCTACCGCTAAGGTTATTTTGGTTAAGGGCAACGTTTCCGATGAGGAAATGGATAAGATTAAGTCCTACATGATCAACCCCGTCGAGTCAAGACTTGCTTCACTCTCAAAGCCCGAATCTCTCGATATGAAGAGCGAGGTTCCTGCTGACGTAGCAAGAATCGAGGGATTCATCTCTTGGAATGACGAAGAGATGCAGAAGTACTTTGACAGCATGGGATTTGCCATGACTCTTTCCGATCTCAAATTTGTAAGAGATTATTTCCGTGACGAGGAGAAGAGAGAGCCCACATTGACAGAGCTCAAGGTTATCGATACATATTGGTCAGATCACTGCCGTCACACAACATTCTCTACAAGACTTAACAAAATCACAGTCGAGGAGGGCGGACTCTCCGAGGCTATCAATAAGGCTTTGCAGGAGTACATGGATGTAAGAGCTAAGCTTTACGTTAACAAGCACAAAGAAGTTTGCCTTATGGATATGGGTACAATCGGCGCTAAGTACGTTAAGAGCATCGGACTTCTTGATGATCTCGACGAGTCCGAGGAGATTAATGCTTGTTCCATCGAGGCACCCGTAACAATCGACGGCAAAGAGGAAACTTGGCTCATTCAGTTCAAGAACGAAACTCACAACCACCCCACAGAGATTGAGCCTTTCGGTGGTGCCGCAACTTGCCTCGGCGGTGCTATCAGAGATCCGCTTTCGGGCAGAGCTTATGTTTATCAGGCAATGCGTGTAACTGGTTCGGGAGATCCCACCGTTCACTTTAAGGATACTTTAAAGGGTAAACTTCCCACAAGAAAGATTACCACAGGTGCAGCCGCCGGTTATTCCTCTTACGGAAACCAGATAGGTCTTGCAACAGGTCAGGTCACAGAGCTTTATGATCCCGGTTATGTTGCAAAGAGAATGGAGATCGGTGCTGTTATCGGTGCTTCTCCGAAGTCCAACGTTGTAAGAATGGAGCCTGAAGCAGGCGATGTTATCATTCTTCTCGGCGGCGCAACAGGCCGTGACGGCTGCGGCGGTGCAACAGGATCTTCAAAGGCTCACACACTCGAGTCTATCGAGGTTTGCGGTGCAGAGGTTCAGAAAGGTAATCCTCCCACGGAGAGAAAGATTCAGAGATTATTCAGAAAATCCGAGGTTTCAACTCTCATAAAGAGATGTAACGACTTCGGCGCAGGCGGAGTTTGCGTTGCTATCGGCGAGCTTGCTCCGGGACTTAAGATTGACCTCAACAAGGTTCCGAAGAAGTACGAGGGTCTTGACGGCACAGAGCTTGCAATCTCCGAGTCTCAGGAGAGAATGGCTGTTGTTGTGGCTCCCGAGGACGTCGATAAGTTCATCGCAGAGTCTCACAAGGAGAACCTCGACGCAACTGTTGTTGCTGTCGTAACAGACGACGCAAGACTTGTTATGGACTGGAGAGGCGATATAATCGTTAATCTTTCCCGTGCATTCCTTGATACAAACGGCGTAACTCAGAACGCCGATGCATATATCACTGCTCCTAAGGCAGAGGACGATTACAGAGAGCTTATCCCCGAGGAGCTCAAGGGTCTTTCACAGGCTGACGCTTTCGTCAAGAACCTTTCAAGACTCAACGTTTGCTCACAGAAGGGTCTTTCCGAGAGATTTGACGCATCCATCGGTGCGGCTACCGTTAATATGCCTTTTGCAGGTAAATACCAGCTCACTCCCGAGGACGCTATGGTTGCAAAGATTCCGCTTCTTGAGGGCGAAACAGACGATGCAACAGCAATGGCTTACGGATATATTCCGGGAATTTCACGCTTCAGCCCGTTCCACGGCGCAGCTTACGCAGTAACAGAGTCACTTGCAAAGCTTGCCGTAACAGGTGCAGACCCGATGAAGGCAAGACTTACATTCCAGGAGTATTTTGAGAGACTTCACGAGGATCCGAAGCGTTGGGGCAAGCCCGCAGCAGCTCTTCTTGGTTCACTCACAGCTCAGATAAATCTCGGACTTCCGTCAATCGGCGGTAAGGACTCCATGTCCGGTTCATTCGAGGATCTCGATGTTCCTCCGACGCTTGTTTCCTTTGCAGTTGCTATGACAAAGGCAAGCAAAACTCTCACAGCAGCCGCTTCAAAGGTTGGCGCAAAGCTCTATGTTCTTCCGCTTCCCGAGTGTGAGGAGACAAGACTTCCCGACTGGGAAAAGGTAAAGGTATTCTTCGGCGATGTTCTCTCAAACATTGAAAACGGTCACATCACAGCCGCTACTGTTGTAAGAGAGGGCGGTATTGCAGCCGCAGCCGCAAGAATGGTATTCGGCAACAAGCTTGCTGTTGACTTTGAGAAGCTTTCCGATAAGGAAATGTTCGCTCCGAAGTCGGCTTGGATTGTAGCAGAGGGTGACGATTCGCTCCTTAAGGCATTTGACGGCGCAAAGACTGTCGGTACTGTCACAGATAACGATTACTTCACCGTTGACGGCGAGAAGATAGATCTCGAAACCGTTGTCGGCGCATATATGAATACTCTCGAGAAGATTTTCCCGAACAAGGCAGAGACTGTTTCAGTTGAGGCTGACGTTAAGCTCGACTCTTCCAAGTATGTCGGTTCACCTGTTATCAAGACAGCTAAGCCAAAGGTATTCATCCCCGCATTCCCGGGCACAAACTGCGAGATTGACTCCGCAAGAGCATTTGAGAAAGCCGGTGCAGAGACTGAAATTCTCGTTGTTAAGAACCTCTCCTCAAAGGCAATCGAAGAGACAATCGACGCTATGGAGAAGGCTATCAGAGAGTCTCAGATCATCATGATTCCCGGCGGTTTCTCCGGCGGTGACGAGCCAGAAGGATCCGGTAAATTTATCGCTACAACCTTCCGTAACCCCCAGATTGCAGACGCAGTTGCAGAGCTTCTCGAAAAGAGAGACGGCCTCATGCTTGGTATCTGCAACGGTTTCCAGGCACTTATAAAGCTCGGTCTTGTTCCTTACGGAAAGATTACAACTCCTAAGCCGGAAGATCCTACTCTTACATTCAACACTCTCGGCAGACACGTTTCGAGAATGGTTTACACAAGAGTAACAAGCACAAAGAGCCCGTGGCTTTCAGGCGTAAACGCAGGCGACGTATTTAGCGTACCTGTATCTCACGGTGAGGGCAGATTCGTAGCTCAGCCCGAGGCACTCAAGAAGCTTATCGATAACAATCAGATTGCATTCCAGTATGTCGATCCGAACGGAAATCCGTCAGGCGATATCACTTGGAACCCGAACGGCTCCGTTTGCGCAATCGAGGGTATCACAAGCCCCGACGGACGTGTTCTCGGTAAAATGGGTCACTCCGAGAGAAAGGGTGCAAACCTTTACAAGAATGTTCCCGGAGCTAAAGATCAGCTCATCTTCGAGAGCGGCGTAAAGTACTTTAAATAATTAATGTAATTTGGCTTGAGCCTCCTCAAAAAAGGGGAGGCTCGGCTTTTTAGGAAAGATTATGAATATAAATCATATGAGAACATGGGCAGAGGTAGACCTTGACGCCGCCGCTCATAATTTTGAAGAAATAAAAAAAGCGGCAAACACAAGAGTTTGCTGTGTAATTAAAGCGGACGCATACGGCCACGGCGCCGTCATGCTCGCAAAAAAATATCAGTCTTTGGGTGCGGATTTTCTTGCGGTTTCCAACATTGAAGAGGCTATTCAGTTGAGAAAAGCCGATGTCACGCTTCCGATTTTGATTTTGGGCTACACTCCGGCATCTGCCGCAGGTGAACTCGCAAGAAACAATATCTCTCAGTGCCTTTATTCGCTCGACTACGCAAGAGAGCTCTCAAAGGCGGCTAAAGCGGAGAATGTTACGGTTAAGGTTCACGTTAAAATCGATACGGGAATGTCAAGACTTGGATTTTTCTGCCAGAACATTGAGAGGGATTATTCTGTTGCCGATGAAATAATCGAGGCGGTTAGCCTTGAAGGAATTGAAGCCGAGGGAATTTTCACACATTTTGCCGTTTCGGACGAGGGCGAGGGTGGAGAAAGCTACACGAAAGCTCAGTTTGAGAGCTTTTCGGAGCTTATCGACGATCTCGAGTACAACGGAGTTACATTTAAATATCATCACTGTGCAAACTCAGCCGCAATTGAAGACTACGCAAACACTCATCTCGATATGGTAAGAGCGGGAATAATTCTTTACGGTCTTGAACCGTCTGACAAGGTTAAAAATCCGCTTGATTTAAAGCCTGTTTTGTCGCTCAAGTCGGTTGTTTCTCATGTGAAGAAAATACCGAATAACACTAGCGTGAGCTACGGCAGAACTTTCACATCTGAAAGCACAATGAATGTTGCAACCGTGCCGATAGGCTATGCCGACGGATTTTTGAGAAAATTCAATTCGTCAAGCGTGATACTCAGAGGGAAAAAATGTCCGATTATCGGCAGAGTTTGCATGGATCAGCTTATGATTGATTTGGGCAATATAAGCGACGCTAAAATCGGAGAAGAAGTAATTCTTATCGGTAGAGACGGAGACGAATATATCTCGCCCGAAAACCTTGCAGCATGCGCAAATACAATCAATTACGAGATTATTTGCGGAATCGGAGCTCGTGTTCCGAGAGTTTACAAGGAAAACGGCAAAGAAATATACACTCTCAACTATATTTGTCCGGAGGAATAAAGTTGTTCGGAGAAATTAAAGAAAACCTAAAATTTTCCTTTTCTCTTCTGAAAAAAAGCAAGGGAACACTCCTCACATTTGAGCTTATCTACAAGATAGCTGCTTCGTTTGTGGTGCTTCCGTTTACGGTGTGGTTAATAACAACGGTAAGTTCTTCTTTCGGTCTGCGTGTTATTTCGGGTGAAAATTTCACAAGAGCTGTGTTCTCTCCGTTTGTGATAGGAACGGTTTTGTTCCTTATGTTCATTCTCGGAGCGTTCACCATGCTTGAAATATCATTTGTCACGCTTTGTTATTCTCAGGCGGCAAACGATAAACCGATTTCGTTCTTTAGAATGGTTAAAATAGCCGCAGAGGATTCAAAGCGGGTGTTAAAGCCGAAAAATCTGATATTTTTACCGTTCTTCGTTGTGCTTGTACCCACGGCAAATTCGGCAATAATATCGTCTTTGCTCTCGGGATTTCCGACGGGTGATTTTATAATCAGCAGAATTTCGTCCAATCGGCTATATATATTTTTTTTGGTGGTAATTGCTGTTTTGGCGGCATGCGTCATTATAGCATACTCCGTGATTTTCCTTGAGTATTGTTTGTTTGACAGCAGTGCACGAGGGGCAATTATAGCGGCTAAAAAGCTTTTGAAGGGCAATCGCACGAGAATGGTGTTTGTATGTGCCGTGAATATCACACTGTATACGGTTTTGATTCTGGCATTGAAAACAGTTGCTTACATTCTGCTCTCAATGATTATATTTCTTTTTTCGAATAACACTAAGCTTTTTGCCATACTTCTGACTCTGAATTCAACTGTTAAGAACATTTTTGATTTTGCCGTGCCGAGTATGATTGTGGTGTGTGCTTATGCCGTAATCACATCGTATTATTTCGGACTTCTGCAAAAGAAAGGCATGCATCCGCCGAGGGTTTTTCAGCCGCTTTTCGGTAATGCCGCAAAGAAAAATGCTAAAATTGCTGTTGTTTCGGCACTTATTTGTCTCTTGTCGATTGTCGGTTACACTTTTCTAAATGTGAAAGCGGATATTAAGGGCTTTACAGGGGACAACACGCTTGTTATGGCTCACAGAGGGGCGTCAAAGGACGCTCCTGAGAATACGCTCCCCGCATTCGAAAAAGCAGTCGAATACAAAGCGGATTATATCGAGCTTGATGTTCAGGAGACAAAGGACGGCGCAGTTGTGGTAACGCACGATGTGAACACAAAGCGTGTGACGGGCGTTAACGACTATGTGTGGAATATGACTCTCGATGAGATAAAAAAGCTTGACGCCGCCTATTACTTTGACGGATTCAGCGATGTTCGCATTCCCACCTTGCAAGAGGTGTTTGAGGATGTCGGCGGTGAGATAAAATTCAACATCGAGCTTAAATATAACCGTCACACAAAAAATCTTGCGAAATCGGTAGCCGATATAATTACGGAATACGGACTTGAAGATGACTGCGTTATAACTTCTTCGAAAAAAGCCGCTCTTGAGGACATGAAAGAGCTTATGCCCGATATTCCCTGTGGTTATATTCTGTCAGTTTCGATAGGAAAATATTACAATCTTGAATGTGCCGATTTCTTCAGTTTGGATCTAAACTATGTGACGAAAAAGTCGCTTGCTAAGTGTCACAGAGTCGCAAAGCCGGTTAATGCTTGGACGGTGAACAGCACGGAGACAATGGAGAAAATGATAGCACTGGGCGTGGACAGCATAATAACAGACGACCCGCTAAAAGCGAGAACCGTGATAACCGCATCCGAAGACCCGCTCTCAATTTTGAAATATCTTTTGCAGCTGAGCTAACGAAAAAACTCTTGCATACAGAATTTATTTGTGATATAATAACTTGGTAACTGCGGGTGTGGTGGAATTGGCAGACACGCCAGATTTAGGTTCTGGTGGTTACCCCGTGCAGGTTCAAGTCCTGTCACCCGCACCAAGAACGAAGAAAGAGCGAAAGTTCTTTCTTCTTTTTGTTTTATAAGGAGACAAAAGGACTTGAACCTTAAGAAGGTCTGAGCGTAGAAAAACAGTCCGGTGGACTGTTTTTCAGCGAAGAGCGACGAAGTCGGGCACCGGAGCGAAAGCGAGGGTCGACGAGTCGGCGGATGTGAGGCGAAGCCGAGCAGCCGTGTTCTGTCACCCGCACCAAGAACGAAGAAAGAGCGAAAGTTCTTTCTTCGTTTTGTTTTATAAGAAAACTAGAACAATAACTAATGAACCGTATCATATAGCGATATGGTTCGTATTTTTTCAAAAGGCTTTGTCCGTTTGATTTGTCGTTAAAATAAATCCCGTTATGCAAATGAATATGTGCTTATGGAATTTTCACAAAATTTATCCTCTTAAGTGATATTCAGGAAACAATTTTTAGATAGTTTCTGCTGAAACAGTTGCATTTAAAATTAATTTGATGTACAATTAACCCATACAAAACAGATTGAGAGGGTTTTGAATGTGGAAAATGCGAAGGCGTCGCGACTGAGGATTACTCTGGACAGACTTGAGGAGGGCACGGGCGAAATTGGCGGAAGTTTGCGGGTTAATAATAAGCTTCCCGACGGCGTTCACAACGGCGAGTTGTTCAAAGATGTTGTGAAAATAGCTTGGCCGAGTTTTATCGAACTTATTTTAACTCAGCTTGCCTCGATGGTTGACCTTATGATGGTCGGTTCAATCGGCGGAAAAGCTCACCCCGAATACGGCACTCAGGCACTTACGGCAGTAGGAATTACAAACCAGCCAAAATTCTTGCTTATGACGGCTTTCATCGCTATGAATGTTGGCGTAACGGCTCTTGTCGCAAGACACAAGGGCATGGGCAACCGTGAGGAGGCAAACAAGGTCGTCCGTCAGGGACTTTTGTTTACATTTTGCGTGACGATTATTTTGTCGGCAATTGGAATTATTTTCTCGAGACCGCTCGTCATTCTTATGGGATCTACCGAGGAGATTGTTACAGAGTGGGCAACTCAGTATCTGCAAATTCAGCTTGCCGGATTTTTGACTATGGCTCTGACCAGCACGATAACCGCATCGCTACGAGGCGTGGGTGATTCACGGTCGAGTATGATTTATAATCTCATTGCGAATTTGGTCAACGTCTTTTTGAACTGGGTTCTTATTTACGGAAACCTCGGCGCTCCAGCCATGGGTGTTGCCGGTGCATCCCTTGCAACGGTTCTCGGTCAGCTCGTTGCGTTTATAATTGCCCTCAGCATTATTCTGCGTGGCAACGGATTTTTAAAGCTCGAGTTAAATCTCGGCTTCAGACTGGACAGAAAAACCATGTCCGATCTTATGAACATCGGCATTCCGTCCATGATAGAACAGCTGCTCATGAGAATAGGCATGATTGTCTTCTCGGTGACAGTCGCATCGCTCGGAACGGTAGCCTTTGCGACGCATCAGGTTTGTATGAACATTCAGGCTTTGTCGTTTATGACAGGTCAGGCGTTTGCTGTTTCGTCTACTACGCTCGTGGGTCAGTCGCTCGGAAAAAAACGCCCCGATATGGCTCAGGCTTACGCTTCTAGATGTCAGCGACTCGGAATAGTGGTCGGCCTTGTCTTAACAGCCGTATTCGCACTGTTCGGCGGTGATATTGTCGGACTTTACAACAGCCAAAAAGAGGTTGTCGAGATGGGTGCGAAAATCATGTTCTTCGTTGCGTTCGTTCAGCCGTTCCAGGCATCGCAGTTCATCCTTGCGGGTGGTCTGCGCGGAGCCGGCGACACCAAAGCTACGGCAATCATCATCACAATAACGACAATGATACTCCGTCCTACTCTTGCGGTTATTCTGGTTCACATGGGATTCGGAATATTCGGCGCTTGGGTTGCGCTTGCGTGCGATCAGCTTTTGAGATCGCTTCTCATATTCATCAGATACCGCTCGGGAAAATGGAAGCTTATAAAGCTCAAGAGCGAAGAAAGCACTCAGCCTGCTGCACAGGCTCAGACAGCTTGATATATCGAAATCAGCAAAAAGGAATCGGCAAAAACGGTTCCTTTTTCCTTTGCGATTTATAGAAATTCACTATTTACAAATGCAAGTAAAATTGCTATAATAAATACAGTTAGCGATAACTAACCAATTTGAATTATCAAAGAAAGGATATGCGGTGAGTAAGATTATGGAAACTGTCGGTTGTATCCTTGTCGGAGGATCTGTCGCATCGGTGACGGCGGCATTTTGCGGTGCGGTTAAGCACTGGGCAAAGAAAAAGATTAAAAAAATGTGAAATGCATACTTTTGCCGTGAGCGGACTCTGTAAAACAGGGTCTGCTTTTTTTCACTTGTAAAAGACTATCCGTGATGTTAGAATATCAATCGGGGTGAGCTTATGGATGAGTTTAACGCAAGAGAAATATTATTTTCTTATGTGAAAGAAAAATACGGTACTTCTCCCGAGTATCCTTTTTCAAACGATTTTGATTCTGCCGTGCTCAGGCACGAGGGAGAAAAAGGAAAATGGTACGCTCTTTTTATGTCGGTTAACGGCAAAAAAATATCTCCGTCGCTTCCCGACAGAACGGTGCAAATTCTCAATCTCAAGGGTGATCCGCTCATGATAGGGGCTTTAAGACAAAATCCCGGTTTTTATTCCGCATACCATATGAATAAAGAGCACTGGTTCACTGTTTTGCTTGACGGCACTGTGGACGAGGAAGAAATTTTCGGCTTGATCGATATTAGCTTTGAAATGACCAAAAAAGGCGCAAAACACAAGCGTGGCGGAAAAACCGACTGGCTTATTCCGTCAAACCCAAAGCTTTACGATATAGTGAAAGGCTTTGAAGAGAGCGATATTCACGATTGGTCGCAAAGTTCAAATGTTAAGGCGGGCGATACGGTTTATATGTACGTCGGAGTGCCGTACCGTGCTATAATGTTCAAGTGTGAGGTTTTGGAAACCGATTTTGAGAGATACTGGGACGAAAGACCGGGCAAAAAGGCGATGAAATTAAAGCTTGTGAAAAGCTACGGCAAGGATTTTTTGAATAAAGATGTTCTCTTGGCTTACGGCATTAAAAACGTGAGAGGCCCCAGATATATGCCGAGAGATTTAATCGAGAAAATAGAGGCGGTAACAGGTGAATTACACAACTAAAGTTTATAAGCAAAGCAGAATGCTCGAGATTATGATAATCGACGATCCTGATTTGACTATCCTTTTTAACGGAATGGTTCAGGAATACGGCGAGGAGGGATTCTGCGAATTTTACAAGGCGGCCAAGCTTATCATGGACGGAGAGCTTGATTCATACAGCCTTTTCCACGGAAGCTACGGCGTGAATATCAGCGAATTTAAAGCGGTTTTATGGCTTGATGGTATGGACGGCGACAAATGCGCCAAAGAAATTTCTATAAGCATGCTTTGCAACCTGCTTGAAATATACAGGCGGGAGTGGCTCAAGAATTTTGAGGAAGATCCAACCTTGCGAACCTATGGCTACACTCCGTTCATCGAAGGTATTATTACCGATGATGATTATCTTTACTGAGGTAAGTTATGATAGGTTTGGGTACAATAATCAACACGGCGGCAATAGCCGTGGGAGGAACTATAGGCTGTATTTTCGGCAACCGTTTGAGTGAGAGATTTCAGAAAACTCTTATGACGGCTCAGGCTGTGTGCGTTATGTTTCTCGGAATAGGCGGATGCATGGAAAAGATGCTCGAGATAAACGGCGGAAAGCTTTCGACAGGCGGCACCATGATGATGCTCGCCTCGTTTTCGATAGGCTCTTTGCTCGGAGAACTCATCAATCTCGAAAAGAAAATGGAGAATTTCGGCACTTGGCTCAAGAAAAAGACAAAATCGGAGTCGGACGGCGGATTTGTTGATGCATTCGTCACTTCGTCGCTAACCGTGTGCGTAGGCGCAATGGCGATTGTCGGTTCCATTCAGGACGGTATTTTCGGCGATTACTCCACTCTTTCCGCAAAGGCAATACTCGACTTTGTGATTATACTGATTATGGCTTCGTCATTGGGCAAGGGTGCCGTTTTTTCGGCTATACCCGTTTTTATTTTTCAAGGTAGCGTAACCTTGCTCGCACACTTAATTGAACCGCTCATGACAGAGCAGGCGCTTGCCAACATTTCTTTTACGGGATCGATTCTAATTTTCTGCGTGGGCGCAAACCTTATATGGGAAAAGAAGTTTCCCGTTGCAAACATGCTTCCCACTATCGTTATAGCGGCGGCATGGAGCTTTTTCGGGTAAATTAAATACTGAACGACAAAAGACCCGCTTTTGGCGGGTCTTTTGCCTGTGTGTATGTCAGTTGTAAAAACTTAAAGAGGAAAACTTATGAACATAATTAATTTATGATATACGGGAAAGTTATATTATCCCTATATCGGTAAGTCTAAGCTAACCCAAACTCAAATAAATCGGTTAGCTCTTGCTAACTTGATTTGAATTATAACAGCAGAAGAGAGATTTGTCAATATAATTTTTGAAAATTTTAGAGATAAAATTATAAGAGTTAATTTTACTTTCCAAACGACAAAAGACCCGCTTTTTGCGGGTCTTTTTGCCTGTGTGTATGTCAGTTGTAAAAACTTAAAGAGGAAAACTTATGAACATAATTAATTTATAATATACGAATATACGGAAAAGTTAAGTTATCCGTACATTGGTTAGCTCTCGCTAACTTGGTTATAGTATACTCATTTGGTGCATATTTGTCAACACCAAATTTATAATTTTCTCAAAAATAAATTTCGGCAGTCTGCAGAAAAGCCGAAAAACGGCAAAAATACTTGCATTTTTGAGCTTATTCGTGTACAATGCTATGGAATAATATTTCGCAATTAAATGAAAGAAAGGAAACAAATCATGTCTTTATATACCGAATGGCTCGAAACCGCTCAGGATTCGAACAACAGTCAGGAGTTTTGGGGTGCATACCTCGAGAAGGAGAGAGATATCTACAAAGAGATTCTTTCCACAGATGAAGTAATCGAGGGAGAGCTCTCCGAGCTTGCAGCAAAGTTCGGCCTTGAAGCAAAGCTTTTTGTCGGTTTCATCGACGGAATCAACGAGTCCCTTAAGGAGGCTTATGACCTCGAGTCCTTGGAGGAGATAAGCGAGATTAAGCTTGACTACGACAAGGAAAAGCTTTATTACAACATGGTTGCCGCAAGAGCAGATTGGCTTTATAATCTTCCCGAGTGGGACAAGCACCTCACAGTTGAGAGAAGAAAAGAGCTTTACAAGGCTCAGAAGAGCTCCACAACTATCGTAAAGGGCAAGAAAATCGGCAGAAACGATCCGTGCCCGTGCGGAAGCGGAAAGAAATACAAGAAGTGCTGCGGCAGAAACGCATAATTTCCAAATAAAATGAGTTACCTTATCAGAGCTGTTGACCCCCAAAAAGACGCACAAAGGCTTGTCGATATTTATAATCCGTATATCGAGAAGACTACGATTACGTATGAATACGATACTTTGAGCAGAGAAGCTTTTTTGGCGAGAATAAATTCGATAGTCAAAGATTATCCCTATATCGTTATTGAAGACGATGGCAAAATAATCGGCTATGCGTACGCCTCAAGCTTTAACGAGAGAAGTGCTTATCAGTGGGACGCCGACCTCGCGATTTACCTTGATATGAGCAAGAGAAACAAGGGAATGGGCAGTGTTCTTTTTGCAAAGCTACTCGATATTCTCGAGAAAATGGGATTTATCAACGCTTATTCGCTTATTGATATTCCGAACGGCGGAAGTGAAGCACTTCACAAGAAGTTTGGTTTCACCAAAACGGGAAGCTATGAGCACAGCGCATGGAAATTTGACAAATGGCTCGATATGGGTATTTATTCCAAACAGCTCTCGAATCCCGATAAACCGAGAGAAATCGACAGAGACTGGAAAAAATACCTTTAACGCACTTGACTATTTTTTTGATAAGGTCTAAAATAACATGGTAGTATTTTTACTGCAATATTTAATTACATTAAATTATATTAAAAATGCAGAAGTAAAAGAAAAATGAATCTCCTCAAAGAGAGTGTGACGCCGGTGGAAGTCACGTAGGATAGTTTTTCAAGCCGACTTCTTTAAGGCAATACCGTGATGAGCGGTATCGGGTCTTCCCGTTACAGAAGATAAGAGTGACGAAATTTATTTCGTAATTCGGGTGGTACCGCGGTTTTCCGTCCCGTTTTGTGGGGCGGAGAGCCGTTTTTTGTTGCTCCCAAAATAAGTAATCTTTATTGTATCGAAAGGACGATATTAATATGAAATGGACAGGACTTAACGATTTAAGAGAATCCTATCTCAGCTTTTTTGAATCTAAGGGACATTTAAGACTTCCGTCTTTCTCACTTGTTCCGAACAACGATAAGAGCTTGCTTCTTATCAACTCCGGTATGGCACCTATGAAGAAGTACTTCACAGGTGAGGTCACACCGCCCAGAACGAGAGTTACAACTTGCCAGAAGTGCATCAGAACTCCCGATATCGAGAGAGTCGGTATCACAGCAAGACACGGCACATATTTCGAGATGCTCGGTAACTTCAGCTTCGGCGATTACTTCAAGCACGAGGCTCAGGCTTGGTCTTGGGAGTACCTCACAAAGGTTCTCGAGATTCCCGAGGACAGACTTTATTGCTCCGTTTACGAGAAGGACGACGAGGCAGTTGATATTTGGGTAAACGAAGTAGGCGTTGATCCCAGCCACATTGTCCGTCTTGGCAAAGAGGATAACTTCTGGGAGCACGGTTCAGGCCCTTGCGGTCCTTGCTCCGAGATTTATTTCGACCGTGGCGAGGAATACGGCTGCGGCAAGCCCACTTGCGGCGTAGGCTGTGACTGTGACAGATACATGGAAGTTTGGAACAACGTTTTCTCACAGTACAATAATGACGGAAACGGAAACTACACCGACCTTGCTCAGAAGAACATCGATACAGGTATGGGACTTGAGAGACTTGCTTGCGTAATGCAGGGCGTTGACAACCTCTTCCTTGTCGATACCGTTCAGAACATCATGAAGCACATCTCGCGCATTGCCGGTAAGACGTACGGCGACAACGAGAAGGACGATATTTCTCTTCGCGTTATTACCGACCACATTCGTTCCACAACATTTATGATCGGTGACGGCGTTATGCCTTCAAACGAGGGCAGAGGTTACGTTCTCAGAAGACTTTTGAGAAGAGCCGCAAGACACGGAAAACTCTTAGGCATAGACAGACCGTTCCTTGCAGAGGTTTGCGATACCGTTATTGCAGAGAACAAGGGTCATTACTCCGAGCTTGAGGAGAAGAAGGACTTCATCAAGAACGTTATTCACAACGAGGAGGAGAACTTCTACAAGACTATCGATCAGGGCCTTGCAATTCTCAACGGATTTATCGACAGAGCAGAGAGCAAAATGCTTTCCGGTGACGACGCATTTAAGCTTAACGATACTTACGGCTTCCCGCTTGACCTCACAAGAGAGATTCTCTCCGAGAAAGGCATGACCGTTGACGAGGACAGATTCCAGTCTCTCCTTTTGGAGCAGAGAAACCGTGCACGTGCCGCAAGAAAGCAGTCCGATACTGACGCATGGGTAGGTTCTGCAGATCTCTTTGACGATATGCCTAAGACAAAGTTTGTCGGTTATACCGATTTTAACGCTGAGGCTCAGGTTCTTGCCATCGTCAAGGACGGCGAGAGAGTTGAGGCAGCAGAGGAGGGCGACAACGTTGTTCTTGTTCTCGATACAACGCCTTTCTACGCAGAGAGCGGCGGACAGGTCGGCGACCAGGGTATTATCACCGTAAACGGTGCAGAAGTTGACGTAACCGACACAAAGAAAAACCAGAGCGGCGTATTTATGCATCATTCCGTTGTTGTTAAGGGTGAACTTAATGTCGGCAACGAGGTTGAGGCAAAGGTCAGTGTTATAAGAAGAAACTCAATTATGAGAAACCACACTGCGGCTCACCTTCTTCAGGCAGCACTCAGACAGGTTCTCGGCACACACGTTGAGCAGGCAGGTCAGCTTGTTAACGAGCAGAGAGTGAGATTTGATTTCACTCATTTCTCGGCTATGAAGCCCGAGGAGCTTGCCGCCGTTGAGGCTCTTGTAAACGAGAAGATTATGGATGCAATTCCCGTTGTTATGAAAGAAATGCCCATTGAAGAGGCTAAGAAGCTCGGTGCAATGGCACTTTTTGGAGAGAAGTACGGCGATGTTGTACGTGTTGTAACAGTGGACGATTTCTCCAAGGAATTCTGCGGCGGTACTCACGTAGACAATACTTCAAGACTTGCAATGTTCAAGATTGTTTCCGAGTCTGGTGTTGCAGCCGGCGTCAGAAGAATCGAGGCTGTAACAGGCATCGGAGTATTCAGGCTCATGGCTGAGAACATCAAGACAATCACCGAGACAGCCGCTATCCTCAAGGCTAACAACGTTCACGAGCTTGCCGCAAAGGCTGCTCAGGTTATGGCTGAGAGCAAGGAGAAAGATAAGATCATCGAGTCCCTCAACTCCAAGCTTGCCGCAAATTCCGTAAGCGAGCTTGTAAACAAGGCTGAGACCGTTAACGGCGTTAAGGTTGTTTCCGCTAAATTTGACGGCGCAGATTCCGGTGCACTCAGAACCATGGGTGATAAGCTTCGTGATCTCTTCGGTGACGAGCCGGCTGTGGCTGTTCTTGCGGCTTCCGCAGACGGCAAGGGTACTCTTGCATGCGTAGTCACAAAGAAGGCTCAGGAAAACGGACTCAAGGCCGGTGTTGTTGTTAAGGCTGTCGCTCAGGTTGCCGGAGGCAACGGCGGCGGAAAGCCGGACTTCGCTATGGCTGGTGTAAAGGATATTTCCAAGCTTGATGATGCTGTTGCTGCTGTAAGCGGTATTGTCGAGGGTTTGGTTAAGTAATTTACTATTTTAGGAAAAATGCGGTTTTGACATATTTCGCCAAAATCGCAAATTTCCGCATAAATCTATGAAAGGAGAGTGCTTATGTCTGATTGTATTTTTTGCAAAATAGCAAACGGAGAGATTCCCTCCAACAAGGCGTATGAGGATGACAAGGTTTTGGCTTTTTACGATCTCGATCCTCAGGCACCAAAGCATGTTTTGATTATACCCAAGGAGCATATTTCTTCGGCAAACGAGATTAACGAGGAAAATTCTTCGATAGTTGCACACATTTTTGTTGTTGCGGCTAAAATCGCAAAGGAACTCGGCGTTTCCGAGAGCGGCTACCGCATAGTAAACAATTGCGGTAAGGATGGCGGTCAGTCGGTTCAGCATCTTCATTTCCACCTTTTGGGCGGCAGAAGCATGGCTTGGCCTCCGGGCTGATATTCCGAAATAAACAGAAGGAGCAATCTCACGGGAGACTGCTCCTTTAGCTTTGTTTTATGTGAAAATACTGAAAAAAACTTGCTAATTTTCCAAAACAGAGTAGAAAAAAACGTCGTCTCCTGTTATACTTGATATGTTTATGTATATTTTCAGTTTAGCTAATTGAGTATTTAGGAGATTACAGGAGATCACAAAGTGAAAATTTTCAGAAATATAATTTCTTTTGTTCTTGTCTTTAGCCTGGTTGCGGCGATGTTTGCTCTGCCGACCTCGGCGGAAGGCTTTTCTTATGAGTTCGAGAAAAACTCGCAATCAATCTATATGTACAGCCTTGACAACGGCGAGTGCGTTTATTCTTATGACGCCGACACTCAGAGACCGATCGCATCGCTAACTAAAATTATGACATTTATAGTTGTAAGCGAGTGCATTGAAGACCTCGAGAACACAATCGTTACGGTAGATCAGGTTGTTGAGGACGAGCTCGAGGGCACGGGCTCTTCACTTGCAGGTATAAATGTAGGTGAGGAACTCAGCTTTTTACAGCTTCTAAACCTTATGATGGTTCCTTCGGGAAATGACGCCGCACTTGCAATGGCTGTTTATATCGATCAGCATCAGGATGAAATTTCTCAGTACCTTGCAAACAAGAGTACAATTTCTGCTGCGGAACAGGCTGCAAGCGAAGCAAACTCGGACGATGAAGAATCAAGCGAATACATCGAGGGTGACGCAAAGGACATTCCCGATCCCGTTGCCGTAAACGATTACACCGATTCGGCATCGGAGAGCAGTGAAGAAAGTTCATCTACAGCCGAAAACGAGACAAGCACAGAGTCAAGCGCAGAAACTTCCGAAAGCTCATCTTCCGATTCGTCCTCGACTGCAAGCTCGTCAAGTTCAAGCGGCGTTTCCGCTTCATCACAGTATTTCGTAAGCCTTATGAACGAGAAAGCCCGTGAGCTCGGCTGTATGGATACTCATTTCGTAAATCCGCACGGACTTAACGACTCAAACCATTATTCAACCGCAAGAGATCTTGCAAAAATGGTCAGCTACGCAACAACGCTTCCTTATTTCAGCTCGATAGTCAGCCAGACGTCTTACACGCTTCCCGCAACAAACATTGTTGACGAGGAGAGAACAGTTGTTTCCACAAACAAGATGCTTTCGCAGTCCGAAGATAATTCCGAGTATTATTATATGTACGCAAACGGCGTCAAGACAGGCTCGCACAATGAGGCAGGCTATTGTATTGCGGCTTCGGCAACATACGAGGGTTACACCTATGTTTGTATTTGCCTTGGCAGCCCGATGATAGATTCAAACGGCGAGACAATCGATTACCACGGCGAAATGGTGGACGCGGCAACGCTTTTCCGATGGGCATTTTTAAATCTTTCGATGAAAAACGTAGCCGAGGCAGGCGATCTTTTAGCCGATGTCAACCTTGAATTCGCATGGAATCAGGACAAGCTTCAGCTTGTTGCGGCGGAAAATGTATCCGCCATACTTCCATCCGATGTATCAACCTCAAGCATTTTGACCGAGGTAGATATTCCCGATAAGGTTCAGGCTCCTATAAAGAAAGGTGAAGTTATCGGAACGGCAACATTCACCTATGCGGGAGATAAAATTGCTACGGTTAACCTTGTAGCCGCCGAGTCGGTTGAGAGAAGTAAAGTAATTCAGACAATCGAGACGACTGCGGGCGTGTTCGCTTCACCGCTTGTTCTGGTTGTTGTCGGCTTGGTCATCGTGACAGTTGCGATTTATGTCGTCATTGCTGTTATGTTCCATCGCCGCAAGAAGAGAATGAAAAAAATCAAGAGATACAGAAATCTGTAAGAAAAACTAAAAGGAGAACCCCCACGGGTTCTCCTTTTTTGCGTAAAAAAGAGAGCCGAAAAATCGGCTCTCAGTGGTTATTAAAGAAATCAGTCAAGAATCAATGACTTGCCAGTCATTTCCTCGGGCTGAGGAAGTCCGAGAATCTTGAGCATTGTGGGAGCGAGATCAGCAAGAACTCCGCCCTCTCTGAGCTTAACATCACCCTGACCGATAACAAGGAACGGAACAGGATTTGTTGTGTGAGCAGTGAAAGGTGCGCCGTTTTCATCGATCATCTTGTCGGCGTTGCCGTGGTCGGCAGTGAGAAGAATTGTGCCGCCGAGAGAAAGAACTGTATCGGCGATTCTACCTACGCACTTATCAACAGCTTCAACAGCTGCAACAGCAGCGTCAAATACACCTGTGTGGCCAACCATATCGCAGTTTGCATAGTTGAGAATAACTACATCGTACTTGCCTGATTTGAGTGCCTCGTCAAGCTTGTCTGTAACTTCGTATGCGCTCATTTCTGGCTGGAGGTCGTATGTTGCAACCTTAGGTGAAGCGACAAGGATTCTGTCCTCGCCCTCAAACTGAGTCTCAACACCGCCGTTGAAGAAGAATGTTACGTGAGCATACTTCTCTGTTTCTGCGATTCTGAGCTGAGTCTTTCCGTTTGCGGAGAGATACTCGCCGAGTGTGTTTGTGAGCTTCTTGTCCTTATAAGCTACTTCAACATTCGGCATGGAAGCGTCATACTGTCTCATGCAAACAAAGAAGACATCGGGTCTGCCGCCCTTGCGCTCGAATCCTGTGAAGTTATCGTCAACAAATGTTCTTGTGATCTCACGTGCTCTGTCGGGACGGAAGTTGAAGAAGATAACGGAGTCGCCTGACTCAACCTTCTTTGCGCCGTCAATGACGCAGGGAATAACAAACTCGTCTGTTACGCCGGCATCGTAGGAATTCTGCATTGCGCACTTAGGACATGCGGCATGGTTGCCCTCGCCGTAAACCATAGCGGCATAAGCCTTTTCTACTCTGTCCCAGTTGTTATCTCTGTCCATTGCATAGTAACGGCCTGAGATAGTAGCGATTTTACCAACGCCGATTTCCTTCATCTTGTCCATGAGCTGAATGACGTAATCCTTACCGGATGAGGGAGGAACGTCACGGCCGTCCATAAAACAGTGAACATAGACTTCTGTAAGTCCTTTGTTCTTTGCCATCTGAAGAAGACCTGCAAGGTGCTCGATGTGAGAGTGAACTCCGCCGTCGGAGAGAAGTCCGAAAAGGTGAAGTGCGGTGCCCTTTTCAAGAGCCTTATCCATGGCGTCGTTGAGAGCCTCGTTCTTGAACATCTCGCCGTCTGCAATGGATTTTGTGATTTCTGTAAGCGGCTGATAGACAATTCTGCCGGCACCGATGTTGGTGTGACCGACTTCGCTGTTGCCCATCTGTCCGTCAGGAAGACCGACATCCATTCCGGATGCTCCGATGATTGTATTCGGATACTCGCTGAAAAGCTTTCTCAAGTTGGGTCTTTTAGCGGCTTCGATTGCATTTCCCTCGGCGGGAGCAATTCCGTAGCCGTCAAGAATCATTAAAACTAATGGCTTTTTCATGTTATAGAAACCTCAAAATTAAAAATGGAACAAATAAGGGAGCAGAGTTTATTACGACTGCTCCCATAATTTCAGAACTTTAATCAGCCCTCTGTTGCTGCCTTAACAATTACGGAGAAGTCAGCTGCCTTAAGAGAAGCGCCGCCGATGAGTCCGCCGTCAACGTTAACCTTTGAGAGGAGCTCTGCAGCATTCTTGGCGTTCATAGATCCGCCGTACTGAACTGTTACAGTCTCAGCAACCTCTGCGCCGTAAGCCTCTGCAATAGCTGCTCTTACGTAACCATTGCCCTCGTCAGCCTGCTCTGCTGTAGCTGTTACGCCTGTGCCGATAGCCCAAACAGGCTCGTAAGCGATGATAACGTTCTTGAGCTGCTCAGCGGAAACGTTTGTGAGAGCCATCTTTGTCTGGTACTTGAGGAGAGTCTCTGTGTAGCCGAGTTCTCTCTGCTCGAGTGTCTCACCAACGCAGATGATAGCCTTGAGGCCACCTGCGAGTGCTGCCAAGGAGCGAAGGTTAACTGTCTGATCTGTCTCGCCGAAATACTGTCTTCTCTCGGAGTGACCGATAACAACATACTCTACGCCTGCTTCCTTGAGCATATCAACGGAAACTTCTCCTGTGTATGCGCCGCTTGACTTGAAGTGAACGTTCTCAGCACCGATCTTGATGTTTGAGCCCTTAGCAGCCTCAACTGCAGCGGGAATATCAATGTAAGGTACGCAAAGAACAACGTCGCAACCAGCGTCTGCTACGAGGGGCTTCATCTCATTAATGAGAGCTGTTGTCTCAGAGGGAGTTTTATTCATTTTCCAGTTACCTGCGATAACTGCTTTTCTTGTTGACTTATTCATAAGAAAAAATCCTTTCAAATTTAAATATGTATCAAGACTAAAAAGGGGCAAACCGCAATCAGCCTGCCCCGTATTTTAGCAAAAATTACTTGTCAGCGATAACTGCAACACCCGGGAGAACCTTGCCCTCGAGATACTCGAGAGAAGCGCCGCCACCTGTTGAGATATGAGACATCTTATCGGCAAAGCCGAGCTGCATAACAGCTGCTGCGGAGTCGCCGCCGCCGATGATTGTTGTAGCGTCTGTGTCTGCAAGAGCCTGAGCAACTGCGATTGTGCCGGCAGCGAGAGTTGGGTTCTCGAAAACGCCCATAGGTCCGTTCCAAACTACTGTCTTAGCGGACTTAACAGCCTCTGCGTATGCCTTCTGAGTCTCAGGTCCGATATCAAGACCTTCCATATCATCAGGAATAGACATTGTGGGAACAACCGTTGTCTCGATAGGTCCGTCGATAGGATCCGGGAAGTCCTTAGCTGCTACTGTATCAACAGGGAGGAGAAGGGTTTTGCCCATATCCTTAGCCTTCTTGATCATCTCTGCGCAGTACTCAATCTTTGTGTCGTCAACAAGGCTCTTACCGACTGTGCCGCCCTGAGCCTTGATGAATGTATATGCCATTCCGCCGCCGATGATAAGAGTGTCGCACTTCTCGAGGAGGTTGTTGATAACATTGAGCTTATCTGCAACCTTTGCGCCGCCGAGGATAGCAACGAAGGGTCTTACAGGCTCTTCAACTGCGTTGCCGAGGAAGTTGATTTCCTTCTGCATAAGGTAACCGACTGCAGTCTCCTTGATGTGGTCTGTTACACCGGCTGTTGAGCAGTGTGCTCTGTGAGCGGAACCGAAAGCGTCCATAACAAAAACATCAGCAAGAGAAGCAAGCTCGCTTGAGAAAGGCTCGAGGTTCTTTGTCTCTTCTTTTCTGAATCTTGTGTTCTGAAGAAGAACAACATCGCCGTCCTTCATAGCTGCGACTGCTGCCTTTGCGTTCTCACCGACAACTGTGTCGTCATCAGCAAAAACAACGGGCTGACCGAGGAGCTCAGAAAGTCTTACTGCGCAAGGTGCGAGTGAGAACTTAGCCTCCGGGCCGTTCTTCGGCTTGCCGAGGTGAGAGCAGAGAATAACCTTTCCGCCGTCAGCGACAAGCTTCTTGATTGTAGGCAATGCAGCAACGATTCTGTTGTCGTTAGTGATAACGCCGTCCTTCATAGGAACGTTAAAATCTACACGAACGAGAACTTTTTTGCCCTTAACATTGATGTCATCAACAGTAACTTTATTTAAAGCCATTGTTATGCACACTCCTTTTTTATTATTTGATATTTAGTAAAACCTATTATATGAATTTATCTGCCCCAAAAAGAATGACAGGTTTTTCACATACCCATTTTATTACAAAGATAGAGATAATGCAAGGGAAAATTGCAATTTTGGATACATATTATTAAGAAATAGCAGTTTAGCGGAAAAGTTACATAGCTTATATGGTTTTGGGGTAAAACAATTTTATCAAATAAGACTTGCATTTTAAATTTAAAGTGATAAAATATTATGGTGCTTTCGCACAAGGAAAATTGTACTTCGGCACCCAAAAATTTTGACTCGTGTCATTTTCAACAAAATCTTACAAAAACATAACAAAATTTTGATAAAACTATTGACTTTTTGAAAAAGTTGCACTAAGATAAAGACAGAAGTTAAGAATGAGTTGTAAGACCTTTGGAACTTGTTCGAAACTTGTAAAACAAGTTTAGCTTCGTATTTGAAAGTGATCCGCAAAAGCCGCACACGGCGGCGTGAAATGAGGTGTGTTTATGTTACCTGTTATTACTATTGCCAGACAGTTTGGAAGCCACGGACACAACGTTGGAATCAAGCTTGCCGAGAAGCTCGGTGTAAAATATTACGACAAAGAGCTTATTGCAATGGCTGCAAAGCAGAGTGGCTTAAGCGAGGAGATTTGCAATCAGGCAGATGAAAAAGCCGGAAACTCACTTCTTTATTCCATGGTTATGGGTAATTATCCGTTCGGTACACATTTTACCGGAATGAACGATATGCCGATTAATGACAAGCTCTTTATATTGCAGACGGATATAATCAAAAAGGCAGCAGAAGAGGGACCGTGCGTAATCATCGGTCGCTGCGGAAGTTACATTCTTCGTGACAATCCGAATGTTTTCAGAGTTTTCATTCACGCTCCTGCAGAGCAGAGAGCAAAGTGGGCTGTTGAGACGGGACAGACAACCGAGAAGAAGTCTCTTGACTTTATCACAAAAAAGGATAAGCAGAGAGCTAACTACTATAACTTCTACTCGAACAAGAGATGGGACGATTTGAATAACTACAATCTTACTATCGATACAGGCGTCTTCTCTGTAGATGAGGCAGTCGACGTAATCATCGAGGCTATAAATCACCTCGGATGATAGGAAATATTAATTAAGATTATACCTACTTCTTTCTTTCTTTTTAGGGCCGGGAACTTTGTTTTCGGTCCCCTTTCCTTTTTTAGGAAAAAATAAAATTAACGGTGGAATTGTTCATAATTTTACCGTATTATTTTTGTTATGAAATTTGAATTTAAACATAACAAACAAAAAAGAAAACTTCATTTTATTGCGGCGGCTGTTTTGATTCTGTTGTTCGCATTTATTTTTGCAGTGATTTACGCAAAATCGAACACCGAGCAAAAATCCGAAACAGTAACTTACACTATGAGCACGGCAGCAGAGCAGACGGTTTACGGAAACGACTGTGAAACCGCTACGGAAAACGGTGCTAAGGCAGTGGAGAAGCTCGAGGGGCTTATAAGTTGGAGAACCGAGGACAGCGACATCTACAAAATCAACGCAAATGCAGGAAAGGACTGGACGTCGGTAAGCGCCACAACCGAAAATATACTTAATCAGGCGCTCGATGTTTGCAAAGAAAGCGCAGGCGCTCTCGATATTACCATTTTGCCGCTGAGCAATTTGTGGAATTTTGACAATTCTCCAACCGAACCGCCAAGTGACGAGAAAATAGCCGATGCGCTTAAAAAAGTGGACTATTCCGCCCTTCGTTACAACCCCGACGATTCCTCGTACAGTTTCAAATCATCGGGATATGCACTCGATCTCGGTTCTGTCGGATACGGCGCAGCATGTGATGTAATCATTGCAGAGTACAAGGATCTTGATATAGACCGTGCGATGGTGTCGGTTGGCGGAAGTATAGGCGTTTACAGCACGGACGATCACGTTTGGACGATTGGAATAGAAAATTCCGATTCTAACAAAATAATCGGCAAAGTAAAAATAACATCGGGTTTCTGTTCAACGTCCGGAACGGCTAAAAACTTTGAGTATGACGGTAAAGAATATCATCACATTCTCGATACCGAAACAGGTTATCCCGTGGAGAACGATTTGGCAAGCGTGACGGTGTTTTGCGACAACGGCGTTATAAGTGACGCTCTCGCCACAGCTTGTTTTTCGCTTGACTATGACGACAGTCTCGATTTGCTTCAAAAATACGATGCAAAAGCCGTTTTTGTTTATAACGATGACAGCGTTAAGGTATCAGATGGGCTTGACTATCAACAAAACTGAATGAAAAGTTGAAAAAAATCTGCGGCTGAAAAACAGTCGCAGATTTTTTGTCAGTGTATTTATTTACAATCAGCCCGAAAGCTGAGTCTTATTCATCAGGATCAAAGCCTTTCATCTGCTCCTCTTCGATTTCCGGAATCATCGAGAGCATAGGCTTAACGTCTTTTCCGCGCATGTGGCGGTCTACATAGTTCTTTGTGCAGCGTCTGACTACGGGGGAGAGTACCACAAGACCGATGAGGTTCGGAAGCATCATAAGTCCGTTGAAGGTATCGGAAAGATCCCACGCAAGCTGAGACGAGCAAACCGAGGATATGATTACAAGTACGGTGAATATCACTTTATACACCTTGACGGCTTTTGTGCCGAAAAGGTACTCAAATGCTGTTGAACCGTAGTGGCTCCAGCCGAGAACGGTCGAGAATGCAAAGAGTAAAATTGCGAAAGCTATGAACCAAGAACCGACTTTTCCGAATGTCTGAGCGAAAACGTAGTTCATAAGTGAGTCGGAACCGATAGCCGCAGCGGCATCGGTCATTTTTCCCGTATCGAGATTGATTGCACCCGATGTGAGTATAGTTAAAGCCGTGAGCGAGCAAACAACGATTGTGTCGGCGAAAACCTCGAAAATTCCCCACATTCCCTGACGCACGGGCTCTCTTACGTTTGAGCTTGAGTGAACCATAACCGATGAACCGAGACCGGCCTCGTTCGAGAAAACGCCTCGCTTAAAGCCCATTTTCATAGCAAGAGCAATGCCCGAACCGACTATTCCGCCTGCGGCGCTCTGCATGGAGAATGCACCCTTGAAGATTGAAACAAAGGCGGCGGGAATATTGTAGAAGTGAGTAACAATAATAATCATTGTGCCGAGGAAATAGCAAATAACCATGAAAGGCACAAGCTTTTCTGTTACGGCGGCAACTCTCTTAAGTCCACCGATAACGACAATTCCGACCAAGAGGAAGAGGAAAATTCCCGTTACAAAAGGAGGAATTTTGAATGCTGTCTTAACATTTGAAACAATGGACTGAATCTGAGCGAGATTGCCGATTCCGAATGATGCGATAAGGCAGAATATAGAGAACAGTGTAGCCAAAACAAGACCGATGTACTTGCAGTGCTTCTTTGAGCCGAGACCGTCCTTAAGGTAATACATTGCTCCGCCTGCCCATTCGCCCTTGGAGTTTTTTCTTCTGTAAAGTATTCCGAGAACGTTTTCGGAGTAGTTGGTCATCATTCCGAAGAATGCGATTATCCACATCCAGAATATAGAGCCGGGGCCGCCTATTGCGATTGCACCCGCAACGCCGACAATGTTTCCCGTGCCGACCGTTGCAGCCAATGCCGTGCAGAGCGACTGAAACTGAGAGATGGATTTATCGCTGGTGTGCTTTGTCACATGTCTGTCGGCGAAAATTGCGCCGATAGTCTTTTTCATCCAGTGACCGAAATGGGTAACCTGGAAGAACTTTGTCAGGATTGTCATTAAAACTCCGACAAATCCCAAAAGTATGATTGCGGGCCAGCCCCACACAACGCCGTTGACCGCATTGTTGATGTTTGTGATTGCTTCTGTCATCTTTCCTCCTGAAAGCAGTATAAGACGGCAATTAAGCTTTAACACGCAAGGGAACACAAACCAACTTGATTTAATTTTTGTTTTCTGTCCTTTTGCCTGAGAGATTTAGGTAAAAACCGTTGCACCTTCGGCACCCGTGAGCGGGATTCTCCAGAATTGCGTCCATACCCGGTTTTCCTGAAATTCAAGACCTGAGAGTGTTACTCCTTCGGTAAGCTAAGCTTTCTCCCGAGTACTTCATACTGCTGATTAACTTTTTTAGTATTGTATACCAAAAGAAATATCAAATCAAGTTTTTGTGCAAAAATAGGCGTTTTGATTAAAAAACAAGCCTTTAAATGCAAGTTTATTGTTTCAAAAATTCAAACTTAAAAATTCAGAAAAAAATACTTTGCGAAAGAGAAAAAAGAAACGAAAATTGTGAAAAAAATAACTCACAGAGATGTGAAAGAAAAGAGTGAGAAAAGTGTAAAATATGTGATTGTATACAGTATTTTTAAGCATAAATCTATTGAAGTTTAAGCCGAATAATGTTATATTTTAAAAGATATGAAATAGATATGAAATATTGATTTAACCGATATTTTATATCGTGCTGTATATTATTTTATAGGTATTTTTCGAGGAAGTGTATGTCAGCGAAAAACCTTAAAGAAAGGAGAACGGTAATAATGGAACTGTCATTTCCGACAAAACCGTTTAAAACACATGGCGGCGCTCATGTTCCTCACCACAAGAACACAAGTGCCAAGGAATCCGTCAATATGCCTGCGCCCGAGTTTGTAACAATTGCAATGTCTCAGCATATAGGCGCTCCCTGTAAGCCGCTCGTCAAGAAGGGCGATCACGTTTACAGAGGACAGAAAATAGGCGACAGCGACGCATTCGTAAGTGCTCCGGTTCACGCATCAATTTCCGGTACTGTTTCAGAGCTTAAGCAGATTATGCTCACAGGCGGTCAGATGGTGGACGCAGTTGTAATTAAGTCAGACGGACTTATGGAGCTTGACCCGTCTATCACTCCTCCCGAGACTCCAAAAACAAGAGAGGATCTCGTAAAAATCGCAAGAGACAGCGGCCTTGTAGGTTTGGGCGGCGCAGGTTTCCCTGCAACAGTTAAGCTCAATGTCGGCCCCGACAAGAACATCGACACTCTCATCATCAACTGTGCAGAGTGCGAGCCGTACGTCACATGCGATCACAGAGAGGCTCTTGAGAACGGCAGAAATGTTCTTGAGGGAATTTACCTCGTAAAGAGCTTGCTCGGAATTCATCGCTGTATTGTTGCGATTGAAGGAAACAAGCCCGATGCTATCGAAAAACTCAAGGAGATGGCTGATAACCCGCTTTACGACCCGGAGGACGAAGTAAGAATTCTTGAGCTTAAGTCAAATTATCCGCAGGGTGCTGAGAAGGTCCTTATTGAGGCTTGCACGGGAAGAAGGGTTCCCGCCGGTAAGTTGCCCGCAGATGTCGGCGTTATCGTTATGAACATCGGTTCTGTATCTTTCCTTGCGTCTTACGTAAGAAACGGTATTCCGCTTATTATGAAGAGAATCACCGTTGACGGTTCTGCAATCAAAAATCCGATGAACGTAATCGTTCCTGTCGGAACAGCAATCAAGGATGTCATCGAGTTCACGGGCGGATATAAGTCCGAGCCGAGAAAGATCATCATGGGCGGTCCTATGATGGGCTTTGCCGTAACAAACGACGAGATGCCTATTCTCAAGCAGAACAACGGTATCCTTTGCTTTGACGAGAAGGAAGCCAAGCTTCGCGAGCCGACTGAGTGCATTCGCTGCGGCAGATGCGTTGCGGCTTGCCCAATGAATCTGCTTCCGACCAAGCTTGAAAAGTATTCCGAGAGAAAAGATGTCGAGATGTTAAAGCAGCTCGATATTATGACCTGTATGGAGTGCGGATGCTGTGCATTCAGCTGTCCCGCAGGCAGAAGAATAGTTCAGGCAATAAGACTCGGTAAGTCAGAGGTAAGAAAGGCGGGTGCCAAGAAATAATGGAAAAGCTTATAGTTTCTTCATCTCCGCATTTTAACGGCAAATCGACAACAAGCAGCATTATGCTCGATGTCATCATCGGTCTTGCTCCGGCAATGATCGCTTCCGTTATCCTCTTTGGTTTTAAAAGTGCGGTAATCATTCTCACATGCGTCGCTTCATGTATTTTAAGCGAATATGTATCAAGAAAGGTTATGAAGAGAAACCAGACAATCGGCGATTTATCCTGCATTGTCACGGGAATTCTTCTCGCTCTTAACCTTCCTGTTTCAATCAGCCCGATTATTGCCGCATTCGGCGGCGTTATCGCTATCGTGGTGGTAAAGCAGATGTTCGGCGGAATCGGTCAGAACTTTGTTAACCCCGCTTTGACGGCAAGAATTATCCTCATGAACTCTTTCCCATCAAAGATGACCGCTTGGACAACTCCGTTTGACGCAGTTACAACGGCTACTCCGCTTGGCATAATCAACGAGGGAACAGGTGAGGCTCTTCCGTCTTATCTTGATATGTTCCTCGGAAAAACAGGCGGATGCCTCGGTGAGACATGTGCTCTCGCAATCATTCTCGGCGGACTTTACCTCATCGCAAGAAAGGTAATAAGCCCCGTCATCCCCGTGACATATCTCGCAACAGCAGTTGTATTCTCGGCACTTTTGGGAAGAGATCCCCTCACAGATCTTCTCTCGGGCGGACTTCTCCTCGGTGCTTTCTTCATGGCAACCGATTACACAACAAGCCCCATTCACTTCAAGGGCAGAATCGTATTTGCGATAGGATGCGGAATTTTCACCATGCTCATCCGTCAGTTCGGTTCACTTCCCGAGGGCGTTTCTTATTCAATCGTTATCATGAATATCCTCGTTCCTTTAATCGAGAGATTTGTTTCTCCCACACCTTTCGGTAAGGAGAAGAAAAAGAAGGAGGCTAAGGGATAATGAAACTTAATTTCAAAGAAGTAGCTGTTCCTGCTGCTATCCTCGTTGTTATTTGTATTGTTGTTTCGGGTCTTCTCGGTGTGACAAATATGCTCACAGCCGACAAAATCGCAGCGGTTCAGGCAGAGAATGCCGCAGAATCGAGAACGGTCGTTCTTCCCGATGCAGAGAGCTTTGAAGAAAAAGAATCTGACGGCACGACTTATTATGTCGGTATGTCTGGCTCAGATGTAGTCGGATATGTTTTCACAACAGCCGGCAAGGGCTACGGCGGCGACGTTTCCGTTATGACGGGAATCACAGCTGACGGCAACATCAGCGGTATCGCAATTCTTGATCAGGACGAAACTCCGGGTCTCGGCGGAAACTGCACAAAGGCAAGCTTCCAGGCTCAGTTTGTTCAGCCGGCAAAAACTCTTGAGGTCGTAAAGAATCAGGAGGCCGGTGAAGGTCAGATTGAAGCTCTTACAGGTGCAACAATCACATCCCGTGCGGTCACAAGCGCCGTTAACGAGGCTGTCGATTTGTACAATAACGTTAAGGAGGGTTAATTTTTATGGCTAAGAATAAAACCCTTTTTCAGGAATTTACTAAGGGTATTATCAAAGAAAACCCGGTTTTGAGACTTATGCTTGGCTGCTGCTCAACTTTGGCTGTTACAACAGCGGCTTCAAACGCTATCGGCATGGGTGCGGCAACAACATTCGTTCTCGTTTGCTCGGGTGCTGTTATCTCCATGCTAAGACATGTCATTCCGGATAAAATCAGAATTCCTGCATTCATCACAATCATAGCGGGCTTCGTTACCGTCATTCAGCTTCTTGTTAAGGCATTTGTTCCTTCACTCGATACAAGCCTCGGCGTTTTCCTTCCGCTCATCGTTGTTAACTGTATCATTCTCGGAAGAGCCGAGTCTTTCGCAAGCAAGAACAAGGTTCTGCCGTCAATCATCGACGGTCTCGGAATGGGCGTAGGCTTCACAGCCGCTTTGCTTGCAATGGGCATCATCCGTGAGCTTTTGGGCGCAGGTACCGTTTTCGGCATTCCTGTTCTCTCAAACTTTATGGATCCCATCATCATCTTCCTTCTTCCTCCGGGAGGCTTCTTCGTATTCGGTATTCTTATCGCAATTGCGGGCAAGCTCAGCGAGGAGGGTCACGCACCCGAGACAATCGGCTGTTCGGCTTGTCCCATGGCTGCTTCCTGTTCTAAGATTACAAACGGCGGCTGTGATTCAAAAGACGCAGTAAAGGAGGAAAAATAAGATGATTAAAGGCTTAGTCGGAATTTTCCTCGCAGCAATTCTGACAGAAAACTACATTTTGAACAAGTTCCTTGGAATTTGTCCGTTCCTCGGCGTTTCCAAGAAGCTCAATACTGCTGTCGGTATGTCGATTGCAGTTACCGTTGTTATGGTTATCGCAACGGCGGTCACATGGCCGATTTACAACGGAATTCTCGTTCCCGCAGGTCTTGAGTACCTCGAGACTATCGTGTTCATTCTTATCATTGCGGCTCTCGTTCAGCTCCTTGAGATAACCCTCAAGAAATATATGCCGCCGCTTTATAACGCACTCGGAATTTATCTTCCGCTCATCACAACAAACTGCGCCGTTCTCGGTGTTACAATGCTCGTTCTCGATAAGGCAGCTTCTGATGCGTCTTACGGCTACGTTCAGGCACTTGTCAACGCATTCGGTTCAGGCGTCGGATTCCTCGTTGCAATGGTCATCTTTGCCGGCGTAAGAGAGAGACTTGAGCTTTGCGATGTTCCGAAATTCCTCAAGGGACTTCCTATCACACTTATTGCCGCTTCACTCGTTGCTGTTTCCTTCCTCGGATTCGGCGGACTTGTTGACGGTTTGTTATAAGGAGGTAGCGAAATGAATCCTATTGTAACAGCTATAGTTATAGTTTCCGTTATCGGACTTATCGCAGGTCTCGGCCTTGCGATTGCATCCATTGTAATGGCAGTTCCCAAGGACGAAAAAGCAGAAGAAATTCAGGCTTGTCTTCCCGGTGCAAACTGCGGTGCCTGTGGATTTTCCGGTTGTGCGGGTTATGCCGCCGCTCTTGCAAAGGGCGAGGCTAAAGTCGGTCTTTGCTCACCCGGCGGAGCTGAGGTTGCAGACGCTATCGGCGCAATTCTCGGTGTAAGCGGTACCGTTGAAGCAAAAGCCGCTCTCGTACACTGCGTAGGTTCTTACGACGTCACTTCCGACAAAATGCAGTATGACGGACTTAAGTCTTGTGCGGCTGCTTCACTCGTTGCGGGCGGTACTTCAAGCTGCAGATACGGCTGTATGGGTATGGGCGACTGTATGGCTGCTTGCCAGTACGGCGCTATCAAGATTTGCAACGGCGTTGCTATAATCGACCCCAAGAAGTGCAAAGGCTGCTCTATGTGTATTGCCGCTTGTCCAAAGCACCTCATCAGCTTTGTTCCGCTCAAGAAACAGGCTGTTGTAAGATGCTCCAACTGCGATAAGGGCGCACTCGTAAACAAGGTTTGTAAGGTCGGTTGTATCGGATGCATGAAGTGCACAAAGGTTTGTGAGACTGCGGCTATCACGGTTTCAAACTTCAAGGCTACTGTCGATCCCGCAAAGTGCATCGGATGCGGTAAGTGTAAGGATGTTTGTCCGAGACACATTATCGATATGCTTGATGTTTGATGTTTGATGTGAGCTGTAAAAGCATAAAGAGACATAAGATAACATAAAATTTTAGCGGAGATACCAAAAACGGTATCTCCGCTTTGTGTTTGCAAAAAAGAAAAAGGTCAATTCCGAAGAACTGACCTGAGTTTGCTTTGCATTAATTATTTAAAGAAAGGCAAATTTCCAACGATAGGAGCGTACTTTGCCTTGCCCTTGCATACATCAAGGAAGCAGATGATTCTGACAACCAAAAGAACGATGAGAAGGATCGGTGCAAGGAAAATACCGATGAATACGATGCAGAGTATAGCACAGCAAATCTCACCGAGAATAGCGGCGATCGTGAGCTTGAGAGATTCTCTTACGTGGAAAGCGGCATACGGTGAATCGTGAGCGGCTAAAAGCGCAATGATAATTCCGGGAATACCGAGAATGTAAGCCGCCATAGCTGTTATCTTGTTGGCGGAAATATCCTCAGGGGAGAAAGTATCGGTGAAGTCGTTGGGATTAACCTCAGGTACAGGCGGCTGTTGATACTGTCCGTAAGCGGGCTGCGGCTGATACATCGGCTGGGGCGGAACAGGAGCCTGAGCATTTGTCTCAGGCACAGGCTGAGGATTTACAGGCTGTGCCGGCGGAACTGGCTGTACAGGTGCAGTAGGTACTGCTTCACGGACAGGAGCAACAGGTGCTTCTGCGTTTACCGCCTCGGTGGGAGCGGCTGTCTGATTTACCGGTGCATTGTTTGACTCGAAAGGAGCACCGCAAGCGGTACAGAATGCGTCGGAATCATTTAACTGAAAACCGCAATTTTTACAAAATTTCATAATTACCTCCATTATTTCAATTGCTGTAAAGAAAAGTTACTTTACAGTGCGTTTGTAGATTAATTGACAAACACTTAATATACTTGTATTATGTACTCTATAAAATAGTTTGTCAAGTGAAATATCTTTATAACTTGTGTGAACAAATTGTGAAATATACAACCCGTAGTGGTTTTTGCAAAAAACTTGCAAAAAAATAATTCTTTCTTGATTTGGTTACATAAAACCGAGTATAATTTAACTCGTAGCTTAAGGCTGTAAAGTAAAAACTGTTTCCATTCAGAAGCGGAAAGGTTGAGAAATGACAAAAAGAAAAAGCATAACAGGCTTCGTGCTCAGATTTGCGGCACTGCTTTTTATGGTTTATATAGTATATACATTAATTGCAACTCAAATCCAGATTACAAACAAGTCGGCACAGCTTGCCGAACTTCAGTCTGAGGTTTTGGTACAGAAGGCTAAAAATGAGGAGCTTAATTACAGGCTCGCAAACGAATCCGATACTCTCGATTCTTATGCAGAGCAGTACGCAAGAAGTGAGCTCGGCTACGCAAAACAGGGAGAGAGAGTTTTCGTTAACGGCAGCGGAAACTGATAAACATCAATACGCTTAACTATGAGGTAAGTATGCAGATTAAAGTCGGTGAAATCTACGAGGGCAAGGTCACGGGAATAACCAAATTCGGAGCTTTTGTCGATATCGGCGAGGGCAAGAGCGGAATGGTTCATATTTCCGAGGTTGCCAAGGCATATGTAAAGGATATAAACGATGTTCTCAAGGTGGGCGATGAGGTTAAGGTTAAGCTTATCGCAGTCAATCCCGAGGGAAAGATTTCTTTCTCCATTAAGCAGCTCGATTCTCTTGAGGAGAATACTCCGCGGGAAAAACCGAAAGGTGCTTATAAAATGAGAAAACCCAGAGAGAAATATCAGTCGAGCGGAAGACCCGGCAACTATGAGTGGACGCCGAGTGAAAACCGAGGCGGAAGCTTTGAAGAGATGATGTCACGCTTTAAGAAGCAGTCGGACGATAAAATGTCAGATTTTAAGCGTGCCAACGGAGACGTTAAGAAATCAAGAAGAGGCGATCGTTAATCGTCTCTTTTTTCATAACAAGAAGGAGTACACTCCGTGTGAAGTGTACTCCTTAATTTTTTATTATCAGTCGACAAAGAATGCCTTGAAGCCCTTGTAAGCCTCGTAAACATCGATTTTGGAGACCATCTCGTAAGGTGAGTGCATTGAGAGAACAGGAACACCGACATCGATAACCTCAACTCCGAGCTTGGAGATGAGAAGTGCAACTGTTCCGCCGCCGCCGAGGTCAACTCTGCCGAGCTCTGCCATCTGCCAGATAACGTTGTTGTCGTCAAAGATTCTTCTTACCTTAGCGACAAACTCAGCGTTAGCGTCGTTTGTGCCGCTCTTTCCTCTTGAGCCTGTGTACTTTGAAACGCCTACGCCGTAGTTGATGTAAGCGGAGTTGTTTGCCTCAAAAGCGGATGGGTAGTTAGGGTCAAATGCGGCTGTAACGTCGGCACTGAGGCAAGTGGACTTTGCAAGAACATGTCTGCCTTTTAAGCCGTCCTGCTCAGCGAGATCTGTGATAAAGTTCTGGAGCCAATCGCCTGCAAGACCCGCGTTTCCGCAAGAACCGATTTCCTCTTTGTCTGTGAGAACGGTGATGCAAGTGTCCTCGGGGATACCGCAATCAAAGATAGCCTGAAGTGCGGGATAGGAGCAAACTCTGTCATCGTGGCCGTAAGCACCGATGATGGAGCGGTCAAATCCGACATCCTTAGCCTTAAATGCAGGTACAAACTCGATTTCAGCCGAGAGGAAATCGTCCTCTGTGATGCCGTACTTATCGTTGAGGAGCTTCATGCAGTTAGCCTTGAAAGCTTTCTTTTCGTCCTCGTCTCTTACAGGTCTTGAACCAACTGTGATGTTGAGGTCCTCACCTGTAAATGCGGCAGAGAGAGTCTTTGTGACCTGCTCCTGTGCGAGATGCGGAAGAAGGTCTGTGATGCAGAATACGGGATCGTTGTCGTCTTCACCGATTCTTACAGTTACGGTCTCGCCGTTCTTGAGAGCGAAAACGCCGTGCATAGCAATCGGAATTGCAACCCACTGATATTTTCTGATACCGCCGTAGTAATGTGTTTTGAACATTGCGGTGTCGTTGGACTCATAAAGCGGAATCGGCTTTAAGTCAAGTCTTGGGGAGTCGATGTGTGCTGCGGAAATTCTGACGCCGTTCTTTGTGCCGTTCTTTCCGATGACAGCAAGGCAAATGCTCTTTCCCTTGTTGTTGAAATAGACCTTGTCGCCAGCCTTGTAGGAAGCGTTAAAGTCATAGGGAACGAACCCCTTTTCCTCGGCAGCCTTTACGGCAAAGCTTACGCACTCGCGCTCTGTCTTCGACTCGTCGAGAAATTTTTTGTAGCCCTCGCAGAAATCATCCGCAAGCTTTACTTCTTCATCTGTAAGACGGTAAAAACCGTTCTTTCTTTCGGTAAGTAATGACATGATTTTCATACCTTTCTTTTTGTAATTTAGTATATCATAAGCCGTAGATACTTTCGTATTTCTCCATGGCTTCGGTTACGATAACAACATAGCTTTCGGTTTCGGAATAGGGAATGTAGCTTATTCCGCCGTTTCCGTCAGGATATTCGCTAAGCCAAGAATCCGTGCTTCCTATGCCCGCATTGTATCCGCAGAGCATAAGCTCGATGTTTCCACCGTAATAATCGCTCAAAAGCTTCAAAAGCGCACATCCGTAATGCACGTTCACCTCGGGATCGGTGAGATCATCGCTTGTGTAAGTGATTTTGCCGTCGGTTCTTTCTTGCATCCAGTCAAAAGTTTCCTCGGTAAGCTGCATAAGTCCGTAAGCGCCAGCATCGGAGTGAGCGTTCGGATTATAGAAGCTCTCGGCGTAAATTACGGCGCAGACGAGACTTTTTTTCAGTCCGAATTCTTTTACGTTTTTGTCGATAATCTTCTCGTATTTAAGCGGATAAGACGCTTTTTCCGTTGTATCCTCGATGGTTGGAACAGCCAAGCGTATGGCAAAGACCGAGCCGACAACAAGAATAACCAAAGCGGCGGCAAGAGAAATAACCTTTATGCGAGAAACAAGAACTTTTTTGTTTCGGCTTATTGTTTTTCGTTTTGTTTGTTGGGGTTTACTGTTTGGGGAAGCGGCGAGAGTTTTGCGAGATGAAGCACGTGCCCTTGATTGCTCGCGGGTGGCGTATCTTTTTCCCGTTGTAGCCATTATTTAAGATCCTCCAATATTGAGTTGATTTCTTCTGTCAAATCCCGTGTGACGTTGGTGTTTATCACGGCGTCGGCGTAGTCGGTGAGCTCTTTTTGTGCGCTCATGCGAAGTCGAGCCTCGTTTTCGGTGATACCGTCACGCTTCATAATTCTCTCAAGACGAATATTCTTATCGGCAGTGACGACAACTATTCTCGAACAGCGGTCTTGAAGTCCCGAATCGAAAAGCGTGGGAGCGTCAAGCACAACCGTTTTGTTGCCCGATGCTTTGAGTTCTTCCGTCAGCTCGTTGATTTTCTCTAAGATAATCGGAAAAGTTATGCTCTCAAGCTTTTCTTTTCCGCCCTCCTGAGAAAATGCGATTTGAGCAAGTTTTCTGCGGTTTAAAGTGCCGTCGGAGTTTTTAACCGCTTCACCGAAAACTGTTGAAAAATCGTCGGCATTATACAGGTTGGGCAGCTTTGTTACTGCATCGCAGTCGATTACGGGCACGCCAGCTTTTCTGAAAAACTCTGCGGCATAACTTTTTCCGCTTCCTGTTGTTCCCGTAAGACCGATTATATTGAAATCGGAATGAATGATATTGAATCCCGCCGATCTCACAAGTCGGTTAAACACGGCAAGTCCGACGCCGTGCTTTTGAACTCTTCTTGAGTAAACTTTTTTGATTCCCTTTTCGTCAAGCTCGTTGAGTGCGGCAAAAAGGCGGTTAGCCTGACTTTTTCCGTCATATTCTTTTCCGAACGACACGAAGTCGTTATCAAAGTACTTGTTCTCGCCGTCAAAGCAAAGCGCACCGAAGTCGGGATTGCTTTTCATAAGCTTAACGTAATCGTCAAGGGACATATCGGCAATTGTTATGTCTGCCTTTGGTGAATAGTGCTTGTATTTCATGCCGGGGCTTGCGGCTTTTGCGTCCTTGGCAAGTCCGTGAATAACGGCATCGTCGACGATAACTTCACCGAGAACGCTTTTAAGCATTTCTACGGTTATTCCGCCGGGGCGAAGAACTTTTGGCGTTCCCTCGGCAAATGTAATCACGGTGGATTCCACGCCAACGGCACAATCGCCGCCGTCAACTATGCCGGCTATTTTTCCGTCAAGATCCTCAAGGCAGTATTTGAATTCTGTGGGACTCGGTTTGCCCGAAAGGTTGGCGCTTGGGGCGGCAAGCGGTCTTTTGGCGGCTTTTATTATCGCCTGAGCCGTCGGGTGTGACGGAAAACGTACCGCAACCGTTTGAAGTCCTCCCGATGTTCTCATAGGAACAAGGTCGGATTTCGGAAGTACCATTGTGAGCGGTCCGGGCCAGAATTTTTCGGCAAGCTTTTTGGCTTCTTCCGGTACAAATTTTACAAGCGGATAAATATCGTTAAAGTCGGCAATGTGAACGATAAGCGGATTATCGCTTGGTCTGCCTTTTACGACGAATATTTGTGAAACGGCGTCTGGATTGAGCGCATTGGCGGCAAGTCCGTAAACTGTTTCCGTCGGTATGCATATCAATTCGCCGTTTCGAAGCATTTCCCCTGCAAATGCAAGATCGTCGGTGTTATTCGGTTTAAGTATTCTTGTTTTCATTAAAACAAAAAGACCTCTTTCTTTAAATAGTGTTTGACTGTTGTTAATATATCCGATAATTGTTAATACAATTATAACTTACAGCAAAAATTCTGCATTTTTGAATATCTCAAAACACAAATTATAGAATAACACTAAGGCACAAGAATGTCAAACCGAGAGGAATTAAGCTGGCTTTGTCAAACGGCTTATGTAAGAAAAAACAGACAGCAACGAATGCGGTCTGTTTAGCCTTGATTAATCGTCCGTTTTATCTTTTGCGTGTTCTTTTTTCTTTAAAATGGAAGATTTGTTTAACTTGCAGATTACGCCGTGATCCGTGATGAGTTTGACCTTTGCCTCGGCGGTGTAACCTATTTTGTCGTACAGTCTGCCGGCACTGAATGAGTCACCCAAAACGGTGTATGCGCTGTTTGCGACATAGCCTATAAGTCCGAGACCGTCAATTTCAACTCTTATTGCCTCACGGTCGTATTCGTTCTCAGGCTCTTTTACAAGATGAAGTCTTGTATTTTTCTCAAGAAAACGCGTGCCGTGGTGATGCTTTGTGCCTGTTAAAGTAAAATAAATTTTGCTCATATTGATGCTCCTTATAATTAGATTTAAAATCCTTTCTCATAACCAGATTTTATCATAAATATGTTTCCAATATTGCCCCTTTGAGCATGCTCCTTTGGCAAAGTACCTTTTTTGATACTTGAAAACAAATCTGACATATGGCACAATACTAAAAGAAAAAAAGACGGCATGCTAATATTTAAGGCAGAGAGATTTTTGCCCAAGACGAATACGGAGAACTTAATTAATGGTACTTATCGAATCGATGCTTTCAAGCATTATCACAAATAAAAAGCTTGATATTTTGCAGACTTATTACGGCCACAAGAGTTTCAGAGAAGGTCAGGAGGAGATAATCGACTCCATACTTTCGGGCAGAGACAGCGTTGGAATAATGCCTACGGGCGGCGGAAAATCGGTTTGCTACCAAATTCCCGCACTTATTATGGACGGCGTGACCATAGTGGTTTCACCGCTCGTTTCGCTTATGAACGATCAGGTGGCGGCACTCAGAACAATGGGAATAAGGGGCGCATATATAAACGGTTCGCTAAGTTTTAATCAGCTTTTGAAAGCTTACGAGAGAATGTCCATTGGCGCATATAAAATTATTTATGTCGCTCCCGAAAGGCTTTTGACGGACAGTTTTCTCGATGCGATATCAAAGCTTAAAATATCTATGGTGGCTGTTGACGAGGCTCACTGCATATCCGAGTGGGGAAATGATTTCAGACCGAGCTACCTAAAAATTGCGGATTTTATCGAGGAACTCCCCAAAAGACCCGTTGTAGCGGCATTTACAGCAACGGCAACCGAGGCGGTAAGAAATGATATAATCACTAGGCTTAGGTTAAACAATCCTTTTGTTAAGGTAACGGGATACGATCGCCCAAATTTATATTTCGATGTGCGCAAACCGCAAAACAAACAGCTTGCACTATTGAGACTTTTAAAAGAGAATGAGGGTAAAAGCGGAATTGTTTATTGCTCGACAAGAAAGGCAGTTGACGCATTGTTTGATTTGGTTGTAGCCAACGGAATACCAACAGCAAAATATCATGCGGGAATGGAACCTGAGGAGAGACAGAGAAATCAGGACGATTTTCAGTACGACCGCCGACGCGTTATGATTGCCACAAATGCGTTCGGAATGGGAATCGATAAATCAAACGTGAGCTTTGTTATTCATTATAATATGCCGAAATCGGTTGAGGCGTACTATCAGGAGGCTGGAAGAGCCGGCAGAGACGGCGAGCCAGCCGACTGCATTATGCTTTTTTCGGCTTCTGACATAAGAACGTGCGAGTTTTTCATCGAGAACGGCGATGAGAACGAGGAGATCACACCGGAACAAAGAGCCGAGATAAAACGGCTCGATTACAAGCGACTCGATGCGATGAAGTCGTACGTTTATTCTTCCGATTGCTTAAGAGGAAAACTTCTCGAGTACTTCGGAGAAAAGCACGCGCCTTTTTGCGGAAACTGCGGAAATTGCGGAAGCGAATTTGTCGTCAAGGATATAACCCGTTTGTCGCAGATGATTATGTCGTGCGTCGGCAGAATTCATGCTTTGCTCGGCTATAGCTTGGGCGAGAGCACGGTAACCGATGTTCTGAAGGGGAGTGAGAATGAGAGAATTTTGGAGCTTGAGCTCAATACTCTGAGCACTTACGGAATTGCGAGAACCGTTCCGAGGCTTGAAATTAAGGCGGTAATCGGATTTTTGGTTTCTGAGGGTTATCTGAGAGTAAATTCTTATAAAGCGTTAACTCTGACGGAAAAATGTTCCGCTGTTTTAAAGGGCAAAGAAAATCTTTCCATGAAAGTAAGAAAGGAAAAGAGAGAATTTGCCGACAAGAAGATAGAAGTGAAGCCGAAATATCAAAGCGGAAACCTCTTCGAGGCACTGAGAAAAGTGAGAAACGATATTTCACTTAAGGAGCATGTTCCCGCTTACCTTGTTTTTTCGGACAGGGTATTAAACGAAATGGTGATAAGAGAGCCCATAAATCAGGAAGAATTGCTTGGCGTTCCTGGCGTTGGAAAGGTGAAAGCCAAAAAATACGGCAAGTACTTTATCGAGTGCATAAGAAAGCACAAAGGACTTTAAAAGCGTTTTAATATTATTTTTATGCGTTTGTTCAAAAATGCTTGACAAATTATGCAAGTTCGATTAATCTATTATTCATAAATATATTAAATATCGATTGCGTTGACGGAGAGAGTAGTTTTTATTTGTTCTTCCAGAGAGCGTCCGTGCGGTGAGAGGGCGCAGAATGGTAAAGCGAACATGGCTCCCGAGCTGCAAGGGTGAAGCGAAAGCCAAGCTCTTGACGGGAGAGCCCGTTACAGCTGGATTTATTCCGTGAGATGTACCGATTTTTCGGTACAAAAGAAGTGGTACCGCGTGCGGTTAATTTGTTAATTGTTCGCCTTCTGGACTTAGGTCGCAGAGGGCGAATTTTTATTTTAGAAAAATTGAGGTAGGTAAAAATTATGGCAACGAAAAAGAAAATGTCGTCAAGCGTAAAGTTGACGATAGCTATTTTTATCGGATTGATTCTCGGCATACTTTGCGGTCTTTTCATGCCGGGCAGATACGAGGGCATTCTTCCCGCAATAGAGCTTGTGAGCTCCCTTTATATGAATGCGCTCAAGATGATGATTTATCCGCTTGTTTTCTGCTCGCTTATAGTGGGAATTAAGGGAATAGGTTCTGTTTCCGCTACTGGCAAGGTCGGTTTACAGTCGGTTCTTTACTTCTGTGGAACAACTTTGTTTGCATCTCTTCTTGGACTTTTTCTTCCGAAAGTTCTCGGCGTTGGCAAGGGCGTAATCATTGCCATGAAAGAGGCTGACGTTTCCGCAACTCAGTTCACAAGCATACTCGATACCGTAAAAAATCTCATTCCGTCAAATCCCTTCGCTTCCTTCGTGAACGGTGATATGCTTCAGGTGCTTGTTTTTGCAATCATAGTTGGAGTTACATGCCTCTCGCTCGGCGAAAAGGCAGATCCTTTTGTCAAGGTTTGCGAGTCTCTCAACGATATTTCCGTTAAGATTGTATCGGTAGTTATGCACTTTACTCCTATCGGTGTTTTCTGCTCCATTTCTTCAGTCGTTTATGCAAACGGTACGGAGACAATCATCTCGCTTGCATCGGTTCTTCTTGCGCTGTACCTCACATTCTTTATATATACCTTGGTGGTTTACGGCGGCATAGTCAAGCTTATAGGCAAATGCGGCATCGGCAAATTCTTCAAGACTGTTGCCCCCGCAGGACTTAACGCATTCGGCACATGCTCAAGCAGTGCAACTCTTCCTATTTCAAAGAACTGTGCTGACGAACTTGGCGTTCCCAACGAGATTTCTTCAATGACGCTTCCTCTTGGTGCCACCATCAACATGGACGCCGTCTCAATTCTTATGTCGTTCATGATAGTCTTCTTTGCAAACGCATGCGGCGTTGAGGTTGACATCGGCATGATGATTGTCGTTATGCTCTCCAACACACTTCTCTCAATTGGCACACCGGGCGTTCCCGGCGGCGCTATCGCAAGTTTTGCGGCACTTTCCGCCATTGCGGGACTGCCCACAGGAATTATGGGTGTTTACATCAGCGTAAATACTCTTTGCGATATGGGTGCTACATGCTGCAATGTTCTCGGTGATATCGCTTGCAGCGTTGCTATGACCAAAACAGTCAAGCTTGAGAAAAAGTAAATAAGTTTCAGAATAGTCAAAAGCCTCTCCAAAAGGAGAGGCTTTTCGCTAACTTGTCTTTACTTTCAGCTATAATCAATAGGTATAAACGGGACTTGCCGTTTGAAAGAAACTCGGCAGTTCGTCTATCTGTGCTTCTATTTCACCGAGAAGCCAGGATTTATATACGCTCTTTGCTCCGCCCGTTACAAACTCTGCGCAAGCCTTCGATTTTCTTCTGTCGTATCCGTAGCTCTGTGAGAAAGCGTCGGTCAAATTGCCGATAATGAAATCGTTGATGTTGACCCAGAAGGTATCAAAGTTTTTACTGCTTGCGAGATGACGGAAAATCTCGAGACGCTCGGAAATAACTCCGTTAACTCCTTTGTAGAGGAGAGAGAGGTTGGAAGGATCTAAGAAATAGCCGTTTCCGACCAGCTTCTCATGGAGGTTATTTACCGTGCTTTCAGAAAATTCCGTGAGCACCTGTTCAACTCCCGTGTAGTGAAGATAGAAGGTTTTTCGGTCGATATCCGCTCTCCTCGCAACCTCGGAGATGGATATCTTTCGGTAGTCCTTTTCTGTGATGAGGGAAAGAACTGCACCTAAAATAGCTTCCTTTGTGCGTTTAACTCGTCTGTCCATAATCCACACATCCTTTATATTTACTTTAATAATATTTTAATGCCCACTTGCGGAAAAATCAACATAGTAATTTGACGAAATTGTGAGCCGTTTGTACAATTTTGGTTATTGAAATTTTAATGAGATTTTAGAAATATAAAAAGATAATTGACAAATCGCATATTTATTATGTAATTACTGATTAATATTAAAGGTTTTTGGTCATCGTCATATTTTACATACGGATAAAAAATTGATTAAAAATATCCTGTTTATGGCATGAAAAGGCTATTTTTAAGGGGCTTTTATCAGAGAAAAACATTGATTTCGGTGACATGAAAAATTGCCACAATTAACATGATAATTACCACATTTTTTACCACAAATTTTTCCACATTATTTCCATATAAGCCCTTGACACTTCGATTTTTACTAAATATAATGTGGGTAAAGGATAAATTTTTGTTTCTTTCGGACTTTTATAAATCAGCGTGAGTCTTTAAAGAAACACGGAATTTCTTTTGGACTTGTATTGAAAAATTTTAAAAACCTATCTGTTATATAAGGAGGATAAGGTAATGAAGAAAAATGTAGTGGTAGTCGGATACGGCGGACAGGGCGGTTGGCATTGCGACCAGATTCTTAAGAGCGACGTAGTTAATCTCGCGGGTGTTTATGACATCAAACCCGAGAGAAATGCTCTTGCAGAATCGAGAGGAATCAAGGCATATTCTTCTTTGGACGAAGCTTTGGCGGATGAGTCGGTGGATATTGTAACGGTTGCAATTCCGAACGACGTTCACTCCGAGACAGTCATCAAGAGCTTAAAAGCAGGCAAGCACGTAATTTGCGAGAAACCCGTTGAGATGAGCCTTGCGGCTGTTGACAAGATGATTGCTGCCGCAAACGAGAGCGGAAAGCTTTTCACGGTTCACCAGAACAGACGTTGGGACGTTGACTTCCTCGCTATGAAGCAGCTTAAGGAGTCAGGCGAAATCGGTAAGTTCCTCAACATCGAGTCAAGAATTCACGGTTCAAGAGGTATTCCCTCCGACTGGAGATGCGAGAAGGCTCACGGCGGAGGCATGATTCTTGACTGGGGCGTACATCTCATCGATCAGATGCTTCAGCTTTTCCCCGAGCCGATTGAGTCTGTTTACTGCGAGACAACAAATTACACAAAGACCGAGTGCGACGACGGCTGCAAGATTACTCTTAAAATAAAGGGCGGTGCAAGAGTTTACATCGAGGTCGGTACTTACAACTTCCTCCCGCTTCCGAGATTCTATCTGCAGTGTGAGAAGGGTTCTGCAATTATTCAGGACTGGAGAGAGGAATGCAAGGTTGCTAAGCTCAAGGCTTGGAACGAGAAAGAGGTTGTTCCCGTTGAGACAGCTTCCGGTATCACAAAGACCATGGCTCCCAGAGACGACATCACACTCGATTTCTATTCGCTTCCGAGACCGAAGTCGGATGTACACGAGTTCTACCGCAACTTCGTCAAGGCTATTGACGGCGAGGAAGAGCAGATTGTTAAGCACAGCGAGATAAGAAGAGTTATGCACGTTATGGAGTGCTGCTTCAAGTCCGCCGAGCTCGGTCAGGTTGTTCCGTTTGACGAGCCGTAAAATCTAAAATAATTCAGGGCGTGATTTCACGCCCTGTTTTTTTATTCTCCGTAGGTTAATTTTCCGTTCTTGACATCTTCGCTCAAGGTGTAGGTTCGGCGGCAGTTATCATCTCCCAAGACAACGTTTTCGTAAAGCTTGTGGGTGTGATCTCCAGTGAAAACCTCGCCTATGGTTGTATCGGTGACATCGCAGTAAAGTGCCGCATATTCTCTGAACCAAGGATTTTCTTCGATTCTTTTGTTCCACGCCATGCCGTAAGGGCAGTGGTCTCTGCCAAGCTCCGATACCCAGCCTGCAAGCGGAACATCGGTGACAACGTTGATGTTCTCCCAAGTTCGAGGAAGATTTCTCTCTTCGGCGCGTTTTATCGAGCCGAGAGCTCGCTCCTTCGCTCTGTTAAAAAGAATCTTAGTCACGAGATTTTTTGTTTTTTCATCGCCCAGCTCCTCACGCATTTCTTTGACAAACTCAAAATAGAGATCTGCAAGCTGTATGGCAAGCGCTCTTGACGCTTTTGCCTCGGCGCTTAAATTCATTTCTTTTTCATTCATATTGCAATCGGCTTCCTTTTAATTTATTATAGTTTTTACATCATATATTGATTATAGGACGGAACACATGAAAATTACAAGACCTGATTTTTATAACGACTTCAAATGCACGGCTTCAAAATGTAGCGACTCGTGCTGTATCGGCTGGGATGTTTACATTGATGAATTTACCGAGGAGATTTACTCGAATATTGAGGGAGAGTTCGGAGAAAAACTGCGGAATAATATAAGCCGTGACAGTGACGGCGACGCTTTTTTTAAGATGACAAATAAGCGTTGTCCTTTTCTCAATCGTGAAAATCTCTGCGATGTTTTTATCACGCTTGGAGAAAATTACCTCTGCGATATATGCACGGAGCACCCGCGGTTTTACAACACTCACGGAGAAATTTGCGAGGAGGGTCTCGGTCTTGCTTGCGAGGAGGTGTGTCGGCTCGTGTTAAATCACGAGGAGCCGATAAGCTTTGTCTATGACGAAAATGATGAAGAGAGCTTTGACGATGAAGATGTTTCCGATTTGATTGAGCAGCGTGAGAAACTTATAAAAATCGCACAAAACAGAAAATTAAGCATTTCAGAGCGAATGAATTTGCTTATGAAAACAGGCGATTACCCCGATGTGCCTGATGATAAGCTTATCGATATTTATAAATCTCTTGAAAGCATGGAGGATAAATACGGTGAAATTTTAAGCTGTGCTTCCGACAAGAAAATCAACAAAATAAGCGTTGAAGAATATGAGACCGATTTTGAACATATTCTCGTTTATATGCTCTATCGATATTTTACCGAAAGAGAAAATGGCGAAGGGGTAGCTTTGGCGGTAAGCTTTACTAAAACTGTTATGCTCTGTTATAAAACGGCAAAAATGAAAAACGAAACTCTTTCGTTAAAAGACAGAATAGATATTTTAAAATGTCTTTCAAAGAACATAGAGTATTCCGATGAAAACATCGACAGCATTATTACACAAATAGGGTAACAAAAAAGAAGTGTCCACTTTTCGGTGAACACTTCTTTCGTTTTATCAAAGACCGAGTAAATCGAGAATATCGTCTTTCGGTTTAGCACCGACAGACTTGTTTACAAGCTTTCCGCCCTCAAAAACGAGAAGTGTGGGAATGCTCATAACGCCGAATCTCTGTGCAAGTTCTGGCTCTTCGTCAACATTAACTTTGCCGACTGTTACGTCTTCCTCCTCTGCGATTTCATCTACTATCGGAGAGACCATTCTGCAAGGGCCGCACCATGTTGCCCAGAAATCTACGAGTACTGGCTGAGTGGAGCTTGCGACAACTTCATCAAAATTGCTGTTTGTAAGTGTAATAACTCCCATTTTAATTTTCCTTTCTTTGTTGTGATTATTTAAACAGTACATAAACTGTTATAAACTTTTTGAACGGCTTTAGTTCGCTTAAAAGTGCTTCTCTTGTCTTTTTGCAAAGAGCAAGGCAAGCGTGCGTATCGCTGAATTTACCGCCGGAGAATGCCGCTTTCTCAAAGTAATCTGAAAGCTTGGAAATTTCCTCAGCCGAAAGTTTGCCCGCAAGAACTCTTGTGAGGTACTCACGGTCTGTTTCGTTTAAGCGTTTACCGCAGCAAAGCTCGATAAGTCCCGATAAATATGCAAGCACGACTGTTATCGGACGCGAGCGGCTGACCTTAAATCTCTTGCTGTCGCATGTCTTTTTCGCCGTGAAATAAGCTGCCGCCAAAAGTGCGATTATCAAAAGAACTATGATAATTTTCGGCATCGACTTCGGAGTGTTGTCATTGTCGTTGTTGTCGGAGCTTTGCGGCGGTATCGGGGACGGTGTGGGCGTTGCGTTAGCCTCGTCCTCCGGATTAATTGTATCGTCCTCGGGTTCGGGCGTAGGTGTTGGCGTAGGCGATGGAGTCGGAGTAGCGTTGTCCTCGTTTTCGGTTTCGCTGTTATCCTCTGCGTTCAAGCCGAAATAAGCTTCACGGAAGTTGGACGGTGTGACGTCAACGCTGACCCAACCGAGCTCCTCGGAGAATACTTCAACCCATGCGTGAGCTGAATAATCCTTGACAACGGTAAAATAATTATCGTTCACATAGCTGAAATCATCGCTTTGAAGCATGTAGCCGACGCAGTATCTTGCGGGTATTCCGAGATATCTGTACATGAGCGTTGCGGCGCTTGCAAAGTGCTGGCAATAACCTTTTTTCTGTGTGAAAAGGAAGTTTTCAACATAATCGGTATCGCTGTCAATAGCCGTGAGGTCGTTGCTGTATGAATAATCGGAAGCGAGAAGATTTTTCACGTACTCGATCTTTTCGTTGTAACTTAAGCCGAGCGCATCATCGAGCAAAGCAGTGAATCTTGAGTTTTTCTCAAATCCTGCTGTGTCTGTGTAGGTATCGTTTGCCCAGTTGACAAGATTGTTTTCTGTGAGCGTGTTTTTCAGACTGAATTTGTCTACAGGCTGATAAGCGATGAACGAATAAGAATTCTGTTCCCTTGTGATGTAAGCGTCAGACTTTGTGTTGTCCTCGCTTGTGATATTCGAGTTCTCGGGTACGTAAGCGTAACCCGATGAGTCTTCTTCGTGGGTAATTGTGTATTTAAGCTGAGAAACTCCATCTGCGGAAGAGTTTAAGTCGAGCAGATTGAATCCCGTGTTGAAAGCGTCGCTTTCTTGGCTTACATACTTAAGCAAGTTCTTACCCGAAGCTGCTTTCCAACCGCTACCCGTGTATTGTGCCGCCGATAAGGCTTTAAGGTAAACGGTAGATAAGGGGGCGTCGCTTGCCTCAATGCTAAGTTCTTCCTCGCCTGTGTGGGTGATGGGCGTGTTCTCAAGTTTCGCTGTGCTCAAATCGTCCTTTAGAGGATCGAGGCTTTTTGATTCAAAAATAGATTGCTGGAGCGCACGAAGTTCATCGGAATGCTCATGAGCGAATCTTGCGGCGGGTGGAAGAAAAATAAGAATTGCGACAAGAGCGCATATCGCCGTGATTGCACTTCCCGAGAAAAGAGCCGAAAGATTCAGTCCTTTTCCGCCGTAGTTGTTGAGTATCATATTGAGCGCGGTTGAGCACACGACAACCAAAATTACAGCGAGGCTCGGAAATTCTCCGATTAAACAGGACGAGACGATAAGAAACCAGAAAGGCATGGTGCCGAGAAGCGGTCTTGAACCCAAGTAGCTTACCATTACCACATAGAAGCAGATAATGGAGAACAGTGCCGCAAATCCAAGCCACGAGGTGTAATCGCCGGAGTAGGGGGCGGGGTCGATGTCTCCGCTTTGGTAAACCAAGTTGCCGTACTGCAAACCGTAGTAGATTTCTTTTCCCGCCGAAACAAAGCCCATAATGTTTATGAGAACCATTCCCATGGTTATTATGGCGGGGCCGATCAGCGCAAGAATGAAATAATCCGACAGAATAAACAGCACGCCGATTACTATATCGTAAACGATTACAAAGAGTATAAGCTCGGAGGAATACGCACCCGGAACGAATGCTTTAACGATTTCAAGGAAGGTGACCGAGCCCATCACGAGCGAGAGGGCACACCTTAAAAAGAGAAAGAAAAGTCTGTTGAGATCAAAGCCTATTTGTGGAAGCTTCGGCTTGTTCATATTTCTCCCTCCTTTACCTCGATAATCGGCATGTAGTTATCGAAAACATCGCAGACGGGATCGCCGTTCACGTAAACTCTGCCGCCGTCTGCTATTTCGCACACAAAGCTCTCTTTTATGTTGTCAAATTCCGTAATTTCGGGTTTGCTCGAGAGAAGTGTGGGGAGAACAGCCGACAAGTCGTCTTCCTTTGTGATGAAAACGGACTGAGAATCGGAGTTTATTCTGAAATATATTTTATGCGAGCAGTCGGCTTCCAGAAGTGAGAGCGAAAGCGACGTGATAAAGTTCATGCAGTCCGAGAGATGCTCTGTGCAGTTGTAAACTATTGCCGCACTCGATTCAATCGGAAGACCGAACTCCTTGACGGTGAGATTGCCGCTTTTAGCCGTCTGCTTCCAGTGAATCGCTCTCAAACTGTCGCCCGCACGGTATTCTCTTACATCGAAAACTTCGCTCGGGTCGTCGCCGCTCTTTTCCGTGGAATAAACCTCTGTGTTTGAAAAGTAGCTTGCGGTCGAATTTATAACCTTTACGGGGATTTCCTGAATTTTCGGCAAAACCGTTATGACAGCCGTTACGGCTCTTCTTTTTCTGAAAACTTTAAAGCTGAAAAGACCGAGACTGTCTTTCAGTTTGCTTGGTGAAAGTGAAATTTCGCACATACCGCACTCTTTTGGCACAACATGAGCAAGCGTTGTACTGGAAATTTCAAAGAAACTTCTCTTAATCGGCACGACCATATCTTCTTCTGCGTCCGTCAAAAGGTTGTGAACGTGGATTTTACAGCCGAACTGCGGCTGAGAGAGAAACGGCAGTCCCGAGAGAATTATCTCGGCGTTTATGCCCTCGCCGAAGTTTACTGTCATATTTTCCGCCGACAGCTTAACTCTCATGGTGAAGCGTCTCAAAATGAGAATTATGAGAGAAACCACGGGAGTTATCGCCATGAGAAGTGCGAGAGCGCACATAGCCGTGCTGTCATAGAAAACGGCTACGTAGCAAATGGCGGCGGTGATTAATGTCCAAACAGTAATTTTCATATTACTTCCTATTTGAGAGGACAGGCTTCTTTACGTTTGCCAAAATATTCTGGCAAACCTGCTCCTGGGTTATTCCGCTTATTCTTGCCTTTTTGGAGAGAATGAGACGGTGTGCCACGCAGTCGGTGAAAATTCCCGCAATATCATCGGGGAGAACAAATTCTCTGCCCTTTAAGTAAGCCATAGCTTTGCACATTGATGTGAATGCGATTGTACCTCTTGGAGAAACGCCGAGTTCGAGAAGATCGGAATTTCTTGTAGCCTCGATGAGCTTTCCGATGTACTGGTAAAGTGCGTCATGAATGAACGTCGCTTTAACTTCTTCTTTCATGCGGATGAGCTCGCTTTTTGTGATTACGGGGCTTACCTTGTACGGCTCGACTTTTCCTCTTACGATTGAGATTTCGTCCTGAATGTTCGGGTATCCCATGCTTATGCAAATCATAAATCTGTCAAGCTGAGACATAGGCAGTCTCTGTGTGCCGGCAGATCCAATTGGGTTCTGAGTTGCGATAACCACAAACGGATTCGGAACCAGGTGATCCTCGCCGTCAACGGTCACTTTGCCCTCTTCCATTACCTGAAGCAGAGCCGACTGGGTTTTCGGAGAAGTACGGTTGATTTCGTCCGCCAAGAAAAGGTTGCACATGGCGGCACCCTCACGGTAAACGAAGTTTCCGCTTGCGGCGTCATACATGCTGAAGCCTGTTATATCGGCTGGCATAACGTCGGGGGTGAATTGCACTCTGTGCTCTGTGAGCTCCATTGCGTTTGTGAATGCGTTTGCCATGGTTGTTTTTCCGACGCCGGGAATATCCTCAATGAGAACGTGACCGCCAGCAAGAATTGCAGCCATTACCTTGACTATGCAAACATCCTTACCGATGACGGCTTTTCTAACCTCGTTAACTACGGCAACTGCGCCTTTATTATCCATAATCTAACCTCCTAAGGGTATTATTATCAGTTTGTTTATCTAAAGAATTGTATCACAGGCAGAAAGAAAGTTCAATTAAACTCACGCAAAAGATATGTAAAATTGATGAAAACAAGAAGCCTTGTAAACAGCCGTAACAATTGTTATAATCTTATTTATGACAAAACAAAAGGAGGAAAATTAATGAGCGAAAACAAAAAGCACGCAGTCCGCTCAAGCTGCGATGACTGCATGCATTTTACATATGACGAATATTACGATTGCTGGGACTGTGAAGTAAGCATGGACGAGGATGATTACGGAAGAATTTCGACAAATTCCCGTTCCTACTGTCCGTACTACCGCCCCGGTGACGAATATACTATCGTCAGAAAGCAAAACTAAGATTTTTACTCCGTTAAATCGATGGTTATCTGCTTGACTGTCGGCTTGTACTGCGTCATTTTCACTCCGGCGGCGGAGAGCATTCTTCTTGAAGCGAGCATATTGGGCGCGCCGTTATATTTGTCGCTGAGGTATATTACTTCGCTTATGCCGCTCTGAATGATAGCCTTTGCGCACTCGTTGCACGGGAAAAGGGCAACGTAAAGCTTTGAGCCTCTAAGGTCTTTGCCGTTAGCGTTAAGAATGGAGTTGAGTTCAGCGTGAACAACGAAGGGATATTTTGTCTCTTCGCCCTCTCTTGCCCAGGGGAATTCGTCGTCGCTGCAGCCTTTTGGAAAGCCGTTGTAACCGGTTGAGATAATCACATTGTCTCTGCCGACTATGCATGCGCCTACCTGAGTGTTGGGGTCTTTGCTTCTCATTGAAGCAAGCTTTGCAACGGACATGAAGTAATCGTCCCAAGTGATATAATTTTCTCTTTTCATGTGAGTCCTCCGAAATAATATGTGCTGAGAAAAGTATATATTGAACGGGATTTTTGTGCAAGTAAAATTTAAAGAGCGTGAAGATTTTTCTTTTTAGCGTTGTAAAGAATGAAAATGCACACATTTTTGGTTTTATATTGTTGACTTGAAATGCCTCTTGTGGTAAATTATGCACATAATAAATTTACCGAAGGTGATTTCGGACTGACTTGATTGCACCTCTTTCGTGCAAAATTAAATAGCTAAACAAACGGCAGGTTTTCAATGGGCAACAATATCATCGATTTAGCAAGTTTAATTTCAACTCAGAATTCATTCATGTTGGGTTACTACGATTCTACAAGCAAGATTGGAGAAAATTACGGTCTTAACGAGAAAGAAACGGATATTTTGAGCTTTTTTGTCTCGTATCCCGAGTATGACACGCTGACGGATGTGGCACGGCTTCGCGGCTACTCGAAAAGTCAGGCGTCAAAGTGCATAGGCGTTCTCATTTCAAAAGGTTTTGCAAGAGCCGAGGAGGACGAAAAAGACGCACGTGTTCTTCACTTAAAACTCACGGACAAATCGCGTGAGTTTGCACTCATGCTTTATGCAAAAAAAAGCGAATTTTATGAGAAAGCCATGAGGGGCTTTTCGGACGCTGAAATAACCGAGATTAACCGCATACTGAAGAAGATGAAAGAAAATCTAACTTCAAGTGACTGATTTCAGAACTTATTTACGAAGATGCTTTTGCAGGCATCTTCTTTTTTATGTAAATCACAGAGAGTCAAAAGCTTGCAATTTCGGGAAATCTTTGATATAATACACAAATTAGAAAGATATATTTTATTACGATTAAGATAAGGAAAAATAAGCATGCTTCAGTTTGAAGAATTAAAGAAGAGATTGGACGATGAGCAGGCTTCCCTCAAATTACTTGAGAATTCGCTCGGACTCGAAAGACTCCGCGAGGAAGTTGAGATGCTCGAGCTCAAAGCTGCGGCTCCCGGGTTCTGGGACGACATGGCAACAGCTCAGAAGGTAACTCAGAGAACAGCCAACCTCAAAGCAAAGGATCAGAACTATCTTGACCTTGTGGCTAAATGCGAGGATACCTACACCCTTATAGAAATGGGTGACGAAGAGGAGGATCTCTCACTTGTACCCGACATCGAGGAACAAATCGACGAGATCACAGAGAAAATAGAAAACATGCGCCTAACTACATTACTCACAGGCGAATACGATAAAAACAACGCAATTCTCACATTCCATGCCGGCTCGGGCGGAACCGAGGCTCAGGACTGGGCAGAGATGCTTTTCAGAATGTATAACCGCTGGGCAGAGAGACACGGCTTCAAAGTCAGCACGCTCGATTACCTCGACGGTGACGAGGCAGGACTTAAGTCCGCTTCTATCCTCGTTGAAGGCGAGAACGCTTACGGCTTCTTAAAGAGCGAGGCCGGTGTTCACCGTCTTGTCAGAGTTTCACCGTTTGACGCCGCCGGAAGAAGACACACATCTTTCTCATCGCTTGAGGTTATGCCCGAAATTGAAGAGGATCTTTCCGTTGAGATTCCCAAAGAGGACATCAAGATGGAAGTTTACCGTGCATCGGGCGCCGGCGGACAGAAGGTTAACAAGACCTCGTCTGCTGTCAGACTTATTCACATTCCCACGGGCATAGTTGTTGCTTCTCAGGTTGAAAGAAGCCAGGTTCAGAACCGTGAGATTGCCATGAAAATGCTTGTCTCCAAGCTCGTTGAGATCAAGGAGAAAGAGCATCTTGAGAAACTTTCCGATATCAAGGGCGTTCAGAAGGAGATTACATGGGGCAGCCAGATCCGTTCCTATGTCTTTATGCCGTACACCTTGGTAAAGGATCACAGAACCAAGTATGAAACGGGTAACATCAATGCTGTTATGGACGGTGATCTCGACCCGTTTATCAACGCTTACTTAACCGCACTCAGCCAGGGCACACTTGATGAGAGCGGAAGCGATGATTAATTTTATTTGAAAATAAGAGCCTTTTGGCTTTTATTTTGGAAGCGAATTTCAATAAAGGCTTTGCGGATAACTCGAAAGAGAAATTTTTTAAGAACGGCAAGAAAAAAGAGGTGCCGTCTGAGTTCGTAAAGCGCTGCGGAAAGGATGCGATTCAAAATGAATATTAAAGCTTTCGAAGAGTACGAATCAGAAGTTAGGTCCTATTGCAGGAAGTTCGAGACGGTTTTTGTAAAATCGAAGGACTCAAAGCAGTATGACGAAGACGGCAAGGAGTATATCGACTTCTTTATGGGTGCCGGCGCTCTTAACTACGGTCACAACAATGACTACATCAAGCAGAGAGTTGTCGATTACCTTATGAACGACGGTGTAACTCATGCCATGGACATGTACACAAAGCCGAAGAGAGAATTTCTCGAGTATTTCGAGGAGAAAATTCTCGCACCGAGAGAACTTAGCTACAAGGTTATGTTCCCCGGCCCGACAGGTACAAACTCAATCGAAGCCGCACTTAAGCTTGCAAGAAAGGTGACGGGCAGACAGACCGTATTTGCATTCATGGGATGCTTCCACGGTATGACTCTCGGTGCACTTTCACTCACAACAGAGGAAGCCGCAAGAAAAGGTGCAGGAACACAGCTTGGCGGCGTGGTTCACATTCCCGCTCCGTATATGTTCCCCGGACTTGACGTGTTAAATTACATTGACACACTCATCACAGACGATCACTCGGGTGTTGAGAAGCCGGCGGCTATTTTCATCGAAACACTTCAGGCAGAGGGTGGAATTCACCCGTTCAGCACAGAGTTCCTCAAGGGACTCAGAGAGCTCTGCGATAAGCACGAAATACTTTTGGTTGTCGACGATGTTCAGGTCGGCTGCGGAAGAACAGGATATTTCTTCTCGTTTGAGAGAGCGGGCATTGTTCCCGATATCGTCTGTCTTTCAAAGTCAATCGGCGGTTACGGCATGCCGTTTGCACTCACGCTCTTTAAACCCGAGCTCGACATTTGGTCACCGGGTGAGCACAACGGAACTTTCAGAGGTTTCCAGCTTTCAGTTGTTGCCGCAAAGGCAGCGCTTGAGCTTGTTGCCGAAAAGGATGTTCCCGGTATGGCAAAGGCAAGAGAGCCGTTCATCAGAGACTACCTCACAACCGAGATGGCTAAGATTTCTCCGGACATTGAGGTTCGCGGCTTAGGTTGCATTTGGGGATGCGATTTTGGTAAGTTCCCAAAGGGCACTGTCGTAAAGATTATCCACGAGGCATTCGATAACGGACTTATCTTTGAGACTGCCGGCCGTGAAGACAGCGTGGCAAAGATTATGCCGCAGCTTATGATTAACGACGAAGACCTCAAGAAGGGCCTTGAAATTTTCGTCAATGCGGTCAAGACTGTTCTCGGAAAGTAATTTTTAAAACAGCATAACAAATTAAGCGGTACGGATTCACTTGAATTCGCACCGCTTTTTTGATGAGAAAAATCCGCCGCTCAAAGCTAACGGCGGATAAATTCGAGTAAAAATTTTACATCTTCTCGGGAATTGTGATTTTGAACATCTCAAGAACATTCTTGATAACTGTCTTTGTTGCCTTGCAGAGATAAATTCTTGCCTGCATGAGATCGTTGTCCTCAACTCTTACACGGCAAGCGTTATAGAACTTGTGGAAGAGTGTTGCAACATTGATTACGTACTTTGTGATTCTGGACGGATCGTAAGCCTTAGCGGCTGAAATTACCTCGTCTGTGAATGCGGAAAGTGCGTTGATAAGCTCGATTTCCTCTTCTGCAGTGAGAAGTTTAAGCTGTTCGCTTGTCACGTTCTCGAACTTAACGCCGTCCTCCTCGAGACCGCGGAGAATGGAGCAAATTCTTGCGTGAGCGTACTGAACGTAGTAAACGGGGTTGTCGCTTGATTCTGAAACGGCAAGGTCGTAGTCGAAGTCAAACATGGAGTTTGCTTCACGGAGATTGAAGAAGAATCTTGCTGCATCGATCGGAACCTCTTCAAGCAATGTGTGAAGTGTGATTGCTTTTCCCGAACGCTTGGACTGCTTGACGGGCTGACCGTCAATTAAAATTCTGACCATCTGCATGAGGATGATGTCAAGCTTCGATGCGTCTGCGCCGTAAGCGGTGAGTGCGCCCTTAAGTCTCGGAACATAACCGTGATGATCTGCGCCCCAGATGTTTATAGCCTTGTCGTAACCTCTTGTTACAAGCTTGTCGTAGTGATAAGCAATGTCGGGCACGATGTAAGTGGGGAAGCCGTTCTCTCTTCTTAAAACAATGTCTTTCTCGTTGCCGAAATCTGTTGCCTTGAACCAAACGGCGCCGTCTTTTTCGTAGGTGTAGCCCTTTTCGGTTAAGGTATCGATAACCTTGTCGACGTCTCCGCTTTTGTGCACGCTGCTCTCAAGGAACCATCTGTCATAAACAATGCGGTACTTTTTGAGGTCGTTCTCAAGAGCCTTGATGTTAATCGGAAGAGCATAATCGATAAGTGCCTGACGGCGCTCTTCTTCGCTCACGTCCATATATTTTGCACCGTGAATATCGGCAAAATTTCTTGCGTGGTCGATGATGTCCTGGCCGTGATAAGAATCCTCGGGGAGATAAGAGTCGTCGGGGCTCGGTTCGCCGCCGTTGGGGTCAAAGAGCTGCTTGTATCTCATATCGAGAGAAAGACCAAACTTTGCAACCTGATTTCCGGCGTCGTTTACGTAGAACTCACGGTCAACGTTATATCCCGCCTCTTCAAGAACGCTTGCAAGGCAGTCGCCGATAGCTCCGCCTCTTGCGTTACCGATGTGCATGGGACCTGTCGGATTGGCAGAGACGAACTCAACCAAAACTCTCTGTCCCTTGCCGAAGTCGGATTTTCCGTAGTCGTCGCCGAGAGTGTTTATATCCTCGAGAATATCACCGTAGAACTTGGGCGAGAGGAAGAAATTGATGAATCCGGGACCCGCTATCTCAAACTTATCGAAATAGGTGCCGTCAAGCTCCATGTGAGAGGTTACTGCCTCTGCGATTTTTCTCGGAGCGGCATGGAATGCTCTTGCGCCCGCCATGGCTGCGTTTGTAGCCCAGTCGCCGTGGGTGCGGTCAGCGGGCTTTTCAAGTGTGAAGGAAGGAATCTCGGCGCTTGGAAGCTCGCCGGCGGCGATTGCGGCATTAAAGCCGTCTTTTATAAGTTTTTCTAGCTGTTCCTTAGCCGTTGAAACTATTTTAGACATATTTTGTCCTCGCTTATTTATGATTTAACTGTTACAAATTTGCTTTTTGCACGTGAATTTCGAGAGTGTTGCTCGAAGAAATCGTGTTGTTGATATATATGCTGTAGCTGCAGTAGAGACTGCCGCCGTTTTCGTTAAGCTCATGCTTAAGGTCATGAGTGCGAACTCCGAGAGTGAGCGCACCGAAAGGCGTGTCGTAGGCGCACTGGTTAAGTTTTCCCGGTTCGATTAAAAGCTCTGTGTGATCGCCCGATTTTGTCATGCTGACTGCGTTTCCGTCAACTTTCACTATTGTGAGTTGGGCTTGCTTTTCGTCCTCACTCATATTTCGGTAAGAGATTATTTTCTTGCCGTTCGGTCTCACGCAGTAAGAGCCGAGTGTGTCAAGCTCAACCTTATCGTCAAACTCTTCGCCGTCATGAGGAAAATAATGCTGAATGCCCGTGAGACGTATGACAAAATCTTCCTTAAGCTTTTTGCCGTCAGTATTTTTCGATATCAATTCTGAATGTCTCCCCATCGATGTATCCGCCGAGGAAAATTTCCGCAACGTTTGTGAAGCCCTCGGTTGAGTCGCTCACAAAGTACTTGTATTCTGCCTTGTGGTTTTCCTCGCAGAGAAGATTTTCTTTCTTAAGTACATCGGCAACATATCTTGCCGTTTCCTTGCCGCTGTCGATAAGTTTAACTTTTTCTCCCACGGCGTTTCCTATTGCCCATTTGATAATCGGAAAGTGGGTGCATCCCAAAATAACCGTATCAACCTTTTCGGCGTTGATTTTGGTGAGATATCTTCTTGCGGCAAGTGAAGTCACCTCGTCGCCGATTGTGATGAATCCGTTTTCAACAAGAGGAACAAACAGGGGGCAAGCCTCAGTGAAAAGTGTGAGCTCGGGATTAAGTTCGTTAAGCTTTTTTACGAAAGAGCCGCTTTTTATGGTGGCGGGCGTTCCCAGAATTCCTATTCTGCCATTTTTGGTGTAATCTGCCGCAGCCTCGGCGGTAGGTGTGATTACGTCGATGTAAGGAACGGGAAGACTTCTGCCAACCTCGCCCGCAGTCGAGCTGACTGTTCCGCAAGCGGCTACTATTGCCTTAACGTCGTTTTTAAGCAGAAAATTCATATCCTGCTTGGCAAATTTTACTATTGTTTCGGCGCTTTTTGTGCCGTACGGCACGCGTCCCGTGTCTCCGAAGTAAACAATGCTCTCGTTTGGAAGAACACGCTTAAGCTCCTTGACGGCTGTTAAGCCGCCGAGACCGGAATCGAATACGCCTATCGGTCTGTTATCCATGAAATATCCTTACCTCAGTCAAATCTGTTCTCAGCTGCGGCAATGAGTTCGTCGATGAGAATCGGTGCGCTTTTTCCGCTTGCCTCCCAAAGCTTGGGATACATGCTGATGCTTGTGAATCCGGGGAGGGTGTTAATCTCGTTTAAGATAACTTTGCCGTCATTCTGTACGAAGAAATCAACTCTTGAAAGACCAGCACAGCCGAGAATTTTATATGCTCTGACTGCGATGCTTCTCACTTCGTCAATTTTCTCCTCGCTTAAGTGAGCGGGAATGTAAGTTACGGATGTGCCGGAATTATATTTGTCGTCATAGTCGTAGAACTCTGCGCTTGCGCCGATTTCGCCTACCGTGGAAGCTATCGCGTCACGGTTTCCGAGAACTGCACACTCGACCTCCTGACCGACTATGCCCTCTTCGACAACAACCTTGATGTCCTCTTTTGCGGCTTTTTTGATGGCTGCGTCAAGCTCATCCGGAGTGTTTACTTTGCTTACGCCGACGGAAGAGCCGGCGTTTGCCGGTTTAACGAAAACAGGGAAATTGAGTCTTGCGATAATCTTGTTTCTGATTTTCTCGGGATCGGTGTCGTACTTGTCTCTGAAGAACCAAAGGTAATGAGCCTGCTCGATGTTTGCACTCATGAGAAGGCTGTGAGTTACGGCTTTGTCCATGGTTACGGCAGAAGCAAGGGTAGCGCATCCGACATAGGGAACGCCGGAAAGCTTGAATATGCCCTGAATGGTTCCGTCCTCGCCGTTTTTGCCGTGGAGCACGGGGAAATAGACGTCAACATCTATCTGGAATGTGCCGTTGTCACCGAGAACGATAAGTCCCTTTGTGTTCTTATCGGGGGAGATGATGCATGAACGGTTGTTTTCGTCGTCCACCCATGTGTAGTTCATAATGTTCTCGGTTTCGCCGCTGTAAAGATACCAGCCGCCTTCTTTTGTGATGCCGAGAGTTACAACGTCGTATTTTTCGGGATCAAGATTATTGATTATGAAGCATGCCGATCTGCATGATACCTCATATTCGCTGCTTTCACCGCCGAATATGACGCATACGGTCTTTTTTTCGTTTGCACACATAAATTATGCCTCCGTTTTATTGTTTTATACACAGTTGATTGATCGCATAAAAAATAATCGTGTTTTGAATCTGTCACGATTGAACAGAATTTCAGTCTATTTTATCACAGTACAAGGCTTTTTTCAAGGTAAAAGGCAAAGTTCGGGGCTTTTTACAGGATAATGAAAATATGAGATAATTTTTTTATCACCACTTGAAATTAAATTTCAGTTGAGATATAATAATCTACGGTTTAATATGTGGTAGGAAATACTCGGGAGAAAATCGAAAGATTTACCGAAGGAGTAACACTCTCAGGTTTCGCAAGATAGGACCGAGTATGGATTGATTCCGGAGAAGCCCATTTGGGTGCCGAAGGTGCAAGGTTGGGGGACCGAATCTCTCAGGCAAAAGGACGGATTCTTTTACTGCTGTTTAATTTTAATTTAATATTTTGAATTTGTTTTGAGCAGACTTTTGGGTCTGCTTTTTCTTTTTGTTGACAGAAAAAAAGCGAAAGGGTATATTGATTTTATCATAGGGAAAGGAGCTAAAAAGATGAGCGGGAAAAACATAAGCATGACCACGCTTTGTTACATGGAGAGGGACGAAAAATACCTCATGCTGCACAGAGTGAGCAAGAAAAACGATTTGAACCGTGATAAGTGGATAGGTGTGGGCGGTCATTTCGAATTCGGAGAAAGCCCCGAGGATTGCATAAAACGAGAAATCAAAGAGGAAACGGGTCTTGAAGCCGAGAAACTTAAATTCAGAGGCATAGTCACATTTGTTTCTGACGATGACATAACGGAATACATGCACCTTTTCACTTGTGAGGACTTCACGGGAGAAATAACCGATTGTGACGAGGGAAAGCTCGAATGGATAGAAAAAAGTGAAATTTTGGGGCTTAATCTTTGGGAGGGCGACAAAATATTTCTTAAGGAACTTAGTGAAGGCAAAGGCTTTTTCAGTCTCAAGCTCATTTACACCGACGGAAATTTAGATAATTTCGTCCTTAATCGATATTGATTTTTAGGCTAAGTCTTGATAAATCATTTGTTTTATATTAAAATAAACTCTATTGTTAAAAGTGTTAAATGAAGAAAGGATCTCTTTAAAATGGCAGAAGTCAGAACAAGATTTGCACCCAGCCCGACAGGCTTTATGCACGTCGGTAACCTCAGAACAGCTCTTTACGAGTATCTCGTTGCAAAGAGCCAGGGAGGCAAATTTATATTAAGAATAGAAGACACGGATCAGGAGCGTTTTGTTGAGGGCGCTACCGATGTTATATATAAAACTCTCGAAACAGTTGGACTTAAGCACGACGAAGGCCCGGACATCGGCGGCGAGTACGGCCCGTATGTTCAGAGTGAGAGAAAAGATACCTACAAGCCTTATGCAGAGCTTTTGGTTAAAATGGGCAAGGCTTACCGCTGCTTCTGCTCAAAGGAGCGTCTTGATTCACTCAAGGAGAACAGCGAGTTCGGCGGATACGACCGCCACTGCCGTAATCTCTCTGAAGAGGAAGTAGAAAAGCTTATGGCTGAGGGAACGCCTTATGTTATCCGTCAGAAGATGCCGCTTGAAGGCACAACAAGCTTTACCGATGAGGTTTACGGAACTATTACCGTTAACAACGAGGAGCTTGAAGATCAGATTCTTCTCAAAACGGACGGTTTCCCGACATACAACTTTGCTAACGTTATTGATGATCACCTCATGAACATCACTCACGTTGTAAGAGGTTCGGAATATCTTTCCAGCGCACCGAAGTACAATCTTCTTTACGAGGCATTCGGCTGGGAGATTCCCACATATGTTCATCTTCCGCTCATTATGGGTAAGAACGCAGACGGCTCCGTATCAAAGCTTTCTAAGCGTCACGGCTCAACAAGCTTCCAGGGACTTATGGAGGAGGGCTACCTCCCCGAGGTTATCACAAACTATATCGCACTTTTAGGCTGGGCACCTAAGGACACTCAGGAGATTTTCAGCCTTAAGGAGCTCGAGGAGAATTTCTCCATCAGCGGTATTTCAAAGAGCCCCGCCGTTTTCGATTACGACAAGCTTCTTTGGTTCAACGGCGAGTACATCAAGAGAATGGCAAAGGAAGAATTCGAAAATCACGCTATGCCGTATTACAGATCCGTTCTCGGCGATGGCGATTACGATTTCTCTATTCTCGATGAAGTTCTTCAGCCGAGAGTAAATAAATTCAACGAAATTCCCGAGAAGATAGAATTTTTCGCTCATCAGCCCGAGTACACAAAGGATCTCTTTGTGAACAAGAAGAGCAAGGCAAACCTCGAGAACGCACCCGTTATGCTCTCAAATGCAATTGAGGTTCTCGAGACAGTCGATGACTGGAGAGTTGATCCGATTCATGACGCTCTTATCCCACTTGCAGAGAAACTCGGCGTAAAGAACGGCACACTTCTCTGGCCTGTAAGAATTGCGGCAGCAGGACAGACGGTCACACCGGGCGGAGCTATGGAAGTGCTTGCGTTCCTCGGCAAGGATGAGGCACTCAGAAGACTTAAAGACGGTCTTGCAAAGTTAAACTGAGAATTATTTTTTGAGATAAAAAAACGAAAGGAAAGAGAGAATATGAGTGACAACATCGAAGTAAAAACAAACGGTGAGGAAGCAGTCTCCAATTTTATCGATACCTTTATTAAAGAGGACATCGCAGAGGGCGGACGTTTCGCCGGAATGAAAGTTCACACTCGTTTTCCGCCCGAGCCGAACGGTTACTTGCATATCGGCCACGCAAAGGCTATTTATGTTGATTTCGGCACGGCAGAGCGTTTTGGCGGTATCGCAAACCTTCGTATGGACGACACCAACCCCACAAAAGAGGACGTTGAGTTCGTCGATGCAATCAAAGAGGACATCCACTGGCTCGGTTACGACTGGGAGGACAGATTTTTCTACGCTTCCGACTACTTTGACAAGATGTACGAGTGCGCAGTCGGACTCATCAAGAAGGGGCTCGCTTATGCTTGCGAGCTCACAGCCGAGCAGGTTAAGGAGTTCCGAGGCGACCTCACAACTCCCGCAAGATCTCCTTACAGAGACAGACCCATCGAGGAGAGCCTCGAGCTTTTCGAGAAGATGAAGAACGGCGAGTTCGAGGAGGGAAAAATCACTCTTCGTGCAAAGATCGATCTCGCTTCGGGCAACTTCAACATGAGAGATCCGGTCATTTACAGAATCAACTATCTGCCGCATCACAGAACAGGCAAAAAGTGGTGCATCTATCCGATGTACGATTTTGCTCATCCGATTGAGGACGCAATGGAGGAAATCACCCATTCTCTCTGCTCTCTCGAGTTTGAGAACCACAGACCGCTCTACGATTGGGTTATCGAGAACTGCGCCGAGTGGCTTCCCGCAAAGCCGAGACAGATTGAGTTCGCAAGACTCGGAATCAACTATACCGTTATGTCAAAGAGAAAGCTTCGCTATCTCGTCGAGAACAATCTCGTTGACGGTTGGGACGACCCGAGAATGCCCACCATCTGCGGCTTGAGAAGAAGAGGATATACCCCCGAGGCAATTCGAAACTTCTCCGAGAGAAACGGTATCAGCAAGGTTGACTCCACGGTTGAGTACAGCTTCCTTGAGTTCTGTTTGAGAGAGGATCTCAATATGAGAGCCAAGAGAGTTATGGCTGTCACAGATCCGATAAAGCTCACCATTACAAACTATCCCGAGGACAAGGAAGAAGTTTTCGTAACAGAGAACAACCCCAACCGCCCCGAGGACGGCACAAGAGAGATTACTTTCAGCCGTGATCTTTGGATTGAGAAAGAAGACTTCATGGAAGAGCCCATCAAGAAGTACTTCAGACTTTTCCCCAGCAATGAGGTTAGACTCAAGGGCACATATATAGTTAAGTGTACAGGCTGCAGAAAGGACGAAAACGGAAACGTTGTAGAAGTTTTTGCAGAATATGATGAGAACTCAAGAGGCGGAAATCCTGCCGACGGAAGAAAGATTAAGTCCACAATTCACTGGGTCAACGCAAGAGACTGCGAGGACGCAGAGCTGAGACTTTACGACAATCTTTTCACCGTGCCGGATCCCGACAACTACGATTATCTAGAGGTTATGAACAAGAACGCTCTCACAGTTCTTTCAAACTGCAAGGTTGAAAAATCGCTCAAAGAGGCTAAGCCGGGCGAATCCTTCCAGTTTATGAGACAGGGCTATTTCTGTGCCGACAGCAAGGACAGCACAGAGGAGCATCTTGTCTTTAACCGCTCGGTTTCACTCAAGGATTCTTTCAAGAAGAAATAAGGTTTTATAATGAAAAAAGTTAGAATAGTAACGGACACAAACAGCGGAATAAGCGCAGAGGTGGCAGAAAGCCTCGGCGTGAGCGTTGTGCCCATGCCCTTTACGATTGACGGTGTTTCTCACCTTGAAAACGTCACATGCACTTATGAAGAGTTTTTCAAAAAGCTCGGAATGGGTGCCGACGTTGTAACTTCCCAGCCGTCTCCCGCCGATATTTTGGAGACTTGGGACGAAATCTTAAAGGACTACGAATCGATTGTTTATTTGCCGATGAGCTCGTCTCTTTCAAGCTCGTACAACACGGCAGAGGGACTTTCTCAGGAATATGAGGGTAAAGTTCAGGTTGTTGACAACAGAAGAATTTCACTCTCGCTTTATCAGTCGGTTCTCGATGCCGTTCGACTTGCAAAATACGGTATGAGTGCCGCTGAAATTAAGGCAATTTTGGAGAGAGAAGCCGCCGAGCAGTCGATTTATATCACAGTAAACACGCTCGATTTGCTCAAAAAAAGCGGAAGAGTTACAAAGGCGGGTGCGGCGCTCGCCACCGTTTTGGGCCTCAAACCCGTTTTGCAGATTCAGGGCGGAAAACTTGACGCTTACAAGAAAGCAAGAGGAATGGACAAGGCAAAGCTCATTATGCTTGACGCCATAAAGTCCGACCTTGAAACCCGTTTTAACGGAATTAATCATCAGATTGCCGTGGCTTATTCGGGCACAAACACCGAGGAAGCCGAAAAATGGAAAAAACAGGTTGAAGAGGCTTTCCCGAACGAGAACATCTATATGCACACCTTGCCGATAAGCATTTGCTGTCACATAGGCGAGGGAGCAATGGCTGTTGCCGTAACCAAAATTTTATGATGAGAATTTGTGGCTTTGCCTTTTGGCAGAGCCTTTTCTCTTTTGTTCATAATTTAGTTATAGACAAGAGAAGAAAAATAAGTTATAATTCAATTTAGTTTAATCATTAAATTAAAATTTTACCTATTACGGGAGACTATAAAAATGAGAAAAACCTGTATTATAACCGATACAAACTGCGGACTCACCAACGAAGAGGCAAAATCGCTCGGTGTTGTTCTTATTCCGATGCCTTTCACCATAGGCGGCAAACAGCACCTTGAGGGAGTAACCTGCACTTATGAGCAGTTCTTTGAAAGACTCAATTCCGGTGCGGACGTTAGCACATCTCAGCCTTCACCGGATGCGGTTATCACGGCTTGGGAGACGGCTCTCGAAAAATATGACGATGTTGTGTATATTCCGATGTCATCGGGACTTTCGGGCTCTTGCCACACGGCAACAGCACTTTCAAACGACTATGACGGAAAGGTTCAGGTTGTTGACAACAAGAGAGTATCGGTTCCGCAGATTTTCTCCGTTCAGGACGCATGCGTCCTCGCCGATTTCGGTCTGAACGCTAAGGAGATTAAAACAGTTCTCGACCGTGAGGCACTTTCTCAGACAACTTACGTAACCGTTAACACTCTCGATTTGCTCAAGAAGAGCGGAAGAGTTTCAAAGTCGGCGGCGGCAGTTGGCGCAGTGCTCGGTCTCAAGCCTGTTTTGCAGATTCAGGGCGAGAAGCTTGATTCTTTCAAAAAGGCAAGAGGAATGGAAAAAGCTAAGGCAATAATGCTTGACGCCGTAAAGGACGATATCGAAAATCGTTTTAAGGGCGACAAAATCAGCATCGCCGTTGCATACTCGGGAGATAAGCTTAACGGCGCCCAGTGGCACAAAGAGGTAGTTGAGGCATTCCCCGATTACAGAGTTGTTTGTCATCCGCTTCCCATCAGCCTTTGCTGTCACCTCGGCGACGGCGTTTTGGGCATAGGCGTTGCAAAGACTATACTCGGCAGATAATTTAAGACAAAAAGCGTTCGTTTGACGGACGCTTTTTCTTTGCCCAATTGTATAGATTTATTTACCTACATTTTACAAAATAATGGGTTGACTAAGGTCCTTTGAGGTTTTATAATTAATGCGGTTCAAAAAATGAACCGAAAATTTTCGATTAAAAGGAAGTGAAAAAAGAATGGACGGCCATGATAGTTTAGGAAGTGCAAATCCTCGAATATGTAGCTTAATTTTAGGCTGTTCACGTCTTTTTTAACCGACTTAAACAGCTTTGATAATTTGCGCCACCGTTCGAGTGTTAATCCTGCTATTTATAATTCTGTCGTCTGCAGAAAGGAAAACACCTTTTGCGGTGGTTTTTCTGCGCCCTTTTTAGGGTTTGTAAATCACGGCGTAAGCCAAAAAAGTTTGCAGAATAAAGAAGGAGGTATTTTCAAATGGAAGATAAGAACTTAACAACCATTGAAGATATTGCAGAAGATTATGTCGGAGAGCTTTTGGATTTAATCAGAAGTGATATTTCCGATGAAGAACTCAAAGAGAAGATCGAAGATTATCATGATAATGATATTGCGGGCGCTATAGAGCAATTAACGCCTGAAGAAAGAAAGAGACTTTACCGAGTTCTCGGTATTGAGCGTTGCGCAGAGGTTTTCGCTTACCTTGAGGACGTTGACGAGTACTTCAAAGAACTCGACATCGAGAAAGCAGCCGAGATTATTTCAGAGATGGACGCCGACGACGCTGTTGATGTTCTCGAAGAAATGGATGAGGATGTTCAGAAAGAAATCATCCGCCACATGGATGAGGAAGACAGAGAGGACATCAAGCTCATTCAGTCTTATGACGATGACGAAATTGGTTCGCACATCACAACGAACTACATCGTTATCAAAAACAATCTGACAATACGTCAGGCTATGCGTGAGCTTGTTTCGCAAGCCGGCGAAAACGACAACATTTCCACAATTTATGTTGTCGACGAAAACGATAAATTTTACGGTGCTATAGACCTTAAAGACTTGATTATCGCACGATCCGATACAAAGCTTGAGGATTTGATAACAACAAGCTATCCGTATCTCACGGATCACGAGAAGATAGCAGACAGCATCGAGGACATCAAGGACTACTCCGAGGACTCCCTCCCTGTTCTTGACAAAGACGATAAGATAATCGGTATTATCACCGCTCAGGACATCGTTGAAGTTGTCGATGATGAACTCGGTGACGACTACGCAAAACTCGCCGGTTTGACCGCCGAGGAGGATTTGAAAGAGACTCTCAAGGACAGTATGAGAAAGAGACTTCCTTGGTTGTGCGTGCTTTTGATTCTCGGTATGGGCGTTTCCGGTGTTGTCGGAATTTTTGAAACGGTTGTCGCAACAATTCCGCTTGTCATGAGCTTCCAGAGCCTTATCCTCGATATGGCGGGAAACGTCGGTACTCAGTCGCTGGCTGTTACCATTCGTGTTCTCATGGACGAGAACATAAAAGCAAAGCAAAAATTCCTCTTCGTGCTAAAAGAAATGCGCGTGGGACTTTTCAACGGTCTTGTGTTGGGCGGAATAAGTTTTATTTTTGTCGGACTTTACATTATATTCTTCAAGCACAATCCGGCAAACTACGCATTTATGATTTCCGGCTGCGTCGGTTTCTCGCTTATGGTCGCTATGGTCATCAGCTCGCTTGTGGGTGCCATTGTGCCGATGTTCTTCCATAAGATAGGCGTCGACCCCGCTGTTGCTTCGGGTCCGCTCATCACAACGGTAAACGATCTTGTCGCTGTTGTTACATATTACGGCCTCGTTTGGGTTCTTCTCATCGAGATGCTCGGTGTTGGACGGTAGAACAGAACTTTACAATATTTATAGGCTTAAAACGGCGGAAAGGTTTACTTTTCCGCCGTTTCGTTTATAATCAAAGTGCGGACGTTCTCCTTTGAACCGCTTTTGGTCTGGAGAATTTCAATTAAAGAAATAACGGAGGAAATTATGCCGATTATTTTTCATGAACAAGACAGAACTTTTCATCTTTTTAACGATAAGATAAGCTATATATTCACGATACTTAAAAACGGACAGGTTTCGGGTCTTTATTTCGGAAAAAGAATTAATGACCGTGAGGATTTTTCGCATATATTGAATTTCGGCAGACGCGATATGTCGCCGTGCCAGTATGAAGACAACGGCTTTTCAATGGATTATCTTAATTCCGAGTATCCGACAGGCGGCTCGGGCGATTTGCGTTTTACCGCATGTGAGGTTGAAAATGCCGACGGCTCGGTTTGTGCCGATTTCAGGTATCAATCACATGAAATTACTGACGGCAAGCTGAAACTTTCGGGGCTTCCCGCAGTTTACTGTGAGAAAGACGACGAGTGCCAAACGCTTAAAATCAAATTTGCCGACGAAGTTTCAAAGCTTGATCTTTACTTGAGTTATACGATTTTTGCGGATTTTCCCGTTATAACCGAGAGTAAATTCTTTTGTAATAACGGCGATACCGTGTATCTTGACAAAGCTATGAGCTTATCTCTCGATTTGCCCGACTGCGAATACGATATGCTTACGCTTGTCGGTTCGGCTGCACGGGAACGCCACCCCGGGAGAAGCAGTATCCACGAAGGAATTCAGAGCATATACTCGAAAAGAGGGCATTCATCACACGAATTTAATCCGTTTTGTGCCCTTATGAGAAAAAATGCCGACGAAGAAAGCGGTGAGGTTATCGGCTTAAGCTTTGTTTACAGCGGCAATTTTCTCATGCAAGCCGAGGTGGATAATTTCGGAAGAACAAGGCTTATGTGCGGCATAAATCCCGACGGATTTAAGTGGAAACTTCAAATGGGAGAAAGTTTTCAAACGCCCGAGGCGGTGCTTGTTTACAGTGCGAACGGCTTGGGCGAGATGAGCAGAAATTTCCACAAGCTATTTAGGACAAGGCTTGCAAGGGGAAAATGGAGAGACCAAACAAGGCCCATTCTCGTCAACAACTGGGAGGCAACCTACTTTGATTTTGACGAGGAGAAGATTCTCTCCATTGCGAAAAAGGCAAAGGAACTTGGTCTTGATATGTTCGTGCTTGATGACGGTTGGTTCGGCCACAGAAACAACGCAAGATCCTCACTCGGAGATTGGTTCGTGAACAAAGAAAAGCTTCCGAGCGGAATTGACGGACTTTCAAAAAAGATACACGACATGGGGCTTAAATTCGGCTTGTGGTTCGAGCCCGAGATGATAAGCGTCGACAGCGAACTTTATAAAATTCACCCCGAATGGCTGATGAAAATAAATTCCCGTGAACCGCTTCAGGGAAGAAATCAGTTTGTGCTTGATTTTTCAAACGGTGAGGTCGTGCGTTTTATCGGCGACCAAATGGAGGAAATTCTTGACGGCGCACAAATCGATTACATCAAGTGGGATATGAACAGATCTCTTTCGGACGTGTTCTCGAAAAAGCTTGAGCGTGACAGACAGGGAGAAGTTTATCACAGGTATATTTTGGGAGTGTATTGGCTTTACGAGAGACTGAATCAAAAATATCCCGATATTCTCTTTGAATCGTGTGCAAGCGGCGGAGCAAGATTTGACCCCGGCATGCTCTATTATGCCCCTCAGGCTTGGTGCAGTGACAACACGGATGCCGTAGAGAGAATTAAAATTCAGTGGGGAACAAGTATGGTTTATCCCGTTTCTATGGTGGGAAGTCACGTTTCCGTTTGCCCAAACGAACAGATGGGAAGAATCACTCCGCTAAAAACAAGAGCCGATGTCGCATACTTCGGTTCGTTCGGCTATGAGCTTGATTTAAACAAACTTACTGAGAGCGAACAGGAAGAAGTTAAGCATCAGGTTGAATTTATGAAAAAACACTCAGAGCTTATAAGAACGGGTGAATTTTACCGCCTGAGAAGTCCTTTTGAGCGTGTGCGTGAGCTTGACGACGCCGCTTGGGAGGTTGTGAGTGGGGATAAATCAAAAGCTCTTGCCGCTTATTACAGAATAGGTGCGAGCGTTGCAAGAAAATTTGAGTTTTTAAAGCTCAAAGGGCTTGACCCCGACAAAAAATATACCGTAAAAGACACGGCTTGGAGCCTTAAAGACGACGGCAGATATTTCTTCGGCGATGAGCTTATGAACATAGGCATAGATATTTCTTACGGCGGAAACGGCGCAAAAAGCGATGTTCCGCTCGGAGATTATGTTTCGAGAATATTTGAGATAGAGGAAATTAAGTAATGAAGTCAACATCAAAACCACTGAGTATCATAAGAGAATTTGCCGTGATGACTTTTGCAACGGCGATAGTAGCTGCGGCAGTATTTTTCTTTCTTTACCCCAGCAAGGCGTCCGTAAGTTCCGTTTCGGGACTTGCGATAGTTCTCTCGAATTTTATTCCGCTCTCCGTCTCGGTAATCACATTGGTGCTTAACATTATTCTTTTGATTATCGGATTTTTCACATGCGGAAACGAGTTTGGTGGAAAAACAGTCTATACATCTGTTCTTTTACCTGTATTTATGTGGCTTTTGGAAAAGATTTTTCCTAACATGCAGTCGCTGACGGGTGACGCCGCACTCGATGTTGTTTGTTATGTTTTTGCGGTGAGCATCGGCTTGTCGATACTTTTCAACATGAACGCTTCAAGCGGCGGCTTGGATATAGTTGCAAAAATTATGAATAAGTATCTTCACATGGATTTGGGCCACGCGATGAGCCTTGCGGGAATGGCTGTTGCGCTTTCGTCTGCGTTTGCTTATGACACCAAAACGGTTATTCTATCCGTTCTCGGAACATATGTGAACGGTCTAGTGCTTGACCACTTTATTTTCTCGCAGAGTCTCAAGAGAAGAGTTTGCATTGTTTCTCCCAAACAGGAGGAGATAAGAGAGTTCATTTTGAACGATCTCAAATCCGGTGCGACTATTTATGAGGCAGTCGGCGCATACCGCATGCAGAAACACACGGAGATTATAACCGTTGTGGATAAATCGGAATATCAAAAGCTTATGAATTTCATTCAGAAAACAGATCCACAGGCTTTCATCACGGTTTACAATGTAAGCGATATACGCTACCGCTCGAAACTTCTTGAAGAGAGACTGTTTTAAAGGTTATAGCTATGACAGAATTAAACGAAAAACTTCCTGAACTTCGTGCAAAGGCTATGGCTCTTCCGTTGGAGCCGGGGGTTTATCTCATGCACGACAAAACGGGAAAAATTATATATGTCGGCAAGGCTAAGGCACTCAAAAACCGAGTGAGCCAGTATTTCGGCTCAGATACCAATCACGCCGAAAAGGTTAAGCAGATGGTTTTGAATGTCGACTATTTCGAGTACATTGTGACGGACAGTGAGTTTGAGGCGCTGGTGCTCGAAAACAGCCTTATTAAGCATCACAAACCCAAGTATAATATTCTTCTCAAAGACGACAAGGGCTATTCTTACATAAGAGTATCGGGCGGCGACTGGCCCAAAATCACCGAAGCCAAGCAGATTGCCGACGACGGTGCAAAATACATCGGGCCGTATATGTCGTCGTGGACGGTGAAAGAGACCATTGACGAGGCAAGAAAGATATTCATGCTCCCTTCGTGCTCGAAGCGTTTCCCTCAGGATTTCGGAAAGCAGAGACCGTGCCTAAACTACTACATCAAGCAGTGCAGTGCGCCGTGCAGAGGAAAAATGAGCAAGGAGGACTACAACGAGGCTGTGAACGAGGCTCTCGATTTTATTAGGGGCGGTTCGGCCGGCACGCTTAAAAAGCTAGGCGAAAAAATGACGGAAGCGTCAGAAAATCTCGAGTTTGAGAAAGCGGCAAGAATAAGAGACACGATTCAGGCTATCAACCGCATGAAAGACAAGCAAAAGGTTGTCGAGAGTAAAATCCGTGAACAGGATGTAATCGCCGTCGCACTCGGAAACACAAGGTGCGTTGTCGCCGTTCTTAAATTCAGTGAAGGCAGACTTTACGACAGAGAGAATTTCAGTTTCACCGACGCGGAGAACCTGAGTGAACTTCGCTCCGAATTTATAAGGCAGTATTATTCCGACAGGGATAAAATTCCGCCGCAGGTGACCGTTGACGGAGAAGTGGACGATAAGGAACTTTTGGAGGAGTGGCTCACCAAAAAGGCGGGCAAAAAGGTTATCATTCACATTCCGCAAAAGGGAGACCAGCTAAGACTTGTCGAGATGTGCAGAAGTAACGCCGCAGAAAAACTATCCGAGGGAACGGGGAGCAGCGGAAAGGAGCTTAATGCCCTTGACGAGCTGGCAAGACTTCTGGGACTGTCTTCACCGCCGCACTTTATCGAATCTTATGATATATCGAATATGGGCGGCGAAAACAACGTTGCGGGAATGGTTGTCTTTAAGGACGGAAGACCGTATAAACCCGGTTACCGCAGATTTAAAATAAAGACTGTTGTGGGTCAGGACGACTACGGCTCAATGCGTGAGGTTATCGAGAGAAGATTCTCGGAGTACTATATTCACAAAAGCTTAAAGGACTCAGATTATTTCGGCACTTTGCCCGATTTGATTCTTCTTGACGGCGGCAAGGGACAGGTTAACGCAGTGCTTCCCGTACTCGAAAGAATGAAAATAAACGTGCCGTGTTTCGGAATGGTAAAGGACGACAGCCACCGAACAAGAGCAATTGCTGTAAGTGGCGGCGAAATTGCGATAAACTCAACAAGACAGGCTTTCACACTCTGCTCGCTTTTACAGGACGAGGTTCACAGGTGGGCAATCGGCTACCACAGACAGCAGAGAAAAAAGTCCACAATATCGTCTTCGCTTTCGGAGATTCCCGGAATGGGCGAGGCAAGGTGCAAGGCGCTTCTTAAGTACTTCAAGACGATAAGGGCGATTAGCGAGGCTGACCTTGAGGAGCTTATGAGTTGTCCGAAAATGAACCGCCCGAGCGCCACTAATGTTTATAAGTATTTTCATCCCGATGAGGAGCCGAAAAGCGAATAATTCCGATGTTTTGTTTTCTTTTTCGGAAAAATAAGTTTAGCATTAATCACGGAAAAATTATCAAATTTCCAACTTGTATGTAAGTTTTTACCGAAAATTAAATTTACATAATTCTATTACCCCTTAAAAACTTGACAATATAGCCGAAAAATGCAATAATTATCAGACGAATAGGTCAAAGTAGGTATAATTATGAGGATAATTACAGGCTCTGCGCGCGGCAGAAAGCTTAATACTCTCGAGGGTCTCGATGTTCGTCCGACACCGGACAAGGTAAAAGAGGCTCTCTTTAATATAATTCAGTTTGACATAGAGGGAAGGCATTTTCTCGATTTGTTTGCGGGCTCGGGTCAAATCGGCCTTGAGGCGCTCTCCAGAGGGGCAAAGGACTGCGTTTTTATCGACGCTTCAAAAAAGTCCGTTTCTGTTATTGAGGAGAACATAAATCACTGCGGCTTTGAATCTCAGAGCAAGCTTGTCAATGCCGACTCCGTTATGTATATAAGACGCACGCCCGAAAAATTCGACGTCGCTTTTCTCGATCCGCCTTACCGCAAGGGGCTTCTTCAGGAAGCTCTTCCGATAGTTGCCGAGAAGATGAACGACGGCGGAATAATCATTTGCGAGCATCCTTACGATGAGGAAGTTCCTTCCGATTTGGGTGCGTTCACAAAATTTAAGGACTATAAGTACGGCAAAATCATTTTGACATCATATAAAAAATCAAACAACGACTGATTTTTTGTCATAATGAATTTGGCACAGTTTTAATATCAATATATCGGTTTTAATTCTCTTTTTTAGATTGAATTGACAGATTGTTGTTACAGATTAGGGAAAATGACTACAGCTATTTATCCGGGCAGCTTTGACCCGGTCACAAAAGGACATTTAGACGTAATTATTCGTGCATGCAAGATATTCGACAGAGTAATCGTGGCGGTTCCGTATAATCCCGATAAGCACGCAAGCTTTTCGGTTGAGGAGAGAATGGATTTGCTTAAAAAGGCTATCGATTCTGTCGGAATCACGAATGCCGACGTAGACAGAGTGGACGGTCTTCTTGCCGATTACGCAAGAGAGAAGGACATACAGGTTCTCGTAAAGGGTCTTCGCGCTATGTCCGACTTCGAGTACGAATTCCAGATGGCACTTACCAACAAGGTGCTCAATCCCGAGCTTGAGACCATGTTTCTTGCTTCAAGTGCAGAGAACATGTTTATGAGTTCAAGTATGGTTAAGCAGATTGCAGGTTTTGGCGGCGATCTCTCAACCTTTGTACCCGAGTGCATTCTGGAGACAATCAAAGAAAGACTTTGTAAAAATTAAGGCTTAACGAATTAACAGATTTGGCAAAAATGTGTCTGTTGTAAAAACAGCTTCAGGCGACGCCGACTTTTGAAAGGAAGATGAATATGGCTTATAACCAGAAGAGGGTTGAAGATTTATTTGACGAGCTTATGGACCAGATCGATAATGCGGGCACAGTTCCGGTTATCGGCGCTTTTTGGGGCGGTAAGGTCTTGGTTGACGGCGAGACAATCCGCGGTATTATCGATGACTTAAGAGATGTTATGCCCGAGGAAATCAACGAGGCTCGCAGTGTTTTGGACGAAGAGGACAGAATACTGAACGACGCGCACGCAGAGGCAGACAGAATCAAAAGCGAGGCTCAGGCTAACGCTAACAGACAAATTAAGACAGCGGAAATTCAGGCTAAGGCTCTTACCGAAAATACAGAGATTATGAGAACCGCAACAGCTCAGGCAAACAAGAAAATGAATGATGCAGAGGTTAAGTCCAACACTTTGCTCGGCAGCACTTACGACTATGCGGATCAGCTTCTTGATGAAACATTCAAGGAGTTCAGCGAGCAGCTCAAGTCTATCAATGATGCATACAACCAGCGTTTGAACGATATAAAAGAGGTTCGTCAGAACTTGAGCGCAAGCAAAAGACACGATGTAAAAAATCTGTAATCGGTTTTTTGACCCGAAAACAGCTTGGCTTTCACTTCTAATATTGCTTGACTTTTGCCTAAAAAGGTGTTATTCTTTTTGAAAAGCAAGGACGGAGACCGAAATCGTTTGTGCGCTTCAGAGAGTTGCCTTTTTGCTGAAATGGCAATACCGTGCGGCGGTGGACACCACTCCCGAGCTTCGATGCGAAAAATCGTTTGCGAGCAAGCACCGACGTATTCCCACGTTACGGGACGCGAGCCAAAATCAAGGTGGAACCGTGCTAACTATGCTTATAGCACCCTTGGAGTATTTCCGAGGGTGTTTTTTTATTTTCTCGGAAAGAAAGAAGAAATTAGAAAAGAGGAATTTACCATGAAAGTTATTTACAACGACGGTCATGTAGCAGAGTGTCCAAAGGAGGAGGAGCTTCACGTTCTTCGCCACACAACAGCTCACATCATGGCTCAGGCAATCAAGAGACTTTTCCCCGAGGCTGATTTTGCATACGGCCCCGCAACAGAGAAGGGATTCTATTATGATGTAGATCTCGGCGAGAGAAAACTCACAGACGAGGATCTTGCTGCTATCGAAAAAGAGATGAAGAAGATCACAAAAGAGAATCTTCCCATTAAGCCCTTTATTCTTTCCCGTCCCGACGCTATCAAGCTCATGGAGGAGCGCGGTGAGAAGTACAAGGTAGAGCATATCGGCGATCTTCCTGAGGACGCTGTTCTTTCGTTCTATCAGCAGGGCGAGTACATCGATATGTGCGTAGGCCCGCACCTTTGCTACACCAAGGCTGCTAAGGCTTTCAAAATCACTCAGCAGAGCGGTGCTTTCTGGAAGAACGACGCTAACAACAAGATGCTCACAAGAATCAACGGCGTTGCATTTTTCTCTCAGGCAGATTTGGAAGAGTACGAGAAGGAGCTCGAAGAGGCTAAGGCAAGAGATCACAGAAAGATCGGCAAGGAAATGGCTCTCTTTATGACAGACGATCTCGTAGGTAAGGGACTTCCGATGTTCTTGCCGAAGGGCTACACCGTTTGGCAGGAGCTTGAGAACTACATCAAGGAGAAAGAAAGACTTCTCGGTTATCAGCATGTTATGACACCGTGCGTTGGTACAGTAGGACTTTACAAGACTTCCGGTCACTGGGATCACTACAAAGAGAATATGTTCCCGGCAATGGAAGTTGAGGGCGAAAGCTTTGTTCTCCGTCCGATGAACTGCCCGCACCACATGATGATTTACGCAAACAGACCGCACTCTTACCGTGAGCTTCCGATAAGAATCGGCGAGATTGCCCACGACTTCAGATTTGAGTCCTCCGGAACCTTAAAGGGAATTGAGAGAGGCAGACACTTCTGCCAGAACGACGCTCACCTTTTCTGCACACCCGAGCAGATTAAGAGCGAGGTTAGCTCCGTTTGCGATCTTATCTTCAACGTATACAAGGATTTCGGCATAACAGATTACCGTTGTGTTCTTTCACTTCGTGACCCCGACGATAAGGTTAAGTATCATCAGGATGACGAGATGTGGAACAAGGCAGAGAACGCACTCCGTGAGGTTCTCACAGAGCTCGGCATCGAGTTCACAGAGGAGATTGGCGAGGCTGCATTCTACGGCCCGAAGCTTGATGTTAACGTTAAGCCGGCTGTCGGTGCTGAGTACACATTGTCCACATGCCAGCTCGACTTCTGCTTGCCCGCTAAGTTCGATCTTAAGTACAGAGACAGCGACGGCACGGAGAAGACACCTGTTGTTCTTCACAGAGCAATTCTTGGAAGCCTTGACAGATTTATGGCTTACCTCATCGAGGAGACAAAGGGTAAGTTCCCGCTTTGGCTCGCTCCTGTTCAGGTTAAGGTTCTTCCTGTTTCGGAAAAGACGCTGGATTACTCAACAGAGGTTTATAATACCCTCATGATAAGCGGTATCAGAGCTGTTCTTGACGACAGAAACGAGAAGATAGGCTACAAGATCAGAGAGGCACAGTCGGTTGACAGAGCTAATTATATGCTCGTTCTCGGCGCTAAAGAGGCTGAGGCCGGCACGATAAGCGTAAGAAGCCGCGACACAGGCGAGACGGAGACCATGAGCCTTCAGGATTTCATCACAAAGTGTCACGATGAAATCTCAAGCAGAAAGTAAATCACAAAATCACCGAGAGAATGAAAAACTTCTCTCGGTTTTATTTTGCAAAAATATATTAGAGTAACAGTAAATTAACTCAAACAAGACACGAAAAAACCCCCGAAACAAATCGAGGGTTTTTCCGTTTTATGTCATACGCCCGAATCAGACGACGTAAGCATAATGAAATATTGAAGGATTATGAAAATCTTGTAATCAGATTAAATAATGAAGACTTATTCTTCATCCTGGAGAGCATCGTAGCCCTCTTCTCCTGTTCTTACACGGATGACGTTATCAACCTTGTAAACGAAGATCTTACCGTCACCGATGTGTCCTGTGTAAAGAACTTTCTTAATTGTAGCGATGAGCTTAGCAACAGGAATCTTGGAGATAACGATCTCAACCTTAACCTTCGGAAGAAGTGTTGTTGAGATAGGAGCACCACGGTAATACTCGGGAGCACCCTTCTGGATACCACAACCGTAAACGTTTACAACTGTCATACCTGTTACGCCAATCTTATCGAGAGCCTTTCTGAGAGCCTCAAACTTCTCCTGCTTGCAAACAACAACAACCTTTGTGAATACTCTGTTTACGCCGGTGTCGGAAGCAAGATCTGTGGGAGTTGTGTCCTGATATACAACAGGAACTGTGTCTGTGGAAGCGTCAACATACTCGGGAACGTCAACGTCGGGAATCTCAGCTGTGAGCGGAACCGGGATGAAGTCTGCATAAGCGGACGGGAGGTTGTGCTCTGTTGTATCGAGACCCTTGATTTCCTCTTCGGGAGTAACGCGAAGACCGATTGTCTTCTTAAGAACTGTGAATACGGCTAAGAACCAAACAGCTGCCCAAGCGAGAACTGCTACGCATCCGAGAAGCTGAATGCCGAGCTGACGGAAACCGCCGCCATAGAAGAGACCGACTACGCCGTTCTGACCGTTGCCTGTAGCAAAGAGTCCGACTGCGATTGTACCCCAGATACCGTTGAAGAAGTGAACTGCAACAGCACCGACGGGATCGTCAACGTGGAGAACATAGTCGAGAAGCCATACGCCGAAGCATACGAGTAAACCGGAAACAATACCGATGATGGTAGCACCGATAGCGTCTGTATCAGCACAAGGAGCTGTGATACCAACAAGACCTGCGAGAGAAGCGTTGAGTGTCATGGAGACATCGGGCTTGCCCTGCTTAACCCAAGTGTACATCATAGTTGTGCAAGATGCTACTGCGGGAGCGATTGTTGTTGTAACAAAGATCTGAGCGAGATGATCAACTGTATCGGCTGCGGCACCGTTGAAGCCGTACCAACCGAACCAGAGGATGAAGCAACCGAGAGCGCCGAGTGTGAGTGAGTGACCCGGAATAGCGTTAGGTGTTTTCTTGCCAGTTTTCGGATCAACGCTGAACTTACCGATACGGGGTCCTAACATCCATGCACCGATGAGAGCGGCAGTACCGCCGACCATGTGGATACATGTAGAACCTGCGAAATCGAGGAAGCCGATCTGAGCGAGCCAGCCGCCGCCCCATACCCAGTGAGCCTCAATCGGATAGATAACGAGAGAGATGATGCCTGAGTAGATGCAGTAGGTGGAGAACTTTGTTCTTTCTGCCATAGCGCCGGATACGATTGTAGCTGCTGTTGCGCAGAATACAAGGTTAAATACCCAGCTGGACCAGTTTCCGAAGTCCTTGAAGTTTGTGAGGATTCCGAGGTTCGGCATGCCGAGGAATCCGCCGAGTGCGTCTTCACCGATGAGAAGAGCACCGCCCAAAATGATGAACATTACTGTACCGATACAGAAGTCCATCAGGTTTTTCATAATAATGTTACCTGCATTTTTTGCTCTGGTGAAACCAGTTTCTACCATTGCAAAGCCTGCCTGCATGAAGAAAACCAGTGAAGCACCGGCTAAGAACCATATATCCATAACTTGTTCTTTCCTTTCATTTCTTTCTTTTAACTTTCCTTCAATAATATAAAAAGCGTGCAGTCGTGAACAATGTTCGTGACTGCACGCCTTTGTGCAAATTAAATCAACCTATATTAAATTACTCGAGAACCGAGTAGATGATGTCGTTGTATGTCGGGAGAGTCCAGCAATCTTTGCTTGTTAAGCTCTCGAGCTTGTCAACAACAGGTCTCAAGTCGTTCATAGCTGCGAATACGCTGTCTCTGTAAGCGAGAGTCTGCTCAACAGGATCTGCGATAGCTGCTGTTGCGTTGTCAGCATCGACAAGAGTCTGAAGCTTTGTGTAAAGCTCTGCTGCAAGTGCGGAATACTCGGAGAGGAACTTCTCTTCCGGAGCGGAACCGAGGAGAGCCTTCTTCTTCTCAACGAGGTCAAGAAGCTTTGTCTGATAAGAGACAACTGCGGGTACTACATACTTATTTACCATATCGACCATTGTGAGTGCTTCGATATTGATAACTTTGCAGTACTTCTCGAGCTTAACCTCATATCTTGAGTGCATCTCTATTTCGCTGTAAACGCCGTGCTTTGTGAAGAGCTCGATGTTCTTCGGAGCGATGAGAGCTGGGATAGCGTCGGGAGTTGTTCTGAGGTTGCAAAGTCCTCTTGCCTCAGCCTCTTTAACCCAAGACTCGTCGTAGCCGTTGCCGTTGAAGATGATTCTCTTGTGGTCAACGATTGTCTTCTTGACGAGATCGGAGAGAGCCTTGTCGAAGTTATCAGCCTTCTCGAGGATGTCAGCGAACTGCTCTAACTCTTCAGCAACGATTGTGTTGAGGTATGTGTTAGGGGTTGCAACAGAGAAGCTTGAACCCAAGGATCTGAACTCGAACTTGTTGCCTGTGAAAGCAAACGGAGAAGTTCTGTTTCTGTCTGTTGTATCTCTTACAAACTGAGGAAGTACGGATGAACCGATATCCATAAGGGTCTGACCCTCTGCCTCATAGATTGTGTCGTTCTCGATGGAATCAAGAACAGCCTGGAGCTCATCGCCGAGGAAGATGGAGATGATAGCCGGAGGTGCCTCGTTAGCGCCCAAACGGTGGTCGTTGCCTGCAGATGCAACTGAAAGACGGAGCATATCCTGATACTCGTCTACACCCTTGATAACTGCTGCAAGGAAGAGAAGGAACTGTGCGTTGTCTCTTGGTGTCTTGCCCGGCTCAAAGAGGTTGATTCCGTCATCTGTGGAAAGTGACCAGTTGTTGTGCTTACCGGAACCGTTGATTCCGTCAAACGGCTTCTCGTGAAGAAGGCAAACAAGATCGTGCTTAGAAGCAACCTTCTTCATAACCTCCATTGTGAGCTGGTTGTGATCGGTTGCGATATTTGCTTCTGAATAAATAGGTGCAAGCTCGTGCTGTGCGGGAGCAACCTCGTTGTGCTTTGTCTTGGAGAGAATGCCAAGCTTCCAAAGCTCCTCATCGAGGTCCTTCATGTAATCGGAAACTCTCTGCTTAATGGAACCGAAGTAGTGGTCGTCAAGCTCCTGTCCTTTTGGAGGTGCTGCGCCGAAGAGTGTTCTGCCTGTGAAGATGAGGTCTTCTCTCTTCTTATAAACCTCTTTATCAATGAGGAAGTACTCCTGCTCGGGTCCGACTGAAGAAACAACCTTCTTGCTCTTCTCGTTGCCGAAAAGTCTCAAAACTCTGATAGCCTGCTTTGAAACCTCGTCCATGGAACGAAGTAAAGGAGTTTTCTTATCAAGAGCCTCACCGTTGTATCCGCAGAATGCTGTGGGAATGCAAAGGCTGCCGTCCTTAATGAATGCATAGCTTGTAGGATCCCATGCTGTATATCCTCTTGCTTCGAATGTAGCTCTCAAACCGCCTGAGGGGAAAGAGGAAGCATCGGGCTCGCCCTTTACAAGAGCCTTGCCTGAGAAGTTCATGATGATCTCGCCCTTGCCTGCCGGCTCGATGAAGGAGTCGTGCTTCTCGGCTGTTACGCCTGTGAGAGGCTGGAACCAGTGAGTGAAGTGTGTGCATCCGTTCTCGCAAGCCCAATCCTTCATAGCGTTAGCTACAACATCGGCAACCTCAAGTGTGAGGGGCTCGCCGCTCTGGATTGTCTTCTGGAGTGACTTGTAGATATTCTTGGGGAGTCTTTCTTTCATTACCTTGTCGTTAAAGACTAAGGATCCGAATAATTCTGGGACGTTTGGCATAATCAGTAACCTCCTGTTACAAAAACTTTCTTTCTTCGCTGAAACAAAAATAAACGGGGCTGTGGCACTTTTAAGAACCACAGCCCCGTTGCTGTTTACGCATTTGATTATAGCACAATAAATTTTCCTGTCAACACCTATTTTCAGAAAAATTATGTAAAATTGAATTTGCGGAAATCAAATCTTGCAAAATGACATAAAAACATTATATGTAATGGACTCTTTTTGATATTTTTGCAAGAATCGAGAAAATATTTGTTCAAAATCTTGACAAATAACTTTGGAGCGTGTATCATTTGATACGTTGAACAAAGGTGTTCATCACTTCACATCACGTACTGCACCCTATAATTGTGCTGCAGTTAATTTTAAGATGTGCGGTGATGAGCACCTTTTTATTACACTACTGTTTATTCTACTACTGAAAGGCTGATGAATATGAATAGCTTATCTTTTAACAGAGTACCGCGCGAGGGCGAGTTCAGAGATCCCGCGGGCTGCGGTATCAGCGGAATCTTTTCGAGAAGCGGCCGCCGTTTTTCTGGCGAGGACATAATAAAGTCTATTGCCGTTCTTCACGACAGATCGAACGGACTCGGCGGTGGATTTGCCGCATACGGAATTTACCCCGACTACGCCGACTTCTATGCATTCCATGTTTTCTATGACGATAAGGAGTGCAAGAAAACATGCGAGGAATTCCTTGAGGAGCATTTTGAGATAGTTAACCTCTCGAAAATTCCCACACGTGCAATTCCCGAGATCACAGACGAGCCGCTCATCTGGAGATACTTCGTCACACCGCTTCACGCAAAACTTCGTGACAGCCACCTCGACGAAAAGGAATTTGTCGCAAGATGCGTATTTAAAGTAAATGTTGAGTATGACGGATGCTACATCTTCTCAAGCGGAAAGAATATGGGTTCGTTTAAAGCTGTCGGTTATCCCGAGGACGTAGGTCGTTTCTATCGACTCGAGGAATATGAGGGATATTGCTTCACAGCTCACGGACGCTATCCGACAAACACCCCCGGTTGGTGGGGCGGCGCTCATCCGTTCTCACTTCTTGATTACTCGGTTGTTCATAACGGAGAGATAAGCTCCTATGACGCTAACCGCAGAGCAGTCGAGATGTACGGCTACAAGTGCACACTTCAGACAGACACAGAGGCTATTACCTATATAATAGATTACCTTCACAGAAAGAAAAAACTCAACTGGGACGAGATTTGCTCCGTTATTGCAGCTCCGTTCTGGCAGACAATCGATAAAAAGACGCCCGAGGAAAAGGCAAGACACGAGTTCCTGAGAAATATTTTCGCTTCCGAGCTTATCACAGGCCCGTTCTCGATTCTTGTAGGTTTTGACGGAGGCTTCATGGCTCTCAACGACAGATTGAAGCTCAGAAACCTGATAATCGGCGAAAAGGACGATATGGTTTACACCTCAAGCGAAGAGGCTGCTATCAGAATCATCCAGCCCGACCTTGACAGGGTTTATTCACCGATGGGCGGCGAAGGAATTGTGTATACTCTCGATATGGTAAAGGGAGACTGACTTAGAAAATCGGTTGTAGAAAGAAAGGAATTAAGCAAATGGCTATAAATTTTCTGTACCCCGAGTACGAAGTGGTCAGGAATTACGACAGATGTATTTCCTGCCGTGTATGTGAGAGACAATGTGCCAATGAGGTACATTCGTTTTTAGAGGATGTCAACAAGGTTGTAAGCGACGAAACCAAGTGCGTTAACTGTCACCGTTGCGTTTCACTCTGCCCGACAAGAGCGCTTAAGATAGTAAAGTCGGATCATACTTTCAAAGAAAATGCAAACTGGAGCGGTAAGGCAATCACCGAGATTTACAAGCAGGCTGCCACAGGAGGCGTTCTTCTCTCCTCAATGGGTAACCCCGAGCCGTATCCGGTTTATTGGGATAAAATATTAATAAACGCTTCACAGGTCACAAACCCGTCAATCGACCCGCTTCGTGAGCCTATGGAGACAAGAACGTTCGTCGGTTCAAAGCTTGCCGAGATCAAGCGTGACGAAAACGGAAAGCTCATTCCGACGGCAAAGCCTCATCTTGATTTGTCCGTTCCGATTATGTTCTCCGCTATGAGCTACGGCTCAATCAGCTACAATGCTCACGCATCACTCGCAAGAGCAGCTACGGAGCTCGGAATTTACTATAACACAGGTGAGGGCGGACTTCACAAGGACTTCTACAAGTACGGCCCCAACACAATTTGCCAGGTAGCTTCGGGACGTTTCGGCGTTCATAAGGATTACCTCGAGGCCGGTGCAGCAATCGAGATTAAAATGGGCCAGGGTGCAAAGCCCGGTATCGGCGGACATCTTCCGGGCGCGAAAATGGTCGGAGACGTTTCCAAGACGAGAATGGTTCCCGAGGGAAGCGACGCTATTTCCCCTGCACCTCATCACGATATTTACTCCATTGAGGACTTGAGACAGCTTGTTTACTCCCTGAAGGAAGCAACAGGTTACAAAAAGCCGATTATCGTTAAGATTGCCGCAGTTCACAATATTTCCGCTATTGCTTCGGGTATTGCAAGAAGCGGCGCAGACGTAATTGCAATTGACGGTTTCAGAGGCGGTACGGGTGCCGCACCTACAAGAATAAGAGATAACGTAGGTATTCCAATTGAGCTTGCTCTTGCAAGCGTTGATAAGAGACTTCGCGACGAGGGAATAAGAGATAACGTCTCACTCGTTGTCGGCGGTTCTATAAGAAGTGCAACAGATGTTGTAAAGGCTATCGCACTCGGTGCGGACGCCTGCTACATAGGTACAGCGGCTTGTATCGCTATGGGTTGCCACCTCTGCCGCAGCTGTCAGCTCGGTAAGTGCAACTGGGGTATCGCAACACAGAGACCGGAGCTTGTTAAGAGACTTAATCCTGATGTGGGAAGTCAGAGACTTGTAAATCTTGTAACGGCTTGGGGTCACGAGATTAAAGAGATCATGGGCGGTATGGGAATCAACTCCATCGAAGCTCTCAGAGGAAACCGCTTAATGCTCAGAGGCGTGGGCCTTAATGAGAAGGAACTCGAGATTCTCGGAATTAAGCATGCAGGCGAATAATTAAAATAGCGGGGAATTTGTATCTATGAAACGTGTATATGTCAATGAAAAATGGTGCTTAGCTTGTCACCTTTGCGAATATTATTGTGCTTTTTCAAATTCGGGCGAAACCGATATGGTAAAGGCGTTAAAAGGAAAGAAAATCCATCCGAGAATCAATGTCGAGGAGAAAGACGGCATAAGCTTTGCCGTCTCCTGCCGACACTGCAAGGAGCCCTACTGCGTTAAGTCTTGCATTACGGGCGCACTTACAAAAAAGGACGGAGTTATTTCCATCGACCAGAATAAGTGCATAGGCTGTTTCACTTGTGTTGTGGCTTGTCCTTACGGTTGCGTGGCACCGACCGAGGACGGTCCCGCTCAGAAATGCGAGCTTTGCACAAAAACTCATGCAGGTCAGCCGATGTGCGTACAGGGCTGCCCGAACAATGCGATAGTATTCGAGGAGAGGTGAGAGTATGAAAAATTATGTTATAATCGGTAACTCGGCTGCCGGAATCGGCGCCGCCGAAGCGATAAGAAAGAACGACAAAGACGGCAAGATTACGATTATCGGTAGCGAGCCGCATCACACATACTCGAGACCGCTCATCTCTTATCTCCTTTTGGGTAAGACAGACGAAGAGAGAATGAAGTACCGTCCCGACAGTTTTTATTCCGATAACGATATCGATGTAATGCTCGGCAAAACAGTGACATCGGTCGATAAGGACAACAAGGACGTAGTTCTTGAGGACGGCACAAAAATTTCTTACGACAAACTTCTCGTGGCAACGGGTTCAAGCCCGTTTGTTCCGCCGATGAAGGGACTCGACAGAGTTAAGCGCACATGCTCGTTTATGACTCTTGATGACGCTCACAAACTCAGAGATATGATTGCAGAGGTCACGGAGGAAAAAGGAAGCAAGCCGAAGGTTCTTATAATCGGTGCGGGTCTTATCGGACTTAAATGTGCCGAAGGTATAAGCAAGGATGCCGAGATAAGTCTTGTCGATTTGGCTCCGAGACCGCTTTCCTCAATTCTCGAGGAGGAATCCGGCGAGATTATCAAGGCTCACCTTGAAAAGCACGGCATGAAATTCTACCTCGGACAGAGCGGCGAGGAATTTTTCGAGAACAGCGTCAAGCTCACAGGCGGCGATACTCTCGAATTTGATATTCTCGTCACGGCAGTCGGCGTCAGACCCAATGTAGCACTTCTCAAAGATATAGGCGCAGAGGTTGGCAGAGGAATTAAAGTTAACGATAAAATGGAAACAAGTATTCCCGATATATATGCTGCAGGCGACGTTACCGAGAGCTATGACGTATCGAGCGAATCGGTTAAGATTATGGCAATTTTGCCCAACGCATATATGCAGGGCGAGTGCGCCGGCTTCAATATGGCTGGAACCGAAAAGCATTTCGATAAAGCAATGCCCATGAACGCTATCGGATTTTTCGGACTTCATGTTCTCACAGGTGGTGCACTTACGGGAGACTATTTCTTAAAGAATGACGGCGAAAGCTACAAAAAGCTCTACTATAAGGACAACAAGCTCAAGGGCTTCATCATTATAGGAGACATTGCGAAAGCCGGCATATACACAAGTTTAATCAGAGAGCAAACTCCGCTCGACAGTATAGATTTTGAGCTCGTATGCGAGCAGCCTGGACTTATGGCTTTCTCAAGCGAGCAACGACAAAAGAAATTAGGAGGCGAGGTATAAATGGTTATATCTGCTCAGGCACAGGATTATCAGGAACTCAATAAAATGATTAGAGAATCCGAGGGCGATGTTGTCATCAACGATTGTTTCGGCGAGAGATTCATCGGCGCTGCCGCACAGAACAGAACAATAGAGATTAACGGTACTCCGGGAAATGCACTCGGATGCTACCTTGACGGTGCAAATATCATTGTAAACGGAAACGCACAGGACGCAGTAGGCGATACCATGAACGACGGAAAAATCGTTATCAACGGTTCTGCCGGCGACGCACTCGGCTACGCTATGCGTGGCGGCGAGATCTTCGTTAAGGGAGATTCAGGCTACCGCACAGGAATTCATATGAAGGAGTACGGTGAGAAAAAGCCTGTTATCGTTGTCGGCGGTAAAGTTGGAAGCTTCTGCGGCGAGTATCTTGCCGGAGGTATGATTATCATACTCGGACTGGGCACAGACGGCATTCCGCTTGGAAATTTCACGGGTACAGGAATGCACGGCGGCAAGATTTTTGTCAGAAGTAAAGAGGAGCTTAAGTATCTGCCCGTACAGGTACTTGTAAAAAAAGCTTGTCAAAGTGACTTTGACGATATAAAATACTACGTGGACGAATATAAAAAGCTGTTTGGGGATAACACCGAGTTTACGGCAGAAGATTTCTATGTCTGTACGCCTAACGCAAGCAACCCCTACAAAACACTTTACGCCGCCAACTGAGTTGCGGAAAATTTCAGAGCAAAGACGAAAATCTGCCTTTGCTCTTGAATTGTTTTTTATGGAGGATTATTTTTATGAGTCTTGGAAAGCTTCATGAGGAATGCGGAGTCTTCGGCGTCAGCGTTAACGTTGCCGAAGCGGCGGGCATAACCTACAATGCTCTTCTTGCTTTACAGCACAGAGGACAGGAGGGCGCAGGTATTGCGGTTGCCAAGGAAAACCGTATACTGTACCACAAGGATGTCGGCCTTGTAAGTGAGGTTTTCGATTCAAGTGTTATGAAGAAAATGCCCGAAAGCCACGTTGCAATCGGTCACGACAGATATTCCACAACGGGAAATAACACAATCGAGAACGTTCAGCCGTTCCTGACAGAGTTTTTAACAGGAAGAATTGCCACCGTTCATAACGGTAACATAGTAAACGCCAAGGAGCTCAAGGACGCCCTTGCCGAAATAGGCGTTCAGTTTGACGCAACAAGCGACAGTGAGGTTATTTCTCAGCTTATCGGTTATTATATCGTTGAACAGAAGAACACTCTAAAGGGCGTTATTAAGGCTTGCAACAAATTAAGCGGCGCATACTCCCTTATCATACTTTCCGGCTCGGGAAAGTTAATCTGCGTTCGTGACCCATCGGGTTACCGTCCGCTTTGCCTCGGTAAAAACGCTCACGGCTATGCCGTAGCTTCCGAGAGCTGTGCTCTTGACAGCACCAACTTCAAGTTTGTAAGAGATATCAAACCTGGTGAGGTTGTCGTTATTGAGGACGGAGAGATCACATATTCGAGTGTTGATATTACTGAGAATAAAACAGGCGGTCTCTGCATTTTCGAGTATGTCTATTTTGCGAGAGACGATTCCGTCATTGACGGTCTGAGCGTTTATGAGTCGAGAGTGAATATGGGAAGAGCCCTTGCAAAGGAATATCCCGTTGAAGCTGACGTTGTTTGCGGTGTTCCGGACAGCGGACTTGACGCCGCAGTGGGATATTCTCTTGAGAGCGGTATTCCCCTTGCAACAGGATTCACAAAGAACAGATACATCGGAAGAAGCTTTATCTATCCCACGCAGTCTCAGCGTGAGAATGCCGTAAGACTCAAGCTTAATCCGCTTAAGTTTAACCTTGAGGGCAAGAGAGTTGTTCTCGTTGACGATTCAATCGTTCGAGGCACAACATCGAGACAGATAGTTGACGCTGTAAGAAAGGCGGGCGCAAAGGAAGTTCATTTCCGCGTAAGCTCACCTCCTTTCAAGTACACTTGCCACTACGGCACCGATATTGACAGCGAGGATAAGCTCATCGCAAACAAGATGGATCTTAAGGGAATTTGTGAGGCTATCGGCGCTGACAGCTTAGGTTACATCTCCATTAAGGGCTTAAAGGAGTCCTGCGCAAAGAGCGAGGCGGGATTCTGCACAAAGTGCTTCACGGGAGACAGCGTAAAGATTCACAAGAACGATCTTGAGTAAATTTGTATTACATTTCCCGAAAGGAATTCAAATATGAAAATCAATTCAAACTACAATAATCTTGAAAAGAGTTATCTTTTCATTACCATAGCTAAAAAGGTTGCGGAGTATACTGCCGCTCACCCCGAGGCTAAGGTTATCAAAATGGGTATCGGCGACGTTACAAAGCCGCTTTGCCCCGCTGTTATCGACGCACTTCACGGTGCAGTAAGCGAAATGGGCGTTGGCGAGACTTTCCGCGGATACGGCCCCGAGCAGGGCTACGGCTTCTTGAGCGGTGCAATCAAAGATTACTACGCAAAGAAGGGCGTTGAGCTTGCTCAGAACGAGATTTTCGTCTCCGACGGCGCAAAGTCCGACTGCGGAAACATTCTCGATCTTTTCTCTCAGGACAACGTTGTTTTGGTTCCGGATCCGGTTTATCCCGTTTACGTTGACACAAACGTTATGGCTGGCAGAAAAATCACCTACATGAGCGGTAACGAGGAAAACGGATTTTTACCGATGCCCGACTGCGTTACCGAGAAGGCAGATATAATCTATCTTTGCTCCCCGAACAACCCGACAGGCGCAGTTTACAACAAGGCTCAGCTCAAGGAGTGGGTCGATTACGCAAACGCAAACGATTCCGTTATCCTCTTTGACTCCGCTTACGAGGCATTTGTAGACGATGACGAGCTTCCCACATCCATCTATGAGATTGAGGGCGCAAAAACATGTGCTATCGAGCTTTGCTCTTTCTCAAAGACAGCCGGCTTCACAGGTACAAGATGCGGCTACACAGTTGTTCCTATGGATCTCGTACGTGATGACACAAGCATTAACAGCATGTGGCTTCGCCGCCAGACAACAAAGTTCAACGGCGTTCCTTACATCGTTCAGAAGGGCGCAGAGGCTGTATTCACCGATGAGGGTTACGCTCAGACAAGAGCCGATCTCGCTTACTACAAAGAGAACGCAAAGATTATCGCAAGCACATTTGACGAGCTTGGAATTACATATTTCGGTGGCGTCAACTCTCCCTACATTTGGATGAAAACTCCCGACAACATGAGCTCTTGGGATTTCTTCGACAAGCTTCTCGAAGAGGCTAACGTCGTCGGAACACCCGGTTCCGGCTTCGGCAAGGCAGGCGAGGGATATTTCCGTCTCACCGCTTTCAACACAAAAGAGAATACAATTGAGGCTATGGAGAGATTTAAAAAGCTCCTCTCAAAGTAACTTAACTTAAAGCTGAATATTTGCAATTTAACCGACTCCTTTGGGGTCGGTTTTTGCTTTTTTTACGGAAAAGAAAAATGATAACGGTCAAATAAATCAGTTTGTGTTGTAAATTAAAATTACAATTGACAAAATCTTTAGGCTATATTATTATATCTATGGTTAGTTAATGCTAACTACAATTAGTTTACGATTGAGAGGGTTTAATATGAGCTTTATTGAGGTTAAAGAGATACGCAAGTCTTTCGGTGAGGGGGAAACAAAAGCCGAGGTCTTGAGGGGAATTGACTTTACCCTTGAGAAGGGAGAATTTTGCGTTTTGCTCGGCCCTTCCGGTTCGGGAAAATCAACTCTTTTAAATATTATCGGCGGCATAGACTCAGCCGACAGCGGTTATATCAGCGTGAACGGCGAGAAAACGGCTCAGATGAGCGAAAAAGCTTTGACGGAGTACCGCCGAAAGCACTTAGGCTATGTTTTTCAGATGTATAATCTCATTCCAAATCTTACCGTGCGTGAAAATATAGAAGTTGGAGCATATTTGAGCGATAAACCACTCGATACCGATGAGCTTCTTGGCGTACTTGGACTTAAGGAGCATCAAAACAAGCTTCCAAACGAGCTCTCGGGCGGTCAGCAGCAGAGAGTTTCAATCGGCAGAGCGATAATCAAAAATCCGAGCATACTTCTTTGTGACGAGCCGACGGGCGCACTCGATTACAAGACGAGCAAAGAAATATTAAAGCTTATCGAGGATGTGAACAAGCGTTACGGAACTTGCGTAATTATGGTTACCCACAACGACGCAATAAGACTTATGGCGGACAGGGTTATTAAACTCAGGGACGGTCAGATAAGAAAGAACAGCACAAATGAAACCAAGGTAAGCGCCGAGGATCTCGATTGGTAAGGAGCGAATATGAAAAATCCACTCAGAAAGAGACATTTAAGGGAGCTTAGGCAGGATTTCGGAAAATATGTCGTTATATTTCTTTTTATGGTCATGCTCATCAGCATTGTTTCAGGTTATCTTGTTGCGGCGACGAGTATCTACAAAACTTTTTACGAGGGCTACGAGAAATATAACGTAGAGGACGGCCACATCACTTTTTCGTCTGAGCCGACAAACGAGATTCTTCAAAAGCTTGAGGAAAAAGACAATCTCAAATTTTACAATCTAAACTACATCGAAGAGGATATAGTCGGTGACGGTGCAACCGTGCGTATATTTAAAAAGCGTGACAAAGTAAATCTTGAGTGCCTGATGTCGGGAGAATTTCCGACTGAAGATGATGAGATTGCGATAGACCGTGTTTTTGCCGAATCTAAAAATATCAACATAGGTGATACCATAAAGTTTGCAAACAAAGAATTAAAGGTCACGGGATATGTCGCACTTGTTGATTACGGCAGTCTTTTCGAGAATAATTCTGATATGATGTTCTCAGCCACCACATTCGGCGTTGGAATTATGAGCGAAAGCGGATTTGAATCGCTCGGCGGAAATTTAAACTACAATTACGCTTGGAAATATGGCACCGCACCAAAGGACGAAACGGAAGAGAATGAGAGAAGCGAAAAATTTATCGATGATATTGAGGACGTCATAAAAGAATACGACACTGAAATCATTCAGGCTAAGGTGGATGAGCTTTACGCCGAGGCAAAAACTCTCTCAAAAACGCTTGAGGATGAGTTTGAGAGCGCATCTGACGAGATAGAAAAAAAGACATCCGACGCGGCGGTAGGGCTTATAGATAAGCTTGCATTAACGCTTTCCGACGGTGATTTGGTAGAACTTTATCTGTCGGGTGCAGAGGGTGAAGATTATCTCAAGCGTGCCGCCGAAAAAGAAAACACCACGGTGAACGCACTTCTTGCCGAACAGCTCGGAATTGACGAAAAGGCTCTTGACGATCTCGAGGACGCTTTTGAAAAGATTGACGATGACGAAAGTTACACAAGCTTTGACGATGAAGCGCCTAAGATAAATCTTGACGATACGGACGAAAGCTATCAAAACGATATGGATTACGATTTGAGCACGGTTCGTAATGCGGTTGATATGCTTGAGGCGACGGGACTTTACGACACGGCAAAAATCAGCGAAACGCTCGATAAGCTCGAAGATATAATAAATTATGAGTTCGATAAAAAAGATTATCTCACGGTAGATAATTACTTAGCGAGATATCAGAACAAAGCGATAACCTACTGTATGGACGATATGGAGGGCGACAAGCCTATGTTCATTATGTTTGACTATATCGTCACGGTTATTATTGCGTTTGTCTTTGCCATCACAATCTCCAATACCATAGTTAAGGAATCGGGAGTTATCGGCACGCTCCGTGCGCTCGGTTTCACAAAGGGAGAGCTTGTAAGGCACTACCTCTTTATGCCCACACTCGTCACATTTGTGGCGGCGATTGTTGGAAATGTTCTCGGTTACACATGGTTCGTGGAATACATGAAGAATGTTTTTTACGGCTCGTTTTCGCTCGCAAAATACGAATCGATATTCAACTTGGAGGCTCTTATCGATACAACGGTTGTGCCGATAATATTGATGATTATCATTAATCTCCTTGTTTTGAGCGCAAAGCTTAAACTCTCTCCGATGAAATTTTTGAGAAGAGATCTCTCAAAGAAAAAGAAAAGAAGAGCGATTAAGTTAAGCCCAAAACTCCCGTTTATATCAAGATTCGGACTTCGTGTGTTTTTTAAGAATATACCTACTTATATTACTCTTTTTATCGGCATAGTTTTGGGCAGTACAATCTGTATTTTCGGCTTTATGTACGGGCCGCTTATGGAGGATTACTCAAAGCTTATAGTCAGCGAAAAAATAAGCGAATATCAGTATATTCTCACCGATGAAAAGGAGACAAACACTTCATCGGCAGAAAAATACGCCGTGACAAGTCTCGATTCCGTTGTCGAGGGATTTATGACGGATGAGGTTAGCATTTACGGAATCCAAAAAGATTCAAACTATGTCACCGAGGAAATACCGAAAGGCGAGGTGCTTGTTTCAACGGGCATCTTGGATAAGTTCAAACTTAATGTCGGCGATACTCTCACGCTTAAAGAATCGTACAAGAACAAAACATATTCTTTCAAAATCGGCGGATCTTACGAGTATTATGCTTCTATGGCGGTTTTTATGAACATAGATGAGTTTAACTCTGTTTTCGGTGAAAAAGCTGACCACTTCTCGGGATATTTCTCGAGTGTAGAGATTAACGATATCGATTCGGAATATATCGCGACCGTTATCACAGACAAAGACTTAACAAAGGTAGCCGACCAGATGTTAAATTCTGTAGGCAGCTTTATGAATCTATATAAGTGCTTCGGAATTATAATGCTTGCACTTTTGATGTACCTGATGACCAAACAGGTTATTGAAAGGGATATGCAGTCCATAGCAATGACGAAAATACTCGGATTCAGAAACGGAGAAATCGCAAGGCTTTATCTGTCGGTAACAAGCATTATTGTGGTGGTTTCACTTTTTCTGTCATTTCCGATAGTGGATCAAACGCTTAGGTTTATGTTTGAAAAAGTGCTTTACGCCGAGGTTTCGGGATATATACCCTACATAATATCAAACGAATGTTATGTGAAGAATTTCGTGATCGGAGTGATTTGTTACATAGCCGTGAGTGCGTTTATGATGTTTAAGATAGGAAAAATTAAAAAGAGCGAAGCACTCAAAAACGCGGAGTAAACACAGGCGGAGTACCTTTTCGGTGCTCCGCTTTTTCGTGCTTACGATATGAAATTAAGTGTTGACTTTTAAACGGAAAATTGATAAAATAAACTACTGTAACAGACAAATAAAAATGCAGGTATGGCGGAATTGGCAGACGCGTATGGTTCAGGTCCATATGAAAGCAATTTCATGCAGGTTCAAGTCCTGTTACCTGCACCAAGGAAGAAGAAAGAGCGAAGGTTCTTTCTTCTTTTTGTTTCATGAGAAAACGAAAAGGACTTGAACCTTAAGAAGGTCTGAGCGTAGAAAAAACAGTCCGGTGGACTGTTTTTCAGCGAAGAGCGACGAAGTCGGGCACCGGAGCGAAAGCGAGGGTCGACGAGTCGGCGGAAGTGAGGCGAAGCCGAGCTACCGTGTCCTGTTACCTGCACCAAGGAAGAAGGAAGAGCGAAGGTTCTTTCTTCTTTTTGTTTTATGAGAAAACGAAAAGGACTTGAACCTTAAGAGGGTCGGCGAGTCAAGTCCTGTTACCTGCACCAAGGAAGAAGAAAGAGTGAAGATTCTTTCTTCATTTCATTTTGCTGTGAAGTCGGCTTTGTTTTCAACAATCGGTATAAACTTGTTAATAACATGAAATATTAAACGCTGTAAATTTCCTAAAATGAGAGAAAAAGATAAATATAGCTCAAAAATATGATTTAAATGAAAGTCTTATTGGTGAAATATTCATAATTATTGAAAAATATATCACTTTTTGTGCTGTTTGTCTGTACAAAACAAGTGTTTTTGTGATAGAATACAAATCACAATGCAATTAGTTTTTACAGAAAGCGAGAGGTGATAAATGTGAAAAGAATATCGGCATTTATCTTGAGCCTTGTTATGCTGAGCCTTGTACTCACGGGCTGCGAAGGCGGCACAAAGAAACTCAAAATAGGTGCGGCGGGACTTGGCGGAGGCTACCATGAGTTTTGCGATACTCTTGCAAATATCATGAACACCGACGACAGCAAATTGAAACTCGAGGTTAAAACAACAGCCGGTTCGGCGGCTAATCTGCGCCTTATCTCGGACGATTACGTTCAGTTTGCCATCGCTCAGGCTGATATGATTAACGACGCTTATTTTGGCGAGGGATCTTATTCTGATAACAGCTATCAGGGCTACGGTGCAGTTGCGGCGCTTTACACCGAGGCGTGCCAGATCGTTGTGCGTGCCGACTCGGGAATAACTTCGGTTGACGATCTTCAGGGAAAGAAGATTAGTATAGGCGAGGAGGAATCGGGAACGGAGCAGAATGCTTTGCAGATTCTTTCCGTCAGCGGACTTAACGAAAGCTTAATCGAAACCGTGAATCTAAACTATTCGGATGCTGCGGCTGCGCTTGAAAGCGGAGAAATCGACGCATTTTTCTGCACGGCGGGTGTTAAGACCACTATGATTGACGAGCTCTCAAAATTGTGCGATATACGCCTTTTGAGCCTCGACCAAAAGTGTATCGACAAGCTTTTGACAGCTTACGGCTTTTTTACGGAATATGAAATTCCTGCAGAAACCTACAACGGTCAGATCGAAGCTGTAAAGACGGTTGGCGTTAAGGCTGTTTTGCTTGCAAGCGATAAAGTGGACGCAGATACGGTTGAGAGCGTGACAAAGCTTATTTTCGACAACGAGCAGAAACTGCAGTATTCTGTACCGCTTAACATAGAGCTTGACGCAAAGAGTGCCACGGAAGGAATAACGATTCCGTTCCACAAGGGTGCCGAGAGCTACTATGAATCGCTCGGAGTCAGCGTGAACGATAACACTGAGAAAGGCGGCGAGGGTTAAGTCATATGATAAAGATAGAACTTGATATGTATCAGACTATGGCTGTTGCCGTTGTCGTGTTGATAATAGGAAGTTTTCTAAAAAAGAAATTTAAAATTCTCGATCACTTCTGCATTCCGTCACCTGTTGTCGGCGGCGTACTTTTTGCAATTTTTACGTGTATTTTTTACGCTTTGGGGATTGCGGAATTTTCTTTTAATGATATACTTAAGGAAGTCTGTATGGTGTTCTTCTTCACATCGGTCGGATTCCAGGCTAACCTTAAGGTTTTGAAAAGTGGCGGCAAATCGCTTATTGTATTTTTGGGAATAGTCTTTCTTCTGATTATCTCTCAGAACCTGCTTGCCGTCGGTCTTGCAAAGGTTATGGGCATAAGTTCGCTTATAGGTCTTTGCACAGGCTCGATTCCCATGGTCGGCGGTCACGGCACTGCGGGTGCATTCGGCCCCGTTCTCGAGGACTTCGGTGTTGTCGGCGCAAGCACGCTGTGTACGGCGGGCGCAACCTTCGGCCTTATCTCGGGCAGTATGATGGGCGGTCCCGTTGCAAAGCGTTTGATTGAGAAGAAAAATCTTCTCTCTACCGCTGTTCAGGAGGACGACACTCTTTTAGTTGAGGAAGAAAAAAAGCACGAGAGACACACAAGCATGTATCCCTCTGCTGTTTTCCAGCTGATAATCGCAATAGGAATAGGCACGATTGTGTCGTATTTTCTCTCCAAAACAGGCATGACATTCCCGATTTATATCGGTGCGATGATTGCCGCTGCGTTCATTCGCAACATCGGAGAGTTTTCGGGCAAGTTCACTATTTATATGGGTGAGATTAACGATATAGGCGGAATAAGCCTTTCGCTGTTCCTCGGTATCGCAATGATCACGCTCAAACTCTGGCAGCTTGCGGATCTCGCATTGCCGCTTATCGTTCTCTTGCTCGGTCAGGTTGTGCTCATGCTTTTCTACACTTACTTTGTGGTTTTCAACGTAATGGGAAGAGACTACGACGCCGCCGTGCTTTGCTCGGGCGTTTGCGGTTTCGGTATGGGAGCAACACCGAATGCTATGGCTAACATGCAGGCTATCTGTGAGAAGTATGCGCCTTCCGTTAAGGCTTATCTTCTCGTACCGCTGGTCGGAAGTCTGTTTGCCGATTTTCTGAACAGCTTGGTAATCACTTGTTTCATTAATTTCTTATAATGTGTTTGCACTGAGGGTGCAAAAAGCTGTTTTTAACCGCTGTTTCGAGGATAGGATAATGTTTACTGACAAGAAGAAAAAGAAGGACTACAAGGTAGTCACGAAAAATCTCGCCGTGCCCGAAATTCACACGGGCGAAGAGATAGAAGTGGATGACAAAGCAAAGGATGAACCCATTACATATGATAATGTGGCTATCCCGGAGATTCACTTTCACAAAAAGAAATCGTAATTCATTTACGACGGTGTGATGCTTAAAAGCCCCCGCCAAAATGTAGTGGTGGGGGACTTTTTGCGTGTGTTATGTGTAAATTGTAAAAAGTAAAAATAAAAGGAAAAGGTGAATTCATGTATACTTCAATGGCTAAGGGAAATCCCTTAAAGCTTATGGTGCATTTTGCGTTGCCGCTTCTTTTCGGTAACCTTTTGCAGCAAACCTACAATATCATCGATGCCGCAATCGTCGGCCAGTTTTTGGGAGCTGACGCTCTCGCCGCCGTCGGAGCAACAAGCAGCGTTCAGTTTTTGGTGCTCGGCTTCTGTATGGGCTGTTGTACGGGCTTTGCCGTGCCGATAGCGAGATATTTCGGTGCAAATGATCACGACACCATGAGAAATTATATCTTTAACGGTTCGGTTCTCACTGCGATTATAGCTGTTGTCGTTACGGCTGTCTGCGTAATTCTCTGTGACGGAATACTTCATATATTGTCCGTTCCGTCAGATATTTATTCGGACGCTCGAATTTATATTTTGATTATCTTTATCGGAATACCGTTCACACTGCTATATAATTATCTCTCGGGTATTTTGAGATCTGTGGGCGACAGCAGAACGCCGTTTATATTCCTCGCATTCTCAGCCGTGCTCAATATCATTCTTGATCTTTTCTGCATAGTTGTTTTGAAGTGGGGATGCGCCGGTGCCGCCGCCGCTACAATCGCTTCTCAGGGCGTGAGCGGAGTTTGCTGTTTGGTGGTTATCATGAAAAAAATGCCGCTTCTCTGGCTCAAAAAGAGCGACTGCCGCATGAAAAAGCAATCCGTAAATCAGCTTTTGGTCATGGGACTTCCAACTGGACTTCAGTTCTCAATCACGGCAATCGGTTCAATGGTTATGCAGTCGGCAAACAACGGCCTCGGCAGCGTTTATGTATCCGCATTCACGGCGGCTATGAGAATCAAGCAGTTTGCCATGTGCCCGTTTGACGCTATTTCAACTGCAGCTTCGGTATTCTGCAGTCAGAACCTCGGCGCAAGAGAGCCCGAAAGAATCAAGAAAGGTCTCTTTCAGGCTGTTGCGGTCGGCGTTGCATACGGTGCGTTTGCGGGACTTATACTCATATTCTGCGGCAGAGGCTTAACACTCATCTTCGTAAAGAAGAGCGCAGTGGACGTTTTGGACGCTTCGGCAAGTTATTTAAGATATCTCGGTTACTTCTACTGGACTCTCGGCATACTCAACGTCACACGAATGGTTACTCAGGGCCTCGGCCACTCGGGCAGATCCGTTTTTTCCGGCGTTATGGAGATGATAGCAAGAACGGTTGTCAGTTTGGGTTTTGTCGGTGCATACGGCTTCACGGCAATTTGCTTTGCCGACCAGGCGGCTTGGATTGCGGCTTGCTTCTACATTCTGCCCACATGCCTTTACTGTGTGCGCAAAGAGACTTCCAAAATCACATCAGCTTCACAAAACTAAAATTTACTATCAAAAACCGCAAAGTGCTGTTATGCTTTGCGGTTTTTAATTTTGTGCGAGTGATTAAATTGAAAAAAAATAGGTTCGCTCAAAATTGTTATATATAACAAAAATAAAGAGAAATTTAGGTACACATAATATAGTGTTGGGGTTTAAAAAACACTTTATAAAATCACAAATGCAATTCGGTTCGATAATATTGATATCGAATATCAATACAAGCCGCTATCTTGTATACAATAGACAGTATTCACAATATATAGATAAATTCAGACTGAAATTATGCAAAAACACCACAAAACTTTTTAAAAAAATCACATAATTGATTGTATTGGTTGTTTACAAACAAAACAAGATAAGGTATAATATTGCCGTAAAAGAGAAGAGGGAAAAACGAGGCTTAATTTGTTAAGTTTGAACTCAAATCGGATACAAAATTTTCAAATTTTATAAGTGTATTTATTTTATTAAAAACCGAGGAGGTTACATTTAATGCCAACATTTGAAATGGGCGCTTGGGAAAACTACGGCGCTTGGGACGGTTTTAAGGGAAAAATGTGGAAAGAGGAAGTCAACGTTAGAGACTTCATTCAGAAGAACTACACACCGTATTTCGGTGACGAGTCCTTCCTTGAGGGTCCTTCCGAGTCCACACAGAAGCTCTGGAATAAGGTTGTAGAGCTCCAGAAGGAAGAGTTCAAGAGAGGCGGCGTTCTCGAGTGCGAGACAAAGGTTGTTTCAGGACTTACCTCCTACGGCCCCGGATATATTGACGAGGATATGAAGGATCTTGAGCAGATCGTCGGTCTCCAGACAGATAAGCCTCTTAAGAGAGCTTTCATGCCTTACGGCGGTATCAGAATGGCTGTTCAGGCTGCTGAGAAGTACGGCTACGAGGTTGATCCTGAGCTCAAGAAGATCTTCACACAGTACATGAAGACACATAACGATGCTGTTTTCGATACTTATACACATCAGATGCGTGTAGCAAGAAAGACTCACGTTGTTACAGGTCTTCCGGATACATACGGCAGAGGAAGAATCGTCGGTGACTACAGAAGAGTTGCTCTTTATGGTATCGACAGACTCATCCAGGAGAAGAAGATCGAGAAGACAAGAGCAGGCTGCGGCAACATGTATGATGAGGTTATCCGCCTCAGAGAAGAAGTTGCAGAGCAGATTAAGGCTCTCGAGGGCATGAAGAAGATGGCTGCATCTTACGGCTATGACATCTCCGTTCCTGCAAAGAACGCTAAAGAAGCTATTCAGTGGGTTTACTTCGGTTACCTCGCAGCTGTTAAGACTCAGAATGGCGCAGCTATGAGCATCGGTAGAATCTCCACATTCCTTGATATTTACATTCAGAGAGACCTCGACAGAGGAATCCTCACAGAGAAAGAGGCTCAGGAGCTCATCGACCATCTCACAATGAAGTTCCGTATGGTTAAGTTTGCTCGTATTCCTGAGTACAACGCTCTCTTCTCCGGCGACCCGACATGGGTTACACTCGTAGTTGGTGGTACAGGCCTCGACGGCAGAAACATGGTCACAAAGAACGACTTCCGTTTCCTCCACACACTCGAGAACATGGGTCCTGCTCCGGAGCCGAACCTCACAGTTCTTTACACAGAGAGACTTCCTGAGGCATTCAAGAAGTATGCTGCTCAGATCTCTGTTACAACAAGCTCAATCCAGTATGAGAACGACGACGTCATGAAGCCTGAGTGGGGCGACGATTACTCAATCTGCTGCTGCGTTTCCGCAACAAAGACAGGTAAAGAGATCCAGCTCTTCGGCGCAAGAGCAAACCTCGCTAAGACACTTCTCTATGCTTTCAACGGCGGCTTCGACGAGAAGCACAGAATTCAGTGCGGTCCTAAGATGGAGAGAATCACAAGCGAGTACGCTGACTTCGACGAGGTCATGGATAAGTTTGACTGGTGGATGGATTGGCTCGCTGACGTTTATGTCAACGTTCTTAACCTCATTCACTACATGCACGATAAGTACTACTATGAGGCTGCTGAGATGGCTCTCATCGATTCCGATTGCGAGCGTTCTTTCGCAACTGGTATCTGCGGATTCTCACACGTTGTTGACTCCTTGAGCGCAATTAAGTACGCTAAGGTTAAGATCATCCGTGACGAAGAGGGTATCACTAAGGACTTCGAGATCGAGGGTGACTTCCCGAGATACGGTAACGACGACGAGAGAGCTGACGAGATTGCTACATGGCTCCTCAGAACCTTCCTTGATAAGGTTAAGAAGAGACACACATATCGTGATTCTAACCCGAGCACATCTATCCTCACAATCACATCTAACGTTGTTTACGGTGAGGCTACAGGTGCTACACCTGACGGAAGAAAGGCATTCACACCTTTTGCTCCTGGTGCATCCCCGTCTTACGGCGCTGAGAAGAGCGGTCTCCTTGCTTCACTTAACTCTGTTGCTAAGGTTCCTTATCATCTCGCACTTGACGGAATTTCCAACACTCAGACAATCAGCCCTGACGCTCTCGGTCACAACCTTGAGGAGAGAAAGGCTAACCTCGTACAGGTTCTCGACGGTTACTTCAACCAGGACGCTCATCACCTCAATGTTAACGTCTTTGGTACAGAGAAGCTCATCGACGCTATGGAGCATCCGGAGAAGGAAGAGTATCAGAACTTCACAATCCGTGTTTCCGGCTACGCTGTAAGATTCATCACTCTTACAAAGAAGCAGCAGCTCGATGTTATCGCAAGAACTTGCCATAAGACACTTTAATGAGTGCTACTAAAGGCTATTTACATTCTATTGAGACCTTCGGACTTGTCGACGGCCCCGGCGTCAGATGTATAGCATTTATGCAGGGATGCAAATTCCGCTGCAGATATTGCCACAACCCTGACTCCTGGCGCCTGACAGGCGGCGAAGAGTGGACAGCAAAAGATTTACTCGAAAAGTTTCTGCGCTTTAAGCCCTATTGGAAGGACAACGGCGGCATAACCGTCAGCGGCGGCGAAGCTCTTCTTCAGATGGAGTTCGTAACCGAGTTCTTCTCGCTTGCAAAAAAGGAAGGTGTTCACACCGCACTTGATACAAGCGGAGGCCCATTCAGTATGGAACCTGAGTATCTTGAGAAGTTCGATAAGCTCATGGCTGTCACGGATCTCTTTATACTCGATATTAAAGAGATTGACGACGAGAAGCATAAAAAGCTTACCGGAGCGACCAATAGAAATATCTTGGAGCTTGCAACCTATTTATCGGATCACAATAAGGCTATGTGGATAAGACACGTTCTTGTTCCCGGTCTTACGGACGATGAAGAGGGCTTGCATAAGCTTAAGGATTTCCTCGATACCCTCAAAACAGTTGAGAGAACAGAAATCCTTCCTTATCACACCTTGGGTGTGTACAAGTGGGAAAATCTGGGCATCAAGTATACTCTTGAGGACGTACCTACTCCGACTGCGGAAGAGGTAGAAAAAGCCGAGAAAATTCTTGGTATAAGATAAGACTTCAAGTATATTATATAAACACTTAAAACAAGTGAACGGCGGTTGAAACTGCCGTTCATTTTGTTTTTGTTACGAAAAAAGGATGAGAGTATTGAACGCTCTCATCCTTTTAATTTAGTTTGAAAAATTACATCTCAGCAAGTTTCTCTTTGAACTCTTCCATTAAATCGGGAATCTGAATGCTCTGCGGGCATTCGATTGTGCAAGCACGGCAGCCGATGCAGTCGTTGGGGCCAGCCTCAAGCTTTTCAATCTCTTTCTTTACGCCTTTGTCTTTATCAATTTTGTACTTGTTGAAAATTGCAAGTACGGTGGGAATATCAATTCCCATAGGACAGTTCGGCGTGCAGTAACGACAAGCGGTGCATGGGATAGCGACAGCCTTATGGAATTTCTCGCAGACATCGAGGAGGAATTTAATCTCGTCCTCGTTAAGTGCGGGCTTATCAAAGGTCGCTACGTTATCCTTAATCTGATCGAGTGTAGACATACCGGAAAGAATGACCTGAATTCCCGGGAGAGACATAAGGAATCTAAGTGCCCATGAAGAAATGCTCATGTTTGGCTCTTTTTCCTTGAGCATTGCGTTGGTCTCGTCCGTGAGTGACGAAAGTCTGCCGCCTCGAATGGATTCCATGACGACAATCGGAATGTTCATTCCCTTTAAAATCTCGTACTCCTCTTTTGCCGTGCCGTAAAGCCAGTCGAAGTAGTTGAGCTGAATCTGAGCAAAATCCCAATCACGAAGGGATGCGAATTTCTTGAGAACAGCGGGGGATGCGTGAGAGGAGAAACCGAGGTTCTTGATTCTTCCGGCTTTCTTCTGCTCCTCAAAATACTGAATGCATCCGCTTTCTATGTATTTGTCGGCAGAAGCGTCCATAACGGCATGAATGAGGTAGAAATCAACGTGATCGGTGTGCAGTTTCTTTAACTGCTCCTCAAAGCAAGCTTTGTAATCCTCCGTTGCGTTGATGTTGAATTTTGTTGCAATGGTGAATGAGTCTCTCGGGTATCTGTCAACTAAAGCTTCACCGAGAAAATCTTCGCTTTTTCTGCCGTGGTAGACATAAGCCGTATCAAAATAGGGATACCGTTAGAAACAGCGTAATCGATAATCTCCTTTGCTGCTTCAAAGTCGATCGGCGTGCCCTCAACATCCTTTTTAACGGGAAGTCTCATAGCACCCATTCCGAGAACGGAAACTTTTTTTCCTTTGTAATCTCTGTAAATCATATACAACCTCCTAAAAGTAGTTTTACAACTGTACAAACATTTTACACCTTAAAGTTAAGTTTAAGTTAAGAGCAATTTTTGTTAATTTTGAAATTATCCCTTTTTCTTTTTGAGTGCCTTTTCAAGCTCGTCTATAACCGTTTCGAGAGCCTTGATTCTTGCGTACTTTTTATCGACGGACTCAAGAACATACCAAGGCGCAAAGCTTGTGTTTGTCTTTGCGAGCATTTCGTTGACGGCATTCTCGTAAAGATCCCACTTTTCACGGTTGCGCCAGTCCTCGTCTGTTATCTTCCAACGCTTTTCGGGGGTGTTCTGGCGGTCGGTGAAGCGTTCAAGCTGAGTTTTGTTGTCAATCTGAACCCAGAATTTGATTATCACGGCGCCCCAATCGGAAAGCTCTTTTTCAAATTCGTTAATCTCGTTGTAGGCACGCTGCCAATCGTTTTCCGAGCAGAATCCCTCGAGCCTTTCAACCATAACTCTGCCGTACCAAGTGCGGTCAAAAATAGAAATATGACCTGTTTTCGGCAGTCGCTTCCAGAACCTCCAGAGGTAATGTCTTGCTTTCTCGGCGGGTTCAGGGCTTGCAATCGGATGCACGATGTAGCCTCTCGGGTCGAGTGCTTGAGTGATTCGCTTGATGTTTCCGCCTTTGCCTGCGGCGTCCCAACCCTCGTATGCAATTATGACGGGAATTTTGGCGGCGTAAATTTCATCGTGAAGCTCTCTTAGACGGTTTTGTAAAACCTTTAGCTTAACTCTGTAATCTTCTTCGGTTATTGTTTTGTCGTTTAGACTTATGTCGGCAAGCTTAATAGATTTTCTCATGGGGAAGGAGTTCTGCAAAATCGGTACGGCAAGCGATTTGTTCTTGAGTGCGGTATCAATTCCTTGATTGAGGTACTGCAAAATCATAAGCTCCGCTATTTTTTTATCCTTAGCGTCAACGATATACCAAGGTGCGCTCGGTCGGTTTGTGTCGGTGATGTAATTCTCGTAAACCTTCAGGCACTCGTCATAGTGCTTGTTTTCCCAGAGGTCATCCTCGTCAACTTTCCAAGCAGAGCTTGACGACTGCAAGAGCGCTTTGAGTCGTTTTTTCTGCTCCTTTTTGGAGATTTGCAAAAAGAACTTCATGACAAGGTAACCGTTGTCCGTGAGCGTTCTCTCGGCGGTGTTGATGCTGTTAATTCGATTTCTGTATTCGTCGGCAGAAAGAGAACCGTCAAGCACGCCGTCAGTGACCTCTTCCATCCAGCACGTGTCGAAAAATTTGAACTTTCCGCCTTTGGGAATTTCCGTGAAATATCTCCAAAGGAACGGCTTTCTTTTTTCCTCTTCTGTCGGCTCGGAGTCCATTGCCGCAACATCGAAAAATCTCGGGTCGAGCTCATCTATAACTTTTGCGATGAGGCTTCCCTTGCCCGAAGAGCCCCAGCCCTCGATTATTACCATGACAGGCAGAGACGCCTCTTTAATTTTCATCTGATTTAAGTTAAGCGTTTCTTTTTGCTTCTTTAAATAGACTTTAACTTCCTCTTCTGACGGTTTTTCAAATTTGGTAATTTCTTTCAGCATAATAAAATCTCCGTTCTAATTAGCATTGACGGCTCCCAAAATTATAATTTGATTATATAATGATTAATTTGCCTTGTCAATAAACCACAATAAAGCTTAATAAATATATAATATTTATATAGTTTTAGCACAATGAAACAATCAAAAAACTGTTAAGCGACTTATTTGTTTCCATAATATTTCAAATTAAAATCACACAAATTTCATATTTGAATTTTAAAATAAAAGCAAATCAAAGGAAATAAAAAGAGCAAGGAGAAAAGAAATGAATAAACACAAGAAATTTTGGTGCATAGCTATGACGGCGGTTTTACTTATGACATTTTCGGGCTGTTCTGCCGGCACGACTGATACAAGCTCATCATCAAGCGAGACAAACGTTACGGTAAGCGAAGAGGTAAAATCGGACGAAACCTCATCGGCTACAAAAACGGACACGAGCGGAAATTCGGTTAAACTCGTAAACACAACCGTTTCCGGCGAGGTTGAATCGGTGAGCGACAATACAGTGACCGTTACTGTTTCGGCAGGCGGTCAGGGCGGAGAAGGCGGTCAGCAGGGCGGTTCAACGCCTCCGGATATGCCGAGCGGTGAAAGCGGTTCGAATGAAGGCGGCGGCACAAACGGCGAACAGCCGCCCGAAAAACCCGACGGAGACAACGCCGAAACAAACGATACAAACGACGGAGACAATGCAAACGAACCGCCCGAGATGCCGAGCGGTGAAGTTGGAGCAAGCGCATCCGACGAGGACAAAACCCAAGGCGAGGACAGCAGTTCCTCTTCCGACGGTGAAGTGAACAGCGAAAAAGGAGAGAGCACGGACGGCAAACCGAGCGGAGAGATGAAAGAGGCAGAGATTTCCTCTTATTCGCTTGAAGTCACGATTGCAGACGAATCCGTACTGAAAGACTCAGAGGGAAATTCCGTCAAGGTTTCGGATATTAAGGAAGGCAACGGCCTTAGCGTTACAGTCGATGAAAACGGCATAATCACCGAGGTTGTGGTTTCCGATGAGCCCGCTTCCTCAGGCGGTATGGGACAGCCTGGCGGCGGTCAGTCAGGTGGAGTTGACTCCTACACGGCGGTAAACGAATACAGCTCAGATGCTACGGTGGATTCCGAGACGATTGAGTCCACTGGAACGGACGAGAACGCTGTTCTAATCGATAACGGTTCTTCCGTAACATTAAAGGGAGTTACCGTCACAAGAAATTCTTCCGATTCTACGGGCGGAGACAGCTCTTCGTTCTACGGCGTAGGTGCAGCTGTTCTCACGACTGACGGCACAGGCTACGTTGACGGTGCAACAATAACAACTGACGCTAAAGGCGGTGCGGGTATATTCTCATACGGCGAGGGTGTTATGTATGTGAACAACGCAAATATCACAACGGCTCAGGATACTTCGGGCGGACTTCACGTTGCCGGCGGCGGAACGCTTTACGCTTGGAACAGCACGGCAGAGACAAGCGGCGAATCCAGTGCGGCAATCAGATCTGACCGTGGCGGCGGAAAAATGGTTGTTGACGGCGGAACATACACATCAAACGGAACGGGATCTCCCGCAGTATATTCAACGGCAGACCTCACAATCAACAATGCTAAATTAACAGCAAACGGAAGCGAAGCTATTTGCATTGAGGGCCTCAACAGCATAAAACTTTACGACTGCGATTTGAGCGGAAATATGCCAGAAAACGAGCAGAACGATGTTGTTTGGAACGTAATTGTTTATCAGTCAATGTCGGGTGATTCCGAAGTAGGTAACGGCACATTCCAGATGAGCGGCGGAACACTCACCGCAAATCAGGGAGGAATGTTCTACACAACAAATACGGAGTCAACTTTCTATCTCTCCGATGTCGATATTACTTACTCCGACGATAACCCGTTCTTCCTTCAGGTTACGGGAAATTCTAACCAGCGAGGATGGGGCACATCGGGTTCAAACGGCGCCGATTGTTCCTTTACGGCTGACAAACAGGAGTGCGTCGGTAATATAATCTACGATTCAATTTCCAACCTCGATTTCTATCTTGAAAACGGTTCAAGCCTCACGGGCGCGGTTATCGATGACGAAACTTGGGCCGGAAGCGGCGGCAGCGGAAAAGCTAATCTTTATATCGACTCAAGCTCAAAGTGGGTCGTAACGGCTGACAGCACTCTCACGGCTCTTTACAACGAAGGAAAAGTTGTCGATGCAAACGGAAAGACCGTCACTATAAAGAGCACGGACGGCACGGTTTACGTTCAGGGCGACAGCGACTTGACCGTTACTGTTTCCGATTATCAAACTACGGCAGATTTCTCGGGAGCATACACGGCTGAGAGCTTCTCAAGCTATGAGGTCGAGAATCCGTTTGAGTCTTAATTACAAATAAAAGTTAACATTACATTTTACTTCTCAAAGAGGGCGAACCTAAGAGGTTCGCTCTTTTTGCTTTTTATAATCCTTTTCTGAATTCCTAGGAGCTAATGCTCATTTGCATCTTTGCGAGCAAGGCAGAGTGACTATCCGATTTAAAATTCTCTGGTGGAATTTATCGATAAGTAAATAATTTGTGAAAATATTATGAATTTTTCTGTTATTTTATATATTGTATAAAAAAATAGAAAATGCTATTATAGCCTTATCCTTTTTTCAGGAAATAAATAGGGAGTAAAATTAAATGGAGAAACTATTTAAGCTCACAGAAAACAAGACAAGCGTCAAAACCGAAATTGTCGCCGGTCTTACAACCTTCATGACAATGGCTTACATCATTGCCCTGAACCCGAACATTCTTACCGGCTACGGCAACGACGGTACAGGCGGAAAGCTCTGGAACGGCGTTTTCCTCGCAACATGTATCGCTTCCGCAATCGGTATGTTCTGCATGGCTTTCATCGCAAACAAGCCTTTCTGCCTCGGTCCCGGTATGGGACTTAACAGCTTCTTTGCTATCGTTGTCGGTAACATCGTTGCAATGACAGGCTGCACCTACCTCGAGTCCTTCCAGTCGGCACTTGTTATCATTCTTGCAGAAGGTATTTTGTTTACCGTTCTTTCAATCTGCAATATCCGCGAGAAGATTGTCGACGCTATTCCGCTCGGCGTTCGTCTCGGCATAGGCCCCGCAATCGGACTTATGCTTCTCAACATCGGCGTAGGCTCAAACGTTTACATCGCTAACTCCGACGGCACACAGTTCTATGTTATGAGAGACTTCTTCGGTGCTCTCACAGCCGGCGTTGCAAAAGAGGAAATGGGTGACGCTTACCCCGTAATGGTTCTTTCCGTTATCACAATGTTCGTAGGTCTTTTTGCAATCGTCATTCTAAATAAGAAGGGCGTAAAGGGCTGCGTTATCCTCGGTATGCTCATCGGTGCTATCATCTATTGGGCAGGCGACTATTTTGTCCTCGGTCAGAATCCGTTCGCTTCACTCGCAACAGCTACATTTGTTCCGCAGTTCGGCGATATGGTTGAGACAACTCTCTTCAAGTTTGACTTCCACGGCTTCTTCCAGATCGGCTGGTTCACAGCTATCACACTTATCATCACATTCTGCATCATCGATATGTTCGATACAATCGGAACACTCGTCGGTACAGCTTCAAGAGCCGGTATGGTTGATAAGAACGGCAACATGCCCCAGATGAAAGAGGCTCTCCTTGCCGATGCTATCGGTACTGTTGCTGGTGCCGTAACAGGTACTTCCACAATCACAACATTCGTTGAGTCTGCATCCGGCGTTGAGGCAGGCGGACGCACAGGACTTACTTCCTTCACATGCGGAATTATGTTCTTCCTCTGCATCTTCATCGCTCCTATCGCAGCTATCATTCCCGCAGCCGCAACATCTTCCGCTCTTATCTATGTTGGTATTCTCATGGTTTCCAACCTCAAGAACATCAAGTGGGATGATATTTCCGTTACTGTTCCCGTTGCTATCATGCTCATTGCAATGCCTATCTCGGGTTCTATCGGACACGGCATCGGTCTCGGACTCATTTCTTACACAGTTATCAAGCTCTTCACAGGCAAGGCTAAGGATGTTTCTGTTGTTACATACATCATCTCTTTGCTCTTCCTCGTAAAGTTCTTCCTCGCTGTTTGATGTAAAAGTCTCAGAAAGTTTGATGAAAAGCTCTGTGGTTTTGCCGCAGAGCTTTTTGCCACTTTGTTTGCTTTTTAACAAAATAGGTGCTAAAATACAAAAGGTGATTTTATGGAGAATATTAAGGCTTTTCTGTTCGATTTGGACGGAACGCTCATCGATACCGAGAAATACTACCGTGCTTGCTGGACTAAAGCGATTAAAAGCTTCGGCTACAACATTTCTGACGGGGACGTTTTAACCTTGCGCTCGCTCGGCCGTCCGTTTGCGCCCGAACACATAAAAAAGCTTGTGGGCGACCCCAATGCCGACTACAAAGCAATCAGAGCTGCGAGAAGTCGACTTATGAACAAGATGATTGATGAAAACGGCATTGCACTCAAAAAAGGTGCCGAAGAGCTTTTGGAATATCTTAAATCAAAGCAAATTACCATAGCTGTTGCGACAGCATCTGATTTGGAGCGCACGGAACGCTACCTAAAACAAGTCGGTATACACGATTATTTTGACCGACTCATTTCGTGCACTATGGTGGAATACGGCAAACCCGCTCCCGATGTTTATTTGTATGCGTGTAAAGCGCTCGGACTTGACGCAAACGAATGCGTTGCGGTCGAGGACTCTCCGAACGGCGTAAAAAGCGCGTTTGACGCGGGTCTTAGGGTAATTATGGTTCCAGATCAAACTGAGCCGGATTCAACTACCGAAAAAATGCTTTGGAGAAAAGCCGAATCACTCGATAAAATAATTGAAATTATGGATATTTTGCAAGTATGAGAAAAGAGGGAAATTAAAGCAGATCATGAATATAACTTTAATTCACGGTCAAAACCACAAGGGTACAACTTACAATGCGGCAAGAATGCTTGCCGATAATTTAGGCGGCGAGATAACCGAGTTTTTTCTTCCCCGTGATTTTGGAGAGATGTGCATCGGATGCACTTTTTGTATTTTAAAAGACGAGACTTTGTGTCCGCATTATAATAAACTTGCACCGATTACCGAGGCAATCGACAAAGCCGACGTGCTTATTTTGGACAGCCCCGTTTATGCCTACCACGTTACCTCGGCAATGAAAGCACTTTTGGAGCACTACGGTTTCCGCTGGATGCTTCACCGCCCGAACGGTGAGATGTTCACAAAACAGGTTGTGTGCATAGCTACTTCTGCCGGAAAAGGTGAAAAAAACACCTGTCAGGATATGGCAGACAGTGCGTTCTACTGGGGTGCCGGTAAAATTTACAAATACGGAATGGCAGTGCGTGCCGTAAACTGGGACGGAGTTTCAAAGCAAAAGAAAACCAAAATATACAAAGACATGCTCTCGCTGGCACAAAAGATAAAATCGAATTGCGGTAAAGTTAAGCCGTCTTTCAAGACAAAAGTGATGTTTAGCCTGATGTCAATGATTGTAAGAAAACGCTCAAAAAGCGTTGATTATGTATATTGGAAAGAAAAAGGCTGGCTCGATAAAAAGCTTCCTTGGAAAACGGACGTTTAAATCGGCTTCAAAGAGGCGGTATTGTCTCACCAAAACCCAAAATGCCCAAAAACACTTGAATATAACTGCCTGTGTGATACAATAAAATCATAGAGAAAACAGGGGACGGAGAAAGAAAATTTTCTCCGAATTGTGAAAGGCGGTTTTGTTATGTTATCTTGTTTAATGAGCATTTTTCTTATGCCGTTCAAAGTTTTGCTTGCGCCGTTTGTTTTTATCGACAGGTGTTTTAAGTTTATCGGCTTCCTTCTCAGACTATAGTTTTGCTCCGAAGAAATTCGGAGTTTTTCTTTAACCTGTATATTGTTGCAAATTTTACTTTTTTGCGATATACTCTATCGTAAGAAAGTATAAGAAGGGCGAAGACCGATGGATATCAGAGTTGGCGATAAGGTACAGATGAAAAAACAGCATCCTTGCGGCTCCAAGGAGTTCGAGATTTTAAGAGTCGGAATGGACTTTAAAATCAAGTGCACGGGATGCGGTCACGAGGTTATGCTGCCGAGAATCAAGTGCGAGAAAAACATTCGCAAGGTTTTCCGTGACGGCGAAGAATTGAGTGGACTTTAGCGGCGTTTCAAACATATCAATACTACTTTATTTTTGAAAGGCTAAAGCTATGTTTGAGAATTTACAGGTTTTTGAAAACAGATATGAGGAGCTTAATTTAAAGCTCTACGACCCCGATACTGCCGCCGACAGAGAGCTTTACACCAAGCTTATGAAGGAGCACTCCGAGATTACTCCGATTGTTGAGAAATACAGAGTGTATAAAAATGCCGAGAAAAATCTCGCCGAGGCTCACGAGCTTCTCGATGACAAAGAGATGAGAGAAATTGCCCTCGAGGAAATTGCCGAGGCAAAGAAAACCATGGAAGAAACCGCAGAGGAACTGAAAATTCTGCTTCTTCCAAAAGACCCGAACGACGACAAAAATGTTATCGTTGAGATTAGAGGGGGCACAGGCGGCGAGGAGGCAGCTTTGTTTGCGGCTGTTCTTTTCAGAATGTATTCCTACTATGCCGATAAGCACGGCTGGAACCTTGAGGTTGTCGGCTGCAACGAGACGGAGCTCGGCGGCTTTAAGGAGATAAGCTTCACGATTGACGGTCAGGGAGCGTACTCAAGACTCAAGTACGAGAGCGGCGTTCACCGTGTTCAGCGTGTTCCCGAGACCGAAACTCAGGGCAGAATACACACCTCGGCGGCAACCGTTGCCGTTTTGCCCGAGGCGGAGGAAATCGAGCTTGAAATCGATCCCAAGGATCTCAAAATAGACACCTACCGTTCAAGCGGTGCGGGCGGTCAGCACATAAACAAAACAAGTTCGGCTATAAGAATAACCCATTTGCCGACCGGTACGGTTGTCGAGTGCCAGGACGAGAGAAGTCAGTTTAAAAACAGGGACAAGGCAATGCGTGTTTTGCGTGCAAGACTTCTTGACGCAAAGGTTACCGCCCAGAACAACGAGATTGCTTCCGCAAGAAAAAGTCAGGTGGGTTCGGGCGACCGCTCCGAGAGAATAAGAACTTACAATTATCCGCAGTCGAGAGTTACAGACCACAGAATCGGTCTCACGCTTTATAAGCTTGACGACATTCTGAACGGAAATCTTGATGAGCTTATAGATCCGCTCATCGCAGAGGACAGAGCAAGAAAACTGGAGGAGCAGTCACAGTGATAAAAATAGAAACAGAGCGACTTATTCTTGAACCGCTCGGAATTAAGCATCTTGACGATTTCAAAACTTACGCACTCGATTACGACACGGGAAAATTTATGATGTTCTTTCCGAAAAAGGATATGAACGAGGTTAGAGAAGAGCTTATTTCGTGCGATAAAATGTGGAACTGTGAAAAACCGACTGAATGGGTTTTTGCGATAATGAACGGCGAAAAAAATGTCGGCTTTGTCGGCGTTTACGATGAAAACGGCAAGGGCGAACTCGGCTGGATGTTATCAAAAGACTGTCAGGGCAAAGGTTTTGGCTTTGAAGCTGCAAGCGCCGCTGTAAAATACGGTCTTTCACTCGGTTACACGGAGTTTGTTGCACACTGCGACAGCGAAAATTATCCGTCTTATCACCTCATGGAAAAGCTTGGCATGACAAGAATTTCCGAGAAAAACGGCAGAAAGAATTATTCTTCCGATGAGGACAGAATCGAGTACACCTATTACATGGACAAACGATAAAAATAAACGGCACGGTTTTTGCACCGTGCCGTTGTTTTTGATTGAAAATTGCCTTTGCTAAGCGTTTTTCTTGTCAAGAATACCGAGAATTTCATCGGCTGAATTAATGATGTAGTCTGCGCCGTTTGCTTTGAGTTCCTCTGCACCTCTAAAGCCCCATGCACAGCCGACGGAGGTCATGCCGGCGTTCTTTGCGGTCTGCATATCGACTCCGCTGTCACCGACGTAAAGGCATTCTTCGGGTTTTACGCCGAGTTTAGCGAGTATATCGAGCGGTGAAGTCGGATCGGGCTTTTTCGGAAATTCTGGAAGCGAACCGCGGATTATATCAAAGTTTTCGTTTCCGAGTATTCCCTTTACAACAAGCCTTGTCATATTATCGGGCTTGTTCGAGATAACGGCGGTTTTAATGCCTTTGTCTTTGAGACCTTTAAGCATCTCGGGTACGCCGTCATAAGGGACGACAAGGTTTAGCGGATTTTCACCGTAAAGCTTATCGTAGAGCGTACCGACCTTATCGAAAAGATCGGCGTCCATGGTGCCGTTTGAAGCGACAATCATTCTTTCTATGAGTTTGTCTCTGCCGTTGCCGACCATCATTCTGTACTTTTGAACATCGTGTTCCTTGAGCCCGTAGGCTTTAAGTGCGGCGTTAGCAAATGACGCAATTGAAGCGAGGGTGTTGCAAAGAGTGCCGTCAAGGTCAAACATACATGCTTTAATCATATAATCATCTCCAAGTCGGATAGTGTATAAATCCGAATTTAATTATAGTTTTTCTTTGTCCAAAAATCAATGTCAATTCGTCATAATAACGAAGTTAAAAATATCATTGAAAAGAACATTTGCGGTGTGATATAATCAAAAAGCAAAACGCAGTAAATCACAAAGAATATTTTCTAAGCTAAATTTCACGAAAGAAGGAAAGACTAATGGATTTCAGTAAAATCGCACTTGAAAAACACGCGCAGTGGCAAGGCAAAATCAGAGTTGAGGCGGCTTGTCCGCTCGAAACAAGGGACGATCTCTCCACGGCTTATACCCCGGGAGTTGCCGCTCCGTGTCTTGAGATTGCAAAGGATGTTAATCTTTCTTACAAATATACAAGAAGAGGAAACCTTGTCGCAGTTGTGACTGACGGCACGGCTGTTCTCGGTTTGGGTGATATCGGCCCCGAGGCAGGCATGCCCGTTATGGAAGGCAAATGCACGCTTTTCAAGGCATTCGGCGATGTTGACGCTTTCCCGATTTGCATACGCTCAAAAGATGTTGACGAGATTGTGCACACGGTTGAGATGATTGCCGGTTCTTTCGGTGGAATCAACCTCGAGGATATTGCCGCTCCGAGATGCTTTGAGATTGAAGAGAAACTCAAAAAGAGCCTCGATATTCCCGTTTTCCATGACGATCAGCACGGCACTGCTGTTGTCGCTCTTGCTTCTCTCGTTAACGCACTCAAAATCACGGGAAAGAAAATCGGCGAAATCAAAGCTGTTCTCAACGGCGCAGGTGCCGCAGGTACTGCCGTAACAAAATTGCTTGTCGGCGCAGGACTCAAGAATATTGTCGTTTGCGACAGATTCGGTGCAATTTGCGAGGGCGATACCACTCTTTCACCCGCTCACGCAGAGCTTGCATCTTACACAAATCCCGAGCATCTTAAGGGTTCTCTTGCAGATGTTATAAAGGGCGCAGACGTGTTCTTTGGATTCTCCGCTCCCAACGTTTTGAAGCCGGAGATGATTAAGTCCATGAACGAAAACGCAGTTGTTTTCGCTTGTGCAAACCCGAGCCCGGAAATCGGCTACGACGACGCAAGAAATGCTGGTGCAAGAGTTGTCGGCACGGGCAGATCCGATTATCCGAACCAGATTAACAACGTTCTCGTTTTCCCCGGACTTTTCCGCGGTGCTCTTGACGTGAGAGCCTCAGAGATTAACGAGGAGATGAAAATTGCCGCCGCTTATGCGATTGCCGATTATATTCCCAATGAGGAATTAAACGAGGAAAATATCATTCCTTCCGCACTTGACAAGTCGGTTTCCATGGCTGTTGCAAAGGCTGTTGCAGACGCCGCAAAGAAATCGGGCGTAGCAAGAATCTGATTTAAATTATTATTTGTCCTCCGCTTGTTTGGCGGGGGACATTTTTCGTTTTTGGGTTTATAAATTTGTTAACAGGATTCAGCTGTTCTGTGAAGAAAACGCAAAATAACAGCAAAAAATTCATTTAAAGAAAAAATAATCTTCACATAAAAAACACATATAAGGGGCATAATCTAAGCATAAAACAAAGACAAACAGATTGCAAAAACAAGATATTGACTACTTGCAGTTTTTGTTGTAAAATTAAAAAGGAGTTGGAGTTATGATTAACCCTTATGAAAACAATAACCCGAACACAGAGAAAACTGTGAACGAAAATACCAACACCAATCCACAAGAAAGTGAACCCAAAAAGACTGTGGAGACAAACCACGAGTATCATATGAGCGGAAACGATATTCCGAAGGCAGAGCCGACAAGCGCAAGACCCGTTTCGTCTCAGCCGTATGTTCAGCAGAATACGCAGAACACTCAGCAGTACTCAAATCCCTCACAGACGGTTTACTATCATCAGCCGCAGCAGCCTCAGTATAATCAAAATGCTTATCAGCAGAGCTCTTATACTTGGGGACAGCAAACTCCTCCGGCACAGCCCATGTACGGGAACGCTCAGCGTCCGCAACACGCCGCTAAGCCGAAGAAACAGAAAAACGGCACTTCTTTCGGAGTTAAGGTACTTGCACTTGTTCTTTGTTGCCTTATTTCCGCAGGTGCGTCCGTCGGAGTTATGACCGCTTTGATTAAGAACGGTTATATCGGAACAAGCAATTCTTCCGATTCCGAGAGTGCGGCTTACACAATCACAAAAATAATCGATAATTCGAACAGCAGCTCGGACGATACAACTACAAGCACAGACGGCGTTCTCACAAGACAGGAGATTGCCGAGAAGCTTATCCCATCAGTTGTATGCGTTCAGAATTATCAGGTAACCTCGAATAATTATTCCGATTACTTCTCTAACTATTTCGGATACGGCTACGGTTCGGACGGATCTAACGGCTCAGGCACGGATGATTCGAGCACCGAGGTTGATCCTTACGCAGAGGGTTCGGGCATCATTATTTCCGAGGACGGTTATATCGCCACTAACGCTCACGTTGTGGACGGCGCAACTTCACTTAAGGTTGTAACAAGCGACGGAACAAGCTACGAAGCTACTTTAGTCGGTTCGGATGATGTTTCCGACCTTGCAGTTCTTAAGATTGACGCAACAGGTCTCACAGCCGCAGAGTTCGGCTCGGCAGACGATCTTTCAGTAGGCGATGAGGTTATCGCAGTCGGTAACCCGGGCGGTTCGGCATTCGCATCGAGCGTAACAGTCGGTTATGTATCTGCTCTCAACAGAGAGATTACAACAGAATCCGGCTACACCATGTACTGCATTCAGACAGACGCAGCTATCAACCCCGGTAACTCAGGCGGTGCGCTTGTTAACCAGTACGGTCAGGTAATCGGTATCAATTCTTCCAAGATTGTATCAACAGGATATGAAGGCCTCGGCTTTGCAATTCCTTCCGATACGGCTCAGCCGATACTCACAAGCCTTATCAACTACGGCTATGTTAAAGACAGAGCGGCACTCGGCATCAGCGGAACTTACATCGATTCCATGACAGCTCAGTGGTACGGTCTTTCCTCCGGTATGTACGTTGCATCGGTAAATTCCGATGAGGCAAATTCGGCAGGACTTGAGAAGGGCGATGTCATCACAAGCATTGACGGAACAGCGGTTACTTCTTCAACTACGGTCACATCCGTTGTAACTCAGAAGAAGCCGGGCGACACCGTAACGCTTAAGGTTGACAGAGCGCTTACAGGCGAGAAAGATCTCGAGATTACGGTTACACTTACCGAGCATGTTGAAGATTCGGACAGCTCAAGCAGTTCAGACAACAACGGCGGTAACAACAATAACAACAACGATTCTAACGGACAGAATAATAATAACGGAAGCGGGAAAAGTGCAAAAGGCTAATCCGCTGCCGTAGGTTGACTGAGGTCAACATTTAATTCAGCGTATGAGTCTTTTTCATAAATCTCCTTTTTCAAGCAAAATGGCGGAGCGTAAGCTCCGTCATTTTGCATTTGTGAAAGTATTTTACAGCTAATTAAAATTGTGGTACAATTACCAAAAAGAACGCAAAACCGAAAGGTGTAAAGAGGTAATAATTATGGTTAAAATATCAAAGAGAATAGAAGAACTGAGAACAGAAAAGGGCGTGAGCCGTTTTGCTCTTTGCAATGAGCTCGGTTTTCCGAAAATGACAATCGATAAATTCGAGGCCGGAAAACTCACACCCACAAAGGCTCAGCAGGAGAAACTCGCAGAGTATTTCGGCGTTACAGTCGGCTACTTAAACGGCGAGGACGACTCCATGTCAAGATGGATTTCCGAGGCTGAAAAAGAGGAGAGACAGGCTTCAAGACCCGTTCAGAAGAGAACGGTTAAACAGCAGAGCGAAACGCAGTCGAACTCCGGTTCGATGATGGACGCTTTCACAAAATCGGATTTGTTCACAAAGGCTGTTTTGGAGGTGCTTAAGTCCGAGGAGGGTCAGGCACTTATCAGAAAGGCAATGGGAAAGAAATAAAGACATTTAATCGGAGTGACAAGTGCGCTCCGATTTTTTGCAAAATGAAATTTTTGTATCCGATTTTTTCATTTTGATGTGGAACTTTATGTAAATATATGATATGATAGTTTCATTGTTTCGAAGCTGTAAAAATGAAAATTTATTCTGAAAGGACAAATTTTATGGAAAATAAAGAGAGAATACTTAAGGTTCTTGAAAATGACGCAACACTTACAGCGGCACAGGTAGCCGTTATGCTCGGTGAGGACGAGCACGAAGTCGCGAAGGCGATTAAAGAATATGAAAAAAACGGAATTATCAACGGATATAAAACATTAATCAACTGGGACAGAACCGATATTCAGAAGGCTTCCGCCCTTATCGAACTTCAGGTAACTCCTCAGAGAAACACAGGATTCGACGAGATTGCCGCAAGAATTATGAGTTTCCCCGAGGTTGAATCCGTTTATCTTATGTCCGGCGGATTCGATCTTGCCGTAATGGTAAACGCAAAGAGTATGCAGGAAATTGCAATGTTTGTTGCAAAAAGACTTGCGCCAATCGGCGGCATTCTTTCTACGGCAACACATTTTGTTCTTACGAGATACAAGGATGCAGGTGCTATCTACGATAAGGAGCACGAAGAAATTGATGAGAGAGGAAGCAACTTAATTGATTGATTATACAAAAAAGCTGAACCGCACGATTCAGAGGGTCAAGCCCTCGGGTATCAGAAAGTTTTTTGATATCGCAAACGAGCTTGACGATGTGATTTCGCTCTCTGTCGGTGAGCCGGATTTTTACACTCCGTGGCACATCCGCGAGGAGGGCATATATACCCTTGAAAAGGGCAGAACAAGATACACGCCGAACAGAGGCTTTATTAAACTGAGAGAACAGATTGCGGCTTTTATGTCGAGAAAATATAATCTCGAATATAAGCCCGAAAGTGAAATTCTCGTCACCGTCGGCGGCAGCGAGGCAATAGACCTTGCCGTGAGAACGCTTGTAAACCCGGGCGACGAAGTTCTTGTTCCCGAGCCGAGCTTTGTCTGTTATGTTCCGATTACGGAAATGGCCGGAGGAAAACCCGTCATAATCACAACCAAGGCAGAAAATAAGTTTAAGCTTACAGCCGAGGAGCTTGAAGCTCATATCACCGATAAAACAAAGCTTTTGATTTTGCCGTTCCCCAATAACCCAACGGGCGGAGTTATGAGAAAATCTGACCTTGAGGCTATTGCCGAGGTCATAATCAAGCACGACCTTTTGGTGCTTTCCGACGAGATTTATTCCGAGCTTACCTACGGAAAGGAAAAGCACGTTTCTATCGCTTCAATTCCCGGTATGTGGGAGAGAACCATCGTCATCAACGGATTCTCAAAGTCCTACGCTATGACAGGCTGGAGACTCGGCTATGCCGCAGGTCCCAAGGAGATTATCACGCCGATGACAAAGCTTCACCAGTTCGGAATTATGAGCGCACCCACAATGTCGCAGTATGCCGCAATCGAGGCACTCGAAAACGGCGATGAGGACATCGTTACAATGTGCGAGCAGTACGATATGAGAAGAAGACTTATCGTGGACGGTCTCAATAAACTGGGACTCACATGCTTTGAGCCGGAGGGCGCATTCTATGTTTTCCCGTCAATTAAATCTACGGGATTAACTTCACAGGAATTTTGCGAACAGCTCATTTACGCAAAGCGTGTAGCCGTTGTACCGGGTGATGCATTCGGCGAGTGCGGAGAGGGCTATGTCAGAATTTCCTATTGCTATTCAACTCAGCATATTGTGGAGGCACTTGAGAGAATCGAAGAATTTTTAAAGGAACTTAAACATGAGTGATCTTAAAAAGCGTGTGTATGTCGATAAATGCGATTCTTATGACCCCAAACAAATAGAGAGCATATTTGATAAGCGTTTCGAGGAGCTTGGCATAAAGGATAAAATCAAAGCGGGCATGACTGTTGTAATCAAGCCTAATTTGATTATGAAAGCTTCTCCCGATGCCGCCGCAACAACTCACCCCGAGGTTTTGGCGGCAGTGGGAAGAATTGTGAAAAAACTCGGTGCAAAGGTTTTGATAGCCGAGAGCAGCGGCGGAGTTTACTCCGAGCAGACAATCAAAATGATAACAAAGGGATGCGGCATTCAGGCGGTTGCCGAGCGTGACGGATTCGATATTAACTTAGACACGGGATACACATCCGTTGATTTGCCGCACGGCAAAATCTGCCGTATGCTCAATGTTATAAATCCTTACGTTAAGCCTGATTTTGTTATTGATATTGCAAAGCTCAAAACCCACTGTATGACTCAGTTCAGCGGTGCAACAAAAAATCTTTTCGGCACGGTGCCCGGACTTATGAAACCCGAGCTTCATTTCCGCTATCCCGAGATTAACGACTTCTCGAGCATGCTTATCGATCTTGCCGAGTACATCAAACCCGATGTTTGCATAATTGACGGCATTGACGCCATGGAGGGCGACGGCCCCACGGGCGGCGAAAAAAGACATATGGGAGTTCTTTTCACGGGGCTTTCATCATATAATGTCGATATTGCCGCAAGCACTTCAATCGGAATTAAGCCGATGTCGGTAAGAATGCTTTATGAGGCTAATTTGAGGGGACTTTGCCCCAAGACTGCCGATGAACTTGAAATTGTCGGCACGAGTATTAAAAGTATAAAGACCGATTTCAAAATGCCGAGAACGAAAAATGTCGATTTCGGTAAATTCTTGCCACGCTTTTTACAGCCGTTAGCAAAGAAGATAACCACGCCGAAGCCGAAAATTCAGACAAAAAACTGTGTTGGTTGCGGAAAGTGCGCCGAGAGTTGCCCTCAGCACACAATTAAAATTATCGATCACAAGGCGCATATCAACTACGACAACTGCATTAAATGCTTTTGCTGTCACGAGATGTGCCCCAAGCACGTCATAGATGTAAAGCGTTTTTCGCTGTTTAACCTTTAATCGGAGGAAAGTATGATTATCAAAGCAAATGCCAAGATAAATTTAACTCTTGATATTACGGGAGTGAGAGCGGACGGCTATCACGATTTGAGCACCGTCATGCAGTCGCTTACGCTTGCCGACACTCTCGAAATTAACGAGAGAGACGACAGCGAGATAAAGCTTTACTGCGACAAAGAGGGAATACCGACCGACTCAAAAAACACTGTTTACAAGGCGGCAAAAAAACTGCTTGATTTCACAAAGACGGATAAGGGTGTCGATATAAAAATTAACAAGCGTATCCCATCAGAGGCGGGCATGGGCGGCGGAAGCGCCGATGCGGCGGCGGCTCTCGAGGGCTTGAAAGCTTTATTCGGTCTCGATATTTCTGATGAGGATTTGTACGGCATTGCCGCTTCAGTCGGTGCGGATGTTCCGTTCTGTCTGCACGGCGGAACTTGTCTTTGCGAGGGCATAGGCGAAAAAATGACTGCGCTCAAATCCTTGCCCGACTGGAAAATATTAATCTGCAAGCCGCCTGTTGGTGTTTCAACGGGCAAAGCTTACGCCGAGACGGATAAAAATCCTCAGACGGTATTCGGCAAAACCGAAAAAATGACGGAGCTTTTATCTTCCGGCAAAGCTAACATAAGCGATATTTGCGGCCTGATTTCCAACCGTTTTGACGAGGTTCTTGCCATTGACGAGGTTCAGAAAATTAAAAGCAGAATGCTCGATTTCGGTGCAATCTCCTCATGTATGACGGGATCGGGTTCTGCGGTTTTCGGTATTTATCCAACTGATTTCAATTTTAGCGATGAAATTATCGACAGCTTAAAAGAACTTGGCGAGGTATTTGTCACCGAGCCTTGCGAGCGTGTAAATATCATCGAAAATTTATAAATTTTCTGTATTCGCCTAAAATTTAAGCGGCGAATACAGATTTTTTTGTTTCTTAAAAATTTATTCATAAGATTTACAATTTGTAACAATTTTATTTCGTTTTGTTTCTGATTTCAAATACCCACAAAATAGGCGATTTGAAGCGAAAAACGGATACAATATCGTTTAACTCATACTTTGTAGCTATGTTTTATTGAACTAAAGCGTATCAAAAATAAATTTAAAATATTTTTCAAAAAAGTATTGACAAATTTATAAACGCGATATATACTATAGTCACAGTGAGGGAGACAAGAGAAAGAAAAAAATCTTCCGAAACTTTTAAACAATTTAGAGTACGCGTTGTGAAAAATCCACACCTTATATAAACAGAAGACCCGCCGTTCGGTGGGTTTTCTGTTTTTTAGCATTTTACTTGAAATATTTTCCTTTATATCGTAAAATTAAGAAAATCATTTTAACGAGGATAACGCAATGAGAGTTGTAAAAGCAGAAGATATAACAAAAACAGTAAAAGAGCTTTGCATAGACGCAAACAGAATTTTGCCGTGTGATCTCGAAAAGCTTATCGGCGACAGCGTTCAGAAGGAAACCAACGAGACGGGAAAGTCTATTTTGGGCGACATCTGCGCAAATATGGACGCCGCAAGAGAGATGAATATTCCTGTTTGTCAGGATACGGGAATGGCTGTCATTTTTGTCGAGGTTGGCAGAGAGGTTTATATTGACGGTAATTTTGAGGATGCCGTAAACGAGGGCGTGCGTCAGGGCTATGTGGACGGTCTTTTGAGAAAGAGCGTCGTTAAAGATCCCATAAGAAGAGGCAACACCGACGATAACACTCCAGCGGTAATTCACACGAGAATTGTCGACGGCGACAAAATAAAGATTACAGCCGCACCAAAAGGCTTCGGCAGTGAGAATATGTCGAGACTTAAAATGTTCACTCCGTCAGCTACGATTGACGAGATAGTCGGTTTTGTAACCGAGACCGTAAAAGTTGCGGGAAGCAATCCGTGCCCGCCCATTGTGCTTGGCGTGGGAATCGGCGGTGACTTCGAGATGGTTGCATATCTTGCAAAGAAAGCTCTTTGCAGAGATGTTTCCGAGAGAAATCCCGATCCGTTCTATGCGGAGCTTGAGGAGAGAATGCTGAATGAAGCAAACAAGACGGGCGTTGGCCCTCAGGGATTCGGCGGCGATGTTACTGCGCTTGCCGTAAACATTGAGACTTATCCCACTCACATTGCGGGACTCCCCGTTGCGGTTAATGTTGGATGCCATGTAACAAGACACAAAACCGCTGTGATTTGACGGTATATTTTTAAGAGACGGCTTAATGTCGTCTCTTTTTCTTTTTGTGCTTTATCTTTTCTCCCGCTTATGATAGAATTGATTAGAATTTGTAGATAACGAGGTTTATTTATGCCTGATTTTGAACTTGTATGTCCGTGTATGCTTGGAGTTGAGGGTCAAGTCGCCTCCGAGCTCAGGTTTAACGGAATGGAAAATGTGCGCCCCGAAAACGGAAGAGTCGTTTTTGACGGCAGTCCCGAGGCATTGGTTCGCGCAAATATTAACTCACGCTTTTCCGAGAGAGTGCAGATTCTTCTCGGAACGTTCGAAGCGTTTACGTTTGATGAGCTTTTCGAGAAAGTGAAGTCGCTCCCGTGGGAGAATTTTATAGGAAGAAACGACGCTTTCCCCGTTAAGGGAAGAAACCTTTCAAGTAAACTAAGCTCAATTCCCGATTGTCAGAAGATAATCAAAAAAGCAGTGGTCGAGAGACTCAAGACAAAGTACAAAATAAGCTGGTTTCCCGAGGACGGCCCCCTTTATCAGATTCAGTTTCTCATTCTTAAAGATAAAGTCAGCATTATGCTCGATACTTCCGGCGAGGGACTTCACAAAAGAGGCTACAGAAGAAAATCAACCGAAGCGCCGATAAAAGAGACTCTTGCCGCCGCAATGTGCGACATGGCAAGGGTGAGAGGTCAAAGCAATCTTTTCGATCCGTTCTGCGGTTCGGGAACAATTCTCATCGAGGGAACTATGATGGCTTATAACATCGCTCCGGGTATGAGAAGACATTTTGCCGCCGAAAAATGGAATTTCATCGATAAAAAGCTTTGGGAAGAGGAGCGCACGAGAGCGAGAGACCTAATTAAAAAGGACTCCGATTTTATGGCTTTCGGCTCCGATATTGATCCCGATGCTGTTGAGCTTGCAAAGCAGAACACGATTAAAGCGGGCGTCTCTAAGAAAATAGATATTACCGTAGCGGATATTAAAGATTTTAATCCGGGTTCAGAGCGTGCGGCAGTCGTAACAAATCCGCCGTACGGTGAAAGACTTCTCGATATAAAGTCGGCTCAGGCCATTTATAAGATTATGGGTGAACATTTTCCGAGAAAAGACCGCTGGAATTACACGATAATCAGCCCCGACGAGGACTTTGAAAAGTGTTTCGGAAGAACTGCCGACAAGCGCAGAAAACTCTATAACGGTATGATAAGGTGTCAGGTTTACAACTATTTCAAATAAGTAAGTGGTTTGATTGAAATATATATTTATAGTAAATCCGCATGCGGGCGGCAAAGGTGCGGCAAGAAAATTTGTCGGTCGCATTGAGGAAGAGGCGAAAAGACGAAATCTCGATTTTAAAATTTATTTTACGGGATACGGCGGTCACGCCAAAGAGATAGCCGAAAGAGAATATTCTTCAGAGCATAAAACCCGCTTTTATGCCGTCGGCGGTGACGGCACTTTGCTCGAGGTCGCAAGAGCTTTAATCGGCAAAGAGAATGCGGAAATCGGAGTTTTTCCCCTTGGCAGCGGAAACGACTACATCAGGCAGTTTGGCGATGCGTCAGATTTTCTCAATATTGCCGCTCAGCTTGACGGAAACGCTTTGGCGGTGGACGCTATCGGCACGCTTGAGGGCGACGCACTCAATATTTGCTCGCTTGGACTTGATGCGGCAGTTGCCTACAATATGGATAAATTCAAGCATATCCCCGGGGTTTCGGGGTCGCTTGCGTATGAACTTTCGCTTGTTAAGTGTCTTTTCGGTCATCTCGGAGAACAGCTTAAAATTAAGCTCAAAACAACCGAGGGCGAGAAAACTTTCGAGGGCAATTATATCTTCGCTCTTGCGGCTAACGGTCAGTTTTACGGCGGCGGATACAAGGGTGCGCCAGTTGCGGTATGCAATGACGGACTTCTCGATTTTATCCTTATAAAAAAGCCTCCGTTTTATAAAATTCCGTCCATGGTTGGAGTTTATAAAAGAGGCAATCACTTGGCTCATCCGAAATTTAACGATTATCTCAGCTTTTCAAGAGGATATGAGATGGAAATTCACTCAAAGAACAGCGCCGTTGCAAACCGTGACGGCGAATGCGATCTTGTCAAACGGGAAGTTTTCAAAATAAAGCGCCGTGCGGTCAAATTCATTTTGCCGAAAGGTACCGAATACCGAGCCGAAATTAAAGCGGAGCGGCTTATTTTGAGGCCGTGGCAAACGGATGATTTTGATGATTTCTACAAGATAATGTCCGATGAAGAAGTTATGCTTCCGGCCGGAGTTTCTCCCGTAAGGGACAGGGCGGAGGGCTTTTTGAAGTTTGCAAATTATCTTCAGAATAAATCTGCTTATGCGGTCGTTTTGAAGGAAAGCGGAAAGGTTATCGGATCTATCAATTATCAGTCCGATGAGCTTCACGACCAAAAGAAAGTTAATTCGCTATCCGTTGCATACGAACTTTCAAAAGACTTTTGGGGCAACGGCTATATGAGCGAGGCACTTGCGGCACTAACCAAAAACACATTCGAGAACACGGAAACTAAGCTTCTTTCCGTCGGCTACCATAACGGAAACGAACGCTCGAGGCGCGTGATTGAAAAGTGCGGTTTTAACTTTGACGGAATCGTAAAAAACGCTTTTCGTGCTTCAAATGGCATTTTATATGATGTAAATTCGTATTCGATGACCAGAGATGCTTATTTTTCCAAAAAGGAGAATAAAGATGTACAGCTTTGACAGAGAAAAATATAACGACAGAATGAAGTGGTTTTTGAGCGACCGCTTCGGAATGTTCATTCACTGGGGAATTTATTCTATTCCCGCACGTGGTGAATGGGTGAGATCCACGGAGCAAATGCCCGAAAAGGACTATGTAAAATTTTTTGATGAATTCAATCCCACCGACTTTGACCCGAAAAAATGGGCAAAAGCCGCCAAGAATGCCGGTATGAAATATGCCGTCCTGACCGCAAAACATCATGACGGATTCTGCCTTTTCGATTCCAAACTTACCGATTGGAAAGTGACAAACACGCCTTACGGCAAGGACATCGTAAGAGAATATCTCGATGCGTTTCGAGCCGAGGGCTTGAAGGTCGGACTTTACTATTCGCTTCTTGACTGGCATCACCCCGACTATCCCTCATACGGCGACAGGCACCATCCGCTCAGAAACGATGAGCGTGAGAAAGGCAAGAGCAAAAATTTCGACAATTACCTCAAATATATGCACGGTCAGATTGAGGAGCTTTGCAGAGATTACGGAAAACTCGACATCATGTGGTTCGATTTCTCGTATGACGATATGACGGGCGAGAAATGGAAAGCATCAGAGCTTGTGAGAATGGTGAGATCGTATCAGCCCGATATTATTCTCGACAACAGACTTGAGGTTAGCGGTTCGGGATTCGGCTCGATTGCTACGGACAATCCCTCGGAGTTCAGCGGCGACTTTGTTAGTCCCGAGCAGATTATTCCGCCGAGCGGTTTTAAGGACGAAAGCGGCAGAGACATTGCGTGGGAAGCTTGCATAACCATGAACAACAACTGGGGCTACACCGCAAAGGACAAAAACTTCAAGCCCTATGATATGATTGTCAGAAAACTTGTGGAGTGCGTCTCCAAAAACGGAAATCTTCTTTTGAATGTAGGCCCTGACGCAAGAGGAAATATTCCGGCTGAAAGCTTAAACTTGCTCAAACAAATAGGCGAGTGGATGGCGGCAAACGGTGAGTCCATTTACGGCTGCGGTGCGGCAAATCTACCAAAACCGGAGAACGGCAGACTTACACGAAAAGGAAATACTATATACTATCACATTTACGAGAACTCTGTCGGAAGCATTTGGCTTGAGAACTTAAAGCACGATGAAATTAAATCCGTAAGACTTCTTTCTGACGGTTCGGAAATTAAACTTGCCGACAACTGGATGGTAGAAAATTACCCCGATGCCGTATTTGTTGATGTTTCGGCTACTCCTTATTTGCCGGACAGCGTTGATACGGTATTGAAAATAGAACTTAACGAGAAAAACTGAGAGGAAAGAAATGAGCGTAGAATTTTTTACAAGCGAGAAAATAAGTGACAGAGTGACAAGAATTTTCGGAATCACGGGAGAGATAATGTATCTTGTCGAGGGCGATGATCAAGCGGTGCTCATAGACACGGGCGTAGGCGTCGGCAGACTTGACGAGTACGTGAAAACTCTCACGGATAAGCCCGTAACCGTGCTTTTGACTCACGGCCACATCGACCATGCCATGGGAGCTTCTCTTTTTGAGAACGTGTGGATAAACGAGGCTGATTTACCTGTTTACAGCGAGCCGACGGCCGACACCGACAGAAGAGGTTACGTGAAATCACTTCTCTCGTTTATGTATCCCGATGAGGACGTGTATGCCACACTCAAAAAGGAAGATTTTATTTGCCCCGACTTTGAAAATGACGCTCAGTTCGGAAAAATTGAGGACGGACAGATTTTCGACCTCGGAAATCTTCACGTTCAGGCTAATTTCTGTGCGGGCCATACTCCCGGAAGCGTGACTTTCCTTATTGCGGAGGAGAGAATGCTTATAACAGGTGATGCCGCAAACAACAACACACTTCTCAATTTCGATTACTGCCCAAGCATCGAGAAATACAGAAACAACTTAATTTGGCTTAAAATGGCTGTTGACGGATTCTACGACCGTGTGCTTATCTCTCACGGAAGCGGAGACATAAAGAACGATTTAATCGAATCTTTGATTGAGCTTTGCGATGAAATTTTGGATGGAAAAGACGAGCAAATCGAGCTTGACGTCATGGGCACAAAGGCTTATCTTGCCAAGGAAAGAGACGAGTTTTACGAGAGAAAAGACGGAAAAACAGGCGATATAGTTTACAGTAAAGACAACATTCACGCCGTGTAAAGTTGAAATAAAACTTTTTTTGTGATATACTTACCTAAGTCTTTTTGTAAAATTGCGGCTTTCACGCAAATTTACGCTATATTTATCTAAGAAAGGCATTATTATGGGAAAGTATTTCGGCACAGACGGATTTCGCGGTAAAGCGGGTGAAAATTTAACCGTGGATCACGCCTACAAAATCGGCCGTTTTCTCGGATGGTATTACTCCGAAAACGGCACCAAAAAGGCTCAGATAGTAATCGGAAAGGACACTCGTCTTTCGAGCTATATGTTTGAGTATGCGCTTGTTGCGGGCATCACCTCATCCGGCGCAGACGCTTATCTTCTTCATGTCACAACAACTCCGAGCGTAGCTTATGTTACTCTCACGGAGGATTTTGACTGCGGCATCATGGTTTCCGCAAGCCACAATCCTTACTATGACAACGGAATTAAGCTTATCAATTCTCACGGCGAGAAAATGGACGAGGAGACCATCCTCAAGGTTGAGGAATACATCGACGGTAAAATCCCCGAGATTCCTTTTGCATCAGAGGATAAAATCGGTATCACGGTGGACTTCTTTGCAGGCAGAAACCGTTACATCGCTTATCTTCTCGCTCAGGCAAGACGTTCTTTCAAGAACTACAAAGTCGCTCTCGACTGCGCAAACGGCGCATCTTGGAACATCGCAAAGATTGTTTTTGACGCTCTCGGCGCAAAGACCTACGTAATCAACGCCAATCCGAACGGAACAAACATCAACACCGACTGCGGCTCAACTCACATCGAGAAACTTCAGGCGTATGTTAAAGAGAATAATCTTGATGTCGGATTTGCATTTGACGGTGACGCAGACCGCTGTATCGCTGTCGACGAAAAAGGAAATGTTGTTTCGGGCGACGCTATTATGTATCTCTACGCTGTTTATCAGAAAGAGAGAGATCACCTCATAAACAACACAGTTGTAACTACCGTTATGTCTAACTTCGGTCTTTACAAGGCTTTTGACGCTGCGGGAATCAACTACGAGAAAACCGCTGTCGGCGATAAGTACGTTTATGAGAATATGACCAAGAACGGCCACATTATCGGCGGCGAGGATTCGGGTCACATCATTTTCTCAAAGTACGCAACAACGGGTGACGGACTTCTCACAGCCATAAAGGTTATGGAAGTTATGATAGCCAAAAAGGTAAGCTTAAGCGAGCTCACAAAGGGATTTGTAAAGTATCCTCAGCTCCTTGTCAACGTAAAGGTTACAAGCAAGAAAGAGGTTAACGAAGATCCCGAGGTTCAGGCAGAGGTTAAGAAAGTTGCCGAAGCACTCGGCGATACGGGAAGAATTCTCGTGCGTGAATCGGGAACCGAGCCGCTCATAAGAGTTATGGTTGAGGCTAAAACCGATGAGGAATGTAAAAAATACGTTTATCAGGTGGTAGACTTAATCAAGGCTAAGGGCTACGAGGTAAAATAAATAATTAATTTGGGCAGTCGAATGACTGCCCATTCGCCGTTTTAGGGGCATTTTAAACTGCTAAAGGATTAAAACAAAAAGGTGATGAAGTGATGAAAGCAAAAACACTCGAAAACGTTAAGAAAATACTTTTGGTTATTCTCGGAAATGCGATAGTTGCGTTCGGCGTTTGCTATTTCATTTTGCCCGTTAATTTCATAATGGGCGGAGTTACGGGTCTCGGACTCATTTTTTCGCACTATTTCAGCATGGATATTTCCACGGTAACATATGTGATAAATATTCTGTTCTTCTTTGTCGGACTTTTCTTCATGGGCAAGAAGTTTGCGTTCGGAATAATCATAAGCACGGTTACTTATCCTACTTTTCTTTATATTTACAGAAGAATTCCGAATTTAAGCTATGACGGCGAGGACATCATGCTTGCGCTTGTTCTGTCCGCAATACTTATCGGCTTGGGAGACGGCCTTATCTTGAAGAACGGAGCAAGCAGTGGCGGAATTGAGGTCCTCTCGTGCGTCATAAACAAGAAAACGGGAATAAAGCTTGCGCTTTTGATAAACTGTGTGGATATGATAATCCTGTTTATTCAGCTTTTCTATTCCTCGATAGATCAGATTCTTTACGGAATTTTACTCACAATATTCCTGTCGTTTGTTCTCGATAAGGTACTCATGCTCGGTAGCAAGAGCAATCAGGTCACGATTATCTCACCAAAGAACGAGAAAATAAGACAGATGATTTTGTCGGACTTAGACCTCGGCTGTTCCATGATAAAAATGGAGACGGGTTTTGTCGGAAACGCAACTCAGGCGGTAATGTGCGTGCTTCCCAGAAACAAGCTTCAGGCGCTTTATACGGCTGTGCTCGAGCTTGACGAAGAGGCATTCATCGTCACGGCAGAGGTCACAAATGTTAAGGGAAGAGGTTTTTCCGTGCCGAAAATATGGAAAGAAAAATAAATTAATACTTTCAAAATCGGTTACATTGTGTTATAATCTTGTCAAACGGGTATTGAAAGATATTCAACATACAATTTTTAGATGGGAGAATAATATGAACGTTTTGGTTACAGGCGGTGCCGGATATATCGGTACTCACACATGCATAAGCTTAATCAACAAGGGTCACAACCCGATTATCATTGATAACCTTTGCAACAGCAAGGAAGAGGCTGTTAAGAGAGTTGAGAAGATCACAGGAAAGGAGATCACTTTCTATAAGGACGATGTTCGTGACGAAGAGGCTCTCAAGAAAATCTTCTCCGAGCATAAAATCGACGCCGTAATTCACTTTGCGGGTCTCAAGGCTGTCGGCGAGTCCGTTGCAAAGCCGCTTGAGTACTACGAGAACAACCTCGGCTCAACGCTCACTCTCATCAAGGTTATGAGAGAGTTCGGCTGTAACAACATCATATTCTCCTCAAGCGCAACGGTTTACGGCGATCCCGCTTCCGTTCCGATCAAGGAGGACTTCCCGCTCTCCACAACTAACCCCTACGGAACAACCAAGCTCTTCATCGAGCGTATCCTCACAGACTACGCTTTTGCAAACAAGGAGTTCAATCCTATTCTCCTCAGATACTTCAATCCTGTCGGAGCACACGAGTCCGGTCTTATCGGCGAGGACCCCAAGGGCATTCCGAACAACCTCACACCGTACATCGCACAGGTTGCAGTCGGCAAGCGTGACCACGTTAACGTTTTCGGCGGCGACTATCCGACTAAGGACGGCACAGGCGTAAGAGACTACATCCACGTTATGGACCTTGCAGAGGGCCATGTAGCAGCACTCAAGAAGTTTGAGGAAGGAAACTGCGGCCGTCAGGTTTATAACCTCGGCACTGGCATCGGATATTCCGTTCTCGATGTTATCGCTTCCTATTCAAAGGCAGTAGGCAGACAGATTCCTTATGTTATCACAGACAGAAGACCCGGCGACATCGCAGAGTGCTATGCAGACGCATCCAAGGCTTACAATGAGCTCGGCTGGAAGGCAGAGAAAACTCTCGACGATATGTGTGCCGACTCTATGAGATGGCAGACCATGAACCCGAACGGCTACGGTGAATAAAATGAAGCTTGTTTTGGCTTCATCTTCTCCGAGAAGGAAAGAGCTTTTGAAGCTTGTGGGGCTTGATTTCGAAGTTGTCGTCTCCGATGTTGACGAAAGTTTTCCGAGTTCTCTTCTTCCGAACGAGGCGGTGGAGCTTTTGTCAAAGCGAAAGGCACAGGCGGTCTCACGGCTTGTCGGTGCGGATAAAGTGACCCTTGCCGCTGATACCGTTGTGGCTTATGACGGCAAAATTCTCGGAAAACCCCACTCTGATGAAGAAGCATTCGATATGCTTAAAATGCTCTCGGGAAAAACTCATAATGTTTTCACGGGAGTTTGCATCATCGGAAAAGACAAAACGCTTAATTACTCGGTTAAATCCGAGGTTAAGTTTTATGATTTGACGGACGAAGAAATAAGAGCCTACATCGCTACGGGCGAACCCGGCGACAAGGCGGGTGCTTACGGAATTCAAGGCCGCGGCTCGCTTTTGGTTGAGTCGATTAACGGTGACTATTTTAACATAGTCGGACTTCCGATTGCTTCACTCGTCAGAGCGCTAAAAGAATTTGAGTAAAAAAATCAGCAAGCGGACAGGTTTTGCTTGCTGATTTTTTAATAGTAAGTGTAAGGAAAAAATGCAGAAGTACGAGGAATACAAAGCTTTAAAATCACAGATTGAGTACCACATGAACAGGTACTATAATATGGACGAGCCGGAAATTTCCGATTTCGAGTACGATAAGCTTATGCAGTCGTTAAAGCAAATCGAGCGTGAGCACCCCGATTGGGTGGATGAGAATTCTCCCACTCAAAAGGTAGGCGGCACGGCTAAGCGTGAGGCGGGCGTTAAGATAACCCACAATGTGCCCATGCTTTCAATCGAGGACGTTTTTACGAAAGAGGACGTTAAGGCTTGGTACGAAAAGGTTAAGTCGGTTCACGACGATGCCGTTTTTTCCGTCGAGCAGAAAATTGACGGTCTGAGCATGACTTTGCGGTACAGAAAAAGCGAAAACGGCATGCGGCTTTATATGGCAGAGACACGAGGAGACGGCTATATCGGTGAGGACACGCTTGCAAACGCCCTCACGCTTCCCGATGTAAAGAGCGCACTTGATTTAAACTACGACTACCTTGAACTCAGAGGTGAAGTCTATATGACTCACGAGAGTTTCGAGCGCTTCAATAAAATTCAGGAGGAAAACGGCAAAAAGCTTGCCGCTAACCCAAGAAATTTGGCTGCCGGCACGCTCAGACAGCTTGACGCTTCCGTCACACGCGAGCGTGGGCTCAATATGTTCGTCTTTAATGTACAGGACGGCCCCGAAGAACTTATGACAAGTCACACGGCGGCTCTCAATAAACTCACTCAAGCCGGAGTAAAAACCGTGTACCACAAAAAGTGCATTTCCCTTGATGAGATTTTGTCCGCCATAGACGAAATCGGCGAGATGAGAAGTGATTTGCCGTACGATATTGACGGTGCGGTAATAAAGCTTGATCAAATTGCCTACCGAAACGATTTTCCGAGCGGAGCAAAATATTCAAGCGGTCACATCGCTTATAAGTATCCTCCCGAGGAACGAGAGGTTGTCATGGATAAAATTGAGGTCGATGTCGGCAGAACGGGAAAACTTACCTTTACTGGTATTTTCCACGACAAACTGACGGGCGGCCCGGCAAGACTTTGCGGCACGTTTGTTTCAAGGGCAACGCTTCACAATCAGGACTACATAAACGATATGAAAATCGGCATCGGCGGAACGTACAAGCTTTTTAAGTCGGGCGAGATTATCCCCAAGCTTAACGGTTGCGTTTTAGAGCCGAAAGAGGTTTTTACAGCTCCGGAAGTCTGTCCCGTTTGCGGTGAAAAGCTTGTCCGTGAGGAAGATACGGCGGACATCAAGTGCGTCAATCCCGCTTGTCACGCTCAGCTTTCAAGAACAATCGCCTATTTCTCATCGGTCAACTGTATGAATATAGTCGGTTTGGGCGAGACAATAACTGATTCTCTTATAAAAGAGGGCTTTTTGGAGAGCTACGCCGATATTTACACGCTTAAAGACAGGCGTGATGAGCTTATCGAAAAAAAGCTTATCGGCAAGGAGAAAAATACCGACAAAATTCTGTCGGCAATTGAGGCTTCAAAGGCAAACGAGCCGACAAGGCTTTTGGCGGCACTCGGAATAAGAAACGTCGGACTTTCAACTTCCCGTGAGCTTATGAAGAATTTTTCGGGCATTGAGGAGCTCATGAACGCCGATGAAGAAAAGCTGACCGCAATAAACGATATAGGCGCGACTACCGCAAAGTGCATAGTCGATTTTTTTAAAAACGAGAACAACAGAAAGATAATGGAGTCTCTCAAGGCGGCGGGGGTAAATATGACAATGCCGCAAAAGGAGGAGGGCGGTGACGCTCTTGCCGGTTTAACGATTGTTGTCACGGGAACGATGCCGACACTCGGAAGAAAAGAAGCCGCCGAACTTATTGAGAAAAACGGCGGTAAAGCTACGGGTTCGGTTTCCAAAAAGACAAGTTACCTCGTTGCGGGTGAGGCGGCAGGCTCAAAGCTCACAAAGGCTCAGGCTCTCGGAATACCCGTTATAGACGAGGACGGACTATTCAATTTGATTAAAAACGGAGGAAAAATATGATTTCTGAATTTAACACCGTTTACGCAAACGATTTGGATGCACAGCGTGAGAGATATGCTTTTCTCACAGAGAATTTTATGAATTTCTTTTCTGTCGAAGATAAAGAAGGTTTGGAGTATTTTTCCGCCCCGGGAAGATCCGAAATCGGCGGAAACCACACGGATCATCAGCACGGCAGAGTTTTGGCGGCGGCTGTCAATCTTGATATAATCGCTTGCGCCAAAAAGCGTGACGACAGCATGATAAGGCTCAAGTCTCACGAGTACACAAAGTTTGACGAGATTGATATTTCCGTTCTTGAGCCGAAAAGCATGGAGCGTGAGAAATCGGCTTCACTCATAAGAGGAATTGCCGCACGCATAAACGATTTAGGTTACAATGTCGGCGGTTTTGACTGCTACACAACTTCAAATGTTCTCAAGGGATCGGGACTTTCAAGCTCAGCCGCTTTTGAGGTTTTGGTTGTCACGATTATCAATCATTTCTATAACGACGATAAAATTGATCCCGTAACTGTCGCTCAGATTGCACAGTACGCCGAGAACGTGTTTTTCGGCAAGCCATCGGGACTTATGGATCAGACCGCTTCGAGCGTTGGCGGTTTTACGGCTATCGATTTTAACGATCCGAAAAAGCCCGTCCTTGCAAAAATTGATTTTAACCCAGCCGATTTCGGCCACAGACTTTGCATTGTCGATACAAAGGGAAGTCACGCAGACTTAACGAACGAGTACGCAGCCGTTCCGCTTGAGATGAGAGCTGTTGCGGCATTTTTCGATAAAGATGTTCTGCGTGAGGTGGACGAGGAAGCTTTTTACAGGGCAATTCCCGCACTTCGTGAGAGAGTCGGCGACAGAGCGGTTCTTCGTGCAATTCATTTCTTTGACGAGAACAGACGTGCAAAGGAAGAGGCTGAAAAACTCAAGGAGAACGATTTTGAAGCATTCCGTGAGCTTGTTATGGAGTCGGGAAGGTCTTCTCTTATGAAACTTCAAAATGTTTTTGCCTCAAGCGATCCTTTTAATCAGGGACTTACGCTTGCGCTTGCTTTGACGGAAAAAGTGCTCGGCAAAAGGGGCGCATACCGTGTTCACGGCGGCGGATTTGCAGGCACAATTCAGGCTTATGTGCCCGAGGATTTACTCGAGAAATATAAGAGCGAAATGGAGTCCGTTTTCGGCGAGGGAGCATGTTATGTTCTCGACGTGAGAAGTGCGGGCGGAACAAAAATTATTCTTGACTGAGGTCAAAACGAAAGGAAAATAAAATGAGCAATCTTAACAAAACATGCAAAGTTCACTACACAGGAACTTTCAACGACGGAACAAAATTCGACTCCTCTTACGACAGAGGAATGCCGCTTGAGTTTGTTTGCGGTGCGGGAATGATGATCAAGGGTTTCGATAAGGCTGTCGAGAACATGGAAGTCGGTCAGATTATCGATATTCACCTCATGCCCGAGGAGGCTTACGGCGAGGCAAACCCCGAGGCAATTTTTGCCGTTCCGATTGCGGAACTTCCGGGAAGCGAGTCGCTGAATGTCGGCGACAGAATTTATCTCGCAACAGCCGAGGGTCAGCAGTTCCCTGTAAGCGTAAAGGATAAGGACGAGACAACAATCACATTTGACGCCAACCACGAAATGGCAGGCAAGGAGCTTAACTTTAAGATTGAGCTTGTCGAGGTGGTTTGATTAATTGCGCAGAGGCTATGCTTCTGCGCTTTTTTATTGTAAAATTTACTGTTTGATGATAGAATTGAACAAAGCATAGCAAGGGAGGATTTTTATGGCACTTTATGAGATGAAAAACAGACGCACATTCGGCTTTTCCGCCGAAAATCCCACGGGAAGCAAGTCGGGAGGCACAAGGGGAAAGGACTGCGAGAAGTTAAATCCGTGTTTGGAGATTAAACCAAACGAGGTTGTAACGCTTGTCGATACCGACGGCCCCGGTATGATAACTCATATGTGGTTTACGGGATACGTGGGTCACTCGTTCATTTTGCGAATTTACTGGGAAAACGAAGAGAAACCGAGCGTGGAAGCGCCGCTCTCGGCATTTTTCGGATGTGCTTATGACGAAAACTTTGAGGACAGAGACGGAAACTATCCCGTGTTAAATTCGGCTCTCATGCTTGTTGCACCGGGAAGAGGATTTAACAGCTATTTTGAGATGCCGTTTAAATCTCACTGCAAAATAACCATGGAGAACCGCTCCGACAAAAATCAAACGCTTTACTATATGATTTCGGGTTGGCACGGTGATTTGCCCGAGAATATCGGTTACTTTCACGCCGCTTACCGTCAGGAGCACCCCGTGCAGAAAGGCCGCTCGTATACGATTCTTGACGGCGTTCGGGGCAAGGGTCAGTTTGTCGGCGTTACGCTTGCAAGCGGAATGAACGGTCACAACACGTGCTGGGTCGAGGGCGAGGCAAAGGCTTATATTGACGGCGATGTTTACCCCACGATGAATTACACGGGCACGGAAGATTATTTCTGCGGCTCATATGCGTTCGGCAACGATATATATCTTAACCGATATCAGACTTTCAGCGGACTTTATGCCGGACTTTTTGCGATAATCGGCGATACAAGCGAGATGTATAATCATCAGAAAAGATTTTTGCTCTACCGTTTTCACGTAAAAGACCCCATCTATTTTGAAGAAGATTTCAAAATGGTAATTGATAATCTCGGATGGACGGGCGCAAGATACGATGATTACACTTCGTGCGCCTATTACTACCTTTCAAAGCCTTCGTGCGTGCCGTTTGAGCTTCCAAGCGATGACGAGCTTGTCATGAAGTAAATTTGAACGCCCAAGGTGTTGAAAAAATCGCAAATTTTGATACAATTGATATGATGATAAATTAATGGGTTAGGAGAGAAATTTATGCCATGCACAACAATACTTGTCGGTAAAAAGGCAAGCAACGACAATTCAACCATGATTTCAAGAACCGATGACGGTTTCTTTGACGAGAAAAAGATTATTGTGGTAAATCCCGACAAACAGCCGAGAAAATACAAGTCTGTTATTTCTCATGTCGAAATAGATTTGCCCGATAATCCGATGAGATACACATCCTGTCCGAGCGTTTCAAACAAGGACGGAATTTGGGCGGCAACTGGAATAAACGCCGCAAACGTAGGTATGACCGCAACGGAGACCATCACATCAAACCCGAGAGTTCTTGCGGCCGATCCCATGGTGGAGTACAAAAAAGCAGCTTCGAGAAGAGAAAAGGACGTTCCCGGCGGAATAGGCGAGGAGGACATCGTTGTTCTCGTTCTGCCCTACATTCACTCCGCAAGAGAGGGCGTTGAGAGACTCGCTTATCTTTTGGAGACTTACGGCACATACGAGTCAAACGGAATCGCATTCAACGACGAGAATGAAATTTGGTGGCTCGAGACAATCGGCGGACATCACTGGATTGCAAGACGAGTTCCCGACGACGAGGTAGTTCTCGCTCCGAACCAGTTCGGTATGGACTATTTCGATTTTGACGACGCTTACGGTGAGAAGAAAGAGTTTATGTGTTCGGCGGATTTAAAAGAGTTTATCGAGAAAAATCACCTCAACCTCAACAAAGAGGGCGAAAGCTTTAATCCGCGCTGGTGCTTCGGCTCAAGAAGAGACGCCGACCACTGCTACAATACCCCCAGAGCTTGGTTTATGGGCAGATACCTCACTCCGTTCTCGCACACTTGGGACGGCGAGGACGCCGAATTTAAGCCGGAGAGCGATAATATTCCGTGGTCGGTTAAGCCCGACAAGAAAGTTACAGTCGAGGATGTTAAGTATATCGTTTCGTCTTACTATCAGGGCACGCCCTACAACCCATATTCCGCTCAGGACACAGGCAAGAGGGGCGTTTACCGCTCAATCGGCATAAGCCGCACGGGAGTTACGTCAATCTGTCAGATAAGAAGCGATGTTCCCGACGAGATTAAGGGAATAGAATGGATTATGTTCGGCTCGAACGCATTCAATGCCGTAATTCCGCTTTATACAAATGTTTCAAAGATGCCAAAATATCTTAGCGATGTGAAGCTTGACGTTTCAACGGAGAACTTCTACTGGGGCTCAAGACTTATCGGCGTTATGGCTGACGCTCACTTCGGCTCTTGCATTCAGCTCATCGAGAGATACCAAGAGGGTGTTTTGACCAAGGGCAGACAGATACTCACAGAGAGCGACAAAACCGCTATCGAATCGGGTGATTTCTCGGGCCTTGAAAAGGCTAACGAGAAAATAGCCGATATGGCAAAGAGCCTGACGACTGACGCCCTCACAAAGCTTGTACTCGAGTGCAGCAAGCAGATGAAGAACGGCTACTCGAGAGCAGACAACTAAAAACCACATTAGAATAAAAAAATGCAGACCGCTTTTGGTCTGCATTTTGTTTTTAACTGTTTTCAAGTGCTTTCACAACTTCAATTACATCGTTGTTAAACACAAGATCCGCATTTTGATCATACGGGGTTGCACTTTTGTTTATGAGGACTATATTTTCGCCCTTGAAGAAACGCAAAAAGCTTGCCGCCGGGTAAACCGCAAGCGATGTGCCGATTATCAAAAGAAGATCGGACGAGCCGATTTCGTAAATCGCACGGTTGACGGTTTCGGAGTCGAGCCCCTCTTCGTAAAGAACGACATCCGGTTTTACGATGCCACCGCATTTTTCGCACACGGGTACGCCCTTTGAGTTGTACACGTAGTTTACGTCATATGCGGCATGACATTTCATGCAGAAATTTCTGTGCACACTTCCGTGAAGCTCGCAAACCGTTTTGCTGCCCGCCATGGTATGAAAGCCGTCAATGTTTTGCGTGACTACGGGCACGCTTTTTCCGTCTTTTTCGAGTGACACAAAATATAAATGAGCCTCGTTCGGCTTTGCCTCGGGGTAGAGCATTTTCTCCTTGTAAAATTCATAGAAAAGAGGCGTGTCCTTCATGAAAAACGAGTGAGAGATAATTTCCTCGGGGCTTAAGTTTTGCTTGTATTTTTCGCTGTAAATGCCGTTCGCCGAGCGAAAATCGGGAATGCCGCTCGGCACGCTGATTCCCGCTCCCGTGAACACGCAAATTTTCTGTGATTTATCTATAAGTGATTTCAGTTTTATGATTTTCTCGTCAAAATCATTCATTTTCTTCTGCCTTTGTTTCCTTTTTCGGCTCCTCGGTGAAGTGTCTGAAATATGTCTTGTTGAGTGCCTTAAGCTTGCCGAAATCGATGTTTCTCAAATGCTCTCTTGAAATTCTGAACGCCCAGTTTCCGTTCGGAACTCCCGGCATATTCATCTTGGTGTCGCTTCCGAATCCGCAAAGATCCTGAACGGGCACAATTGCCATATTGGACGGAGCCGCCCAAAGAGCACGTATCATAGCCTGAACCGACTTCGAGTTCCAGCCGCCCTCTGCCCAGTTGTCGCCCGTGTAGCCGGCATAGTCGAGAGCCAGTTTTCTCTGCTCGGGTGAAGCCTCCCAGAGCCAGCCGAGAGTCGTGTTGTTATCGTGAGTTCCCGTGTAAGCGACAGAGTTTTTCGGCATATTGTGCGGCAAGTGCATATTATCGGAGAAGTCAAATGCAAACTGCATAACTCTCATGCACGGGAATCCGGTGTCCTCGATAAGCTTTACAACGCCGTCGTCTATTATGCCGAGATCTTCTGCGATAATTTTGTTTGCTCCGAATTTCTTGATGACAACATTGAAGAAATCCATTCCGGGGCCTTTTCTCCATTCGCCGTCAATGGCGGTTTCTGCCTCGTAGGGAACAGCCCAGTAAGCCGAGAACGCACGGAAGTGGTCGATTCTTATTGCGTCATAAAGAGTGAACGATGCGTTAAGTCTTTCAAGCCACCAGTGGTAGCCCTCTTTTTTCATCTCGTCCCAGTTGTAGAGCGGATTTCCCCATTTCTGACCGAGGGCGCTGAAATAATCGGGCGGAACTCCCGCCACGCATTTCGGCTGACCGTCCTCAGCAAGATCGAAAAGATTTCTGTTGCTCCAAACGTCCGAGCTCTGTCTTGCCACATACATGGGCAGATCGCCCAAAATCTTCACGTTCTTCTTGTTTGCGTAGGATTTTATCTCTTCCCACTGCTTGAAGAAAACATACTGGATGAATTCCATGAAGAGAATTGTGTCCGCATGCTCTTTCATGAGTGCCGCTACGGTTTCTTTATCGTGGAGCTTCTGTTTCTCGTCCTCCCAGTCGAACCATTCCTTGCCGAGGTTTGCCTCTTTTAAAATCATATAAAGGGCGTAGTCGGGAAGCCAGAATGAGTTTTTCTCAGCAAAAGCTTTAACTTTCTCTTTGTAAGCGTCGTCCGTTCTTGTGAATGCACGGTAGAGAACGGGAATTCTCTTGATGTTAAGAAATTCAAACGCAGCCGTGTAAGGGTTAGCGTATTTCTGGGAGGTGAGCTCTTCGTCCGTCAAAAGACCTTCGTCTCTAAGGCTTTCGAGGTCGATAAAATTGGGGTTGCCGGCAAAAGCCGAAATGCTTGCATAAGGAGAATTCCATGCGTCCGTTGGTCCGAACGGCAAAACCTGCCACCAAGTGCATCCCGAATCACTCAACATATCTATAAATGCTTTGGCATCTTTTCCGAACGAGCCTATGCCATAGTCTCCCGGTAAAGATGAAATGTGCATCAAAACGCCGCTTGAGCGCTTGAACATAATAATCACGCCTTTCTAAGCTTAAATGTCTCAAAATTATTGTAATTATACAATGATTTTGTTTTAAGTTCAAGTATTTTTGTGTTATATTGCCAAGTTAAAGTAAATTTTGATGTTCTCAATAAGATTTAACGTTAAATTTTGTGAAAATCTGACAGGAATTTTATCACTCGATATTTGCCAAAGAATTAGCGTTGTGATATACTTACTCTGAAATGCCATAAACTGATAAAAGCTTTAATTTTCGGTTATGGCGAAGAATTTTGAGGAGTAAAGTTATATGTTAAGCTTACCTTGTATATTTATCGTAAACGCACTGGCTTTTGTTCTTCTTCTTGAGGAGCGCTTCAAAACCGTCACGACCGTCATAATCACGGCGGCGGCGCTTGTTCTCTCGTTTATCAGCCGAGGAGTTGTCGGCTCCATGGTGTCCGATACTGTCGCTTTAGGTGCGGTGTCGAATATGGTGTGCGTGCTTTGGCTTTTTATCGCTTCGATTTTTTCGTCGAGCAACAACATTGCACATAAGATATTCACGGGACTTCTTCTCATCACCGATTATCTGTTTTTCGGCGACTTCCTGACAATAATAGTCGGCTCTGCACCCGTTGGCAATGTTTCGCTCGGCGCAAAGCTTGCCGCAAACGGACTTTATGTCCTTTTGACGCTCATCGTTATCGCACTTTTCATCAAGCCGCTACGCTATCTTTACAGAAGAGGAATTTCTCCCTACTCCATAGGTTTGTGCCTTTTACAGCTTCTCACTTGGTATGTTGCCAAGGGCGGAATCAACGATTACCTCGGCGTGGATGATTTCTCCGTGAGATTTTTCTCGACATTCGCACTGTACGTTATAATAATTTTCTGCGCACGCTCGGCTTACGGTGCGGCAAGATTCAAGGCAAGAGATTACGAGTATACGGCAGGCAACGAGATTAATTCCGTCAGAGCAGAGAGCTACAACGCAATGGTTGTCAATGTCGAGTCATACAAGGCAACGAGAAAGAACGTTATGTACGCCATGCAGAAACTCGGTTCGCTTGCAGAACAGGGAAGAAACCGTGAGATTGTGAACTATGTTGCAAAATTTAACGCAAACCCCGGCTCCGCTCCGCTTTTGGATTACTATTCCGATAACCCTTACATTAATGCGCTTGTAGCCACAAAGGCGGCAGACGCTGCGACAAAAGGAATTCGCCTTGAGACAAATATTTCTCTCGGCGACAGCAAGATTAAGGTTATTGAGCTTTGCACGCTTATTGACGATGTTCTCACTTGGTCTTTGGATGACGCCGCAAAGTCACGAGAGGAAGATAAATTCGTGAGACTTAACATTATCCCCGCAAAGGGACAGCTTGCAATCGAGACAACTCACACAACGGGCGAGGAGACAAAGCAGCTGAGAATTCATCAGAGGACATTCGGCTATTACCTCAAGGGACTTTTCGAGCTAAAGGACGAGGGAGTCACGCAACTTGAAAACGTTCGTGAAATAGCAAAGAAGCACTCGGGAAGCATCAATATTTCAGAGGCGGGCAACACCACCATAGCGAGAATCGGAATAAATTACTGATATGTCAAAATTAAGTGTACTTAAAGAATTCGGAATAGAATCGTCTGATATAGTTCCCTTCGGTACGGGCCATATCAACGAGACTTACAAAGTAACATACAATAACAAAAATTACATTCTCCAGAAGATTAATTCTTATGTTTTCAAAAATCCAAGAGATATTATGGAAAACATAGTGGGCGTGACTTCTTTTCTGAGAGAAAAAATAGCTTTGTCGGGCGGAGATCCCGAGAGAGAAACGCTTCATTTTCTTCAAAATAAGAAGGGCGAATATTTCTCCGTAGATGCTGACGGTAGCTTTTGGCGCGTGATGGATTTCATCGAGGGAACAGTCGCTTACGAGAAAGCCGACAGTCTCGATATGCTCAAAAAATCGGGCGAGGCGTTCGGCAAATTTCAGGCTATGCTCAAAGACTACCCCGCCGAGAGACTTAATGAAGTTATAGTTAATTTTCACAATACGCCCCAAAGAGTTGCTCAGCTCAAAGATGCCGTAAAAGAAAACAAGTCGAAAAGACTTTCTTCCTGTGAAGAAGAGGTTAAATTTGCATTTGACAGAGAGAATTTTGCGCACGAGCTCACCGATATGCTCGAGTCTCAAAAACTTCCTTTGCGGGTTACGCACAACGACACAAAAATGGCAAATATCCTTGTGGATGAAAAGACCGATGTTCCCGTGTGCGTTATCGATCTCGATACGATTATGCCGGGGCTTGCGGCTTATGATTTCGGCGATTCCATACGCTCGGGAGCAACAACCGCACTTGAGGACGAAGCCGATTTGAGCAAAGTAAATTTCTCTCTCGAGAAGTTTGCTGCTTACGCAGAAGGGTTTTTGTCGGCTTGTGACAACCTCACCGATAACGAGCTTTATTCGCTTTCGGTCGGCGCAAAACTTATGACCTATGAGTGCGGCATAAGATTTTTGGCTGACTATTTAAACGGCGATGTTTACTTCAAAACGGACTATCCCGAACATAATCTTGTACGTGCAAGAAACCAGTTTAAGCTTGTCTCGGACATGGAGAAAAATACAGATAAAATGCACGCTATCGTAAAAAAAGCGGCGGACAGGAGTTAAAATGTTGAGAAAAGGTCTTATTACAGAGATTGTCACTTGGCTGTTTGTCGGTATTTTTGCGCTTGTCGCTTTGGGTTACGGTTCTTCTCACGGTTTCGGATTTGATATGTTCAAAAAAGAGAATATCGATTCCGATAACGCCGACAATAAATTCACTCAGGAATATACTCAGCCCGTCGATGATATTTACAACATCAAAATTAACTGGAATGCGGGCGACATCACTTTTGCTTATTACGACGGAAACGAGATAAAAGTCACGGAGAGTTCCGCTTCGGAGCTGAACGCAGATACAAGACTGTCGATAACCGAGGATAGCGAGGATTTGACCGTAAGCTGGAATGACGCCGAGAAAATCTACTATCAAAAAACCTTGCCTGAACTTAAGCGCAAGGATTTAAAGATTGAGCTTCCGAAAGACATGAAACTCGGCGAAATAAGCTTCAACGTGAACGAATCGAGTGTGACCGTCGGCGGTTTCACAGCCGACACGCTCTCGGTTACAAGCAAGGGCAACCTTAATTTAACGGATATTACCGCAGAAAAATTGAACGTGAGCGACAAAAACGGCGAGATTAATCTCTCTAATGTAAACGCCGACAGCTTTAAGGTAAATTCCCAGCGGGGAAATATCACTGCCGAGAACTGCACCTGCGAGAGCGGAAATCTCAATTCCGTTTACGGAAACATAAGCTTTACGGGTTCGTTCGAGAGCATGAAAAGCTCTTCCGTTTCTGGTGATGTAACGCTTGAGACCAAGAAAAAGACGGATACGCTTTCTGCCGACTCTTCGAACGGTAAAGTGAGCGTAAGCGTGCCGAGCGACACCGATGCACTTGTTACCATGAAAACCTCAAAGGGTGAGCTTTCAAGCACGTTTTCGGATGTAAGCGGCAAAAAAGCCGAGTTCACTTTGGGCAATCCCGAGATAAAATCGGAAGAAAAGAAAGAAGAGTCTTCCGAGGGCGAAAGCTCTGACGAAAACAGCAGTGATACAGAATCGAGCGAGACAAAAGAGTCGAAATCCGAGTACAAAACAATCAAACTTTCTTCGGGCACGGGAGATATAAGTCTTTCAGAGACCAAGAAAGCAGAAGAAAAAAAGGAAAATTAAGAACAGCCTGCCGAATACAATTTGGCAGGTTTTTTCGTCTAAATAATGAGTTGATAAGTTTCTTCTTATATGATATAATCGGAACTTAGATAATGAGTAATTATGTCTTGTGAAAATATAAGAAAGGAAATTTAAGAATGATAAACGTTCAGCTTTTGGCATATACACCCGAACCTGAAAAAACGATTGCCTGCGCCGCTAAGCTATGCTATTCGCCCGCAGAAATCGATACAATCAAGGACGGTTTAACCGACGAGAAAACAGCTTCCTTTATCGATATGCTCTCCACAATCGGCCACGAAAGCCCAATCGAGCACGCTTCGTTCACGTTCGGAATCGAGGGCGTTTCACGTTCTCTTCTGGCACAGATCACGCGCCACAGAATGGCTTCGTTTTCCGTTCAGTCTCAGCGCTATGTAGCCGAGAACGCATTTGAGTTTGTACTTCCTCCCGAGATTGAGGCTATTCCCGAGGCAAAAGAGGAGTATCTTCGTGCCATGAAAGAGGATCAGGAGCACTACGATAAGCTTACCGAGCTTCTGAAAGAAAAGCATTATGCGGATTTTCTCGCACAGGGCTTAAGCGAGAAACAGGCAAAAAGCAAAGCCAAGAAGAAGGCTATCGAGGACGCAAGATTTGTTCTTCCCAATGCTTGCACGACAAAAATGGTTTGCACGATGAACGCGCGTTCACTCAAGAATTTCTTTTCTATCCGCTGCTGCAACCGTGCCCAGTGGGAGATAAGAGAGCTTGCAACGCTCATGCTCAAAGAGGTGAGAAAGGTCGCTCCTCATATTTTCGCAAATATGGGTCCTTCGTGCCTTTGCGGCCCGTGCCCCGAGGGCAAGATGTCCTGCGGTAAAATTAAAGAAGTAAGAGAGAAATTTGCAAATCTCTGATTTTGCATAACGGAGAATTATATGAGTCTGATTGTTATAGAGGGGCTTGACGGAAGCGGAAAAGGAACTCAGTCCCGACTTTTGGCTGAATATCTCGATGAAAACAACATCGAAAATATCAAGATTTCTTTTCCCGACTACGATTCGGATTCCTCGGCGCTTGTTAAAATGTATCTTGCGGGCGATTTCGGAACAGACGCCGAAAGCGTCAACGCCTACGCCGCATCGTCGTTTTATGCCGTGGATAGATTTGCAAGCTACACCATGAAGTGGAAAAAGCCGTACGAGGACGGAAAGCTTATTTTGGCCGACCGCTACACAACGTCAAATATCACTTATCAGCTTTCAAAGCTTAATCCAAAAGAGTGGGACACTTTTTCAAAGTGGCTCTATGACTTTGAGTTTGAAAAACTCGGTTTGCCCGTTCCCGATGCTGTGATTTATCTCGATATGGATCCGAGAGTTTCTCAGAAACTTCTCACATCGAGATACTCGGGAGACGACTCAAAAAAAGATATTCACGAGAAAAACATAGAATATCTCACTTCTTGCCGCACTGCGGCGGTCTACGCACAGGAAAAATTCGGCTGGCATAAAATCACATGCAACACCGAAAATCTTGAGCCGAGATCAATTGAAGATATTCATGAAGAAATTATCGGTCATCTAAAATCCTTGTCTTTGATTTAGGAGGAATTATGATTTATTTGTTTTTGGCAGAAGGCTTCGAGGAAATGGAGGCACTTGCTCCCACAGATATATTAAGAAGAGCAGGTCTTGAAGTAAAGACCGTAGGCGTCACGGGAAAGACCGTAACAGGATCGCACAAAATAAGCGTAACCGCTGATATAATCGCCGACAGCGTTCGCTATGACGACATGGATATGGTCATTCTCCCGGGTGGACTTCCCGGCACAAACCACCTTGAGGACAGCGAGCTTGTAAAAAGAGCCGTGGCCTATTGCTTCAATAACGATAAGTACATCGCCGCAATATGCGCCGCTCCGAGAATTTTAGGCAATCTCGGCATTCTTGATGGCAAAAAAGCAACATGTTACCCCGGAAATGAGTCTGCGCTCATTAAGGGTGGAGCAAATCACGTGGAAGATTCCGTTGTTGTTGACGGCAAGATTATAACAGGAAAGGGAGCGGGTGTTGCCGTAAAATTCGCTCTAAAAATTGTAGAAGAGCTTGTATCGAAGGAGACAGCCGACAAGCTGTTTGCTTCACTGCAGTGCGAATAAGAAAGGAACAGATATGAACGACAGAATGAGACCCGATCCGAACGCTTTCAGAGTTCACATCGAGGACGAAGATTTTGACGATCCGAGAGACACTCTCGACAGCCTCAACGGCACACAGAGAATAAATCTTACTCCCGATGTTCTCGATGAAAATCGCGATCTTAACCCATACGATAACGATAAAAAGGAAAAATCCGCAAGACGCGAGCACAAGAAAAGAGATAAAATTAAGTCGCACAAAAACAGACGAATTTTCAGAATTGTCTGGGTTTTCATGGTTGCGCTTTTGGCTCTCACGCTCGGAGGCTATTTGGTCGGTGGAGCAAACGACTTCCTTGCCGCAAACAGAAACGAGGGAACAACCACAGTTGAGGTTCCCGATAACGTTACGAGTGAAGAACTTGCAGAGCTTCTTTACAATGCCGGTGCTATAAACAAGCCGGAGTTCTTCCAGCTTTACTGCACGATAACAACCAAGATGGAGTATTTCTCAAAGGGAACATTCAATCTTGATACAAACATGGACTACGAGGCTATCATCAACAGACTTCAGGCCGGTGATTCTTCCGAGCAGGAGACTGTGGAAATCACGTTCCAGGAGGGCATGACCGTAAGAGAAATTGCCCAGAAACTTGAGGATAACGGCGTTTGTTCGGCAGATGATTTCCTCGAGGCATGTAATTCAAGCGATTACGACAAGTACGATATGATCGGCAGCATCACAAATGCTTCTGACAGATATTATAAGCTTGAGGGTTATCTCTTCCCGGATACTTACACATTCTATAAGAATGACGAGATAGAGTCGGTTGTCGGTAAGTTCCTTTACAACTATCAGACAAGAGTCACATCGGATATTGTTGAAGATATCAACAACTCAAGCTACTCGATGGATCAGATTATCACAATCGCTTCCATCATTCAGGCTGAGGCGGCTAACACCGACGATATGTACATCATTTCGGCAATCATCCGCAACCGTCTTGAGAATTCAGGCTACGAGGACATCAATATCCTCGGTATGGACTCAACGGTTTACTATCCGTACAGCGATGCTTCCGACGCACCCGAGGGCTTTGTAAGCAGCTACAACACCTATAACTTCAGCGGACTTCCAGCAGGCCCGATTTGCAACCCCGGAATCGATGCGATCAAGGCGGCTGTAAGACCGAACACCTCAAAGGGCGGCAGCTACTACTACTTCTGCCATTCCGCAGACGGAACTCCTTACTACGCCGAGACTGAGTGGGAGCACGAGAACAATCTTGTTGAGGCAGGACTTGCCGATTAAAGAAAGGGTTAGTATGACAGAAAGAATAAAACCGGAGCTTCTTGCTCCGGTAGGAGATATGGAGAGATTGGAGTCGGCACTAAATTACGGTGCCGATGCCGTCTACCTTGCCGGTAAGACCTTTGGCATGCGTGCCGCACCGAGCAATTTTTCGGATGAGGAGCTTGCCGAGGCGGTGAGAAGATGTCACGAAAAGGGCGTGAGAGTTCACGTCACGTGCAACACAATTCCGCACAATGACGAGCTTAAGGAGCTTCCCGATTTCCTTTCGCACTGCGAAAAAATCGGCGTGGACGCATTCATCATTGCCGATCTTGGCATTATGGAAATGGCAAAAAAATACGCTCCGAGCGTCGATATTCACGTTTCCACTCAGGCGGGCGTTATTAATTACGAGACCGCAAACGCTTTCTATAAGATGGGCGCAAAGCGTGTCGTTTTGGCAAGAGAACTTTCGCTTCCCGAGATAAAAGAAATCCGTGAGAACACTCCGAAAGACCTCGAGATTGAGGCTTTTGTGCACGGTGCTATGTGCATGTCGTTCTCGGGCAGATGCTTGCTTTCGAGCTATCTCACCGGAAGAGACGCAAACCGTGGAGATTGCGCTCAGCCTTGCCGCTGGGAATACACACTCTCCGAGGGCAAGCGTGAGGGTCAGTACTTCGATATTTACGAGGAGAAGGGAAAGACCTTCATCATGAATTCCCGTGATATGTGTATGATCGACCATATCGATGAGATTATCGATTGCGGAATTACAAGCCTTAAAATTGAGGGCAGAGCAAAATCCGCTTATTATGTGGCTTGTATCACCAATGCTTACAGAAAAGCTATCGACTTTAACTTCAATCATCCGGGCGAGAAAATGCCCGAGTGGATAAGCCGTGAAGCCGATAAGATAAGCCATCGGGAGTACAGCACCGGTTTCTATATGGGGACAGAGCCGGGGCAGAAAACAGACACGGGTTCCTACATAAGAGAATATGAGGTTGTTGCAATTTGCGAGGGCTATGACGAGGAGAAAAAGCTTGCCAAACTTTCGCAGAGAAACCGTTTCTTTAAAGGTCAGACAGCCGATGTTCTCGAGCCTCAAAGCGATGTTTTCGAGATTAAACTCGATGAGATTTTTGACGCTGACATGAATCCCATTGACGTTGCGCCGCATCCGACTTGGACGGTGTACGTTAAAAGCGAACATCCCATTAAAAAGGGCGCATACCTGAGAGTTATAAAAGAGAAATAAGCAAAAAAATCCCGCAGATTTAAGTCTGCGGGATTTTTCATATTTTGATATACGATTTGAATTACTTAGCGAACTTCTGCTTGAGCTTGGGGCCGGCAACCTGAATAAGGATGACGATGATGAGGATGACACCCTTGATTGAGTCCTGAATGAGAGAGTCCATTTTGAGGGCAACGATAATTTTATCTATGACGGTGTAGGACATTGCACCGAAGATAATTCCGACAACTTTACCTTTACCGCCGCTCATGCTTATGCCGCCGAGAACAACTGCGGCGATAGCGTACATCTCGTTTGAGTTACCTGTTGTTGCGGGGTCGCAGCTGCCGTTCATAGAAATCCAAATGAGAGCTGCAAGACCGACCATTACACCGGCGATAACAAATACGAGAGTTTTGTTGAGGCTTACGTTAATGCCGGCCATACCGGCTGCTTTAGCGTTTGAGCCGATAGCGTAAATCTTCTTGCCGAACTTTGTGCTTGTTGAGATGTAAACAAAAAGTGCTGTGACGAGAAGAAGCAAAATTCCGACGATTGGAACGGTGAAAACTTTGCCGTTACCGAAGCCGTAAAGTGCCTGATACTGATTTGCGAAATCACCCTTGGATTCCATTCTGAAAACGGATGAACCGTTGCCGATGTAGCTTTTCGGAAGAACCTTGCAAAGGTACTGCGCAAGCGAGCGGTAAATAAGCATTGTGGCAAGCGTTACGATGAACGCGGGCATCTCGACAACGCCGACCAAAAAGCCGTTAATCAAGCCGAATAATGCGCCGGCAAACAGCGAGAATAATGCCGTGAGAAAAATGTTTCCCGTGAGGTTGAAGCAAACAACCGAAAGTCCGCCGATGAGGGCGAGCATTGAGCCGACGGAAAGATCGATTTCACCAGTTAAGCAGACAAGTCCCATGCCGATGGCAAGAACGCCGACAACGGCAGAATGTCTGAAAACGAGCATAACGCCGTTCCAAGTGAGCGAGCTGCTTACTATGGCGTAAACAATGAAAATTGCTATGAAAACGAAAACAAAGCTGTACTGCGACCAAATCTTGCCGAGAACCGAGCCTTTCTTCTTAGTATCCATGATTAATCCTCCTCAGATGCAGTCGAGCCTGTAGAATACAGCATAACTGTCTTTTCTTCAATTTTATCGTGAGTTAAAAGCTTTACGATGCTTCCCTCGTAGAAAACCGCGCAGTAGTCGGCAACCTTTTGAATCTCGGGAATTTCGAGAGTATTGATAAGAATTGTTTTTCCCGCCTCGGCAAGCTTGAGAATGAGCGCATAAATTTCTTCCTTGGCGCCGACGTCAATTCCTTGAGTCGGGTTATCAAAGAGAAGAATTTCGGCGTCCGTATTGAGCCAGCGCGCGATGAAAACCTTCTGCTGGTTTCCGCCCGAAAGAGACAAAATGCCGTCGTCGGGGGACTGCGCTTTGATGTTGAGCATCTTTTTGTAGTTCTCGAACTTTGCTTTTTCGCCCTTATAAGAAATCACGAATTTTTTTGAGGAGAGCGTGTGCTCCGCAAGATACATATTCTCGAGAAGGCTCATGTCGGCTACAACGGAATTTTCTTTTCTGTTGCCGGGGAGCATGGCAATTTTGCTCTTCATAGCCTTGTGGATTGAGTTCGGGTGAAGTTTCTCACCGAAAACCTCAATCGTGCCCGAATGAACGTGGCCCGTTCCGAAAATTCCCTGAAGAACTTCGCTTGAGCCCGAACCCTGAAGTCCCGTAAGACCGACTATCTGACCCTTTTTGACCTCGAGAGAAACATTTTTGAATCCGTCACCCGTTAGGTTATCGAGCTTAAGAACAGTTTCGCCGTATTTTCTCGGCTTGTAAAGCTCACCGTTGCCGGATGCGTGACCGACCATCAACTCCGTTACTTTTTCGGGAGTTGTGTCGGTAATTTTACCGCTTGCGATGTAAGAGCCGTTTCTGAAAACAGTGTAGGAATCGGCAAGTGCGAAAATTTCGGGCATTTTATGGGAGATAAAGATGAAGCTTGTGCCCTCGTATTTAAGCCTTCTCAGAATGCTGAAAAGGTGTTCGATTTCCGAGTTGTTAAGGGAAGTTGTCGGCTCGTCAAGAATGAGAAGTTTAGCCTTGAAGAAAAGCGCCTTGCTTATTTCAAGCAGCTGTTTTTGGCTTGTCTTTAGGTTTGCAACCAACTCATCGGGGTTGATGTCAACGCCAAGTTCATCAAAGAGTCTTCTTGCCTCCTCTTTCATTTGCTTTTTCTTCACCGTGCCGAGCTTAGTTGTGTACTCCTTCGTGAGAAAAATATTCTCGTAGACCTTAAGGTCGTTGAAAAGATTAAGCTCCTGGTGGACAAACGCAATGCCGATATCTTCGGATTGTCTTATTGTCATTGAGTCATAAGTTTTGCCGTCAAAGGTCACCGTACCGCTGTCCTTGGGGTAGACGCCTGTCAGCACGTTCATAAGTGTGGATTTTCCCGCACCGTTTTCGCCGAGAAGAGCGTGAACTTCGCCCTTTTCCACGTCAAGCGAAACGTTGTTCAGAACCTGAACACCGCTGAACGACTTGCAAATACCTTTCATGGATAGTAAACTCATATTCTAACCTCTAATGTATATTTGATGTAATATAGAGTTAGCATACAGCTAAAAGTAAACACACCTAAAAATATTATACAAAAATGAGAGACTTTTATCAAGTCTCCCATTTCATATAAATCAAGAATTATTGATTTTTTGACAAGTAATTAACTGTTAGTTGAATGACTTGTAGTTGTCAACATTGTCAGCTACAACGTTCTCGCAAGCGATAACGTGATCCTGAGCAACATCTTTGCCGTCGAGGTAATCGATAAGATCCTGAACTGTTGTCTGAATCATAGACGGGCTGTATGTAACGGAGCAAACGCCGGAGAAGGAAGCAGAGAGGTCTGCATACTCATCACCGCGGATAACGTCGTACATCTCGCCGAGACCGCCGCAACCTGTGATAGCAGGAGCATTAGCAAGGAATGTGTCCTTTGTTGTCTCGTCGATTCCGCCGCCGGCAAGAGCCTCGAATACGCCCATGGAGAGCTCATCGTCTTCTGCATAGATCCACTTTGTGTCAGCGTTTGAGGAATCTCCGAGGTATGTCTCGAAGTAGTCCTTAGTAGCGGAACGGCTCCAGTTCATAGCACCGGAATATTCAACTGCGGAGTCGATCTGATCCTGTGTCCACTTGTCAGCGTCAGCAATTGTTGCGCCCTCGAACTCAGCGTTGCCGAGGAGGTAATCTGTGAATCCCTGATCACGAAGTGTAGTAACGGAAGAAGTGTCGCCCTCGAGAACGAGAACCTTGTCGCCCGGCTTCATGCCAAGGCTTACAAAGTAAGCGGCAGCAGCAGTACCGATACCGGAGTTGTCGCCCTTAACGTTAGCAACAGCTGAATCGGAAACAGCGTCGATGATTCTGTCGAATGCTGTGTAGGGGATGCCTGCGTCAACGATCTGCTGAATAGCGGACTGAACTGTATCGTCAATCGGCTGAATAGCGAAAGCGATGTTCTTCTCGTTCTTAGCAAGGATATCCTCGATGTTCTTAATCTGCTCGGCAGCGTCTGCAGATGTGATAACCTCTGCTGTGTACTTGCCCTCGGCATTTACTTCCTCTGCCTTCTCCTTAGCGAAGGTAGCAACGGAACCTGTCCAGCCGTGGTCTTCACTTGCTGTGAGAATGTAGATGTGAGTAGCATCGGCAGATGCTGTGGAATCTGTGGATTCCTCGGTTGTTGATTCGCTCGAAGCCTGAGCGCTTTCCTCGGAAGCGGCGCTTGAAGAAGAGTCGCTTGAAGATGAAGAGCAAGCTACGAGAGAAGCAGCCATGGCTAATGCAAGAAGCATAGCAATAAGCTTTTTCATTGTAAAATCCTCCAATGTTAAATTTTGCCTCACAATAAAAGTGAGGCGTTATTATTTATAGCAACTATTATTATAGCGTTTTTTTGCAAATTTTCAATCACTTTTTACAAAATTTATTTTAAATCTTTACTTTTTCCACAATTTTAGGTTTGCTTTTTTATATGAATAAGTATAGAATACTGATATATTTACTTTTAGGTGTGAGGTATGAAAAAAACATGATTAGGCGAGCCGAAATCAGGGATGTGGAGCTTATAAAGCCGATTATGCTTGAGGCTGACAGACTTCATTCGCAGGGAAGACCCGACCTGTTCAATCCCGTAATCGATAGGGACAGCGAGGAGATAATCTCTTTGATAAAGGGTGAAGAGAAAGAAATTTATGTTTATGAAGAGAATGAGACTGTTGTCGGATATGTGATATTCGAGATTCAGATAATTCTCAAAAGCGAGCAGTTGAAGGGCGAGGAGAGAATTTATATTTCTAACCTTTGCGTTGATGAAAACTGCCGTCACCGCGGAATTGCGACAAAACTTTTCAATTATGTTGTCGATTTGGCAAAAAACAACGGCTGTTACAATGTTGTGCTTTGCTGTTGGGATTTCAATGACGGAGCGAGAAAATTTTACGAAAAGCTCGGAATGAAACCCCAGCGCACAATAATGGAGCTGATAGTGGAATAGTACGGGTATAAAACGGTACGGAAAAATTAGAGAAAATACGGTAAATTTAATGAGAAGAAACACTTACAAATCCAAATGAACAAAGAGAACGGAAATAACCACTAGGGTAATGATATTAGTGGTATTTTTGGCATTGTTGTCGCCTTTTATTTATCACAAGTTTTTGGTTAACGAGTCGGTGACAGAGACAAAAAGCCTTTTGATTGTTTCGGAAGGTGCGCCGCACAGCAGTGCAGACAAGTCAATGCCAAAATACTATGTTCGTGCCCAAACATCCAAGTTGGGTATAGGCAAGGACACCACCGATGTAGATGTTTCCGAAAATTTCTATAACGATGTTGAGGTTGGTACTTATCACGATTTTACCGTTGTGACCGATACGATTTTCACGGGAAAGAAAAGAGTACGGATTTATTATTGATAATTCTTGAATTTACAAAAAACAAAATTCCTCTCATTTGTCTTAAAGGCAAACGGGAGGAATTTTTATTGTTTTATTTAATTTTACTTTGTTGTTTTAGCCGTCTTTGCTGTCTTGGTTCTTGTAGTCTTGCAAGTCCTTGCGGCTTTCGGCGCTGTTTCTTCTGCTTTCGGCTCCGCCTTCGATTTCTCTTCTGCGGCATTCTCAGCTTCAATTACGGCGTTAAGCTCCTCTTTGTCAGAAGCGGTGAGCTCCTTGTAGAAGTTCCAAAGCTCCTCTTCTGTCGGGAATGTTGCGACATACATAGAGTTTCCCATAGCACCCGAAAGTGCCTCGGGAATTTTGCCGACCATCTTCATGTTACTGCCGTACTTTGCCATAATCTCATCGTGGCTCATGGCGTGGCTCTTTGAATCTCTAAGTCCGCAGTAGCCGCAGAATGCGTGCTCGCCGTGCGGGAAATCGGACTTATCGAAAGCGATCATATCAGCCCAGATTTTGTAGACGTTTGTGGAGTTTGCAAAGTTCATCATATCGGGGGAGAAGCCGCCGCACGGTCTCATATTGACCTCGAGAGCGATAACTTTTCCCTTTCTGCCGAGTCCCTTCTGGGTTTTGGTGAGGCGGAAGAACTCAAAGTGAACAAATCGTGATTTTACGCCGAATGCCTTTACTGTTGCACGGCCCGCTTTTCTTGTGTCCTCGGGGAGATCCTTAACTATATAGTAGATTGAGTTGTCGTTTGTGTTAACGATGTCCATAATCGAGTTCGGAGTTACGTTTCCTGTCTCGAAAATCGGATTTCCGTTAGAGTCGATGATTGCATCGTAGGAGTTAACCTCAGCCTCGACAAACTCCTCCATGATGTAGGGAATATCTGCCCATTTCTCGTTTCTCTCAGCAATGAAGCTAACGAGATCCTCATCGCTCTTAAGCTTGAATGTGTTAGCCGCACCGACGCCGTTATCAGGCTTTACAATTACGGGATAGCCTACTTCTGCGATGAAAGTCTTGCAACCCTCGATGTCGTCCACAAGGTGATATCTTGCCGTGACTATTCCGGCCTGCTCGTAGTAAGCCTTCATCTTGGACTTATACTTGATTCTGTCCATATCGGCTGGCATAAATCCGCTTGTGATGTGGAAGTCCTCACGAAGAGAAGCGTCTCTCTCGAGCCAGTACTCGTTGTTTGATTCGAGCCAATCGATTTTGCCGTACTTGAACGCAAAGAAAGCTACTGCTCTGTAAACCTCATCGTAGTTTTCGAGTGAGCCTACTTTGTAGTACTCGTTAAGGCTTTCCTTGAGCTCGGGGAGAAGATCGTCATACGGCGAATCGCCTATGCCGAGAACGTTGAGTCCGTTGTTTTTGAGCTCCTTGCAGAACTGCCAGTAGTTGGTTGGGAAGTTCGGCGAGATAAAAATAAAGTTTTTCATATATTCTTTCCTTCCTAAAGCTTGCGCTTAAAGTTCTTATTTACCGAGCAGATACGGCATGAAATACTCCGCCTGCTTGTACCACCAGCACCAATCGTGCTGAACGTCGAAGCCCCAAAGGTCAACCCAAATGTTGATGCCGAGTCGCTCAAACTGATACTTGAGCTCCTTTGTGGTGTCGGGCTGTTCCCAAGGTCCCTGTCCGCAGCAGATGACCGCTCTCTTTGAGTTGTAAATTCCGATGTAGGGGTGATCGGCACTCATACCGCGCATGTAATCGACGGGTGAATTCTGATAGACAACATCGTCCATGTAGCCGTCAAAGCCGTAATCTGCGGTGTAAATTCCGCTAAGAGCAAGACAGCCGTCAAAAATATCGGGTCTGCGAAGGTAAAGGTTCACGGCGTGAGTTGCACCGAGAGAACATCCGAAAGGAATTACGCCGGGGGCTTTGTCCCAGCCGTTTCTCTCCATTGCTCTTTGCTGTGCGAAAGGCACGACCTCACCGCAAAGGTACTGAACCCAGTTCTCGTAAAGTCTTGCACGCCAGTAGGGGTCGCCGTTTTTATCAGACCATGTTTCTCTGTCGATTGTGTCAACCGATACAACGAAAATTTCGCCGCTGTCAATCCACGGGGAGAGCGTGTCAGTCATCTTGAAGTTTTCAAAATCGAAAAATCTTCCGTCCTGACAGGGAATGAAGAGAACGGGTCTGCCCGCATGACCGTAGACTTTGATTTCCATGTCTCTGCCGAGAGTCGGGCTGTAGTTTTTGTAGTAAGCTGTTTCCATAAAATACCTCAATATATTTTAGTTTTTACTTTTTATTTTTACGGCTCGTAAAGGAGCGTGCTGACGGCAAAGGGAATCTGTTTTTCCCAGCTTTCCTCGCTGTGAGGCGCATAGGGGATAATTCTCATGGTAACCATGATGTCTTTAGCCGTTAGTTTTGCGGCAAGCCTTGAAAAGCTTTTGAGTACTCCGGGGTAATCCTTAGCCTCTTCGGTGCCATAGTCCATATAAATAACCGTATCGTTTTTGATTTTGCACTTGTTTACATACTCGTTGATTTGCTTTTCGACAAGCTCTATGCTCGGCGAGAGAGCCGCACATGCGCCGAAAATATCGTTATGCTCGAGTACCGCATAAAGACTCATAAGTCCGCCCATGCTCGAACCCATTATAAATGTGTTCTCACGGTTGGGAAACGTGCGGAAATTTTCGTTAATTTTCGGCATAAGCTCGTCTATAATCCAGTTTATCGTGATGTCGCCTCTTGCGTCACGGTGACCGTACTCGGGGTCCTCAAAGGTGAAGGGCGTATACTCCGAAAGTCTCTCGTTGTCGCTTGAGCGGCTGCATTCGACAGCAACCACAATAAGCTGCGTGTCTGTGTAATCGAGAAAATCTCCCATTCGCCAGCTTCTGCCGAACGTCGATTCTTCGTCAAAAAAAACATTCTGTCCGTCAAACATATAAAGTACGGGATAGCTTTTGTATCTCGATGCTTCATAGTCGGTCGGAAGATAAATGTAAACCTTTCTTTCTTCTTCGCCTGTTACGGCGGGATAGTTTTCGGTCCAAATTTCTACCATAAATTTTCCTTTATCACTTTACTTTGCTAAGATATTCTATAATTATACTATTCTTAAGCCCAATAATCAAGCTTGAGATTCTCTCAAAACGCAAGAATGGCTCTGTTTTCCTGCAAAAAAGACCGCAGCTGATAAAGCCGCGGTCGAATTTTATTTCTTATTTTTCTTATAAATAAAATAAAGACCCTTCAAAAGCAAATCGTCATCATAGATAATCTCACGGTTGCAGTAGGGGAGAATAACGGAAGAAAGTCCGCCGGTAGCAACCACGTTTACCTTTTTGCCGAGCTCTTTTTCAACACGGGTAATCATTCCGTCAATAGCGGCGGCATGACCTATCGCAACGCCTGAGCGCATACAGTCGACTGTGTTTTTGCCGATTAAGCAAGCGGGCTCTTCAATGCTTATGCTTGGCAACTGTGCGGCGTGAAGTGCAAGTGCCTCAAGCGAAGAATTCGGGCCGGGCATAATCATGCCTCCCAAATATTTTCCGCCCTTGTCCACAACGGAGAGCGTGGTGGCTGTGCCCATATCGATAACAACGGCGGGCAAATCGTACTGCTCCGTTACGGCAACGGCGTCAACCACGAGGTCGGAGCCGAGCTGAGCGGGGTTGTCGATGAGAATATTAAGTCCTGTTTTTATTCCGGGGCCTACGACAAGCGGCGGTTTGCCGATGAAAAGTTTAATCGCTCTTTTAACGTGACCTGTAACGGGAGGAACAACGGAAGAAATAATTGCGTCCGAGATGTCCTCGGGTTTTATGCGCTTGAGGTCGAGAAGCGCTTTGATTTTGATTGCGTATTCGTCGGCGGTGAGGTTGTGGTCGGTGCGAAGGCGCGACATTGAGAGAACCTCGCCGTTTTCCTTGACGGCGCCGAGAACAATGTTGGTATTTCCGATATCGATAGCAAGCAGCATGAAGCTCATTCCTTTCAGTTAAAATCTGTACTTAGGTTTTAGATGTTTCTGCTATCGATATTTTAAAGATTTTGGCGGTGATAGTCAACAGTTTGAGATAAGAATAAATTATACATTATGTATCGCGCTTGTATTACGGCACATTTTGCTTTTTTGCCGTTTAGCCGATAAATTCTACCTCATAGTTGTCGATTATTTCCTTGTAGCGGAAGCATTTTTCGGCGTGATCGTTGATAACGCCCACCGCCTGAAGAAACGAATAGACGGTCACGGCACCGAGATATTTAAAGCCACGCTTTTTGAGATCCTTTGCGATTTTTTCGGAGAGTTCGTTTTGTGCGGGCATTTTAATTTGGTTCTGTCTGTAAACGAGAACTTTTCCGCCCGTGTAAGCCCAAAGGTAAGAATCGAAAGAGCCGAATTCCTCACGGATTTTTATAAAGGCTTTTGCGTTCACTACCATTGCTTTTATCTTCGGCATGGATTTTAGCATATTCGGATAAGCGATTATTTCCTGTAGCTTGTTTTCGTCGTACTTTGCGATTTTCTCAAAGTTCCAGCCGTCAAACGCCTCGCTCAAAGCCTGACGCTTTTTCATGATTATCGTCCAAGAAAGGCCGCATTGCATGCTTTCGAGCATGAGAAATTCAAACAGCTTTTTATCATCGTGTTCGGGATTTCCCCATTCCTCATCGTGGTATTTTTCCATGATTCCGCCCACGGCGAACCAATCGCATTTTTCAGCTTGTTTACACATTTTCCGCAAGTCTTTTTATTTCGTCAGCTATTGCCGCCGAAACCTCTGCTTTTGTCATTTTGGGAAGTTCCTTAACGCTGTCAGCGGTGATAAGCGTTACCACATTGGTGTCAACTCCGAATCCCGCACCGTCAACTTTGAGATTGTTTGCAACTATCATATCGGCGTTCTTTTTTGCAAGTTTCTTCTTTGAGTTTTCAACGAGATTTTCCGTCTCCATTGAAAAACCGCACAGAAACTGTCCGTCTTTTTTGTGTTCGCCGAGATAAGCGAGAATATCTTTCGTTCGCTTGAGAGAAATTGACATATCGCCGTCTTTTTTCTTGATTTTGTTGTCTGCCGTTTCGGTTGGCGTGTAGTCGGCAACGGCGGCGGCTTTTATGATAATGTCTGCGTTTTCTGCGTTCTTTGTTACGGCGTTAAACATGTCTTCCGCCGATTCAACTTTAACGGTGTTGACGAAGTTTAATTCCGGCTGGGTGTTGGCGGCGGCAATCAAAGTTACGTCTGCGCCCCTTAACATATATTCTTTGGCAAGTGAAAAGCCCATTTTTCCGCTCGAGTGATTAGTGATAAATCGCACGGGGTCAATCGATTCTCTCGTTGCGCCGGCGGTGACCACAACCTTTTTGCCGATAAGGTCGTGCTCCTTTAAAATCTCTTTGTCTACGTAATCGGCAAGCAAACTCTCGTTGGGAAGTTTTCCTATGCCGGTGTCACGGCAAGCAAGAAGTCCCGATGCTGGGGTTATTACGGTGAAGCCGTAATTTTCAAGCTTTTTCAGGTTATCCTGAGTTACGGGATTGAGATACATATTCGTGTTCATTGCGGGTGCGACAAGCTTTTTGCATGTACAGGCGAGTACCTGAGTTGTCAAAGCGTCGTCCGCAAGTCCGTTTGCAAGCTTTGCAATCACATTTGCCGTTGCGGGCGCTATCAAAACCACATCCGCCATTTTTGCGAGCGCAACATGCTCAACCTCGTATTTTCCCGATCTCGAAAACTGATCGACAACGCACGGGTTGTTTGTGAGCGTCTCAAACACAAGCGGAGAAATAAATTTAGTGGCGTTTTCAGTCATTAAAACATGGACGTCATACCCTCTTTTTCTAAGCATGCTAGAAAGGTTTGCAGCCTTGTAAGCCGCAATGCTCGAAGAAACGCCGAGAACGACGACCTTTTGTCCTTTGTTATTCATAAAGCAGTCTCCTTTGCTTTGTATGATTAAATTTTAGCAGATGAATACTCTTTTTACAAGTTAATTTGAAATCGGTCGTCAAGCCGTGATTTATAATGCTTGTGAGGTTTTATTTTGCACCAATAAAGAGAAAATTGAATAAAAAGTATTTCAAAAGCAAATGATTTAATGTACAATATTGTTGTAATTAACACACAAATTTGTTTTTGCTCAAAATTAAACAGGAGGTTTAAAAATGGCAGGTGTAAATGAATATAAATGCCCCGCGTGCGGCGCTCCGATATCTTTTGCTCCGGGAACTCATCAGATGTTTTGTGAGTTCTGCGGAACAAAAATAGATCTTGACGAGCTTGTGGGCAATTCGGGAGAAAATACCGAGGAAAGCAAAAAAGCCGCTTCAAACAAAAAAGCAAACGAAGGGGACAGATGGGCGGCGTTCAATGATTTTAAAGCTAACCGTGAAAAGCTCGGCGAACAGAATCTTTACGTGTGCGAGTCCTGCGGTGCAGAGATTATGGCAGACCTTACCACGGCGGCTACAAAATGCCCATACTGCGACAACAACGTTATTTTGACCGATAAGGTTTCGGGTGCGCTTAAGCCCGACGCCATAATTCCGTTTGCGTTCGGAAAGGACGGCTTGAAAGACATCGTAAAGAAGTTTTTGAGGGGCAAACCGCTTTTGCCAAAGGGATTTTTGTCGGCGCATAAAATCGAGGAGATACAGGGCATTTACGTTCCGTTTTGGCTTTATGACGGCGAGATGCAGGGTGATGTTAACCTCACGGGAGATATAATAAGAACCCACAGAAAGGGCGACTGGGAGATTACGGAGACAAGCCACTATCTTCTCGAAAGAGGGGGAATTATGTGCTTTAAAGATATTCCCGTCGACGCAAGCAAAAAGATGGATAATAACTTAATGGACAGCATAGAGCCGTTTGATTCAAAGCAGTTGACGGAATTTAAGGACGCATATCTCTCGGGATTTTTAGCTGATATTTTTGACGAAACACCCGAGGATTTAAAAAACAGAGCCGTGGCGAGAATTGAAGAAAGCACGGTTGAAGCACTTATGGGCACGGCTGGCCCTTATGTGAACGTGAGACTTCTCGATAACTACATGAACTTGAGAAAAGCCGATATGAAATATGTTCTTTTCCCCGTTTATCTCATCAATGACAGCTACATGGGAAAGAAATACACCTATGCGGTTAACGGTCAGACGGGAAAGATTGTCGGCGTTCTGCCAAAGAGCAAACTAAGACTATTCGCTTACGGCGGAATATCTTTTGCGGCGGTGACGGCAATTCTTTCGATTATCACGCTGTTTTTTATGTGAGAGGGGGGCAAACATACAATGAATAAACGGATTTTAAAAAGCACATGCGGTTTGCTTATTGTGCTTGTTATGATATTCGGCCTTTCTGTGCCTTGCTTTGCTCAGGAGAGCAGTAACTATGCCGTTCTTGGGCCGGAGGATAAGCCGCAAAATGCGGGCGAGGGAACGCCCGATTGGTTTCCCAAGGGTGACCCCGACGATTTAGTACGCTTTCACAATGACAATGCGGCAAGAGTGGTCGATTATGCGGGAATTTTCACAGAAAACGAGCGTGAGGAACTTGCAGAAAAGCTTGCCGAGATGAAAGAAAAATTCGGCTACGATTTTGTTTTTCTCTCCGAGGACTACGTATATGAGGATGTGAACGATTATTTTTACGATAATCTCTCCGAGTATTACGACACGGAAGACTACAATTATTACCGACAGTATTACTCGGGATATTTCTACGACTTCAACGGCTACGGCGTGGGAGATGATTTTGACGGAATAATTCTTTATGTCAATTTAACCGAGTACAAAAGAGGTTGGTTCTCGTGCGCAACGGGAGCTTGCAAAAACTTCTTGACGGAATCGACAGTTAACAGCATAGACGACCGCCTTGAGCCGTATATGCGTGACGGAAATTACTCTTCGGGAATTTTCGATTACTTTGATAATCTCGAGAATATGCTTTCGGCTGCACTTGACCACACAGATTTTCCGAGCTGGTACCCCGAGGACACGGCTTCGTTTGTGAGAGAACATGACGATGCTGCACCGAGACTTATCGATGACGCCGATCTTCTGACAGACAAAGAGGAGGCACAAATCGAGTCGAAAATAAGCGAGATGAAAGAAAATTACGGCTATGATTTTGTTGTGCTTACTGAGAACGAAATAAATTCTTCTTACGATTACTACTGCGGAATACTCGGCGAGAAATATACAACTCAGTATGAGTCCGACTATTATTACTACAACGGTTACGGCTTTGGGGATAATTACAGCGGCGCCATACTGTATATAAATTTAACGGACGATTATCTTAATACTTCCATAAGCTATTTCGGAGACTGCGAGAATTTAATATCTGACGAAAATCTCGATAAAATGATGACAGATCTATCGTCATGCATAATCGACGCCGACGAATACTACAAGGGAGTAAATAACTTCTTTGAAAACTCCGAGACAGTATTTTTGGGAAAGAGACTTATTATTGCAGACGATGTTGAGGGCGCTCTTGTTGTCGGTGCAACGGGCGGTGCGATTGTGGCGGTAATTGTAATGGCTGTTTGCCTTTTGAAGATGAGAACCGTCAAGAAAGCCACTAACGCTAACAGATACGTGACAAGCTTTGACCTCACAAGAAATCGTGACATTTACCTCAACACAACAACCACAAGAAAGAAAATCGAGTCAAGTTCGTCATCGGGCGGCGGCTCGCATTTCAGCGGCGGATTCTCAGGCGGTGGCGGTTCGAGCCATTCCGGCGGCGGAAGAAGTTTCTGATTTTATATTTTGGCGTAAAGGGGCAAAGTGCATTGCCCCTTTTTCGGAATAATTTGAAATAAAAAGAAAGTAGGCGTAAATATGAACATTGAAAAATTCACTTCACGTGCGGAACAAATGAGAGTTCTCGGCATTATAGTCGAGCAGAACGAAAAGGTACTTGCAAGATACACAAGCGAACCGCCTTGCAGAAGAAATGTGTACTCGGCAAGCAAGAGCTTTACATCCACGGCAGTAGGCATAGCACAAAAAGAGGGCTTGCTCTCTATAGATGAGCCGCTTACAGATGCTTTCAAGGATGATTTGCCCGATGAAATTTCTCCGTATCTTCAAAAAGCGACCGTGCGAGATTTGCTCACGATGAGTTTGGGTCAGGCAAAGCCCTTTTTAATGGGTGAGAATAGACCTTACTATGAGGAGAAAGACTGGGTTAAGCTTGCCTTAAAACAGGAGTTCGATTCTTTCCCGGGAGAAAAATTTCTCTACAATAACTCGGGTCCCTACCTTGCGGGAATTTTGGTTCAGAGAAGAAGCGGAACGGATCTCGTTCACTATCTTATGCCGAGACTTTTTGAGCCGATGGGAATAAGCTTGCCCACTTGGGAGGTTGATCCTCTTGGCAGAACTTTCGGTGCGGGCGGACTTTTCCTCACGCTCGATGAGCTGCACAAGTTCAGTAAACTATATTTGAACGGCGGAGTTTACGGCGGCAAACGACTTGTACCGGAGGATTGGGTGCGAGAAGCAAGCCGCAAACAGGTGGATAACGGAAGCTACGGCTACGGCTATCTTTTCTGGAGGGGCGCAGATAATTCTTTCCGTGCGGACGGAAAATACGGCCAGTTCTGCATTATTTATCCCGACAAGAACGCTTGCATAACTGTTGTTTCGGAATCGAGAAACGCCGTGGAGATTTTGAAAGCAATACACGAGGACATAGTGCCGCAGTTTGATTGATTATTATAATCACAAAGTAAGAATAAAACCAAGCGAACAAGTCCGTGAAAAGCGGGCTTGTTCACATATTTATAAGAGGAGTTTACATATGAAAGAACAGTTTATCAATCGCTATTCAATGAACAAAACACTCAGATTTTCTTTGCGACCCGTAGGAAAAACAGAGGAGAATTTTGACGCCAAGCGTATTTTGGATGAAGACAAGGAAAGAGCCGAGAACTACAAAAGGGTAAAGGAATATATTGACCGCTACCACAGAGAATTTATTGACGATGTGCTTGAAAATGTAAGGCACGATTCGAAATACATGCTCGATGAGGAAGTAAAAGAGTATGCGCAGATTTATCGCAAGAGCAACAGGAGCGATAAAGAAACCCAAAGAATGAAAAAACTTGAAGAGAACATGCGAAAGAAAATAGCCAAGGCTTTCTCTTCGGACGCAAGATTCAAGAGGGTGTTTGATAAGGAGCTTATCCGTGAGGATTTGCCGAAATTCCTCACCGATGAAGTGGAAAAGGAGATAGTCGATTCATTCAAAGACTTTACGACATACTTCACTGGGTTTCACACGAACAGAAAGAATATGTACACGGAAGAGGATAAATCCACGGCGATTGTGCACAGAATTGTAAGCGACAATTTGCCGATATTCCTTGATAACATAAAAAGTTACGAAAAGGTAAAAGAGAATTTGCCCAAAAACGAGACAGACGAACTAAACGAGAATATGCTTTGTCTTTTCGGCATTTATGCCACGGATATATTTTCGCTTGACTACTTCGATTTTGTTTTGTCGCAGACGGGAATCGATAAGTACAATCAAATTATAGGCGGTTATACTCTTTCGGACGGAACCAAAGTTAAAGGACTAAACGAGTATATCAACCTTTACAATCAGCAGGTAGCAAAAAAGGACAAGAACTTGCGCTTACCTTTTATGAAGCCGCTCAAAAAGCAGATTTTGAGCGAAAAATCGAGCGTTTCTTTTATCGCAGAGAAATTTGAAAGCGACGATGAAGTTTTGAGTGTTGTAAATGATTATTACATCTCACACAAAGAAGATTTTGACAAGCTGAGCGAACTGTTTTCGGATTTGCTGTCATATGATACAAAGGGTATTTTTGTGCAGAGCGGAAAGGCGATAACAGATTTATCCCAAAATGTGTTTGACGATTGGAGCGCGATAAAATCTGCTTGGAACAAAGACTACGAGATTAAAAATCCGAAAAAGCCGAGAACCAAAATCGAGAGTTACGAAGATGAAAAGAAAAAAGCTTACAAAAATATAGCAAGTTTTTCATTAAATAACCTCGCTGAGCTTATGAAAACGGAAGAAAATCCGCTTAATAAAATTACCGATTGGTATGCAAAATCCGTTTCAGATGCAGTTAAAGACATACACGAAAAATACAAGACGGCAGAGAGCTTATTGACAAACGAATATGAGGGAAATTACGACAAAAAGCTTTATAACAACAAGGTTGCCACTGAGCTCATAAAGAATTTTCTCGATTCCGTAAAAGAGCTTGAAATGCTTATTAAGCCGCTTTTGGGTACGGGCAAAGAGGCGGACAAAGACGAGATTTTCTATGTGAAATTTACGGAGCTGTTTGAGTCGGTTGCCGATGCCGACAAGCTTTACGACAAAGTGAGAAACCACATGACGCAAAAGCCGTATTCGACGGATAAAATCAAGCTGAATTTCAGTAACGGTACATTTATGGCAGGCTGGGCTTTTAATGAGGAGAAACAACGTTCAGCGCAATTGTTTACAGACGGAAAGAATTATTATCTTGCCGTTATGGACAAAAAATTAAAAAAGGACTTGCCAAAACGCTACGACAGTCCCATTAACGCTGATGATGTATTGTTGAAAATAAAGTATCAGTATACTGGTGATGTTTCGAAAAACATTCCAACTTTGATGGTGATTGACGGTGAGACTGTTTCAAAAAAACCAAGAGGAGAAAATAAGAAATTAGAAACTGAGGAATTAAAAAACAAATATCTGCCTGAAAATATAAATCGTATAAGAAAAGAAGAAACATTTAACACTAAAAATGTAAACTTCTCGAGAAAAGATTTACACGAATATATTCGATATTATATGGAACGAGTGAAAGAAAAGTATGCTTATTTGGATTTTACTTTCAAGGATATTTCTGAATATAACAGCTATGAAGAATTTAAGACAGATGTGAAATCTCAAGGCTATAAAATCAGCTTTGAAAAAGTCTCACGTAGTCAGATATTAGATTATGTCGACAAAGGTTATATCTATCTTTTCCAACTCTACAACAAAGATTTTTCAGAGTACAGCCACGGCACGCCGAATTTGCACACACTCTATTTTAAAATGCTTTTCGATGAGAGAAATCTTTCTGATGTTGTCTATAAACTTGACGGCGAGGCGGAAATGTTCTGCCGTGAGGCAAGCATAAGCGACAAGGAAAAAATCGTTCACCCCGCTAATGAGCCGATTAAGAACAAGAACCCACTCAACGAGAAGAAAGAGAGCACATTTGAGTACGATTTAATTAAGGACAAGCGATTCACAAGAAGACAATTTGCCCTTCATGTTCCGATAAAAATCAATTTCAAAGCGACTGGCGCCGATATTAACTACGACGTACGAAAAGCCGTTAAGGACAAAGAGGATAACTATGTCATCGGTATTGACCGTGGCGAAAGAAACTTAATTTACATAAGCGTGGTGAACAGCCGTGGCGAGATAGTCGAACAGTATTCGTTCAACGAGATAATAAGTGACAGCGGTCATAAGGTCGATTATCAAAATCTTCTCGACAGAAGAGAAAAAGAAAGAGACGCAGCAAGAAAAAGCTGGAAGACCGTTGAGAACATCAAAGAGCTCAAGGAGGGATATTTAAGTCAGGTCGTGCATAAAATTTGCGAGCTTGTCGTAAAATACGATGCCGTGATTGCCATGGAAAACTTGAATGTCGGCTTTAAAAGAGGAAGATTCAAGGTCGAAAAACAGGTGTATCAGAAGTTCGAAAATATGCTCATTTCAAAGCTCAATTTGCTCATCGACAAAAAAGCCGAACCGACTGCGGACGGCGGACTTTTGAGGGCGTATCAGCTCACAAAGAAATTTGAAGGTGTGAACAAGGGCAACCAAAACGGTATTATCTTCTATGTTCAGGCTTGGGATACGAGCAAAATCGATCCGACAGCGGGATTTGTAAATCTCTTGCATCCAAAGTATACGAGCGTGAAGGAGTCACAGAAGCTTTTCGGCAAGATGGACGATATTAGATATAATTCTGATGCCGATATGTTTGAGTTCGATATCGATTACGATAAATTCCCAAAGTGCAATTCCGACTACAAAAAGAAGTGGAAGCTCTGCACGTACGGCGACAGAATAAGAACTTTCCGCAATAAGGACAAAAACAACGAGTGGGATAACAAGCGAGTTAAACTTACGGACGAATTTAAAAAGCTTTTTGACGAATACAAAATTGATTACAGATTTGGTTTGAAAGAAGCGATAACCGAAAACGGCGATGCGGATTTCCACAAGAGACTTACGGAACTACTCAAACTCACTCTTCAGATGAGAAACAGCGTGACGGGAAGCACTTTGCCCGAGGACGATTATCTCATCTCGCCTGTGGCAAATAAAAACGGTGAATTTTACGACAGCCGAAATTATCGGGGCGAAAATGCCGCTTTGCCGTGTGACGCCGACGCAAACGGTGCTTACAATATCGCAAGAAAAGCCTTGTGGACGATTGATGTCTTGAAGAACACGTCTGACGATAAGCTCAAAGATGCGAAACTTACAATCAGCAACGAAAACTGGCTCGAGTACGCACAAAAATGAGCGAAGAGCCGATTATAATTTCAAACCTCAACGATTTCATGTTTTGCCCCGTGTCGATTTACTTTCACGCACTGGAAGATGAAGAAAGATTGCTCACTCAGGAGTCCTATCAGTTAAACGGCACGAACGCACACAAAAGCTCCGATTCTGCGGCATACTCAAGCAAAAAGAGTATGCTGCAGGGCGTGAGCGTTTACTGCGGAAAATATAATATCATCGGCAAAATAGATACTTTCGATTCAAAAAAGGAAATTTTGACCGAGAGAAAAAAGAAAATCAAAGTTATATATGACGGCTACGTCTTTCAGATTTACGCACAGTATTTCGCTTTGACAGAAATGGGTTATTCCGTTAACGAAATGCGCCTTTACAGCATGGACGACAACAAGGTGTATAAAATTGAAAAGCCGGAAGATAACGCCGAGATGTTCAGAAAATTCGAAAAGGTAATTGCCGACATGAACAACTTTAACTTTGATTCATTCACACAGGAAAACAAAGAAAAATGCAGAAAGTGCATATATGAGCCTCTTTGCAGTTATTCTGATTTGTAGGAGGCGATTTATGTTTACATCACACGATTTCAGCAAAAAACAAATAGTTTTCGTCTTGTTTAACGAGGGCGAAAAAATGGCTTTCAGCAACGATAACCTCGTGATAAAAGACGCCGAGGGAAAAATTAAATTTCAATGCTCGTGCTTTAGGCTTTTTATCGTGTTTGCGGTTGGTCACACAAGCATAACAACACCGCTGATACAAAAGGCTCAAAAATTCGGATTTTTCATCGCACTTGTCACGCCCGGATTTCGGCTTTATTCACTTATCGGAGCGGAAAAGGACGGAAACACCCTGCTTCACAAAAAGCAATATGCTTACGACGGACTCGGCATTGCCAAGGTCATCACGACCAACAAAATGCAAAACCAAAAGGAGGAATTAAACTCCGTTCGTGACAAGAGCGACGCCGTTAAAGAGGCGATACTCTCGATTGACGATTACATCAAAAAAGTGCCGAACGCAAACACACTGAACGAGCTTATGGGACTTGAAGGTCTCGCCTCACGGGCATATTTTCGCAACCATTTCAATAATATCTTGTGGCAGGGGCGACAGCCTCGCGTCAAGCGTGACTATGTTAATTCCGTTTTGGATATAGGTTACACCTTGCTTTTCACATTTATGGACGCACTTTTATTAAGCTTTGGCTTTGACACGTACTGCGGGGTTATGCACAGGCAGTTTTACATGAGAAAATCTCTTGTTTGCGATATGGTGGAGCCGTTCAGACCGCTTATCGACCACGAGGTGAAAAAGGCTATCAACTTAAAGCAGATAAAAGAGGAGCATTTCCTCGAGATTAATCATCAGTACAGGTTAAAATGGGAGAAGTCTGCCGATTATGTCAGAATACTCATGAAACCGCTGCTTGAAAACAAAGAGAGCATTTTCGTCTATGTTAAATCTTACTATCGGGCTTTTATGAAAGATTTACCGCCCGAGGAATTTCCGACTTTTGAAATGAGGGATGAAAATTGATAATAATTAGTTACGACATAAGCAACAACAAAAAGCGTGCAAAGTTTAACAAGTACATCAAAAGATTCGGCCACATGCTGCAGTATTCGGTGTACGAAATTGACAACAGCGAGCGAATATTAAACAACATAATAACAGACATCAACAACAAGTGGATGAAGGAATTTGACCAATCGGACAGCGTGTATATTTTCAAATTGAGCAGCAGCTGCAAGGTGGAAAAATACGGTTACGCACGAAACGAGGACTCCGATCTTTTGATAGTTCAATGATTTAAAATGATTGCAAACCTCGGTCTGAATATGGTATAATAACAGTAGAAAGGGGTTATTGTTCTATGATTAAAACGGCTTTTGTAATTAACGCACAAATCAATAAGCTTGGTTTTGTGAACTTTAACAACTGAAGGGAATGATAACCCTTTAAAATTTCTACTGTTGTAGATAAAACGGAATAAGTAACAGCGGTTGCAGAATGATAACCCTTTAAAATTTCTACTGTTGTAGATTTGTGTCTATTGTGTTTTTATTTTCAGAATGATAACCCTTTAAAATTTCTACTGTTGTAGATAAAGCTCCGGTGGTCTATCTGCTGTTGAATGATAACCCTTTAAAATTTCTACTGTTGTAGATGGGATACAATCGCAACAATCGTGATGTTCGAATGATAACCCTTTAAAATTTCTACTGTTGTAGATATTTTGATATGCTTTAAGTTTTTGCAGAATGATAACCCTTTAAAATTTCTACTGTTGTAGATCAGCAATATGGCAGTCCATTGTGAATGCGGAATGATAACCCTTTAAAATTTCTACTGTTGTAGATTACACTCAAGCAGATTGACAAGCTTAGAATGATAACCCTTTAAAATTTCTACTGTTGTAGATGGAAGCTCTTGCATATAGTGAATAATACTCATCCTTGCACACGGTAGAAAAAGTTTTTAACAATAAAATACTAAAGATAAAACCGCCTTCTCGGATATACCAAGGTACAATCCGGGGGGCGGTTTCGTTTTGATGTTTAGTTTGTCATCTGTAAAACTCTTCTATTTCCTTAAAAACAAGCTCCTTGTTGTTTTCGTTCAGCACCTCGTGCATCATGTTTTCGTGAACGACAAACTTAACGTTTGTGTAGCCGATTTTTCTGAGCGTTCTCTCGGAGTCCTCAAGTCCCTTTTTAAAGCCTGTTATGGGGTCGTCTTTTCCCGTGACGGACAAAATGGGGAGTGTGGGATTTTTGCACTTAAATGCCGAGTAATCGTGCAAGGCTTTGTTCATGCCCACAAGCACACGGTTTCCCTCAAGCGTGAAGTGCTTTCCGCAAAGCTCATCCGCTTCCATTTTTCTTATGTTCTCCTTGTTGTAGGAAATCCATTTTTCCTTGTCAGCTTCAACGCCGCTTAGCATTCCGACAAGCTTTGAGTAGCCGTATTTGCCGTGAAAAACCTTGAGCAAATCGATGATTTTAATTCCCAGGGCGGCGGCTTTGTTGTAGTTTGCCGTGCCCGTGAGTGCAAGGCGTGTTATCTCGTCGTCGTGCTCCGTAAGATAGAGCCTTGCTAGCATTGAGCCCATTGAGTGGCCGAGCATGACAAGCTCCTTGCCGGGGTTTCGCTCCTTGATGTAGCGTGTGACGAGATACATGTCGTCCAAAAGCTCCTCGTAGCTTTCCATGTGGCCCATACTGTACTTTGTGTCGAGCGATTTTCCGTGACCTCGGTGGTCGTTAATTATGCACGTGTATCCCTTTGAATTGAGGTACTCGATGAATGGGTAATATCTCTCCTTGTGTTCGAGTGCTCCGTGAACCAACTGCACCAGTTTCACGGGATTTTCTACGGGAAAGTAAGCAATGTGAATTTTAAAGCCGTCCTTTGCGGTGATGTATTCCTCTGTCATAATATCCTCCTTTTGTGAAAAATCCGATATACAAAGTATAAAATATAAGCGTAAGGCAAACAAGAAAGAAATTGTTAATTTTGATTTTCAAAAGAAATTTATTCAAAAAAGAAAAACACTGTTGACAAACGGATATACAGCTGATATAATCAACTCAGTTAGTGAGAGCTAACCGACATTTAAAAAGAATGGTTAGCTGAAACTTACTGTCGTATGGATAACAAAACATTTTATCCGTGCGCAACAAAATTTACACAGATCATAAGTTTTCCTCTTTAACGTAAATGGAGTAGTCCCCCGCCTCTAAGGCGGCGGGGTTCTTCAAGGTTTCCGTGTAGTGGTTTAGTAATCCCCCACGGAAACCTTGAGGAGCTAACGCTCCTCTGCATTTTTGCAATCTGTCTGAGGCTCTGCTTTTTGCAAGCAAAGCAGAGCCCACATCCGATTTAAAGTTTTTACAACTGACATACACACAGCCACAAAGACCTGCCACACGGCAGGTCTTTTGGTTTTTTAGAAAGTGATTGTTACCTTCTCCGAGCCGAATCCCTCGATTGTTGCGGTGGCGTTCTTGAGGTAATAAACCTCGTTGTTGCCGTCGCCCGCTTTGTAGCGGTTGGCAAGTGAGGGGTAGGCACCCAGCATACTTTCCTGAGCCTCAATTCTCTCGTCAAGAACGGCTTCGGCGGCAATTCTTATCCACTTTCCGCCCTTGAAAGCGCAAATCTCGATGTGAGGGTTCAATTTCATCTGCTTTGCACATTCCTTTGATTTTCCCGTCTGAATGTACAGCTTGTTCTCGAAAATATTAGCCGTGCCGAAAGGTCTCACGTGCGGCTTGTCGCCCTCGACCGTTGCAAGGTAATACACTCCCGCATTCTTTAAAAATTCGCATACCTGTTCCATGAAAAATCCTCCGTTAATTTAAATTAAGTTTTTGAGAAATCTGATCTGATTTTTTTCGCTGTCAAATCCGAGCGCACGGTAAAATTCGTGTGCGCTTTTTCGGTGATAAGCCGATTCGAGGCGAACGGCTTCAAGTTTCATTTCCTTTGCCCAGTCTTCGGCTTTGCTCACGAGCGTTTTTCCCGCACCCTCACGGCGGTGCTTTTCGCTTACGGCAAGGCTGAGAATATTGGCAATCGGCTTAAAATAGAGCGTCTCGAATTTCTCTATGTGCAAAGCGCCGATAACCTCGCCCTCAAGCTCTGCTACAAAAACAGCCTCCCTCGAACGGCTGAGATTATTAAGTCTCTGTGCGATTAAATCTCTGTCGGTGTCATAGCCTAAGTCGTGTCGGTAAATTTCAGCGATGGCTTCGGCGTCTTTTGCGTTCGCATTTCTGATAAGCATAAAATCACCTCGAATAAATTTTACAACAAAAACCGAATCATAACAAGAAAAAACGGAGAGTTTGTCGCTCTCCGTTTTTTGCTTATTTGTAGCCTGCGTCTTTCAGCATCATTTCCTGAACTTTCATAAGTCTTATCTGCGTTGAACGCTCGTTTTCGTCAAGCTTCATCGTGATGTATCTTATATTCGCCTGAGCCTCGGGAATCATAACGTGCTCGAGTGCGTTAACTCTTCGTCTCGTCTTTTCGATTTCCGACGCCGTAAGCTGGCACGATTTCTCGATTTCCGCAAGCTTCAACATATCCTCGAATACATCCGCGAGTGATTTTACCGCTTCGTCGAGATCGCCCGTCGTGTAGGCAAATCCGTAGGAGTAGATGTCGTTTGGGTCGGGTGTTCTCGTCTTAAACTTGAACTGCGGTATCTCAACGCTCATGACATTTTTTGTGGAGCTTTCAAGCGAAATTTCCTGTTTCGGCGCCAACAAAGCCGTGTTGAGATATTCGTCGTCCATGCCCGCTCTCGCAAGCAGAAACTTCTTGTTTGCCTCGAGAATGCCCGCTTCAACCTTTTCTCTGAGTGCTTTATTCTCCCTTACCTTGTCAAGAAACTGGCGCATGAGTTCGTCACGCTTGTCCTTAAGGAGCTTGTGACCCCTCACGGCAGTGGCAAGCTTTTTCTTTTGGCGCGTCAGCTCCATTCTGGTGGGATTAACGGTGGTGCCTGCCATCAGTCATCACACCTTTCCGTAGTATTTGTCAAGGTATTCGTCCTTGATTCTCTTGAGCTCCGAACGTGGAAGCATTGAGAGAAGATGCCAGCCGATATCGAGAGTTTCTTCGATGTCACGGTTCTTGTTGTAGCCCTGTGAGACGTACTCTTTCTCGAATGCGTCGGCAAACTTTGCGTACTTCAAATCGATTTCCGTCAAAGCCGCCTCGCCGAGAACCACCATGAGCTCCTTTGCCTCTTTGCCTCGTGCGTAAGCCGCAAAAAGCTGGTTCATCGTTGCGGCGTGGTCTGCTCTCGTTTTTCCTTCGCCTATGCCCTTATCCTTAAGTCTCGAAAGCGAGGGGAGAACGTCAATCGGCGGAGTGATGTTCTTTCTGTAAAGCTCACGGCTTAAGATAATCTGACCCTCGGTGATGTAACCCGTGAGGTCGGGAATGGGGTGGGTTTTGTCGTCCTCGGGCATGGTGAGAATGGGGATAAGCGTGATTGATCCGCTCTTTCCTTTCTGGCGGCCCGCACGCTCGTAAAGCGTAGCGAGGTCGGTGTACATGTATCCGGGGTAACCGCGTCTGCCTGGAACTTCTTTTCGTGCGGCTGAGACCTCACGCAAAGCGTCGGCGTAGTTCGTTATGTCCGTCATGATGACGAGAACGTGATAATTTTTCTTGAATGCGAGATATTCGGCGGCTGTGAGAGCCATTTTCGGCGTTGCGATTCTCTCGACTGCGGGGTCGTTTGCGAGGTTCACGAACATAACGGTTCTGTCAATTGCACCCGTCTCGGTGAACGACTGAACGAAGTAATCGGATTCCTCAAAGGTAATTCCCATAGCGGCGAAAACAACAACGAACGGTTCGTTTGTTCCACGCACCTTTGCCTGTCGTGCAATCTGGGCGGCAAGCTGAGAGTGGGGAAGTCCCGAAGCGGAGAATATCGGAAGTTTCTGACCTCTTACGAGGGTGTTGAGTCCGTCGATTGCGGAAACGCCCGTCTGAATAAACTCCTGCGGATAGTTTCTTGCGGCAGGGTTCATGGGGAGTCCGTTAATATCGTTTCTCTCGTCGGGGAGAATTTCGGGGCCGCCGTCAATCGGTCTGCCGAGGCCGTCGAAAACTCTGCCGAGCATATCCTCGGAAACGCCGAGTTCCATGCTTCTTCCCAAGAATTTAACTTTTGAATTTGAAAGGTTGATACCCGTGGAGTTCTCAAAGAGCTGTACCACGGCATTTCCCTCGTCTATCTCAAGAACTTTGCAGCGGCGCTTTTCGCCGTTTGCAAGCTCGATTTCTGCAAGCTCGTCGTAAAAGACGTTTTCAACGCCCTTTACCATCATAAGAGGACCCGCTACCTCCTGAATGGTTCTGTATTCTTTTGGCATATCAGAAGTCCTCCTTTTCGTTTGCTACTTCGGCGATTTCATTGTCGAGTTCGGTGAGAATATTCTCGTATTCCGCCTTTGCGTTCTCGGGTGCGCAGTACTTGTAACGTCCGATTTTTTCACGAACAGCCATTGAAACAAGCTTGTTTACGTTTGCGCCGTTTCTAACAGCCGCCTGAGCCTTATCGTTGAATGCGATAACAAGCTTTAAAAGATAATACTGCTTTTCAAGAGGTGTGTAGGTGTCTATTTCGTCAAAAGCGTTCTGGTGCAAGAAGTCCTCACGGATAGATCTTGCCGCCTCGAGTGTGATTCTGTCGGGTGCGCTTAAGGCATCCATACCGACAAGCTTAACTATCTCGTCAAGCTCGGCTTCTTCCTGAAGTATTCTCATGATTGTGGCTCTCGAGTCCATCCAATCGGGCGCAACATTCGAGTTGAACCAATCTGCCATGTTGTCCACGTAGTTTGAATAGGACGTGAGCCAGTTGATAGCGGGGAAGTGACGCTTGTATGCAAGGTCGGAGTCAAGTCCCCAGAAAACCTTGACAATTCTAAGCGTTGCCTGTGAGACAGGCTCGGAAATATCACCGCCCGGGGGAGAAACCGCACCGATAACAGAGAGTGCGCCCTCACGCTCGTCCTTGCCGAGAGCTTTTACGAATCCTGCACGCTCATAGAACTGTGCAAGACGCGAACCGAGGTAAGCGGGGTAGCCCTCTTCACCGGGCATTTCCTGAAGTCGTCCCGACATTTCACGAAGTGCCTCTGCCCAACGTGAGGTTGAGTCTGCCATAAGTGCGACGGAATAGCCCTGATCACGGAAGTATTCCGCAATCGTGATACCTGTATAAATTGAGGCTTCACGTGCGGCAACGGGCATATCCGATGTGTTTGCGATAAGAACGGTTCTCTTCATGAGGGAGTAGCCTGTTTTCGGATCTTTAAGCTCCGGGAACTCGCCGAGAACGTCCGTCATTTCGTTTCCACGCTCGCCGCAGCCGATGTAAACAACTATCTGAGCCTCTGCCCATTTTGCAAGCTGGTGCTGAACAACTGTTTTTCCTGAGCCGAACGGGCCCGGAACAGCCGCAACGCCGCCTCTTGCAATCGGGAAAAGTCCGTCGATAACTCTCTGACCTGTGATGAGCGGCTTATCGGGGGAGAGTTTTCTCTTGTAAGGTCTGCCTTTTCTTACGGGCCACTTCTGCATGAGGGTGAGGTTTTTCTCCTCGCCGTCCTTTGTTTCGAGAACGGCAACCGTCTCTTCAACGGTGAAATCGCCCGCTGTGATTGATTTGATTTTGCCCGAAAGTGTGGGCGGAACCATTATTTTGTGGCAGACTATTTCGGTCTCCTGTACCGTACCGATAACATCGCCGCCCGAAACTTCTTCGCCTACTTTTGCCGTGGGGACGAATGTCCATTTTATATTTCTTTTAAGTGACGGAACGGATACGCCTCTTTTTAAGTTGTTTCCGCTCACTGCCATGATATCGTCAAGCGGTCTTTGAATACCGTCGTAAATTGAGCTTATAAGTCCGGGGCCGAGCTCAACGCTCATCGGTTCGCCCGTGGACTCGACCGGTGCGCCCGGTCCAAGGCCGGCTGTTTCCTCGTAAACCTGGATTGAAGCCTCGTCGCCGTGCATCTCGATTATCTCGCCGATAAGGTGCTGTTCGGAAACACGCACAACGTCGTACATGTTTGCGTCACGCATACCTTTGGCGATGACAAGCGGGCCGGCAACCTTTTTTATAGTGCCTTTAGCCATTTTGCATTTTTTCCTTTCGTTTGCTTAGGCGTCGCCGAATATAATATCAGATCCGACTGCCTGTTCCACACTCTTTTTGACCATTTTTATGCCCATTCCCGTGTTACCCGTAACGCCGGGGATGGGGATTATTGCAGGCAAAGGCAGCTCTTTGAAGTGGTCAAGCTCGTGTTCAAGCTCCGCCGCCAAGCCCTCTGTTATGTAGATTACCGCATATTCGCCCTCGGCAAGCTTTTTTAAGGTCTCTTTGCCCTCGTCCTCGTTTGTGACGGGGAAAACATCGAGCCCCAGAGCCGCAAAGCCGTATATGCTGTCACGATCTCCCAAAACAGCTATTCTATACATACATGGCCCTCAGTCTTTCTCTGATGATTTCGTCATCAATTTGATTAAGCTTGCCCGAGAGAATAATTCTCACGGTGTTTATTTCGTTTTGTCTTGCGATGCTGTATGCCATTATCGGCCCCAAGGTGAACGGGTTTGATTTTTGCTCTTTTATGAGCTCAATCATTTTGTCGTCGCACCATTTTTCAAATGCCGTTGTGCTCTCCTTAAGCTTTTCCACGCACGAAGAATACGGCGTGAGTGAAAGGAGCGCGTAAATATCATCGAGAGATTTTGCCGCCGCCTGAGAAAGTCGGGAGACATCTATGCTGTCGCACGGGGCGAGAGCCTCGGTGATGAAGTTTAGGCTTTTGCTTGTCTTTTGGCATCGTACCGCTATTTTAATATCAGCAATAGCAACGCTAAGGTCTGCGTATTCTTTGACGAGTTCCTCATCCGATTCGTGACCCGCTTTTCTCACCGCCTCGAGGCACGCTCTGTCGATTATCACATCGCAAAGCTGACCGTCTCTCGTTGTGAGTATGGTGTTCATAGCCTTTTTGCCCGTTTCTGCGAGAAGGTCGGGGAGAAGTGAAAAGTCATTTTCCTTTACAGCCTTTTCGATAAGCTCGGGGTCGACCGTTCCGCCCTTTTTAAAGACGCGGTGCGCCTTGCTTCCCGTGAACGAAAGCTTGACGGCGGCTTTGAGGTTATTGAAATCGATTGGGTAGAGAAGAACGTCAAAGACGGAGAGATCGTCCAAAAGCTCGTGGATGAAGCTCTGGGTTTTGTCGTTCTCGTACGAGAAGATTTCTTCGGCTATTTTTTCCGTGCCGTCGCCCCAGCCTTTGTCGTGAAGAACACGAATGCATTCATCATAGCTTTTGCACGACAAAAGAAGCTCGATATCCTGTGAGCTCATAAGTGAAAGTTCTCTCACTCTCACGCGCGCTACCTGATATGCGTAATTTTCACGCATGGACTTTCCTCCTTCTTGATTTTATTGCTTGAATCAGAATATAATCTCGGACACCTTATCGGTGATTTTTTCGCTGTTCTCTTCAAAGAGAGAATCGAAACTTGCGCCGATTTCTATTCCGCCGTAAAGAAGAAGAAAGCCGTTTTTTATGTTTGCGGGTTCTTTTGAAAGAGTCAATTTTCCGCCTGAAATTTCTTTGAGTTTTGTCTCAAAGTCTTTGGGCACTCTTTTAAGATCCCGTGCGCCGAGTGCGAAAAATCCGTTTGCACCGGTTTGATATTTTTTCGTAAGCTTGTAAAGAAGTTCAAAATATTCGTCGTCGGGAAGATTAATAAGCCGCATTTTTGCGCTCTCAACCGTTTCGGATATAATCTCCTGTTTTGCGGCGAGCAAATCACGGCGCTTTTGAAGCTTGGCGGCGCTTTGCGCTCTTGCCAAAATATCATCTATTTCGGCTTGTGCGGCTGTTTCTGCCGAAGCGGCTTTTTCGGCTGCCGTTTTCTCGGCGTCCGCCAAAATGCTTTCGGCTGTCTTTTTTGCGTCGCTCAAAATCTTCTCGGCATCGGAAGAAGCTTCTTCAATTATCAAGCTTGTAATGCTCTCAATTCCTGCCATTTTAGTTTCCTTTCGGTTTGTTTTTCATTCGGTTGTTTTGCGATTAAAGTCCGAGTGAAGAGATGTTCATGACCGAGAGAAGAGAAACGAGAAGTGCAAGAACTGCGTATGTCTCAACCATTGCGGGGAAGATCATGGATTTACCGAACTGATCGGGTTTCTTTGCAACAAGACCGATGGATGCGATTGAAGCTTTTGCCTGCATTTTTGCCGACCAGAGACCGACGAATGCCATAGGCATGCAAGCTGCGAAATATGCAAGGCCTGCGCCGAAAGAAACGTCTGCGCTGCCGCCGAGAACACCAATCTGAGTGAGTGTGAGGAAGGCGATTAAAAGTCCGTAAATGCCCTGAGTACCGGGAAGAAGCTGAAGAATAAGAACCTTACCGAAGAGAGAAGGATCCTCTGTGACAACGCCGGCGGCGGCTTTACCTGCGTCGCCTACGCCGATTGCCGAGCCGATACCGCCGAGAAGTGCTGCCATAGCCGCTCCGAGAAGTGCAATAGGAAGACCTAATGTATTTAAGATAGCCATAATAATAAAATCCTTTCTGGAATCAGTTAATTTTTGATTTTGAAGTATTTTGTGTTTGCGGAGAACGGTGAGAATTTCTCGCCGCCGCCGTTATAGAACTTGCCGAAGAACTCGACAAACTGCAAGCGGTTGCAGTGAACATATGCGCCGAGGGCATTTATGCCGATGTTGAGCGTTTGTCCGATAAGGAACACGAGAATGAACACTATCGCACCGACCACGCCGCCGCCGAGCATTGAGCCCATTTTGTTGAAAACCTGAGCAATAACGCCCGTTGCAAGTCCGAGTGCGAGAAGTCTCGAGTAGGAGAGAATATCGGAAAGCCAGCTTGAAACGCCGTAAAGTGCGTAAAGACCTTTTAAAAGACGCTTGGCGGGATTTTTCGATTCTCTGCCGCCGAAGAGTATCACTCCGAGTGCGCCGATTAAAGCCATAACGGTTCCGATTTGAGTCCAAACGTGCGAGAGAGTGAAGCTTATTCCCGTCATGGAGGTGAACATATCCATTGAAAGAAGAACGAGTAAAAGTCCGCCGATTAACAGATACCACATCAGTACGTCATAAACGGCGTCAAGAATATGTCCCGATTTAATGCTCTGGTAGGCACTGCACGCAAGACCCGCAAAGAGGTGGATAATGCCGAGCAAGAACGAGAAAACAAGCAGTTTCATCGGCTTGTCTATCGGGGCGAACCAGAGGCACGGAGTGAGCGAGGGGCCCGAATAGCCGAAGAACGTCTGAGCAACAACATCAATCGCGTCGCCGAAGAACGAGCCGAACATAAAGCCCCAGAATGTGGTTGAAATTCCGCAGTAGAAGAAAAGCTTCATGAATTTCTTCATGCCCGGTTCGAGGTTTTTGAATTTTAAAAGTACTATCGATGTTGCTATGACCATAATGAGGCCGTAAGCCGCATCGGAAAGCATCATTCCGAATAGGAAATAATAGAATATCGAAGTGATTGCCGTGGGGTCCATCTCGCCCTTGCCGGGCATACTGTAAGATTCAATAACGGATTCCACGGGCTCGGAGAATTTGTTGTTTTTAAGCTTGACGGGCACCTTGTCGTCTTCTGTCGGCTCTTGCAGCTCGACAAAAGCGGCAAACTTGCTTTCAAGCTCGTTTTTGAGCGAAACGGCGTCTTCCGTCGGAATAAATCCCGATATGATAAAGACGTGTGCGCTTTGATTAAGTTTGCCCAGAACCTCGTATTTGTCGCTTCTCATGGTGAAGTAATCTATGGTGCAGAGAAGCTTTTCACGCTCGGGCAGAAGTGATTTAATCTCGTTTTCGTATTTTGCCGCAATTTCATCGCAAACTTTAAGTCTCTCTTCGAGAATTTTAATTCTCTCCGAGGGCGACTGCTTGCTGGGTGACGGCGGATAAGAGAATCCCAAGGATCTCAGCGCCGCTTCGGTCTCCTCTGCAAAGTTTACGTGACAAATGACGAAAACACAGCTCATCTGGGAAGAATGGCTTATTATCTCGCAGTCGAGTGCGTCAACGTTTGGCAGTTCCTTTGCGAGAGCCGTTTTGAGCTTTAATTCGTCATAGTCATCGGGTAGCGTTCCGATGAAAATTTTTGAGGAGTCGGTCTCTTTTGTTCTCATGGAGACGTCGAGACCCACCCACGGCTTTAAGGATTCGATTTGAGTTTCGTATTTAACTTTGTCCGACTTTGAGTCGGCAATTTTTTTTGCACAGTTATTTATGCGCGATGCTGTTTTGAGCACCGACGAGGCGCCCTCGGCAATTTCGTTCCATTCATCGAGGGTGATTTCCTTTTTGCCGTTCAGTGAAGAAAGAAGTCCGCCCTCGGGCTTTTGAACGGAATCGAGTGTTGAAACGGCATTTTTAAGGCTTTTTATGCTCGATTCAAACTGTCCGATTGCTTGCTTTGTGTCGGTTTTTGAGAAAATTCCGCTGTCGTCCGGCTTATCGTTTTTTATCTCGATTACGCCCCGACGCTGAATAAGCTCAAGAATTTGCTTGCGGTTACGCTTCAGCCCATAAATACTGATTTTTTTCATAGGCAGTACCGCCATTAACATACCTCCTTTTGTTTTGGAGTGCGGTTTTTCAGCTCAGAATTATATCGATTATCGCTTTTTCGGCTTCCGCCTGCTTCTCGGCGGCTTTTTGCTTCAATGCGTCTTTTTGAGCTTCAAAATCCTTTTTTTCTGCCGATTTAATCTCTTCGGCTTTCTTTTGTGCGTCAAGCTTTTTCTCGCTTTGACCCTTTGAGGCGTTCGCAGTCGAATTCTCGATAATTTGCTTGGCGTCCGCTTTAGCCTTTTCGATTATCTCTTTGGCGTCCGCTTTCGCTTTTTCGATTATTGCGTTCGCTTCGGCTTCTGCCGCCTTAACGGCATCGACTGTATTTTTTGCCAAAATATCACACCTTTCCTAACTTTTTTCATAATTAATAATGTGCAGTCAACAATTATGGAATATATCTTGCGGTTAGTTATGCTTAATCATTAATTACATATTAAATAATTACATTACACATTATATATCTTTGTTGCACAAAATTCAATGATAATCGATATTATTTTTGTGGAAACACTATCAATATTGCCGATATTAAATAATAAGGACTGCGATATTTACCTCTTTTTGTTGCAAAGGCGTGAAAATATCGGTACAATTCAAAATACAAGTGTAAAGATAAACGACAAAATTCTGACCAAAAGTCATTTATATTTCGATTGTATGATTATCGAAAGAAAAAGTCAAGGCGAAAATGACCGATGGTCAATTATTTAAAGAAAAATTCATAATTTGATAACATTTAGGTGAAATATGGAGCTTAAATCAAAACTATTTTCGGAACTTGAAACAAAGGAGCTTTTTGAGATTTACAAAGCGAGAGTTGATGTTTTCGTTGTGGAGCAAAGTTGCCCTTATAATGAGGTTGACGATACTGACCTTTTAAGCCGTCACATCTTTTTGGCGAATGACGAAGGGGAAATTCTAGCCTACTTAAGGCTTTTCTTTAGGGACGAAAACTGCATTCAAATCGGTAGAGTGCTAAGCGTAGAAAGGGGAAAGGGCTTTGCGAAAGAAGTGATGGAAGCCGCACTTAAAAGAGCGGAAGAACTCAATAAAACAACTCCTGTACGGGAAATTTATCTTGAAGCACAGGTTTATGCAGTGGGGTTTTACGAAAAATTCGGCTTTGGCACATTCGGCGAGGAATTTTTGGAGGACGGAATTCCTCACATTCGTATGAGAAAGAAGCTCAAAAAATAAAATTAACTATTGCTAACCGTGCGATTTGCTGATACAATACAAACACGGATTATTTTAACCGTTTAGCACAGTAAAAGTTTTTTGATAAGTCAAATTTTATTTTTATCAGAATATAAGAAAGAAGAGAAGAAAAATGGCAGAGAAGATTCCTTTTTTGACAAAAGAAAAGGCTGAAGAGATTGCAGCCGTTTATCCCACCCCGTTTCACGTTTACGATGAAAAGGGCATTCGTGAGACCGCAAGAAACGTGAACAAGGCGTTCTCCTGGAACAAAGGCTTCAAGGAGTATTTTGCGGTTAAGGCAACTCCCACACCGGGCATACTCAAAATTTTGCACGAAGAGGGCTGCGGCGTTGACTGCTCGAGCCTTACGGAGCTTATGATGAGCGACAGATGCGGCTTTTCGGGCCACGAGATTATGTTCTCGTCAAACGAAACTCCCGCAGAGGAGTATGTTAAAGCGGCTGAGCTTGGCGCAATTATCAATCTTGACGATATCACTCACATTCCTTTCTTAAAGGAAACTATCGGATACATCCCCAAGGTGATTTCCTGCCGATACAATCCGGGCGGAGTTTTCACTCTGGGCGAGAGCAAAGAGGGCTTCCAGGTTATGGATAACCCCGGCGACTCAAAGTACGGCATGACCAAGCCCCAGCTTTTCGAGGCTTTCAAGACGCTCAAGGAGATGGGCGCCGAGGTTTTCGGCATTCACTCTTTCCTTGCTTCAAACACAGTTTCTAACGACTACTATCCCGCACTCGCAAAGCAGCTCTTCGAGCTTGCGGTCGAGCTTCACGAGGCGACCGGTTGCGACATTAAGTTCATCAATCTTTCCGGCGGCGTAGGAGTTGACTACAAACCCGAACAGCCAAAGAACGATATTTTCGCTATCGGCGAGGGCGTGCACAAGGTTTATGACGAGGTTCTTGTCCCTGCCGGTATGGGAGATGTTTCCATATTCACCGAGATGGGAAGATATATGCTTGCTCCCAACGGCATGCTTATCACAAGAGCAATTCACGAGAAACACATATATAAGGAATATATCGGCGTTGATGCTTGTGCCGCTAACCTTATGAGACCCGCAGTTTACGGCTCATACCACCACATCACGGTTCTCGGCAAGGAGAGCGCTCCCTGCACCGAGAAATACGATGTTGTCGGTTCGCTTTGCGAAAACTGCGATAAATTCGCTGTGGACAGAATGCTCCCGAAAATCGACATGGGCGATCTTCTCGCAATTCACGATACGGGCGCTCACGGTTTCTCAATGGGCTACAACTACAACGGCCGCCTGAGAAGTGCCGAGCTTCTTTTAGGTGAGGACGGCAGCGTGACCATGATGAGAAGAGCCGAGACCCCCGACGATTACTTTGCTACTCTCGTCTGGTAATTTTAAACTGCAAACAAAGACCTGTGGAAAACACGGGTCTTTTTCTTCATCGCTTTATAAAGGAGGCAAACTATGGTTATAAGAAAAGCGGTTATAAGTGACGCCGACAGAGTGAGCGAGATTTTTTCACTTTGCAGAATGGGCATGAAAAATGCCAGCATTGACCAGTGGCAGACTGGCACGCCGAACCGTGAGACTTTTCTTGCGGATTTAAATAACGGCGTGGCTTTGGTAGGCGAGGAGAACGGAACGGTTTTCGCTTATGCGGCATTGATTTTGGGACACGACCACACTTATGACGTCATCCGTGAGGGAGAGTGGAAAACAAACCTAAATGAATACGGCACGCTTCACCGTGTGGCGGTTCATCCCGATTTCAGAAACAAAGGTGCGGCAAGTAAATACATGCGTTACTGCGAGAAAATTTGCAGAGAAAACGGCATTAAAAGCGCAAGAATTGATACTCACAGGGATAACCTCGGCATGCAGCACACCATACTCAAAAACGGATACGAGTACTGCGGTATTATCACGATTGACGACGGTACCGAAAGATTTGCTTACGAGAAGATAATTAATGACTGAAAAAGGGGCGGAAAAATCCGCCCTTTCTGTGCACTCTAAGGGCAAATCAATCAAAATTCACAAAAAGTTCTTGAAATTATAAAACGATTGTTGTATAATCGTAATGCTTAAAAAAGCAATAAGAGGTAAGCGGCGTTTGCCGTGGAATATGCGGGCGGATAGGTCTGTACGACGGACTGCCGTGAACCATGTCAGGCGGGGAACCGAGCAGCATTAAGCGGATTTGACCGTGCGATGCAGGGTGCCTGTCCGTTCACATATTCTTCGGACTCACGGCTTACCTTTTTTGTTAGGAAAACGGAGGCGGCTAAAGTGGCATACAAGGTATTATACAGAAAATATCGTCCTTCAAAGCTTGCCGACGTTGTGGGTCAGCCTCAGGTGACGGAAACTCTCAAAAACGAGCTTATCGCGGGCAGAGTTTCTCACGCTTACCTTTTCACGGGCTCAAGAGGAACGGGAAAAACAACCTGTGCGAAAATTCTCGCCAAGGCTGTGAACTGTCTTCACCCCGTAAACGGCGATCCGTGCTGTGAATGCGAGACCTGTAAGGGTATCGAAAACGGCAGTATACTCGATGTTGTCGAGATTGACGCCGCTTCAAACACGGGCGTCGACTCCGTTCGCTCGATTATCGAGGAAATTAATTTCACGCCGAGCGAGGCAAAATACCGTGTGTATATAATCGATGAGGTGCACATGCTCTCGGCATCTGCGTTCAATGCGCTTTTGAAAACGCTTGAAGAGCCGCCCGAGCACGTTATTTTCATTCTTGCCACAACCGAGGTGCACAAGCTTCTCCCAACCATTTTGTCGAGATGCCAGCGCTTCGATTTCAAGCGTATAACTCCCGAGGCAATAGCCGGCAGACTCGAATGGGTTTGCGAACAGGAGAATGTTACGATAAGCCACGCGGCGGCACTCAAAATCGCACGAGTTGCCGACGGCGGAATGCGAGACGCTCTCTCGATACTCGATCAGTGCCTTTCAAGAAGCAGTGATGTGACGGAGGAGACCGTTAACGAGACGGTCGGAATTGCCGACAGCAGCTATCTCTTCGATTTAGCCGAGTGCATAAGAACGCAAAATACCGCTTCCGCACTTGAAATTATCAATAAGCTCAATTCAAACTCAAAGGACATGCAGAGACTTTTAGAGGAGATGGCAGACCATTTCAGACGTCTCATGCTGATAAAAACCATGCCGAAGGGCGATACCCTAAAAAGTATGGTGAATGCCTCAGAGTCGGAATTTGCCGAGTTTGAGAAACAGGCAGTTTCTGTTACTCTTGCCACGGTGCTTCACGCCATGGATGTTTTCCGCACGGCAATGGACAGAATGTCGGGCGGCAGTCAAAGAGTCGAAGCCGAGATGGCTTTTGTGCGTCTTTGCTCGCCGGAGCTTGATTCCACTTCCGATGCCCTCATCAGAAGAATAGAGGCGCTCGAAAAGGGAATGCCGGCGGGAGTAAAAGCCGAGAAGTCGGTCAAAGCACATCAAAGCGAAAACGCCGAAAGCAAAGAGAAAACCGATGTTTCTTCCAAGAATGAAGAGACAAACACGAGCGAACCCGTTAAGGCGAATGCCGCTTTGGGCGGTGAGGTCACTCCGTTTGAGCAGTGGGATGAGGTTGTCGAGAGAATAGGCGAGATTTATCCCTCGTCGGGTGCGGCTTTTTCGGGCTCTCACGCTTATTTCAGCGGTAAATATATTCTTGTCGATGCAAAAGAAATTGCATTCGCTCTCTTGAGAGACGCAGGCAAGAGAAAGAAAATAAGAGAAATAATCTTCGATGTGACGGGCAGACAGTATAACCTCGGCCCATATAAGGGCGAAAAAGTCGCAGAGAAGAATGAAAGCGACCAATCTCCGATCGGAAGCCTTGTTAAACGTGCCGAAGAAAGCGGAATAGAAGTCGCTTACGAATAAATAGCAAATACGAAAGGAATTTTTAATATGAAAGCAAGATTACCAAAAGGCGTCGGTGGCGGCGGAATAGGAAACATGCAGCAGCTCATGCGCCAGGCTCAGAAGATGCAGGAGCAGATGGAGTCCGTCTCCGAGGAGCTCGGTGCTAAGGAGTATTCGGCTGTTTCAGGCGGCGGAATGGTTACCGCAGTCGTAACAGGTAAAATGGAAGTTAAGTCCATCGATATCAACCCCGAGATTGTCGATCCCGAGGATACGGAAATGCTCACAGACGTCATTATGGCAGCTGTAAACGAGGCTTTGAGAAAAGCAACAGAGGATAAGGACGAGAGAATGGGCGACCTCTCTAACGGTTTAAGTCTCCCGGGACTTTTCTGATATGCCCGAATATCATGTTCCTCCGCTCGAGAACTTAGTCGATAAATTCGAATCGATTCAGGGAATCGGACACAAATCGGCTCAGAGAGCGGCTTATCAGATACTTAATATGAGTGAGTCCGAGGCTGAGGACTTTGCGGCGGCTATCGTGGCGGCTAAGAAAAAAATCCGCTACTGCAAAATCTGCTGTAACTTAACCGACGACGAGCTTTGCCCGATATGCAAAGATGATTCAAGGGATAAATCGATAATTTGCGTTGTCGAAGACCCGCGAGACGTCTTTTCACTCGAGAGAACAAACGAGTTCAACGCCTGCTATCACGTGCTTCACGGCGCAATCTCACCGCTTTCGGGCGTGGGACCCGACCAGCTCAGGATAAAGGAGCTTCTGGCAAGAGTGGGCGGCGGCGAGGTCAAAGAGGTTATAATGGCAACAAACCCAACGGTTGAGGGCGAGGCAACAGCCATGTATATCTCGAGACTTTTAAAACCGCTGGGAATAAAAGTGACGCGTCTGGCTTACGGAATTCCCGTCGGCGGCGACCTCGAGTATGCCGATGAAGTTACGCTTTCGAGAGCGATAGAGGGCAGAAGAGAACTCTGACAATTAATAATTAATAAATAATGATTAATTATTATGTCGGCTTTGCGGTGAATTTTATCCAAGTGCATTGACAAAAGATTAATGTGATAAGATAATTAAAGGCAGAAGTACGCATACGAGAATTAGTCGATAGCGAACGGCAGTTCATACGTTCATTATTAACTATTAATTAAACATTAACATCGGTTTTCTTATTATTGATAATTATTTTGAATTACCTAAACTGTTTACCGGTTCATTATTAATTATTAATTATACATTATTAATTAAAATAGAAGGGGGGCCTGAAAATGGCTAAAGAAAACACAAAAACAATAGTCAAAAACCGTCAGGCCTACCACGATTATTTTGTCGACGAGACATTCGAGGCGGGCATCGAGCTTTGCGGCACGGAGGTTAAATCGCTTCGTGCGGGAAGGGTGAACCTCAAGGACTCCTGGTGTTCCGTCGTGAACGGCGAGCTTCTCCTGAATGGCTGTCACATAAGTCCGTACGACTTTGGCAACATCTTCAACAAAGACCCCATGCGTGTGCGCCGACTTCTCATGCACAAAAAGGAAATTTTGCGCCTTTACGGCTATGTGAAGCAGGACGGCTATTCGCTCATACCGCTGTCGTTTTACTTCAAGGGCTCGAGGGTCAAGGTGGCTGTCGGACTTTGCCGAGGCAAAAAGCTTTACGACAAGCGTGCCGACTTGGCAGAGAGAAGCGCAAAGCGTGACATCGAACGTGCCATGAAAACGAAGACAATTAATAATTAATAATTATTTTGGCATTGCGATTAATTTTACCGCAGATGATTGACAAAACAATAATGTAATAGGATAATTAAAGTGAGCGGAACGCAATTATTATGAATTAGCCTGAGAATTAATCAAAGGCGTTCGGCTGTTCATCCGTTCATCATTAACTATTAATTATTAATTATACATTAAAATAAATTCGGGGATGTAAAGGTTTCGACGGGGACCGAGAACCTCGGTAAGCGAGCAGCGGGGCGGACCGCTATAAAACCGCAAACTTAAATAATAAACGACAACAATAAAGTTGCTCTTGCTGCTTAATTAAGCAGCCGTTCTTACCCGAAGCACCGCGGTCGGGATAAGAGCGTCGATTAGCGGTGAACGTGAGTCGGGGGATTTCCGTAGCCCGGCCATGAATCACGGAATACCAAAGCGGGAAGCCTGTCTGTGGGCGTCCCGTCAAGGGAATGTTAAAATACAGACTGCGCTCGGAGAAAGCCTTGGCAATTGATTTTCGGACGCGGGTTCGACTCCCGCCATCTCCACCATTCAAACCGCAGTAATATGCGGTTTTTTCTTTTTCGTGTTCAATTTCGTGTTCACTTTTTCGAAAAAACATCAGAAAATTGACTGTTGATGAAGTCGTTAAACTCCTTTTCTCTTTGCTCCATAGTGTGCGTATAAATCTTTTGTAGGGTGGCTGGGTTACTCCAACCGCCCCTTTTCATTATGTACGCAGTCGGCACATTCAGCGAGTGCAAAAAGCTTGCGGAAAAATGACGCAGTGAATGAAATCGATAAGTGTAACCGAACGAAGAAAGGCAAGCTGTGCGGAAAGCTTTGGTTATCATATTAGGATTGAGATTGACGATTTTATCCGCTCCGTTTTGCGGTTTAAGCTTATCAATAACTTCTTTGGGGAGAGTGACAAAACGGGTGCTGTCAGTTGTTTTAGTCGTTTTGAGAATCCAGTTTCCATGTTCGTCACTCACATAAGCTTTGTTTACTCTTACGCCGTCGGCGGAAACATCGGCGGCGGTAAGTGCGGAAATCTCAGAACGGCGCAAACCGCCTATTGCACCCAACAGGATTGCTTTTTCAATTTCTGTGTTTTCCACGCTATTCAGCAGTGTTTTAATTTGTGCCTCGGTGGGTATCGGAATATCTACCTTTTCTTTTTGCGGCAGTCTGATATCGAGACGGAGCGAGGGGCAGTAAGCTTTAAGTACGGCTACAAGCAAACCGTAATTATTCCGTATCGTCTTAGGTGAGCAAGTGAGGCTTTCTTCATTTATGGCTTTTTGAATTTTCTCACGAGTGAGAACGGACAGCTTGCAAGGCATAAGATTAAGGAAGTGCGTTCTTGCCATTTGCTTATATCCTCTGATAGTTGAGGGTGATAAAACGTTTTCCTTAGAGCTGATGTATCGGCTGTATGCTTCACTCAGTAGCATATCGGCGCCCGTCTCATTTTCTTTATGGGTGGCGAGATATTGAGCGGCTAAAAACTCCGCCTCCTTTTTGGTTGTGGCGGTGAATGATTTTCGGATTTGTTTTCCGTTGTAGTCCTTGCCAACATAAGCATTAACACGCCAGTTTCCTGACGGAAGTTTTCGGGCTTTCATTAATATCCATCCTTCCCATTTTTTACAGCCTGAATCGCTTTGTCTCTTGCCGCTTCGACACTTGAAATGTCAGGCAATACAACATCAGGCAAAGATAAATTGCCGTACTGAGTTGACAAGTCATATTGCTGTAAGATTGCGTTACACAAATTTACTCTTGCCGCCAAAGGCAAATGACAATATGCTGTCCAAAGATTAAGAACAGCATGAGGAGACGAGCCATAATTACCGGAACTGATGAACAGAAGCATCTCTAATCCCTCTGAAGTGAAGTGCCTGAACCGATCTGATACTGTCTGTAATGTGCGATAACAACTTAAAGATGTATGCTTTGAGTTCGGATACATATAGCTGAGAAAAGCGGGCAACGGCGACTCGCCCAACACCGAAAACCATTCAATGACTTGCGTAACAGTCGGAGAAGTAAACCCGTTCTCCCAATTAATTACCGTCCGTCTTGCCACTCCCAATATATCCGCTAAATATTGTTGCGAAACTCCGTGCTTTACCCGTGCCTCTTTCATTAAGACGGCACTTTTTTGATTGCCTAACGTCTCATTGTGCATTATTTTACTCACCTTTCCTCATTTTATGTGCAATTATTTGCACCTTGCGTTGTTTCATTTCTGATATAATTATAGACAATTTATATAAGGGAGTGTGCGGTATGGACAGACTGATTGATGTGGTGTTAAGTGCAGATGGCGAGAAGTTTATTCTTTTTTGTCTTGAGCAGATAGATAAAGGTCACACAGCTCAAGAAGTGTGGCAACTTTGGAATCGTCAAGACGAGTGATTTTATCAATCAAGTCTCTTTGACTCTCGGTCAGAGAGGCGTGGTGTTCATCTTCTATACCCATTAGCCATACTGGCGACACATTGAAGATATCAGCCATGGCTTGGATGGTAGAACGCTTAATATTACTTACTCTTCCGTTCTCATATTTTGCGACGGCGGAGTTTTGGATTCCGAGCTTGTCGGCAAGTTCAGCTTGAGTCATACCGAGTTGTTTGCGACAAGCTCTTATTCTATTAGACATAAGGGACATATTACGCACCTCCTTTCAAGATTGAATATATCATAAAATGTCTTGAATTTCAATATTTTGAAAGAATTTTCTTAAAATTCAAAAAAACATATTGACATTATTATAATCTTGTGATTATATATAATCGTCTCAAGAAGACGAAAGTGATTAGCAAGGAGGTAGCAAGATGAATACACGACGTCTACGAGCGGCGATGATATTGCGTGGGTACACTGGGGCGGATATGGCACGCGCCCTACATATGACACAAGGAGTGTTCAGCGAGAAGTCGAATGGCACGATTCGTGCTAACGGATATGCGGCGGAGTTTACGCAATCGGAGATAGCCAAGATCAAGCGAATATTGTCGCTATCGGACGCAGATATAATCAGTATTTTTTTTAATTCTCAATCGTCTTAAGAAGACGAAAAAAGGAGGCTAAAATGCCAAAAATAACATTAACAGCCGCACAGCGGCGGGCAAACGCTCTCCGTGGATGTATCGTCGGCAGTATGAGCGAGTACGGGATAACACCGACAGAGCTTGAACGCAAGCTTAATATTTCCCGTTCCACACTGTGCAGACGAATGAACGACGGAGAATTCAGTTTCAGCCAACTGGTAATGTTGGCGAAAATTCTAAACTGGACGGACGACACCGTTATCAGACTTTTGAAAGGAAGTGATTACTGATGAACCAACTCAGAATAGTGTGCGGAACGCTAAGACTTATAAGCGGCGCATTCATAGGGTACGTGCTGTATATGAGCGCACTTGAACACGTAGCACCGTGGAAGTGGATACTTATTCTTGTGTCGTGGCTTATTGCGGACGCAGTGGCACGAAACGAGTTTCGCAAGGATGTTGAAGCCATGCGCCGAGAAGAGCGCAGAAAAAGACGGCAGTCCCGCCAATAAGCGAGACCGCCGCCTCAAAAATGAAATTAAAAAAAGTCGGTGTTATTATAACACGCTAAGGAGCTAAATGCAATGAACAATAAAAAATTAGGGAACAAATTCGAAAACGATTTCTGCAATTATCTTTCGGTTTGCGGATTTTGGACGCACAGAATGGCGCAGAACGCAACAGGACAACCCGCCGATGTTATAGCGGCGAGAAACGGCAAGGCATATCTCATTGACTGCAAGGTGTGCAGTAATGATGTGTTTGCACTCTCGAGAATAGAACCCAATCAGAAAATGGCGATGTTCACATGGGAGCACACAGGCAACGGCACGGGGTGGTTTGCACTCAAGCTTAAAAAGGCAGATATCTATATGATGAGCCTTGATTATCTGATGAGTGACACCAAAGCGAGCATCAATGAAGACGATATCAGGGAGCGCGGCACACCGATTGAAGAGTGGGTAACGAAATGGTAATAGAGATATCCAACCAACTTGCTGTTACCAATCCCACACCGGAGTTAATCCGATGGTGCAAGCGTAATTTAGAGCTTGCCAATCCTGAGTACAGCCGCCGGGTGAGGATGAACTTATGGACGGGAAACACTCCGCAGAAGATAGCACTGTACACCACAGAAGACGTACTAAGGCATAACCGAGAGCGAGGCATAATGGAGCGAACGATAGTCTATCGTCTTCCGTTCGGCACGCTGTCGATGTTACCGAGAGAGATAACGGAACAGGCGGTATTCATTCGAATGTTTCCGAGTTCTCCCGATATTGACTACAAGGCAGATATTCCGCTGTATGACTATCAAGAGGTGGCGGTCAATGCAATGCTTGATGCCAAGTTCGGTATATTGCAGAGTGCCGCCGGAAGCGGCAAAACGCAGATGGGAATAGCCATAGCGGCGAGGACCGGGAAACGTACTTTGTGGCTTTGCCACACGGTGGATCTCATAAATCAGAGTATGGAGCGAGCCAAGCGATATATGAGCGAGGATTTACTCGGCACTATCACAGCCGGCAAAGTAAACATCGGACGAGGTATCACATTTGCTACCGTTCAGACGATGAGCAAACTTGATTTGCCGATGTATCGTGACTACTGGGATTGTATCATCGTGGACGAGGTACACAGAGTGAGCGGAAGCCCCACCCACCTAACGATGTACCAAAAGGTGCTTAATAATCTTGCGGCACGGCACAAGTACGGACTATCGGCGACAGTGCACAGAGCGGACGGATTAATTACAGCCACTTATGCACTTATCGGCACGATAGCCTACCAAGTACCTGACGAAGCCGTAGCGGATAAGATAATGCGAGTGGGGATACATCCGATTGCAACAGGCGTGAAACTTCACCCCAAGTGCCTTAACACTGACGGAACGCTCAATTACACGGGTATGATTACTTACCTTACCGAGAACACGGAGCGAAACCGACTGATTGCAGACTGCATAGAACGCAGACCGTCACTTATATTATCCGACAGGTTATCACAGTTATCGGCGCTTAAGGATATGTTGCCCGACGATATGCGACAGGAAGCCGTGCTAATCAACGGCAAAATGACGAGCAAAAAGGGCAAAGCCGAAAGAGAACAGGCAATCGAGGACATGAGAACGGGCAAGAAAAAATACTTGTTTGCGACATATTCACTTGCCAAGGAAGGGCTTGACATTCCGTGCCTGGAACGTCTGTATATGGCAACTCCACAAAAGGACTACGCCATTATCACGCAGTCCATCGGACGAATAGCAAGAACGTGTGAGGGCAAGGCAGATCCGATCTGTTATGACTTTGTGGACGACATGCCTTATCTTGTTCGAGCATATAAAAAGCGGTGGACTACTTACCGCAAGAATAATTGTTACAGCGTGGTAGACACATGAACATTATAACTTACGATTGCGAAGTTTTCGCCCACGACTGGGTTGTAGTATTCAAGGAACGAGCGACAGGGCGATATACAGTTATCCACAACGATAACGATTATCTGATTGATTACATCAACGAGAATAACGCTTATTTTGGCTTTAATTCCAAGCACTACGACAGATATATAATTCAAGCAATATGCGCCGACTTCTCGCCCGAGGAGATCAAAAAACTTAACGATTATCTTATCGGTGGCGGTCAAGGTTGGCAGTATCCGCCACTTCAAGACGGCAAGTACTTCAAGTTCAATAACGTGGACCTCAGAGACGACACACAGCAAGGTTTGAGCCTTAAGGCAATTGAGGGGCATATGGGCTTGGATATCAAGGAAACCGAGGTTGACTTCAATCTCGACAGACCGCTGAATGTGGGTGAGCTATTGCAGACTATCGAGTATTGCAAGCACGATGTAGACGCTACAGAGATGCTCATAGATATTCGCAAAAATTATCTCAAGAACAAAATCAACTTAGGTAAGCTTGCCGGATTGAGCGAAGAAAAAGCTTTATCAATGACCAATGCCAAGCTCACGGCGGCAATGCTTCAAGCTGCACCGACACCGCACAACGACGAGCGTAACTACACATATCCGAGCAACCTCAAGCATGAGTATATACCGAGTGAAGTGTTTAACTTCTTTGACCGATTATTCGATCCGAATGTATCAGACGAGGAGTGCTTCAAGGGCAAGCTCACTATCACTATAGGAGAATGCACGGTTACAATCGGATTTGGCGGCATTCACGGGGCGATCCTTAATTACTTCTGGAGCGTGGAAGAACACCCCGCCGAGGCGATACGCAATAAGGATGTAGGCAGTTACTATCCGCACTTGTGCACCATTAACGACTACACCAGTCGTAATATTCCCTCACCGCAGATATACGCAGACGTACTCGAGCGAAGAATGCAAGCCAAGGCGAGCGGGGACACAGCCACAGCCAACGCACTTAAGCTTGTATGCAACACGACTTACGGTTGCTTGCTTAATCAGTACAATCCGCTTTATGACCCGCTTATGGGGCGTTCAGTGTGTATCAGCGGACAACTCTATCTGCTGGAGCTTGCGGAGCACTGCTATCAAGAAATTCCGAATCTCAAGATAGTACAGCTCAACACGGACGGTATGATGGTTAATTGTCCGACCGAATATCTTGCCTTGCTTGACGAGATATGCGAGGAGTGGCAGAAGCGCACAGGTTTTGAGCTTGAGACGGATAACATCATCAAGATCGCCCAAAAGGATGTTAACAATTATGTTGAGGTTCAAGAGGGCGGCAAAGCCAAAGCAAAGGGCGGTTATCTTGTCAAGGGTATAGCACCGGCGGGGGCGTTCAACGTGAATAATTCTTGTGTTATAGTGGCGAGCGCACTGAAAGAGTACTTGGTGAACTGTACACCGGTGGAAGACACCATCAATAAGTGTAATGATATATTCCAGTATCAGATAATAGCCAAAGCCGGAGCAAAATACAAAGAAGCTTATCACCTGATAGACGGTGTAAAACATCCCGTCCAAAAGGTTAATCGTGTATATGCTACAGCCGACACACGATACAGCAAGCTATACAAGGTCAAGAATGAAGACGAGTCGGAAGCGAAAATTGATTCACTTCCCGAACATTGCATTATTGACAACGACAATCAGCTTACCATTAAGGACATAGACAAGTCGTTTTATATCGATATGGCTAAGCGAAGAATCAATGATTTTAAGGGCGATAAGCCCCTGAAAAATAAAAAATATAAGGAGAAACAAATGCCTAACAACGTTAAGACACTTAATGTGTATCAGAAGCTCATCGAAGCAAGAGAACGATTTCTTGTTTCCGAGATTAATCAGAGCGGTAAGAACATGCAGTTGTCGTTCAAGTACTTTGAGCTTAACGACATCGTGCCGACTATCACTCATATCTACAAGGAGTTGGGGTTGCTTGCTGTAGTCAACTTCACTGACAATGTGGCAAGTCTTAAGGTGATTAACACCGATGCACCGGACGAAGTGGTTGAGTTTACAGCACCGTTCAATCAGATCCAGCCGATTATCAGCAACAGCGGCAAACAGGTTACCAACGACATGCAAGCCCTCGGAAGCTCTATCACGTACATGAGACGATACCTTTATCTCATTGCTATGGATATATGCGTCAATGATGAGATTGAGCCGACCATCGACAGAAGCACTAACAATCAGTCGCCGACCGTTCCGACCGCCAAGACGGAACATAAAGCGCCGGCTACACCTCAGCAGAGACAGGAAGTTAAAAAGGAGCTGACAGCACCGGCAGAGCCCGCAAACGCTTTGCAGATTAAAGGGCTTAAAGCAGTGCTTAAGAAGCTGCTCAAGGCACAGCCGGAACAGGAAGAAATGGTGAGCGAGATTGCAGTCAAGACCGAGGGGTTCACGAACATCACCAAGGCGGACTGTGAAGCGTTAATCGAGAAGATAACGGCGGCGTTGGGAGATGATACGGAATGGAAATAAAGTGGATTGACGGCAAAAGAATACAGATTGCGCCGCCAAAAAAGACAAAGAAAGTTACAGGAACAAGATTTGCGACCATCCTCGGGCTTAATCCGTGGAGTACAGAATTTGAGATGTGGTGTGCTATCACCAAGACTTATGAGAAGCCGTTCGAAGATACAATCTACACCGTTGCGGGCAAGACGATTGAGCCCAAACAGGCTAAGTATATGGAGCGTGCTTACGGTATGGAAATTGTAAGACCGTCCGACGTGTGGGGCGAGGACTACTTCAGTAAGACTTACGGCGACTTCTTCCCCGAGAATAAGATATGCGGAGGCATGTGGGACTACCTGATGAAGAGTGAGGATGGAAAGCACATAGAAGCCGTTCTCGAGATGAAGACCACAAAGCGCATTGAAGACTGGAAGAACGATGTTCCCGAGTATTACGCTCTGCAAGCGGCATTGTATGCTTATCTGTACGGCGTGGACGATGTGGTTATGGTTGCATCGTTTCTTGAAGATAAGGACTACCAAGAACCGAATAATTATACACCGAATGCAAGCAACACTATAACAGTTCCGTTCAAGGTATCGGAGAGATATCCCGACTTTGCGGACAAGATCGCACAGGTGGAAAAGTGGTGGGCAGACCACGTTGAGACAGGAATATCTCCCGAGTATGACGAGAAGAAAGACGCCGAGATATTAGCCGCACTCCGCACTGTATCGGTTGATACGGAGAACTCGGACATCGGCGAGCTTATAGCGGAAGCCGAAGCACTGGAGACGGAGCTTGACGAAGCAAACAAAGCACTCAAAGACAAGACCGACCGCCTCGACACCCTCAAGAAAGCTATCAAGGATTATGCCCTCGAACAGTTCAAGGACGGCGACAAAAAGGTTGAAATTACGGGCACTAAATATGTATTCTCGGTGTCCAAAAGTGAGGGTAAACCCAAGATTGTGTATGACGAAAAAGCAATGAAAGCCGATAACGTCTACGATAAATATGTATCGACAGTAGCCGGCAAGACTACTTACAGACTTAATACCAACGAGATTAAAGGAGACAAATAAAATGGCAAGAATACCAATGACCAGCGGATTTAGCGTTATCCCCGAGGGCGGTTATGTTTTCCGTGTGTACGGCACTAACTACAATGAAGACTTTGGACGTCTCGAGATTAAACTTGTCAACGCAAAAGGACAGACACACACGGAGCGTTTTACCCTCAAGGACATTAACGACGAGTGGAACGAGAAAGCACTCAATGCCTTCTCTTATTTCGCCAAGACGGTAATGAATGATTATTCACTCGAGGACATAGACCCCGAACAGCTTGTTGACCACTACATATGGGCGGAGGTCAAGCACACCACTCAGCTGAACCGCAACGACCCGAGCAAGACCGTCACTTTCGTGAACCTCGGCGAGAAAGCGCCGGCGGAGGGATTCGAGGAGACACCCGTATCAAGAGCGCTATCACTCGGACACGAAAACGCACCGGCTAAGCCCGGACTTGACTTAGGTTCACTATTAGACGGCTAAAGGAGACATACACGAATGATTAATTATCCCGCTCTCAGAATTGATTGTACCGATACATTCGAGTACACGCTCACTTTATATCCGAAGTTTCAGAACGCTCTCAAGCTTTACCTCGAGTCGGATTATATAACGGCTTGTATTAGAGACGGCAAGCTTATCTTCACAGGGCACAATTACCCATCCCAAAAGAGGAAAAAGCTCAATACAGATATGCCGATTGACTACATTGTTAAGGCGCACGATATTGATATATTGCGTGTGCTCAGAGAGCATTCTCATCATAACATACCGATAACGGCACTTATTCCCGATGAGGATGAGGACAGATATGTTTATTTGCCGTTGCTCAAAAGCGAGAAACGCTGATAATCAAACGGAAACAAGGTAAATTTAAGCGTTAGAGGGTACAACCGAGAAATTACACCCCTAAATTTAAAATCGATTGTACCCCTCTTAAAACGCTTGTATCGAGGTATTCAAAATGAAATGCAATATCAAACAGAGATACCGTGACAGAACGGTGGGCGGTGCTGTTGACGAGGGTATGAACTTTGGCATACAAGCAACACTTGTTAAGGCAAATGAGCTCTACCACGTCGGCAGAGGACGCATTAAGAAGCTTGAAGCGGCGGTTATGCGAGAGATTGACGCACTTAAGGGTGGCCACGTGGATTATTCCGAGTCTAAACAATTTGCGGTTGAGTCGTGGATTATGCGCACTGACAGAGACTATCAGAAGATCTACACGGATTATAACCATAAGTACCGCAACTATCCCGAGAAGCAATTAACTTTCCTTTTCGGCGGCGATTATTGCCACCACTTTGCAAACGAGGGAACAAGAGATAAATTCTCGGATAATGCGTTTGACATCGGAATTTGGCTGGGAGTCAAAGAGACTTTGAAGCTGCTCAACTACACCTTACAGATAGGCGCACCGAGGTTATCGAGACTTGAAGCCGAGCTTATGCCCTACATCCGAGACTTGCGCAAGTATAACCTTGACGTTGCTTGCCACGAGCTATGGAAAAGCTACAGCAAAGCTATATCACACAACCAAGGAATTAAAAAGGCGGCGAAAACTATGGGAGCAGAAAAAGCACTCAAGGAGATTGAAGCCCATGCCTGATTGTCCTTGCCAAGGTTGCACAGAACGCCACAGCGGTTGCCACTCGGAATGCGACCGTTACAAGCTGTTCCGTGCGGAATTAGACGATTATAACAGACGACTGCGGAAGTACCACCAAGGCGATACGTTCTCTTACGAAGCAAGAGACGCACTCAGGGAGTACATGCGCAAGCGAGAAAGGAAACGTTAATGACAGTTGATATTGACAAGCTTATCCACGTACTCGAGTTTGACTGCAAGATGGCGGAAGAGAAGCGTAAGGAGGCGGCGATGATTGCCGACCACTTTGAAGAGTTTTTCGGCATCTCGGTTAACACCGAGGACCAGTATTACCGTGGTATATGCGATCACGCACATATGCTCATACTGGAGCTTAAGAGGCTGAAAGGAGTACACGAAGAGTGACGACCGAACAGATTATAGGAACGATTCTGATTTTCGCATTCTTGCAGTCGGAAGTGGTATTTATATACTATGTGCTTCACAACTACGACCAGCGCATTAACAAGCTGGCGGAAGCCGGAATGGAGATGGCGAAAGTTCTCGAGACTATCAGACAGACATTTAAGACGGCACTTGAAACCGTGAGGGCAAAGAAGAAATGAGAAAGTATTATTACACGGACTATGTGGCGCACGCTATGCGCTACTGGTTCTCTTATCCTCACTCAAGGCACTTCAAGAACAGAGCAGACCGCCTTAACTGGCAAGCTTGTAATGCTGTTATGTATTCCAAAACAGCAGAGGAGAAAGAAATGCTCAAGAAGTATTACTGTTACGGACTTAGTGAACACACCATAGCCGCCATATATCACAAATCAGATAATTTAGTCTACACGCTCATCGGCAAGACCGCACGAGAAGTAGCCAAGCACAGAAATTTGATTTAAATACCGCTAAAATTGATTTTAAGGTGGGTACAATCGCTTTTAAAGAGATTTTCGATAATTACTCGGATAAATTTAAAATGCGTTGTACCCCTCTTGAAACGCTCATATGGAAGACCTATGATAAACTACGAAAATATACCCGAAGAGTTGCAAGGGCTTAATCAGTGGGTGTGTGCGAGGAGCGACAGCAAAGTACCTATGCAAGCGGGGCGGAATAAGGCGGCGTCCTCAGTTAATCCGTACACCTGGGCAGACTTCCACACAGCCTTAAATGCTTGTCGGCGGCATTATGACTATATCGGTTTTGTGTTTGCCGACAACAGCTACATCGGAATTGATATTGACGACGGTTTCGACGAGGACGGTTTAATGACTCAGCTGGCGGCGGATATCATCGGAGCTTGCAAGAGCTACACCGAGAAGTCACGAAGTGGGCGAGGGTTTCACATTATCGTGAAAGGCGAACTGCCATTCAAGGGCAAGAACAATCTTCACGGCGTGGAAATTTATAAATCGTCAAGATATTTCATTATGACCGGCAACACTCTTTTATATCGCAAGATTGAATGTAATCAGGAAGCTATCGATTATGTGGTTGGCAAGTATTTTGCGGACGCACAGAAAGAGAGCAAATCGGAGCACGCTTCCGATAAGATTTACCGTCCCGTGTGGGAAGACCCGATTGAGGGAGACAAAATCAAACTCCGTCCGACTTATCCCAAAATAACCAACGGGAGCAGAAATCTGTGCTTGACTTCTCTTGCGGGAATGCTTCACAACACAGGTTACACCAAAAGTCAGATATACGAAGAGTTGATGTTCGCCAACAATTCCGCTTGCGAGCCGCCGCTTGACCGCTACGAAGTTCAAGCCATTTGCAACAGCATAACAAAGTACAAACGATAGGAGGAGATAAAATGCAAGATCTTTTTGAGACACGAAACGGGCGTGTCATTATGGACGAAGACTTGTCTGCTAAAATGTACCTTATCAAACAGTATCATCCGGAATCACAGGATGAGGACAGTTCAGGTTTTGAATGGAGCGAAATGGGCATGGCTAGTCTGTTCGGTTTGCTCTACAACAAGGAAGCCCGTTACTGCCCGGAACACAAAGCGTGGTACACCTACCACGAGGGGGCATGGCGCAACGACGAGGGCGCTATACTGGTATCGGAGAAGATAAAGGATTTTGTCCGTCTGATGATACTCTACTGCGGAGAGATTGAGGACGACGACAAACGCAAAGCCTACACGACGTTCGTCAACAAGATGGGCGACAGGCGCATGCGTGACCGCATACTCAAGGACGCTACGGGCGAGCTTCACATATCGGCTTCCCAGTTTGACGATAACCCTTATCTCATCAACTGCCTTAACGGCACTTACGACCTCAGAGACTGTTCGTTCCGTGAGCACGACTGGAAAGACTTCCTTACAATGCAGACAGCTTTCAGGCACACGGTCTCACGAGACGTCAGGTGCGAGCGCTGGGAGAGGTTCATTGATGAAGTCACTCAGGGCGACACCGACAAAGCTGACTTCTTACAAAGAGCACTCGGCTACTCCCTACTCGGTATGAGCAACGAAGAATGTATGTTCATACTTCACGGCAAGACAACACGCAACGGCAAAAGTACAATGCTTAACACCATTGAGATGATGTTAGGCGACTATGCCAAGGTGGCACCCGTTGGTATGATATGCCGAGGAGACCGCCAAAAGGATGCGGAAGCCGCAAGCCCGACGCTTGTCGGACTGAAAGGCAAACGCTTTGTCACGATGGCGGAATCGAACGAGTACGGCAAACTTGACGAGGAGAAAATTAAGCAGCTCACAGGCGGCGAAGAAATCTCCGCAAGAGCACTTTACAAGTCGGCTATCACTTTCAAGCCTCAGTTCACTTTGTGGCTGAGCTGTAACGACCTGCCGACAGTCACCGATAAATCCCTTTTCGCTTCCGAGCGTATCAAGGTGGTTGAGTTCAACCGCCACTTCTCACCGGAGGAACAGGACACCCACCTCAAAGACGAACTCACAACCCAGGCGGCAATGAGCGGTATTTTTATGTGGCTGGTCCGTGGTTACGTCAAGTACCGCAAACGAGGTCTCACGATGAGCACAAACCTCAAACAGGTTGTAACCCGGTATGAGAGAGATAACGACCTCGTTTTGCAGTTCCTTGAGGCACGCTGTGAGCGTGTGGAAGACAGCGGCGGCAAGCCGACAGTCATTAAGGCTAAAGACCTTTACAACGCTTTCAAAATCTGGGCGAAGTCCGAGGGCGCACCGACTCTCTCGGCAAAGAAGTTTAATTCCGAGATGGAACGGCATGCGGAGTGGTACGAAAAAGCATCCTCATCTAGTGGAATGAAGACCTACGTAGGAATTAGGCTTAAAGAGGTGATATAATTACTACACTGGAGATATTAACGGGAGACACCGTTGAGGTAACAAATCATCAAATACAGCCGAAAATGTAGAATAAAATCAAATCTCAAGTAGTTGAAGTAGTTAATAATCGGTTTTTGCGTGTAACTATCTCTTATAACGCGCGTATTATGAAAAAGTTATACGCAAAATGCTAAAATAAACTACTTCAACTACTTCAACTTAACATATGTTCGATTTTGAATTATATAATAAACGATATAAAAACAAGCACCCCCGGAGGGCGAAAAATGATAGGAGTCGGTACGGGCGTGCAAATCATACACAAGAATAGAGGTGATTTTATGGGCAGACCGAAAGGGTGTAAAGGCACTATCAGCAATCCGACTGGTGGCGCAAATATGAACATTGAGAAAGCGTTTAAGGGCGAGAAGTCCGAGATTGGGCAGATACTCAACAACAGTCTCTATTGGTTCAATTATCCGATTGTTAAGACGGACGAAGAGTGTGCCGAGAGATTGAACGAGTTTTTTAAACGATGTGCGGATAATGACGAATTGCCGACGGTTGAGAAGATGTGTCTTGCACTCGGAACAGTTCGGCAAACAGTTTGGAGATGGGAGACCGGGGAGATAAATGTATCGCAAGACAGGCGGGACATGCTTAAAAAGGCAAAGGAAATAATATCCTCAATGGATGCCGAACTTGCGGCAAAAGGCAAGATACCCGTCCCAACTTACATCTTCCGAGCTAAGAACTATTACGGAATGCGAGACGATCCACAGGTTGTTGTACAGGTGGACAACTCGAGCGAGAAAGTAGACGTTGAAGCAATCAAGCGAAGATACTTGACGGACTCACCGCCGACGACTATCGAGACGACCGCCGAAGACGTCAAGGAAGACGAAAAGAGCGAATAAAGAAAGAAGCCCTCACGACACATGCCGTGGGGACTTTTCTTTTGCGTGCAAATCGACTTTCGCTAGGTACAGCGACTTTCCGACAATTTGAACGACTTTCTTAAATTTTACGACTTTCCTACGACTTTCGACTTTTGCTCACTCGGCGGAGTTGTCACGTTCAATTTGTGCCAGGGCGGCACGCACAATAAATTGTGATGTGCTTAGTCCCAGGGCGTGGGCGTGAGCGTCTATGCGTTGCCTATCCTCCGGGGACATTCTGAGATTAAGACGGGATTGTTTGGCGTCCCATTTGGCGGAGGCTTTCCGCTGGGCGGAGCTTGTCTTATATTCTGTATTATCCATGTAATACACCTCTCTATCTTATGACAGTTTACTATAATTCGCCGCCGTTTTCAATCAATTTTGCCAAAATAAGCACCTTACACAAAACGAACTAAAATAAGCACCTTATATTTGGCTATATTGTGACTTGAAAATATAAGCACCATATATTATAATATAATCACAGTCAAGGACAAACACCAAGACGAGTGGCAAGGCAAGCGAGGCAGAAAGGAAAAGCAATGAATAATATGACCGATAAACAATATAGGTCAGCACTTGAAGCCATTCTTGAAATGGTCAAAAGTAGCAGACATAAAAAAGAAATCGTTCAAAAACTTGAAAAGATTGTAAATAACCTTTACAAGTCTTGAACGACTTCAAAAACCACCAATATAGTACGGGCGGCGCTTGCCTCCGCCTGATACTATAATAACATTAAGGCAAGAGAAAAGCAAGAGGGTAAACGATGAAAATTAAAGATTTTATTATTAACGGCGAAACAATCAGAATAAGCAAGGACGACAACGGGCGTTACTGGATTCAATACAATGTAGGTTATTGCCCTACTGAATGCGGATGGTTCGAGAGCTTGCCCGCCGCCATATATGCGATAAGTAAGCACAGACATATTAATTATAAGGCTTTGTGTACTTGCTTATAAGTAAATACACACGTAAAACAAGGGTATTAAACACTAAGAATATTTTGCAAAAACCTATTGACAACTAAAAATAATTAGTATATAATAAAGACACGAAAGAAAATTAGTACTAATTGAAATAAACAATTTTTAAAAGTGAGGTTAAATTATGAAAATCGAAGTCACAACAAATATTGCGTTAGAATGGTTTCACAACTACGGCAGAGATAATTATTATAGTTGGGAGGGAATGGACGAGCTTCTTGATTACTACAACGAGATAGATCCGGAAATGGGTTTTGATGTTATCGGTATATGTGGCGATTGCACAGAGTACGGCGATAATGGTAATCTGGGATTAGATAACTTGATATCAGATTTTGCATATTGCTACAGCATTGACGATTATTGCGAAGAGAACGATTTAACACCGGACGAGGTAGACAAGGGCGAATTTATCGAGGAGCTTATAACGAATATTGAATATAACACAAGTGTCTTACATATCAGCAACGGCGATTACATTATCTTCAATTATTGATTTTTCTTGACTTTTCGGATAATTCCGAGATGATGGAATAAAGGGGGCTTGTATTATGTGCTTGTTTTTTAAACTGTTTTTCGGTTTGCCGCTGTTGCTTTTGGGTGTGATTTTTGAGGGTTCAAAGAGTTATAGACCACGAAAGAGACGGCACAGACGATAAAAGAACGAAACCCGGATTTTTTCCGGGTTTTCTTTTTGCGTTCCGCCGCCATATCGTGCACGCTGATACAAGCGTTTAAAAGCCGTTTGAGCGGCTTTTCTTTTTACCTATGATTGGATATGCCTTAAGGCTTAAACGCTGTAAAAACAGCCTTAAAATCAAAGTATGTAGGGGTGTGAGGGTGGGCGGCTACTCCGTTACCCGTCGCCACCGGGAGAGCGGCGGCGGAGCGTCCGAAGTCGGCGGAGATACCCACCCCCGGAGGGGGATTTTAGGCGCTTCCCGGGGTGGCGGAATAGTTCCGTAAATTTCCGAAAAAATAAAAAAGACTAATAAAATTTAGTTGACAGCAAGATATATTTAGTGTATAATCTAAGCAGAGGTGAGAAAAGTGAAAATCAACAAAGCAATTAGAAGCGTAATGAGATTAAAGGGAGTTACGCTAAGTGCAATGGGTAATTCGTTGAAGAAAGTTGACCGAAAGACGGGAGAAATAAAACCTTTACTGGGAAACGATGTTAGTGCTAGATTAACCACTGATAATTTATCGTTTGATAAAGCACTTGAAATGTTAGAGGTGTTGGGATATGAGATTGTAATACAAGAGAAGAAACCGGGAAACAGGCGAGCTGATCAAATTGTAATCAATCAAGAGGACGAGCCAAAATGATTTACGGATACGCAAGGGTAAGCACGAAGAGCCAAGAAAAGGACGGGAACAGTTTAGAGTACCAAGAGAAGCTGTTGAGGGAGAACGGAGCGGAAGAGATTTTCAGTGACAGCTTTACTGGGACGAAGATCGACAGACCGGAATTTGACAAGCTAAAGGGCAGACTAAAAAGCGGAGACAAGCTGATAGTGACGAAACTTGACAGATTTGCGAGGAGTGCGGCACAGGGAAGCGAGCTGATAGAAAGCCTTATAGAAGAGGGTGTGACGGTGCACATACTCAATATGGGAGTAATGGACAACACACCCACGGGAAAGTTAATAAGAACAATAATGTTAGGCTTTGCCGAGTTCGAAAGGGATATGATAGTCCAGAGAACGCAAGAGGGCAAAGAGGTGGCAAGGGGAAAGGGCACCAAGGTAGACGGCAGACCGTTCTACATGGAAAACGGGCACGTAGAAGAGTGGAAAGCAAGAGACTATCTGAGACGGCAGAGAAACAAAGAAATGACCGTAGATGATTGTTGTAAACAGCTGAACGTGAGCCGAAGTTACTGGTATAAAGTTATTGCCAAGTTAGATTAGTGCGTTATCGCAAGAGTATTTTGCGGTAGCGCATTTTGTTTTGTAAAGGAGAAAAAATATGAGCGGATTAAGAGACGAGATATTCGAGAAGATAACAGACGGCGAGAGGGTATTTTTGGAATATCAGCCGTATGAAGATTTATACTATATAGCGAAAGAGCAGTATAAAGACGGAGACAGGGGAGCGTTTGAAGCACTGAAAGAGGAGAGCAAAATCATAATGTCGCATATGGGAGAGTATGCGGACGGAGATATCAGGAGATTTTGGGAGCTGCACAAGAAGATAGTGAAGACACTGGCGCAAGATGATTTTGACAGTTTTCTCTTGTATATCGAGTGGAACAGAGAGCCGAAGTCAAAGTTTTACGTACCGAGGAGAAAGCAGTTGTTGCCGCTTGTGGAAGCGTTGCAAGATTTGGAAGAGGACAGACTTGACTTGCTTGCTATATCAATGCCGCCCGGAACGGGAAAGAGTACGCTTGCGATATTCTATTTGACGTGGATAGCGGGCAGACATCCAAACGAGCCGAATTTGGGAGGATCGCACTCAAACAGCTTTTTGAGGGGAGTATATGACGAGTGCCTGAGAATTATCACGGGGAACGGCGGCGAGTACTTGTGGGGAGATGTGTTTCCGAGTGTAAAGCTGATGAGCACGAACGCAAAGGATATGCGAATAGACCTAGGCAGAGCGCAGAGATTTGAGACGTTGGAATTTTCGTCCATAGGATCGGGAAATGCGGGTAAAGTGCGAGCTATGAGATTGCTTTATTGTGACGACCTTGTAGACGGAATAGAAACGGCGATGTCGGCGGATAGGCTTAACAAGCTGTGGCAACAGTACACAACGGACTTGAGACAGAGAAAAATCGGAAAGTGTAAAGAGCTGCACATAGCCACGAGGTGGAGCGTACACGATGTTATCGGCAGACTTGAAAGGCAGTACCGAGACAATCCGAGATGTAAATTTATAGTGTGTGCGGCACTCGATGAGAACGACGAAAGTAATTTTGATTATCCTTGTGAGGGCGGATTTACCACGCAGATGTTAAGGGAGCAAAGGGATATTATGGATGATGTATCCTGGCGGGCGCTGTTTATGAATGAGCCGATAGAGCGAGAGGGCTTGCTTTACAGCGAGGACGAATTGAGACGATATTTTGAGTTACCGGACAGCGAGCCGGATGCCGTTATAGCAGTGTGCGACACAAAAGACCGAGGCAGTGACTACTGTGTTTTACCCGTGGCGTATGTTTACGGCAATGATTATTACATTGAGGATTGCGTGTGCGATAACGGAAATCCTGAAATAATAGATGTGAGAATATGGCAGACGCTTGTAAATAACCACGTGCAAATGGCGAGGTTTGAGTCCAACTCCGCCGGTGGAAGAGTGGCAAAGGACGCACAGAACGCAGTGAGGGAGAACGGCGGCATATGCAAGATAACGACGAAGTTTACAACGGCAAACAAGGAGACAAAGATTGTTACAAACTCACCGTTCGTAAAAGAACATTTTCTGTTTAAAGACAAGAGCCTATACAAGATGAACAGCGACTACGGAAAGATGATAACAATGCTATGCGGTTACACTATGGCGGGCAAGAACAAGCACGACGACGTACCCGATGCAATGGCGATGTTATCAGACTACGCACAGAGCTTTACAAAGACGGAAGTCAAAGTATTTAACCGACCTTTTTAAAAGAAAAATTTGACAGTGTAACACAAGATATGGTATAATAAATCAAGAAAATTAAATAGATTTTTTACCTCATTTTAGAGCGGGGTTCGCCCTCGTTCGTGTTTGTACTGGATTTTATAGGGAATGGCACTTTTGTGTTGTATGCACAAGGTGTCATTCTCTTTTTTTATAGCCAAAAGAAAGGGAGTGAGCGATATGGGCAATCAGATTGACAGCACAAAGGGATTAAGTCAGACAAGATTTATGCACGGCAGACGGGTTATAAAGTCGAGCGAGACCGAGATAACATCGGAGAACATAATGCGTGTGCTGTGGAAAGCCATGGAACAGCACTACCTTAATCGTGGCGAGATAGATTATTTATATAAATACTATCGGGGAGACCAACCGATAATCCACAGAACAAAGGAAATCCGTTCGGAGATATGCAATAAGATAATCGAGAACAGGGCGAACGAGATAGTTTCCTTTAAGGTGGGATATTTGTGCGGAGAGCCTATACAGTACGTGAGCCGAAGCGGAGACGAAAAGACGGTAGCAGAGGTAAATCTTCTCAACGAGTACATGTTTGCGGAAGATAAGGCGGCACAGGATCAGAGCATAGTCGAGTGGCAGATGATATGCGGCACGGCGTACAGGTTGGTTTTACCCGATCCGATAGGCGAAGAGGACGAAGCGCCGTTTGAGCTGTATACACTTGACCCAAGAGATACATTTATCGTCTACTCAAACGAGATAGGCAATGAGCCTTTAATGGCGGTCAAGTATTCCGTAGACGATACAATCACACACTACTCGGTGTACACAAAAGATACCTATTATCTCATAAGCGGGGATTTGATGGTGGAGTCAAGACCGCATGCCCTCGGTATGATACCGATAATCGAGTATCCCGCCAATAATGCAAGACTGGGTTCTTTTGAAATTGTTATGCCCTTGCTTGATGCCATTAACAACGTTGAGAGTAACCGAATGGACGGAATAGAGCAGTTTGTCCAGGCGTATTGGAAGTTCATCGGTTGCGAGTTTGATTTGGACAAATTCAACGAGTTCAAGGAAGCCGGCGCAATCATGGTGCCGCCCTCTTCAAGCGGTGGAAATGTGGATGTTGATTTAATCGTAAAAGAATTAAATCAAACGCAGTCGCAGACCTACAAAGACGATTTGTACAGCGCAGTTTTGACAATATGCGGATTGCCGAACAGAAACGGCGGATCTTCCACAAGTGACACGGGTTCGGCGGTTTTACTCCGTGACGGATGGTCAGACGCCGAGGCGAGAGCTAAGGACAGCGAGAACGTTTTCAAGCGTTCAGAAAAGCAGATGTTGAAGCTTGTGTTGCACATATGCCGAGAACTCGGCGAGAGCAGTTTAAAACTCCGTGATATAGATATGAAGTTCACGAGAAGAAACTATGAAGCAATTCAGAGTAAATCACAGGTTCTCATATCGATGCTACAAGAGCCGAAGATACACCCACAGCTTGCATTCCAGCACAGCGGAATGTTCTCCGATGCCGAGTCTGCTTACTCTATGAGTATGAAGTACTACGAAGAGCAGAAAGACAACTGGAGACCGATAAGCCTTGAAGACGAAGAGGTAAACGAGAATGTCGAAGAGACAGATGTACAGCAGAGCTGATGAATTGATAGTTTACCTCAGAAAGTTCATTAAGAACGAATTTAATCAAATGAGTAATGTCGGATTTGACGAACTTAATGTACTTAATGCGAAAAGCAAAGTCGAAACGCTGTATACAAGGCTTGAAAAGGAAAACATAAAGATTTACCGAGATGCCGCCGAGAATGCGGAGAAGTTCGCATTAATGCTCATAGCCTTGATGAAACAGGGTTACCCCGAGTCTTCACTTGACGGATTGGTGGGACTCAGCGCCCTGGCACTCAGCCGATATGTCAAGAAGAACAAGATTGACACGGCGGAAGTCGAGGAATACATAAGGCAGAACGCAAAGAGCGTGAAAAGCAAGACGAACAGCGGCATAGGTTCGGAAGCGTGGGTAAAGAATTATCTCGGCAAATACAACAGAACGACGGGTTATCTGTACGAGAGTGAAGCCGACCGAAAGAGAATGAGATACACGGAAGAAATTCTCACGGCTAAGGAGTACGGAGACCGCAAAATGTACAACGAGAGCACCAACAAGAGTGCGTCTTACTGGTACAACCAATCGGAACAATATCTGATAGGTGCAGTCGATGAAGCCACGATTGATACCTACAAGGCTAACGGAGTGACCGAGGTGATGTGGCTAACCGAGATGGACGACAGAGTTTGCAAAAGCTGCAATGAGCTGCACGGGAAGATTTATAAAATCGGAAGCGTGCCGAGCAAACCGCACTACAGGTGCAGATGTTATCTGATTCCGATAGGGTATTGATATATAAGTCAGAGAAGACAGAAAAACGCAGAAAAACAGGCAGAGAAGCCGTAAATCGCAGATAAAGTCACAGAAGACAATAAAAGACAGGAGACCGTTTTATGAAGATTGATATTTCAAAAATCAAAGGTTATGCGGATATGACCGATGAAGAGAAGATAAAAGCACTTGAAGCGTACGAGAGCGAAGACGACCACACAGGATACGTCAGAAAAGAAGTGTTTGATAAGACAGCATCGGAATTAGCCGCCAAGAAGAAAGAGCTTAACGAGAAACTAAGCGAAGACGAAAAGGCAAAGCAGAAAGAAAAAGAAGAGCGTGAAGAACTTCAAGCCGCCTATGAAAAGTTATTGCGAGAGAGCGAAATTTCCAAGTTTAAGGCTGCATATCTCAGTATGGGATATGATGACAAACTTGCGGAAGATACCGCCGTAGCAATGGCAGACGGAAACACCGAGGCAGTCTTTGCAAATCAGAAAAAGCAGATTGAGAATATCAAGAAAGCCATGAAAGCGGAACTTCTAAAAGATACACCGAAACCTACCGGGGACGGAAATTCCAAAACAATGACGCTTGAAAAGCTTAGAAAATTAAGCCCTATGGAGCGTGAGAGTTGGTCAAGGAAGAACCCGGAGGAATATAAAACTCTATACACAGAGAAACAAGACAGCCCCTCAGAATGAAAGAGAGGTAATAACATGGAGATGTTTAAAACCATTAAAGAATATCCTTTGTACAGTGTATCGACCGACGGGCAAATTCGAAAGAATAGCAATAATCGCTACTTACATCCCAGTGTGAGGTCAGATGGGTATTATCAGATTAACTTGAAAACAGGGGACGGTAGGCGGAAAAAGGAATATGTTCACCGTTTAGTTGCCTTGACGTTTCTTCCAAACGAAAACAAATACCCTGAGGTTAATCATATTGACGGTGTAAGAAGTAACAATAGAGTGTCAAATTTGGAATGGGTCACGCATGCCGATAACATGGCGAATGCCATATTCTTAAACAAGGCGATTCGTGTTTGCGATTCAAAAGGCGACGAAGTTGGCGTTTACCATAGTGTACAAGCGGCGTGCAACGAGCTGGGTCTAACCAGTTCTAATGTTTCAGCTTGTTTGCATCGCAACCGTCAGAAAACACACAAAGGTTATACATTTGAATTAATTAGCTAAAGGAGAAAAGAGTATGCATAAGGTATATGATAATTTTTATCTCTCAAACGAGATAGAAGATCAGTACAATTCCCACCTCGATTTACAGAATTTCTGTACAGTTGATGATTCGCTTGTGGGCACAGCGGGTATGATCCGCAAGATTAACGTCTACAAGGCAACAAACGGCACAGAAAAGCTTGATATCGGCGAGGGCAACACAAAGTCTATCGAGGTAAGCTACAGCCCCGAGGAGTACAAGATTTTACTTGCACAGAACAGATTTAAGTACTATGACGAGCAGGACATGGCAGATCCTATGCTTGTACCCGTAGGTGTAAGACACATGGGTACAGATATGTTCAATACTGTTAACTCTGATATTTTTGCAGAGTTCAACAAGGCAAGTCAGACAGTATCCGTAACAAAAATTGATTTTGGCGCATTTGCGGACGCTGTAGCGGCACTTAACATTGACGGCACAGATAACGACCCTGAGTCCACAGCCCCACAGTGCTTTGCATTTGTTTGCCCGGCTGATATGGCAACACTCAGAAAGAATTTGAGCGAAGACCTCAAGTACGTTGAGTCTTTTGCAAGAACAGGATATGTCGGCACAGTAGCCGGTGTAAACCTCTACACAAAGAAGGACGCTGTAAGCGGCACTATCGTAGTTGCAACAAAGGACGCAGTTACACTCTTCAACAAGAAGGGCACAGAGGTTGAACAGGAGAGAGACGCAGACACAAGAGAGAACAGCATTTGGTCTCGTAAGTATTACATTGCCGCTCTCACAGACGACACAAAGGCCGTAAAGATTGTAAAGGGCTAAAGAAAGGTAGGGGACAGCGTTGACAGACGAGGAAAAGCTAATTGCGGTTGAGGCAATGATTGACGACAGTTCCGACAGTACCGAAGCGTTGTCCGTATATCTTAAAATTGCGGGTCAGAAGATATTAAACCGAGCATATCCGTTTGACTCGACCGTGACCGAAGTTCCGAAGAAATATGATATGTTACAGTGTGAAATTGCCGCATATTTGCTGAATAAAAGAGGAGCAGAGGGACAGACGAGCCATACGGAGAACGGTATAACCCGCAACTATGGCGGCGCAGACGTACCGGAGGCAATGTTATCGGGAGTTATTCCGAGAGTAGGAGTTGTGAGCAATGCGAACTCTGAGACGGAATAAGGTTAAATGTTACTATGCCGAATATTTGGGCGAGGAAAAGGTCAAGAACGCATCAGGGCTGTATACAGGCGAGAAAAGGCTTGTGTATTCAAATCCGATACAGTTCATGGCGAACGTCTCACCGGCTACGGGCTTGTCTTCAACGGAGCAGTTCGGCGGTAACATCGATTACGATAAGTCGGTAGCCCTCGAAAAATGCCCTAAAGGCTTTAACGAGTACAGCAGACTGTGGATTGATACAATACCCGAAATCAAAGCCGATGGCACGACAGACACACCGCACGACTATGTTGTAAAGAGAATTGCAAAGAGCTTAAACAGCGTATCCGCCGCAGTGGCAAGAGTAAACATCAAGTAATGAACGAGATAGAATTTTCACTGGACACAAAACTCATTATCCACGCAATAAAAGAACTCGAAAATTACAAAAAATCTCTTGATACCAAGGAGGAGAAGCTGAGAGAGCGAATAGCCGATATTGTGCGAACACAGGCGCAGAACGGTTTTGACAGTTCGCTTTACGATGTAGGAGTGTATGACGGAGACGGATATAAACCCGAAGTATCCGTAACCTGGGAAGACGAAGACGAAAAGTCGGTGCTTGTGGTAGCGAGCGGCGATGAGGTTGCTTTTATCGAATTTGGAGCGGGCGTGCACTTTAACGGCACAGGTTCGCCACATCCGGACGGCGAAAAGTTAGGACTCACGATAGGTTCGTACGGACAGGGCAAAGGCAACCGAGATTTTTGGGTATACTATGACGAAGACGGCGAAAAGCATAAACGCTACACTTACGGCACACAGGCTACAATGCCGTTATACAAGGCGTTATGCGATGCCGCCGATGATATTGTGAGAATTGCGAGGGAAGTATTCGATGATTGATTTAGAGCCGTTGATATACACGACTTGTTATGAAGCACTGATAAAAGAATATCCCGAATGCGATATCACAAGTGAGTATGTGAGCAGTCCGAGCGGGATGCCGCACGTCAGCATAGTAGAGAAAGACAATGCGGTGTGGAGAAACACATCGGACGAGATAACGGAAAATCACGTAGCGTTAACATACGAGGTCAATGTATATTCCAACAAAACAACGGGAAAGAAATCCGAAGCAAAGGCGATATTTACTGTCGTTGATAAAGCTATGGAAAACATGGGACTCAGAAGAACGGCACTTAACGAGTCACCGAATTTATACGATACATCCATATACAGATTGACAGCACGCTACAGATGTGTTGCCAACAACAAATATATTTACAGGAGATAACATTATGGGTTTGGGAATGAACACATATTCAACACAGCTTGCATATGCCACACAGAGCGGCACTACAGCACTTAAGGCTACAGACTTCAAGAGAGTTATCAGAATTAAGGACTACGGCGACCTTATGGGCGCACCCGAGAGCCTTGAGACCACAGACCTTGAGGACAGCATGACAACCAACACGCTCGGTATCAAGCAGACAGATTCACTTGAGTTTACTTACAATTACACCAAGGACAATTACACAGCCGCAAAGAAGCTTGAGGACGGCAAAGAGCACGCTTTTGCTATCCACTTCAACGGCACGTTCGCAAGCAACGCCAATGACGCCGCAGTTAAGACAGAGGGCTCAGACGGTGTGTTCTACTTTATGGGCACACTTTCCGTTGGAATCTCGGGTGCGGGTGTTAACGAGGTAAGAGAGGGTACAATCACTATCTCTCAGTCAACTGAGATTTACGATTCTATCGATGATCTCAATAAAGCTATGGGTTGGACAGCCGGCTAATAATTTCATAACAATATCGGAGGTAATTTGAGATGGCAAAAACAATGGAGTTCAGTTATAAGGGCGTAGATTATACGCTTGAGTTTACAAGAAAGACAGTATCGAAGATGGAGCAGGACGGTTTTCTTATCTCGGAGATAGGAACAAAGCCGACTTCACTCTTGCCGGAGCTGTTTAACGGTGCTTTTAAGGCACATCACCCGTTTGTCAGAAGAGAGTTCACAGACGAGATATTCAGCAAATTTACAAATCGTTCCGAGCTCATAGGTAAGCTTGCAGAGATGTACAACGAGCCGATAGCGGCACTTCTTGAAGAGCCTGAGGAAGACGAGGGAAACATAACCTGGACTCTGAATTGGTAAGCGACTCAGACGATCCGAAAGAAACGAGAGGGGGGGATGAGCAGAATACAGGCTTGTCTCCCCTTTTAGCTTACACAAACGCTTTTTATAAACAGTTTCCTTATTATCTTTCGATAGGAATGACGAGCGAAGAATACTGGGACGGGGACGCAAGTTTGGTGAAGTATTACCGAGAAGCGGACGAACTGAAGCGAGAGCGGAAAAACCAGGAATTGTGGCTACAGGGCTTGTATGTCTATCAGGCAGTAGCGAACTTATCGCCGATACTTCACGCGTTCGCAAAGCGTGGCACAAAGGCAGAGCCGTATCCCGATAAGCCGTTCCCGATAACACCGAAAGAATTAAGGGAAGAAAAAGAGAGAAAAGAAAGAGAAAGATATATGAGGCTTATGTCTTATATGAAAAGGAAAAAGGACAAGACGGCAGAGGGAGAGGAAGTGACGGAAGATGTCGGTTAACATTGATGAATTAAGCGTCAAAATAACATCGGAAGCGGACTCCGCGAAAAGCGGAGTTGATACCTTAATTGAGTCGCTCACCAAGCTTAAAAATGCCGTAAACGGAGTCAGCGGATTAAGCCGCACGGCAAATGGCATAGAGTCAATTTCAAACGCCGTAAACAGTATTAACGGCGGTGCGGTAGCAAAGATCAACGCCCTTGCGAACAGCCTTAAAAACTTGTCGAGTGTCGGATCTATCGGTAACTTCTCAAGTCAGATTGGCAAAATATCCCAAGCCGTCGGCACGCTTAACGGCACAGATCTAACACCGATAAGCCGACTGGGAACAAGCTTGCAGTCACTCAGTGCGGTTTCGTTACCGAACATCAGCTCTATAGGAACGGGGCTAAAGAACATATCTACAGCCGTGTCGTCTCTCGGTTCGTCCACATCGGATGAACTTGACAGAACAGCGGAAGCAATCGAGAAAGTTGCTAAGGCATCCCAGTCTTTCGGCAACGTTACGGGCACGGGGTTTGCAACAGTTGCGAGAACGCTTAAATCAATTCCGGACTTGACCGAGGGGCTAAACGATGAAGCAATGGACAAGTTTGCAAGTGCTTGCAAGAGAGTGTCGGAAGCCGTACAGCCGCTTACAAGTGAGCTTAGTTCCATATCTCCGGCGGCGGCTACAATGATGTTAAAGCTTATGAGCGCATCCAATGTGGAAGATTCGGCAAAGCGAGCGACAAATCTGCTTGAGGATGCCGTGGCAAGTCTGAAAGAGGAATTGTACGCACTCGTGCCGGGCATAGGTACGGCAGTCTCGGCGATTAAGACAGTAACCGAAACGGTGCAGAAAGTCGTCCGAACGATAGGCAATGTTATAAACACTGTCAAGAACGTTTGGAACAGCATTAAGAACATTTTCAACAAAATAAAAGAGATTTTCACGAAAATCGGAAATGTTGTAAGCAAGGTTACAAGCGTGCTTGCCAAAGCGTTCAGCACAACATTAAGTGCAGTCGGAAAGTCGGTATCGGCAATATGGGAAAAGGTGCAAAGCCTTTTTGGCGGAGTTGTCAAGAACAATCTCATAACCAACTTCACAGACTTATACAGTGCCGCTAAATCGGTGTACTCGGTGGTTGAGAGATTGAAATCCGTAATTTGGTCGTTTATCGAGCAGTCAGGCGACTACGAAGAAATGATGAATATGTATGCCGTAGCGATGGGTAATGCCGCCGAAGCGGGTGTTGAGTATGCACAGGTTGTACAGGATGCACTCGGAATAGATGCCGCCGAATGGATGGAAAACGAAGCGGTGTTTATGAACATCGTCCACGGTTTCGGTGTTGCGAGTGACAGAGCCGCCACAATGTCTCAGCAGTTAACGCAGATAGGTTATGACTTATCCTCAATATGGAACGAAGACGTAGAAACGGCAATGCAGAAGTTGCAGTCGGGTATAGCCGGCGAAGTTGAGCCGCTCAGACGTTGGGGTGTTGACTTATCACAGGCAAGACTTGAACAGGAAGCCTTGACACTCGGCATTGATGAGTCGGTATCGAGTATGACACAGGCGGAGAAAGCACAGCTCAGATATATCTCGATATTCAATCAGGTATCAGAACAGGGCGTACTCGGTGATATGGCTAAGACCATTAACTCGTCAGCAAACCAGATGAGAGTATTTGCGGCGCAGATAGAGCTTGTCGGACGTTCGATAGGTAACGTCTTGATACCGATTATCAATAAGGTTTTGCCGTACATTATCGCACTTGTAAAGGCAGTGAGAAGCGTTATCGATACGATAGCGGGGTTCTTTGGTTACAGCTTGCCGACAGTCGGCGATTACAGCGTATCCGTAGGCGATGCAGTCGGTGATTTAACGGATGATACATCCGATTTGGCGGATGCCACAGGCAGTGCCGCCGATGCCGCAGAAGATTACAAGAATACAATCTTAGGCATAGATGAGCTCAATGTACTGAATGACACCACATCCTCCTCAAGCGGAGGGAGCGGTGGAGGTTCGGGCGGTTCAGGCGGAGGAGGTCTCGGAGACTGGGATTTTGATATTCCTACTTATGACTTCCTTGATAAGCTTGTAGAGCAGAATGTGGATAACATTTTGGCAAGCTTTAAGAAGCTTGATGATTTTGACTGGGTGGGACTGAGAACGAAGATCCACTCGGCAATGACCAAAATCGCAAAAGCCTTTAACAAGCTTGTGGATGGTATCCCGTTTGAGACGATAGGCAATTTTGGAGCGGAAGCCTTTAACACGCTTAATCAGGCACTCAATACATTTTGGTGGGAAACTAACAGAATAGGCGACGACGGCTTGACAACGTGGCAGAGACTGGGAAGAAACATCGCAAAGGGCGTTAAGAAGATTGTAACGACAGTTGATTGGACAGCATTCGGAATGACGTTCAAAAACAAAATGCACTCGGTGCTTGATATGCTGGGTGCGGCGGTTGATGAGTTTGCACGCAAGACAGGCGGCGGAGCAAGCGGATTTGAAAAAGTCGGTATTGCGATTGCAGACTACCTCGAAGCGGCGTTCAGCTACGATAAAAAGGGCAAGAGCTTTTTCGAGAAAGCGGCGACTACTTTATCCAACACCGTCAAGGGAATTGCCACAAGTGCCTACACGGCGATTAAGGAGCTCAACAACGATATAGACCGAAACGGGCGCAACTGGTTTCAGCGGACGGGCAAAAGCCTCGGCGATGCGCTTGCAAGCGTATTCAGCGACAGAGACCTTTTTAACTCCGCAACCAAGGCACTGAGCGATTTAATCGGAGACGAAAACAAGGGCGTTCTCGGCGGTATTCAGTCGGCTGTAAACGCTATGGCGCAGAAAGACAAGATAACAGGCTTGAACAGCTGGGAGACAATGGGTCAGAAAGTGGCGGACGGAGTATCAAGCATATTCTCGGCTAAGCACTTATCTGTAGCGGCAAGCACTTTGTCTTCCGTATTCAAGAGCATATTAAGTAGCATTAAGACCACTCTTGACGACCTTAACAACGCCAACTTCTTTGGTGATATAGGCGAAAGTCTTGCAAATATGCTTGTCAGCGCATTCAGCAAAGACGGCTTGTTTGACAGAGTGTCAAGGACAATCGGATCTGCTTTAACATCTTCCTTGCAACTTCTCACGGGATTTACTAACTCGATGAACCAGGTTGATTATTCAACAGGCTTGAATGGTTGGCAGACTTTCGGACAGGGGCTTGCTAACTCATTCAACAATATCTTTACGGATGATAATGTAAGCTCAATAGTCGGCAATCTTGACGGAATGGCAAACGGCATAGTGCAGTCTCTCGAAAGCTCCCTCGGCAGTGAAGACGTGCAGAAAAAGATAACGATAATGGTTACCTCATTGGCACAGTCGATAGCCAAGGTTATGACTTCCGATTCAGTCGTTAAAACGCTTAAAACAGCGTGGGGAACGATACTCACAACCTTGGCGGATATGATAGAGAGCGAACATCCCATTATAGCGTGGGCGTTCAATCAGGCGGGTCAGTCGGCACTGAAAAGTGCTAATTGGGACGACAGTTGGGACACTGAGGTTGCAGACCTAATAGCAAGTACACAGGGGCATATGTCGTATTCCTCAGCGCAAGAGATAGTGTACCAGCGTCATATGTCAACAGATTCGCTTGATGTCAAGACCATAACCGCCGATGCCGTTAAGGCTAACGATTACGCACCTTACACTAGCAAGGCGGCTAAAGTGGCAGACCAAGCGTCTAAAAAGGACGTACAGACCTATAACGGTATGACTTCCACTCCGTTCCCAAGCACGCTGTTCGAGAACAGCACGACAACGACCACCAAGACCACAACCGCCACAGCGGGTTCAATAGCTACCACTAAGGCATTATCACTCACCGCCGAAGTTTCAACCGATGTCGGCAAAACGATACTCAGCAAAATACAGGACGCTATCAAGGGCAAGTCGGTTAAGGTGTCAACCACCAACACGGACGCCAGCTCAACAGGTAAGAATATTTATAACACCTTACAGAAAACAGCTTCCAAGAATGCGATAGCGTTCAAGAGCGAGAACTCAACATCAGGTTCGGACTTTTTGGTGGGACTGCAGAGAAACATCTTGTCAGCCAATAATAATTTGATATCGGTTGGCTCCAAGTCCAACGGTGACGGCAAAGGCTACATCAATTCGCTTAATTCCGATATTTTGAGCGTTAACAGTTTTTGGAAACCGCAAGTCGGAGCTAAATCTAATGGAGACGGTAAAGGCTATATCAACTCATTGAATAACGATATCAAGGGAGTTAACAGTTACTGGAAGCCGCAAGTCGGAGCTAAATCTAACGGAGACGGTAAAGGCTATATTAACTCATTGAACGATGATGTTAAGGACGTAAACAGCTACTGGAAAGCACAAGTCGGTGCTAAATCCAATGGGGACGGCTACGGATACATCAACACCTTACAGAACGATATCGATTCCACGGGTTGGAAAATCAATATCCCCGCCAATGTCACAGGTTTGGGCGAGTCGATTAAGAGCGAACTTCAAAATCATTTGGCGCAGTTCACATTTACCACGAAGAGTGGTAGCAAAATAGTCAATTATGCGGCGGCTAATCTGAGCCTTAGTGCTTGGGCAAGCGGCGGCTATCCTGACGAGGGACAAGCTTTTATTGCACGAGAAGCCGGACCGGAGCTTGTCGGTACAATCGGACGAAAGACCGCCGTTGTCAACAACGAGCAGATAGTCGCTTCCGTTGCACGAGGCGTAGCGAGTGCGAATAACGAAGAGGTGGCGGTACTCAAAGAGCAGAACAGAATTTTGCGTGCGATCCTTGCCAAGGACAGCACGGTAACGGTGTCCACTTCTCAGATAGTGAACGGAATTAACAGAGCAAACAGAAGAACAGGCACAACAAGTATTTAACGGTAAAGCGGTGCGGGAGACTGCACCGCAAACCGATAAGGAGAATATATGTCAGTCAGAATTGACACTACGGAGAATAACCCTCTTCCGTACATAACATATTACAACAATTCCACAGGTGCGTGGGATATAGTACACGCAATGTATGTGCCGCATTCGTACAGCGAGACACTCGAAGATATATCCGAGAGTTCGGCGGGACGAACAGAAGACGGCACACTGTACAAAAAGACAATCGCAAAGGGCGTGAATGTCAGAAGCTTATCCCTCGGATGGAATAACATACCTTTTGACGTTGCGGCAGCGATTTTAAAAGCGTTTACAATGGCGGAGTATTTTCGTCCAAAGTTCTTTGATATGGCGACAAATGCCTATATTGAAGATAAGGAGTTTTATGTCGGTAACAGAACGGTAGGAATGTACAACTATCAGAAAAAGATATGCACGAGCTTGTCTTTTAACATCATTCAGAGAATAGGAGACGGTTACTAATGATTGATATTCCGGATCACCTTCTTGAGGTGATGAAAAAAGGCGGAACAAATGCTCATCAGACGCCGCTCATCAGAGTAGCACTTTTGGACACAAGCGGCACATCTACGCAGTACACCACAGCGTATATATACGAGTCCGATCTTTTACAGAACGGTATGACGGTGGATAAGTCTTGCGTAAGCGGCGATGATCTTGAACTAGGTTCAACGATAGCAAGCGAATTAACGCTTAAAATTGATAACACAAGCGGCAAATTTGACGGTTGGGAGTGGAGCGGAGCGTTTTTGTATCCGTCGCTTAATATGACGTATTCATATTATGACAGCGAATCAGGCGGCGAAATGGGAGAGACGTACGAGTGCCTCTACGGCGTGTATGACGTTGACGAAGTTGTGATAAGCGGTAAGACAATAACGGTAACGGCACTAGACAGAATGACATGGTTTGATCTCACCGTTCCGTCCTCGGTTAAGGTGAGCGGTAAATCCGTAACATCCGTGAAGTACACACCGTACACAATGGTTAAAGCGATATGCAAGGCTTGTAATATAGAAGTATCCGACCAGATTAATCAGATTTATTCGTCATTGCCGAACGCTTCAAACACGTTCACTTATTTTTACGGCGACAAATCGAGCAATCCGAGCGGCAATACATATCGCAATCTACTTAATCAGCTGGGAATACTAACAGGCGTTAACTGGCTCATGAACCAAGAGGGCAAGCTTGAATTTAGGCGATACCAACAGACAGGCGAAGACTGGAGTCAGAACGAAAGAGGTATGATATACGACTATCATCTCACGCCGTCTATGAGGTGGTCAAGCTCTCGAGAGACGGATAAGGTCAAGTTGCGTAACATCCGCTACAACTGGCAAGGAACGCAGTACAAATGCACGTCAGCCACGAGCTACAATTATATCGATGCGGGAGACTTCACGCTGTTCAGAGACACCAACAAGGTGTCAACAGTCAAGAACTGGTTCAGCCGCTTGTGGGACGCTGCAGTCAGACCGAGATGTGATTACTACCCTATGGAAGCCTCTTGCATTCCGCAGTTTTGGCTCGAACCGATGGACAGAATATATTACGTGGAGAATTCGAAAAATTATCCGACCATCATAACATCAATGACTTACACGGTAAACGGCACGGTAGAACTTAAGTCTTGTGGCGAGAGTTCCAAAAAGGACGGTAACTCCGTACTGTATCGCAACAAGAAGCCGTACAGCAGTTTTGACGCCAACGCTCAAAAGAATTTGCTCAATAAGGCGCAGTCCTTTACAGTCGGTGCACTGGGTACGAACGGTTTACACTCGGGCGTGGTGGACGGCAATCCGATGATGTGGCTCAAGAGCACAACCAAGACCGCACCGACAACCTCGGACGATACTGAGAGTACAGTGGCAGTAAATGCGATATCTCTTGCGAGTGAAGACGAAGAAGTGACAGCCGCAGACTACACAGACGAGGAAACCGTAATGCTTGCGGACACGACAGACGAAGAAGAGGACGAGACAATAGAAGTTCCCGCAGAGGGTACGTATGTATGGCGTACGGACGAGGACGGCGTATTGTGGAGCACGAACAACTGGCAAGGCAGTATCGAAGAGAGCGAATGGGTGGAGGGTGTAGACAACGCACAAGACCTATATATCCGCAATCTGTTTGCGCAGAACATCACAGCGTCGGGCACTATCACGGGTAACGGGCTTGTTATCAATGGCAACGCAAATATTGAGTCGGGCACGATAGGTAAGTTTAACATCGGTGACGGCATTCAGTACGATGTGACCAACGGAACGACACGGACACAGGTTGCCGTGGCAAGCAGTGGAATATCTACCACCGTCACGGGGCAAGGCTCAACCAACATTATCGGTGGTATCACCGAGACCGATGTGATGAAAGCAAGCACCTATTACGGCAACGGCGAGAAGCTTGTCAAGAGACGGTTCAATAAGAGTGCATCGTCGGTCACAATCTCGTCTAATTCGTGGCAGAAAGTTCTCACCGTTAAGAATATGGCGGCAGGCTACTACACAGGTTGGGTGGCTTGCAAGTTCGCCAAGAGTACAGCTAAGTCACTGAGAGTTGCACTTACATTTGCCGATGTATCCCCGACAGGAACGGAAGATATTGCAGACGGCGTGGCGAATACATTATATGTCGATAACATCCGACTTGCGGTATCGTTTGCACTCACGAGCGCCAAGCCCGTATATGTATGGGCGAGACAGACATGCGGTTCTGATTTAACCGTTACGCCGTCATATAGCTTTATATATTTTTCGCAGACGCCGACAAGTTCGGAAGCGGCAGATACGGAGGTGGTAGGATGATTAATTTACTCCCCTACATCGGTATCCCGTCAATCTTGTCCGCAATCGTTCTCGGTCTTCTCAAGGCACTTCACACGTACTGCAAAAAGCATTTTGCGATAGCACAGGTGGAGAACGAGGCGCTTAAGAACGGAATGCAAGCACTCTTGCGTGACAGGCTCTTGAGAAATTACAGAGAATTCAACGATAAAGGATTTGCCGAGACGGACGAGAAAGACAACTGGGAAAACCTTTACAAGCAGTATAAGGCACTCGGCGGCAACGGTGTCGTGACGAAAATACACGAAAAGGTATTAACACTACCCGATTTTCAGAAAGGAGAATAGCCGATGATTATTGAAGTTGATGTTAGCGGTCAGAAGCTGAGCTTAAGAGAGCGACAGACGATAGTCTCAAAGTCACAGGAGTTCGTGGAGTTTCATTTTAATCTTTCGGACGAGTGGGCGGAGCTTTTGAAGTTCGCTCAATTCCGACAGGGAGACGAGAGCTACAATCAGTATCTATCCGAGGATAACAAGGTTTATCTTCCCTCGGAGATTAAAGACGGCTCTATGCTCTTAACGCTGTGCGGCTCTAAAGACGAGATATTCGCTACAAGCTCATCACTGGGGTTTGTTGTGCGCCGCTGTGAGCTCACCGAGGACGGCAAGAGCACTGTAATATCCACCACGCTCTACGAACAGCTTGTAAACCGCATTGAATGGGGCAACGCACTGGGCATTGACCACATCGAGCAGACGGGAGCAAGCACCGAGGACGAGGGAGAGAATGAAATAACATTCTATTTCACGGACGGAACGGACAAGACTTTCACCGTTCGCAACGGCTCAAAGGGAGCTAAGGGCGACAAAGGAGAGGTCGGCGCAACTGGTGCCAAGGGCGATAAAGGAGACAAGGGCGATAAAGGAGACAAGGGCGACACCGGAGAACAGGGCGAACAAGGTATCCAAGGAGAACAAGGCATTCAGGGCGAAAAAGGCGAAAAGGGAGACAAAGGCGACCAAGGCGAGCAAGGAATACAAGGAGTTCAAGGCGAACAGGGCATTCAAGGCTTGCAAGGCTTGCAAGGAGAGAAAGGCGAAAGCGGAGCGGACGGATACTCTCCCACAGTCGCAGTGAGCAAGACCGACAGCGTGACCACTATCACGATTACCGACAAGGACGGTGCAAAAGTCGCAACCGTCAAAGACGGCGAAAAGGGTGAGAAAGGCGACAAGGGAGATACGGGAGCGACTGGAGCTAAGGGCGATAAAGGTGATAAAGGCGACACGCCCACTATTACCATTGACACCGCATTCAGCGAATCGAGCACCAACCCCGTAGCCAATAGCCTACTCACCGAGGAGAACTACAAGCTTACAGCCGAACGCAATGTGGAATACATAGCTATTCCTATCATTCAGCCCATCGGAAGCCCTACACACGCATTCATCAAGTATTATCAGCTCGAGAACACAGCGAAGTATGTCGACATCACTTCCAAGCTTGTCGGCACCTACTCAACCAAGACGGCATATTACACCTCACTGGCTACAGCAGTAACGGACTACAACGACGGTGTAACGACTAACGGCTCATCGGATTCCACGGGAGCAGTAGTTCAGCTTACTATCGGAGACCCCGGGCAGAATATCGTAGTTAAGCCCGTGCGAACCAATATTCTCAAGCTCCTATCCGATATCACTATAGCCGAGCAGATTAACATCAATAAGGACGGATTGCTGGACTTGAACGGGTTCACGCTTACCGTTACGCCCGACGCATTTTCTGCGGGTATAGCCATCAACTTCGACGACACTCACCCCGACATTACATTCGGCATATACGGAGCCAAGAGCGGGAGCACGCTTCACAGTCGACCAGTATCTTCATCATACTTTGTGTTCAACGTGTTCGTGCGACAAGGCAATATGTGGCTAATGGGCGGCAAGTATACGGCTGACGGGTCAGATGTAACATCCCCCAACGGGCAGACATACATATGTTATTCCTCTTCAGCGATTGTACACGCCGTGTCATTGGTAATCGATATAGCGTGCAATGGTACTGATATCGGCACATTGTACGCATTGGATAGCGAACGTCCCACATATGTCCTATTCGACGGGTGCACCATTACGGCGACCAAAGCCGCCAATAACAAGGTTTATCACTATATCGGTACGCTTTTTCGGCAATTCAGCAACCCATGTTCGCTGCTTGAAATCCGCAATTCCACAATCACTCAAGTTGGTACGAGCACCGGCAGCGACGCTCAACCGGGTCTGGTGCAGGGGATTTCGACCAACCTCATTATTGCTAACAGTACGTTAGACGCCATTAATTATTCGGTTAATCTGGGCGAAGGTGTGGGTATTCAATACCTCGTCAATTCGCACTTCAGCGGTCAGCTTCACGGGGGGGTCTACGCTATGAACGGCTCATTCCTGATTGACGGCTATCGCGATAGTGACGAATTGTCTCGCAAGCGTTCCCCCGATTATGGCATTGCGGTCGTCAAGGACTCCACTATCTGCCATTCGTCTGCATCAGGCTATTCGTATAGTTGTTACCTTGGCTACGATTCAACCGTCTACTTCGACGGCTGTACATTCACCAATGTCAACGGCTCGTTAGGTTCTCCCGCCTTGCGATGGAGCGGGTCATCCGTTGAGACCAGAGCATACTTCAGCAATTGCAAGATGAGCGGCATACGAGTCGACAGCGGTTGCACAGCTTATTTCGGGGAGAACATCGCCGACAGCGTGCGCAAGGCTTCCGTATCGGGTACAATCGTCAATACGGACGATACATACCGTAAGACTGTAGCGACATATATTGACCCACTCACATTGCGGCAACAAGCGGAGAACACCGCTCTTGAGGCACGAATTAAGGCTCTCGAGGATATCGTCAATGCCGAGACTTCCACATCCGAGGCAAGTTTGTTATCGGATGTTACAGAAGCAACCGAGACAGCAGAAAACGGCACAGCAAGCACTATCTCGATTGACAGACCTACACGCTGGATAATCGACGAAGAAACAGGAATATTAATACCGACAGGAGAATAAAAAATGAAATCTTTAACAAACCCTAAATGGTGGGCGGCGGCTTTAGTCCGCTGTCTCAAGACAGTAGCGCAGACAATGATAGCAACAATCGGTTGCACCGCAGTACTCAGCGAGATTGATTTTAAGCTTGTCATATCGTCAGCAGTAGTGAGCGGACTTCTCTCAATTCTCACGAGCATTGCGGGGCTTCCCGAAGTCGGAGAGGGCGAAGAGAATGGATAAGGCTAAGCTTATGCAGTACCTCACAGACCGCAAGGAGAAAATCCACGCACAGCTTGAGGATACCAATGTTTATGATGGTGCGGTTATCGCATACGGTGGCTACAAAGAAATCAACAGACTTATTAAGTGGTTGGAAAATGTGGATGAATAATCCGAATTAATCAGATTACAAGAACACCTCCTTATATTGATTGGCTGTTAGGCGGTTGAGCGGCGAGACTT